>DASYXM010000075.1:0-18256 GCA_035934795.1 Bryobacteraceae bacterium | reverse complement strand
AACTGAAGCACGAGGCGAGCGCGGTCGCGAACACCAGCTGGCGCGACTATTCCATCGCCACGTTTCACGACGCGCCCCAGGAGATCGAAGTGATTTTCACGGGCCAATTCTCTGCTCCGTCGTCGGGCGCCGGAGAACCGGGCTCGGTTCCCACGGCCGCGGCGATCGGCAATGCGGTGTTCGAGGCGTGCGGCGCGCGAGTCCGGCAGCTGCCGCTGACGCCAGCCAACATCGTGAAGGCTCGGAGCGGGTCCACGAGCCCGTAACGCGTATACCGGGCCGCGTTTCGCCGGCGACCGCTCCGCGAATGTCGTCGCGGGTGTAAACTAATTCTCCGGGACTCGAAAGGAGCCAGTTTTCATGCAACAACTGAAGCCCGTCGATGTCGTGATAGCCGGCGGCGGTCTGGTCGGCCTGACGCTCGCGAAGGAGATAACCGCGCGCACGCCGCTTTCGGTGGTGGCGCTCGAACGCGGCCAGCCGCGAAAAACCGCCGATTACGCCGCCGACATGGACGAGCTGGACTACGCGCTCCGCTTTCGCATGATGCAGAACCTTGCGGAGGAAACCGCGACGCATCGGCATTCCACGAAGGCAAGCGCGGTTCCCATCCGGCAGTTTGGCTCCTTCAACCCCGGCACCGGAGTGGGCGGCGCGGCCGAACACTGGGGCGCCATCTGCTATCGCTTCTATCCGGAGCATTTCACGCTGGGCACGTACTTAAAAGAGAAGACCGGCGGACGCCTCCCCGAAGGCGTCACCGCGCAGGATTGGGGTTTCCGCTTCGAGGACATCGAGCCGTATTACACGCGCGCCGAGCAGTTCCTGGGCGTCGTCGGCAAGGCCGGAAACTTGAAGGGGAAGCGCATTGACGGCGGGAACGTATTCGAGGGGCCGCGATCGCAAGAATATCCTCTTCCGCCGCACAAATTGCCGTATGCGCCCACGGTTTTCGAAAAGGCCGTCCGCGAGCTGGGCTATCATCCTTATCCGGTTCCGACGGCAACGTTGAGCAAAACCTACACAAACCCGGACGGTGTCACGCGCCCCGGCTGCGCCTACTGCGGTTTCTGCTCGCGCTACGGCTGCATGATCGGCGCGAAGGCCCAGCCCACCAATATTTTGATGCCGGTGCTCGCGAAGCGGAAAGATTTTGCGCTGCGTACCGGCTGCAACGTGCGCAGGGTGATCCACAAGGATGGCAAGGCGGTCGGATTGACCTATCTGGACGCCGCGGGCGAGGAATTCATGCAACCCGCGAGCGTCGTGATCGTAGCTTCGTGGACGCTGAACAACTCGCGCCTGCTGCGGTTGTCCAAAGTTGGGACCCCCTACGATCCGGCCACCGGGAAGGGAACCTTGGGCAAGAACCTGACGCATCAGGTGAATCAGGCGACGCGCATCTTTTACGACAAACCGCTGAACGCTTTCATGGGCGCGGGCGGATTGGGAATCGGCATCAGCGACTTCGACGGCAAGGAGGGCGTCGACGGCTACCCGGGAGTTCTGCGCGGCGGCAACATTCGCGTGATGAGCACGGGAGAAGGCGCCATCGCTTCCTTCGGTTCTATTCCTCCGGGCGAAGCAAAGTCGGACTGGGGCTCCGAGTGGAAAAAGGCGGCGCTCAACTGGCACGACCGGTCCGGCGCGATCGCGAGCGAGGCGGAGCATCTGGGATACCGGCAAAATTACCTGGACCTGGACCCCACTTATACCGATAAATACGGCGATCCTCTGGCGCGGATGACGCTCGATTGGACCGACCATGAACGCGCGCAGGGGGCCATGCTCGCCAAGGTTCACGCGCAGATCGCCAAAGCGATGAACGCGCGATCGGGCGGCAGCAATTCTCGCCTGCTGGAGCGCTACACCACGATTCAGTATCAGAGCACGCATGTGAACGGGGGCGCGATCATGGGCGCTTCGCCCGAAACGAGCGTGGTGAATCCGTGGCTGCAGCACTGGCAGGTGCCGAATTTGTGGGTCGTCGGGGCGTCGGCGTTTCCGCAAAACGGCTCGGGAAATCCGACGCTTACCATCGTCGCCATCACGCTGCGCGCCGCCGACGCATTGATAGACCGATATCTCAAGCACCCGGGAGGTCTCGCATGAAACGCCGCGAATTTATCAGTTTGCCCGCAAAAAGCCTGGGAGGCGTGCTGCTGTACACGCTGGCCGGGGAGCCGATCCGCGCACAGACGCAATCGGGCGACGTCCACGTCCCGCTGCGATTCTTCACGGCCGCGGAAGCGCGTGTCGTCGAAGCGGCCTGCGACCGCATTTTCCCCAGCGACGATAGCGGACCGGGAGCGAAGGAAGCCGGCGTGGTGATCTTTATCGACCGGCAGCTCGCCGGGCCTTACGGGAAAGACAAATATCGCTATACCAAAGCGCCTTTTGTCGAGTCTGTTCCGGAGCACGGGTATCAGGCCAAGGCGACCCCGCGCGAGACCTATCGCGAAGGAGTCCAGAAGCTCGGCAACTTCGCCGACCTTTCCAAGGCCGAACAGGACGAGCGGCTGCGGTCCATCGAGACCAGCCATTTCTTCCGTCTTCTGCGGCAGCACACCATCGAGGGTATGTTCAGCGATCCGATGCACGGCGGCAACGCGGGATTGATCGGATGGCAGCTGATCGGGTATCCCGGGCCGTTGATGAATTACCGCGAGGAAATCGACAAGTTCCATGGCGTGCCGTGGCGGCGGAAACCGGCCAGCCTAGCCCAGGTGACGGGACATCCAGTAAAAGGGTGGGAAGAAGAAAAGGACTGACGATACTGTTGCCTGTGAAAAAGGGGACAGGCCGCCCTGTCCACTTGCGCGCCGGCACTCGAAGTCGGGGATTTACGAGAGGGGACAGAGTAGTCTGTCCCCTTTTTCGGTTCAGTGGGTCAGATCGTAGATGAAATAATTCATCGCGATTTGGTACGCGAGCGCGGCCCACTTTTCCGGGTACCGCGCATCGTCCGACCACTCCCATGCATCGCCCAGATCCATGTTGTGGCAGATCGCGACCATCACGCGCCCCTTGTCGTCGAAGATCGCCCGCCAGTGCGGAGTTTTTCCGGTCTCGCCCGCTTCATACGTCCGGTGGCTGTAAGTCCACTGCCAGCCGGCGACCTGGAAGCGGTCGTCCAGATCGTAAATCGTGTGAAAGATCGGGTCTGAATCCTGCAGATCCACAATGGGGCGGTCCGGGAAGACTTTCGTCATGCTGTCCACGAACACTTGCCATTCGCTGAAAACCCGATGGTACGGCTCGTCGCCGTGAAAATCGTCGACCATCAGGAATCCGCCGCGCAGCAGAAAATCCCGCAACTGGGCCGCCTGATCGTCGGGCAGCGCCCAGTGTCCCACCTCGACCGCATACATCATCGGCCAGTTGTAAACTTCATCGGTGCCGTCCAGATCGACGACCTGCTCCACCGATCGCGTGTCGATGCGCGTCAGCCGGCGCACGCCCTCCAGCAGATGCCGGTCCGAGCGCGGATAATCGATGGTCCAATTGAGGTCGCTGTCGCCGCGATAATAGTGCGCGTACACGCTCGGGTACTTTAGCCGCGCGCGGGTCCACTCGGTCTTCTGGCCCCAGTCGGGAGGAAGCGGGAAATTCTCGTATTCGGCGGCGCGGTATTGCTTGAAGGGCCGCTGTGCCCACACGACACCCCCGACGCCCAAGGCGGCGGCGATCAGCAATACTCGCGAACGGGTTCGCATGCGGTCTCCGGCTGTGGATCAGCCTATCACAAGCCGCTCGTGCTAAAATCCTAACCTGCGGGCCGCAGCCGACAAAATACCAGCGGCATTGGAGGAGGGCTTCATGACGGTCGCGTTGAGCCGAAGATGGGCATTTCCGTTGTTGCTGGTTAGCCTGACCGGCTTCGTGGCGGCGGAGGAGACCAAAGGAAGCGGATCGGACGAAGCAGCCAAGGCCGAAGTGCTGAAAGCGAGCGAGCGGTTCAATCAAGCGAGAGAGGCCAAGGATCGGGCCGCCATGGAACGCATTCTTGCCGATGGGCTCAGCTGGACAGCCCGCGGGGATCGTCTGAACAAGTCTCAAGTGATCGCCGATGTCCTGGCGAGCAATCTGCATTTCAAGTCTTTTGCGCACGACAGCGTCGCCGTCAATGTGTTCGGGAACACCGCGGTCCTGACGGGCCACAGCACTTCGGTTTTGGAATATAAAGGCAAACTCTACGACGCGCCCCGGTTGTTCACCGAAGTATACGTCAAGATGGACGGCCGCTGGCAGATGGTGGTCCACCACGTTTCCGACCTTGCGAAGCCGTAGCGCTGCCGGGAGAGCGCTCCAGGACCTCCATCGGCCAGCGGGTTGCCCGGCAACCAAGCGATACGTGAGGAATTCGCAGCGGCCAGCCCTTCTTCAATGGACTGGCTAACGGGCAGGTATTTCCGCGCAGGGAGAGGCGACGCCGAGAAGCTGTCGTACGCGCGGTCAAACCGGCACCAGTGTTCTCTCGCGGTTCGCACTCGGTAAACGGATTGTGATAATGTCCACCCATGAGCGTTTTCAGGCCGTCTAAGATTTCTTCGCCCTCCCGCCGCGATTTTGTGTCGGCCGCCGCCGCTGTCACGGGTATCGCTGCGCTGTTTCCCGGGCTTAAATCCCTGGCGCAGACCGGCCCGAACCCGCGCCGCATCGATGTGCATCATCACTTCGTTTCGCCCTCTTACGCTGCCTTTACCAAGGCCCACAACATGACGCCCGGACCCCCGGTCGGCGATCGCGGCCGGGCGGGAGTTCCCTGGGACCTCACCAAGGACCTCGACGATATGGACAAGAGCGGCACCGCCGTCGCGATCAACTCCATCACCACGCCCGGCTTCTGGTTCGGCACGGTCGAAGAGGTCCGCAAGGCGATGCGGGAGTGCAATGAGTTCGCGGCGAAGCTCGGCGAGGAGCATGGCCGGCGTTTCGGCAGCTTCGCGGCCATTCCCATGACCGATACCGACGGCGCGCTAAAGGAGATCGAGTACGCGCTCGACAAGCTGAAGGCCGAAGGCATCGGCTTGTTTTCCAACTATCGCGATAAGTGGCTGGGTCACGAATCCTTCACTCCCATTTATCAGGAAATGAACCGCCGCAAGGTGGTCGTGTTCGTTCACCCCATCACGGGCGCTTGCTGCGGCAATCTGGTTCCCGGCGTGGCCGATACCATCGTCGATTACGGCGCCGATACCACGCGCACTATCGCCAGCCTGATCTATAGCGGCACTACTTCGAAATATCCCGACATCCAGTGGATCTTCTCGCACGGCGGCGGCGTGCTGCCGTTCGTGATCGAACGGTTCCTCGGCGGCGCGGAGGCGGAAATCGTCCCAGGCATCGTGACCAAGGGCCAGGACGGCCGGGTCCCCCAGAACGTCCCCAACGGGACGCTCGCGGAAATCCGCAAGCTGTTTTACGACACGGCGCAGGCGTCCAACCCGGTCGCGATGCGGGCGCTCCGGCAAGTCGTGCCGGTCTCGCAGATCCTGTACGGCACCGATTACTGGTATCGCACCGCTGCGGAAACAGCGCGCGGCCTGATGACGTGCAAAGTGTTCAACGATGCCGAACTGCGCATGATTTATCGCGGCAACGCCGAGATCTTGATTCCGAGGTATAGGGGCTAAGCTTTCGCGCGAGGTCAATTCGTAGAGTTGACTGTCCACGTCGTTTTAAGAAGGAGACTGCATTTATGAAGCATTTCGAGTTTTCCGCTCTGCCCTCGCGACGCGAGCTTCTCGGTGGCCTTGCCGCTGTTGGCGCGGGCGTGCTGGTAGGCGGCCGAGGCGCGCTGGCGCAGACGCCTGGGCAGCGCATCGTCAACGTGCATCACCACCTGACGGCGCCCGCTTACGTGAAATTCCTGCAGGATAACAAGGTCCGCGAATTTCCCAACAAGACTATCGCTCAATGCATGGAGGATATGGACAAGGCGGGCGTCAACCTCGCGCTGTGCTCCACCATCGGCCCCGGCATCTGGTTCGGGAACATGGCCGACACGCGCCGGCTCGCGCGCGAGATCAACGACTATGCCGCCAGGCAAGTCGCAGATCATCCGGGACGTTTGGGGATGTTCACCATGCTGGCCCTTCCGGATATTGACGGCAGCCTGAAGGAAATTGAATATGGCATGGACACTTTGAAGGCCGACGGCGTTTACATGTACACCAACTGGGGCGGCAAGGCGCTCTACGGAGACAAGTACCTGGGCGACGTCGCGCTGGCTCCTATCCACGAAGAGCTGAACCGGCGCAACGCCATCGTCTATACGCATCCGAAGGACGCCGCGTGCTGCGAAGGCGTGCTTCCCGGCGTCGGCTCCGGCACCGTCGAATACACGATGGATACGGCCCGGACCATCGTCAGCCTTTTGTACAGCGGGACCGCCGCGAAGTATCCGAACATTCGCTGGATCTTCTCGCACGGCGGCGGCGCGCTGCCTGGCATGATCGGCCGCATCGCGAGCCCCCAGGCGACGTATCTCGAAGACGGCGGCAAACTGAGCGCGGGCGCGCCCCCGGCTCGCAAAACTGCGGCCATGCCGAATGGAGCCCTGGTTGAATTACAAAAGTTCTATTACGATACTTCGAGCGCCGTGAATCCGCTGGGCGTGGGAGGCCTGCGCAAGATGGTACCGCTGTCGCAGATCATGTTCGGAGGCGATTTCCCGTTCGTGGTCAGCGCCGAGCAGGTCCATCTGCTGCGCGAATGCCGCGTGTTCAACGACACTGAGCTGCGCGCGGTGTTCAGCGAAAACGCGGAGCGCCTGTTCCCGAGATATAAGGCGTAAGAGGATGTTGAAAAAGGGGCCAGACTACTCTGTCCCCTCCCGTCAATTTTTGACATCACAGGCGGGCGCGCGTGTGGACAGAGCGATCTGTCCCCATTTTCACGTCACCGGCTATCTGCGGAAGAACGTGTTCGGTACCGACGTCTGATCGTTCCAGGCTTGGACCATATAACCGATTCCGATGGCCACGCCCACGGCCACGGTCACGATGGTGAGCATTTTCCCCCACCGGTCGATGGTTTCGAGCTTACGAGCCAAGGCAGTCTGCTCGGGAATCTGGCGTTCTTTACCGGGGCCCAGATGGATGAGATCCTCCTCGTTCGCGGAGAGGAATTTCCGGTACAGAGCCAAGCCAACGGTCGCCACTCCCAGCACCACCCAAATCATCACGATAGGCATCATATTCACAGTCGGCCTCCTTTACGAGGCGGATGAGCGCAATTCGGGTTCCACGCGGTAAGTGATTGCCCGTGCGCTGGATATCATGGCGACGAAGGTATTTCGAGGCGGGAACTTGGGCGATAACCCGCAGCCGGAGACGGCTCCGGCTAAGCGAGAACACCCAGGTGCGGCGGTGGCGCAGCGCGCCGGGCATGGCGGGACGCTCGATCGGATTCTTCGGTTAGATCGCGGTAGACTTGTGCTATGCAGGGCAACCCTCCGACGGAACCGAGAGCCGCCAGTCCCTACATCTTTCGGGTGTCCGTGGAGCCGGATGAGGATCGTTACTACGCTGAAGTGCCCGCCTTACCGGGGTGCCACAGTTGGGGGCATACCTACGAAGAGGCTCTGTCCAATATAAAAGAGGCCGTCGAACTCTGGCTAGAGGTAAAGCGGGAGGCTGGCGAGCCAATCCCGCTTGAAGCACCGGATGCTATCCGGCGCGCAAAGCTCACCATCGGCGTGCTGGCTTGATCGAGAGTCTGAAGAATGTCCCCGCGCGGGACTGGATTGCCGCGCTCGAACGCGACGGCTTCCGCATCCGCAAGGGCCGGGGTTCGCATCACGTTTATCAGCGCCCCGAGGGCCGGCGCGTGCTGGTGGTGTACCACAAACTCAGCGATACGTTTGGTCCGAAGACCATACGTCAGATGCTGGTTTCCACTGCGTAGCAGGACGAGGATCAGAGGCGGGTTTAGCTGACCGGATAGGCCGAAGGAGTTGCGCCAAGCTACTTGTTCGCCGCGGGCTTGACCACCGCTTCAGCCGGCTTCGCGAACCTCGACGCCTGAATCGCGACGTTCACTTGGACGTCTGTGAGCTCGTTGATGGATTGCCCGTTGGTCCACGTCACCGTCCAGTTGAACGGGATTTTGACTCCTGCCACTTCCCGATAATTCGAGTAATCCACCTGGATCGGAAGCGTGCCCACGGCCGTGTTCTCATAACGCACCACGCGCGCGAGCAACCCAGTTTCCTGATCGAAGAAGAGCTTGAAACGCGTCCCTCCGGCGCCGGTTCCCTGGATCACCTGCACCGTTTTGTCGTCGATGCTCGAAACCGGGAAGCCGGTCTTCCATTGCGTGAGGGCTTGCTTGATCCGCACCGGAATGGCCAGCTCCGCATCGAGCTTGGCGGCATCCTGCTCGTAACCGGGCAAGGCGGGCAGTAATCGAACCGGCTTATCGACCGAGGCGATCCAGCCCTCCCGGCCGTTGAAAACCGTGGTGCTGTCGCCGTTCTGCGTATGCATGATCTGGGTGAGCTGGCCGGGCGCTTTGGCGTACACTTCCATGGGCACCTTCTGATGATAGGTGTCGTAGCCTTCGAAGGTTCCCTTGCCCACGAAGCTCGTGAGCGCGGCCACCTTCTGCGCGCCGCCGATCGCCTGGATGTACTTGTCGAGAATCTGATCCGCCGACGGCCCCTTGGGCGCCGACTCCACGATCTCGACCTCGTTGGGATCCTCCGGCGCCACGCCATATTGTTCGGCGAGGCTGGGGATCACTTTGGGCCGCTCATTGCCGTGATGGCAGGTGTAACAGGTCACCACGCGCCGCCCGCCGAAGTTGTTCTTGTTGAGGTTGTTCACCATAGCGATCATGCCGCGGGCGATGCGCTTGCGCGGAACGTCGTCAGCGAAATGGCTCCAGTCTTCGAGGCTCTGATCGGTGTGGCAGAACACGCAGTTCAGGCCGAGCGACGCCGCGAAGAACCCCATCGTGTCCATGAATTCGTTGACCGGAATCCCCTTGAGCACCTGGACGTTCTTGAAAACCTGGTCGGATAGCAGGGGCTTGTCCCCGGTCGCACTCGGCGCCGGGGCCTGACCTCGCCCCACGGGCATCGCCAGCAGGCACGCGACCACGATCCCGGCCATCCGATTCCATCCGAACCTCATGTTTGCTCCCTCCGCCCCGCGCCAGGAACGTGAACTATTCAGCCGCATCATAGCACCCCGCACGCGTTCAAATCACCAATGCCGGGCTGCTTTTGAGAGCCCAAACGCTTCCTCCCATCCCTTGACTTCAAGCGCGCGGCGATGCTAAAGTTTTTCCGGTTCCGCGAATATTTCCAGAGGAGCGACATGAAAGCGAAGTTTGTTCTTTTCCTTCTTTCCCTTGCAGCCCTCGTGATGGTTTCGATGCCCTTAATCGCGCACCATGGCACCGGCGTTTCCTACGACGCGTCGAAACCCGTCGTATTGAAGGGAACCGTTACCGAATTCCGGTACGCCAACCCGCATCCTCAGCTCTTCTTTGACGTGACGGACGACAAGGGCAACGTCGCCCACTGGAGCGGTGAGTTTTATCCCAATCCGGCCCAGTTGGTCCAGAGCGGTTGGGGCCGGAAGCGCTCGGAAGCCGCGCTCGCCCCCGGTACTGCGGTCACCGTGACCGTGGCGCCGGCCCGCGCGGGAGGCCCGGTGGGCGCGATCCTGAAATTGTTCAATGAAAAGGGCGAACCGGTGATGGGATCGGACGGCACCAACGTGCCAACCCCGCCTCCGCCCGACGCAAAGTAGAGGAACACGAAGAAGAATCAGGCAGGCCGCGCGAAGTTTCCGAGGCCCATTGTCGGCGTTGCCACCGGCATTGATCGCGGGAGTTTGACATGAAGATTCGCTGGCTGACAATTGGAATGGTCTTGACGGGTGCGCTGGTCTTTACGTCGGTCGCACTGGCTCAAGGAGCCGGGCGCGGAGGCGGCGGGCGCGGCGGCATCCTGGCCCACAATCCGGCCAACGATAACAAGCCGTTCGACAAGCACGATCTGAACGGCGTCTGGTCCCGCAACGGGTCGCCGGCGGGCTACGGCGGCGGCGGCACCTGCCGGGATTGCGGAGACCGCGGATTCGGCAACGACGTTCCGCCGTTCACGCCCCTCGGCCAGAAGATGTTCGACGCCAACAAGCCCTCCTACGGTCGCAATCTGGGCAGCCCGGACGCCAACGCGCACCCGGAGGAGCACATCGGACGCCGTCGCGCCGTCCCCCCGGCCAATGGGTCGGATCCCTATCAGACCTGCAACCCGGAAGGCATTCCCCGCGCGCTGATTTATCCCGATCCCATCGAATTCATCCAGCTCAAGGATCGCGTGATGCAGCAGTTCGAATGGGGCTATCAACTGCGGACCATCTGGACCGACGGCCGCGCGCCGCTCAAGGATCCGGACCTTCCGCGCTGGTGGGGCTACGCCACCGGCAAGTGGGACGGCGACACCTTCGTCGTGGATACCTACGGTTTCGACGAGAGAACCTGGGTGGATCACTTCGGATATCCGCACTCCACCGACATGCACCTGCAGGAACGCTACAAGCGCACTTACTACGATGCGCTGGAGCTCTCCATGACCATCGACGATTCGAAAGTCTACACCCGCCCGTGGATCAGCGAGCTGAAAAAATTCCGTTTGATCGATAAACCCAAGACCATCGAGGGTTGGGCCGGCCTGATCGAGGACATCTGCGCTCCCATCGAGGACGTCGACCAGTTCAACAAGCGTATCCGCGACCCTGCGGGCGGGGTGCTGCACTAAGCGGAAAAGGGGACAGACTCCTCTGTCCCTCCCGTAGATTTCTGAATTTATGTGAGAGGATGACAGTGGACAGAGCAGTCTGTCCCTTTTTCAGTTCGTGAGGAAACGGTAATGGCTACGTCGACAACCAACGGGTCGGCCGGTTGGCTCCCCAAACTGCTCAGCGTCGTTCGGATCGCGATCGGTTTGTTGTTCCTCCCGCACGGCCTGGAGAAGTTATGGAGTTTCGCGGGCAGCCGGCCCGACTACGACTTCGCAAAGATCCACGCATGGGCCGGGCCGATTGAAACCATCGGCGGAGTGCTTTTGATTGTCGGCCTCTTTACGCGCCCCGTGGCGTTCATCCTGTGCGGTGAAATGGCTGTGGCGTACTTCCATTCCTGGTTTTCGATGTCGGCGCGTGGATTCCTGCCGATTATCAACGGCGGGGAAGAATCGACCATGAATTGCTTCTTTTTCCTGTGGCTGGTGACCGCCGGAGGCGGCGCCTGGAGCCTGGACGCGCTGATCGCCAAACATAAGAAAGCGGGAGCGGGTCTCTCGGTGGCCGCCGGCGAACCGGTCAGGACATAGCCCCCGGTGAATGCGTAGCGCAAAGAGAGGAGAATCGTGAAGCAGGCCATCGCTTCCTGGGAACCGCAGGCACGCGCTCTGCTGCGCGTGGTCGTCGCGTACCTGATTTTTCTTCATGGACTGCGGGAAGTGTTCCACATCCTCCCTCCCCGAGCCAGGGGACCGGGATCGTTCATGGCGCTCGATCACCTGGGACTGGCAGGCGGCGTTGTGCTGCTCGCCGGAGCGCTCCTGTTGTTCCTGGGGTGGTTCATTCGGCCGGTGGCGCTGATCTTTTCCATCCAGGCGGTGGTCGCGTATTTCTATGCGTCCGCTCCGCGGGGCGTGTGGCCCATCCGCAACGGCGGCAACGAGACCCTGAACTACGTCTTCATTTTCCTGTATCTGGCCGCGGCCGGAGCTGGAGCGTGCAGCGTCGACAACCTGATCCATCGCGGCAAGAGCGCTCCGGTCGAACCCGCGCCCGCGGCCGTCTGATCCATCACGCGACCACCAAGATCGTGGGGCGGCAGCTGGAACAGATCGTTTGAGAAAGTCGGTTCGCGCATCCACACCCAACTGGCGCGATCGCTCCACGCGCGATCCGTATCGTTGCGACCGCCGCGTCGATCGGCAGATTCTCGCACGCGTTCTGGAAGGTTTGCGCGCCGGCGCCCGCAAGATCACGTGGGACGACTAGAGCGGGGGGCGAAGTAGAGGCCGGCCAGGGTGCGGCGGAAGAAGGGATCGCCGAATTTCCAGATGAGCATCTCGATGAAATAGTGGAAGACGAACAGGCCGTCGAAGACAGCGACCAGCGCCAGGTAGCGCGTGGAGGGGCCTGCCATCTCACCGGAGGCGATGGAGGCCGAGAAAAGCGTGCACATCGTTACGACGCCCGCGAGAATCACCAGCAGCAGGTAAAAGAAGATGGGCCTCCGCCGCAAATCCGCGAACCAACCATCCAGGCCGCTGGCGTCGTCGAGCGTGGCGTGAAAGCAACGCGGATACATGAGGACGTGATACTCGACGTAGTGAATCGCGAGGGTCGCCGCGTAGAGAGGAAAGCTGAAGATGCCCAGCAGGGCGCTGAACGTCTGGAACGCGAGGTAGGTCAAGGCGGCGCGCAGTCCGGTGGGGCGGCCGGCGCGGGCCCACGCGCGGACGATACGGGCTACCGCGACGGCCAAAAGAATCAGGGCGGCGAAAGCGGCGGCGAGGGCCAGCGGGCGCAGCAGGCTCGATCCCAACAGCGGGGGGCCAGAGGGGACCGCGGCGGCTCCCAGGAACCGGCGCGCCCCAGGACCAAGCAGCGGGAAAACACCGCCGGCCAGGAAGGTCGTAAACAGGAGGGCGGTCAGGCACGCGAAGTAGGCGTTCTCGGTTCGCTTGAGTGAGGCGGCCCCGCGCAAGCCGCTGCGTACCTTGAACAATTGGTAGACGCCGAACGCCTGGCGGCTGAAATGGTTGAAGTCGAGCAAGCGGATGGCGGCGCTCAAGAGCACGGCGAAGACCGGAAACGCCAACCGCAGCCGGAACACGCCGATCACGTAAAACGCCACGAAAATCAAAAGCGGAACGATGAAAAACAGAAAGATGTTGCGCTCGGTGGCGGCGAAATGCCGCAGATTTTGCCGTTGCAGATAAACGGTCAACGTGATGACAAAATGGGTGATGGCGAATAGCCACAGGTACACGATCAGGAAGCCGCGCTGAGGCGTAAGAATCAGCGCGGCGGCCAGAGGCAGAGTCATCAGGGGGAAGGATCCGAGGATGATCCGCGCGGGCAGCGGGCGCTCGAGGAATCCCGCTTGGGCGAGCGGAGCGGGCGTGGATTCAACCTCGGACATAGCCAATTCCGTTGGCCGGTGGTTTTCTCTTGGCCGTGAAGTCGTCAACAGTATAACAGTGATCGGCTGGCGGACCGCCGGCCTGGAGAGTTGTCCCTTTTCCAGGATGCCAGTCAGCGGGCTCGCGAGCAGCCGAACAGCCGCACGAAATCGTTCGCGAAAAGCGGGGGATGCCGCCAGATCCAGCTGCTTGGGTCGCTCCAGGCCGGGTCGGTGTCCTTGGCCACCACGATGTCGATCGGCAGGCTGCGGCAGAGGCTCTCCAAAGTTTCCTGGCCGCGTCCCGCAAACAGCCCATCGAGACGCTCGACCAACGCGGGGCACTCATGCGGATCGCCGCCAAAGGCGGCCGAGCAAGTCGCATCTTCGGCCAGCGTTCGCCGGTCCGCGTAGATTCCGTAAAATGTATCCTGAACGGCCACATTGGGATTGTTTTGGATGAAGGCTCGATCGGACGTGTGAGCCCGTAGCCAATCGTAGGCTGCGCGGTTCGCATAGGTGCGCCATCCGAGCTTTTCATCTTGCGCCAGCCAGGAGATCTTGGGCGCCCGTTGGGCGTCCGACAGCAGCGGATAGAATCGCCCGATGGCGAGATCGTAGACCACGCCCGCGGCTCCCAGCCACAGCATGGCCATGAGGACGGCCCGATCGCCACGCGGGATGGCCGCGGGCGCGGCGAGAAGATCGGCGGCCCACAGGAGCAGCACGAACTGCGCAATCAAGAAACCCCGCCAGCCGAGATCGTTATTGGTTATGACGCTGGATTTGAGGAAGGTGCAAACCACCACGCTGGTCGCCACCATCGCGAACGCCGCCCCTTCCTGCCGCGTGGGACTTCTGTTTTCCTCGCGGAAGCGGCGCCACACTAACAGGCCGGCCGCCAGAAAGAATCCCAGTTCCAGAAAATAATTGAGCGGCAGCGACACGACATTCGCCAACACGATCTGCCACGGCCGGTCGAGCCCCAGCCAGATCAGCAGAAGTTGCGCCAGATCGAAGGACCGGAACGTGAACTGGGCAAAACTTCCGCCGGCGCCGGGCGACCGCAGGCGCGCGAGGAACGGAATCGACGATACCGCGGCCGCGGCGCCGGCCACAGCGAGCAGCGCTGTCTCTCCGTACCATTTCTTTGCGATCGTAATCAGGGTCCAGACCGCCAGGAAGATCGCGAACACAAACGCGACGTAGATTCCCGATCCGGCCGCCGTCGCGAACGCCAACCCCGCCGCGATTCCCGCCCCGACTTTGCGCGGCGTCCCCTCCGCTCGCGGCGCCTCCCACAGGATCAGAAATCCGGTGAGACACGCGATCAGGCTGGCGATGTAATGCGGGTCCCACAGCGTCGTGTACATCCAGCCGCCCACCTGGTTGTTCCACCACTCCACCGACGGTGAAATCCCGTTCACCAGCCCTACTCGGTTCAACCAAATCATCAGGAGCGCCGGCAGGATATCGAGGCCGGTGACGCCCAGCAGGGCAATCCCCAGGATGCTGCGGCGCGCGATGTCGGCCGCCGCGCGGGAGCTGAAGAGCCGCAGGTACAGGGGCACCAGGCAAATCAATCCTATGCCGCTCCACAACGTGCCGGCGATCACAGCCTGGCGGGCGCTCACCAGCGAACCGCCGGCCTGGCGCACCAGCGCACACAGAATCAGCCAATAGTAGTGATAGCGCAGCGCCACCGCATGGCCCGGGAAGAAGAGCGGGGTTTGCGCGGGGAGACCCCACGTGCCGATGGACGCCGTGAACGGGATACGGACGGCATAATCGAAGGCCATAATGGGAAAATAGACGCGCCGGCCGGTCTGAATGTCCCCCAGCATAAGCATGCCGAGCGCGATCCAGATCGATATCAAGCCTAGAAACGGGCCGAGAACTTTCAAGTGTCCTTGCGAAAGCACCCGCCGTTCGCGGGCGAACAGCGCCAGGGCGGACAGGCACAGGATCCCGTACATCGCCCAGACCGCGCCCAGGGAGAGCCAGCTGCCAAGCAGAAAACTGAGGACCGGGCCGAGCGCGATCGCGAGCGGCACGCTCATCGCCAGGCGGAACGGGAGCGTTCGTTGCCGGAAGCGGGCCACATCCAACCACCAACCCAGGGCGTATCCGGGCAGGATCGTGAGTAGGGAGAACAAACCAAAACCGGCCAGGATCGCGTACCCGTCCGCCAGCATGTAGTTTTGATTCGGCAAGGTTTGCGCGGGCTCCCAACTCAGATAATCGAGTCTCCTCAGAGCGGGGCTTACCGCTGAGGATCTCTATAGTTAAGAGAACACGAATTTCCGTGAGACATATTGGCCACCGCTCTCCTCACTGTCTCACTGTCGCGGCCCGGCACGCCGGTGCGAACGCTCCCGCTTGTGACAAGCGGCTAGACCGTTATTTCCAAATCGTAACCAGCGCGCCCGCCGATTTGGTCGGGTCCGCGATGCTTACCGCGCTCACCGTGACCGTCGCGGGCGTGGGCACGGTCTTCGGCGCAGTGTAGACCCCCTTTGGCGTGATGGTTCCGGTTGCCGGGCTTCCGAGAGTCACTCCGTTTACTTTCCACGTCACCGCGGTATTCGTCGTGTTGTGGACGGTCGCGAAGAACTGCTTGATCCGGCCGGCCTTTACGGTGGCCGCTGTCGGGGAAATGGAGATCGTGACTCCCGGAGTGATCGTCACCGTGGCGCTGCCCACGGCGGGAGGCATTGTGGCGCTGGTGGCATGCACGGCTACAGTCGCCGGTGACGGGACCGCCGAAGGAGCCGTGTAAACTCCCGCGCTGTTGATCGTTCCCGTGGAGGCGGTGCCGGGAACCACGCCGTTCACGTCCCAGTTGACCGTCTGCGTGCCCGCATTGTTCACTACGGCGTTGAATGCTTGCGAGCCGTTCACAACAACATTGGCGGTGGGGGGCGTAACAGTCACCGAAACGGCGGAGTTTTGCAACGCTTGCCCGGAATCCACGTTGATCGTCAGCGTGGTATCGTCCACGGCCTCGAAGTTCGAGCCGGCGATGGTGGTGAGCGCATGCAGGTCGTTGTTATCCCAGTGTGAATCCGGCGCCCCCGAGATGAACCACGCGGAGCCGTTGTCGGCCAGGAACATCCCGTACTTCTGCAGAGCCCGCAGGATGATCTGATTGGTCGCCGAAAACGTGGAGATGTTGAAACTCGCCTTCAGCCGAAAACGCGCGCCCATGGGAGGATATTGCGTGCCCGTCAGGCTCGACGCATAGTGCCGCGCCGGCCACACGTAGGCTTTCTGGGTCTGCGGCACAGTGAACCGGATGGCGTGATCGATGTGCCCCGCCATGATTTCGTCATAGCGCACCAGGCCCGGAAAGATAGGCAATCCGGCCGCGTCCGCCGAAGTCCAGGTGGCCGGACGCAGCGCATATCCCAACAGGTTGAAGATCGCCCCGGAGCCTCCCGTCCAACTCGCTGTTTGCGGAAAAGCGTCGTAGATTTCGTACAGTATGCAATTCGTGACGTCGACGGAGATCACGTGCCGGTCGCCCGTACTGGAACTGCCGCCTTCAATGGGCGCGTCGAGCGGAATCGCGTAGGGGCCCGGGTCGCTTTCGCTCTGATAGGTGAAGGTCGCCGGATACTTCGTCTGTGTCCCGGGAACCGTCACGAACGGAATCCCGATGGGCCCGCCGTTATAGAGTCCCGATCCGAAATCCGGGTGCAAGGGCGCCGAAGGCCCGATCGTGCTGACCCACGTTGAGGAACTCGGCGAGACCGGCAGAGTCTCGATGGGCGTGTTCCAGATGTGATCGACTGGAAACACGGGACAGGTCCCGACCGTCGGTCCTTGCGCGTAAACCAGAGTCGCGACGAGCGGAGCCAGCAGGGAAACGGTCCACGCAGTAGAGAAGCTCAGGCGCACGCGTGATTTCCTCCGAAGACACAGAATAAATCTCGCCCCGTTCGTTACACAATCGGGTATGCGCCTGAGGGTAGCGCCGAGCACTTGTATGCCGAACTAGTGGTCTTCCCACGGCTTTCGCTAGGGCTTTCCGCCTGCGCCATCCCACCCACCGTCCAGCGTCCTGGCTGGGGAATAAGCTCCACAATTCCCGGGACCTCCCAGCCCCCACCGATGACCTCGTCATTCCGAGCGGCAGCGAGGAATCTGCTTTTCTCACGTGTTACCAATGCTTTAGAAGCAGATCCCTCGACAGCGCTCGGGATGACAGGCTTCGTGGAGACGTTGGTCGAAAAGTTGCGCACCGATGGCATCGGGCGGCTGGCAATCTCGAAGCCGCCAGCAACTCGGGAATGGGCGAATGATGCAGCGCCTATCGGCTAGGATGATTGGCCTCTCCTGGCCGGCGGCGGTTCAGCCAAGGGACCGCCGCTCCCTTCTATAAAGCAAAGTTGCATCCGAGAGTTGCGTTAGAAAAGATTGTCGAGGGCTATCGATATGAAGCGTTCAGCCGTCGTTGGGTTGCTGTTCGCCGGCATGGTGGTCCTGGCCGCCTTTCGTACCCCCACATACCGGCGCGATATCCAACCGATCCTGGAGAAGAATTGCGTCGCTTGCCACAGTCCGGGCAGGGTAGCGCCGATGTCGTTCGCGACCTATGAAGACGCGCGGCCGTGGGCCCGGCAAATGAAAGCGGTGGTGACCTGGAAGAAGATGCCGCCCGGCATCGTCGAGAAGCACTACGGATTATTCGGCGACGATGGCTCACTCAGCCAAGCGGAAATCGACGCCATCGTGCAATGGGTGGACGCGGGCGCTCCAGAAGGCGCGGTCCAAGAGACGGGGAGGTAAAGAGCGAGAAGACAGGAGTCAGAAGACGGGAGACGGGAGCTAAAACAAGACGCAGCTGTGCCGTCGGGAAAAGACATTACGGGCGTCGCGCCGGGGTTGCGGTGAAGAGATGGCGGCCTGAGAGCCTGCCCCATAATAAAAACACTTCGGGCGTTGCGGGCGGCCAGGGCTTCGCGGACTTATCGCCGTGCGTGTTGGCCGCCCATGATGTTGAGCGCGTGTTCGCCCGAGGGGACTGGGGAGTCGCTGGATGGCGTCCCGGGTTTGCTCGTCTTACTACCACGCTCTCTGATGACCTGGTGGCCAA
>DASYXM010000040.1:0-78298 GCA_035934795.1 Bryobacteraceae bacterium | reverse complement strand
GACGCAAGCTGCAGCCTGAAGCCTCAGGCCATGGCCCCGGTGCTGCCCCTTCGGGCCTCACCGGGACGCGAATTTACTCACAAAACGAATTCCACGGCGACGGAATCACGCCCCCTACTTGGTTTTTCCGCAGCCTGCTAGAAGCAGAGGCCGACGCGGGCGTCGGCCGCGGTCCAGGGGGACCGCCTCACCTCCGATTTCACAAACGAACTTCTGACTCAGCACACTAGATATTCGGCAGAAGAAAACGCGGCGCATCAACTGCGTGGGCCTGCCCGGCCACGTGCTGGAAGTGTATCGGCTCGGGGCGAGCGGTCGCTCGATGACCGTGGCCTCCCGAAAGGGGGGGATCGAGGATACGGACTCGCCGAACCGCGGGGGCGTCGGGGGGAGGACATCGGAGCTCGTGTTTCGGAGTGGGAACGCGGAAGAGCCACCCACTCCAGCACCCCCACTCGACGCCTGCGCGTGTTTGCGTTCGACCCGCGCCCGTGGACCTGAACCATCCGCACACCTGGCTACTAGTGGAACACCGGATACCAGCGTCTCGAGAACATAGCGGCAGGGTTCCGGAAAGTTGGCGGCAACTTCCACAAACTGCCGTCTCCCGTGCGCCAGGCAGTTGGCCAGCAGGATCTCTGCGCTGTCGGTGAGTTTAGGCGCATTGCGCGAAAGCGCATCGCACATCTGAATGGGGCGCGCGAGTTCCGCCGTGCGGTGTGCGAGCACGTCGCGCAGATTTTCCCCAGCGTGCTGGCGCCCGGTGAAGTACAGCGCGATCTTTTGCCCTTGCTTCGTGGACGCGATGCCGGAGGTGAACACGCCGGTGCGCTCGTCGGAGGGCTCGCGCGCCAGACGCAGTACACGCATTGAGGTGTCGTCGTTATGCAGTACCTCGCCTTGTGCCGCTCGCCGGATCAGTTCATCGCGCGCCGCTTTTATCGCCACCGCGGCCTCTTCCACAATCTCCCACTGCGTCGAGGCGGACAGTGGAATGCCCAGTAAATGTTCGAGCCTTTCTAAACGAAAAAATGGCATTCCGCCGCCGTACTTCAGCAGGGCGATCATCGCCGCCGTGGTCTCGTCATATTTTTCGGGACCGATGCCTTCCGGCTCTGGCGCGGTGAATACTTCGCGCAGGCGATCCAGCTCGTACACGGTTGCTGCCAGCGGCGCTTGGCCCACGATTCTCACCAGCGTCTTGGGGTCTTTCTGCGGATAGACCTTGCCTTTTTCGCAGCTTGGGCAAGGATCGCCGGTGTGCAACGTGGGATGTGGCACCGCAACTTTCTTCGCGCCGGTGTACGACGAAGCCCCGTTGCGCCCGTGGCCTGGCGGTTTATCAGCAGGCGACTCCGAATCATTTTCAGGCGAGGGAGGGTCTGGCTGCTCCAAAACGTTCTTGGTCTTTTTCTGTCGTGCGTGGTTTCGGCAGCATCCCGGCCAACGCATGCGGCGCGATCGAGCGTTAGCAGCAAGCCGCGGCACACCATGTCGCGCAACGCGCCGTTGGCCTGCTTCCACTGCCACGCTTCGCAGAGTTGTCGCGACAGCTTCCAGCGGCTCAGCTCGGGATGACCGGCGATATATTGACGGAGGAACGCGATCTGTTCATCACTGAGGCTCTGGCCCCGATAGCACCATGCCACGCCCATGGCAGCGGTGTGACAGAAAGAGTTTCAGAACGTAAGTCAAAAATAATTGCCGCAACGGGACTTCCTCACGGGATCTGCCGCCACTCGGGAACGGCATCGACGTCGGGGTTGCCCGCTGCGAACAACACCTGAGCTTGATGCAGCCGCAGTGCCCGTGTAGGTTCCTTGGTTCCTTCTGCAATCTGGGGCCACCAGCAAAAGCGTCCTTTGGACAGACGCTTGGTCGCCAGCCGAAATCCCTGCCCATCGTAGACCAACACCTTTATAGAAGTCGCCCGCCGGCTGCGGAACACAAACAGGCAACCCGAAAAAGAATCGGCATTGAGCTTGGCGCGGCACAACTCGGCCAGCGAATCTCTGCCAAGAAAAAGGAGAGAGTCGCTATGAAGGGACAATACCACATCGACAAGCAACGAGCCGTGCAGCAGTTCCGCCGGATCGCCACCGAACAAAACCCCGACATCCAGGTGATCCTTCCGCTGGCCGACATCGTCGGCTTGTTGCAAGAAGGAGTGGGCAACTTGCTGCGGCAGCCGGGCTGGAGCTGATGCACCTGGTGATGGATGAGGAAGTGAAGTCGCTGGCCGGTGCGCGCCACCGGCAACACGAAGGTCGGCGCGCGCACCGCTGGGGAAAGGAACACGGCTACTGCGTGGTGGACGGGCAGAAGGTGCCGATCCGTAGGAAGCGGCTGCGGCGGAGAGGCACGAACTCCGCGGGAGGGGCGTACTGCGGATTTGCACCCGCCGGGTTGGGCGACCCCTGCGGGACGACACGCAAAGTAGCGGCCCAAGATCGTCGTACGACGCAGAAACCGCTCGCAATGCCCACAAAAAACACGATTCATTGGTCTTACAAATGGACCGCGAATTGCACAGGGACGTTTCGTTGGACGCGGTCCGTGAAGGCTGCGGTTCATCAAATGAGAAAAGGAGCAACCTTATGGATCCACTCCTGATTCTGGTGATTGGGGCGGTTTCGACTCTGACTGCATTCGGCCAAGGCGCCGAGCCAGACAACAAGCCACTCCCAGTGACGTTTTCGCTCACCGGGAGCGAGATGTACAAAACGTGGTGTGCAACATGTCACGGCGCGCTCGGCAAAGGCGACGGGCCCACGGCATCGGAGCTCAAGACGCAGCCGGCAGATCTAACGCAACTGGCCAAGAAGAACGGCGGCAAGTTCCCGATCGAGAAGGTGCGGAATCACATCGACGGCACGGCCACAGTGGCTGCGCACGGATCGCGCGAGATGCCGGTATGGGGCACGTTTTTCCAGCAACTCGGCGACGACAAATCCGTGACCTATCGCATCGTGACGCTGGCCAATTACGTCGAGAGTCTGCAGGCCAAATAGCGGTCGGCACATCAGCTATCCACGAGGGCCCTGTGCCGCGTCGTTCCAGTCCTATCGGAAATCAATGTGCGCCAGTTATCGATCTGCTCCAGTGCTTCGGGATTTTTGATGATGAATGCCGCGTTTGGCGTAAGCAGCCCCTCCGCAGAGGCTAAGAAAGCCATTCGGCACCCCATGACCGCCGATCCTCTTCTGACGGGGCGGATGCTGAGCCTGGGGTACCATGGCCGGGCTCTTATCCGGGACCTTTCGTTTGAAGTGCGGCGCGGAGAGATCCTGGGGGTCGTTGGCCCTAACGGTTCGGGCAAGACAACGCTCTTACGGACGATACTCGGGCTGCTAAAACCGTTAGAGGGCACGGTGGAGCGGAGAGCGGACCTTACCATCAGCTACATGCCGCAGCGGGAGCGTATCGACACCATCCTTCCTGTGACCGCGCTCGAGGTCGTGCTGATGGCGCGCTCGGCCAGAGCGGGAGCACTCCAGCGGATCCGAGGTGAAGATCGGGACGCGTGCCGAAGCGCCCTGGCGCGGGTTGGAGGACAGACGCTCAGCGATCAGCTGTACCGTAACCTGTCGGGAGGGCAACAGCAGCGGGTCCTGCTGGCTCGGGCGATCGCTGCGGACTCCGAGATGCTCATACTCGACGAGCCGACAGCCGGCATGGACGTGGCGAGCGAAGCCGCGATGATCGGATTTCTCCAGGAATTGAACCAGGATCTCAACTTGACTGTCATCATCGTCACTCATCTCCTGCCCATCGTGCTCAACCTGGCAAGTTCGGTCATGTTGTTGGGCGCACGCAGAGTCTTGCACGGACCGGTGGGCGAAGTCTTTCAAGAGACCGTCTTGAGCGAACTGTACGGCGCTCCGGTACATATCGGGACCGTCGCCGGGAAACGCACGCTGGTGGTCGATCGGCCTGGGGGGCGGGATGTTTGAGCAGCCCTTCATGCGTCTTGCGTTGGTCGCGTCGATGGCCACCGGCGCCATGCTTAGCATGGTTGGGACCTATCTGGTGATCAGACGCGTGGTCTTCCTGGGACTGGTGCTCGCCAGCGCCGCGACGGTCGGAGCCGCCATCGCTCAAGTCTTCGCCTGGCCTCCAGAACTCGCCTCGATCGCCGCGACAGTGGCCACCGCCCTGGGGCTAGGAACTATCCGCAGTCCGCGCCGGATTTCCGCGGAATCGGTGATGGGTTGGGCCTATGCCGCTGCCACCGCGGCGACGGTGCTCATTCTGGCGGGAACGGCGGGCGCGGATCTCGATACGCTCGGTTTACTATATGGAAATCTGTTGACAGTAAGCAAGTCCCACGCCACGGGGCTGGTGGCCCTGGCGGTGGTGATCGGCGCGGTCCAGATTCCGTTCGGACGGCGGTTCTTGCTGGTAACATTCGATCCCGAGGCGGCAAGCGTGGCGGGTGTGAACGCCGCCCTGTGGTCGCTGAGCCTGAATCTCCTGATCGGCGTGGTCGCGGCGGCGGCCGTGCACGAGATCGGCGCGCTCCTGACATTTTCGGTGTTGACACTGGCGCCGGCCGCTTCTCTGCTGGCCAGTCGCAGTATCCGGTCCACGTTCGCCGTCTCGGCGACGCTGGGCGTGCTCTTGCCCTGCCTGGGGATCGCAGTATCGTTCTATCTGGATCTGCCTCCTGGCCCCGCGGGGGTCGCACTGCTCGCGCTGTGTGTGCCGGTCGCAAGCGTCATAGGGAGGTGGCGGGACACTGCGCCCAGGCCGGATTGACAGTCCATCGTCCCCGCCGGCGCGACCAGCAGTCGCGCTTCAGGATCGTCCCGTCCTCCACGGCTCTCTTCCGTTCTTACAGGCAGATGCTATGAAGGCGCTGCAGCGGGATCGTGTGTAGATCGCGAGTCAAAATCCAGGTGGTCCGCAACACTTTGGGCCCGAGCAGCAAAATGGTACACATACCCTTGTAAACTAGGGATTTCTGACCTTCGTTGGTTGTTCATTTCCTCTCGTTTTGGCTTGATCGCCGAGAACCTGTTCCTCCGAAAAACAGCTTGCCCTGTTCCAAGAACGCAAGGTAAAGTTCCACCGGACGCCCGAATACAAGGTCACCGCCATCCGGCTTGTAGCGAAGTTCGACGGGCAGGTCCTCGGCAGCCCCGATTGAGTTCTGCGCCATTTCACGCAGCGCCAGGCGTTTCCTAGATTAGAGCGCATCTCACCTCTTGCATGTCGCTCTAGTAAAGAGAATGGCGCCGGCCTCTCACATTCTGTTCGGAGGCGACTACCCGTTCTTCATGCCCGCGCTTCCAGGAGTTGGTCGCCGGGCATGACGGTGCACGGCAACAGTGAGCGGCTTGTCAATTGGTTCCCCAAATTGAGTCGTTCCACCCAACTGTTTGTGGAGTCGTTCTGCGCCCTCCAGCGTCCAGATGCTTGATCCAATGCAACTTTCGCGTTGCCATAGTTTGGTCCGAGAAATGCCGGGGACATAGTGGAAAGGAGGTAATACCATGGCTGAAGTCACGGTGACAAAAAAGGAACCCAAAGCCGTGGAACCGTTTGGGTGGTTTGATTTCGAAACACCCTTCCGTAGCGGTTTTTTCGGAACGCATCCGTTCACGTGGATGAAACACTTCACTGAAGAGATGGACCGAACGTTCAAGACGATGCGTGAACCCGGTGGCGCGTGGCGTCCCACCATTGAAGTGAAAGAGCAAAAAGGGAAATTGATGGTCACTGCCGAGCTTCCCGGCGTGAAATTTGAAGACATCAAAGTGCATTGCACCGGCGAAACGCTGGTGGTGGAAGGCGAGAGAAAATACGAGAAGGAAGAGAAAAAAGAAGGCTACTTCCACACGGAACGCAGCTACGGCAGTTTCTATCGTGCAATCCCGGTGCCGGAAGGCGCCAATGCCGAAAAGGCGACTGCCAGCTTTAACAATGGCGTGCTGGAAGTGATGATTCCGATTCCCGAAGTAGCCACGAATACGCGGGAAATTCCGGTTACGCAAGGTGCTCCGGCCAAAACGGCAACCACTCACTAAGCTGACAGGCGATCAAAGTGATCGGCTCGTATAAAAAGACCGGCCGGGTTCCGTAAGGGCCCGGCCGATCCCATTATTCGCCCTCTGAACCATGATGCAATAACGCGTGATACTGTACGGATCCGCCGGCATCGAAGAGTCCAACTCCGGCCGCGCGATGGTGATAGAACTCGTCCCTCGTTGCGTCCGCCGGCATTGGGCATGCGAGTGCTCACTCAGATAGCGAGGTTGTTCGAGTGCCGCGCTTGCTCCTGCTGCTGGTCATCTTTGCCTTCCCGGCCGGGCTGAACTCGACAGAAGCCGATCCCGGCAACTGCAATTCGGAACTGTGCCGGCTGGTTGCGTCGGGGAGCCTCGCGGATCTGCGATGGCCGGATTTCTCCGATTACAGGGCTCGGATACAGAGCTTCTATGAGCCTACGTCTTATGCTTTCGCCTGGAGTGCCCGCGGAGTGGCGACGAAGCCGGCCAAATCGATTATCGAATGGCTCCAGGATGCCGACTCCAAAGGGCTGAGATCTGACGACTATGACGGCTCGCGCTGGACGGATCGCCTGACTGCGCTAAGTCGCGACGGAAATGCGTCCGAATCCGATCTCGCACGTTTTGACTTGGCGCTGACCGTGTGTGTTATGCGCTACATTTCCGATCTGCACTTCGGCAAGGTAAACCCGGGCGTACTGCACACCGAGTTCGATCTAGACCGCGAGAAACAGAGCCTCGCCACATTCGTGCGCGAACAGCTGGTCCGTGCCACGAGCGCGGAGGTCGTACTCCAGGGAATCGAGCCACCGTATGAGGGTTATCGACGCACAGAGCAGGTCCTGCGGCAATACCTCGCCATGTCCAGCGAAGACATCGGCTTGTTGCCGGTCACGAGTAAGCCGGTCGAGCCCGGCGCCGCGTACCCGGCTGTCGCGCGACTTGCGACCATTTTGCGACGGCTGGGGGACTTGCCGGCGGACGCGGCTCTGCCGTCGGATTCGAATGCATACGCAGGTCCCCTGGTGGATGCGGTGAGACGCTTCCAAGAGCGTCACGGGCTGGAGCCGGATGGACGCATCGGTAAGGCGACGCTGGCGCAGCTCAACACACCGGTCAGTCAGCGGATCCGCCAGTTGCAGCTGACGCTGGAACGCTGGCGTTGGGTCCCTCACAGCTTCCCCGTGTCGCCCATTGTCGTAAATATCCCGGAGTTTCAACTGCGCGCGCTCAATGCCGCGTACGGGACCGAGCTCGAAATGAAAGTCGTCGTCGGGAAGGCTTACCACCATCAGACTCCAGTGTTCTCCGCGGATATGAAGTACGTAGTCTTCCGGCCGTACTGGGACGTGCCCGTCAGCATCGAAAGAGCGGAGCTCGTGCCGAAGCTCGCCAAGGATCGTTCGTATCTCGCCACGAACGACTTCGAGATTGTGACGGCGAAGGGCGAGGTTGTGAGCAAAGGCGTGGTGGACGATGCAATGCTGGCGCGGCTGCGCTCGGCGGAGTGGCGGATTCGACAGGTTCCCGGTCCCGAGAATTCGCTGGGTCTCGTGAAGTTCCTGTTTCCGAACGATTACAGCGTATATTTGCATGGAACGCCCGCGACGGAGCTATTTTCAAAGAGCCGCCGAGACTTCAGCCATGGCTGCATCCGCGTTGAGAAGCCGGAAGAGCTGGCGGCCTGGGTCTTGCGCGACAAGCCCGAATGGACGCCGGAACGCATTCACGAGGCGATGACCGGCGAACAGACGATCCAGGTTACGCTGGACCGGCCAATTCCGGTCCTGGTCGTCTATGCCACGGCGGTCGCTCTGGCCAACGGAGAGGTGCGATTCCTGGAAGATATCTACCAGCAAGACGCCGAACTCGAGCGGCTTTTGGTGAAAGGGTATCCCTACTCACCTTGGAAGCCTAACAGCGGGAAACCTACCAGCGCCGAACCCGGCCGACATCCACGTGAATGAAATCCGAGCCGGGATAATATCCAACGCCTCCACGGCCAAGTCCCAGGGCGATATCCCGCAGCATGGACGTCTTCAGGCCGGGCAGTCGAATATCGATCGCTTCGGCCTGCATGTGCAAGCTGTTCTTGGCGACCCCGGACGTGTAGGTCCTTAGAAACTCGTTGCTCCAGGGCGTCCGATACCCGCAAATAATGTTGATTTCCGCGTCCGGACGGCCGCTGGCCGTGGTCAGGTCGGCAAGCAAATCGAACAGCCGGGGATCGAAACGGTGCGTATCGCCGGTGCGGTGGTCGCGAAGAAACGCGTCCAGTTTCGAGAGCCCGTCCGAACCGTATTCGGCGCCGCGGCGATACACCACGTCCAAACGTTCCAGCGTGTGGGTGTGATAGAGGCGAAGGCGCCGTTCATAAGGGTGATCGTCGAGGGAAGTCTGCGCACGGCCTGGGATTGCGGAACCGGTCAAGACCGTGAAAGCGGCTAACGCAAGATTGCACTTCAACGTTTGAATACCTCGAAACGTATTTGTATCAGGATACCAGGCAAAGGTTAGTCTGCGGCCGGTATGTGACAGCCCAGGTGCACTGGTTTCCTGGGTCTAATCGCCCGGAAAGCAGCCCGCTTGAGTGATGTCACCCTCTGGCGAGCCAAACCGGCGCCTAAGCCGAACAAAACGCTGAATGGAGAAGCGGTCAATCGCGTGCTACCTCAGAGAACACAATTTGGCACCAAGAAAGAACTTAGGTGCGCGTGACGGTCGGCAAGCTCCTTCCTATCAAGAATGTAATTTGCGATCTGCAACAGAGATCTGACGCCCCTTCGTGCGGCGAGACGATCGGCGCGTTAAGGGCGACCAGCGGAACTGAACCGTGCAGGAAAGAGACGCAACTGGAGTGGGAGGCGGAGCCGGCAGTCGCCTTGCGGAGTGCCGCATGACAGCGCTCATGTCTCAAAGTCTTCGGCGGGGGAGCCTCGGAGGTGCCGGTGGGGATGCTCGTCGGCGCGGGGCGCGAGCAGCGGCTTCGCTGCAACGCGCAACGCGCCGCTGGGGCGTCGTTCTCGCGGGCGGCGATGGCCTCCGCCTTCGGCGGCTCACACGGATCGTCTGCGGCGACGAGCGCCCCAAGCAGTTCTGTCCGCTGCTGGGGAACCACAGCCTATTGCAAGACGCACGGCAGCGGGCCGAACGAAGCATCTGCCCCGATCAAATTCTGTATTCGCTGACGCAGGCTCACCGGAATTATTACCTTCGCGACCTCGGGGACCGGCCGTCTCAGAGAGTAGTGCAACCGTCTAACAAGGGTACAGCCCCGGCCATTCTCTACACTTTGCTGCATATTGCCCAGATCGATCCGGATGCCATCGTAGCGATTCTTCCGTGCGATCACTACTACTCGCGGGAAGATGTCTTCACCGCGGTATTGGAGTCGGCCTTCGCAATTGCAGAACGTCGGCCTGAATCTATCGTGCTTTTGGGAGCACAACCCAAAGCTCCTGAAGTCGAATATGGCTGGATTGAGCTGGGAGCGGCCGTCGGTCCCCATCCAGGCGTGTTTCACGTCATGGGCTTCCAGGAGAAACCACCGCTCCCGACAGCCGAGCGGCTGCTCAGCAGCGGTTCCTTGTGGAATACCTTCGTCATGGTGGGCCACGTAAGCGCCTTCCTGGATCTCTAGGCATGGCATCAGCGCCCGGCTTGTTGGGAGCGCTTCGATCGGCGCCAATCCTCTCAGCCTCCGACAGCGAGACACGAATCGCGGAGCGGATCTACGACCGGATCGATCCGACGGATTTCTCACGACAGGTTCTGTCACCGGGAGCCAATCGGCTGCTCACGCTACGGCTCCGCGAAGTCGAGTGGAATGATTTGGGCGATCCCGACCGAGTCATATCTACCCTACTCGACAGCGGAATTGAACTGCCGAACTGGGCCACACGCTGGCAGACCGCAAGGGAGCGTGAGCGAAGCACTGCGCAATGCAGGTCAATCGCGGTCGCGTGAACCCCGTGGTACGTGAAAATGCAACAAGTGTGATGACCCCTACATCGGGAGGTATCGCAAGGTCTGGTGTCACATGCCCGACACTGCGCCGTTTACCTGGAGCCCTAAAGCAAGCTTCCGTAATCCGTCGCTAAGAAAGAGTTCGGCCAGGAGGCCGAACGCGGGCGAGGCCGCCCGCCCTACAAGCGCCGGGTAGGGCGGATCGCCTGATCCGCGGCCATCGTCCTTCGTCGGCCACCCCACGGGTGACGCGGCCTCCAGGATCTCCGACAGCCCCGTGAGGCTCCCGCGCCGATTATGAATCCTTACCGACGGATTACGGAAGCTTCGCTGGTGCCTCGGCCAGCTATCCCACCGATGCGTTGCCACACCCAAGATCAAACCTGGCCGCCAAGCGTGGCGCAATCGGTCGCTCCCTTAGAACCAATGGCTTACTGGGAAACGATGGCATGGCCAGGGAATTGCTGGCCATATTTCGACAGAAACCTCTGGAAAGGAGGGAAAAATAATGCTCCAAAAAGTAGCAACCATGTTTTGCTGCGCCGCACTCTTCTCGGTCGTTCCCGCCGGAGCGGATCAGTTCAACAAGAAAACGGTCGTAACGTTCACTCGCCCGGTGGAACTCCCTGGAGTCGTGCTGCCGGCAGGAACATACGTGTTCAGGCTCTACGATTCATTCGCAGACCGGCACATCGTACAGGTCTTCGACACAAAAGAAACACACATCTATGCAACGATTCTGGCCATTCCGAACTGGCGGATCAAGCCCACGTCTGAAAACGTGATGCGGTTCACCGAGCCCATCCGGGGCAATCCGGAGGCCCTGCGGGCCTGGTTCTATCCGGCCGACAGCTTTGGCCAGGAGTTCGTTTATCCAAAGAAGAGGGCGGCCGAACTGGCGGTTACCTCCAAGGCGCCGGTGCTGACGGGAGAAGTGACACCGGCAGAGAAGCCTGAGGAATTGGTGAAGGAGCCCGTGGCGGCGATCACTCCTGAGAACAAAGAGGTCGAGTTGGCCCAGGTCAGCGAACCTCCTCCGTTGATCTCCCAGGCGAGGCCCGCGCCGCAACCGCCCGCGGCAACGCCTGCCAATGAACTGCCCAAGACAGCGAGTCCGTTGCCGCTATTGATTCTGGTGGGATTCGGCTCGCTGGGAATCGCGGCCGCGTTGAGAGCGATTTCGAGGCGCGTTGCCTGAATCGGCTTAAGCCTATGCCCAGCTTGTAAAGAAAGGCGCCTGGCGCTCTAATCGGCGCCAGGCGTTCTCGCCATGACGATCCGAATCTACTGCCGGCGTCTGCGCCCGGAACGACTTCTGCGATGGGCAGAACGTTTATTCTTTATCATCGGCGGCGTGACGCTGGGCCTCTGCGCGCTCGTCTATGTCCAAACGAGTTTGTTCCAGGCGTCCGAAAGCAAACTTTTTGAGACTCCCCAGCAAATTGAGAATCCCCCACAGATCGATTCGGCAGGACGCGGAGAGTTGACGGTGAAACTCAGCCCTGAGCGCGTCTTGTCCCCTGCGGAGAATTATGCGTTACAGGCGGGCTCCGCTCTGAGCAAGTTAGAGATTCCTCGCCTGGGCCTCTCGGCAGTGGTCGTGGAAGGCATACGCGCACGAGACCTGAGACTCGCAGTTGGTCACATCCCAGGTACAGCGCTTCCCGGCGATGCCGGAAACATCGTGATCGCGGGCCATCGCGACACGTTTTTCCGCAAGCTGGGCCAAATTCGCGGACGCGATCGGATCGTGCTCACGACTCTGCATGGATCTTTTGAATACTCGGTTGAGTCCATTTTGGTCGTCGAACCGACGGATGTTCAGGTGCTCCAGTCTTCCGCCGACCCTGTCCTTACGCTGATCACCTGCTACCCCTTCTCCTACTTGGGGCCAGCACCGAGGCGGTTCATCGTCCAGGCGCGGCCCGTGCCAGTGGTAGCACGCGAAGATTCCCGCTGATCTCCGACGCCGTTAGAGAGGCCGAAGTCTCGAATAGCACCCGGCGCCTGGAAGCTCGGAAATTTCACCCTCGAACGCGAAGCTGGTGAGACAATAGAAAGAGGAGTTGTTCATTGCTTTTGACACACCGCGCGTTCGCGGTTTTCATCTTAGCTGGCACGGTGGCGTTCGCTCAATCCAAGGAACACGAAATGGCCCATGCCGATCACATGGAGCACCACTTCGATCCCAAGGAGTCGGCCAAGAGCGCGTGACACGTGGCCGTTGCCGGATCGCGTGATCGCTTAACCTGAAATGGGGACAAATTGCGGCCGACATCGGCGCTGGTACCGGTATTTCTCGGTACGACTCCCGGAATCGGAAGCCCGGCTCATGGTTTACGCAGTCGAGATTGAACCATCGAAGGTTCGTCACCTGCGGGAACATGCCGCCAAGGAGCAGTTGAACAATGTGACTACCGTTCAAGCGGCTGCCGATGAGCTGAATCTGCCGGAACCCGTCGACCTGCGGACTCCGGACAGCGCTACTTCGTGATCGCCGCCTCGGCAATAGGCTCGAATAGGACATGACTTTCTTCGATGGGTCATTGCTTCGGAGCGGCACCTCGCATGCCCGTTCATGCCGTCCATCATCCCCATCATGCCGTACCGCATCATGCTGGCATCTCCTCCCATGAATTGCATCATCTGGGTCATTACAGCGACCGTGATGTGAGCCATCATGGCTTGATGCAATTCGCCGGGGATCATGGCCGCCGACTTGGTCCGCTGTGAATCGGTAAGCGTCGCTTTCATCTTCACCGCCGATTGAAAAGGGGCGAACTTTAGTTGCGCCCTGAAGCTGGCCACTTGTTCCAGCAGCTGTTTAACCTCGGCGTTCTTAGAACTCCCGCCCGCGGCCGCCCCCTCCACTTCCTTCTGTTTGGCGGAGATTTGGGTTGAGAACTCCTGACCCTTGGTCAGCAGCCTTGGTCAGCAGCTCTTGTTTGTGCTGCCGCAATTGGGTAACCTGCTGCGTGGAGAGCCGCCCCATTTCAGGATGAACCAACTCAGGCTGAACCAACACCCACGTTATCGGTGACCGCCTCCGTGGGGAGCAGGAGCCGATCTGGAGGGACCCAGAGTTCTCGGAATTCCCGCTGCGTGGCCGTAGCGTTGGAACTCTCCCTCCCGGGCTTGACCTTAGAGATCGCGATTGCCGCTGTTGTTCCAGGCTAGGGTAGGCCGGCGCGCTGCGCCACCCGCCCGAGGGGCTCGGGGTGGTCCATCCGTCCCGGCTGTGTTGATAAACCTGCCCATCGCGGCCCGCGTAAAGATCGGGCCGGGCGCGGAGCGCGGTGCGCTTCCAAAATCCCGGGCGACCACTGCATTCCGGCCCCAGGGAGAATAGACGTTCACGTTATTGCGCACGCACGCTGGATTGGCCCCGCGCCAGTGCGGGTTCCAATGCTCGGTGTAGATGCGGTGCGCAAACGGAGGGTTGTGATACCACCGGTAATGACCCATGGGGTGCCAGAACCAGCCGCCGCCCCAGTAGCTGAACTGGAACCCGAAACCCACGTCCAGGGCCAGCCGCACGAAAAGTCTCCGCGCATCAAGCCCGGGTACCACCAGCCGGTGCCGAACACGACCACTCCGTCCGTTACGAAAGCCCCTAGATACCCCGGCGTGTAGCCGACGTAAACATACTCCGGCGTAGCGCCGTAGATGCGCGCGTAGCGCACGCGTGGTAAAGCGGAGAATTTGGCGGAATCGTATAGATCACCGCCGGGATCATGTCCGCCACCGTCCACGGCCCGGCCGGCGAATCCGACACGAACCAGATGCCATGCTGGATCGCATAGTCGCGCCCCTCGGCGTGGATGACCTCGGCGGTCGTATTGACCGCGTACTCCATGCCGGTACCCTCGAACGGCTCAAACCTCGGCGGGCCGCTATAGTGAACATCCGGTTTGGCGTCATTCCGCCGCACCGTCGCTGTCTGAGGAATCCGGTTGGCTATCACCGCTTCCTTGGCCTGTCCAGTTCCCGGAATGGAGGCGAGCACGTGCGCCTTGGCCCCCTGCGGAGGAATTCGCGAGAAATCGCGCGGCAATTGCTCGCCCGGCACCCAATCCTACGGCCCATTCGTTGACTTGGTCTTGAACCAACGGCCGGCCAGTAATGCAAAGTAATCCTGGCTCTTCGGGTCCATGAAGACATCAGCTTCCGTGTTGGTCACATAAAGCAGATTTGTTTGTCAAGGGCGGCCGAGGCAACCGCACATCGGGGCTGATCACGGCGTATCGGCCAATGACGCTCGAGGCGGCGGCCGGGAAAAACCCCGTGAGTCACGTGGGTAAACTCTACAATCTTGCTGCTGCGGCGATGGCCCGCAGGGCAGTGCGCGAGACCCCAGGGATCAGCGACGCGACCTGTGTCCTCGTCAGTCAAGTCGGCCACCCAATCGATGATCCGCTGGTAGTCGACCTGCGTGTCGCAATCGAACCGGGGCAGCATATTGAAGCCGTCACGTCACCGCTTCGAGAAGTCGTAGAAAACGAGATTCATCGATTCCCTGAGTTCCAGGCAGATCTACTAAAAGGTTTTGGTGCCAATGTACTGAGGGGCCTCGGTCAGTAAGTCTTTGGACTTTTCCGGCGCACGCGCTGCACGGAGTTTCCATAAGGTTGACCGAATGCTTCAAGATAAGCCCTTTCCTCCGCTCGTGCCCTGAGGTCTCCAGAAATGGGCAATGACGGCGGACTTGATCAGGTCATTCACGCCCAGTGAGAAGACCAACGAATAGGTCGCAATGAAGGCCATAGTGCCCGTTGGCAGGGGTCGCAACTCGCCTAGGCCCACCGTTCCGATCAAGGCGCCCAGGCACATATCCGCCACAAGAGCAGTGGCGAGCACAGTACTCGGACGGGAGGACCAGAATGGCTGCCGTTCACGAATCGAAACAAGGGACAACAGCGCGAAGAAAAGCAGCGTCAGGAATGTGAATGTCTGTAACCGCCCGTCTCCGTTGCCGAGGTTGAAGCGGTACCAGCCAAGAGCGAGCAGGCCCAGAGCTTCCAGCAGCATGAGCAGCCCAAGAAGCACAGCGAGCCTCACCAGCGGTCCGATGTTCCAGCTCTCCGGCTTCTGCGACGGCCGGACACGGTCCGTCGACAGCGCGATCTTCACAAAGTCCGTCATGAACACGAGCAAAACCATCCCCAGCGCCGATATGACGAATCTGCCGGTGACGAGAAACGCGATCACGACGAATCCCGACTTGAGAATCGTCCGGCTCACTTTGTTGACGATCCAGGTGAGGACCCGCTGATAGATCGCGCGTCCATTCTTCACCAGGTCGACGATGCCGGCCAGGCCCTCGGTTGTCAGCACAGCGCTCGCCGCACTCTTGGCGACATCGGAGGCACTACTTACGGCGATGCCGACCTCGGCCTGGCGCAAAGCTGGCGCGTCGTTCACGCCGTCGCCGGTCATCCCCACCACGTGACCGGCCGCCTGGAGGCTCTTCACCACGAGGAACTTGTCTTCCGGGAATACTTCGGCGAAGCCGCCGGAATCATGAACCAATTCGGTCGCCTCTATGTTCTGCGGGGCGCGCAGGTCATGCGCGCTGATAATCTCGCTTAAGCCCAGCTCGCGGGCGACCTCACGTGCGACGGGTAGCGCGTCGCCGGTCAGCATCTTGACCGTTACGCCGAGCGAGTTGAGCTCCTTGATTAGTTGGGCTGAATCTGGACGCGGCGCGTCATGAAGGAATGCAAGGCCAACGAGGCGCAGCGGCACGCCGGCCTCCGCGCGTGCGACGGCAAGGACGCGAAAACCTTTCCGCGCCTGTTCGTCCGCTTGTGTCTCCAGCGCTGCCAGCGCCGAAGATTCCAGGTGGGCGAGCTCCGCCAGTGTGCGCAACGCTCCTTTCATCACGCGGACGGTCTGGCCGTCTCTTTCGACTAACGCTTCGGTCCGGCGGCTCTTCGCCGAAAAAGGCTCGAAGGATACCACTTTCCCCCCGCCGCCGAGCAGTCCGCGCTCCCTGGCCGTGCGTAGGAATGCCAGGTCAATCGGATCCTGGTCCGCCTCGTTCGACGCGAGGGCGCCGTCACGCAGTATGTCGTCCTCAGTCACGCCGGGTTGCGGTATCGTTCCGGCGAGGGATAGCCGGTTCATCGTGAGGGTGCCGGTCTTGTCAGCGCACAAGACATCCATGTTTGCCGCATCCTCCGCGGCGCTTAACCGGGTGACCAGTAGGCCGCGCCGGGCGAGCTCGATCGAGCCGATAGCCATGCTCACCGTGAACATGACCGGTAATGCCACTGGGACCGCGCTCATGAGAAGCACCAGCGAGAGCGGCAGGATGTCGATGAGCCGTAATCCCTCGGCGATCGAGGCGGCTAGCGCCACGGATACCAGCACGCCGACGATCAGGAAAAGCCACTTCACCACACGGGTGATGACCTCCTCGATGTGAAGCTTTGGACGCGCGCTTTCGACGAGTTGGGTGGTGCGACCGAAGTAAGTCCGTACGCCCGTCGCGACCACCACGGCAGTTGCTTCGCCTTGCCGAACGATCGAACCGGAGTATAGGGTGCTGTCTACAGCCTTGCCAAGCTCATTCGATTCGCCGGTTAGGACCGACTGGTCGACTCGAAGCGCCCCCTCGAAAACCCGCAGGTCCGCCGGCACAAAATCGCCGGTCCGCACGCGCACAAGGTCGCCGCGAACGAGATCATGTGCGGGCCTGGCCTGCCAGGTCCCGTCCCGGAGTACACGCGCAGTCACCTGAAGCTGGCGACGCAGCGCCGTCACCGCCGAAGAAGCGCGCTGCTCCTGAAGAAAGCTGAGAACAGCATTCACAACGAGAAGGGCGAGAGCGATCGACAGGTCCGCGCGCTTTCCCAGAATGAAGGAGAGCAGGGCGATTAGCTCGATCATCCATGCCGACAGGCCCCAGAACTTGCGTGCGAAGCGAAGGAACGGGTGGGATTTCTTCTCCGGAACCTCATTAGGGCCTTCGCGTTCAAGGCGCGCCGTCGCCTCGGTGTTCGTGAGGCCTGTATCAGGGTGCGACCCGAACGCGGTGAGCTCAGCAGCAGAGCTCCCCGGGGCAGACGGTTCCGGACCAGATCCGGCATCCTGTTCGAACTGGCTCACTCTCCACAGGTATCACGAGAACCTCCCCCGCAGTAAGTGGGAATTGCGGTCCGCGTAACGGCTCTGAGCGCCGGCCGCAGAAATCCTGGACAGGTGCGCGATTTCGCGCAGCGGTTTAAAGGCTCGCCCCCGAATCAGCTTCGACAGGGCCGGCTTAGGGCCGCCGCGAAACGCCATTCGTGTCGCCGGTCTGATGATCCGAGATCTGAAGTCGGAGAAACTCATGAACCGCCTTCAGCGCCTCCGGATTCTTGGTGTGAATCTGAATTGCGGCTCCCCTGTCCCTGTTCTCAAAATCGTAGACAACCTCGCTCTTCAATCTCTGGAGCACGGGGACTCCTGGAGGCGTCTGATCGTGAATCAGCATGGGTGCATTAAAGTCACCCGCTGCGAACATTTGAGAGATGTGCCGCAAGTGCGAGCGGACTTGATCGCGGCTGGCCGTATCGTTCGGATCGGTGGTTTCCACTTCGATCGCACCGCCGTCGCCGTATAGCCGGAAGTGATGCTTGGTCTTCTCATGGGAGAAACCCATGACTTGATCGCCGCGCCGATTCACCGCCTGGTGATGATCGTACTCATGCTGGCCTTGCTGCTGTGCGAAAGCGGCGAGTCCATACGTCAACAGAACGGCCGAAAATACGCTTCTCATAGTTCATCTCTCTCCTACACTTTTAACCTTGTACGCCTTCAAACCGCGGTGCGGCGCGTCTCGTACATGACCGTTGCCACAATCAAGCCTGACAGAAACGTTAAGGCTCCCACGGCCCCAATAGCCCAGCGCACGCCAAACACGTCCGCAAGGCTTCCGGCCAGCAGTGCTCCGATCGCGTATCCGCCATCGCGCCATAACCGGTAGACGCCGACCGCCGAGGCCCGCCAAGTCGGGTGCGCCACATCGCCGACGGCAGCTAGGAGCGTTGGATACACCATGGCGGTGCCCAATCCGAGGAGCACCGCCGATACCGACCAAAGCAGGAACTTTGCCGATGCGATGAGCAGGAAGAGGCCCATCGCTTGCACCAGCATTCCGAAGGCGATCATCCACTTCCGTCCCAGCCGGTCCGAGAGGCCGCCCGTAACCAGTTGTGTCACGCCCCAAACGGCCGGATAGAGCGCGGCTAGAAAGGCGATCCGTTCCAGTGATAGCCCTTGCGAAGCAAAATAAAGCGGGAACAGTCCCCATGCCATGCCATCATTCAAGTTGTTGACCATCCCGGCCTGGCTGACGGAGAACAGCGCGCGATCCTTCCAGCTGGTGAGCAGCAGGATCTCGGCGAAGCTGCGCTGACCGGTCTTATCGCTAAGCTGCCGCGCCTCCAGACGTACGTGATGGAGCGTTTCCCGAACAAAAGCCAATGACAGGAACAAGCCTGTGCAGGCTATGATTTCTCCCATCCAGAAAAGAGTTTCCCGGAGGCCCAACCAGCCGGCAAGATATCCCGATCCAAATGCTGCGGCCGATACCGCCAGGTATCCTGACGCCTCGTTCAACCCCATCGCGAATCCACGCCGTTCGGGACCGGCCAGATCGATCTTCATGATCACAGTGGTCGACCAACATAGCCCCTGGTTGATGCCGAGCAGAACGTTGGCTAGAACCACCCAGCGCCAGGACGGAGCGAACAGGATTACCACCGGCAACGGAAGGGCGAACAGCCAACCCGCAACTAGCACCTTCTTCCGTCCCCAGCGCTCGCCCATGTGGCCGGCGAGCAGATTGGCGATCGCCTTGACTAGGCCGAAGCTCACGATAAAAGAGAGAATGGCGGCCCGGGACGCAACCCCGAACTCGCGCTCCGCCAGGAGCGGCAGAATGACACGCTCAATACCCACGGTCGCGCCTACGAAGGCGTTTACGGCCACGAGCAGCGCGAACTGTTCCCAGTTGGCGCGAAGACCAAGGCGGACGGAATCAGAATTGGCCGGAGACACCGCGTCGCTGGTGCTATGAGACTGCACAGCGATTGGCTCCGGCTTCCAGATCCGTCGGGTCGCTTTCGGGCATGATGCCCGCTTCGTTCAGCTCGACGATTCGCAAGTAATTTGGAGGTGTTGGCGGAATGCGCTCGAGAATCGTGCGAACGAAGTCCGCTTCGTTATCGAGCCACGAGGCGATCCGCGTCGAAATCCCGGCAAGCTGCTCGCATATTGGCTTGCGATCGAAGGCCACTGGCTGGGACGCATGGCCAGGGAATACGACGGTGTCTGGCGGGAAAGCCATCAGGCGCTTGAGCGATCGGTAAAGAATTGCAGCCCTCTCGCGTGATTCATCCGCTGATGCGCGCAGGTCCGGCCGTCCGACCCCGGAAAGGAAGAGTGTATCTCCGGTGAAGAGGGCTTGACCATTCAGATCGTAGCAGGTGCTCTCCATCGTATGACCCGGCGTGGACATCGCCTGGATACGAGCGTCGCCGAACGCGATGACCTGCGCGTCCTCAATCGGAGTAAAGGCGAATCGGACTCTTTTTTGGGCGGGGAGTACTAGTTTCGCTCCGGCAGCCTCAGCCAGGGCCCGGGACCGCGACAAATGATCGGCATGGATGTGAGTGTCGAGCACATAGCGGATGCTCCACCCGTGCTGGTCCGCCAGCCGCAAGTACACTGCCGGTTCGAGGGAGGTGTCGACAACCACCGCCTCGGAACCCGAACCAATCAGATAGGAGAGGCATCCTTTGCCGGTCCGCCGTACTTGGATCACGGCGGTATTGCCAAGCACCAGCTCCGCTTTGTTCCAGGCGAGACTCCATGACTTCATGCCGCCTGCGAGAGGAAACGCGTCGATCCCTCGCTTTCTGAGTTGCTCGGCGGCCACCTGGCTGACCTTCCCGGCATTGCAGATGGTCACGACGGGGCGGTCTCTCGGGAGAGCAACGTTGGCCAGCGCATCCGGCTCGCCCGCCTTCAGTCGCTCATATGCGTTTACGTGGATGCTCCCGGGAATCGACCACTGTTCCCGATCCTCGAAACTGCGGATGTCCAGAACGCTCACGGGCCGACGGTCCTCCAGCCATTCCCGTAATGTCTCAGTCTCTATGGGCTGCATGAGTTATCCTCGTACCGCGGATTTCGCCGCTTCCACAGGTAATCCCCGCGCCTTCCAATCCGGAAATCCAGTTTCCAGTCGCGTTGCCTTCCTGTCATGCGAGCGCAGCAGCGCCACGGCTTCGTCAGCAAAGACGCAATAGGGACCGCGGCAATAGGCCACGATCTCCTTTCTTCTGGGAAGCTCCTTGAGACGTGCCTTCAACTCGGTGAGCGGAATCGAGCGGGCGCCCGCAACGTGCCCGGCCTGGTACTCTTCTTGCGGCCGAACGTCCAGCAGGACGACGCTTCGATCCGTTAACCGCTGTTGTAGTTCTTCGCAGGTTATGCCGCGAAGACTCTCGCGATCTGTCAGGTATGTCTCCACAATTTGGCGGATTTCGGCCAGGCGGGCGCTACCGAGATCGCGCAGAGCTTGCCAGAGGGCAAAGACGTGCTGGTTTGCCAAACGATACCGTGCGTATAGTCCTTCACGGCGTACGTCCACAAGTTGAGCTTCGCGAAGCGTCTTCAGATGCTGCGAGGTGTTGGCCACCGACATTGCGGTTTCGCTGGCCAATTCCTCGACGGTCCGTTCGCCCTGGGCGAGCAGTTCCAGAAGCTCGAGGCGCCGCCCGCTGGCAAGCCCTTTGCCGATACGGGCGAACTGCTCGAAAAGTTGATCCTTGAAGGTTCGTTTCGCTAACAGATCCATTTACTCAACCATTCAAGCAAGTAATTGACTAGGCTGTCAAGCGGCTGCTATGCTAGCGATAGGGAGCCTTATATCCGTGAAGCTGCCGGTCCTCGCGGCCGAGAGCCCGATTAGGAGGTATGAATGATCTCGAAAACTTCGATCTTGCGAACGGTGTTCGGTATTCTTTGCCTGTCCGCTACCACTCTGCACGGGGCTGACTTTCCGGATCCGGCGGTCGATACCAAGAGCTTACTCGAGGATCTGTTCAAAGCGGACCAGACCGCCGTGCTTGCGGGCGGGTGCTTTTGGTGCGTGGAGGCCGTGTTTCGGCAGATTGAGGGTGTGGATAAGGTGGTTTCGGGATATTCCGGCGGCGATGCCGCGTCAGCCCACTATGACCTCGTCAGCACAGGAAAGACGGGTCACGTTGAGGTGGTCCAAATCACCTACAATCCTCGCAAGATCTCATATGGGCAACTGCTGAAGGTTTTCTTCGACGTCGCGCACGATCCTACGCAACTCGACCGGCAAGGCCCTGATGTAGGTCCGCAATACCGGTCGGTTATCTTCTACTCGGACCCAATTCAGAAGAGGATCGCGGAAGCGTATATCAAGCAGTTGGATCAAGCGAGGGTCTTCCACTCGCCGATTGTGACGCAGGTCGCCGAGCTGAAGGCCTTCTATCCCGCCGAGGAGCACCATCAGAACTACTGCAACCGCAATCCAAAGGATCGGTACGTGGTGGACGTGGCAATGCCGAAGGTGGAGAAGACCAAGAAGCAGCTTCCGGAGCTGCTGAAGAAATGAGTCAGCAAGGCCGCAATGCCAACGGGCGCGGCCGTCTCGCCGACTCCGAAAGTAAGGCGCAGTTTCCTCTACTATCATTCGGGGCGGGATGAGATCAGTTCACTATTAAGTAGCGCCACCGTTCATGTTCAGCAAAACGGATCCTCCCATCCTAAACCACGCGCTAGAGCAGCCATCCGCCTTCACTGCCCAGAGCTTGATTGATAATGTGCGCCGGACACGTCAGATCCCGAGCTGTGCCGTTCCTCCCGTCTGCATCCTCGACTTCGATGGAGATCTCACGGACTGGCTTGTGCGGGAAGGCATCGCCGAGGTGTTCTCGTCGTGGACTTGTTTCCACACAACAATGTTTGCAATGGAATTGGAAGGCGCGACGTGCGGAATTATCGCACGGACGATCGGTGGACCTTATGCTGTACTGATTGCAGAACAACTCCAGGCTGCGGGGGCGAGGCTTATCATCGGCCTTACGTCCGCCGGTCGCGTCTCTCCCGATCTCCCGCTTCCATGTCTCGTGGTAGTAACCAGCGCGATTCGTGACGAAGGGACTTCCTATCATTACCTTCCACCCGGCAAGGAGGTTGCCTGTCCCACGCCAGTGATTTCGTTTCTCGATCACGAGCTGTTGGCTATCGGTTGGACGGTTCGCCGTGGTAAGGTCTGGACGACCGACGCTCCCTATCGGGAGACCAGTGTGCAACTTCAACACTGGGCTGCCGAGGGCGTTCTGGCTGTGGAGATGCAGGCAGCGTCGCTATTTGCTTTTGGCATCGCCCGCCAAGCCGCGGTCGCTTCCATCGCAATGGTCAGCAATGCCGTCGATCATGCGGGACAGCAATTCGACACGGGCTCGCACGACGATGGGCTGCAGATTCTCAAAGCATTCGCCCGCGCAGCTCGATCATTCCTCGCGGAATGACTGCGGAAGCGCATGCTTTCCAGAGTCGGAGCCCGTACGCTGGCTCGAAGATCGCCCTTTCGGCAAGCCAGGAGGAAGCCCTACTCTGCACGTTTGGGCCGCGAGCGGCGCCACACGCAGGTAAGGCGTTCCCTGGTGACAGACCGCTGATGTGCGGTTGTGTACAAGTTCTCGCTGATTCTTTCAGCGGATCATCCCAGATGGTTGTCAAGCCGATGATCCAAAAAGTTTGAGGTCATCTAATGGGCAGGTACCGAAATCACAGAGCCCCCCTAACGTTGGTCGTCAGCTATCTGCGTCATTTGACCCAGCCCCAACGTGATTAACCCGCACGGCCAAACCGGTAAGCCCCTTCAAGGTGTGCAACTCGTTAAGAAAGAAGGCCAACCTGCAGGCAAGCCGCGTGCTCTGAGACCGGCGAGCAAGGCATGTCCAACTGGCTCATGTGTTGACGATGCTGACTGGAAAGACCATCGTGATCCTCGGGGGCGGCGTGGGTGGCATTGTTGCGGCCAATCATCTTCGGCGCCAATTGGCATCTGAACATCGGGTTGTCCTGGTCGAAAGAAACGCCGAGCACGCATTTGCGCCCTCGTTCCTGTGGGTAATGACGGGCGGCCGCCAGCCGGATCAGGTTCGTCGTCCGCTGAAATCGCTGCTTGAGAAACGTGTCGAACTGAGGCTCAGCAACGTTGAGGCGATCGATCTGCCCGGCAGGAAGGTCGTGACAAACGCAGGCGAGCTGTCATTCGACTATCTGGTAATCGCCCTGGGAGCAGAATTCGCACTGGAATCGATGCCGGGCTTGGCGGAAGCTTCGGAGACATTCTTCACCGCTGACGGAGCGGCCCGCCTGCACGAACGGCTGAAGAGCTTCCAGGGTGGAAGCATCGCGTTTGCGATTGCAGCAATGCCCTACAAATGTCCCGCCGCGCCGTACGAAGGGGCCATGTTGATCGCGGACTACTTCCAACGGCGTGGTCTTCGGGATAAAGTGGACATTCACCTGTTCACTCCGGAAGCACAGCCTATGCCGGTGGCCGGTCCCGAGCTCGGGCAGGCTGTGCAGCAACTCTTGCAGTCTAAAGGTATTGAGTTCCATCCGCTCCATGCGCTGACCAGAGTGGATGCAACCGCAAGAACCCTCGTGTTTCCGCAATCGACCTCCGGACCTTACGACCTGATCGTCGCGGTTCCGCCGCATCGAGCGCCGCAACTGCTGCGGCAGACCAGCCTCGTGAATCCAGCAGGTTGGGTTCCGGCGAATCCGCTGACCCTGGAGACATCTGCGGAGCGCGTGTTCGCCATCGGCGACGTGACGATCGTGCCGATTCCCGGAAGGTGGAAGGCGGACGTCCCGCTCCTGCTGCCGAAAGCGGGCGTATTCGCGCATGCGCAAGCGGAAGTCATCGCGGCGCGGATCGCCGCTGAGATCGAGGGCCACAAGCCCGCACAAACCTTTGGTGGCGCTGGGTACTGCATGCTCGAAGCCGGTGGAGGCGTCGCAGGATTCGCCGCCGGTAACTTCTATGCCCAACCAGCACCCGACGTACGGATGCGGCAGGCCGGGCGATCGTGGCATATGGGCAAGGTCCTGTTTGAACAATGGTGGCTTACCAATCCGGGATGGAAACGGGACTTGTACGGAGCATTGCTCCAAGCGGGCGGCAAGTTTTACGGCATCCCCGTGTCCGTGTGACAGACTGCGTAGACGAGAAAGGTTGAGGTCGGCATGATGTGGTACGGAAATGGATGGATGTTCGGCATGCATTTTCTGTGGTGGGGATTTTGGCTCCTCATGATTGTGATTCTGGTCGTGGTGCTTCTGCGGCGAGAGACAGGACCACCTCCGCCAGCCTCGAAGTCCACACCGCTGGAGACGCTGGAACACCGCTACGCAAGCGGTGAGATTCCCACCGAAGAGTTCGAAGAACGACAGGCTCACCTGCTGAAGCACGGTGAGTTCCACGGTGCGCGAGAGCGCTGAGAGCCGAGCGGATCCAAGCTGCGCTCGTGGTGAAAGATGAAAGATTTTATGAGCTCATCCGCGATGCAGACCGAGCGGCAGGTTTATAGGTGGGAGCCGGCGCCTGCCGAACAGCAAAAAGGAATCCATGCGCTACTTATTCATCCTGAACGATCCGCCCTACGGCACGGAACGCAGCTACAACGGACTGCGGCTCGCCACGACGCTGACAAAAGCGGAGGGTACCACCGTATACGTCTTCCTGGTCGGAGACGCGGCGGCGTGCGCCGTGGCGGGGCAAAAGACTCCTGACGGCTATTACAATTTGGAGCGGATGCTCAAGATCCTCAAATCCAAGGCGGCACAAATCGGCGTCTGCGGTACTTGCATGGACGGCCGCGGCATCAAAGTGGACATGCTGGCCGAAGGCGCGCATCGAAGCACTATGGATGAACTCGCCGCGTGGACAGCTGCCGCTGACCGCGTACTGGTGTTTTGATGCCGACAGCGGCGTACGACGTGATCGCCTTCGGCGCGCATCCCGACGACCTGGAGGTCGTCATGGGCGGGACCGCCGTCAAATTCGCGCGAAAAGACTTGTCGGTGCTCTTCGTCGACCTCTGCGATGGCGAGCCGACACGGCACGCCGCCCCCAGAGAACGCCACAAGCAAGCGCTCAAGGCGGCTGAGATTCTCGGAGTCAACCGCAAAACGCTCACGTTACAAGACCGGCTGATCGCTGACTCCGTCGACGCAAGGCTCCAGGTCGCCCGCCTGCTACGCGAACACCGGCCACGAATGGTGTTTACGACACTCGGCTCGGGCGTGCACCCCGATCATAAGGCCGTCACCGATATCGTGGTCAACGGCGTGTTCTACTCTCGGCTCCCGAAGTGGGACGAGATCCCAGGCGGAGAGGCATTGAAGGGCACGGATCCACATGAGATAGAGCGGCTCTTCTTTGGGCACTGCCGGATGGAACCAGCCTGGGACCGCTTCGATTTCGCGGTGGATGTTACCGATGTATACGACGTGAAGGTGGCCGCCGTTCGCACTTACGAATCCGTGTTTAGCGGGGATCAAGCGACCCTACTGGACAAGTACAATGCGGAAGACCGTTACATCGGCAGCCTTGTCGGAGTTAAGTATGCTGAGGCGTTCCGATCGCGCACGCCATTACTTGTCGACGACCCGCAAGTCTTTCGGAAGACACGGTTCGGATGACTGCTCGCTATTCGGAACCTGCGAACTTCACGCCCACAGCCTACTCGCGTTGGCGGCAGTCCCCTCTCGACAATATTTACGGAAGCACTGGAACGCGATGCCATTGCCGCCATGCTGCCAGAAAGCCGGGGTTCTATTGTGCTCGATGCCGGCTGCGGAGATGGGACATACACCGGTCGAGAAGCCAGTCGCGGAGCGATCATAACGGGCCTCGATCACTCACTTCCTATTCTCGCCGCCGCCCGGCGATGTGGAGACTCTACTGCAACCAGCGCCCGGACGGTCTACGCAGCTTCGTTGAAGGTCACAGCCTTGTGGCGTCGTCGGCCCTGAGACTGGCTCCGTTTTGGCCGCCGCTCTCAGGGGCCACTTAGAATTTGAAACCCCCGGGAAATCTGGCGATGACTTCCATAAGTGTTCCCTGTGGCTTATGGCAGATTTGCGAAAAAGCCTAACGGCGTGTCACTTCGGTCGAAGGATTGCATCCTTGGCATTGAGACTGATGAGAAATAGGCTCATTTCATTGCTGAGCTCGGTCGTATTGTGCATGCCGACCCGGGCGCAAGAGCCACTATCGCTAAGAGATGCTGTGCGGAGGGCGCTGGCCGGCAACAAATCGATCACGGCCGCGAGTGCGTCAAATGACGCAGCCGCCGCTAGGATCACCCAGGCCAAAAGCGGATTGTTGCCCAAAGTGAACTATTCCGAGGCCTGGACGCGCAGCGACAATCCAGTGTTTGTCTTCTCGTCGTTATTGACCCAGCACCAGTTCGGGGAGCCAAACTTTCAGGTGGGACCGCTGAACCGTCCCGAATTCTTGAATGACTTCCAGTCCGAGCTGACTGCGGACCAGCCGCTCTACGATGCTGGGAAAGCGAGGCGGGCCGTACATTCGGCCGATCTCGCTAAAGACATCACTAGCGAAGACGTACGGCGGACGCAAATGGATGTGATCGCGAGCGTCGTTCGGTCTTACCACGACGTGCAACTCGGCACGGATCAGTTGAGCGCCACGCGTCAGACGATGCGTTCCGTTGAGGCAGATCTGGAGCGCGCGGAGTCGCGACGTTCCGCGGGGATGGCCACGGAGGCCGATGTGCTCTCCATTCGCGTGCATCTGGCGGGCGTGCACGAAGAACAGTACCGGCGCTCGGCGGATCTCGATGTCGCACGCGCGGCGCTAAACGACGCGCTGGGATTGACGCTCGACACGCCACATACCTTGGCGGCAGCGATGGCTCCTCTGATTCTGCCGGACCTAACGCTTGCGGATTACGAACAAGAGGCGGCGCATGGCCGGCCTGAGGCGCATCAAGTGAGGTTGGCCAAAGAAATCGCACAAACCGATGCGGCTGAGGCGCGCGGGACTCTTCTACCGCAGGTCAACCTTCACGCAGCGTTTGAAGCGGACCGGCAGCACTTCTACGACCGGGGCGGCGCCAACTGGCTGGTTGCGATCGGACTGCGCTGGAATCTCTTCAATGGTTTCGCCGACAAGGCGCGGATCGAGGAGAGCCAGTCGTCTTTGCGCCGGAGCGCGGCCGGGCAGGAACGCGCCGATTCCGCTATCCGATTGCAGGTCCGGCGTGCCTGGGCGGATCTACGCGCGGCTGAGCAACGGATCGAATCGGCCCGAGCCGCGCAAGCCGAAGCTGAAGAAAGTCTGCGCATCTCACAGAACCGCTACGAGGCAGGCTTGAACACAGTAACGGATTTGCTGCGCGTTGAGACGGCTTTGCTCGAGACTCGGACACGATACCTGGCGGCGGTGCACGACCAGCGCATTGCGGCGACGATGCTGGAGTTCGCGGCTGGCGCCTTGACCGTCGATTCGGAGGTTCTGAACCAATGATCAAACCTTTTCTTGCCGCGGTTCCGCCGTTGGTCTGGCTCGCCGGATGTAGCCAGGCTCCTCAAGAAACGCACGCGGCCACGTCTGGGCCGTCGATTGCAGTCCAGAGCGCTCCTGTGTCCGTCCTGGAATGGCCATCGACCTACGAGGCGACTGGGACGGTGCGGGCCCGCACGTCGGCATCAATCGCGGCGAAGCTCATGGGCTACGTGCGCGAAGTACGGGTGCAGAGTGGTGATCGAGTCAAGGAAGGGCAGCTCTTGGTAGTGCTCGACCCACGCGATATTGAGGCCAATGTATTGCGTTCCGAAGCGGCTCGTGAGGAAGTCAAGAACGCGTTTCCGGAGGCGGAGAATGGCGTCCTCGCCGCGAAGGCGAGCCTCGATCTGGCGCAGGTGACCTTCAAACGGATGCAGGATCTCTATCACAAGAAATCGATCTCGGACCAGGAGTTCGATGAAGCTTCCGCGAGGCTTAAGTCAGCACAGGCCGTTTACGAAATCGCGTGTGCCAAACGCGCCCAGCTTGACCCTAAGTTGGCGCAGGTCGAACAGGAAGTGCGCGCGGCTCAAATAAACCAGAGTTACGCGGAAATCGTCGCGCCATTTGATGGACGGGTCACAAGCAAGACTGTTGAGCCAGGAAACCTGGCGATGCCCGGCGCCACTCTCTTGACGATAGAGCGCGACGGAGGCTACCGGCTCGAGGCATCGGTCGAGGAGTCGCGGCTTGGAGCGATTCACGTGGGCCAGACAGCGACCGTGAAGCTGGACAGGGGCCTGACGTTGACGGGGAAAGTTTCGGAGATTTTACCGGAGATCGATCCCGCGGCGCGCACTGGCACCGTGAAAATCGATCTGCCTGCCGTTTCCGAACTTCGGTCCGGCGCTTTCGGGCGGGTACTGTTCGGAGGGGGTACGCGCAGCGCAATCACCATTCCCGCGGCGGCCGTCAGCGAGCGCGGGCAACTCCAATCAGTGTTCGTTGCGGAGCACGGCATCGCGAACACACGCCTGGTTACCCTCGGTGCCAGAGTTGGAGATCGCGTAGAGGTGCTCTCCGGTTTGAACCAAGGTGAAATGGTGATCGTTCCGGTGCGGCAGGGTCTCACCGACGGAACCCCCGTGGAGACTCGTCCGTGACTGGCGAGCGCAAACTGGGTCCTGCGGGGAGGTTCGCTAAAGCTTGGATCGACTCCAAGCTCACGCCGCTCGTCATCGCCGGGTCAGTCCTCCTCGGATTGTTCGCGGTATGGAAGCTGCCTCGGGAAGAGGAACCGCAGATCGTCGTCCCCATGGTGGACGTTTTTGTGCAGATGCCCGGCGCTTCCGCGCGGGAGGTCGAGGAGCGCGTCACCAAGCCTATGGAGAAGCTCCTGTGGGAGATTCCCGGCGTCGAGTACATCTACTCGACCTCGAGTCCTGGCATGGCCACCGCGATTGTCCGCTTCCTGGTCGGGCAGGACGAGGAGAAGGCGATCGTGCGCCTGAATCAGAAGCTCAACGCGAATCTGGACCTGATTCCGCCGGGCGCGTCGCCTCCCTTGGTCAAGCCGCGCTCAATTGACGATGTGCCGATATTGGCGCTGACGTTCTGGAGCAAGCGCTATGGCGATTACGAGCTACGCCGCGTTGCCGCGCAAGTCGACGACGTCATCAAGCAGACACCCGACGTTTCGGCGGTGGCGCTCATCGGGGGCCAGCGGCGCGAAATTCGGATTACGCTCGATCAAGCCCGCTTGGCAGCTTATAATCTGTCTCCGGTCCAGGTCGCCGGAGCCTTGGGCGTCTCGAACCAGCGTTTGCCGGCGGGCGAGTTTTCGAGTGGAAACCGGCAGTTCCTAATGGAAACCGGCCAGTTCCTGCGAACGGCCGAGGACGTTCGGAATGTGGTCGCTGGAGTGGCCAATGAGAGGCCTCTGTTCGTTCGGGACATCGCGAATGTGATCGACTGCGGAGTGGAGCCGTCGCAGTACGTCCGCTTCTCGACTGGGCAGGGATTCTATCCGGCGGTGACGATCGCAATCTCCAAGAGGAAGGGCACCAATGCTGTGACGGTTGCGAGCGACGTGCTCGCGCGTGTGGATCCGCTCAAGGGCAACGTGATCCCTTCCGATGTTGAGCTGACAATCACACGGAACTATGGAGACACTGCAAAGGAAAAGTCGAACGAACTGCTGTGGCACATGCTGATCGCCGTGGCTTCAGTGAGCGTATTGATTGCCGTCACACTTGGTTTCCGCGAGTCGCTGATCGTATTCATCGCAATTCCGGTGACACTCGCGCTCACGCTCACGGTCTTCTATCTTCATGGATACACGCTGAACCGGATAACACTGTTCGCACTCATCTTCTCCATAGGACTTTTGGTGGACGACGCGATCGTCGTGGTCGAAAACATAGTCCGTCACTGGCGCATGCCTGCGAATCATGACCGGCCGCCATTCGAAGTCACGGTGGAGGCGGTCGACGAGGTCGGCAACCCAACCATTCTCGCGACGCTTGCGGTCGTTGCTGCGATTCTACCGATGGCGTTCGTAGGCGGCCTCATGGGGCCGTACATGCGGCCCATTCCCATCGGCGCCAGCGCGGCGATGGTTTTTTCGCTACTGGTGGCGTTCTTAGTTACACCTTGGGCCGCGGTACGAATTCTCGACCGCAGTGGCGCCGGGCATGCGGATCGGCGCGACGACTTCTTCACGCGCTCATACCGCCGCGTGATGGGAGGGCTGCTTCACCGTCCATCGATGCGATGGAGTTTCCTCTCCGGCGTTGTGGTATTGCTCCTCGGATCCTGCTCGCTTTTCTATGTTGGTTTCGTAAAAGTGAAGATGCTTCCTTTCGACAACAAGAGCGAATTCCAAGTCATTATCGACATGCCGAACGGCACGACGCTCGAAGGGACCGCGCGCGTAGCCCAGTCGCTCGCCGAGGAAGCTCAAAAGCAGCCCGAAGTGGTGAACTTACAGACCTACGTAGGCACGGCGTCGCCCTACAACTTCAACGGTCTGGTTCGCCACTACTATTTGCGGCGCGGGCCGAATGTCGCGGATATCCAGATCAACCTAGAATCCAAGGACAGGCGAAACCTCCAAAGTCATGAGATTGCCAAACAAGTTCGCGGGCGCCTGCAACCGATCGCAGACCGATTCGGCGCGCGCATCAAGGTGGCGGAAGTGCCTCCCGGCCCTCCCGTGCTCGAAACCTTAGTCGCGGAGGTTTATGGCCCCAATCTGGAGCGGCGCACCGGCGTTGCACACATGATCCGCGACCTGTTCAAGCAAACCGACGGCGTGGTCGACGTGGATTGGTATGTCGAGGACGACCAAACCAAGTACCAGTTCGTCGTCGATCAGGAAAAGGCGGCTCTAAACGGTATTTCCGAAGGGGACATCGCGCGCACCGTACAGGTAGCGTCCGCAGGCTATCAGGCTGGCCTGTTACATCAGGACGCCGAGAGAGAAGATGTTTCCCTCACGTTACGGCTTGACCGCGCAACGCGCTCCGATATTGAGCAAATCGGCAACCTCCGAATTTCCGCGCGCACCGGCCGAATGGTCGCGCTGCGGGAGTTGGTGCGCGTGGAGAAAACCACCAACGAAAAGAGCATTTATCACAAGAACCTAATGCCAGTGACGTATGTCACCGCCGACGTCGCCGGCGCGATGGAAAGCCCGGTGTACGCCATCTTAAAACTGGGGCCTAAAATCGGCAAGATCAAAATTCCAGAAGGTTATCAGATCGAGCAGCACATGGCCGCAGTGCCTTCCGACGCGGCGAGCTACTCGATGAAATGGGATGGCGAATGGCATGTGACTTATGAAGTGTTCCGCGACCTGGGCATCGCCTTCGCAGCCGTGCTGATTCTTATCTATGGACTGGTGGTCGGCTGGTTCCAGTCGTTTCTGACGCCGTTGATCATTATGGCCGCGATCCCGTTTTCGCTGGTGGGCATCCTCCCGGCGCACGGTCTGCTGCATGCCTTCTTTACGGCGACCTCGATGATCGGTTTCATCGCCGGCGCCGGGATCGTCGTGCGAAATTCCATCATCCTAGTCGATTTCATTGAACTTCGTCTGAAAGAAGGCCTGCCACTCGATGAGGCTGTCATCGATGCCGGGGCGGTCCGATTCCGTCCGATGATGCTGACCGCGGCGGCAGTGGTCGTGGGCTCGTCAGTGATCCTTTTCGACCCGATTTTTCAGGGATTGGCCATAGCGCTCATGGCGGGCGAGATCGCATCGCTCCTGCTTTCGCGCATGACCGTCCCCGTGCTGTTCTTTGTCATTAACCGGAAAGCGAGGAAATCTGTATGACTGTAGAACGTTATCTTCGTTTGATCGCGGGCACGATCGTGACCGCGACTGTCGCGCTCGGCTACTGGGTGAGTGCGTACTGGTTCCTGTTCACCGCCTTCGTTGGCCTCAATCTCTTTCAGTCGGCATTCACTAACTGGTGTCCAATGATGACCGTCTTGCGTAAGTTGGGAGCGAGGGATCAACGCTTGAGTAGGACGAACCATCCGCAACTTACCAGGGGCGCTTAGGTTTGGATTATCGAAGACAAAGGATGCGTGCAGCGAGCCGCGGCGATCACCAGCATTGATCGGATCCTATGGTCTGCAATAATTCAGTCTGCCATCATGCGGCCTTCTTCTCCAGCCAATATTCGTGGTGTAGGCCGCCAAGAACGGGCGTTGATGTAACGCGATAAACCGTCGGGCAGCTTGTGTCCGTGTGGACCAGCCGGAACCCTGGCTTGGGGCGGCTCCGGGAGTTCCGGTCCCCGAGCAGAGTGCGGGCGTCCGCGATTGTAATGGCGAGCGTGTTCACGAAGGATTCGCTTAAGATGGCCGTCGTTGAATGGGATGAGAAAGTCGAGGCATTCGCGCCGGATGGTTCCGACCAGTCGTTCGCAATACGCGTTTGCTTTGGGCGCGCGCGCCGGCGTTTTCAAGATCCGGACGCCGAAACCTTCAGCTCGGAATCGCAAGCAGTGAAAATCGTATCGCGGTCGTGGATGATGAATCGGTACGAATGATCGAATGCGATAAACTCGCGGAACTGCTGAATCGTCCACTCGGCAGTAGGATGGTCGGTCACGTTGGTATGGAGAATGCGCCGCGAACCGATCTCGATGGCGACAAAGACATACAGCACGCAGAAACGAAGCGGTCACCGAAACGAAAAAGTCGCAGGCGACGATGGCTTTGCGTGATTCCGTACAAACGTCCTCCAACTCTGGCCGGAGCCTCCCCGCGGCTTGCCACGCTCCAGGTCCTTACCGACGGTTCGCGGCGAAACTCGCATGCCCAACTTCAGTGATAGCTCATGGGCGATCCTTTCCTCACCCCACGTCGGGGTTTCACAGGCCATCTGTCAAGGGCGGAGTAAAACTAGACCAATGGGGCGGAGAGAAAGGACAGGGACGCATTTCTGCGCTTCATCGACGACCTCTATCGCAGCGATGCTTATCATTCACTGTCTATCGAGGGATACACAGTCACGCCCGAGCTGATCGAACGGGTGAGAGCGGGCAACTGGGACCCTGACAACTATGATGCCGACCGGCAAAGCCGGGATGCACTTGCGGCGCGCGGCTACTGGCAGGCTTTTCGGGTTGTGAAGGGCACTGTAGCGGATATCATTGCCGGAGCCAATCCCGGCCGGCGTGTCCCGAAGACACACCGTGAGTGGTATCGCGAACTCTCAGGTTAGGCAACCGTATGCTGGCGTAAGGTTTCCTGCCGATTGCCGACTGTCTAGCACTGAACTTATGGTAGTACTAGAATCGTTGAAACGATCGGAACGAGGATACATCTTCCTCTTTTTGGCGCACGCCCCGTAGCTGCTGTTCGCGCATCTCGCCGCGCCCCGTAGCGCACGGGCGTCTTCAGCTTACCGACTTAACGACGCAATGGGAGAGTTGTAGGCAGTTTTCTGGGATTTATAAGTTCATAAGCGCTTTGCAGTTAGAGGTGAAATGTGACGGGATTGCGGATGAGATCTTTGCGCACGGCCCCCGATCGATCGGCTCTTCTGGCGGGGGAAGAACTTTCGATTGATCCCCGCCGGGAGACGGACCAGATTGTCAGGCCCGCAAAGATGCTGGTGTACTCACACGACACCTTTGGGCTTGGCAATATTCGTCGCATGATTGCCATCTGCGAGCATCTGCACACATGGATTCCCGGGCTGTCCGTCCTGGTGCTGACGGGATCGCCGATGGTGCACAGTTTTCGCCTGATGGACGGTATCGACTACGTGAAGCTGCCTTGTCTCAGGCGCGATGTAGAGGGCAACATTTCTGTAAAATACCTGAATCTCCAACTGGACAGCATTGTACGCCTGCGGCGCGAGTTGATTCTCTCCACCGTGACCAATTTCAAGCCGGACATTCTCCTGGTCGACAAGAAGCCGGGGGGCGTCGCGGGGGAATTGGAGCGGAGTCTGAAGGCCATTCGGACGGATCTTCCCGGGACTGCTGTGGTTCTCCTCCTCAGAGATATTCTCGACGACGCCGCTACTACAATCGGGCAATGGAAGCGGCAGTCTGCTTACGAGCTGCTTGAGCAGTATTACCAAAAGATCCTGGTGGCTGGAATGCGGGAACTATACGATGTGCGCGAGGAGTATCAGTTTCCGGCTTCCCTCCGGGCAAAAGTGCATTTTTGCGGGTACGTGAGACGGCACGCGGGTCCAGAGACGCGCGAGGAAGTACGGCGGCAGTTGCGGATCGCCCAAAACGATCGTTTGATTCTGGTGACGGCCGGAGGCGGCGAAGACGGTTACAACCTGATTCGAACCTATCTGCAGGGTCTCGCCGCCGGCCACGCCGGGTCTTCGTGGCAGACGCTGATCGTCACCGGTCCGGAGTTGGCGGAATCGCACAGGCGGGAAGCCGAACGGCTGGCGGAACGCTGTCCCCAGGCGCGAGTGATCCAGTTTACCGACGAAATGATGAATTACATGAATGCGGCCGACGTGGTCGTCTCTATGGCCGGATACAACACGATTTGCGAAATACTTTCTCTGCGGAAGAGAGCAGTGATCGTGCCTCGCGTAGAGCCGGTCAAGGAACAGAAAATCCGAGCCGAGCGGATGGCGAGGCTTGGTTTGTTCAAGATGCTTCACCCGGCCAGTTTGACGCCCGTGGTGCTCATGGGGGCGGTCAGGTGCGAAGTGGAAGCTCTGCGGAAACGTCCGGAGGCTTCCGCGAGCATCGAGCTGGACGCGCTGCCCCGGATCAGCAGCCTGATCGCAGAAATGGCGTCGCAGGCAGTGGATGGAAATACCGCTGGACGCAAAAGCCTTCGGGCGAGGAGCGGCGGCCGCTGAGGAACCAGCCATGAAGATCGCGTACCTGCTCAAAACGTTTCCGAAGCTGTCCGAGACTTTCATCCTGAACGAGATTCTGGAACTGGAGCGGCAAGGGCTGGAGCTGCACATTTTTTCTCTGCGCCAACCGTCCGAGACGAAAGTGCATCCGGGCGTGGCGGAAGTAAGGGCGAGGGTCACCTATATCCGGTCCTGGTATACTCCGCTGCCACCGCCGCCTCTGCGCGTCCCGTTGGAAAAACTGGCGCACAAGGTGCAAATGTCGGAGGAGCGCTGGTTCATGTTTCTGCATCATCCCCTCTGGTTTGTCCGAACTTGGCTTTTCCAGTTGAAGTCCGGTGCGAGGAAGGGGTATTTCCACCGGGCTTTCCAGGCGAAATCAGGTTCGCGAAAGCGGTATTTCTACCAGGCGCTCGCACTGGCCAGGGAGTTGCGTCGCGGAGGATTCACGCATCTCCACGCCCACTTTGCGAATGAACCCGCTTCGGTGGGTGAGCTTGCGCATCGTCTGGCGGGCTGTCCCTTCAGCTTCACGGCGCACGCCAAGGACATCTACTTGACAGATCGCGAGGAATTGGCCAGGAAAATCGACGCAGCGGAGTTCGTAATCACCTGCACGGACTTCAACCGGAACTACCTTCGGGAGATCGCGAACGGCGGGACGCCCATTCACGTGTGTTACCACGGCGTGGATCTGAGCCGGTTTTCCGGTGAACCAGGGGAATCTCGAAAGCGTCACACAGGAGCGCCGCTCATCCTCAGCGTCGGCCGGTTTTGCGAGAAGAAAGGGTTCGCATATCTGATTCAGGCATGCCACCGGCTGAAACAGAACGGCCGGCGCTTTGTCTGCCGCATCGTCGGGTTCGGGCCCTTGCAGGAGCAACTGGAGGAGCTAATCCGGATTCTGGACCTTCAGGACTGCGTTTTTTTGGCTGGCAAAATGACCCAGGACAAGTTGATCCGGGAATACCAGCAAGCAGATTTGTTTGCCCTTCCTTGCCTGGTCACCGACGACGGCGACCGCGATGGCATCCCGAACGTGCTGGTGGAGGCGATGGCCATGCGCATTCCAGTCGTGTCGACGAGGGTCTCGGGAATCGGCGAGTTGGTGGATCACAGGGAGAACGGTCTCCTGGCGCCTGAGAAGGACTCCGCAGCTCTGGCGGGAGCCATGGAAATGCTGCTGGACGATACGGGCTTGCGCGAGCGGCTTGGCGCCAACGGAAGACAAAAGGTGATGGCCGGGTTCAGCCTTGACCGGAGCACCGCCAGAGTGCGCCGCCTCTTAGCCGGAAGTGATGGAGAATCGCGAGGCGCGGAGCGCGAGTTGCGGGCGTTTTCAAAGGAGGCGCCCAGCTCATGAAAGTGCTGTTCTATTGCCAGCATGTGCTGGGCATCGGCCACCTGGTCCGCAGCGCGGAGGTCGCGCGCGCGCTTTCGCGGGACGATGACGTGACCTTCGTGAGCGGCGGCGCCCCGGTGGATGGTTTTCCGTTTCCGCGCGGCGTGAAGCTGGTTCAGTTACCCGCGCTTCAGACCGGCGATGAGTTCGGTGCGCTCGAAGATTGCGGCTCCGGGCACACGGTCGAAGAGGTCCAGGCCTTGCGCGTGCAACGCCTTCTCAGCTTGTTTGATGAACTGCGGCCGGATGCGCTCGTGATCGAGTTGTTCCCGTTCGGCCGGAAACGTTTCGCCTTCGAGCTGATTCCTCTCCTCGAGCGCACGCGGTCCCGGAGCGAAGAGACGCTGGTGGCGTGCAGCCTCCGGGACATCCTGGTGGAAAAACCGGATCCGGCCAAGCATGAGGAGCGCGTCAGCCGCATCGTGAATACCTACTTCGACCTGATTCTGATTCATGGCGACCCGGCTTTCCAGGAACTCGACGAGACGTTCCATAGGGTCGGGGACCTCCACTGCGAGATTCAATATACAGGACTGGTGCAGCAGGAAGAACCGGCCCTGACCCCTGTCCCCATGCAGTTCGACACGGTCCCTACCATCGTGGCGAGCATCGGGAGCGGCCGATATCGCCATGGCCAAATCCTGCTGGAGAGCGTCATCCGGGCCGCCGCGCAGCTGGAGGATAAGATCGCCCACCGCTTCCGCGTCTTCGCGGGACCTTTCATCCCTCCGGAGGTGTATGCGGCGCTGGAGCAAATGGCTCGACAAGCCCCGAACGTTGAAATCGAGAAGTACTCCCCGCACTTTATCGAATGTCTGAAGCGGGCCGATCTCTCGATCAGCATGGGAGGCTACAACACGATCATGAATATTCTGGCTACGGGAGTCCGCAGTCTGGTGTATCCGTACACGGCCAATGACGATCTGGAGCAACAGATCCGGGCGAGAAAACTCGCAAGCCTTGGGGTGGCGGAACTCCTCCATCCGGAGATGTTGGCTCCCGAAGTTCTTGCGCCAAAGATTGCGGGAATGCTCGCGAAAAAGCCTGCCAGATTCACGTTCGACATGGACGGGGCGGCAAATACCGCGCGGATCTTGCGCTCCGCTGTCTCGGCGAAAAACGAAAGATTGAGCGGAGTATCGCGATGAGGCGCCAAGACAGCTCCCGCACGCTTTCCTCCAGCCTGGCGCGCATCTTCGACGCGTTCCGGCCTCATGTCCTGGCGCAGAGGTCGCGGCTTATTCTAGGGGCGGTCTCGATTCTACTCGCCACGGTGCTGGACCTGCTCCAGCCGTGGCCGCTGAAGTTCATCTACGACCACATCTTTCTCGGAAAAGCGGGCGGCCAATTCGCGAAATGGAAGATTTTCGAGAACAGCGATCCGCGTCTGTTGCTCGCCATTTTCTCGCTGAGCTTCGTTGTCCTCGCCATCCTGGGCGCGTTGGCCGATTACACCAGCACTGTAGTGCTCTCGCTCGCCGCCTCGAACATCGTCACCGAGATCAGAGACCGGCTGTTCCTGCATTTGGAGAAGATGCCTCTGCCGTTTCACAGGCGGCACAAGACCGGCGACCTGATCACTCGCGTGATCTTCGACACGGACCGCCTGCGCGAGGTGATCGTCACGGCCATTCTTCCCTTTCTGACCACACTTCTGACGCTACTGGCGATGGTCGGCGTGATGGTCTGGATGAACTGGAAACTGGCGCTGATCGCCATTCTGGCTCTGCCGGCGTTCTGGGGCGCCGTGATCCGCCTGACGCGGCGTCTCAAGGAGGGCGCGCAGCAGCAACGTTTGCGCGAGGGAGCTCTCGCCACGGCGACCACCGAAGTTCTCGGCTCCATCCCAGTGGTGCAGGCGCTATCCCTTCAGAAACCCTTCGCGCACATTTTCGCCTTGGCGAACCAAAAGAGTCTCCAACACAGCACCCGAGTGCAACGCTTATCGGCCGGGCTGGAACGCACGGTGGAAGTGTTCGCCGCGGTCGGAACCGCGGTCGCAGTCGGGTTCGGCGCGCAGATGGTGCTGGACAAGACGATCACGCCGGGCTATCTGATCGTTTTCGTCGCCTATCTTCGGATGGCCTTCAAGCCCATGCGGCAGTTGGCGAAGTATGCCGGCCAGATTGTCAAGGCTCTGGCTTCCGGCGACCGGATTGTGGACGTGTTGGAACACAGATCCGAGGTTGAGGAGCGGCCCGGCGCGATCGATGCCGTGTCCCTGCGCGGAGCCATCCGCCTGGAGAACGTCTGGTTCGAATATGAGCCTGGATCGCCTGTTCTGCGGGAGATCAACCTGTCCATCGAGCCGGGCGAGCACATCGCGATCGTGGGGCCTTCCGGAAGCGGCAAGTCCACGCTGGCCAGTTTGCTGCTGCGTTTCTACGACCCGACCCTGGGGCTAATTCTTTTCGACGGGTGCAACATTCGCAAATACAAGCTGGACTCGCTGCGGTCCCAGGTAGGCGCGGTTTTGCAGGACAGTGTTCTGTTCGCGGTCAGCGTGCGGGACAACATCCGCTTCGGCTGGCAGGAGGCCACCGAGGAGGACATCGTTCGGGCGGCACGCCTGGTTAACGCCCACGGCTTCATCGAACAACTCCCGCAGGGATATGACACGATTCTCGGCGAGCGGGGCGCAACCCTTTCGGGAGGACAGCGGCGGCGCATCGCGTTGGCCCGGGCGGCCGTACGCAGTGCGCCCATCGTGATTCTGGACGAACCGACCGCCGGCCTCGACGGGAGGAATGAATCCGAGGTGAATGCGGCGCTCTCAGCTCTGAGCCGGGATCGCACGACGCTATGGATTTCGCACCACCTGGCCACGGTGAGCCACGCCGATCGGATCTTTTATCTGGATGACGGCCGCATCATCGAGCAGGGCACGCATGACGAATTGATGGCGCAAGATGGCCGCTACGCCGCGGCTTACAGGCTTCGGAGGGCGGAGAACCATCCGGTGGCGGATCTGTACGCGGAGGCGTGAAAGGAGCGACACCATGACGATGCTGGTTACGGGAGCCGCGGGATTCATTGGGTTCCACCTGGCGCGCCGGTTGCTGGCGGAAGGCCATCGCGTTCACGGCGTCGACAATCTCAACGACTACTATGACCCGAGTCTCAAGCAGGCCCGCCTGGCGCTGCTGGTGCCGCAGCAGGGGTTTTCGTTCCAGCGTCTCGACATTGCCGACTCGGAGGCCACCGCCCAACTGTTTCGTGAAAACAACTTTGATACGGTGGTGAACCTTGCCGCACAGGCGGGCGTGCGCCACTCGCTCAAGAATCCCATCGCTTACGTCAATAGCAATCTGCTGGGATTCGTGAATATTTTGGAGGGTTGCGCGAGTGCGCCAGTGCGCCACTTGGTTTTCGCTTCGTCAAGCTCGGTGTATGGGGCGAACCGGAAGGTTCCGTTTTCCGTAGAAGACCGCGCGGACCACCCGGTGTCGCTCTATGGCGCCACGAAAAAGGCTAACGAGCTCATCGCGCACTCCTACAGCCACCTGTACAATCTCCCGGTGACCGGACTGCGGTTCTTCACAGTGTACGGACCCTGGGGGCGGCCGGATATGGCGTACTACAAGTTCGTACGCGCCATCGATGAAGGGCGTCCGATCGATCTTTACAACCACGGCGAGATGCACCGCGACTTCACGTATATCGACGATGCGCTCGAAGGCATCATTCGTGTCCTTGCGGCGCCGCCGGCCCGATCCCTCCGCGAGGAGAATCCGGACGGCTCGGTCAGTGACGCGAGATTCAGAGTCTACAACATCGGCAACAGCCAGACCGTGTGGCTCGCGAAGTTCGTGGACATCATCGAAGAGGCGCTTTCGAAGAAGGCGATCCGAAATTATCTGCCGATGCAACCGGGCGATGTTTCCCGCACCCACGCGGACACCGGCGCGCTGTTTCGCGACCTAGGATTCACGCCGCAGACTTCGCTTGAAACAGGCATACATAACTTTGTCCGGTGGTATCGGGAATATCACGGCGATGTCGCGCGCGGGAAAGGAACCGCGGCATGAGAATCCCGCCAGCTGTGCCCGAACACGGTGGGCGTACTCGCGCGCTGATCGTGCGACATGCGCAGAGCTCGTTTAATGTGCAGCAGAGATGTCAGGGGCGCAGTGACGAGCCGATACTGACCGATCGCGGCGCCGCAGCAGCCGTGCGAGCTGGCCATCATCTCGTAACCGAGCATGTCGATGCGCTCATAAGCAGTCCACTCAGGCGAGCGCTGCAGACGGCCGAGATTATTGCGGCTATCCTTCGCGAGGGTGGTCAAGATCAGTTACGTCTGAATACCGACGACGACCTCATGGAGATCCATCTTCCGGAATGGGAGGGTCTCGCCCTCGAGGAGATCCGCCAGCAATTCCCAGAAGGCCAGCGCATCTGGAGCGACCAGCCTCACGAATTTCGAATGCTTTCCCAAAGCCGCTCAACTGTTTTCCCGGTACGCCAGTTGTTCGAACAGGCGCACCGGTTCTGGCGGGAGTTTTTACGGCATTATGCCGGACAGACTGTCGTATTGGTTACTCATGGCGGCACGGCCAGAGCGCTGATCAGCACAGCCGTGGGCCTCAAACCCGAGCGCTTTCACTCCCTTCAACAGTCCAATTGCGGAATCAGCACTCTCGAGTTTCCCGCTAACTCCAGCACCGCACAGATTGAAGCCTTGAACTTGACGGCGCATCTGGGAGAGCGTATGCCTAAGCTCAAGCTGGGGCGGCGAGGAGCGCGGATTGTCCTGGTCTCAGGCGATACTCCGCGACAAAAAGCGGCCCAGATTTCCGGAATACTAGACGCCCTTCAGCTCGACTTCGTGCTCAGTGCAGACGACCCGCAGTCGAAGGAGATGGCTCACGCTCTCATCCATGCACGTCCGCATGCGCCATTGAGCGTTCTCCCAGGTAAGGTCTTGTTCGAGAGTCAACACCTAGAGACACTACCGCTGGCGGGCCCGTTAACCTCGTCTCGGCACTCGCTCTCTACCGGCGTGTTCGTCGGGCGGAATTCCGAGCTGGATGCGATGCTTTCCGCCGTCGTGGGAATGGACGGGAGAAGTTCACCCTGGAAGCATCCTAGCAACGCTGTGCTCCACTATCCTGCAACAAGCCAGAGACCCGTTATTCAGGCCTTCAATATGCCGGTGTGGAAAGAGGCATGTGAGCCGGTGACCACGGAAGCCTACTCGTGAATGTGCGGATCTCAAATCTGGGTTGCTTTGTGACTGCCAGGAAGGGGTACCTTACTGCGGTACTGCTGTCGCTGGCGAGCGTAGCGGTTGCGGAGCCTCCCGAGCAGATAGGTGTTGTGACATCCGCGAATCAACCTATTCCTGGGGCGACCGTAACTGCGATTCAGGAGACCACGATCGTTGTCACCACCACCGATCAAAACGGCTATTACTCGCTGCAACTGGGGCAGGGCGAATGGATGGTGGAAGTGACCATGGTTGGTTTCCAACCGGCCAAGAAGGGGTTAACGGTTTCGAATGCAGCACGGCAACTCGATTTCAGCTTGCAGTTGAAGGAGTCGCCCGTGTCGGCGCGTCTCAGCGGGCCAGAGCAGAACGGGGACCAACTGGAGTCGCAGCTCCAAAACGAACTAGAGAGTAACCAAGCGCTGCAAATCACACCCGCGGAGAATGTGGACGACAGCAACGAAGCATTTCTGGTGTCAGGAACCTTGAGCAAGGGACCCTCCTCAAATTCCGCGCCGGATTCCTCCCCACTTCAGACGAGTTTCGGCAGTCAGCCGGGAGCCCGGGGCGCCGGCACACCGAATCTCAATGTCCCCGGTTTTACCGGCGGTCGGTCCAGCCGCCGCGCTGCGGCACGGCGCAGTGACCCGGTTCCAGCGCGATCCGGCAATCGCCGCCAAGCGAATGAAATCCACGGAACGCTTACCCTTAGGGTCGAGAACTCAGCGCTGAACGGCAAACCGTTCTCGATTACCGGCCAGGATATCCCACAACCCGCTTACGCCCAATCGCGGTTCACCGCGGCTGTGGGCGGGCCACTGGTGATTCCGAAGATCGTCAAAGACCCGGCGACCTTCTTCTTCCTCAATTACAATGGGACTCGTTATCGTAACCCGTACACCGCAGTCGAAACAGTTCCCACCGAACTGGAGCGGCAGGGAAATTTCTCCCAGAGCATTCAGGCCGGCGGTTCCGTTCAGATTTACGATCCCACGACGCACCAGCCGTTCTTTGGGAATGTGATTCCGGGGCCCCGCATCGACCCGATCGCGAAACGGCTGCTCAGTTATGTTCCGCTGCCGAACCAGCCGGGCCTGGTCAACAACTATGACCTCCAGGCTTCGGTGCGACGAGACACGGACGATCTCGATCTGCGAGTGCAACGCAACATCACGACGATCGATCGGCTCGCCTACGATCTCACCTTCCAGCGGCGCGACGGCGATGTGTCCCAGCCTTTCGGCTTTCTCGACGCTACCGGCGGCGCCGGCCTAAACACAGACCTGCAATGGACGCGGAACCTTTCCACGCGGCTTATCAATAACGCTCGAGTGACCTTCAAGCGCAACAGCAACGACACAACGCCGTATTTTGCCAACGGACAGAACGTGGCACTCGATTTCGGTATCCATGGCACCTCCAGCAATCCCCTCAACTATGGACCGCCGAATCTGAATTTCACCAACTTCGGGGCATTGAGCGACACCTCGCCCGTTCTCACACGCAACCAGAGCCAGACGTTCAGCGACAATCTCATCGCCGTGCGGGGACTGCATTCTTTCACGTTTGGCGTCCAGTTCACTCGCAACGACTTGAACACCAGGTCCGATCCAAACGGCCGCGGTACCTTCAACTTCACCGGCCTGCTGACCAGCGCTTTCGGCGCGAACGGCTCGCCCGTGGTTGGAACGGGCTTCGACTTTGCGGATTTCCTGCTGGGGCTGCCGCAATCGAGCGCCATCCGCTACGGAGATTCGAGCACGTACCTCCGCGAGAACGTGTGGACCGGATTCGCGCAGGACGACTGGAAAGTGCGGCCCAACCTTACGTTGAACCTGGGATTGCGCTACGAATACTTCTCGCCCTTCTACGAGAAGTATGGGCACATCGCCAACCTCGACGTCGCGCCCGGCTTTTCCGCGGTTGCGCTGGTTACGCCGGGCGGCGCGAGCGGCCCCTATTCGGGTGGGTTTCCCTTTGGACTCATCGACCCCGATTACAGTGATGTTTCGCCGCGAGTCGGTCTGGCGTGGAAGGTTCCTTACTTCAAACAATCCACGATCGTGCGAGCGGGATATGGCGCCTACTATAATGGCCAAGCCTACAGCCGGCTGGCGTTCAAGCTCGCCCAGCAGCCGCCCTTCGCGGTTTCAAGCAATGTAAACACCGGCTTGACGAATCCGCTCAGCCTCGCCGACGGATTTGTCTCTGCGCCGGGCGAAGTGACCAATACCTTTGCAGTCGGCCGGCACTACCGCACGCCGTACGCGCAGACCTGGAATATGACCATTCAACGCGAGTTCGGAAAGGGGTTCTTCGTTGAGGCCGGATATCTTGGCACGAAAGGCACGCGGCTGGACGTGCTCACTCTTCCCAATCAAGGACCTCCCGGCGCACTCAGTGACAAACACCAACTCGGCGATGCGATCGGGTTCACCTACAATTCTTCCGTCGGTAATTCGATCTTCCATGCCCTGACAGTCCGAGCCACGCAACGTTTCCGGCGTGGGTTCTCGATGAGCGCGTATTACCAATTCTCGAAGTCGATCGATGATTCCTCGACGTTTGGAGGCGCGGGTAACACCGTCGCGGAGAACTGGCTGAATCTGGCTGCCGAGCGAGGTCTCTCCAGTTTCGACCGCCGCCATTCTTTCGACATGAACTGGGTGCTGACATCGCAAGTGGGGACAGCCGGTTCCCGCTTCTCTGCGGATAGCTGGACCACCCGGTTGCTAAAGGACTGGCAGCTCAGCGGCCTCCTGACGGCGCAGACGGGGACTCCGCTAACGGCTCGCGTGCTTGGCAACTCGGCAATCGCGCTTGCGCAGACCGGAGGCGTAGGCAGCAGCCGCGCCGAGGCCACCGGCCTGAATCTTTCATCCGCCGGGGACTTCTTCAATCTGGCGGCATTCACCGTTCCGGCGCCGGGCGAGTTCGGCAACGCCGGCCGCAACACGATTCCTGGGCCTGGCCTTTTCGCGGTCAATCTTGCATTTGGACGCTCCTTCAGGCTGGATGAATCACGCCGGCGCCTGGAATTCCGTATCGAGGCGAAAAACGTGTTCAACAGTGTGAGCTTCCTCAATATCAACACGGTGGTGAACGCGACCAACTACGGACTGCCGATCTCGGCGGCTCCCATGCGGGTCATGGATGCGGTCGTGAGGTTCCGGTTTTGAGACCGTTGGTCTTTTTCACGATTGCCTCGCTGGTGGCTCAGCCGGCGGTTCCGCAGGAGCGTCCCACCTTTTCGACCAGCACGAACGTGGTGATTGTCGATGTCACAGTGCTCGGCCGCGACGGCAAACCCGTGGAGAATCTGAGCAAGGACGATTTCGAGCTTTATGAAGATGGTAGGCTGCAACCATTGCAGGGCTGCGATCTGCAGCGGCTGGATACGAAAGTCTCCCTGGCGTTGAACCCGCCGCCCCCCGGGTCTTCCATCGGCCGCGCTAGCCCGCTACCGGCGACGACAGCGGACACCGCGCGGGATCACCGCCTGATCGTCCTGTTATTTGACTTTTCATCCATGCAACCGACCGAACAGATTCGCGCCACCGATGCCGCGGTGAAATTCGTAAGTACGCAGATGACGTCGAGCGATCTGGTCTCGATCATGGTATTCGCCAGCAGTCTCCAGGCCGTGCAGGATTTCACCCCCGATCGCGACCTGCTCATCTCGACCCTTCAGAAATTTCACATCGGCGATTCGAGCGAGCTCGCATCGCTTGGCGACACCGGCCCCGACCCGGAGGATGAGAGCGGCCTATTCGTCGCCGACGAGACCGAGTTCAACATCTTCAATACGGATCGAAAACTGGCGGCTCTCGAGGACACGGCACGCAAGTTGAGTGCATATCCCCAGAAGAAGGCCTTGGTCTATTTCTCAGCAGGAGTGGAAAAGACCGGCGTCGACAACCAATCGCAGCTTCGCGCGACGATTAACACAGCGGTGCAGTCGAATGTGGCGTTCTATCCGATCGACGCCCGCGGGCTCCTGGCCTCGGCCCCGGGCGGCGATGCCACAAAGGCCGGAGCGGTTGGTTCGAAGCTGTATAGCGGCGCGGGCCAGCGCGCTCTGTCCGATAGTTTCCATAACCAGCAGGAGACGCTCTACTCGCTCGCGGCCGACACCGGGGGCAAGGCGTTGCTGGACTCCAACGATCTGACGCTGGGGATCGCGCAGGTGCAGAAAGATATCGCGAGTTACTACGTTCTCAGCTACGCCAGCTCCAACCAGGCTGAAGACGGGCGGTACCGGCGTATCCAGGTGAAGGTGGTCCCGCGGCTCGCGGCCATGAAGCTCAAGCTCGATTATCGCGCGGGCTACTTTGCACCCACCACTTTTGCCAAGATGAGCAGTTCAGATAAGGAAGCGCGGTTGCAGCAGGCCCTGGAAAGCGAGAACCCCTCGACCGATCTGCCGATCGCCGTCGAAGTCGACTATTTCCGCCTGGCAAAAGACAAGTACTTCGTGCCGGTTTCGGTGAAGATTCCCGGTTCAGCCCTATCGTTCCGCAGTAAGGGGCGAAAGGCGGCCACGGAACTTGATTTCATTGCCGAGGTTCGTGATGCCCACCGCGTGGCTTCGGTTGTCCGCGACACCATCCCATTGAAGCTGGACGATGCTACTGCAGGCCGGGTCGGCCGCAAGCAAGTTCAGTACGACACGGGCTTGACTCTGGCGCCAGGCAAGTACACGCTTCGCTTCGTGGCCAGGGAGAATGGCGAGGGAAAGGTAGGAACCTTCGAGACACCCTTCACCATTCCGGACCTCAGCTCCGGGAATGCCCTGCGCCTCAGTTCAGTGATCCTCAGCAATCAGCGTGAGCCGCTGAAACAGCAGATCGCCGCGGTCAAGAACGATAAGGAGCTCCTAGCGGAAAATCCGCTGATCGACAGCTCTGGGCGAAAGATCGTGCCCAACGTGACGCGTGTGTTCCGCTCCGGACAGAACCTCTTCGTCTATCTCGAAGTGTACGACCCGATAACGCCCGAGAAGCCCTCTCAGAATCGCCGGGTGGCAAGCATAGCCGCAAATCTAACACTTTTCAACGGAACTCGGAAGGTGATGGATACGCCGCAAGTATACATGACTCGGTTGGATTCCAAGCGGGATCGTGTGCTTCCCGTGAGGCTGACGATTCCATTCACCGATCTGAAACCTGGACAGTACACTTGCCAAATCAATGTCATCGACGAACTCGGCCGCAAATTTTCGTTTCCGAGAACGCCGCTGTTTGTGATGGCTACTGGAGATCCAGGCGCCCGCACGTCACCGCAGTAGGTGGACCAGGCCCGGAACTCCGGTCCGACGAAACGCATTGTTTCCGAAATTCCCAGCAACATTTGACGACACGCCGTTTGCCGCACGGTCCCACGCTGTTGTGCATCAACGGGAATTTACCCATCCTTACCCGAATTTCCTGTTCCTTGACCTTGGGGGTACCCCAGTTTTCGCCAAGTTCTTCGTAGGCTCAGCCGCGGACTGCTCCAAGAGCGGCGACGTAGCTGGTAAGCTCGCGCAGCGGGCCTGCTAGAATCACACGCAGGAGGAGAGCCACGATGAAGGCTTCATGCGTTCCAGCGTTGGTCGCTCTTAGGCTGGTCCGTGCTGCAGTGCCGCTACTGTCTTCGGTAACCATTGCGGTACTGATTTGTGCGCCTGCCCATGGCCAGTGGGTGAAAGTCCCGGCCGGCGGAATTCCGAAGGGGCCTGATGGTAAGCCCAATCTCTCGGCGCCCGCGCCACGATCGGCCGATGGCCATCCGGACCTGTCCGGAGTCTGGGAATCCGGCAGCGCCAAGTACATTCTGGACATTGCGGCGGATCTCAAACCCGGTGACGTACCATTTCAGCCTTGGGCCAAGGCGCTTGTGGACCAACGCGCGGACGGCTCGCATTCGGGAGAGGATCCCCCCGCAAACTGCTTGCCCCGAGGCGTACCGAGGATCAACGCCTCACCCCCACCGTGGAGGGTGATCCAAAAATCGGACATCATTGGGATTCTTTATGAATCCGACAACGCGTGGCGCCAGATCTTCCTCGATGGGCGCGAGCTGGGGAACAACTTTCTTCCAGCCTACTTGGGTTACTCCACCGGCAAATGGGACGGCGATACCCTGGTCGTCGACACCCGCGGCTTCAACGGGAAGACCTGGTTGGATCAGACGGGCAAACCCACGTCGGATGCGCTGCACGTCACCGAACGGTTTCGGCGGACGGACTTCGGGCACCTAGAAATTCAAATTACAATCGACGACCCGAAGGTTTATACCAAGCCGTGGCAAGTCAAGGAACAGGCGAGCCTGATGCCGGACAGCGAGATCTTCGAAGGCGCCTGTGAGAACAATCGCGATCTCGAGCACCTGCGAGGGAAAATTCAGTAGGTAATTTGCTCACTGGAACCAGACCAGCAAGAAAACCGCTCACAACGATTGGCTTCTGGTGTTAAATCGCAATCAGAGGCCCGGTTCGACAGGCGAGCGCAAAGTGCGCCCTCCGAAAGGGTCCCCCAGATCACTCTTTGGAAGATTGGTATGCTCACGCATCCCATAGCGCAGCGCATCGAGCGCTGGCCGCTCGAAAAGCTGATCCCCTACGCGCGCAATCCGCGCACGCACTCGGACGCGCGGGTCGCGCAGACCGCCGCCAGCATCGCGGAGTTCGGTTTCATCCTCGCGGACAATCAGCTCGCACTGCGGAATTTACTGGCATTCGCGCCCTGAATATACCGGCTATGTGCCAGCCTGCAAAACTTAGACCCTGAGCGAGCCGCGAAACCCCCTGGCGGCATAATAAGACTCCGCGCCGTTGTGATAGACGAAGACAGTGTCGTAGCGGCGATCGCAAAAGAGGGCGCCGCCGAGTTTTCTGATTTGAGAAGGTGTTCTGATCCAGCTCGAGGTTTTCGTGTCGAACACTCCGACTTTCTGCAACTCTCGGTACTGTTCTTCCGTTAAGAGCTCGAGACCCATAGCAGCTGCCATACCGGTAGCGCTATCTTGCGGTTTATGTTCTTTCCTTGACGCCAGCGCTTCATGGTCGTAGCAGAGACTTCTCCGGCCATTCGGACTCTCCGCTGAACAATCGTAAAAGATGTACTCGCCCATTCTTGCATCGTACCCGACAACGTCCGGTTCACCCCCGGTTCGTTCCATTTCATTCAACGACGAGAGCTTTTCAGAGCTGCCTTCCAACTTTGCTTGTACTTGAGCCCATTCAATGCCCTCATGACGATGCATGCTTGTCTGGAAACGGGTCTTCAGCGCTCTGAGTAGTCGCTCGCGCCCTTCTGGCGGCAAATTCTGCTTGTTCCTGTTCGTAGTTCGGGCTGCTGTCTTCATCATCCAATCTCCTGTCCATACACGAAGGGCCGTCAATCCGGGCGCGGGAGGCATCCATACCCGGGGCCCGGCATCGGATGAGCGAGTACCCGGCATAAGTGGGGCCGTTTGACGGAAGCGGCCTTTCGGCCGCCGGCGCACTGTGGTCCCCCTCCGACAGAACGTTGAAGGCGTTACTTCGGGGCGATGGTGGGGTTCACCCAGCCGTTCTTCATGACGCCATGCGACGGACGGAGGCTCAGATAGTCCACATGATCGGGAATATCGGCCCAGCCATGTATTACGCCCGGCGGAACGATCAGCACGTCACCGACCTTCAACTCGACTTTGCGTGAGCCAACCGCCAAGCCGCCGCAGCCCGGACCGTTCGGTCCGCCGTCGGGGTTGGCCGTGCTGTGCCGGCCATTGACGACATGGCCATCAATGAACGCCGTGCCGCCCCCGGAGACGATGTAATAGCCTTCGGTCTGATTATCATGCGTAATGGCGCCCGGAAGTGCATCCGCCGGCGGATTTGTCATTTGTTCTCCACACGGGATAGTTTGGGCCGATGCATTGCCCGCCCCGGCGGCAGGCGCGGGCGGCGGGTTCCGAGTGGAGGCGCGATGAATGATGCCCAACTCCATGCTCCAGCCGTCGCCGATATCGACAACCTTGGCATTCTCGTCACGGACCCGCTGAGATTGTTCCGTGGCGCTGATCTTGTCGATCTCAGCCTTGGTGATGACGGTAGCGGTCGTCGGGTTTCCCGGCCTGGGCTGGGCGTAGACCGCCACAGGAATCAGAACCGCCGTCGCCAGCAAAACTTTCAGTTCGGGGTTTTTCATAGTGTCCCTCCTGAACCTTTATACCTGATCGCTGACCGTCGCTCCACATTCCGCAGCAACTTCTTCAGCGCGGTGACACGCGGTTCCCAGATTCGCTACAAGGAAGACCTTCAGTTCCCGGTCCCGACCGACGAGGAAAACCTGCTATCGGGCACGAAAGCCGCGCGGGTGTATAGCCGCGAACGAAGATTTAGCACAACCTCGCGCATAGGCGCGACTATAGCCGGCCCGTTGAACTATCGGCAAATGGCCCGGCTCGAAACTTCCCTTGGTATCCTTGTTGCGACGCATGAACACTTGAGGTAAGATTTTGTCTGCTGACACACTGGACGGTCTTTTCCGCCGGTTGCGACGTTTCGCGCCGCCTGTCACTGTGATTTCGTGAATGTTGTGGAGCCCGTATTGAACGGAGCGAGGACCGCAATGACGCCCTTCAAGAGGTTAGCCGTACCGGTGATCTTAGCGGCCCTCTCGACCACCGTTGTCGCGCAGAGCGGCGGCCAGTCGCCCGCCGAGTTCCGGCGCATGCTGGACACGGGACTCAAGCACCGCACGGCATCCGAATTGTACGACGCACTGAGGGCCGATGCACACGGCGGCAAACAGTCGCCCCCGTACGATCAGCTGCCGGACTGGTCCGGGTTGTGGACCATCGCGGGCGGCAACTCGTTTTTCGATCCCGGCCCGGGCGGGATCATGCCGAAGCTGAAACCACCGGCCGCCGCCGCTCTGCGGGAAGGCGCGGAACTGGCGGCAAAAGGCATCGAGTACGACGAAAATCTCAGCCAGTGCGGTCCTCCGGGCTTTCCACGATGGCTGGTGATCCCCTTCCTCAGGGAGTTCATCGTCCGGCCCGAACAGACGTGGCTGACATCGGAAACCGTCAACAACGTACGGCGGATTTATACCGATGGCCGCTCTCACCCGGCCCCCGACGAGCGGTATCCTCTCTACTACGGCGATTCCATCGGTTTCTGGGACGGCCCGAAGCTGGTCATTCACACGAACCAGTTGATGACGCGCTCGATGGGCCGGGGACAGCCGAACCAAAGCGATCAGATGGAAACCGTGGAGATCTGGCAAAAGGTTCGAGCCGGCGTCATTGAAGCCGACGTCTGGATTTACGATCCCGCCCTGTATGCGGAGCCTTGGTACCTGAAGCGGGCCTACCGTCAGATACCCAACCCCGACAAGAGCGTTCGGATTCAGTACTGGAACTGCAACGAAAATCCAAATAACGACGTTTTTAAGACGCCGGACGGCAGCACCAACTACAAGGATTTCACGTTTACGAACCAAGACGATTCCAAGGAGCCCACGCGATGACCGGAAATCGAATCACTGCGGCTGTTTTCGCAATAGCGATCCTGCTGGCCTCAACCAGCGCCCAAGCGCATCACTCCGCCGTCATGTTTGAGCCAAAGAAGGAGGTCACCTTCGAAGGCGTGGTTAAGGAGTTTCAGTTCACCAATCCCCACTCGTGGTTGCTGGTGGACGTCACCAACAAAGATGGCTCTGTGACCACCTGGGGGTTCGAGGCGGAAGGTCCGACGGCGTTGCTCCGCAATGGCGTGCGTCCCGCGGACTTCCGATCCGGAACCAAGCTGACGATTACCGGACGCCCGATGAAAGACGGGCGGCCCGGCGCGCTCTGGCTGAAAGCCGTGAGAGCGGATGGCGTGGAGTTCTATCCCGGAGGCCGGCGGGCCCCCGCAGCCAGCGAGTAACGACTTGAAGTTCACCCAAGACGAACACAAAACTGAAAACAAGACCGATTCCAAAACCGCGCGACGCGCCACGGGCCCGGAAATGGCCCTGGAGGCCATTTTAAAAAACAGGTAGTTTGGTGCCAGGTAGGCCCCGAAAGTCGCGCTACGCGCCCGCAAACGCGTTGTGATTTTTCCAACCTCGATCCCACTGATTGCGGGGAACTTAGCGGCACACACCCCTGGAAGTTGGCAAAAGTGCCAGTGCCTTCCCTGGAAAGAATATTTCTGCCGCGACAATAGTGGTTTGCGATTCGACGAGCCGTAAACTCTGGCCGACGTGTGCATCAGGCGTACGCGACGGATCTGTTCAAGTAACTCTACTTTTGCTCTCCGGTAAAGCTTAAAGAGCATTTTCATTGATAGCGTAGGCCGTTCTTGTGGGGCAGCCCTTCCGGGCTGCAGCCGTGCTTCCGCGCGGCTTACCCGTTGCTTTTGGCGAATCGCCGGGCAGAAGCCCGGCGGCAAGGCGGAAGCCATGCCCCACAACGGACCACGATAACTTTGAAAATGCTCTCGTCGATCAGAAAGTGGAAAAAAGGGACAGACCACTCTGTCCACGGCCACCGGCGCACATGGAACCAACGCTCTACAAGCGGGGACAGAGCAGTCTGTCCCCTCTTTTCAACAGCTTCCTAACGGAGCTCATGGAAAAACGCCCGCACATCGTCGATCCACAACTGGGGTTGCTCGAGTGCCGGGAAGTGGCCACCCCGAGGCATGTCCGTCCAGCGCGCGATATTGTATCGCGTCTCCGCGGCGCTGCGGGATAAAGCGGAAGGGCGGCGGTCATAACGCCGCGTAAACTCGGCGCACCCGGTGGGGACGTTGACTTTGGCCGGCTGCAGGGTCTGATGCCGCCGCTCGTAATAATTCCACGCCGATGAAGTGCCGGTGTTCGTTACCCAGTAGATGGTCACCATGGTCAACAACTGGTCCTTCGTATACAGCTTCTCCAGATCCCCATCGTGGTCGCTCCAGCCGTGAAATTTCTCGACGATCCAGGCGGCCAGGCCCACCGGCGAGTCACTCAGACTATAGCCAATCGTCTGCGGCTTGGTGCTCTGCTCGAAGTTGTACGCCGTCGTCTCCGTGTCGTCGGCCGGGGCGCCGCCGCCGCAACCGGTGAGATGGAGTCCGGCCATGTGCGCGGCATCCGCAACGGCAAGTTGAGCGCCCACGCCGGAGCCGATATCCGTGCCCTCGGTCCCGTACTTCGTATAGCCCAAGCGCGCCATCAACTGCGTCCACATCGCCGCGATGCGCTCAGTCCCGAAGCCGCGCTCGCGTGGTTTATCGGAAAAACCGAACCCCGGCATCGACGGGATCACGACGTCGAACGAATCTTCGGCGCGCCCGCCGAAACTCGCCGGGTCGGTAAGCGGCCCGATCACCTTGCTGTATTCGTCGATAGTGCTGGGCCATCCGTTCAGCAACAGCAGCGGCAGCGCGCCCGGATTCTTGGAGCGCACATGAATGAAGTGAATGTCGAGGCCGTCGATGTTGGTCTTGAATTGCGGGAGCCGGTTGAGACGCCGCTCCTGCGCGCGCCAGTCGAAGCGGTCGCGCCAGTTGGCAACCAGTTCCTTGAGGTAGCCAGGGTTCATCCCGTAGTCCCAGCCCGCGCCGGGAAGTTCGTCCGCCAGCCGCGCGTGCGCCAGCCGCGACTTCAGATCCGCTAGGACGGCGTCGGGAACATGAATGGCGTAGGGAACGACCGCCTGGGCTGATGATGATTTCGGCGCCGCATTAGATATGGGCGGAGCCGCACGCGACTGCATCGCGAAGGGACGCTCTGCCGCTCCAGTGCTTATGGCCAGCAACAGCGCAGCCGTTATTGTCCACAGATGCGTTTTCATCGCGTGCCTCCCCGTCTTGCCTCCCAGGCAAGGATTTCCATTTTGAATCCCAGACGGTTGAAAGAATATCACAGACTCCCGATTGTGATCCTCTACGGTGCATGGTCAGACGTTGCTGGGCTACCCTGCCGTGAACGCGGGATTCACGATGGCGCCGCGAGGACTCGGCTCCATGCTCGGTATGCCCTTGATTGGCTGGCTGCTTGCGCGCATGGCGCCGAACAAAGTTCTCGTCGCCGGGCTCGCATTACGCGTGACTTCCACGTTCGAGCTGTCCCGGTTGAATCTCAACGTGGGTTACTGGGATCTGTTCTGGCCACAATTCATTCAGGGGTTCGGACTGGCGTGTATTTTCGTGCCGCTCACCGTCATTACGATGGCGCACGTTCCGCGGGAGGGAATGGGAAACGCAACCAGTCTGTTCAATTTGATGCGCAACCTGGGCGGCAGCATGGGTATCGCAGTTTTGGTGATGCTGAACGAACGCTACCAGCAGAAGTACATCAGCGTCATCGGTTCTCACGTCAACGCGTTCGATGCACCCTCGCGCCAGAGGTTCAGAGCGCTGCAAGAAATGTTTCTGGGGGCCGGGTTTGGACCCGGCGTCGCGGGCCGCCGCGCCTATGGCGTACTGTTCGGAATGGTGCAGCGGCAAGCCGCCATGCGTGCGTTTATTGATTTGTTCATACTTCTGACCGTTCTGTTTTTACTCATGACTCCGTTGGTGCTATTCATGAAGAGGCCCCGCGGCAGACCCGACGTGAAAGCCGGGATGCACTGACATTTACGACCTGAGGTCAAGACATCGAATCGGGCTCACAAGCGCCGCGCACGCGATCAATGGATCCACGGGGGTGGGTCGGAACGGCGGAAATAGCCCGCCCGGCAGGAAGGCATCGGCACGCCGGGGCAACTTCCTACTTTCCCACTATGTGCTGTGCGTCCCTCTCGTTCTCGCAAATGCTTTCCATCAACTCCGTGTCCGTAAGCAAATCGAAGGGAACCTTCACGGTCCATGGTTTCGTGTAGGCTTTCGGGTCGTCGATGGTGATTTCAAACTCCATGTGCCCAAAATCGATGCGCCGGAACCGTTCGACGGTGTGCAGCGCGTCGGTATGCGGGTGACCGTCGTAATCGATCCACGTCTTGTCGTTGAAGCCGACCGTATCGGCGACCAGCGTGTCGCCCTCCCACTTTCCGATCGAATACCCGAACCAGGTCGGCTCCGGGTTGTCCGGATGCGGGCGGCCGTCCATCAGAATCTGGCGGAAATAGCTGAACTGCTCGAACACCAGCATCACCAGCCCCGGCGTCTGCACCACCTTGAACGGGTTCGGCGTCATCATCTCGGCCGGAACGCCGCGCGGCAAGCAGCGTTCGCCAGGTGCGCCCTTGCTCAGATTGTCCTTGCGCTGCTTGTAGAGCGCTTCCGCCCAAGGCTGGAAGGGAACTTGAACGCCTTCCGGGGGCAGCTCGTAGAGGTAATTACCGCGCCTCATCCAGATGCCCGAGAGGTCCGGTTTGCCGTCCGCGGTTTTGGGCGCGGGCGCGGTCAGGTTCGGTTTGCCGTCTGGGGTCCGCGGAATCCCCGGGGTCGGGTAGTGCAGCCATTGCGCGGAGAGGGTGGTGCACAGCAAAGCGGGCAACGCGATTCTCATGTCCATTGATTTTATCCGCTCGGGACGCCGCGCGGTGCGCTGGTTTCGTGTTGCCGTCCGTAACCCGTCGCTAAGAAAGAGCTCGGCCGGGAGGCCGAACGCGGGCGGGGCCGCCCGCCCTACGAGCGCCAGGTAGGGCGGATCGCCTGATCCGCGGCCGACGTCCTTCGTCGGCCATCCCGCGGGTGACGCGGCCTCCAGGATCTCCGACAGCACCGTGAGGCTCCCACGCCGATTATGAATCCTTACCGACGGATTACGGGCCGTCCTAATAGATCACACGCGCGCGTGGGATGTGGGAGGATGTAGCTGTCATGGCAACAATCGGTCTTATCGGCGCGGGGCACATCGGAAGCCAGATCGCACGACTCGCCGTAGCGAACGGCTATGAGGTCGTAATCAGTAATTCCCGCGGGCCGGAGACCTTGTCCGGACTCGTTGCCGAGCTCGGACCTAAAGCTCGGGCGGCAACGACGGTTGCGGCGGCACAATCCGGGGACATCGCCGTGGTGACAGTACCCCTCAAGAACTACCGGGCGGTTCCGGTAGAGCCACTCGCGGGCAAGATCGTGATCGACACAAACAACTATTACCCTGAACGTGACGGCCACATTCCCGAGCTCGATAATGAATCGACCACGACCTCTGAGCTCCTCCAAGCGCACTTGCCGAATTCCAGGGTCGTGAAGGCCTTCAACCATATCTACGCGGCCGCGCTCACCACCGATGGGCTACCGGCGGGAACCAAGAATCGTCGCGCGCTCGTGATTGCCGGCGATGACCTCGGTGCGAAAGCCACGGTCACCCGTCTGCTCGATCACTTCGGCTTCGACACGGTGGACGCCGGCCCGCTGAAAGAGGGGTGGCGCATCCAGCGCGACACTCCCGGATACGGCCCACGCCGCACGGCGGACGAGTTGCGCAGAGATCTCGCGGCAGCGAAGCGGTACGCGGATCGTTAAGAAACGGATCATTCAGAGACGGGCCGCTAGTCCCCGCACGACTTCCCGGAATGGGCCTTCTGGACCCCGGAGAGGTAGATCGCTGCCGGATACGCTGTCATCAAAGAGCTACCCGTTTCCGTGCTGCCTCATCTTTGCGGCAACCTACATCTGGAGTGGATTGGCCAGGCTGAATCCGAACTTCAGAGGGGCGCGTCAGGATTCGCGATCGTCCGCCACATATGCGCCGTCGGGCTGTTGTCGTTCCCCAGGCCCTCTTTCGGCTGTTTGAAATGACGGCCGACGATATCCGAGAATTTTGCAGGGTCCACAATGTAGTTCGGATCGAACGAGTAAAGATCGTTGACCGTAATCAGCCGCGCCGCCATGTACCACTTATGCTGGCGGCAGTACTTGTGGGCAGCTTGGATGTGGGGCGGCGGCACATAGTCGGTTCCAAAGATGAGGTTGTACAACTGTGGATATTCGTAGCCGACCGCCGGATCGGGATAAAATCGCAGCGCCTGGTGATAACGGATTGCGAACGCAACCTTCTCGGAAACGTAAGGCTCAAACAGTTGCGCCGCCCACCAGCCATGATCCGCTTTCATCAACACCTGGGCAACATCGTGAAGCAGGCAAGCGAGTACGATATCTTCCGGAAGCCCGGCGGCGAGCGCCTTGTCCGCGCTCTGAAGAACATGCGTCGCCGGAGCGAAGCGAAACTTAAAGAAATCGAGCAGGACCGGTTGCGCGGGCATCGGCGCTAATCGACGCACGTTCACGGGCTCGCTCGGCAAGCGGTTGCCGAACGGGTTGGTTCCGCCGGACGCGAACAGGGTTCCTATTCCCCGGCGCAGCGGACGTTTGTCGATTTGCTCGTCAAGCTCGCCTACGGTCAACGGCTTTGACGGCGCACCGAGCCGCGCGAAGACTGCATTGTCCAGTTGATCGGACAGGTACAACTCGAGCGCTTCTGCCTTCGCCTCCGAGTCCATGCCCTGCACAGCCCGTGAGCCGCCGAGGGCCGCAATTACTTTCCCCTGGTCGATCTGCATTGGCAAGCTCCTCCACTTCTAAGAATACCTGGCCTATGCAATTAGGGAGTCGGCTTGTGTCCAGGGAGCTTGTTGAAAAAGGGGACAGACCGCTCTGTCCACTACCCTACTCCTACGCGAAATCAGAAAGTTGCGCGAGGGGACAGAGTAGCCTGTCCCCTTTTTTCAGGGGCTTATGTCTGGCGGTCGTCCGCCATCAAGGATAAATTCGACCGCAGCACCTAAGCTCTGGACGAACGGACGTTACTAGTGGTTAACGGGAGCTTTGGCTTGTGCGTTTGGTCAAGAGCCGGCGGATCGAGAATGCCTCGAAGCCGCCGGCTCGAACGCACGTCAGCTATCGCGGCAGCGCGAAGACGTAGATGGCGTTGTTACCGCTGGACGCATCCGCCTCGGGAGTCAGGCCCAAGCCCGTGGCAGCGACCCCGCCGCCGCCGCCGGCGACAGCGATGTATTGGCGGCCGTTGATGGAATAAGTCACCGCGCCGCCGACGACCTGCGAAGGAAGCCGCGACTGCCACACGACCTGGCCTTTGTCGGCATCCAGCGCCCTGAGAAACCGGTCCATCGAGCCGTTGAACAGGAGCCCGCTGCCCGTGGCCAGGATCGGCGAGTAGTTCGTCACCCGCGTCTCCCAGCTCCACAGAGTTTTGCCCGTCTCGACCGAGATCGCATCGATGCGGCCGACCTTGTCCTTGCCGGCCGCGAACTTGCCGACGTTGTTCGTGTTGTAAGCGAACTGCGGCTCGGCGTTGCGATCGGTGCGAGCCGTCGAGTCGATGCACAGATTCGAAAGCGGTATATACATGACGTTGGATTTTGGATTGTAGGCGCCTTGCGGCCAGTCACGGCCTCCGTTATAGGTCGGGCACACGTGATAGGTCTTGTCGACCTCCTTGAGCACCACGTCCTCGTTCACTGTGACGAGTCCCTTGGGGTCGATCCTGGCGACGATGTTCTGCTCCGTGGTCGGCTTCGCCCACAGGAACTCGCCGCTCGCGGCATCGAAGCTCCAGGCGATTCCGGTCTTGCAGGGGACGCCGGTCAGCGTTTTGCGCCGCCCGCGGCGCGCATCCGGATTGAACGATAACAGGTCGGGGGCGCTGGGATTGACCGGCGTAGTGATGATCATCATTTCGAAGGTGCATTCCTGATCCCAGTTGTCGCGCGGCAGGACCTGGTGCTTCCACACGATTTCGCCGGTCTTGGGCCGAACCGCGAATCGCGTGTCCGTGCCGGCCATCGTCGCGCCCGGCATATTGCGCTGCGCCTCTGAGGCGGGCCCGACGCCGCTCGAGCCGTAGTACACCAGATCGAGTTCGGGATCATAGGTGATCTCACCCCACACGCCGCTCATCCAGCGTTTCTCGAAGGGCGAGCCGGCCCACGTTTCGTCGCCTGGCTGTCCCGGGTGCGGAATGACCTCGTTCCGCCACAGCTCGCGGCCGGTTTTGGCGTCGTGACCGGTGATATAACAGCCCTGGGCCGAATATTGGCACGTGCTGCCGGCGATGACGACGCCGTTAGCCACGATGGGGCCGGTGGAGTTGCTGATCAGCCAGGCGCCGCCGCGATCGGTCTGCCAGGCCTGCTCGCCGGTGCGGGCGTCCAGCGAGACGACGAAATTGTCCCAGCTCACAAAATAGATCCGGTCGCCATAGAGCGCGATGCTGCGCTTGCGCTGCCCGAGGCCGTTGCGGAACGACGTGGCGGGCGGCAGCGGGCGCCGGTACTCCCACACGAGGTCGCCGGTCGCGGCATCGATCGCCTGGATCACATCGCCCGGATTACCCACATACATCACACCGTTGTAGACAAGCGGCGTGGCCTCGTTGGTGCCGGGCTCCATGGCGCGTGACCAGACCAGTTGCAAATTCTTGACATTGGCTTTGTTGATCTGGTCGAGCGGGCTGTAACCCCAGGCTTGATAATTGCCGCGATGGATCAGCCAATCCTCGGGCTTGGGGGCCCGTATGGCTTGGTCGGTCACAGGAACGAAATTCGGCACGGCTCCCCGCGTCTTTGGCAGCGTAGGCGTCTGCCCTTGGGCATGCCCCATCAAGGCCAGGCCGGATAACAGCGCAGTCATCCGAACGAATTCTTTAATCGAGTATCCCATTGCACTCTCCCTTGGTTTCCAAATTCTTCTTCCCGGCGCCGCAAACAATTCGCCGTCGCTGTCGATGGATTATAGTCCGCCGCGCCGGGAAAAGCACTGGGGCGGTTGCCGCACAGTTATAGAAGGTTGAGGTGGCAGTCTGGCAGTGATCGCGTTGGGCGCACTAAGAACACTTGTGCGAATAGCGCGTTATCCGGCCCGGAGGGAATACAGGAATCGGCAAGCGATAGATTTGGGATGCCGAATGACATCCGGTTCCTGACGATTCCCGGCCCCGCGCTGCACCCTTCTTGCCGGAGCATTCATCCGGTTTCAGTAGTTTGTGAAGCCGTCCACGAAAGGCCGGCTATTCCGCAAGCGGATTCGGCCGGATCTGGAACTTTACAATCTTTGACAGCTGTCCCTTGCCGCCCTCCTGATGCCAGGGTGTGTACATCGAGTAGCTGGTCCAGAATCCGCGGCCTTTCCAGCCGGCATTCTCATCGTCGATGCGTCCCGACGTGTGTCGGGAGTGGAATCCCAGCGGGTAGGGGACGCGCAACGTTAAGGTCTCACCGGTCTTTGGCATCACTACGAAGAACGAATCCGCGTTGACATCGCCGGCCAGCACCACGTCCTTCCCGAGGCCCAGTGCGTTTTCCCGATCGACCTCGGTCAGATACAGCATGTCTGTTCGGTAATCGTCAGGCGCGCCCTCGAACGCGGGGCCTTCCTTTTTGTATACGGTCCAACCCCCAGGACAATGTTGTCCGGTCGCGGTCGGTCCGTTCAGCACCTTGCACTTGCTGCGGTCAAACCTCAATATTTCGTGGGCGCCGCGCCAGTTCTGCCAGACCGAGCCGTCGCTGCCGATCGCCACGCCGCCGGAGCCGGCCACCACCATCTTGTCGGGGGGCGGAATATAAACTTCCGTCTTGCACGTTTGTGGCGGATTCGGTCCGCGTTCCATGCGGACGAGCGTCGTATCCCGCTCGCCGATTCCCGAGACCCACAGTGAGCCGTCCTTGGGATTCAGGGCAATCGAATAGGCGCCGAAATTGATCCGGTGATCTTTCGTGGGATCGACGGGTTCATTGGGCTCGGTCCATGGCGCGGTAATCTTGCCATCGCCATTGGTATCGATCACGCCCGGGCACCATCCTTGCGACGCCGCGGCGTCGTGGGTTTTGTCGAACTTCGCCGTGTCGAACCAGCCGATCGCGTTGGTCTGACCGAAAACCAGCGCGTCCTTATCGTCGAAGTGGTTATGGTCGGCTGCAAAGCAGGTGTCGATCATGGTGAACTGCTTGGTCTTCGGATCGTACATCTCGACCTGCCGCGCGCTTGGACGCGCCAGCGGGAAGTACTTGGAGAATTGATTCGACCCGTCTTTGCAGAACGCGGGCTGTTCTTGCGGGGCGCGAATCCGAGCCGTCACCCACACCCGGCCGTGGCTATCCATCGCGGGGCTGCGAGGGTCGGACTGGCGCTGCCAAATCTTCTCGGTTCCATAGTACGGCGACGCCGGCGTGTCGGAGTCGATCACCGGGGCATTCGAGGGAACCTTGATCATGGAGGTCTCGTTCTTGCGCGGATCGAGTACGGCAAGGATGTCGGACCCTTGGATGGATCCATACACCAGCCCGTTTGCATTCATCGTAGGATTGCGCTCGTCTGTAGCGGCCACATCGGTCCGCCGGCTCGTCGGCAGGGCCCAGTCCCACATCGAGATCACGAGGTTGCGCTCGACACCGATGGGACGGGGTGGGGCCTGCTTGGGATAGTCGCCTGCGGCGATCCGATCCGTCCAGTCGGAGTACGCCTTGCGCTCGGCGCCCATCGCCTTGAAGTTGGAAGCCATGCCCGGCCCCGAAGGTCCCATCGCCGTGTGGTGATCCCACTTGTCCAGGCCCGACGCGTACGAACCAAGATTCTTGGAAAGGTTGCGGGTCGCCGCGTCGCCCACCTGATGGCAGGAGTAGCACCGCTTGGTTTCAATCACGAAGTCCTTGTCGGACAACTCTCCTTTGGGCATCTTCAAGAGGCCCAGCCAATAATTTGCCGGATACACTTGTGCGGCCGCCCGCCCGTCCGGCGCCACGACCGCTTTGAGATCGAGGTGCTGCCCGGGCTTGGCGGGCACGCGCGGTGAATCAACCAACCCATAGCCCCGCACGAAGACCTGGTAGCTCGCCTTGGGCAGCTCGGGAAGGACGTAACGCCCCTGATCGTCGGTAACGACAATCTTGGCGAACTTTGTCGGCAGGTCCGTGGTTTCGGCGATCACCCACACTCCCGCCTCGGGACCTTTTGTGCTCGTGACCACGCCACCGATGGCATCGGCAGCCGTCGCCGCCCGGGCGCCGCTCTTCTGCTGCGCGTTGACCAAGGCGAAGGAGGCTGCCAGTACGCCCACCACGGCCAACGAAGCTATTCTCGGATTGACATGCCACTTCATATGTTCTCCCCGTGCACCGCTCGCTCGGCTGATCCACGCGTGCACTTTCACTTGGTTATACTAGCCGCCCCGGCCTCAAAATACAACGGTCAGTTCGCTGCCCAAGTTGATATGCCCCGACTACACGTTGGCTACCGCTTGGGGACTTTCAACCGGAATTTCCGTTCCGGCTTCCCGTACCGGATTATCGTACACCAATCGCCTCCGCTTGAAAAAGGGGACAGACCGCTCTGTCCACTCCCATACCTGCACTGAGAATCAGAGAGTTGTGGGAGCAGACAGAGTAGTCGGTCCCCTTTTCGTGCGCCGTCCTCCCGGACTCAACTGATGGAGGATGGCAGCACAGGTCTATTCAGAAACGTCCGGCTAAGGGGACACCGCACCGGATTAGAGCATTTTCATAGCTATCGTGGTCCGTTGTGGGGCATGGCTTCCGCCTTGCCGCCGGGCTTCTGCCCGGCGATTCGCCAAGAGTAATGGGCACGCCGCACATAAAGCGCGGCCGCAGCCCGGAAGGGCTACCCCACAAGAACGGTCTACGATATCCATGAAAATGCTCTAGTCTCCTGGAAGTTCGATGAACAAAACCGGGTGGGGCGGACGCCCTCGTCCGCGCCGGACCCCCTTTGGTCCGGCTTCTGAATCGCAACCAAATAGGGCCGACGTGGGCGTCGGCCGCGGCCCAGGGGGACGGCCTACCCCGCTGACTTATCGCACGAACCACTGGGACAGGAGACTAGCCACGCAGATCGCTGAATCCCGGGCCTGACGGTACGTAACCCCCAGCGTGAACCGGAGGATTTTGCGCCTAACGAACCGACCGAGACAGGGTACTTGAGGATGCACCCTGCGCAACGCGGAGTGTTCGGGCCTCCAGGCTGGCAGCGGCAAAACTCAACCAATCTCCCCGCTCCCGCGCGAGTTCCCTCAGCCGATCGAACCGCCCGGCCAGACGACAGAGTTCCGTGGCGGCCGGACAAGCCAGATCCGCGGAGCGCGCGTGTGGAAAGTGCGCCAATGCAACCTCTAGCGCCTCTTCGTAGCGGCCCACCCGCGCCAACAATCGAACCAGGGCTTGTGCGCGCAGCGACCTCATCCCTTCCCCTTCGGCCTCCACCACCTTGCTGCGAAAGTGCGCCAGGTGACTCTCGACGTCGACGCCCAATAACGCGCCCAATAAAGCCAGCGCGTAGTGATCGAAGTCGATGTAAACATCTTCAAATGGCGGCTGGCCCTGGACGCGGACCTGCGGAGACAGCCGCTTCCCGTATTCGCAGAGGTCATGAAAGATCCCCAGCACGCTGGCATCGGTCACTTCGGGACAATATTGCAGGACAGACACCAGATGTGAGGTATCCACGTAAGTGCTGTATTCGCCGAACAGCCAGTCGCGTCCCTCAATCAGTTGAGCGATGTTCATCGCAACCGGTCGGCTGCCTTCCTGCTGCGCGATTGCGGCGCTCAGCCGCTCGATCACCTCGGCGTGCAGGCTGCGCGCGAGAACGGCGATGCATTTTTCCCGGTCCTTCTCTATGGCCGATACTTCAAACGCGCTCAGCGCCTGGCAGATCCCATACTTTGCCACGATCAGTTCCAGGCCCTTCGCTGGGTTTACCTTTTCCTGAAGGGCGATCTCGATGATGCGGTTCACGCCGTCGCTGTCTTCCACCTTTTCAATCGCCTCGGCGACGCGGGCAGAGTCCCCGCTCGCCCGGAGATACGGCCAGGCCTGCGCAATCTCTCCGTCGGAGAGAAACAGCTCGCCGACTTCCCGCGCGGCCGCATTGACCGCCTGGAGGTACACTTCGCGGACCTCGGAAGGAATCGCGGAGAGGTCATCCGTCAGAAACAGCGGCAGCCCGAGTTCCAGGCGTCTTCTCATCAGGAGGGCTTCAAACAGCGAGCGGTAGTCCTTCGCGGCGCGGAACTGGCCGATCAGAAGGTCGAAGCTCGTGGATGGGTTCTGGGACTCCAGCAGTTGTTCGAGTGTCCCAAACACTTCTTCTGGCATGATCGCCGCCAATGATATCGCCCCAATGATATCGCCATTGACACTTCACCGGGCGCCAGCGGTGCGGTTCACGATCAGATTACGGCGGGTTGAATGCCGAAACTCGCGACAGGGACAGAGCAATGTGTCCCTTTTGGCTGTAACTCGCTGATCCGGCTACGGCGAAAAATGACCAAAACGAGGGAGTCGCGTCAGGCCGTCCCCCTTCACCCCCTTTGCTCGGAAACACGCGGACTGTCCCCAGGTTTCCCAGGTTTCCACACATTAAATATGTGGACGAAACTGCGCCGGTGTTTCAGTGGAGTTATCCAACAACCTGGCGGAGAACTCGATGCGGCCGGTGGCGCTGGGAAGAAAGAACTGGCTGCACGTGGGCAGCGCGCAGGCGGGTCCGAAAGTTGCGGCCATTCTTTCGGTTGTGGAATCCTGCCGCCGGTTAGGCGTGCCGGTGAAGGATTACCTCGCCGCAGTGTTGCCGGGATTGAATCGGTGCACGCTGAGCCAGGTGTCGAACCTGACTCCGGCTCGCTGGTCCGCTGCTCGGAGCTAACCCACCCCTGGGTTGGCCAGACGCTTACGGTGTATGTGTAGGTTGTGGTCCCGCTGGGATCGGTCATTGTGAGGCGCTGGCCGGTGGCCGTGTAGGTGAACGTGATCGGAGCAGCGCTAAACGAAGGATCGGGCGTGCGCGAGAGTACGCGGTTCAAGGAATCGTAAGCGAACGTGGTGGTTTTGCCGTTGAAGTCCGTCCGCGTTTGCATGTTGCCGACAGGATCATAGGTGAAGCTCTCGGTCTGGCCCAGCGGCAGCGTTCTCGATGTCCGGCGGTTCAGATTATCCCAGGCGTAGCCGGTCGTGTGTGTGTTGGCGTCCTGCTGCGTGAGCTTGTTGCGGGCCAGATCGTAGGTGTACTGCGTGACTTGATTCAGCGCGTCCGTGACCAACAGGAAACCACCGAGGCCGCGTTGCCGGAAAGATCGTTAGGTGTAGGTTTACTTCGCGGCGTCCGGGCGCTTAGGATTAGTGGGGAACGTCTCCCCAGTTTTCATCATCAGGGTTTGCTGCTCTTGTTTCAGCTCTGGAAGTAAACCTTGTTCGAAGAAGCCTACACCATTAGCAATGGTTATGCAGAGGTTTAGCTCTTCAACGGCCCGCTCAGGGTCCCCGAGGTGTCGAAGTGCTCTGCACAAGACAAGGTGCCCCACTAGAAGCGTTGGACACGAAGACACGATGAACTCGCCTATCGCCCTCGCAGGCACCCAATCCTCGAGCCTATCAGCGAGGAAATTGGAGAAAAACTCTTTGGGAACGTTCTCCGGGCTACAAGCGCCCATTCGACCCTCCTTTTCCTTCATCAGCTATAAACTGTCTCCGCTGCCCAGCATCTGTAAAGGTCTCTCCTGAGGGATCAACTTGGTCCACAAGTCCGTTCTTGAGTCGGTTCAAGGGGACAGACAGAATCGGTTCAAGGGGTTCAAGGGGGTTCAAGGGGACAGACAGAATCGACGCGCTCAAATTCGCGACCAATACATCAGACGGCACCGTCCCTCTGCTCAAATTCTAGCCGAACTCGCCGCTTTCTCGAAACTCCACCGTCGCCAATGCCGTTGAAAGTGTTCCTCCAGTCGAGCCACGAACTCTTCCTCTCCAAACGGCCGGCCCGCGTAGGTGCAGCGCCGCAGCAGGTGCAGTTGGTCTTCTTGTTCGCCTGAGGCGTGCATCTCGCGCCAAGTCGCGTTTCCTCCCGCCCGCGCCCAATAGGGGCCGTCCAGCACGCCCGCCGCATCCCGGCCGTCACCCAGGTGCACCGCCGCGCTCGACCATCGATACACTTCCGGGCGCGCGACCAGGCCCGCCCGGACCGGGTTCGCTTCGACGTAGCGCAACGCGGTCCATAAGCGCCGCTCCGAGAGCGGACAAGAGTAGAACCGGTTCTGCCACAAGTGTCCGCTGCGGCCCATCCCCGCGTTCACCGCCTGCGCGTAGGCCCCATGCACCCGGCGGAACAACACCGCCAGCGAGTCGGCCCGCTCCGGCACGATCACCCAGTGCACGTGATTGGACATCAGACAGTAGGCCAGCACCCGCACCCCCGCGTCTTCTCTGTGCCGCGCCACCAGGTTCAAATAGGTTTTGCGATGCGCGGTCGAGAAAAACACCTTCTGCCGATTGGTACCCCTCTGGGTTACGTGATAAGGAAGTCCTGGGAGGATGCAGCGGGCGTTGCGCATAGGTACCTACTGAGTGCCTCCGACCCCCGATTTCTCTCAAGGGGACGAAGCTGAATGCTTCGCTCGCTCCATTTTTCGCAGTGTCGATTCTGGCTGTCCCCCTCGTCCCCCCTCGTCCCCCTCGTCCCTCCTCGTCCCGTCCCGTCTTACAAGCAGCTGAATCAGATCCTGGATGAAGAAGTTCGACGAATACGTTGAAACGATGTGCGAGGATTTCTATGCCGGCGAAGCGGGCCGGCCTGTCCGACGCAACTTCTGATTGAGTTTTTCAATAAGGCCGATGACGGCGTAGATGATTACCAAATCCACGATACAGAACAACGTGGTTACGGGCGCGGGTATCCAGCCCGCCTTCCAAGGTATAAGAAGAATAAGGGGCACGTGAAGAGATACGATCAGAGTAATCGTGGTCCAGAACCACAACTGGCCTCGTAGTTCCCAACGGGCCCTTATCGCGACTGCAATCGCCACGAATGCGGTGATGACAGGGTATATCAATTCAGGTCTTCCAACGTGGTCGAGCAGCGGCACGACGGGGAAGATGATTGCTGCTAACGCTAACCCTACCAGAAAGACCTTTTTTCGACTTTGTTCTGCCGCCGGGTCAGGTTCCGGAGACACACTTTTGATATTGCTCATATGCGTTATACCCGTCTATGCCAACTGATACATTTGCAAGCGCAGTGCCCACAACAGGAATTTCGTGCGCAAGTTTGGGAAACCTGGGAAACCTGGGAAACCTGGGGACAGCCCGCGTGTTTCCGCCTCCTTTCATCCTGCGCTCCCTGCAAATAGACGAGCTTGTTCCCCAGAGGATTGCCTCTTCGGCCGACCGCCTGTGCTCCCACTGCTCCGGCGTGAAGCGTTCACGCCACCACGACAAATCCAACCACTCCGGCACCGCCGCGCCGGCCCGCGTTGTCGTAGGTGCTTTGCGCACCCGGACGGGTAAACCATTTGCGCGATCTCGCTGAGCTTATTGTACGTGTATGAGAACAACGGATACGTCGTGGGGCTCGCTACGACCTTGCGGATCTTGGACGCTATTCTTGGCGGAAGGAAGATAAAAGCTCCAGCAGTAACGAATGAGATGTATACTCGATCCGAATAGGGTCACGCTCGAATAGAGATACACTAATGAGCCGCACGATCGCAGGCATGTTTTTGTTCGCGATGGCGGCCGCGGCCCAGGAGAATGCGGGCAAAAGCGTCTGGGACGGTGTCTATACTGCCGATCAGGCCAAGCGGGGCGATGCCGTTTTCACCCGCCGCTGCCTTAAGTGCCACTCCACGGGGTTCGAGCGCACGGGTTTCATCGAGCGTTGGCGCGAAGACAAGCTCAGCGGCTTTTTCAATTTCATCAGCACTTATATGCCGCGCGACAGCCCGGGGAGCGCCACGCAAAGCGAGTACCTCGACATTGCCTCCTATATAATGTCCAACAATGATTTGCCTGCCGGCGCCCAGGAGCTTACCTATGAAGCCCTCACCACCATCCAGGTGCAGCGAAAGGCTGGACCGGCGCCGCTGCCCGATGGCTCCCTCGTACGCGTAGTCGGATGCCTCACGCAGGGTTCCGAAAACTCTTGGACGTTGGCGAGAGCCAGCGCGCCGGCGCAGACCCGCTCCCGCGATAGTTCCACCGGGTTGGAGCTAAAAGTCTCACAGGCTCAAGCGTTCGGGACGAATACTTTCCCCCTGCAGTACGCCAACGCGTTTATGGCCGATTCCCACAAAGAGCACAAGGTGGAGGCCAAAGGGGATCTGGACAGGCTACCGGAGGGCGACCGCATCCGCCTCAGTTCTCTGCAAACGCTCGCATCGAATTGCCCGGAATAACTCGCCTGCAAAAGAGGGGTCCGGGGCCAGTTCCGGTTAGACGCGGGCGCGTTGAACGGCGCGGTGTTTTCCGGAACAGCTTCGACGCCGTATCCCTGCGGGCATATTCCGAAGAAAGAGTATTATTTTCAAGGTGATAGGAATCTGGTAGAGCTAAAGAAATCCATTGACACCGTAACATTAATAATCTAAACTTAATCAGTTTTGCTGTAGTGACATGCCAGTAGGCAGTTACGGGTGATTTCGCCTACCGGTTGCCCCCTTTCTGTGCCGAACTGCGGATCGCATTAAGGAGCGACGTCATGACCGGGTGCCAGTTACCGACTGCACTGGGCCGTCGCCGAAATGAGCCGGGCAGTGCAAGCTGCCTGAACTCACCCCCACCTTTGTCCAATTTCAAACCGTTTCAGATTGTTTTGGGAGCCCACCGATGAAACCCATCGTAACGTTACTTCTTTGCTGTTGCTTAGTCGCGGTTGTGGTCGCGGTTGCGGCCGAGAATGATTCCGCCCCCGCAGCGACCAATTGGACCCAGCCGTCGGCCCAAGGACACTGGGCCTATCAGCCGGTGTACCGTCCGCAAACGCCGCAGATTCAAAACAAGGACTGGGTGCGGTCGCCCATCGACGCGCTGGTCCTGGCGCGGATGGAGGCCAAGGGTGTCAAACCCTCGCCCGATGCCGATCGCGCCAAGCTCATTCGCCGCGCCACCCTCGACGCGTGGGGAATGGTCCCGACGCCGGAGCAGGTCAAGGCCTTCGTCGAAGACCGGTCGCCGGACGCCTACGAAAAACTGGTGGATCGGTTGCTCGCGTCTCCGCATTACGGGGAGCGCTGGGGCCGCCGCTGGCTGGATCTGACGCGGTATGCCGACAGCGAAGGGTACAACCAGGATGAAACCCGCCCCAACGCCTGGCACTATCGGGACTACGTGGTCAAGTCCTTCAATCAGGACAAGCCGTATGACCGCTTCATCAAGGAACAGTTGGCCGGCGACGAGATTTGGCCCGGCGACATGGAAGCGTTCACGGCCACGGGCTTCCTGCGGAACTATGCCGACGAGACCAATGCCCGCGACCTGAACCTCAAGTACCAGGAGATCCAATGGGATCTCACCGATACGACGGGTTATGTATTTCTGGGTACAACCCTCGGCTGCGCGAAGTGCCACAACCACAAGTTCGACAAGATCAGTCAGAAGGAGTATTACCAGTTCCAAGCCTTCTTCGCGAATGCCAGCGCCAAAGACGATGTCGAGGCGCTGAGCGGCAAAGAGCTTGCCGATTACAACCAACGTCTGGCCGTATACAAAGAAGCGACCAAGAGCATTCAGGACCAGATCGATGGGATCATCAAGCCGAAACAAGCGAAGCTTAGGGAGGAACGCGTCAGTTCTTTCGTTCCCGAAACCATCCCTTCGCTCACCAAGCCCGCCAGCGAGCGGAACGCGTTTGACAAGTGGGTCTATCACCGCTCCGGCATCACGATGAAGGGGCAAGACCGGACCGCGATTACGGACCTGACTAGATATAAGGATCCGGACCGGGACAAGTACTACGCGCTGGTCGCCGAACTGAAAAAGTTCGACAACCTCAACCCAGGCCCTCGGGACCTGGTCTCGGGGATGTTTGAGCTCGGCCCCGATTCTCCCCCCACCCACGTTTTGGTGACAGGCGTCTACAACCGCCCCGCGGCCGAAGTTGAGCCTGGATTCCTCTCTATGGTCTCCGGCGACCGGCAGCCCGTGATCGTGCCGACTGCGACCTCCTCGGGCCGGCGCACGGCGCTCGCCAACTGGATCGCCGACCCCAAGAATCCGCTGACGGCGCGCGTTATGGTGAACCGGATCTGGTATCAGGACTTCGGGCACGGCATCGTCGATTCGGTCAGCGACTTCGGCAAGATGGGCGAGAAACCCACCAATCCGGAGCTGCTCGACTGGCTGGCGAGCGAGTTCGTGCAGCAAGGCTGGAGCATCAAGAAGCTGCAGCGCGAGATTATGCTGTCGAGCGTGTACCGGCAGGCTTCCGACTTCCGCCAGGACGCCGCCGCCGTCGATCCGGACAACAAACTGATGTGGGCGTTCCCGCGCCTGCGCATGGACGCCGAAGAGATTCGCGATTCCATGCTGCTGGCGGCCGGTCTGCTCAACGAGAAGATGGGCGGCCCCGGCGTGCGTCCGCCGGTACCCAAGAACCTGGGAGCCGGCAACGCCTGGCAGGTGACGCCCAAGGTTGAGGAGCACGACCGCCGCAGCGTCTATGTCTTCATCCGGCGCAACATCCCGTATCCGATGCTGGAGGTGTTCGACATGGCCTCCGCGCAGTTGGTGCATAGCAAGCGGGATGTCACCACGACGGCGCCGCAGGCCCTGACGCTGATCAACGACGATCTCTACTACCAATGGTCCGAGGCTCTCGCGGGCAGGGTGATCAAGGAGGGCGGCACGAACTTCAGCGCGGGGCTCGACCGGCTCTTCCAGCTCCTCTACGGACGGTCTCCGGACGCATGGGAAAAGGACACGCTGCAGACGTTTTTAAGCACGCAGGAGAAGACCATCGCCGAACAGAAGGCGGCCGGCAAGCCCATTGCCGCTCCCGCTGGATTTACGGAGACCCAGGAATGGAGCGCTACGCGGGCCGCGGCTTTTGTGGATCTGGTGCACGCGATGGCGAATTCAAACGAGTTCACGTACAGGTTCTAAAAGGATTCCAACAGGAGAACGATTATGTATAAGATATCTCGCCGCCAAGCGTTAATGAGTGCTGGACGTGGACTGGGAGCAGTCGCACTGGCCGGCATGCTGGAACAAGATGGGTTGCTGCCGAAGGCTCAAGCGGCTTCGGCGAACCCCCTTGCACCCAAAACACCCCACTTCACGCCGAAGGCCAAGTCGGTGATCTGGCTTCACATGCACGGCGCGCCGGCCACCATCGACCTGTTCGACTACAAGCCGGATCTGATTCGTTTGGCCGGACAAGCCGTGCCGGATTCTTTCGGCAAAATTGAATTAGGCACCGCCGGCGGGCGGGGGCCGCTGCTGGCGACCAAGCGGACCTGGAAGCAGTACGGCCAGAGCGGGGCGTGGTTCTCCGACTGGCTCCCCAATCTGGGGCAGTGCGCCGACGATCTGTGCTTCATCAAGTCTAAAACCGAAGGCAGCACCCACATCATCTGCCTGTACCGCTGCAACACCGGCGCCCTGACGGCCGGACGTCCTTCGATGGGCGCCTGGACGCTCTATGGACTCGGCTCAGCCAACCAGGACCTGCCCGGGTTCGTCGTGCTCACCGACAACTCCGGCGGAATTGGCGAAGGCCGCGGCGTGGTCGGCGGAGTGGCCAACTGGAGCTCCGGCTTCTTGCCCGCCGTCTACCAGGGCACCGCGTTGCGCCAGGGCGACTCTCCGATCCTCGACCTGCAGAGACCCGCACCGGTCGGCGCGAACGAGCAGCGCGCCACGCTCGATCTGCTCAAGAACATGAATCAGCACTACGGCAGTAAGTACCCCACCGACGACGAGCTCGAAGCGCGCATCGAGTCCTATGAGTTGGCCTACCGCATGCAGGCCGCCGCGCCGGAAGCGGTGGATCTCGGCAAGGAGTCCGAGGCCACCAAGAAGATGTACGGTTTGGATGACGACATCACGACTCCCTACGGCACCAACCTGTTGCGGGCCCGGCGCCTGGTGGAGCGCGGTGTGCGCTTCATCCAGGTCTACTCCGGACAGTCGAGCTCCTGGGACGCCCACCACGACATCGAACAGAACCACGGCCAGATGTCCAAGATCGTGGACAAACCGGTGGCGGGACTTCTCACTGACCTCAAGTCGCGCGGGCTGCTGGATTCGACGCTGGTCGTATGGACGGCAGAATTCGGCCGGACTCCTTACAGCCAGTCGGGTGACGGCCGCGACCACAATCCGTGGGGCTTCACTTCATGGCTCGCGGGCGGCGGCGTGAAAGCCGGCATGACCTACGGCGAAACGGACGAAATCGGACTGCGCGCCGTGAAGAACGCCGTCGACGCGCACGACCTCAACGCGACGATTCTCAATCAACTCGGATTGAACCACCAGAATCTCACCTTCCTGCACGAAGGGCGCTCGGAGCGTCCCACGGTGGTCTACGGTCACGTGGTGAAGGACATCCTGGCGTAACCGAAAGAGCAGGACCGATCAGGCTGTGGCGCGTCGCATCTACTGGCGGCGCGCCATAGTCATTAATGCTGACAAAAGGTGGACCGCAGAAGGTATCGATACGGCTCTCCCTCAAACCCACTACCGAAAGAAGCTGCCATCGCGATCAGTGTAAACCAAGGCGGCGATCTCCCGGTGCTCGGAGCGTGTGCCACGGGCACCATCGAATTTGGATGTTGGGCGAAGGACCAAGGCTTCACCTGCAAGGTTCTGACCGGCGATAAAACGCCGGTCACCTCTGCTGTCGGTCTTGAATCCTTCGAAGCAACACGCCCTTGGCCGCATTTTCGCTATGGCGACGCGACCGGCCGTTATGCAACCCGTCGGAGATAGCGGCCCATCGAATACGAATCATGCGCTGTGTGAACAACGAGGCGCTTGATGGTGCTGATCTTCTTCATTCGGTGAAACCGCACAGGGAGTGGATGCGTCCCAATCAGCAATTCGTTTCCGGCGTGCTGATAGGCTGTTATTGAGGCGTCATGAGGGCGTTGGGATTTACGTCGAGGGCCATGTGCACGGGAGCTTTTCTCGCAGCCGCATGGGGTCAGCAGCCGACCGGTAAAGGCGTGATTTCCGGCAGCGTGGTGGAAGGCGAAAACAACGACCCCATCCGTAAGGCGGTCGTAACTCTCACCCTACAAGGCGCTCCTCGGCGATGGGCTACTGAACGTACCGATAGCTCCGGCCGCTTTCAATTCGAAGGACTTCCCGCCGGCAAATACGATCTTCGCGCCGCAAAAACTAACGAAGGCGCGGCGATTTATGGCGCGGATAGCGTCCGGGAACTGAGCGATCTGATTACGCTCGACGACGGGCAAATTCGCAATGGAATCGTACTTCGATTCGTTCGCCGCGGGTCGATTTCAGGCCATGTGTACGATTCCGGCGGCGACCCCGTGGGCAATGTGAACGTGAGCCTTCTACGGCCGGGGCGCGACCTCGGCGCTCCGGTCTTGTTCAACTTTCGCGGCGCGCAAACCGATGACCGGGGCGAATATCGCGTCGGGAACCTCGATCCCGGCAAATATTACCTTCGCGCGAGTCCGAGTCCCCAGCTAGGCGGACCCGCCCCGGGCCGCCATACGATGCTGGTCGAGCAATACTACGGCGGCGCACGAGACTCCCACGATGCATTCCCGATATACCTGCGCGGGGCCGAGAATCTCAGCGGTCTCGACTTGCACCTGGCCTCGGAAGCGGCGGTCGAGATTCGGGGGCGCATATTGGGCGTTCCAAGCGTGACCGAGCCGGCGCAAGCGCAACCGCCCGGGGCCGGATTTCGGGCGGTGATTGGCGGCGCAGGAGTACAGGTCTCGATGCGTCCGGTCAACGACTTGGGGCGGTGGGCGTATGGCGACTTCGTCGCACAAGCTCCTGAATACGGCTTTCAAATGACCGGCTTCACCACCGGCCGTTATCGGATTGAGGCGGTTTTCACTTCTGGGACGAAGACCTACGGAGCAACGCAGATCCTCGATTTACGCCCGGATTCGCCCGAAATTCTGTTGACGCTAGCACCTGCAATGGATATCCAAGGAACGCTTCGGCTGGAAGGGCAGACGTCTCCGGCGGACGGTCGAAGTGCCCCGCCAAATGACACTGGCACTAGCAACCGGGGCACTCGCATCCAGGGCACTCGCGTCCAGCTTGTTCGGCCGGGCGCGCAGCAGCAGCAGGATAGTATCTCGGCGCAAGTGCGGCCCGACGGGCGATTTACTCTCGAACAGGTTCTTCCAGGCGACTGGCAGTTGGGCGTCAATCCAGTGCTCCCTGGATTCCTGAAATCGGCGCGCCTCGGCGACAAAGACGTCCTTCTCACCACGTTTGAGATCAACGGGAGCAACGATGCCGCTTTAAACATCGTGGTGAGTATGCGGACGGCGACGCTCGAAGGCGAGGTTGACTCCGTACCGCCGGCTTCGAAGCGCGCCGGGATTTTGATCGCGCCCGTCGGGCGGTTTCACAACCTTTTACGTTTCTACTACGACACCGCGGCCGACGACGAAGGAAAATTTAAGCTGAGCGGAATCGCGCCCGGCAAGTACAAGATTTTTGCGTTCGAAAAGCTGACACCGGCCAATTTTTTCGCTCTGGAGGCCGTCGACCAACTCGATGATCTCGGGGAAACGATTGAATTCGCCGAGGGTGCAACGCTCGAAGCGCATCCGAAACTGGTCCCTGCCGATCGCGCAATGAAGGCTCTTCAATGAGAGCGGCGTTCCTTGGGTTGCTCGCGATCGCGGCAGCGGCGCAGGACCAGACCGGCCGTGTCGAAGGCGTGGTGTTGGACGCCATCTCGCATCAACCCGTTAAAAAGGCCACGGTTGACATTGAGTTTATAGGCGCTACGCGTGGCCAGACGATGGTTCCGCGGGTGGCGATTACAGACGCCAGCGGCACGTTCGAGTTCCACGGTCTCCCGGCCGGGCGATATCAGATTAGGGTGATGCACCAAAGCTATCCGCAAGTGCGCTTTGGCGATATGCGCAAGAACGTCGAGGTATCCGCAAGCGAGGCCGCCGCCCGCGTCACCGTGGAACTGCTCCCTGGCTCGGCTGTCACCGGCCGCATTGTAGACGAAGACGGCGACCCGCTGACCGGTTGCTTCGTCCAGCCCCACCCGGCCAAGAATTTCAATGGTGGCGTACCGGTGACGACCGTGCCTCCGGCCGGGAATGACGGCTCCTATCGGCTGGTCAATATTCCGCCGGGCAAGTACATTCTGGCCGCGCAATGCCGAGCCGCCGTGTTTCAGCCTCGCCCGCTTTCGGCTGGTCCAGACCCGCCGCCATCGGCCGCGTACCCGGTCCAGTATTATGCGGGCGCGAACACCCCTGAGTCGGCCCAAATCGTCGAACTGACACCCGGGGCGGAAAGATCGGGTATCGACTTCCAAATGCGGCCCGTGCCGGTCACTCACATTCACGGGACCCTCACCGCCGCAAGCGCCGATTGGCACGGCCGGAATGATCTTGAAGCGCAGCTTCGCCCGCTCGACCGGCCAGCCTCGGACGTCTATTTCGACGGACGGGTCGACCCCGTGAACGGCTCATTTGAAATTCCCAAGGTATTTCCGGGTTCCTATCGCCTCATTGTGTTTTCGCGGAATGCTTTCGAGCGGGGCACCAACCGCGGGGAACCACCCGATCCGGTCGGCGCGACGGCACGGGTGGACGTCGCCGACAAGCCTATCGAAATTTCGCTGCCCTTTCATCGTGCGGTGGACGTATCGGGAACGGTCGAGATAGAACATAGCGACAACGCCCTCAATCAAATCGCACGGGAGCAGATCGGCATCCAACTGACGTCCGAAGAGTATCCGTTCGTGCCTCCCCCTTCGCCTGTGCAGCCCGGTGAGGATGGGACTTTCACCATAAAATCCGTGCTCCCCGGCGAGTGGCGTATCAACTTGAGGTCGCCTTCCGCGTTTCTAAAATCGGCCTGGCTCGGCACGGAAGACGTCACTCACGGAGCGCTCGATTTGACCTCGGGCTCGGTTGCGCCGCTGCGGATTCTCGTCAGCGGCAACACGGCTACCATCGGGGGAACGGCGCCCGATAGCCAAATCGTGTCTGCCACTCTCATCGACGCGGGCGGCCCATCACAAACGCGATCCGAGCGAACCGATTCAAATGGACAATTCACGATTCCCGGTCTGGCCCCAGGGAAATATCGAGTCGTAGGCTTCGACAACGGCGCACCCCGGCTCATGCCGCCCGATGAAGGCGGCCAGGAAGTGACGCTCCGCGAAGGCGAGACCGCGGTGATCGAAGTCAAGCCTGAGCCGAAGCCTTAATTGCCGCTGGTAAGGCTTTTTAATTCGCGAATTGTTTTCCGCCGGTGGTCGCTGGCCTCAGTCCGTCATTCTGGCTTATCAAAATTCACAACTTTCGAGGGAGCGAATTTTCACTCCCTCGAAGGCGCCGGAACGCTCAGAACGTGAGCTTCAACCCGAGTTGCATCACGCGGCTGCTTCCCGATCCGACCAGCGGATTGCCGGCCGCGACGTCCGGTGTGGAGCACCCGCAGCCGAACTTGCCGGTATTGCTCGGGTCATTGCCCAAAAAGCTGGTATTCACTTCGATCCGAATTCCCAGTATGGAATTGTTCAGCAGGGCCAGCCGGGCGTAGGCGATAGTCTTTGGCAGCCCAATGGCCACGACTTCCCGCCCCGCGTGGGTTTTGCCTGAGATGGGTAGTCCGCGGCGCGTCCAGTGTCATTCACTCTACGCTCTTTGCGAGGCCGTTCATGGACAACGGGCCGCCGAACGGCTCGCTGGGGAATATCGCCCAAGACCCGTCAGGCGCCTGCCGAACGACGGTGCCCACGATGCCCAGGCGCAGAACGTTCTGACGATCCAGCCTCTTGAACCCGCTCGCCTCCACCCGGACCGTATAGGTGCCGGGAATCAGCGTGGGAGCGTTATACTCCCCGGCTGCATCCGTAGTCAGAGCTCGCGCGATCCCGCGCTCCGTGTCTAAGACCGTCACCTTAGCGCCCGGCAGGACCGCGCCGGTTTGGTCCGTCACGGTACCGAGAATGCGCCCGAAATTGCCCTGCGCGAATAGCGAGGCCGAGAACAGCAACACGCTCAAACTCGTAGCGAGCACGTGCAGAATTGTTCTCACACGAGCCCTCTTAAGCGAAACAGACTTCATTTGTGCCCCCTTGCAAATCAGACAACGCCCCACCTTGGGAAGGAGTGCCTTGGATTACCCGGCCTTTGAAGTCGATCCCTACCAATGCGAGCCGGCCGTTTTGCGACCGTGGTTATTTCTTGCCAACTGGTATGAGAGTCTACATTAGTGTCCGAAGAATTGCAAGAGGCTTTTGAAGCTCGACAGGAACCAGCGATGGGCCAACCGAATCCGGATCGAACGCTCCTTTCCGGGAACGGCAGAACTCGTCCCGACAAGTTTGAGGGTAGCTTTCCAGGTTTGACTTTCGAGCGGCCGTGCCGTCGACTTCTCGTAGAGGTGGCCTCGCAGGCGCCCGTTTCATGAAACGTTGGTGGCCGCTGGGCTTCTCTAGTCTAAGTGAGCAGTCGTGTCTCTTCCGCAGATTGTTGTTTCTGTGATCGTGCTCTTGATTGCTCTCGCGGTGTATTGTGTGCGACGCTCTTCCCTTCGGTGTCCCTACCGCAACCCGCTCTGTCGGGCCAGCAAGCCATGCCTTCTGTGCTACCGGGACCTTTTCAAGAGCAATGTGTCGAAGGGAGGAACGGGCTGAATGTGGACCCGAACGGCGACGATGCGAGGGTAGCGGAAGTTATCGCTTCTCGGAAACGCCGGTTCCGAGCGCCTCTTTGAGGAACGCGACCAGCGGCGGCAGCGCGCGCTCTGGAGACTCGATAAAGGGCACGTGTCCGAGGCCCGGCAGCAGTTCCAGGCGCGCCCTGCCGTTGGGAATGGTGGCGGCGATGCGCTGCATCCCCTCCTGGAAGGCGGCAGGGGTGCCTGCCAGCATGTCTTCGGCGCCGCCGTAGACCAGGGTCGGCGACTGGATGTGCGCCCAGTCGTATACTACCGGGTCGAGATAGATCACGTTGTTGATCAGCGTCTGTACACGCGCCAAGCGCGGCCAGTCGGCGCTGAGCGTCCACGCGTAGCGAATCCTTGCATAGGACTCGAATTCGGAGTTCCACGCCGAAGGCTTGTGCGCGACGTAGCGCATCAGGCTGGCACGGATCGTCTGATAGGTGGAGGCGAGTGTACGCCGGTACGCTTCCTCGGGGTCGCCAACCGGGTTGCTGAAGCGGCTGTCCGTGAGCCCGATGGGATTGAACAAGACAAGCCGTTCGGTGGCGCCGGGATATTGAGTGGCGAATCGCGCGGCAACCATCCCGCCCATCGAGTGGCCCACGATCATCGCCTTATCGATGTTCAGGCTTTGCAGGATAGCGCGCGTGTTCCGGGCCATGTCGGCAAGGAAGTAGGGGATGATCGGCTTAGAGGAGCGTCCGTAGCCGATCTGATCGGGAACGACGACTCGAAAGCCCTCCTTGCGCAGGGCGTCGATAACGACGCCAAAATAGAAACCAGCGAAGTTGTTGCCGTGGAGCAGTACGACCGTATGTCCATTGGACTGACCCTGGGGCGCCACGTCCATGTACGCCATGCGGACATCCTGTCCGTAGAGCGTCAGGGGCAGGTAAGAGTTCGGATAAGGGTAAGGACATTCCTCGCAGGTAATGCTTCCGGGCTTCACATCAGTCGGCGCCGCCGGTTCTTGGCGGCCACTTTGCGCGGAGCCGACGGGCGACAACAACAGAGCGACGGAGAAGAACACCACGAGACTCTTCCTCATGACTACCAAGATTAGCGCAGGGGAGGAGGAGCGGCTAGTGCATCGTCCAAATAGTTCTTTATAATAGAAGCAATTTCTGGTACGCTGGGGTGGTGCCACGAATTGCGCCCGCGATTATCCTTGACCGAGATGCGCAATCTGCCCTGAACAGTTTGGCTCACGCTCCCTCTACTC
>DASYXM010000026.1:0-4006 GCA_035934795.1 Bryobacteraceae bacterium | reverse complement strand
TTTGTCTGTGACGCGCCACGCATTAGCGAATTTATTGTAGAGAGCGTTGTAGCGGGCAGGCAAGGTAGCCGGCATTGGCCCCATTGATCCACCACTCGGGAGCGCTGGCAGCCAGCTTCCATTTGCAATGGCGCCGGCAATCCCGCGGCCGGAGCCAGTGCTCTCCGCGCTCACCAGCCCAAGATGCGAGAGATCGACATTGAGGTACCACTCACTCTGAGATGCCCACCACTCCGGGGTCACAAGCAACGTTTTACCGTCGGGGAAATCAACTTCCAGAGCGCCGCCGGCTTGGGGGGCAACGCGCCCGCCGGTTCCCAGAACGATGCCCTGCGGGCTCAGCGTGGTGAGAACCCCATCGATGCGAAGCTGGAGACCACTGGGATCGGGCACCCCGCTGAGGTTGGGCTCCCATGTGACCCGGTGTTCACCTACGCGAGCGGCGACCGCTGCGTTGAGACTGACGCACGTCACGAGGCCGTCGTAGGCATCGCTGCCAATCCACGTGGTTGAAACGGGCCTTTGGCGGGTCTGAACCTCCGCCCCGTCGGAATCCCGCAGAGAGACGAACTCTCCTGCTCCCTGCAAATTGTAGTGCGTTCCGTCCGCGGTCGTGATGTGCGGATCGCCCTCCAGCGCCGTGGGTCCGCACCACGCATTGTGGATGTGGCTGGTATCATAATCCTCCATGAACTCGATCGACGGAGCAGCCCCGCCATAGGGACAGCAAACAGGCGCGGCAGTCGGCGCGAAAGTAAGGTTGTTCGTTTCGCCAGTCGTGCCATCGTTCGGCACGCAGGTGGGGGCAGCCACGGTCCCGTCGTTTATGTTCGTGTTGGCGACGAGAACTGTCGGACTGGTGAAATTGGTCTGGGTTAGACAGCAATCGCCGAAGACGTTGAACTCCACTTGAGTCCAGACTGGCGACAGGCTGAGCACGTTGGGCTCGGCATAGGCAAACATGCCGCTCGTCGTCGCCAGATTGACCGTATCCTGAGTGGCGGTGGCCCCGGACGTCATCACCAGACCGGGTAATTCCGCGGCGGTCTGAGGGGGGACATAGGTCATTGGGCCATTGAACCAACAATCGCCGAACCCGTCCGAGTTCCACCTCGTCGTCCCGGCCCAAGCTGGCAGGGCTGGGCAGGGCGTTCCCCAGTTGAAAAGCCAGTATTCGATGAAAAGACCGGGGGTAGTGCCCCCAGCGCCAGGCACCGATTGCTGGCCCGCTCCGGGCGCCGGTCCCTGCGTCTGAGAAAACAGAAACTGTTGCCAGCCGTAGCACCCGGCGGCGCCGTTCGGTGCGCCGGTGCAAGCGGGCGTAGGAAAAGTACTTGGAATGACATTGAATTGACTTTGCGTGTTCATCTGCAACATGAAGACATCGGGTTCCACGGTGGCCGTCCCGGCCACATCCCCGCTGACGCCAGCCGTGCCCGTGACCCCCGCGATAGGCAGGAACGAGCCCACTGCCGAGGATATAGTGCCTGCCGTCTGGGCCACGTAGTCGGCTCCATTACCTACTTGATTCGCCCCGCCGCCCTTCCTCCCCTGGTTCGGATGCGGCGACGGTCGCCCGCATACCACTTCCTTCCAATCCGTGTTCGGATACTCGGCCTTGAAGCATCCGTTCTTCGGCAAAGGTTTCCGTGACATGGAAACGCGCCACGCCTTGTGTTCCTCAGACTCCGCGGGAGGCTTCCGCGCGGCCTCCTGCGAGGGGGAGGCATTCCGCGCCGTGGGCGCAGTTGCCGACTCCCTGGAAGACTGCGCCATGAGCGCGGGAGCGATTGCGCCACACAACAAGACGCTCCACAGCAACCTTACGATAACGGTGATGCGAGAGACCGTGACCCGTTCGCGTGCCGCTCTGGAAGATTCCATGGGCTGCTCTCCTTACGTATGATGCAAGATGCTCCCCGCGGAGGCTTCGGACTTGATTTGGAAGCTAGCATTGCTGAAATTTATAAGTCAAGGGTTAAATTAACAACTGTGGAAAATTACTCTAGCTTTATCACCTCCTGCGGTACATAGTGCGAGAGGAAACGAACGCGATGCGTTCCATTTCGACCAGACTTCGAGGTGGCCAGCTGTGCAGGTCTCCCTCCGCCTGACCTCCTATTCGCACCTACTACGGCGGGCTCTTGGTAACAGAAGTATCCGATCTGTAATTCTACCAATAACAAACGAAGATGACTGGAGAGCATGGCAACTCGTTAGACACAAGGCATGCGACTCGTTTCAAATCGGAACAATGTCGCGATTCGTACATGCTACAACGCAGTCGTCCGCGGCCACTACATTCTGTCTGCATGCCCTGACGCGATTCGGCGAGTGATGGTAAACTGTTGTTTGACAGTTCATTTGGCAGGCTAGCGAAGCTGAATCGCGCGCCTCCACAATCGTAAAGATTTGGCGCCTGTCTAGCGCAGCAATTCTGGCAGGAGGAGCAAGCCTTGGCGGACCCGAAGCACGATGAAACCTTCCGCGTCGTTGACCGGCGGCTATTCACGCCGGATGGCGAACTGCGTCCCGAGGCGGAAGAGGAGAAGCGCCGTCAGCAAGCGGAATCGTCGCCTGCGCAGCGCGGAGGAAAATCCGAAAAAGCCGCGCCGCCAGCGGCTCCGCCTTCGGCATCATCCTCGGAGAAATCCGCCGCCAAAACGCCCGCATCCGCAATGGAACCTGAATCCGCGCCCTCGCCCGACAAGAATTTTCACATGCTTGTGGATATGCTCGCGCGCAACGCCGCAGCGCTGATGGGTGGGATTCCCGACCCGGGCACGGGCCAGACGTATATGGACCTGGAAGGCGCGCGCGAAATGATTGACATGCTCGACACGTTGCGGGACAAGACTCGCGGCAACCTGGCCGCCGAGGAAGAGAATCTGCTCGGCGAAGTCCTTGGCAGCCTCAAGCTCTCCTACATGCAAATCTCCAAGGCCGCGGCAAAGGCAATGCGCGAAGGGGCCAAGGGCGGCCGTTAGCCCGATGCCTTCGAAGAGCAAGCAAGACGCCGCGCCAGCGACTCGGCTTCGCGTCACCGTCCTCGGCTCCGGCACTTCGATGGGAGTTCCTTCGCTCGGTTGCCGCTGCGCCGTTTGCCGCTCACGCGACCCTCACGACCGCCGCACGCGGCCTTCGATCCTGCTTTCATATTCCGGGCGCGAGGTCATCGTTGACACGACGCCCGATTTTCGCGCCCAGGCGCTCGACGCCGGCCTTGAGCGCCTCGACGCCGTCCTCTTCACCCATGCCCACGCCGATCATATCCTCGGCCTCGACGACATTCGGCCGTTCAACCTGAAGCAGCAGTCTACAATTCCCATCTATGCTTCTGACGATACCCTGGCGATTCTCCGCCGCACGTTTGCCTATATTTTCGAGCCGCGCACGATTCCCAGTTCGATTCCGGAAGTCGAGTCGCATTCGCTCAACGGTGAATTCGATTTATTTGGCACGCGCATCCTTCCCATTCCGGCGCAGCACGGGCCGCTGCCGGTTCTCGGCTTCCGCATCGGCTCGTTCGCCTACCTGACGGATTTCAGTTTTGTGCCGGAAGGATCGAAGGAAATGCTGCGCGGGCTCGAGCACTTCCTGCTCAGCGCGATTCGTTACACGCCGCATCCGATGCACTCGACGGTGGACCAGTCACTGGCTCTGGTGCGCGAACTCGAGCCGAAGCATGCGTGGTTCACGCATATTTGCCACGACCTGGGCCATAAAGCGACGAATGCGAAGCTGCCGGCGAACGTGCGGCTGGCGTACGACGGACTGAGTTTCGAGGCGGGATTCTGATGGCACTCGCGGTGGTGCATTCGCTCGAAGAATGGAATGAACGATTTGGATTGCGCGCGCGCACCGTGCTGACTATCGGGAACTTCGACGGCGTGCATCTTGGGCACAGGAAAATCCTGACGAGCGTCGTCGAACGCGCCAGGGCACCGAATCATCTTGCGACAGCGATCACATTTTCCCCGCATCCGCTCGCGGTTTTGCGGCCTGG
>DASYXM010000101.1:0-1596 GCA_035934795.1 Bryobacteraceae bacterium | reverse complement strand
AATTTATAAGGCGAGCAGGCGAGGAAATCGCAATCGAGGGCGCGGACGTCAATCGAGCCGTGCGGGGCGTAATGCACGGCGTCGATGAAGGCGAGCGCGCCAGCGGCGTGGGCGAGGCGAATAATTTCCGCGACGGGATTGATGGTGCCAACGGCGTTGGAGGCATAGCCGACGGCGACGAGTTTCGTGCGCGAAGTGATTTTGCGGCGCAGGTCGTCCATGTCGAGAATACATTCGGGCTCGCGGATGTCCACCTGTCGGACAACGATGCCGCCCTCTTCGAGGGCGCGCCAGGGAGCGACGTTCGCGTCGTGGTCGAGCGTGGTGACGACGATTTCGTCGCCGGGCGCGAGGTCGCGGGCAATTCCGCGCGCGAGAGCGAAGGTGAGCGTGGTCATGTTGGGGCCGAAGAAGATTTCGTCGGCGTCGCAGTGGAAAAAATCGGCCATGGCGGAGCGAGCGGCGGCGATCATCTGGTCGGTGCGGCGGCTGGTGGCGAAGGCGCCGCAAGTGTTGGCGTTGGACTGCTCGAAATAATCGCGAAAAGCGTCGATGACGCGCTGAGGAACTTGCGTGCCGGCAGGCGCGTCGAGGAAGGCGGCGGGATGACCGTTCACAGTTTGCTTCAGCGACGGAAACTGCGCGCGGACCCAGTTGACGTCGAGGGGCGCGAGTTTCTCTGCGTGCGAATTTTGGCTGGCGACAGTCGCGGTCATGCAAGGCTCCCGAGACGCAAAGTTCAATTCTTTACTGCGCGGATGAAATCCGCAAGGAGTCCGTAGGCGGTGGCGACGACGCCGGGCTTGTGCTCGATGAGCGTGAGGCCGAAGACGTCCATGTCGAAGCGCAGCGCGGAAGTGGTTCCTTCGAGGAGCGCGAGAGGATCGTTCATCGGCAACTGCTGCGGGCGAACGCTGGCGAGGACGCCGCCATCGGGCGAACGCGAGGCGCGGCAGATCAATTTGTAGCGCATGCCGGAGGCGCGCGCACGGCGAACTTCCTCGGGAGTGAGGTCGCGGATGCCGACGCGCTCGATTTGATCGAGCGAGATGGGCACGCCCATGAGGACAATCACGAGCGCGGCGACTTTCACGGCGGGATCCCAGGCGTCGAGGTCGTCGGAGGGATCCGTTTCGGCGACGCCGAGCTCCTGAGCTTTTTTCACGGCTTCGTCGAGCGAGGAGCCGCGTTCCATTTCCGTGAGGACGACGTTCGTGGTGGAATTCAGGATGCCGCGAAAGCCGCGCAAGTCGACCGCAGGAAGCGAATGCGGAAACATCGAGAAAACCGGCGTACCGTCCATGACGGCGGATTCGAAAAAGAATTTTTTGCCGCGCGCGGCAGCGAGATCGCGAAGCTCGCGATAGGCGTGAACGATGGGGCCTTTATTGGCGCTGATCGCGTGCGCGCCGGATTCGAGCGCGGCGCGGAGATGCTCAATCGCGGGCTGGCCGGTGTGGCGATTGAGGGAGGAAGCTTCGAAAAGAACGTCGGCGCGCGAGGCGGCGAGCCATTCGCGGACGTTTTGAGGTGAATGTCCCTCGCGCGGCTGCGGCCAGCGATTCTGGAACGCGGAAGCGGGCTCGATGCCGGCGG
>DASYXM010000100.1:0-68564 GCA_035934795.1 Bryobacteraceae bacterium | reverse complement strand
CGGGGCTGTCGGAGATCCTGGACGCCGCGTCACCCGTGGGGTGGCCGACGAGGGCGTCGGCCGCGGATCAGGCGATCCGCCCTACCCGCGTTTTGTAGGGCGGGCGTCCTCGCCCGCGTTCGGCCCCCTGGCCGAACTCTTTCTTAGCGACGGATTACAGAGGAAGAAACTGAAATGGACAACCACCAGAACTGTGACGGTAAGGGGCTTAAGCGGGTGAATGTGATGCTTTCCCTTGCGGAAAACGGCGTCTCCGAGTCCACAATGCCACGACCTGAGGCACACGTTTGCCACTGTAGTGGAGGCACCTGTCTCGATTCAGTGATCGGCAAGTGCCTGAAAGATTTGGTGAGCGCGGTAGGAATCGAACCTACAACCTACTGATTAAGAGTCGCTGAAACCTACTTCCGTCAACGTCCTGACTGCATTGGGGAAGCGCGCGCAACCGTTGGTTGGTCCTGGGCTTAGCCAGTTTCAGGCTTGCTCAACATCGCTAGACGTTCCGAAGGGATTTGAACCATGGTCCCTGTGAAAGTCCCTGTAGCAGCGCCGTGCCTTGGGGACAAGGAACCCTGGGCAGGAACTACCACCGTCCAACGTCGCCGGGTTGCGCACCACTTCAGCCGGGAGCCAAGCCTACAGTCCCGCACATGAATGGTGTGAGAGCGCGGAGCGTTCTCCGAAAGGTGGTAGAATCGCGGCCACATGCGCGTTCTAGTCTGTGCGCTACTGGCAATCTCGCTGGCCACCGGCCAAAGCCTGACGACCGAACAGGCGGCGGCGGCGATTGAGCGCGGAAAGCAATACAAGACGAAGGACAAGTTCCTTGAGAAAGGTTTGCGCGGCGTTAGAGTGAAACTTGCGTCGGCCCTGGCGCGGGGCGATACCAGCATATACGTAACGTTCTTCAATGATTGGAACTACATCGCGGCTGAAGCGGCGGCGGCGAATCAGCAACTCAAGGAAGTGAAGCCCGAAGATTTCCACCCAGAGGGTCTGTTGCACGCCTTCGTTGAGGTCCATGCGATAGACTCAGGTGCCGCCAGTAGACTCAATCGCCGGTATCTCGGCGACAGAGCGCACCTTGTGATTCGGGCTGAAGACAGGACCATCCAACCGGTTACGAAATCGATGTTGAAGCGATCCGATGACTTCAACATCGGCAGTGTCTTGTTCGGCGGCTTGTCGGGCAAGATTACGCTTGAGTTTACATTCGAGGTTGCGCCTGCTGATCTCGCCCAAGAGGTTGAGGTCATTCTCGTTGATGGTGACGGGAACCAGCACAAGGCGAAAGCCAAGCTCGCCGAAGCTCTTCAACTCAAGTGAATGCGCTCAAAGTCACGTGATGGGCTCGTCTGGCCAACAAGACTCTAACCAGAGTTGAAGCGTCAAGTCATGCCTCTCTTCGTTGACAAGATAGGGCCGAAGTTCTTCGTAGTACCGCTTCTTCAGTACTTCGGAGTTCAAGTGGCCTTTTGCAGCGAGCTGCTGGATGTCGTCCCGATCACGATCAAAATTTCGCTGAAGTTTAGTTAGGGCCAAGTCGTGAGCTTCCAACGCGTAGAGTTGAAGATGCGTCCACGCACCAGGGAACATTTCGACAAGCCTCTGTTCATAGTTTTCGGGAGGCGTGGCCACCGTGACGGCGTCCAGATATAGCTTGTGCGTTCGGTACAAAGGAGAGCCCTCGCCCGCCAATTCCGCAATGCCACCCCACGCGTTCGGCACAATCGCTAGGAAGTCCACATCGTTGGTCTCACGCGCCACGCCGTAGAGTTTGGTAGCAACGAAGCCACCGCAGCAGTGTAACTGAACGTTTTCACTGAGGCGGGCGTCCAGTTCAGCAAAAAAGGATCGCCACGGCTCCGGCGGCTCTTCAATGCTTGGCATACGGTAACTGCTCGGCCCTGAGGCTCGTCAACAAGCTCCAATGAGCGGCGGCTTCAGGACGATTTGATCTTAGCCAAGTACGTTCCCGCTCTGGCATCGAATCGCGGCAGAGGGTTCCTTCACGGGCTAGACGGGATTCTTCGAGTTCCTTTTCCCAGGCAGACAAAACTGTAACTGCGTTCTCTTGTCCCGGCAATGCGCGCGCTGTTTGTTCAGCGAGATGAACAACGTAGCCGAGCCGGTTTTGGGCATTGTGCAACTTGGCGCGATCTCGCAGCCAATCCCAATTCAGACTGGTATACGTGCCGAGGACCCAAGGCAGCGCTTCAACTAAGCGCGTGTCGAGATCCCGCTTCGAGACCGCACTGAGAACCACTTCGGCAGGGTTGCGCACCATCTTAGAATAAACGTGCGCGAAGCCGGGATAACCGAGAGACGCGAACTCTTGCTGAAGGTCGTCAGGTGAGACCTTTTGAACATCGAGTAGATCGGTCAGGGGGAGAGCCGTAGGCAGTTCATAAAGCATCGCAGCCTTGCGAGCCAGTTCAGCACTGGCGACCCTCAGCCCCGTTTCGAGTTGTGATAAATACGGCTGCGAGACGCTCAGCGACCGCATGGCCGCAACCTGGGTTAAGCCCGCTTTCTCGCGTCCGGTCTTCCACTGTTCAGCAGTCATAGCTTGAAATATAGCATATGATGCTATAACAATCAAGGAAGATGTAACTCATTGATAATGCTAACTATCAATGGCTTTGGTCTCGCGATGCTCCTCCTCTGTGCTGAAGATCGGTAGGAACTTCCACCCCACCACCCCGCAGCTTTTTCGGGTCCTTCCCAGCCGGGCGCCGGGCCAAAGGGGGTGTCCCACTTGCAGAGCCAGCCAGATGTCAGGGCTTGAAACTAGATTGTCATTGCTACTATATTCAGACATCGTTATCTGATTCCATGCCCCGTCGCGCCGTCATCCGCACTCGCACGACCTTCGTGGGCGTAACCGCCCTCGCCCGCGAGACCGGCTTGACGCAATCGTACGTATCCAAGCTCCTGGCTCGGGGATGGACGCCCGATGGGATTCGCCAGTGGGCGGAGTGGGTTGGGTACAAGCGCCAGTTGCGGGCTACGCTAACGGCAAGGCGGGAGCGACTCGGGAGGCGGCGATAGGAAGCCCGTGCGCAGCGTCATGCGCGCTTGATAGTTCCTACCAGGGTACTCCGGCACGATCAGTCTAGCAGGCGGAAATCCACCTCAATCGTCGCAATCACGGGAACGGCCTTGCCGTCTTTCATGCCAGGATTGAAACGCCATTGCTGCACAGCTTGGACGGCGCTTTGATCCAGACCATTGCTCAGAGGCCGTGCCACTGTGATGTTCTGCGGACGGCCCTGCTCGTCCACGACCAACGAAAGCACCACAGTGCCTTGCAATCTAGCTGCGCGGGCCTCTTCCGTGTACGTCGGTTCCGTCTTACTCAGAATGCTCGGCGCGGAGACTCCGTTGCCAATTGTATTTGGGATGCCAAATGCACCTGGGGGTAAAGGTGAAATCGGCGGTAAGACTGGCGGCGCAGTCTCCTGGTGTGACTGCCGAGACTCGTTGGCGGCGTCTGGTAACACAGTCAAAGGTGCAGACGGCGGTGAAGCGGGCGATGGTGAGGGCAGAACGGGAGCGCTGGGAGACCACACCCGCTGCGTGGGACGCAGTTGTTGAATCTCGACCTTGTACGTGTAGGTCCGCAACTTATAGTTCTGATTCGCTCCACCGGCCTCGGCGATCTTCAGATAGCCTGCATACACCCGCCCATGCAACACTGTGCCGGGGCGGAACACCGTGCAACGCAACACGGGCAATCCGTCTATTAGGTAGTTGCTATCCGCATCATGCAACCACATGAAGCACCCGCCATCGGACAAAAAGTTGGCGCTATCGACCGTCAATTCGGTGGGGTAGTTGGCGATGTTATCGGCACCGGCACCCCAACACGTCACGGCGAGAACACCGAAGATCACAAGCATCCCAAGCGCTCTAATCATGTTTCCCTTTCAGCGCACGATCCTACTATCGCGCAAACGCTCCTAAAGCGTTGAGCACCGATCCACCGGCTACGATTCGCTGGCCTAGAATGGGTCTCAGCCGCCTAGCCCCGGCCTCATGAACCGGGGCGAAGGCTGGGAACCCTGCCCAGAGGCGGCTACTTCACTCCAGGGGATCGCAGAGGGAGCGATGCCGCCACGATCCAAGCCCAAGCTTACTCCAGGATTGGATCGACGATGCATGGGCGAGTATACCGCCGGAACGTTCGAAGAGAGTGAACTCACGGAAGCTGCCCGGCAAATATTTCGCGAATCCGTTCAAAAAATCTGTCCCGAAGTTTTGGAAAGCCTTCGACGAGAGCTTCTCCCGATCTTTTGGAACGTACTGGTCGGAACCGGGTGGGCCGACGATCCGGGTCTCGTTCTGCCGGAGTCTTGCGATTTGATCCCCGAAGTGAGCACCGGATTGATGCATCCGAGGTGTGCGAATTTGAGAGAGCCTCTTCGTCGCTGGGCGAGTAGGTTTAACATGCAGGACGAAGCGTGGTTTCTGGGCGATCTGTTGAGGACGCTGTACTCATGGGCGAAGTATCCCCGCCTCCGTGCCGCCCTGTTCCTAGATCCGGGCACATCCGGTGGTTGGGTTGGCATCGACGAAGGAGAGGCGCGCTTCGAGTTCGCGGACCAAGGATGGATACCGACTTCCGAGAAGTGGTCTACATTCTATCGCCGAGTTTCGGACGCTTTCAAGGAAGCTCTGGAATCGTATGAGCGTCGCCTTCGGTCACTCATGGAGTCGAGAGGTTACGTTCGTATACTCCGAAAGGAAACGCTTGAGCATTTTGATTGGCTGGTGCTCTGGCAAATCGCCGGACGAACTCAGGCTCAGATCGCCGATTGGCACTCGGAGAAAACCAATCGCTCCTACGACGAAACTCGCATTCGCCAAGGGATCGAAGAGGCAGCACGCCTGATCGGTCTGAACAAACTTCGCCCAGGCGAGCGTGGCCCATCGCGGAAACCGAAACTTCCGACGTAGAGCCAGAATTTCTGTTTCTTTTTCAGTGCTTCGCATAGGGTAGCTGTACGTGGCAACTAGCCACTACAAGGAGCACTAAATGGGAGCAAGTCTCAACACTGCAATTCGCCTGCTCAATGAGCACGAAGTAGCGGAGCGGCTCGGAATCTCCGTCGCGACTGTTCGCCGCTGGAGGCTTCTGCGACAAGGGCCGAAGTACCGGAAAGTCGGGGCAGCCGTCCGGTACCGAACGGAAGACGTGGAGGCATGGCTCGAATCGAGGCCGGTGGGTGGGGACACCGCACAGCAATGAAGATAAATTTTCGCACCGGCAGGCCAGTCTGGCCCACTCTGCCACCAGGGCTCCAGGAAATCGTTGAGCTTTATCAGGTGGCCTACTTCGCGCCTGATCCTACGATTTTGCTTGTGACTTTGGCGGTCTACGCAGCCTTCCTGCTCGGTGATTCGCCGCTCTGGCTGATGATCGTTGGAGGCGCAAGTAGCGGCAAGACGGCAACGATGGATAGCATCCGACTGCTGCCGAATACCTATCAGTGCTCAACCATCACCGCTCCGGCTTTGCTCAGTGGGACGCCGGGGAAGGAACGTGCGAAGGACGCGAAGGGTGGGTTGCTAAGAGAAGTAGGAGAGGCTGGGATGCTGCTTCTCAAAGACTTTACGAGTATGCTCTCAATGGGCCGCGACGCACAACGCGAGGTTTTGGCGGCGCTGCGCGAAATCTACGACGGGAAATGGGTCCGTAGGGTTGGCTCTGATGGCGGCAAGCAACTGATGTGGGAGGGAAAACTTGCGATCCTCGCAGCCTGTACCACATCAATTGACGACCACTCACATGTGATGGCCGCCATGGGCGAGCGATTCCTGTACTATCGGCTCCCGGAATTGGAACCTGACGACCAAGAAAAGATGGCAGCGATGGCATCTCAAAACCTCGATGCGATCAAGTCATATCGGCAGTCCTTGGCTGAGCTTACTGAAACCTTCTTTCAAGAGCTTGAGGTCCCGGCTGAATTGCCGGAAGCCGATGCCGAGACCCTGGATTTTCTAAAGAGCCTTGCGACGCTGGTCGCGCGATGTCGCTCCGCAGTGACACGTGACAGCCGTAGTCGCGAAATCGAGACTATCCACGCTCCTGAGGAACCCGCCCGCATCATGGGTCAGCTTCGGCTCCTGGAGGCTGGCTTGGCGATCATCGGCGTGCCCCTGTTTTGGCGGCTTCGCATTGTTCGGAGAGTCGGGCTCGACTGCATGCCACCGCTCCGGCGGCGTGTGCTGGAGAGGCTGGCGCGCAGCGGAGGGCCCGTCGATTTGGCGTCTCTCGCGCAGTCCACGAAACACCCCAAAACGACCACGTGGCGGGCGCTTGACGACCTACGAGCGCACGGAGTGGTCAAGTTGGTGGACGATGCCGCCTTGGGTTCCGAAGCGAAGGCAGGCAACTGGCTTATGCGTGACGAATGGCGCGAGCGATGGAACCGATTCCCGAAAAGTAACGCGAAGTCCTGGTGTCCATGAGGAACGGGGCCTGTTTCCGAAATGTATGGAGAGACTAGCGCCGGTGCGTTCCCGAAAAGTCAGTCCGATATAGATATCTCCCTAACACGCATATGATGACTTTTCGGAAATGAGTCTCCCAGGAGTATCCGGCAGAGACGCTCTTGACTATCTTAGGCCCTAAGTTTATACTGAATACATGAAGAAGCCGCCCATCCCCGAGGACGTGTTGGAATACTTCCGCAGGACGGGTGCGCAGGGTGGCAAGGCCCGCGCCGAGAAGCACTCCAAGAAACAGTTGAGCGCGTGGGCCAAGCTGGGCGGGCGTCCGAAGGGCAGCAGCAAGAAGAAGGCAAACGAAAAAAGAAACGAAGAAAGGCGGTAAGTGATGGCGATCTACAAACCAACGCGCAAGGGCGACGCGTCGAAGTTCTACATCTGCGAGTTTGTTTACCAGGGCAAGCGGTTCCAGGAATCGACGGGCGCGACTAGCAAGACGGTCGCGAAGGAATACGAGAAACGGCGCAAGGCGGAAATGGAGCGCGCGGCGGCGGGCTTGCCCACCGAGCAAAAGGCCGCGCGGATTCGCACTGTCAACGACGTGGTTGCGTCTTATTTGGCGGGTTATAGGCTCGCCCACCGCCCCAAGAGCGTGCTCTTCGCGGAAGGACGGTTGAAACAGGTTAAGAAGTCCCTCGGCGGCGTCGTGCTCTCCGATCTCACCGACGATTGCATCCGCGAATACATCCGGCAACGGCAAGCCGCGAAGAAATCCGGGCGCACGATCAACATGGAGATCGGCGAACTGTCCCGCGCCATTGGCCGCACGTGGCGCGAATTGTGGCCCCGCGTGAAGAGACTCGAAGAGCGGAAGGACGTGGGCCGCGCCCTTTCTCCCGAAGAGCAAGGGGCGTTACTGGACGGGCTGAAGGATCGCCGCACGCCGCACCTGGCGACGTTCGTTCCGATTCTGATGCTGACGGGCATGAGAGCGGGCGAGGCGCTGTCGCTCAGGTGGTCACAAGTCGATCTGATGGGCCACGCGATCACTGTAGGCCGGGCCAAGACGGCGAACGGTACGGGCCGCATGATCCCGATTAACGACGATCTGGCGTCGATCCTGGCGGCGCATAGGGGATGGTTCGTGGAGCGTTTTGGCGAGCCTAGGCCGCATCACTACCTCTTCCCGTGGGGAAAGCCCGTCCCTGCCGATCCGACGCGCCACGCGACCGATATCACGTGGGGATGGGACCAACTGCGCAAGGATACCGGCGTTTCCTGCCGTCTCCACGATCTCCGGCACACGTTCGCCACTCGCCTAGCCGAAAACGGCGTTTCCGAGTCCACCATGCTCGCGTTGATCGGCCACATGAGCCGGAGCATGTTGGAGCGGTACAGCCATATTCGGATGACGGCAAAACGGGGGGCGCTGGCAGGGATCATGCTTCGTCCAGTGATCGCAGAAAACACCCAAAATTCCGAGGTAGTCCCTGTGAAAGTCCCTGTACTTGACGGGCCGGTCACTTTGCAGTGACCGCTAAGTGCTTGAGAAGTTTGGTGAGCGCGGTAGGAATCGAACCTACAACCTACTGATTAAGAGTCAGTTGCTCTGCCAGTTGAGCTACGCGCCCTCTCTGTTTATTTACTGCTACTTACGGACTTTCTGGCCTTACGTCTAGGACGTCGTGGGACAACCTGGTGACCACCATTGACCGATTCCAGCCATACAAATGCGGCTACCATGGCGTTATCACTGGGATGTACGTACCGTTGTGAAGTTGTCACGCGGGCGTGTCCAGCGATACGCATAATCGTGAACGCATCGGCACCGGCCTCACCGAGTCGGAATGTCTCAAACCATGCACCACGAATCCTTCGTTCAAGTTTAGCGCATCACGGACCCGCGCATGAGCCGACGCCATCCTGACGGCTATCACGACCGAGGCCGACGCCACTTCGTAGTCAAACGTTGGGGGGAACCCAGGTTCCCCTCGACCCTCCTGAGTTGGTCACGGCCCTGCCTGCATGATCGCGTTTCTGTCTAGAACTCTCCATGTTGACGTGAGCGCCGAGCTTTGGCGGGCTTTGCGTGGAGTGCCCGCGATGTACCGCCGGACGCTCGTGAGCCACTTTGTGGACGGCGATGCCGTCGCGCAAATTTCCCAGCGGGAGCAAATACCGGTGGTCACCGTGCTCAGCCGCATTTTCAGGGCGAAGCGGCTCCTGCGCGCGCCTGGGAGGCCTGAGATGAACGGCCCCTTCTGGATTGATCCGTACCCTGATCAACCTCTCGGGCCAAGAGCGTATGCCGCCCCAACGCACGGATAGGCGCTCGTCTGGGATCGATGGTCAGCAGTGCCCTGGCGTTGCGGCAGCCGGTCACCGGGCGATCATGAGCATGTTCGGACGGGGCTTCGCGGAGAGTTTTCAGCGGCCTCGATGCTACGATAGTCGCGAAGGCAATCGAAGGCGCGAAGCGGGAAGGAAGCCGCCAGGGATTCCATTCCAGCGCGAACGGTTTCGCCCATAACTCCTGGACGGGCCCTTAGCACAGCGGTTAGTGCAGCGGACTCATAATCCGTTGGTCGATGGTTCGAATCCATCAGGGCCCACCAAGTCTTTCCGATTCGATGCGCGGCCGTCGCGGGGTTGCGGAGGCGCGTCCGCCTACTGCAAGCGCCGGCGCGTCCGCGAGGCTCAGTCATTCCGGTACAGCTCGGATTCCGGCGCGGCAGCCGGCGACGCCTCCAGGCCCTCGCGATTCAAACGGTGACGCGCAGAAAATAGAGATCCGCGCGCGACGCTCATGGGCGCGAACTTCATCATGCCGATGGGCGCGGACATGTCGTCGTAGATCGCCTCGATTCCGCCGCGGATGGAATAGGTTTCGTGCCAGAAGCCGGTGCCTCCCGAATCGCGCAGGAAATTCTTCCACCAGGCGCGATGCGGCTCCGCGCGCGTCCAGCGTTCCAGCGATTCGAAGTCCCGCCAGTATTGGCGCATGCCCGCGTGCGGAGGAAACAAGGAGAAAAGAAAGTCTTCGTGCAGCAGCAGCCCGTCCGGCTTCCCAGCCGCCGACCTCGCGATCTGCGGCCCCAGCCCGAACAACGTTTTGAGCCCGGTCCACGCATTCACGCGCATCCCCAGATAGATCACGATCAGGTCGGGGTAGGCGGAAAGATCCACGGTACGGCGGTCTACGCGAGTCATACCCGCAATTGTACGCTCACTGATTTCGGCGGACGGAACCCTGTATAATCGATCGACCGTTAGGAGGTGACTTACGAGCACGTACGTATTGGTTCACGGAGCGTGGCACGGGAGCTGGTGCTGGAAGCGGGCCCGCAGAGCGCTCCAAGCCCTGGGACACGAAGTTTTCACGCCGACCTTGACGGGAGTCGCCGACCGCGCGCACTTGCTGTCCCCGCAGGTGAATCTCGAAACGCACATCGCCGATGTGGTGAACCTCATCCGGTGGGAGGAACTTTCGGATGTAGTGCTATGCGGGCATTCCTACGGCGGCTGCGTGATCAGCGGCGTGGCGGATCGCGTTCCGGATCGAATCGGCGCGCTGGTGTATTTGGATGCCTTCGTGCTGGAGAACGGCCAAAGTCTTCACGACAGTCTCCCGGCCTCGATGAAAAACGCGCAGCTCGAACAGGCGCTGCACGGCGGAGAGGGTTGGAAGGTGCCGCCGATTCCCGCCGAAGCGTTTCGCGTGAACGCACAAGATCGCGAGTGGGTGAACCGGCAGTGCACGACGCAGCCCCTCGCCACTTTTCAGCAACCTCTCCGCCTGACCGGAGAAATCGCGAAGGTCGCCAACGTCACGTTCATCCTGGCCACCGGCTGGGCTCCGTCGCCGTTTCCACCCTTTCATGACAAGGCGAAAGCGAGAGGCTGGAGGACGGTGACCATGGAGTGCGGCCATGACGTGATGCTCGATCTTCCGGACGAACTTACGCGGGAGCTCGTGGCCGCCTCGGTGAGCCGCTCAGCGGCGGCTCACTGACATTGCCTTCCTCGCGGAGCAAAGCCGGCTCAGAACGCCATCAGCTTCGCCATCTGCGTCATCAGCAGCAGCACGGCCGGCCCCAGCGTCACCAGAATCACCGAAGGAAAGATCAGGAAGAACACCGGGAAGATCAGCTTCACGCCCACCTTGCGGGCGCGCTCCTGAGCCATCTGCCGGAAGCGGATGCGCAGATAGCGCGCGTGGGTTTTGAGCGCCGGTCCCAGGCTGGTGCCGAAGCGGTCGGTGTCGATCAGCAGGTTCGCGAACTTGCGCATCTCCATATCGCGGCTGCGGGCGGCGAAGTTGCGCAAAGCCTCGGTGCGCGTGGTGTTGGCTTTCAGCTCCAGTTGCAGCTGCGTGAATTCGGAGGCCAGCGCGGGATGCGAAACGCGCAGTCCCCGGCTGGTTTCGAGGATCGCGGCGTCGAGCCCTTGGCCCGCCTCGATAGCCAGAACCAGCAGGTCGAGCGCCGCGGGCAGCGCGTGCCGCAGTTGCGCAACCCGGCGCCGTACCAGGCGGTCCAGGATGCGGTCCGGGATCAAGTATCCGAATCCGCCTCCGCACAGCAAGGCCAGGGCCGCGGCGCCGGTGTCGGAGCGTCCGATCATCGCGCCCCACGCGGCCGCTACGCCCCACAGCAGCGCCGAGGCCGCTTTGATCCCCGTGAAAATCGAGACCGCCGAAGGCCACCGGTATCCGGCGGCGACCAACTGACGGCGCAGTTCGGTGTTGTTGCCGGAGCCCGGCATGGCTTCGCCGATCAGGCGGAACGCATCGAAGACGGCGGCCTGGGCGGGCGGCAGATCCTGCTGGCCCAGGGCAAGCCCCGCGGGGAGCTGCGCCGCGGCGCTACTGTTTTGCGAGGGCCGCAGTACGAAGACGTAGCCGGCGGCGGTGACGGCGACGACGATCAACAGGAACAGCCCGGCCAGCATTTCCACGGTCACACCTCGATATCCACAATCTTGCGGATCACAAAATGCGCGATCACCAGGCAGGCGATGGCCGCGGCGATCAGGTTCTTGCCCCACGGATGCTGAAACAGGATCTGCATGTAGGTGGGGCTGACGAACATCATCATGACGGCGATGCCGATCGGCAGGATGGTCAGCACCATGCCGGTCAGCCTCCCGTGCGCCGCAAGCGAGCGGACTTCGCCTTGCAGCGCCAGCGCCTCGCGCATGTTTTCCGCCATGCCGGCCATCACTTCGCTCAGCTTTCCTCCGGTGCGCGCATGCAGCTGCACGGCGGAGGTGAACATGTTGACCTCCAGCAGCGGGATGCGCCGGCCCAGGTTCTCGAGCGCGTGCGGCCAGCCGCGTCCCAGGTTGGCCTCGGCCGAAGTGCGCCGCATTTCCTCCGACACCGGAGGCGAGGTCTCCGCGGCGATCATTTCCATGGCGGCCGAAAGCGGATAGCCGGCCCGCAGGGCGCGCGCCAGCGAATCGAGCACGTCCGGAAAATTCTCGCGGAATTTATGGAAGCGTTTGCGGCGGCGGCTGGAAATATAAAAATACGGCGTAATCGCCACGCCGCATGCCGCGAGCGTCGCGCTCCATACGGGAATGAAACGCATCAGGACGGCGAAGGCCACCGCGCCCAACAGCAGCATCATGCTGGTGATGCGCCCCACCGACCAATCCAGTTGCGCCTGCTCGCAATGCGTTTTCAGAATCTCGACGAAATCGAAACGCGCCAGCAGGCTGTCCCAAAACGTGATGGTGCTGAAGCGCTCGTCGCGAAATAGCGTCGAATCGAGGGCCGGAATCTTGGGCTCGGCGTGCGCTTCCCCCTCTGCGGAGGCTCCCGGCCCGGCCTTCTCCGATTCCAGATGCGCGGCTTCGGATTGCTCGGCGCGCATCTTCAGGAACGCCATCCAGGCGACCGCCGTGACAATCGACCCGATCAGGAAGACGACGAGGAAGAATGCGAGTGACGACGCGAGAAGCATGAGTTCTCCGGCTTGTGCGTTAGCGGGACCCGCGCATCACGGCCCCCAGCGGCAACGCTTCGCGGGTGCGCGTCGCGTTATCCAGCGGATTGCGCAACGACAGACGCACGGTCGCGCCGGAATCGGCGGCCGCCAGCACGTCGGCTTCCTGGGGTTTCGCGAGCAGCGTAACCACCGGCACCTGGTGGCCCTGTGAGCTCTGCTCCGCCTGCGGCGTAACCGAGAGGATCGTCAGATTCTCCAGCGCGGTGCGGACGGCGATATCGTTCGGCTTCTGCCCGCGGCCCACCACCACCTGCACGTCCACTTTCTGGCCGGCGCGCAACAGCGCCATGACGCCGGTCGAATCGGTCACGTGCACCGAGACGGCCCGCATGCCTTCCGGCACTCCGGATCCGCCCGCCGATTGCGCCGTCGCCAGGCGCGCGGCCACCACCGGCTCCTCCTCGCCGATCGGATCGAACACCGTGGTTCCCACCACGTCGTTAGGATCCGCATAGGCGCCTTTCGGAACGTGGTCGGCCGGCCAGGCGACGGTTTTCACGTCGGCCGTGGCGATGACCGTGCCGGGCTTCAACGCGCGCGACGCCACCACCACCGTGCGTCCGCCCGTGCCGCTGTTGAGCCGGCTGGCGAAGAGTCCGTAGAAGAGACCGGTCGAGATGATAGCCACCACGAGCGCGACCCCCAGAAGTTTGATTAGATTGTTTTTGTTCATGGTGCTTGTCTCTTATAATTCGGCCGCTTGGCATATTTCCTACAGGGCCGATTTAATACCTGGCTCGGGCAGATGCCTTAGCCCGGTTTCGAGGCGTCCGAGGAGGGCATAAAATGTATGTTATGGATACCTTCGCTTCGGATACCCTCATGATCGCCGGGCGCGCCTTTCATTCCCGCCTTTTCGTAGGCACCGGCAAGTACCGAAGCTTTCCCGAGATGGCGCGTTGCCACGCCGCCTCCGGCGCGGAAGTGGTGACTGTGGCGGTCCGCCGGGTGAACCTGACCGATCGGTCCAAAGAATCCCTCCTGGACTATATCGACCGGGACAAGTTCTTTCTTTTGCCGAATACAGCGGGATGCTATAACGCCGATGAGGCTGTCCGCACCGCCCGCCTGGGACGCGAAGTCGGCCTCTCGAACTGGGTCAAACTCGAGGTCATCGGCGATCAGAAGACCTTGTTTCCGGACAATCAGGGGTTAGTCGAAGCCACGCGCATCCTGGTAAAGGAAGGGTTCGTGGTGCTTCCCTACACCAACGACGACCTGGTGAACGCCCGCCGGCTCATTGACGCGGGGGCGTCCGCTGTGATGCCGCTAGGCGCACCCATCGGCAGCGGCCTGGGTATCCAGAACATTACTAACTTAAAGATTCTAAGGGAGATGATTACGGAGGTCCCGCTGATCGTCGATGCCGGGGTTGGCACTGCGTCCGATGCCGCCCTGGCCATGGAATTGGGCTACGAGGGCGTGCTGATGAACACCGCCATCGCCGAAGCTGAGGATCCCGAGCGGATGGCGCGAGCGATGAAACTCGCCGTCGAGGCCGGTCGCCACGCGTTTTTGGCGGGAAGGATGCCGAAGAAACTTTACGCGTCGGCGAGCAGCCCAATGGTGGGGGTCGTGCGGTAGAGGCGGCGCGCGGAGCCGCGAAGCGATCGAGCGAGCAAAAAAGCTGAGCCAGTTACCGATTCGCCAGGGTTTTCAACCCCTTGTAATCCAGAAGCTGCGAATCGGCCGTAACCAGCGTAAAATCGAACACCACAGCCGTAGCCGCTAGGAAAAGGTCGCCGGGATCCCTTTGCGGGAGTTGAATGCGGGATGCCTCCTCAGCCACCGCGAAGTTGAAAGGCGCTTCTCGCAGAGGCGTGTTCCTGAGTGCGTCGTCAAGCCAATCTGTAAATGCTCGCTTCAAACGCACACGCTTGCGCTGAACGAGCATGTGGGTCTCCCAAATGGAAATGGGCGAGAGGTACAACTGGTTCGCTGGCCGCTCGAGCTGACGGCGGACCGCGCGGCCCAACTTCTGTGGGGTCTCGATCGCCCAAATCCAAGTGTGGGTATCGAGAAGCAACTTCATCCGGGGAGCTTTAGCGGGAGCGGCCCGTCCATCGCCCGAAGGCGTGGATCGGAGCTACGATGTCGCCGGTGGTCTTCATTTGGTCCCGCATCGAACCAAGCCAGGACGCTTTCGGCGAAGCGCTCACCGGAACGATCTCCGCGACGGGACGACCGAAGCGGGTGACTCGGACGGGCGTCCGCGTCTTGCGGACTTCCTCGATCACACCCAGACACGTGGCTTTAAATTTCGAGATGGCGATCTCGTGCATGACCCAGTTGTACCATAGTCGGCCACCATGGTCCAACTCGAGTTGTCCCGCTTCATCTTATCCCGTTCGTCTTCTTCGTCTTCGTCGATCGCAATCGCGTTATGATGGGCGGTCGAATCTTCGAGCTCAGCACCCCGGTCCGTATTCCGGACCCGCTTTGCGGACCCGCTTTGCTCCCCATCCGAAATTCCCGGTGCTATCCTAAGAAACCACCAGCTGACGTTCCGAGGAGAAACACCATGTACCGAAATCGGAGACCAGCATTACGCGCTTCGTTCCTGTGCCTGAGCCTTGCCGCCACTGCCGCGGTGGCCCAAAACACCCCGCCTCTCCATCCGCTGGACGGCTTGACCACGGCCGAATACTGGGCCGCGTATGACGTACTCCAACAGGCGGGCCACGCTGAGCCGGATAGCTTTTTTGCCAGCGTGCTCTTGCACGAGCCGGCCAAGGATGTGGTCCTGGCCTGGAAGCCGGGCGCGGCGATTCCGCGCGAAGCGGATGTGGTGATGTTGCAAAAGGAGAAGACCTTTGAGGCGCGCGTCGATCTGGCTGGCCGCAAACTCATTTCGTGGCGTGAAGCGAAGCAGGTCCAAGCGCCCTTCTTATCGAGTGAGATATTTGGCGCCGATGAAATGATCAAGAAAGACCCGCGCGTCGTCGAAGCTCTAAAGAAGCGCGGTTTGGCGGACCTGAATTCTGTGCAGTGTATTGCGCTCCCCTTGTCGTACGCGGCAGTACCGGAGCAGGATGCCCAGCGGATCGGCTTTGGCAGTTGTTCCGAGCAGCATGGCTCCTACCACAGTTGGGGCCGGTCCATTGAGGGCTTCACCCTGCAGATAGACATGGTGGCCAAGAAGATTTTGAAGGTTGTGGACACGGAAGTGGTTCCCGTTGCCAACGGTGCAGTGAATTATGAGGAGATTCCCGAAAACGCGCGCCCCGGCACAACGCCCATCGCCATCTCGCAACCCATGGGCGCCAGCTTTCACATCCAACATGGTGAAGTTTCGTGGCAGAACTGGCGCTTCCGCTTCCGCATCGACCAGCGTGTCGGCCCCGTGCTGAACCTGGTTGGATTCGAAGATGGCGGGCGCACGCGGTCGGTGATGTACCAAGGTTCCATGTCCGAACTGTATGTCCCCTACATGGATCCATCCAACGGCTGGAATAACCGGGTCTTCATCGACGCCGGCGAATTTTACAGCGGGATCGGCTTATTGAAGCCTTTGCGCCCTGGCTTAGATTGTCCGGCTAACGCTGCTTACTTTGACGGACTCTCCGCCGGCGAGCATGGGGCGCCGAAGATTTCGCCGCAAGTGGTCTGTTTGTTTGAACGCACTGGAAGCGACCCCGCGTGGCGTCACTTCGAGGGCAACACTGTCTACGGAAGGCCCGCCCGTGAATTGGTGCTCCGGTCGGCGGCCGTGGTCGGAAACTATGACTATCTGATGGACTGGCGCTTTCAGCAGGACGGCGCGATCGATGTGGCCGTGGGCGCCACCGGAGTGATTGAGACCAAGGCCAGCGCGCAGAAAAACGCGGCGGGGCACGCGGTGGATCAATCCGGCACGAACATGCCGATAGAATACGGCCAGTTCGTGGCGGAAAACACCATAGGGGTGAATCACGATCATTACTTTTCTTACCGGCTGGATATGGATGTGGATGGTCCAGGCAATAGCTTCATGGCGGACCGTATGGTTCAGCAGTTGCTTCCTTCCGATCCGATGCGGAAGAGTATCTGGGCCGTAAAGCACATGATCGCCGCACGCGAGAAGGACGCGATCATGGACATTCATCTCGAAACGCCCAGCATGTGGCTGTTCATCAACCCCAATGTCAAGGGGCCGCTTGGTTACCCGACCGGGTACGAGATTATGCCGGGAGCCACCGCTAAATCCTTGCTGTCGCCCGACGACCTTCCGCAGAAGCTCGGCGGATTTTCCGAGCACCAATTTTGGGTGACGCCGAACGATCCCACGCAACGCTATGCAGCCGGCGTTTATCCAACCAGCAGCAAGGCAACCGATGGGCTAGCGGTCTGGACGAAGGCCAACCGGCCTATCGAAAATACCGATCTGGTCGGTTGGTACACGCTTGGCTTCCACCACATGCCGCGCGTGGAGGATTGGCCGGTGATGCCTACGATGTGGCACGAGTTCCAGATCCGTCCCTTCAACTTCTTTGGGGCGAACCCCGTGCTCGATCTGCCGAAGACGCAATAAGCCGGAGCGGGCGGCTGCTCCTCTTGGTCCGCCTATGACTTGTCCCGCTTCATCTTATCCCGCTCGTCTTCGTCGAGTGCGATGGCGTAATGGCTGTCCGGCGCGCGAACGATCCGCTGTAACTCGCCGTAATCCAGCCAGTTGAGCGAGCAGTTCTCGCACGTATCGATGATCACGTTGCCCGGTCCACCGTAGGGATGCGTGTCCATCTGCTGGCGGCATTTCGGGCAAGTTGTGTGCCGGTCCAGATCGTGCCAATCCGGCTGCTGGCCGGCGTATTCGGAATGTTCGTGACGCGACCGCAGTTCTTCGACCACCGCCAGGAACTCCTCCATATCGATCAGCATCCCGTGACACTGGTTGCAACTGACCACCTGCGCGCCGGCGATGGACGCCTGTAGCAGAGCAAGATTGCAGCGCGGGCACAGCCATTCGGTCGGGTCGCCCAGGATGCGAACCCCGTCCGGATCGGCGTCCGGGAAATGCATGTAGCCGCAGTAATCGCAAATTAGATAGTCTTTGCCCGGCTCCACGCGCATCGCCGCGCCGCATCCTGGACAGGTCATGTTTTCGGCCCCTCCGTTCCTACGCCGTCTCCCCGACTATCGTCCAAAAATCCAATATCCTTGAGAAACAGGCCTTCATGCTCAACAAGCCCACGTTCAAGGCTCTGCTCGCAACTCAGGAAGACGGAAAAACGGACATTTCGTTCCGTGAAATCGAGCCTTCTTCGCTGCCTCCCGGCGAGGTGCTGATCCGCGTCCTGTACTCCAGTTTGAATTATAAGGACGGTCTCGCGGTGACCGGCAAGCCTGGGGTGATCCGCAAGTATCCCATGGTGCCAGGCATCGACCTGGCGGGTGTCGTCGAAGAATCCAGCTCGGCCGCCTGGCATGTGGGCGATTCGGTGGTCGTCACCGGCTGCGGATTGTCGGAGACGATTTGGGGCGGCTATGCCGAATACGCCCGCATCGACTCGCGCCACCTGGTGAAACTTCCGGAGGGGATGACGGCGCGCCAGGCCATGGGCATCGGCACCGCGGGATTCACGGCCATGCAATGCGTCCTGGCTATGGAGCGGCACGGCATCTTACCTTCATCTGGCGATGTCGTCGTAACCGGTGCGGCCGGGGGCGTCGGCAGCGTAGCCGTCGCGATTCTCGCCAAGCTCGGCTACCGCGTGTTCGCCTCGACGGGCCGCGCCGAGCTGGGAGACTATTTGCGGTCCCTCGGCGCCGCCGAAATTATCGAGCGCAGCGTGTTGGCCGCTCCTTCCAAGCGTCCCATGGAGGCGGAACGCTGGGCTGGGGCCGTGGATACGGTGGGCGGCGAAACGCTATCTTCGATCGTTCGCTCTCTGAAAGCCGGAGCGAGCGTCGCTGCCTGCGGCGTCGCCGGAGGCCCGGCGCTGAATCTCACGGTGTTCCCATTCATCCTGCGCGGCGTGAACCTGCTCGGCGTCAACTCGGTTGTGGTGACCCGCGAAGAGCGCCTCGAAGTGTGGCGCCGCCTGGCGAGCGATTTGCCGCTTCCCCTGCTCGACAGAATGATCGAGGAGCAGCCTCTCGATCGCGTCGCCGAGCTCGGCGAAAGGATCCTAGCCGGCGGCGTGCGCGGGCGGATCGTGATCCGGGTCGCGTAGTCGGAGCCCGTTAGAATAGACGTGTGAAGCAATTTTTCCTCGGCATGCTGATCGGCTGGATCGTTTTACCAGCCGCCGTGTTCCTTTATTTGCGTTTCGGCTATGTGCCGGTAGCGGTCAACGGTCCCGTGATCCCGCTGGAACAGCTGCTCGCCGGGGCGGCCATCGAGGCGAAAATCGCGCGCGAGGCTCCCACGCAGGCGGGCTTCCCCGCGAGCGAGGAGAATCTGGCCGCCGGCGCGAAGATCTATCGCGAGCAGTGCGTCGAATGCCACGGCCTACCGGGAGCGCCGCCGAGCGTTATATCGAAGGGCATGTTTCCCGATCCGCCGCAATTTTTCGAGCGCAAGGTGATGGGCAGCGATCCGGTGGGGCAGAACTATTGGGTGGTGGCCAACGGCGTCCGGCTGACCGGCATGCCCGGCTATCGCGGCGCGCTCACCGAGGAGCAGTTGTGGCAGGTCAGCCAGTTCTTGTCGAACCGCGGAAAGCTGCCCGAGAGCGTCGAAAAGATCGTGACATCGCTGAACGCCGGACCGAACGCCGGGCCGAACGCCGGACCGAACGCGGCGAAGTAGTCGGGCTTGCCGGGCGATGGACAATGTCCGGATGCGCCGTCATCCAGTGCCGTCATCCAGGCGTAATCAACTTCTCGATCGGATATACTTAACATCGATTCTTATGCCTCTCTCTGCCGGCGACAAACTCGGTCCCTATGAGATCCTTGCGCCCATCGGCGCGGGTGGCATGGGCGAGGTGTATCGCGCCCGCGATCCGCGTTTGAATCGCAACGTCGCGATCAAGGTTTCGAACGCGGAGTTTTCGGAGCGCTTCGTTCACGAAGCGCGTTCCATTGCCGCGCTCAATCATCCCAATATTTGCACGCTTTACGACGTAGGGCCAAACTACCTGGTCATGGAGTACATCGAAGGGACTCCTCTTAAGGGACCGCTTCCGCTCGATCAAACGTTGAAGTACGCGGCGCAGATTTGCGATGCGCTCGACGCCGCGCACAAGAAAAATATCACGCATCGCGATCTGAAGCCGGCCAACATCCTGGTAACCAAGGCAGGCGTGAAGTTGCTGGATTTCGGACTGGCTAAGATGGGGCCGGCGGTGAAAGCCGGCGAAACCACCATGACCATGGCGCTCACCAGCAAGGGCGAAATTCTGGGCACGTTGGTATACATGTCGCCCGAGCAGGTCAACGGCGAGGAAGCCGGCCCGCGCAGCGACATTTTTTCGTTTGGCCTGGTGCTGTATGAGATGCTCACCGGCAAGCGCGTCTTCGGCGGCAAGTCGCAGGCCAGCGTCATTGCGGCGATTCTGGAGCGCCCGGCGCCGTCGGTTGCCGATCTTGCGCCCGCCGCGCTCGATCGCGTGTTGAAGCGGTGTCTCGAAAAAGATCCGGAGAATCGCTGGCAATCGGCGCGGGATTTGAAGGCCGCGCTGGAGTGGATCTCCACCGAAGCTCCCACGCCCGCGCCCGCTCCCGCGCCGGCAAGAAGGCAGCGGTTGTGGCAGGGCGTTGCGGCCGCATTGGCCGTGATCGCGGCGGCGACAGCCTGGGCGCTATGGCCCAAGCCCCCGGTGCGAGTGAATTCGACGCGCTTCCAGATCCTGCTGCCCGAAAAGGAGGATTACGGCCTGTGGATGGCATTTTCGCCCGATGGACGCAAGCTCGCGTTCACTACCCGCGGGCGGCAGCCGGGCATATGGATTCGCGACCTGGAGGCGCTCGAGACCCGGCATCTGGCCGGCACGGAAAACGCACTGGCTCTCTTCTGGTCGCCGGACAGCCGCTTCCTCGGTTTCGGAGGAGGAGGCCGGCTCACGAAGATCGACGTGTCCGGCGGGCCTCCGCAGACGTTGTGCGAGGCGGCCGGAATCGGGATCGGCTCCTGGAACCGGGACGGAGTCATCATTTTCGGCGCCTCCGCGCAAGGTCCTCTGCGGCGAGTGCCGGCGTCGGGGGGCGTGCCCACCGATGTCACCGCCGTCGATCGCCAGCGCGGAGAAACTTATCACAGTAGTCCTATATTCCTTCCGGACGGCCGGCACTTCCTCTATTTGATCGGGGGAAGCCCGGAGGTCAATGGCATCTACGTGGGATCGCTGGATGCGAAGCTCGGGCAACAGAAGCACGAGCGGTTGCTCGCATCCCGGCTCAGCGCGGGCTACACGCCTTCGCAAAATCCCGCGAATGGCCGCCTGTTCTTCATGCGCGATACCACGTTGATGGCCCAGCCCTTCGACAACGGACGGCTGCAACTCACCGGCGAGCCTGTCGCGGTCGCCGAACAGTTGGGGATCTCCGGGTTTCACGGATTTTTTTCCGTCTCTCCCAGCGGCGCTCTGGCGTATCGTACCGGCGCCCAATCGGCGGGCTTCCAGCTCACGTGGTTCGACCGGCAGGGGAAAACGCAGGGGACGTTCGGCGATCTCAGGCCCGACCAGGGCATCGCCCTCTCCGCGGACGGAACGCGGGCAGCGGTCCGCGATGCTCCCGCCAATGTGAACGGAGATATCTGGACGCTCGACTTCGCCCGTGGCGTCCGCACGCGGCTCACGTTTCATCAAAGCTTCGGCTCGTTTCCAGTCGGGTCCCCGGACGGGAGCCGCATCGCTTTCTCCGGGAACAACTGGGAGACTCTTTACGAAAAGGCTTCGAGCGGCGCGGGCGATGAGAAGGAGCTGGAAAAGAAACCGGGGGAGCAGAAGCAGCCCGACAGTTGGTCGCACGACGGGCGCCTTTTGCTGTATCACACGTTCAATGTTCCCCAAACGGTGGACGACCTATGGGTGCTTCCGCTGGAAGGGGATCGCAAGCCGGTTCTTTTACTCGGGAGCAAGTTCACCGAACGCGAGGGGAGCTGCTCTCCCGATATGCGCTGGATCGCCTACACCTCGAACGAATCCGGCCGGCTCGAAGTGTACGTCCGGCCTTTCCTGGCTTCAGGAGCCTCGGGAGCTTCGGGATCGACCGGAGCGCCTTCGCTCGGGGAAGGCAAGTGGCAGGTATCGAAGGACGGCGGAACGCTGGCGAAGTGGCGTGCGGACGGCAAGGAGCTGATCTTCCGCGCTCCCAACGGATCGCCGATGGCCGTGGACGTGACCGCAACCGGGGCGGCGTTTCAAGCGGGAGTTCCCAAGCAGCTATTCGTGCTACCGCCAAATGTGGGCGATTGGGATGTCACCGCCGACGGCAAGCGGTTCCTCGCCGCAGTGCCACCCGTGCAGCAAACCACGCAGACCCCCATCACGGTGGTGCTGAACTGGCAAGCCGCGTTGCAGAAATAGACCCAAAGCACTTGGACGACTGATCCGGCCGCCCCTCGAAGTGCGGCTCTCCACGGGCTGATCCAAGACCGGCGATTCGTGTCGCGACCGGATTGACAAACGGCGTGTCTGGAGAACGGAGCGGGCAAGATTGCTCCCATCCGTGGAATCCCGACTCCCATAATTAATATCCGGCGGCATCGGGAGAGAAAAAGTGCAATAATTTCAATAGGAAAACTGACATTTCCATTGGTCATAAACGTGCAGTAAATATGGCGGATTAGTGTATTGAGTCGGAGCGATGAAGGAACTGAAGCAACAGCTCGCGGGTGCGTTGCTGGTGATTGTGACGGTGGCGGCGGTGGTCGCGGCCGCCATCAATTTCCAGCAGCAGAGCCGGTTTCATCTGCCCGACGACGGCATCACGTGGCTCGATCTGGGACACGGCGCGGGACAGAATTCGTCGATCGCGGCGGTTTACGTGGTCCCGGAAAGCCCCGGCGAAAAGGCCGGCATCCACAAGGGCGACGAGCTGATCTCCATCGCCGGCGTGCCCGTCCAGCAGGCCCTGGATGTGACGGCGATCCTGGCGCGGCTGGGAGCGTGGAAGAAAACCGAATACAAGGTGATGCGCAACGGCGTGGACGTCACCTTCAACGTGATCGTCGCCGAGGCCGAGCGCGATTCCACGATCTACTATCAGTACGCGGTGGGAGCCGTGTATCTGGCCATCGGCCTGTTCGTGTATTTCCGGCGCGGCAGCGCCCCGCGGTCGCTGCACTTCTTCCTGCTGTGCCTGGCGAGCTTCGTCCTTTCGACCTTCCACTACTCCGGCAAGCTGAACAATTTCGATAAAGCCGTCTATCTGGGGAATCTGGTGGCGGGGTTCTTGGCTCCTACGCTATTCCTGCATTTCTGCTGCATTTTTCCGGAGCCTCAAAAATGGATTCGCCGCCGCGGCATGGCCGCGTTGCTGTACATCCCGGGGCTGGCCTTACTGTTGATCCATTTGAGCTTCGTCTACGGGTGGCTGGCGAGCGCGGCGACGCTGCTCGAAACGCGCTGGCTGCTGGATCGCGTGTGGCTGGGATTCCTGAGCGTAATGTACCTGACCGGGGGCGCCGTGCTGAGCGTGCAATTGAGGCATGCCGACGATCCCATCGTGCGGCGGCAACTTGTTTGGCTGCGCAACGGCGCGGTGATCGGGATGCTCCCGTTCACGCTGTTTTACGTGGTTCCCTTTATCGCTGGAGTCGTCCCGACGCACGCGATGAACCTGGCGGTGCTCTCGCTGCCGTTCATCCCGCTGACGTGGGCCTACGCGATTCTACGCTACCGGCTGATGGACGTCGAAATCATCTTCCAGGAAGGCTACGTATATACGCTGGCCACGCTGTGCGTCGTGGGCGTTTTCTACGGCTTGATTTTTTCCGTGACGCGCGCCGGAGAGCTGAACGGCGCGGCGATGATCGCGCTGATCCTGATCGCCGCCTTCGTGTTTCAGCCCATCCGCAACTGGATTCAGGAGCAGTTGGACCGCTACTACTTCTATAAAGACCGCTACGACTACCGGCGCACGCTGATCGAGTTCGCGCGCGAGCTGGGCTCGCCGACCGATCTCGGCGAGATGCTCGAAACGGTCGCCGACCGGCTGGTGCGCACGCTCGGCATCCGCCACGTGGCGTTTTTTATTCACGACGAGCAGGATGGCGAATTCAAGTTGGAGCTCGCGAGCAACCGTCAGGGCAAGCTGACCGCCCACGTCCCCTACGGGCTGGACCTGAGCTTCCTGGATTCCCATCCGGCCAAGCCGTACCTGTTTTTCGAGCGCACGCGCAACTTGCTGGACGTGGTGTCGCACGATTGGCCGGTCTCCGTGCGCCGCACCATCGCCGAATTGGATTTGACCTACTACCTGCCTTGCACGGCGCGCGGCCGCACGATCGCCTATCTGGGGGTGAGCCGCACCGACACGGGCGATTTCCTGTCGAGCGACGACGTCCAATTGCTGATCACGCTTTCGAGCTACGTGGGCATCGCCATCGATAACGCCACGCTGTACCAGTCGCTCGAACGCAAGGTGGAGGAATACGAGCGCCTCAAGGAATTTTCGGAAAACATCGTGGAATCCATTCACGTGGGCATCGTGGCCGCCGATCTGGACGGAAGGGTGGAGAGCTGGAACCCGCAGATGGAAAGACTCACCGGCACCGGGCGAGCCGAGGCGGTGGGGCAGAATCTTCAGGACCTTCTGGATGCGGACCTGTGCGCGGAGCTCGGGCGCGACGGCTCGGGGGGCGGGATTCGCAACATATATAAGTTCGCGATGCGGGCGGCGGGACGCGGCGGCGCTCAGGCGGACGAACCGCGCGAGACCGGTGCTACCATCGCCGTCAATATCGCGATCGCGCCCCTGATTTCGAAGGAAGGCTCGCACATCGGGCGGCTGATTATTTTCGACGACGTCACGGACCGGGCCGAGATGGAGCGCCGCCTGATCCAAACCGACAAGCTCAGCTCCATCGGATTGCTGGCGGCGGGCGTGGCGCACGAAGTCAACACGCCGCTGGCCGTCATTTCGACCTACGCCCAAATGCTCGCCAAGCAGATCGCCGGGGACTCGGAGAAAGCCCCGCTGCTCGAAAAAATCGCCAAGCAAACCTTCCGCGCGAGCGAGATCGTCAATTCGCTGCTGAATTTTTCGCGCACGTCGACCACCGATTTCGCCGGCGTGGAACTCAACAAGGTGCTGACGGAGACGCTGACGCTGATCGAGCACCAGCTGGCCAAGGCGTCCATCGAAGTGAAGCTGGCGCTCGACGACGCTCTTCCGCGCGTCCGGGGAAATCCCGGCAAGCTCCAGCAGGTGTTTCTGAATCTGTTCCTGAACGCCCGCGACGCCATGGAAAGCGGCGGCGTGCTGGCGGTGAAAACGGGCGCCCAGGACGGCTTCGTGCGGGTCACGGTGGCCGATACAGGATCGGGCATCGCGCCGGAGCACCTGGCCCGCGTGTTCGATCCGTTCTTCACCACCAAGGCGGCCAGGCGCGGCACCGGCCTGGGACTTTCCGTCACCTACGGCATCGTCAAGGAACACAGCGGCGCGATCGAAGTGGAGAGCGAAGTGGGCATCGGCACGCGTTTTCACGTGACTTTCCCGGAACTCGCTGGCCCGGAGCTGGTGCGGCGGGCGGCTTCTCCCGGTTCTCCCGCGACGATTTCTCCGAAGCCGCCGGAGCCGCGTCAGGCGCCGGTGCACGCGTTTTCCTCGAACGCAGTTTCCTCGACGCCCGTGCAGGCTTCGACCCCGAGCGGAGCCGTCGCGCGGGTCGATCCTCTGATTCAGTAATGTATAGGCAGTAATGCCCAGCACGCTTCCCGATCTGCCGCCGGACGTAATCTCCGAGGAAGTCTCGCGCGGATCCATCCTGGTGGTGGACGACGAACCCGACATTCGCGAAAGTCTCGAAACGCTGCTCTCGTCCGAAGGCTATCGCGTCGCGCTCGCCGCCAACGCCGCCGAGGGATTGAAGCGATTGGAAGCGGCCAACTACGACCTGGTTCTGCTCGACCTGATGATGCCGGACAAAAGCGGCCTGGAAGTCCTCGACGAAGTGCGCGCCCGGGATCGCGAAACGCCCATTTTCCTGATCACCGCCTATGGATCGGTCGAGACGGCCGTCGCGGCGCTGAAGCGCGGTGCGAGCGATTACTTTTCGAAACCGTGGGACAACGAAAAGTTGCTCATCGAGATCGACCGCATGATCTCGAAGCGCCAACTGGAGCGCGAAAACATCCAGCTCAAGCGCGCGCTGCGGCAGCGCTCCACTTTCCCGAACATCGTCGGCAAGAGCGACCGGATGCTCAAGATCCTGGACCTGGTGGCCCAGGTTTCCGCCAGCCGCGCCACCATTCTGATCACCGGCGAGACCGGCACCGGCAAGGAGCTGATCGCCAACGCGATCCACGCGCATTCGGCGCGCGCGGACCATCCCTTCGTCCCGGTGCACTCCGGCTCTGTGCCGCCCGATCTGCTCGAAAGCGCGCTGTTCGGGCACGTGAAAGGGGCTTTCACGGGTGCGGTCGCCTCGCGTAAAGGGTATTTCGAGACGGCCGACCGCGGGACCATTTTCTTCGACGAGGTCGGCACGATTTCACTCGAAACGCAAACCAAGCTGCTGCGCGTGATCCAGGAGCGCGAGTTCATGCCGCTCGGCTCGACAGAAACCGTGAAGGTGGACGTGCGCATCGTGGCGGCGACCAACGCCGATATCAAGAAACTGGTGGAGGACGGCAAGTTCCGCGAGGATCTCTACTATCGCCTGAACGTGATCAACCTGGCGCTGCCGCCGCTGCGCGAGCGCAAGGAGGATATCCCCGCGCTGGTCGACCATTTCTTCACCAAGTATTGCCGGGAAAACGAGAAGCTGCTCGACGATCACGGGCGCTCGCGGCTGACGTTCGAGCCCGACGCGATGCAGATCCTGATGGATCACGTGTGGCCGGGCAACGTGCGCGAGCTTGAAAATGTCGTCGAGCGCGCCGTAGTGCTGGCCATTCAGCCGCCGGTGCCGGCCTCGGTGCTGCCGGAGCATCTGCTCGAAGCCCGCGGGCTGCGCATCCGCCGCGATCCCAGCGGCCACCTGCCCGCCGACGCGTCGCTTTTCGAGATCGTCGCCGATTTCGAGCGCCGCCAGATCCTGGAGCAATTGGAAACCTCCGACGGGAGCCAGACCGCCGCGGCCGAAGCTCTGCACATCCCGCTTTCGACGCTGAATCAGAAGATCAAGCGGCTGAATATCGAGGTCCGCAAGCGCGGAGCGTAGGATAACTGGTCACGCAGCATGCGCCCGCTCGTTGACACGCGCGGTTCTGTGTGCGCGCGGAGGCCGTAACACCGACCCGCTACAATGAAGGTGTGCCGAAAGTAACCTTCGCGAACGTCGACCGCACGGTCGAATTCGAGTCCGGCAAACTGCCTTACGACAACCATGGCAAGCCGGAGTCGGTCCTCGACGTCGCCATGCATTTCGGCATTCAGCTGGAGCACGCCTGCGGCGGGAAGTGCGCCTGCACCACCTGCCATGTCATCGTGCAGGGCGGAACCGACGACGCTCTCTCTCCGCCCGAAGAGGACGAGCTGGATCGCCTGGACATGGCCCCCGGTTTGACGCTGCATTCGCGCCTGGGTTGCCAGGCCGTGGTGACGGGCGACGTGGTGGTCGAGATTCCATCCTGGAATATCAATTATGTGAGCGAAGGCGGGGGGTCGATGAATCTTGGAAACGCGATTCCGCCGCCGAATATTCGTCCCACGAATAATCCGCAGCCGGATAAGTAGAAAGCCGCGTTGGCGCGGAGTCGATGGGGAGCGACTTTGGGGGCCCCGGCGTTCGAGAGCATGAAGGATTGGGATCCGAGCGTCGGCCTGTCGGGTCTAGGAAGATTCTTCTAAGAAGACATCCGCTCACGGCCAAACGAAACAAATTGATCATCGGCCGCGGCCAGATCGGCGCCCCCCTGGGACGCTTGCGAACGCACGCCTACGCCATCATCCAGCGCTCGCCGTGTCCGGTGCTCAGCGTCTGACCACGTATTTGTCCACGTTTACTCATCCGCTCCCTCCGTGGGGCATTTGACGCAGGCAGCGCGCCGCTCGCGGGGGCCAATACCGCAGATGAGCGCCGTTCTTGCGTCAAAGTGCTTCAAATTCAGCCTGGAAGACGGATTGCAATGAGAAGGCCAAGGAGGCTTGAGTATGCCGAGCTTCACACACATTCTGTTCCCGGTGGATTTCTCCACGCGTTGCGAGGCGGCGGTACCTTTCGTCAACGACATGGCTCGCCGCAACCGGGCCAAGGTTACTTTAATCAGCGTCGCGTATCCTTACTATCCGGCCGTGATGGAAGCGCCGTTGATCGATCCGCAGGAGCTTCTGCAGGAGCTGAAGTCGACGTTGGACGCCACCTACACCGGTTGTTTCCAAGGCCTGCAGGTGAACCGAATCGCGATGTTGGGCGAGCCGGCCGCGGAGATCACCGGATGGGCGCATGCCAACGGCGTGGACCTGGTGATGATGCCAAGCCACGGCTATGGGCCTTTCCGCCAGCTGTTGCTGGGGTCGGTGACCGCCAAGGTCCTGCACGACGCGAAATGCCCGGTGTGGACGACGGCGCATACCGGCGCGGCGCCGGACCGGCAGCATCTGGCGCTGAAAAAGATTCTGTGCGCGGTGGATGGGACATTGGAAAGAACTGGGGAAAGCGCGCGCGTCATGCGGTTCGCCGCCTCCCTCGGCGAGGATTTGGGAGCAAGTGTGCGGCTGGTGAACGTCGTCCCCGGTGTCGAGGCGTGGCCGGAGCGGCAGATGGACATCGAGTTCGAGGAACAGCTGCGCGAGAACGCCAAGCAACGGATGCAGGAATTGCAAGCGTCCATCAAGATTGAAGGGCCGTTCTGCGTGGCCGTCGGTCCGGTGGCCGATTCGGTGGCCGAGGAAGCCGAGCGCCACGGCGCGGACCTGCTGGTCATCGGACGCGGAGCGATTCACGAAACACTTGGGCGTCTGCGTACTCACGCATACGGATTGATCCGGCTGTCGCCGTGCCCGGTCCTGAGCGTATAGCGCGGGTCAGCAACGAACCGGCGGCGGGGAAACCGTCAGGGAAACGTCGGCGCGACTGCCGACGCTGCGGGCCTGGCGGCCCGCGCCACGTCACTGGCGCATTTCAGTACAGACGCATTTCGGACACACTTATATTGGAGGCGCCCCCTGCCGTTTTTTACTCTCTCGGCGGAGAGTCCGTCTTTTATCGCGCACGGCGCGCTGTCCGTTTTAACCCGCAGCGGCTTGGGGCCGGTTAAAGCACCGGCAAGCTCTCATCGCACGCAGGCCCTCGCAGTTTATCTAGAAAACCGTTCCTGGCCGGTTCAGCCCTCCGATAAGAGAGCGCATCGAACTCCTTCGGCTTCACGATACACGATGGAGGAAAGGATTCCGGCAGCGCGAAGGGAGAAGTCGTTGAAAGAGCGTTGAAAAGAGTTGCGCGAGGAGGTGTGACCGCACAAACGTAAGGGCAGGGGACAGATGTCAGGGGCCAGGGGCCAGGGTTCGTGTACGTCGCGGGACGATCCGCGTCCGTCCCCAAGATCTGGTTGTGGATCTCGCCCGCGAGTAAGACAATAACAGCAGAGCAGCTATGACTATCACACTAAGGCCGGAGCAGGAGGAGCTGGTTCGCGAAATTATTAAGACTGGCGCCTTTCAAAATGCCGAGGAGGCTGTGGGCTCCGCCCTGGAGATGCTGCGTTCGCAGAACGAATGGCTGCTCGCCAACCGCGAAGCGATCGATGCCCGAATTCGTCAGGGGATTGCCGAGATCGATCGCGGTGAAGGCATTCCCGAGGACCAGCTTGGCGCATATCTGGCCCGATTGAAGGCCGAACCGGAGTGAGCCGGTACGTCCTTGCGCCCGCCGCGGCAAGCGACCTGGTCCAGATCTGGCGGTACATTCGAAAAGAAAGCTCCGCGGACGCGGCGGATCGCGTGGAGGCCGTAATTCGATCCAAAATAGCCGTCCTAGCGGAGGCGCCGTTTGCCGGACACTGGCGTCGCGATCTGACCGCGGTGGACGTGCGATTCTTCCCCGTTTACTCCTACCTGATCGTGTATCAGCCGCAGACGATGCCATTGCGGGTCGTTGCAATTCTGCACGGAGCGAGGGACGTTAAGGGAATCCTGGACCGGAGGGCTTAACGAATGGGTCTACGCTTGATTGGTAACACTGTAGCGACTATATAGATCAGAGCCAGCCGGTTGGAAATCAAAGCGCACGTGCACCACGCATTTTTCAAGCCTGCGAGCGGCGAGGGACCTTCGACGATGCACTCTTCGATCTCTGAGACGAGCTGTGTCTTGCCCTTCTTGCCAAGACCGTGTACGGTGGCGTAGTCCAATTTCCGAACCCAGTTCCGCAAGGCAACCGTTACGGATCGGCCAGTAATCTGTGAGATGTAGGTGCCGCCAACGAACTCCATCACAATCGTATAGAGCACAAGCCAACCTCAGAAGTCGATCCCCTGCAAAATCTCCGACGGCTTTTTCTCGAACGCTTTCGAGATCGCGAGCAGGCTTTCGATGCTGGGAAGATTCGTCCCGCGCTCGATGGCGCTGATTTGGGACACGCTCAGCTTGGTCTGCGTCGCGAGATCCTTCAAGGACCAGTCGCGCTCCACGCGCAGCATTTTGATGGAGTGGCCCAGGCGCTCCCGCAGGCGGTCCTGCGGAGACTTGCCGAGCCCGAAGGTCTGGACGGCGTTCTTCAGCACCATCCGCAGTTGCGCCAGGGAAAACGGCTTGGCGAGATAATCGAACACCTTCAGCTTGAAGGTGGTGCGCATGTCTTCGAGCGAAGGATAGCCGGTGATGATGATGACGCACAGCCCGGGCCAGCGCGAAATGAGCTGCTCGAGGATTTTGTCGCCGCTGGCGTCGCCCATTTTCATGTCGAGCAGGACGATGTCGGGGAGGCTCTCCTCGCAGGCGTCGAAAAGCTCGCGGGCGGTGCCGAAAGCGCGCGCGGTGTAGGCGCCTTCGTCCTTGAGGAAGTCCTCCAGGTAGGTGCGGAAATCGGAATCGTCGTCGAGGATGGCGATGGAGGCGATGCGTTCTAGTATGGTGTCCGGCATAGGCGTATTCGATAATGTGGCTCGGGACGAGCATCCCGATTCTCTCTCCGAAAAAGGGGACAGACCGCTCTGTCCACCCTCGCGCTTGCCCATAAAGTCGGAAATTTGCGTAAGGGGACAGAGTAGTCTGTCCCCTTTTTCCGATTTATCTCCCTAGACTACACGACCGAGGGCTTCCGGAAAAACGCGAAAGCAGGTCTCTCGACTTCGCTCGGGATGACCCAGTGGGAATGTGACGTAAAGACAGGCATTCGTTACCCCGAACGGCGCACTTAGATTACACGACCCTTCCATTCCACGCGGCGGGCCGCGAGCGCGCCCAGCGTTCCATTCACCAGCTTGGGAATCAGCGCGTAGATTCCCAACGGCGCGAGCAGGGCCAGTTTCCAGCCGTACCAGTGGCTCAATACGAGGGCCGGCCAAATCGCCATGGCAATCGCGAGGATGCGATGCCCGTCCGCGATCAGCCACATGAACGCCGGCCCCCACAAGGAAAACGCCACAGCCGCGAGTAGAATCCGGACGCCGATCCAGGGGCTCACGATGGTGAAGCGATGGGCGTCGCGCTCGAAAGATTCCGGATCGATGCGCACCTGGCCCAGAGCGTCGGCGCGCGCCACCCCGAACTTCATGCGATGCCGCGCGGCCAGCGCCGCGAGCTTCAGGTCCTCGTTGAGATACTGGCGCACGGCGCCGTGCCCGCCGACAAATTCGTAAGGCTCGCGCCGCACCAGGATGCACTGGCCGTGGAAGGCTTCGGCGGGATCGGTGCGCGGATTCACGCCGAAGAAATACAACGCCACCGCGTAGGGCGCCGTCATGCGCGCGCCCGGCGACTCGTATGCGGGCCGCAAATAGATGGACAGGAAATCCACTCTTCCCTTTTCCGCCGCGGCGATGGCCGATTCCAGAAATCCGGGCTCATACCAGGTGTCGGCATCCGCGAAGAGAATCCAGCGCGAGGCGACCAGGCGAGCTCCTTCTGTGCAGGCGTTCGCTTTGCCCACCGTGCCCTGCGAAACCTTCGGAGCTCTGACGACTCCCGCACCGGCCTGCCGCGCGAGGTCGGCGGTCTTATCCTTGGAAGCGTCGTCGACGACGATCACCGAATCCGCCGGGAGGCTTCGGACCGCGCGCGCAATGGTTCTTTGTTCGTTGCGGGCGGGGATGATCACCATGCAATCGGGAGGGTCGCCATCGGGAGGTTTGGCGGGCGCATAGCCGGTCGCAATTTCAGGTCCGGCCCCTGGCTCGAAGCCAGCCGCCGGAAGGCGCACGATCTCGGGCAGGGAGAGCCGATTTCGGCGAGACTTAATCGTGATCGCGGCCGTGGTTACTATAATGATCAGGGCAAACCAGAGGCTTGCATCACGGCTGATCCCGGCCAGTCCATTGAACAGCGTGGTAAAGATAAAGTCTATTAGACTCAGCACCTTGGGGGATCATAGCACGCTGGAGAAGGGACTCGGATGCATGTCTTCATAACAATTATTAATGACAAAGCCTACTTGCATTTGCGGCGCCTGTGCTGTATCCTTCTAGACTAGAGAGCGCGATGCACATCATGGAACCCAACCAGGCCCTCCACACCAACGTCACGATCTCTACCGTACTTATTCCGCTGCTTCAGGTAGTCGTTATTATTGGGGTCGGTGTAACCGGCCCCGCCTGAACGGCCCGATTCAGACACACGAATCTTGGCCACTGGGCGGGGGACAAAGAGCCTCCGGCAGTGGCTTTTGTATTTTTGGCGCGCCAGGGCGCGCGAGGCCGTCGAGAGATTGAACCGGGCGGAGACGGCCAGCCGAGAGAGCTGAACGAAGTCATCCGATCGGGAAACAGGAGTGGAAGCTATGCCGGGAAGTTTGATGAGCGGCGCGCAGACGGTTCTGGAATGCCTGCAGCGCGAAAACGTGGAGATCATCTTCGGATATCCGGGCGGCGTGACGCTGCCGTTATACGACGCCATGTACGATGGCGCGATCAAGCACATCCTGGTGCGGCACGAGCAGAACGCGGCGTTCGCGGCGCAGGGATATTCGCGCGCGACGGGCAAAGTGGGCGTGTGCTGCGCGACGTCGGGACCGGGCGCCACGAATTTGGTGACGGGCCTGGTGGACGCCATGATGGATTCCATTCCGATTGTGGCGATCACGGGGCAGGTGACCAGCAAGCTGATCGGCAGCGACGCGTTCCAAGAGGCCGACACGTTCGGCATCACGCGCAGCGGCACCAAGCATAATTTCCTGGTGAAGGTCGCGGCCGACCTGCCGCGCATCCTCCACGAGGCGTTTCATATCGCTTCGACGGGACGGCCGGGGCCGGTGCTGGTGGATATCACCAAGGACGCGTTCCAGGGCCAGTGGCACTATACGCCGGTCGCCTCCATCCATTTGCCGGGCTATCGCGTGTACACCGAAGGCCACGCGGGGCAGATCCGGCGGGCGGCGCAGGCGATGTGGGAAGCGCGGCGTCCGCTGGTGTACGCGGGCGGCGGCATCATCCACTCCGGAGCGCACGAGGAGCTGCGCCAACTGGTGGAGACCATCGACGCTCCCGCCGTGTGCACGCTGATGGGCCTGGGGGGCCTGGCGAAAAATCATCCGAACTTCATCAGCATGCCGGGCATGCACGGCAGCTACGCGGCCAACATGGCGATGACGGAAACCGATCTGCTGATCGCGCTCGGGACGCGCTTCGACGATCGCGTGACGGGCCGGCTCGCCGCGTTCGCGCCGCACGCCAAGGTGATCCATGTGGACATCGATCCGGCGGAAGTGGGCAAGAACCGCGTTCCGGATGTCCCAATCGTCGGCGACGTGAAAAAAGTTCTGGCTCGTATTTTAGAAGAACTCGCCGCGATCGCGGGTGAAATGAAATCCCGGAACGAAGCGGCTCGCGCGGGCTGGTGGCAGCAGGTGAAGGAATGGCAGAAGGAGCATCCGCTGGAGGCTTCCATGTCCACCGACGAAATCAAACCGCAACATCTGATGGCGGAGATCGACCGGCTCTCGGGCGGGGAAGCCATCGTGACCAGCGATGTAGGCCAGCACCAGATGTGGGCGGCGCAGTTGATCGGATTCAATCATCCGCGGCTGTGGCTGAACTCGGGCGGCTTGGGAGCGATGGGCTTCGGGCTTCCGTCGGCGATCGGCGCGCAGTTCGCGCGTCCCGACAAACTGGTCTTCGCGATCTGCGGCGACGGCGGATTCCAGATGTCCATCCCCGAGCTCGCGACAGTGGCGAACCACGCGCTGCCGATCAAAATCATCGTCATGAACAACGGATATCTCGGCATGATCCGGCAGTGGCAGGAGCTGTTCTACAACAACCGTCTGTCGCAGGCCAAGCTCGATACGTTCCCGAATCCGGAAAAGCTGGCGGGGGCGTACGGTTTCAAAGGCCGCACGGTCGAAAGCCCGCGCGAGCTGCGTAGCGCGCTGGAAGACGCTGTGAGGGAGCCGGGTCCCTATTTGCTGAACGTGAAAGTGTCGCCGTTCGAGAACGTGTATCCCATGGTGCCGGCCGGCGGAGCGGTGAACGAAATGGTGCTGGGGCCGCCGCAGCCGGTGGAGGTGGTTTAGGCGCCGGGGCCGGAAAACAGGGGCCAGGGGCCAGACGCCAGGGGCCAGAAGAGGATTGTATGTTGCAGTTGATTTCGTTGCTGATGGAGAACAAGCCGGGGGCGCTGATGCGCGTCACCGGGCTGCTGAGCTCGCGCGGGTATAACATCGAGAGCCTGACGGTCGCGCGCACGCTCGATCCGGAGCTTTCGCGGATGAGCATCGTGGTGGACGTCGAACCCGCCCAGCGCACCCAGGTGATCAAGCAGATGAATAAGCTGATCAACGTGCTGCAGGCCTCCGACCTGACCGAAGGCGCGGCGGTGCGGCGCGAGCTGGTGCTGGTGCGCGTGCGCGCGCCGATGCAGAACCGCACGGCGATCCTCAAGGAAGCGGAAATTTTCGGGGCGCGCGCGGTGGATTCCTCGGTGGAAGGCTTCGCGCTCGAAGCCACCGGCGATCCCGAAAAGCTCGACGAGTTTATCGACGTGATGCGCAGCTATGGCGAGATCGAAGTGACGCGCTCGGGACTGGTAGCCGTGTCGCTCGAGAACAAGAAGCTGAAGCTCGCTCCGCCGGTGCACAAAGATCCGGAAACAGAATCCTCATCGCATGGAGTTTTGAAGAATGGTTAAGACGTACTACGAGCAGGACGGCGACCTATCGCTCTTGAAAGGCAAGACCGTCGGGATTTTCGGCTATGGAAGCCAGGGGCACGCGCACGCGCTGAATCTGCGGGATTCGGGCGTCAGCGTCGTGATCGGGCTGCCGGAATCGAGTAAAAGCCGGGCCAAGGCCGAGGCGGCCGGGCTGCGCGTAATGGCGAACGTGGACGCCGCGAAGGCTTCCAACGTCATGATGATCCTGGTGCCGGACCACATCCAGCCGGAGCTGTACGAAAAAGATCTGAAGCCGCATTTGACGGCCGGCAAGACGCTGATGTTCGCGCACGGCTTCGCGATCCATTTCGGATTCATCCAGCCGCCCGCCGATATCGACGTCAGCATGATCGCTCCTAAAGCGCCAGGCCATCGCGTGCGCGAGATGTTCGTGGACGGCATGGGCGTTCCGGCTCTGGTGGCCGTACATCAGAATGTTTCCGGCAAGGCTCGCGAGCAGGCGCTCGGTTACGGCCTCGGACTCGGTTGCCTGAAGGCCGGCATCATTGAAACCAGCTTCAAGGAAGAAGCCGAGACCGATCTGTTCGGAGAGCAAGCCGTCCTATGCGGCGGATTGTGCGAGCTGATCCGCGCCGGGTTCGACACGCTGGTGCAGGCCGGCTACGCGCCCGAAATGGCGTACTTCGAGTGCCTACACGAAGTGAAGCTGATTGTCGATCTTATATACGAGGGCGGCCTCAGCTACATGCGCTATTCGATCTCCGACACGGCCGAATACGGCGATTACACGCGCGGCCCGCGCATCGTTAACGCAGAGACGCGCGCGGAGATGAAGAAGATTCTGGGCGAGATCCAGTCCGGGAAGTTCGCGCGGGACTGGATGGCCGAGAACAAGTCCGGGCGCAAGAATTTTCTGGCGATGCGCGAGGCGCAGCAGAATCAGCCGATCGAAGCCGTGGGCGCGAAGCTGCGCGCCATGATGCCGTTCTTGAAGAAAAAGAAAGAGGTCGGGGTAGCTTGAAAACGTGGGGTCAGCCCGCTCTGTCCGCTCGCCGCCGGGCTCCGGTGATTTGCCGGCAGGCAGCTCAGCTCGGGACGGAGTAGGCAGTCCCCGTTCAGTTGTTTTTTGAAATCTATGCGGATTTTCACGTTCGACACCACGTTGCGCGACGGCACGCAGGGCGAGGCCGTCAGCTTGTCGTCCGAAGACAAGGTGCTGGTCGCCCACAAGCTCGACGAGCTGGGGATCGACTACATCGAGGGCGGCTGGCCGGGCTCCAATCCCAAGGATAAGGATTTCTTCGCGCGGGCGAAATCGATCGCGTTCCGGCACGCGCGCCTGGTCGCTTTCGGAGCCACGCGCATGGCGCGCCACAAAGTGGAAGAGGACGCGAGCGTCAACGCGCTGCTCGAAGCGGACACCCCCGTGGTGTGCATCTTCGGCAAAACGTGGGAGCTGCACGTGCGCCGGGCATTGAACATCACCGAGGAAGAAAATCTGCAGCTGATTTCCGATACCGTGCGCTATCTGAAAGCGCATGGCAAGGAAGTCATTTACGACGCCGAACATTTCTTCGACGGCTACCAGTCGAGCCGCGATTTCGCGCTGCGGACTCTGGAGGCCGCGAAGAAAGCCGGCGCCGATACGCTGACGCTGTGCGATACCAACGGCGGCACCATGACCGGGCGCCTCGCTGAGATGTGCGCCGACGTGCGCAAGAATTTCGAGGGCGTGCTGGGCATTCACACGCACAACGATTGCGAGCTGGCAGTCGCCAACACGCTGGCCGCTGTCGAGCAGGGCTTCACGCACGTGCAGGGCTGCATGAACGGTTATGGCGAGCGCTGCGGCAACGCCAATCTGACGACGATCATCGCCAATCTGGAATTGAAAATGGGCCACCAGACCATCGGCAAGGAGCGGCTGCAGCATCTAACATCCGCTGCCCGCTTCATCGCGGAATTGGCCAACCTGCCGACGCGCAACGACCAGGCCTACGTCGGCCACAGCGCGTTCGCTCATAAAGGCGGCGTGCACGTCAATGCGGTGCTGAAGGATTCCACCACCTACGAGCACATCAATCCCAAGCTGGTTGGCAACCGGCAGCGCGTGCTGCTGAGCGATCTTTCGGGCAAGGGCAGCATCCTTTATAAGCTGAAGCAGCACGGTCTCGAAGACCGCCTCGACGATACCGCCCGGCGCGAGCTGCTGGACCGCATCAAGCAGCTGGAGTTTCAAGGCTACGAGCTCGAAGCGGCCGAGGGCACTTTTGAATTGCTGGTTCGAGAGGCTCTGCGTCCCGGCCTGCAGCTTTTTGAAGTGGTGAGCTACGAGGTGATAACGCGCTCGGCCAGCTCCACCGCGAACGTGACGTTGAAGGTGGGGGAAAACGTACTGACCGCCTCGGCCACCGGCAACGGGCCGGTCAACGCGCTGGATCTCGCGTTGCGGCAATGCCTGTCGACGCTCTATCCGGCGCTCGCCACCGTGCGGCTGACGGATTACAAAGTTCGGGTGATCGATTTCAAGAAGGGCACCGCGGCCCGGGTTCGGGTGCTGATCGAATGGTCCGATCACAGGCGCAGCTGGGCTACCGTAGGCGTTTCCGAAAACGTGATTGAAGCGAGCTGGTTCGCCCTGGCCGACGCCATGCGCCTGGAGCTGATGCGGCTGGACGAAAAAGATCCCAACGTGCAGAGGGCCGTCGAAGATTACTGCTGGGGCGTGTGAGCGGTGCTCTGGTGTAGTGCGTCAAGAGGTGCTGACCGTTCGGCTTGCGAGTGGGGCAGGCCCCTGGCCTGCGCGGGACCCCCGGTCCGGCTCTTTCCTCATCTGGCGCCTGCGCTGTTCTAAAGCTCTTTCGCAGTTATCGTGGTCCGTTGTGGGGCATGGCTTCCGCCTTGCCGCCGGGCTTCTGCCCGGCGATTCCAACAGCAAACAGGTAAGCCGCGCAGAAGCGCGGCTGCAGCCCGGAAGGGCTGCCCCACAGAACGGTCTACGATACCTATGAAAATGCTCTCTAGACTCCGATTCCCGAAGTCTTCCCCATCGCCCGGCGATTCAAGCCGATCTGGCCGTTGTGATAGGCCTCGTGAAATACCAGGAACGTCGCCATCGCCGAAACGGTCGGCTTCTCGGGAGGAATCGGGAATGATTTCACATCGATCTCCGCGTCCAGCTCCGCATCGGTAATAGTCGCGAGCCGCGCGGAAATCTTTTCGGCGCTCTCGCGCAAGCCGCCCACCAGCTGATCGAGGTTCGCGCAAGGGTCTCCGGCGTGAATAGGCCGCGAGCCGCGTCCATAATACGTGGATTCGCGCTCCGTGAGAAACGGGCCCCCGGCGCCGAGCGCGCGCGCGAGCCTCCCGCGGGAATTCAGGATATGGCCCGCGAGCCAGTTGATCCCATTAGCGGTTTCCCGGGCGCACACCAGGCTTTCATCGTGGCTGACCCCGGCCAGGTTCGCCATCAGAATTCTGTGTGCGGCGCCGAATACGTATGCGATGGTTTCTGCCTGCATTTTCTCGCTTTCCTCAAACGGTTTCTAACTCATGGTACGACACCCCTCGAGGTAACACTCCGCTTAATCGCCGGTACTTAAGTAAGCCGAACTCCTAGCCGTTCCCTAAGGTGTTTGCAGCATAGTAATTGGACGCCGCGGCCCGTACCATGGAATCAATGTCATGGTCCGATGACACGCGTTGCCTGTACTGCGACGGCAAGTTGCCGCTGTATCGCAAGATCACGAGCGGGCAGTTCTGTTCGGCCGCGCATCGCCGCGCCTATTGGCAGGAGCAGGAGCGGTTGGCGGTAGAGCGGCTCTCACAAACCCACGATTCCCTGCGCGCCTATCGTCCTCCGGGAGCGGAAGCGATCCTCGGGGCGGCGCCCGCACTCAATCCTTTCTACCTCGATAAGAAGAAACCCGTGGAAGACGCGGTCCTGGCATTCGCCCGGGAGGCGTCCAATCGCGATCGCGTGACACTGGCTGAATTTTTTGAAAGCTCGCGGCCGGCGGCGTCCCCCTGGAGATCGGCCGCGCCCGCCGCGCCCGCGCCCTTGAACTTTCCGACGGCCGCGCCCGCGCTTCCGCCCGCGTCGGGAGCGGATCCCGTCTGGTTGTTCGAAGTGCCCGTCGCGGCGACCATGGATCTGGCCTCGACGACGGCGCCGGCGGTCATGGAGCGGAATCGCGCGGACGTCCAGCCGCTGAGTCCCGAACCCGCGCAGCCTTCACGCACGGTCGAATTGACCATCGCGCCGGAAAAGCCCTCCGTGCTGATGTTCCGCGTGGAAGCCGCGCCGGTTGAGATTGCGCCGGCGGCCATCGCGCCCGCTGTGACCGCTCCGGTTACGAGCGAGCTAATCGCCATCGCGCCGGTTGCCATTGCTCCGCTTTCCATCGCTCCCGTTGAAATCGCTCCCGTTGAAATCGCGTCTGTTGAAATCGCGCCGGCCATCGGGATGGAACCCGCCGCCGTTGAATTCGTGGCCGTGGAACCCGCCAAGGAAGAGGACGCCGCGCCGCCGATGGCCGCCGCCGTCGCAAGCGCGAATATCGCCGCTGGCAAATTCGAGTTTTCGCCCGCTCCGATCGAGATTTCGCCCGTCGAGAACAAGCTGGCAGCCCCCGTGCTGCTGGCGCTCGAAAAACCGGGCGTCGCGTGCGCTCCAGCCGCCGGGAAAATGCTCGCGCTGCTCGCGCCGCGCACCTCCGCATCGTCTGCGGCGCCGATCCGCTCCGCCGTCGACGCCCTGGATGTGCCGGTGCCGCAACTCGCGCCGGAAAACGTGCAGCGCGCCGGATTGGCCACGCCGTCCGCCGAAATGCAGTTGCCGATGGCGCCCGCCGCGCGCTTCCCGCTGCGCGGCAGTTGCGCGGTACCGCCGAGGACCACGGTCGAGCCCGCGGAAATCGCGCCGCGACAGGCCGCTATTCCCGCGCTGGGCTTGGACCCGAGGTCGCCCATTTCGGACCCCGCTTCCGGATGGCTGGTGGAACTGCCGGTTCAGCCCGGCACACCGGCTGTTCCCGTGGCCGCGCATGCGGCGGGAATGCTTTTGGCGATCTATCCGCCGGGTTTCGATCCGTGCCTGCCCGGGTACAACTTCGAGCCTGCCGACGGTTCCGAAGTTCCTCCGCCTCCCCATAGCTTCCTGGACCTCGCCAACTGGACGGCGGGCGATCCTTCACGCGCGAATGCATGGGGGCACGTCGCGGATTTCTGGAAGCACGCCCCGCGCGACCTGAAACTGTTGCTATTCGCCATACCGGTGCTGCTGACGCTGGCGCTGCATCCGCGGCTTCCCAAGGTCCACGTGACGGCTCCGGCCGCGAGCGCGGGCATCCAGCAGGCGTTCGCGAATCAATTCAAGACCGTCCAGCAGAACGTGGCGAGCCGCGCGGGCGTGGCTCTGGCCGAGGACTTCCGCTCGGGCCTCGACGAGTGGCAGACGCGCGGAGATCTTTCGGCGGCGTGGTCGTTCGATACGGCCGGTTTTGTGCGGCCGGGGTCGCTTGCGCTGTACCGCCCCTCCATGCGGCTGTCCGATTACGAGCTGCAATTTCTCGGCCTGATCGACAAGAAAGCCCTGAGCTTCGTGGTGCGCGCCCAGGATTACGAAAACTACTACGTCATCAAACTAGTGGTCCTGAAGCCCGGCCCGCTGCCCACCATCGGCGTGACCCGCTACGCGGTCATCCAGGGCAAGCCGCAGAACCGCGTGGATTCGCTGGCGCCCATCACCGCCCTGCCGGACATGCTGTATCGCGTGAGCCTGGACGTGCACGACGACACCTACCTGCTTTCGCTGCAAGGCAAGGTGATGGATAGCTGGTCGGAGCCGCGCCTGCGCCGCGGAGGAGTGGGATTCTTCGCCCCGCGCGGCGAGGAAAGCCGGCTGCGCTGGGTGCAGGTGACGCATCAATACGACATGCTGGGACGCTTGTGCGCGTACCTGGCGCCTTACAATATTCCAACCACGAACGGGAGCTGGTAACGACTATGGCTGCTCGAAAGACGGACCCCGCTGGGGCGCCCAAAGCATCGCCCGCCCTGGCGCGCGCGGTGTCGCTGCACCTGGAAGGCAAACACAAGGACGCGCTGAAGGAACTCAACACGGCCGTCGAGAACGGCGACGAGCGCGCCGAAATCTACGCGGCCAAGGCGCACATCTTGTTCGAGCTCGACCAGTTCGAGGACTCCATCAAGAGCTACGAGAAGCTGCTGAACCTCGCTCCGCGGCATACCACGGCGCACTTCAACCTGGGCATCTGCTACGAGAAGCTGGCCCGCTGGACCGAGGCGGCCGACGCGTTCCAGAAAGCCATCGACGGCGATCCGAATCGTCTCGAAGCGCAACTGGGGCTGGGCATCTGCCTGTTGCACCAGGAAAAGCCGGAGCCGGCCGTCACCGCCTTCGATAAGGTTCTGTCCAAGCTCCCCGATCACGAGACCGCGCAGTTCGGCAAGGCTGTCTCGCTCCAGTTGCTGTGGAAGTTCGACGAAGCGACGGCGCTCTATCAGCGGCTGCTGGCCAAGAATCCGCAATCCGAGGAATGCCTGGTGAACCTGATCACCATCGGCATGGCGCGCAAGGATCACGACGCCATCCGCAAATATTCCGAGCAGCTGCTGACGCTGCGCCCGCATTCCCAAGCCGCTCTGGAAGGCCTGGCGACGTGCGCGTTCCAATCCAGCGATTTCGACGCCGCCGCGCGCCTGTGCGCGAAGCTGGTGGAAGCCACGCCCGATCATTTCGAGCGCTGCTTCAACCTCGGCGTGGCCGAACAGAAGCGCAACAATCTGGCGGAAGCGGCCAAGGCTTACGGCGAAGCTATTCGCATCCGGCCGGACGCGAAGCAGGCGCACGTCAATCTCGGAATCGCGCGCCAGGAATCCGGCGACCTGGCCGGCGCACGCGAATCCTACGAACGGGCCTTGCAGATCGCCCCGGACCTGGCCGACGTAGTTTACAACCTGGCCGGGGTGCTGGAGCAGCAGGGCCACAAGGAAGACGCTGAACGGCTGTACGTGAAACTGCTTTCGCGCAATCCGGACTGGGAAGACGCGTGGTTCCGGCTGGGCTACCTGCGCCTGGAGCGCGGCGACCATCGGGGCGGCACTGAGGCGTTCCAATCCTGCGTCCGCAAGCGTCCGCAGTGGCCGGAAGCGCAGCTCAATCTGGGATTGTGCTACTGGAACCTGGGTGACCGCGACGCCGCCGCGAAAGCGTTCGAAGCCGTGGTCGCGGTGGACCCCACCTCGCTCGACGCCCTGCGCGGACTGGCCGCGCTTGCGGTGGAGCGCGAGGATCTGGACAAGGCGCTCGATCTGCAAGCCAAGCTCATCGAAGCGGGCGAACGCACCCCGGAATTGTTCTACAACACCGGCCTGCTGCTGCAGAAATCCGGACAAGTGGAGGACGCCATTCGGCTCTATCAGGAGGCCCTGGCGGAGCGGCCGCAATTCCCCGAGGCGCTTCTGAACCTGGGCCACGCGCTGAAGTCGCAGGGCCGCCCGGACGAAGCTCGCGATTGCTGGCGTCAGGCGCTCGAGCAGAAGCCCGAGCTCGCCGCCGGGTACTTCGAACACTAGGAGGATGCTGAAAAACCCCTAATAACCGCTCCCTGTGGTCGCGGCTCACAGTGGGCGCTTTGTGTTTACAGCGTCTTGCCGAGCCGCGACCACAGGGAGCGGTTTACCTCGCGCGTTTTTCAGCAGCCTGCTCTAGAGTGTAGTGCGTCCGAAATAATAGCCGGTAACTTCGAGTGGGCGATGTGGCGCACGTACTCTTACGTGCCGTGTCGAGACTCTTCTCGACACCGCCATCGGGTGAAAACAGACGCCAGTCGTCCGCACGAGTGCCGACGCAGACCCCTGCCACTACGCTATTCGGGCATTCATCCCTTCCGTTTTGCTAAACTTCCAGCGAACAGGAGAAAATAAATGCCCAAGTATCTTATTCAGGCCAGCTACACGGCCGAAGGTTTGCAGGGAGTCATCAAAGATACGGCCTCGGGACGGAAAGCGGCCGTCCAGAAGGCAGCCAAGAGTTTGGGAGGCAAGGTCGAGAGCCTCTACTTCACCTTCGGCAAAGACGACGTTGTCGTGATCGTCGATCTGCCGGGCAATACCGCCGCCGCCACCATTTCTCTGGCCGCCGGATCGAGCGGATTAGTGCACCTCCGCACCACGCCGTTACTTACCGTCGAAGAAGTCGACGAAGCCATCGGCATGAAGTCGAAGTATCGCGCCCCGGGCACCGAGTAAGCGCCGAAAAAGGGGACAGACTACTCTGTCCCTCCCGCAAAATCTGTGATTTCACATGCAAGCGTGGGAGTGGACAGAGCGGTCTGTCCCCTTTTTCAGCAAGCCTCTCGGTTTTGGTCAAGCCAAATTTAACTCAAGCCAGGTGCGGCGTGGCCGTGCGGATGTTTTGATCCAGGAAGCGGATTGCTTCGGCGACCTCGCGCCCGATGGTTTCGAGGTTCGCCAGCAACGCGATCCGTTCCCGCCGCCGGTCGACGTCCTCGCGACTCAGCGCGTACTCGAGCAGATCGCTGGCATCCGCGACGCTCACCAGCATGATGTCGCGAGGCTCGGGAATCGCGTCGTCCAGAATCGCCATCGCCAGCCGCCGGCGGACGTGCTCGACCGGCTTGTTATCCACCGTGGGGAAACGGCTCACGTCGATGATCCACAACTTTCGCGACGTCTCGTGGCGGAGCACGCCGTGCTCCACCAGCGAGGCCAGCGCGAACTCTTCGAGGTAATCCCGATAGCCGAACGCTTCCTGAATCCAGGAGCGGACCGTCGTGAGCTCGGGCTGCTTGGCCATCTCCGCCAGAAAGTGATCCATGGCGGTGTTGCCCGTGGGAGCCGCGTCGACGATCTGAATTTCGGCGGTGCCGGTATCGATCTTGCCAGCGAGCGCCAGATCGAAGAACAGCGCTCCGCCCATGGCGTAGCCCGCGCCGATGCGGTGCGAGGACCGGAGCTTGCCGGTCCGCTCGTCCACCGCCAGCAGGACGATTTCCTCCAACATCGTCAGCATGGCAGCGCTCCCTCCAGGCGAATCAGGCGGTCCATGCCGCTGATCTCGAAAACTTTTTGCACTCCCGCGGTCGGCGAGCACACCACGAACTCCGCGCCCTGCGTCTGAGCGGCGCGCGCGCCCTGCAGCACGGCCCGCAGTCCCGCGCTCGAAATGTAATCCAGCGCCGCCAGATCGAGCGCCACTTTCTTGTGATTCGAAGCGGCGGCGACCAGCGTGGCTTCGAGATCGTTTGAAGCGGCCAAATCCGCGCGCCCCCGCGGGCTCACCACGCACCAGCCGGACCGTACATCCTGAGAGATTTTCATGCTTCCTTCAACGAGAAGGCGACGGCGCGACGTCCGTCCCGTGAACGTTCGAGCGCTCCAGCGAGGTTTTCATAAACCCATTTCGTAGCACGTCGGCGATAAACCTATTGGCCAATTCGAGCTTGGCCCTGTCGCCCTTTTCAACGATGATGGATTGTCCGACGGACAGGAAATTATCGGGTAGCGCGCGCACTTTCGGCGAAGCGGCGGCGGCCGCCTCGGCGCGATCGCGATTTTCCCCCACCGCGTTGATTTCTCCGGCCAACAGCATCCGATTGAGTTCGGCTTCCGGAGGCGTCACCGGCATCACGACGACCTTCGCGTTCTTCAGGTTCTCGCTCAGGAAGTACTGCTGGCTCTGCCCCTTCGTCGCGCCCACCTTTACGCCCGCGCGGTCGACATCGGCGGAGGTTTTAAACGGCGCATCCGCCGCGACCAGGTACGCGTTGCGCATCAGGACATAGGGATCGGAGAAATCGGCTTCCGCGCCGCGCTCGGCGTCGTACGCGAGAAATCCGATGTCGGCCGTATGATTGTTCAGCGCATCGATCACGGCGCGCCCGTTCGCGGAGGGAATCAGCGCGTACGGCACGTTCAGCCTGCGCGCCCATTCCTTCACCAGGTCCGGGACCATCCCGGAGTACACGCCGGTTTGCGCATCTTTGTGGCCGTGTACGGGGTTGCCTCCGAGGAAAGCGGCCCGCAGCGTGCCGGTGGGCGTGAGATCGGCGGCGGCCACCACGGTCGCGGCGATCGTCGCCAAAGAAAAAAGCGCGAGAAACTTGATTTTGCGCATAGGTTGATTATATTCGCTGGAGCCCGCGCGCGTGCGTCGCAGCGGATCGTTTCTCGGTGGATCATACTCCGTGCGATCATGCTGGCATGGAGCCATCGATGAGGGAAACACCCAATGTGGATCTGTCGATCCGTCACGTTCTGGCCACCTTGGCATATCGTTTGGGAAAAGTGTTGCGCGGCACGCCTCCCGACTTTCGAGACTTCCGCGCCGCTCCGGGCGTGCGCACGCCCGGGCAAATTTTGGCGCACATCGGCGACCTGATGGACTGGGTTCTGTCCATTGTGGAGGGTCGCAGGGAATGGCGCAATTCCGAGCCGCTCCCGTGGAACGAAGAAATCGCGCGCTTCTATGGTGCGCTCGAGGCGCTGGACCAGCGCATCGCGGAGCATGGGGTGGGGGGCGTCGATGCCGAGCGTCTGTTTCAAGGCGGGCTGGCCGACGCGCTCACGCACACCGGCCAAATCGCCATGCTGCGCCGCCTGGCGGGGATCCCCATGCGCGGCGAGAGCTACTACGACGCGGAAATCGTTGTGGGCCGCGTCGGCCCGGATCAGGCCGCGCCGAAGCGTGAGTTCGATTAAGCGACGTGCGATGGAATTAGGGCAAGGAGTGGGGCGGGCCCCCTGGCCTGCAGCGGTCTTTCAGATCGCCTGCCGGAGGCACACTCTAGCGCCCCTTCGGCGGCGCTGCATTCACGCCGTGGAGCCCGGCGCGCTCGATGGAATCCTTCACCACGCTCGTTGCCAGCACCTCGTCGAGCAGCTTATCGAGAGCCTCCAGACGCGTGGCGTTGCCCTTGGCCACCGCGACCGCCTGGCCGGCGACGAAATAATCGTCCGCCACCACGCGGAGGTTGGGATACCGCGCGGCGAAACCGAACAGGCGCTGCCGGTTCGCGGCAAACGCATCGAGCTTCCCTTCGGTCAGCAGTTTTTCGATTTCTTCCGGCTCTGGCATGGCCGGGATCGGGTCGACGCGCGTGTTCTTCAGATTCGCGCTGAGGTACACGTCCTGCGTGTCGTTCTTTACGGCCGCGATACGGACACCGGCGCGATCCGCGTCGGCCACTTTCTGGATTGGGGAATCCGCGCGCACGATATAGCTGTTGGGCATCAGCAGCCAGGCCGGGGTGAAGTCTACGTCCATTGCGCGCTTCGCGTTGTAGGCGAAGAAACCCAGATCGGCGGTTTGGGCGTTGAGCCGCCCGATAATTTCAGGCGTTCCCGTGGCCGGATACAGCGTGTACGCCACGCCCAGCCGCCGTGCGAGCTCCTTCACGAAATCGGCCACCGGCCCCGTCACGGTTCCGGTCTTCGGATCGACGCGGCCGAGCGCGGGATTATCGCCGAGGAAAGCCGCCCGCAGCGTGCCCGTCGGGGCGAGCGTCGCCGATGCACTGTAAATCGAAGTCTGCGCAAACAGCGGAAGCGACGTTAAAAAGGTGGCAAGGCTGGCGAGCAAAATCAGTTTGGCCCAGGTCATGGGACGATTATAGGCACGATCGTGTCGCGTCAGGCGGGCACTGCCACGTAGCCGGCGAGCGTCGTCGGCTCGGGGATGGCGTCGCCATCTTCGCGCATGGTTTCCAGATGCAGCTCCGCGGCGCCGCGGATCAGTTCGGTGGTTTCCTCAAGCGTTGGGCCCGCTGCCGCGCAGCCCGGCAGGTCCGGCACATAGGCACTGTACCCGGTAGCGGTTCTCTCGTAGATCACGGCGTATTTCATCGAGCGTGAGAGGCCGCGAGCGCGTCTTCGAATTCACGAATAAATCGCTCGGCGGTCACCGAATCATCCAGTTCGCTGGGCTGCAATGTTACGTGCCGTTCAATCGCAATGGGGAACTGGCTCAAGGTATCCCGCCGGGTTACGATCGGCACTATCGGTTTGCCGAGTCCCCAAGCGGCGCCGGTCTCTTGAAGCAGCCAGTTGTCACTGGTCGACTCGGGCGTGATCAGCGGCACGAATGTGTCGCACGCCTCAATTTCCTTCCGCAATTTTGAGAGCCAAGTCTCCCCGAAGCTGAGATCCTCGTGCAAGTCCATTTTTAAGCCAAGGCGCTCGTGCAGCAGATTGCGGATCTTGCGGGCGAGGACCGTGTCGGCGTAGGAATGGCTAAGGAATACTTTTAAGTGTTTCCTCCCATGGTGGGATGCTGTAGCGCCGCTCATTTCAATCGCCTTTCCGCTCGTGCGGCCAATTGTGGCAGGTACTGGCCTTCGAAATCATCGTTGTTCAGATCCATGCCTTTGCATGATCGCAGGATGTCTAACATCTCTTGCGGCGCCACGTTCAACAAAATCGGAACGACTAATTTGCCGAGGCCCCACGCCACGCTGACTTCAGTCTTCACCCAGTCCCGATCCTTGGAATTCGGTGTAAGGAGGACCGCCAACTCATCGCATTTCCGAATCTCAGTCCGAATTTTCTCTGGGATGACCTGACCCCCAGCCACGCCCTCCTCGTCCCAGAACACCTCCACGCGATCTTTTCCAGATCGCTTGATCTTCTCCCGGCATTGTTTCGCGATCCAACGATCCTTATGGGAGTAGCTTACGAAGACTCGATAGGGCTCCCGACGGCTCCTAATTGCCACCTGCCCGTAGTGTATCGCAACAGCGCCTACCCCTTGCGATACAATGAAAAAGCTACCTTTCGGTGGACTCCCAGGTAACGGCTTCAAGCCCGTATTATGTTCGATAACCTCAGCGACAAGCTCCAGCGCGTGTTCAAGAACCTGCGAGGAGAAGGAAAACTCTCGGCCGAGAACATGGAAGCCGCGCTACGCGAGATTCGCGTCGCATTGCTCGAAGCCGACGTGCATTTTCGAGTCGCCAAGCAGTTTATCGAAGCGGTCAAAGAGAAGGCCATGGGGCAGGAAGTGCTCACGTCGCTTTCCCCCACGCAGCAGGTGGTGAAGATCGTCCGCGACGAGATGGTCAGGATGCTCGGCGCGCATCAAGCGAAGCTCCGTATGGCCAACGAGCCGCCCAGCGTGTTCCTGATCGTGGGCCTGCAGGGTTCCGGGAAGACCACTTCTTCGGCCAAGCTCGCACGGTGGCTATCGAAGAACGGCCATTCGCCGATGCTGGTTTCCGTCGATGTCTATCGCCCCGCCGCGCGCAAGCAGTTGTCGGTGCTGGCGCGCGACCTAAAATTACCGATCTATGAAGGCACGCCCGAGGAAATCAAGCCCGTCGATCTGGCTCGTTCCGCGCGCAGGGAAACCGTGCAGACGGGTCGCGATGTGTTGCTGGTAGATACCGCGGGCCGCCTGCACATCGACGACGAGCTGATGACGGAGCTTTCCGAGCTTAAGGAACTGCTCAGCCCATCGGAGATCCTTTTCGTCGCCGACGCCATGACCGGCCAGGACGCTGTGAAATCCGCCGACGAGTTTCACAAGCGCCTAGGCATCACCGGCGTGATCCTCACCAAGATGGATGGCGACGCCCGGGGCGGCGCGGCACTTTCTATTCGCGCGGTCACCGGCCAGCCGCTTAAATTCGTCGGCGTCGGCGAAAAATCGGACGCGCTGGAGCTCTTCCATCCCGACCGCGTGGTGGAGCGCATCCTCGGCATGGGCGACATGCTGAGCCTGATCGAAAAAGTGGAAGCCAATATCGATCAGAAGCAGGCCGAGGAGATGCAGCGCAAGCTGATCGAGGACGATTTCACGCTGGGCGATTTTCGGGATCAGATGAAGCAGATCCGCAAGCTCGGGCCGCTCGAATCGATTCTCGGCATGATGCCGCAAATGGGCGGGGCGCTCAAGGATTTGAAGAACGCCAAGATCGACGAGAAGGAAATTACGCGTCTGGTCGCCATCGTCGATTCCATGACCCCGCGTGAGCGCGCCAACCACATGATGATCAACGGGCAGCGGCGCAAACGCATCGCCAAGGGCAGCGGCACCAGCGTCCAGGAAGTCAATAATCTGCTAAAGCAGTACGCGCAGATGCGCAAAATGATGAAGAGCTTTACGGGCGGCGGCTTCCTCGGCAAGCGCTTCGGGAAAATGAAGCTGCCGGCCGGGTTGCCATTTGGGCGCTAAGTTTTCCACAATAGAGAGATACGATGAGGAGTTCGTTGAAAAGGGGACAGACTACTCTGTCCCTGTTGACATGCGGTTGAATTTGTGTGGAGCGTTGGATGTGGACAGAGCGGTCTGTCCCCTTTTTCACTTAGGAGTTTACGGATGCTGATGATTCGTTTGGCGCGGTTCGGCGGCAAGAAGAAGCCGACCTATCGCGTGGTGGTGATCGATAAAGAACGCGCGCGCGACAGCCGCGCGGTGGAAGTCGTGGGAATCTACAACCCGGTGTCGCAGCCCACGGCCGTGAAATTGAACCACGAGCGCATCCAGCACTGGATCGACCGCGGCGCGCAGCCTTCCGATACCGTCGCTCGTCTCCTCCGGACCAATCCGGCCGCGGCGGCTTGACGCGGCGTCTCGCGCGTCGCGCAAGCGGCGCGTTACCCGGTTCGCTCCAGGATCATTCGCGCTAGAATCGTTGCCACAGGAGGGTAACGGGTGAAAGAGCTGGTAGAAGAGATTGCCAAAGCGCTGGTGGACGCTCCCGATGACGTCGTCGTCAATGTGCGCGAACCGGCGGGCGAGGTAACGGTGCTGGAGCTGCGCGTGGCCCCGGCCGATTTAGGCAAGGTGATCGGCAAGCAGGGCCGCACGGCGCGCTCCATCCGAACGTTGCTCGCGGCTGCGGGGACCAAGCTGAACAAGCGGTTCACACTGGAGATTATGGAGTAGCTCGCTCTCACGGTGAATCCAAACCCCGTTTTGAATCCAAGACTCGTTTCGATCGGCCGTTTGTTGCGCGCGCGCGGAAATCGCGGCGAGCTGGTCGGCGAATTGGACAGCCGGGAGCCCGGCCGCGAAGAGCGGCTGCAGGAAGTAACGCTCGAATTAGGCGACCGCAGGAAAGCCGTGCGGGTCCAGGAGGTGTGGCGCAATCCGGCGATTTACGACGGGCGGCCGGTGTTCAAGTTCGAGGGGATCGATTCCATCTCGGACGCCGAAGTCTGGCAGGGCGCCGGAATTCTGGTCCCCGCGGAAGATGTCGCGCCTACTCCCGAAGGCGAGTATTCGCACGCGGATCTGATCGGCTCGCGGGTGGTGAGCTTAAAGAAGGGCGAGCCGGAAGCGGACGAGCTGGTCGGCGTGGTCGAGGGGATCGAGGAATTTGGCGGACCGCCGCTGTTGCGGGTTCGGGCGGCCGACGGACGGGAAATTTTGATTCCGTTCGCGCGGTCGATCTGTAAGCGGGTCGACGTGGCGTCGAAGACCATCGGCGTGGAATTGCCCGAGGGTCTGCTCGATTTGCAGTGAAGTGAAAAAGGGGACAGACTACTCTGTCCCCTTCCGTAAATTTCCGACTTCAAGTGCGGCGTTGGAGTGGACGGAGCGGTCTGTCCCCTTTTTCAACGCCGCGCCGCGGGTAGAGGGCGTGGACAGGTGAAGTTTCACATCGTGACGATTTTCCCCGAATTCTTTCGGGGACCCTTCGAGCACGGCGTGATTCAGAAAGCGCGCGAGGCCGGACGGATCGAGATCCTGATCCACGATTTGCGAACGTGGACGCGCGACCGGCACCGCACCGTCGACGATCGTCCCTTCGGCGGCGGCGAAGGCATGCTGCTGAAGCCCGGCCCGATCTTTGAGGCGGTCGAGGCGATCTGGCCCGAACGGGCCGCGAGCGGAAAAAGTGCGGGCGGTCAAGGCGGCGATGAACACAATCGTGGCGGCGAAGGCCGCGATGGCAAAACCAAGAAGGTGATCCTGCTTTCGGCGCAGGGCCGTAAATACGACCAGCGGCTGGCGCGGGAATTCAGCGGTTGCCAGGAATTGCTGCTGATCTGCGGCCGCTACGAAGGCGTCGATGAGCGCGTGGCTCTGCATCTGGCCGACGAAGAGATTTCCGTCGGCGATTACGTGCTGAGCGGCGGGGAACTGGCCGCGGCGGTGGTGGTGGATTCCGTGGCGCGCCTGCTCGAAGGCGTGCTGGGCAACGAAACGTCGGCGGTCGACGAATCCTTCGGCGAGGAAGGGTTGCTGGACTGGCCGCAGTATACGCGGCCCGCCGAATTTCGTGGCTGGAAGGTGCCGGAGGTGCTGATCGGCGGCAATCACGCCGTGATCCGCGATTGGCGCCGGGAAGCCGCGCTGGAGAAAACGCGGCGCCTGCGGCCCGATTTGATAGGTCTGGGGCCAGATTTAATAGGTCCGCGGCCCGGTGAGCCGCTGTAAAGCGGGAGCGCCCGTTCGGAGCCGTGACCGAAGGGAGCGGTCGTTCCGGGTTTTCGGCAGCCTCCTCGTGCGGGACCGCCTTGGCGCTCGGGCACCGGAAGCAAGTAAGCTGGAAGGGTGCGGATCGCAACATCGCGAGAATAGAGAGTCGAGACAAGTTATGAACAACCCGGTGCTGACCAAGCTCCTGAATAAGAACAAGCGCGCGGAGGATCATCCCGAGTTTCGTCCCGGCGACACCATCCGGGTGCACGTCAAGATCCGGGAAGGCGACAAGGAACGGCTGCAGGCGTTCGAGGGCACCGTCATCGCCAAGCACAACACCGGCATGGGCGAGACCATCACGGTCCGCAAGGTCAGCTTCGGGCACGGCGTGGAGCGCATCTTCCCGGTGAACGCCCCGGTGGTGGATCACATCGACGTGGTGCGCACAGGCCGCGTCCGCCGCGCCAAGCTCTACTATCTGCGCGGGCTGAAGGGCAAAGCCGCGCGTCTCCGGGAGCGCGAATAATTCCTCCGCGGATGCCGACCAGCCGCCACGAGCGTGCCGCCCGCAACTTGGGCTACCGGACCATTGCCGGTCTGGATGAGGCTGGCCGCGGGGCCCTGTTCGGGCCGGTGTTCGCGGCCGCCGTGGTGCTCGATCCCGCGCGTCCCCTGCGCGGGCTGGACGATAGCAAGCGGCTCGATCCGGAGCGCCGCCGGGTGCTGGCCCTGCGGATCCGCGAGCGCGCGATCGCCTGGGCGGTGGGCGCCGCCGATGCCTTCGAGATCGATCGCGTCAATATCCTCGAGGCCTCGCGCCTTTCGATGTCGCGGGCGCTCGCTCGCCTGCCGGTGGCCTGCGATTATCTGCTGACCGACGCCATGCGGCTCGACGTCAGCCTTCCCCAGGTGCCGCTGATCCATGGCGACGCTTTGTGCCGCTCCATCGCGGCGGCTTCTATCCTGGCGAAAGTGGAGCGCGACGCCGCGCTCGAAGCCTGGGACCGCGTGTTTCCCGAGTATGGACTTGCCCACAACAAAGGCTACGGCACGTGGGATCACCTGGAAGCTCTCCGCCGGATCGGCCCCACTCCGCTGCATCGCTTCAGTTTCGAGCCGGTTCGCAATGCCTGTCCCCGACCTCTGCAGTCAACGGGCGTGTCGGGCAGTGCCAACGGTGCGACGCCGACGAGCACAGCGAGGGGCGCTTATACCGCACCGGCGACCAACGAGAGCGGTGCTTATACCGCACCGGCGACCAACGGGAGCGGTGCTTATACGTGGACGGGCTATCCGCGGCGCGCCCAATTCCAGCAAACCGAGCTCTTCGCATGTCCCTGAGCCCCGCCGATACGCCGCAGCGGCCGCCCGAGGAAGGAACTTCCCCGGCCAGTCCCGATCTCCCGCCCGCATTCGGCGGCCACCTCCACTCGCGCCTGTGGGCCGTCTGTTTCGCGATCCTCGCGTTTGAAATCGGCGGCTTCCTGGTGGTGTTTCCCTGGATGGAGGCCTGGAGGTTGAATCACTTCCCGGCTTTCTATCCCCCGCTTTTCGGGATCTGGGACGATCCCTACTTCCGTGGCGCGATCAGCGGTCTTGGTGTCGTGAACATTCTGATCGCCGTCTGGCAGACGTTTTTCCTCCTCCGCAGGTCAAAAACCACCTAACGTATCAATAAGATACGTTTTTTCGGCTTTGTCGCTTGTCAAACCCCACGTAGTACTGTAGTATTAACTCCGTACTACGGAAAAGTCCGGTGTAACAGTACGGAAGATCAACGCTAACATTAGGGTGTAAGCCTTAGTGCTCCGGGTGATCGAGTACTTAGGTTAAGTGTGACAGGTAAGGTGGCAGAATGAATAAGCGACCGTTTCTCTGGATCTGTGCTACAATTCTTACGCTATTTGTTTTGGCGCTTGTTAGCGCCCCAGTCCTATCCCCACATAACGGCCAAAATGGTAGCTCTACTGCCGGCACCTTCCCGACTCCTCCGGATGGGAAGGGCACTCTTAGGGCCGGCACCTTCCCGACTCCTCCGGATGGGAAGGGCACTCTTAGGGCTGGCACCTTCCCGACTCCTCCGGATGGGAAGGGCACTCTTAGGACTGCCTAGAAATCCCTCTCGTTCTTGGACCGGACTTCCGATAATTGATTGGGGAGTCCGGTTTTGAGTTTGTTTCCCTACCTTCTTCCAGGAGTGCAGGCAGCACTGCAGGTGTTTCTCGCGATCCTGTTGCTGCGTGGGCACTTCCGTAGTTATTCTCTTCTGTTCCTCTTCTGCTGCGCGAATTTGATCGCGAACGTTGCCGATGGCATCGCCCTCTACACCGCCGGCGTGGGGAGTGTCCTCTATCGCAACTTGTACTGGACCGGCGACGTCGTCGACGAACTGCTTCAGTTCCTGTTGGTGATTACGCTGACGTACGCCGTGATGGAAGGCAATCCTATGCGTCCCGGCGTGGGGCGAATGCTGGCGATCGTGGCCGGGGCTGCCGCCGTCCTGCCCTTCGTTCTGTATCGCCCTTATTTCACGGGGGCGTGGTTTCGCCATACCAGCCAGTTGTTGAGCCTGGGAGCCGCCTTCATGAATCTGCTGCTGTGGACGGCAATTGTGGGGCGCAAGGGCAAGCGCGATCACCAGCTCCTGATGGTCAGCGCTGGTGTGGGCGTCGCCGTTACCGGATTAGCGGTGAGCTACGGCGTTCTGCAGTTCATGACTTCGCAGACGGCTCGTGGACTGGCGGATCTGTTCAAAGCTCTGACGCAAGTGGGCGGCAACGTCGTGTGGTGCTGGGCCTTCTGGCCGGCTTTCGCGCATCGCGAGGCGGATCCTCCCCGGACCGGTCATTCCCCGGCGGGTCATCCGGCCGTCGAGCGAGCCCAGAGTTAGTTTTTTCGGCGGCGGCGGGGATCGCCCGGGGTGAGCGTGCCCCTTGGCCCAGCGGAGCAGATCGATTTGCACGCCTCTTTTACAAAGGGAAAGGGCCGCGCTCGGGGGACGCGACCCTTGGTCGTCCGATCCCCAACCCGTTTACTTAACTTGAATCGAGGCCGTGGCCGTCTTGCTCGTGGTGCCCGCCGCCGAACCCGTCACCGTCAGCGTTCGGTTCCCTTTCTTGGCGCTGCTGGTTACCAGGACGCTGAGCGTCCCCGTGCTCCCAAACGGAACGGGATTCGTTCCAGTGATGCTTGGTTTTATACCAGTCGTTCCGCCGCTCGCGCCGAGTGTAACGGATTCGTTAAACCCTCCGATCGGATTGATAGCGACCGTGTAGGTGACCGTCTTCGTAGTGCCGCCCGATGGACGTGTTACCGATTGTGAGCTCGGTGTAATCGTCAAGCTGAACGTCGGCGAGCTGACCACCAGGGTCGTGCTGGTCGCATGGGTAAGCGTGCCGCTCTTGCCCGTAACCGGGATGTTATAGCTGCCGGGGCCGGCGGTCGTCGCGGTCAGCTTGAACGTCGAGCTGTTGCCCGGCGCTGGCGGATTGGGCGCCGCCGTGATCCCAGCCGGCAAGGAACCGAAGCTCCAGTTCACCGTTCCGCTAAAGCCGTTGAGCGGCGTAGCAGTCAGCGTATAGTTATTCGACGTGCCTCCCGGCGGGACCGTTTGCGAGCCCGTAACCGACACGCTGAAGTCCGGCGTGCCGATCGTCAGTACTGCGGTGGTATTATGCGCCAGCGCCCCGCTCGTTCCGGTGACTGTGATGTTGTAAGTGCCCGGCGTCGCGCTCAGGCTGGCGGTCAGCGTGAACGGGGATGAATTTCCGGCGGCTGGTGGATCGGGGGTCGCCGTGACTCCCGAGGGCAAGCCGTTCGGGAAACTCCAGCTCACCGTGCCACTGAAACCGTTCTGGCCGGTAGCCGTCAGGGTGTAGCTCTTGGCAGGCCCTCCCGGGTAGGTCGTCTGCGCGCCCGAAATGGATACGCTGAAATCCGCGGTTGTACCCTGCGTCTCTAAGTAGGACGGCACTAGTGTGCTCACCAGGGGGCTGCCGAGCCCGGTGATGAAATCCCAGCCCGCGCCCGCGGTAAAGCTGCCCGCGCTACCGGAGGTAATGTCTCGGTAGTTGCCCGTATACAGCGACGACGAAGGAGCTCCGGCGGCATCGGTGTAGAGGTCGGCGAGCGTCCCGTTCAGCGGCGTGGCGCGCGCGCCGTTCGCCAATGCGATTACGCCGCCCCACAGCTGCACCGCCAGGCTGGTTCCGTAGACGCCGTACCATCCGCCCTGCTTCGAAATGTAGACTTGAACGGAGGTGCCGCCATCCATGGAAACATCCGGCGCGGCCCGCGTCGTACAGGTACCGGGAACAAAACCGGTTTGCGGCGCAATCGGCGGTTCCTGCGTGCTGCATCCGCCGCCCGATCCGTTCCACGCGGTTTCCGACGCCAAAGAGCCATCCGGATTGAACGCGAGGTCGGTACCTCCCACGCCGATGACATTGATCGAAGCGGAGGGCCATTCAACGATGCCGCCGGTATCGCCCGAGGACGCCAGGAACGTCACGCCGCTCTTTAGGAAATAGCCGTCGAAGGAAGTTTGGCCGCCAAATTCGGATCCGCCCCAGCTCATCGCAACCACCGATCCCAGCGAAGCCGCGGTGCTCACCGCCGTAAGCAGGTCCGAGTCGTTGTTCGAGTTCGCCTCCACCAGCACGATGTTGGCGCACGGCGCGATGGCGCGCTCCCATTGCACGTCCAGATTCTCCTCCAGTTCCCAGCCTGAGTTGTAGCCGGGAAGGGGACTGGCGGCGCCATTCTGGTTCACTTTCGTAAACGTGCCACCGCCGGTGGAGCAGGAGATTCCAAAAGTCGACATGAAGGTCGCCAGGTCTGCCGCCGCATTTGGCGCGTCGTAGGCGTCCACGATCGCGACCGTCGCGCCCTGGCCTTCGCCGGCGATATTAATCCCATAGGCGCTGTTCACCTGACTCGGAGCAAGAGAACCGGCATTCGGCGAAGCGTTGGCGCCGATGAATCCGCGGACCCACGCGTGCGGCCTCAGCTCGCCACGACCCTGGGATGGCACCGCGGGACCGGGGCCCCGCTGCGCATACGTCGCCGTGCTTACGGCCAGAAGAAGAACTCCACAAACCACGCCCTTTTTCACAAGCCCTCCGGCAGAAAGAATTTTTAAGCTCGCCACCAGCCACCTTACGGCCTGAGATACCACGTCCGGTTGGCGATGACCGCGCCGCCGAAATGGCTCGCCGTATTCCACCTCGGGTAGTCCATCGTGGGGTCCCATCGCCTCTTAATCAGCATGGACGACCGGGGGTCAGTCATCAAAGAGGCTTTCGCCTTAATTTCTGACGGGAAAGTTACCCCGTGACGGTCCTATTACCTTTTGGCTGGAGCCATTCCGTGGCGACCAAGCGGGTGGTCCGTTGTGGGGCATGGCTTCCGCCTTGCCGCCGGGCTTCTGCCCGGCGATTCGCCAAGAGCAACGGGCAAGCCGTGCAGAAGCGCGGCTGCAGCCCGGAAGGGCTGCCCCACAAGAACGGTCTACGCTATCTGTGAAAATGCTCTCATTCGTCGATTCGTCGCGGGTGTTGCCGCTACCGGCCTTGACAGTGCTCGGGAACAGAGCGATGACATCTGAATTTCCGCCCCACATCAGGGATCGCAGCTTCGGAGTGGACCGTCGCGGCGCACCGCAACGGTCCATCTCAAATGGCTGGGCGCTTAATGTTTGGCGACCGTTAGCGTCACCGTCGTTGTGTGCGTCAGGCTCCCGCTTACGCCTTTGATCGTGACTGTAAAGCTGCCCGTAGGTGTGTTGCTGGCCGTCTTCAAGCTCAGCGTCGAGGCGCCGGAGCCCGTCACGGAGGTCGGGTTGAACGTCGCCGTGGTGCTACCTGGCAGACCGCTGGCGCTGAAGGTCACCACCCCGCCGAATCCACCGGATGACGTAATGGTTACCGTATACGCCGCCGTGCCGCCATGCCTGACCCTGACACTGCCGGGAGAAGCGGTGATGGAGAAGTCCGGAATCGGCACCGGATTCACGGTTACCGTTACCGTCGTCGAGTGCGTCAATGCACCGCTGGTTCCGGTCACGGTGACCAGGAACGTTCCGGTGGAAGTGCCGGTCGTGGTGGCGACGGTCAGAGTGGAGGTCGCGGTGGGGTTCACGGACGTGGGGTTTACGGAACAAGTGGCTCCCGACGGGCAGCCCGATACGCTTAGACCAACGAGGCTGCTGAATCCATTCATCGAGGTGACGGTGATCGTGGAATTTCCGCCATTGCCTTGCGTCAGCGTCAGCGACGTCGGATTGGCGGAGATCGAGAAGTTGGGGACCGGCGCCGGATTCACCGTTAGGGACACGGTGGTCGTGTGATGCAGTGCGCCGCTGGTGCCGCTAATCGTCAGAGTGAACGTTCCGGTACTCGTGCTGGTTGTGGTGGTCACGGAGAGCGAAGGGGTCGCCGTGCCATTCGCGGGTGGAGTCACGGGAGTGGGGAGCGAGCAAGTGGCTCCTGTCGGGCAGCCCGATACGGCGAGGCCAACCGAGTTGTTGAATCCATTCAACGAGGTGACGGTGATCGTGGAATTTCCGCCATTGCCCTGCGTGAGCGTCAGCGACGTGGGATTCGCCGAGAGCGAGAAGTCCGCAGGCGGCGGTCCGCCACACCCGGAGAACTTGAACGAAGCGATGCGCGTGCTCCAGTTGAAGGAGCCATCGGTCTTCAGATATTCGTTGGTATAGAAAAAGGTGCAATCGTCACTCGGGTCTATGGCCATGGCGCTGTAATCGCCCCAGCGCGAGAGCCCCCCGGTCTGGGAACCGGTGCCAGTGGTGATGACGTTCTCCGCCTCCAGGGTGCCGAGCGCATCTCCGGGCACGCGGCCCGTGTAGTAGATGGACGGGTTCATACTGCTGCTGGAGACGCTATACCCCAGGGCGATGTCGCCAGCCTGGTCCATCGCGATGCTGCCCATCCAGCGGTAGTTCGAATCGGGCGCAAAGGTGCCCTGCTGGAACACTGTCGGGGTGCCGTTCGGGCTGCGCAACTCGTACCAACGCACGCCGACGCTGCCGCCCGCGGTGACCGAGTGGTTGGCCACCAGCGCTTCATGGTCGCCGAAATTGCGATAGGCCAGACGGTACATCAGGCGGTCGGCGAGAGAGTCGAGCTGCTGGGTGGTGTTGAGTTGTGGAATGCAGGTTCCTCCTCCATTGCAGGCGGCGCTAAAGGCGGCAACCGGAATATTCGTGGGACCAAGGAAGGTGGAATTTGCAGGCGTCACAAAGTCGACGTGGAACTTCCAGAGGTCCAGGGATGTGGAGTTATTGTCAAAGGCCACGAAGAAATCGGGCGACCCAGCGGGAGGGGCGGTGGAACCATCCAGGTCCGACGGCAGCAGGCCGCCAAAGGCGTTACCGAGTTGGAAGCAAACCTGCGTCGCCGGATTCCCGGCGCGCATCGCCGCGCTGTCGAAGGCGCACGCGCGGCCGCCGAGGAACGAATTGCCGCTGAACATGTTGAAGGAAACGTAATAGGCGTCGGGCCACACGCCAAGCTTGGGATAATCGGGAAAATTGGGCTGCGAAAAGGCGTAGCGGTTATAGGCGCCCGTGGCATCTGAGGTAGTGGACACGGCCACGCATTGCAGATACGGCTTGGTCTTGACGGAAAATTGGGTGAAGATCCAGCGGTTGGCCGCCTTGTCATACTGGACGATGGGATCGCCATCGTTGTTGGTTTGGCACCCGCCACCGAAGCCGCTCCACAAGCTGTTGCCGGCCACTGGACCAAGTAGCTTCGCGCCCGTCGTCTTGTCGAATATGGCGAACGACTCGTTTACCCACTGGACATACTGTGTCGCGCCCACCGCGCCGTTGGTGTCGGGCGGCGCGGCGTTCGGAGTGAACCCGTAATCGCCATCCCCGACCCCCGCGAAGTTCAAGCCAACGGTGGTCCCCACCAGCGGGCCGGCCGAAGTTTGCACGACCGGATCGGACTGACCGGAGACCGGGCCGTGAAGCCGGAACAGAGGCGTTTCGTGCTTGGGGCCCGCCAGAGGCGGCCTCGACATGGCTTGCAGCGGCCCGGAGACATCGTGATGCACGTCCGGGCTGACTTCTTGAGCGGCGGCCGGGACCATCCCCAGGACGGCGCACACCGCCACCATCGCTCCGATGGGCGACCGCTTATACGCCGAAGCCCCTAGATTCAGGCAAAAAGAACTGTCCAGTTTCCGGACGTGCGGATAGGCCAGGTTGTAACTCATATTCCTCCGACTTCGATCCAATCTACTGCTTCCTGCTAGCGCGGCCGATCGAGCACACCCGTAACGGCCTACTCCTTATAGCGAGCGATATTCCATTCCGCCGCCACCAGGTGTAACTCGGTCCAAGCTCAACGCAAAGCTTCATTATACCACGTCTTTGAGAAGCAGCGCTCCTGCCTTCTCCAGGCAACTACTCATTATGTAATGCGCAAAACCGGCGCCCGGCGGATCACAGATTTCAGCGGTGGAAATTCTTTCCGCTTGCGAAGTAGGCCGGCTCCCGGCATTTGTCTGGGGCCCGCCCTATTTCCGGGCGGCTGCAGCCTTCGCGAGGCTGTTCACGGGCACGAACTTCTGGATGCGCTTGCCGTCCTCCACTTCGCCGGTGTAGACGTTGCCCCTGGAATCCACGGCCACCGCGTCGATCCAGTGGAGCTGCCCCGCGTAGCGGCCGTTGCCTCCGAACGATCCGGCGAGGGTGCCGTCCTTGCGGTTCAGAATCCACACCGTGTTATTGGTTCCATCGGCGGCGAAAATGTAGCGCTGCTGCGGGTCGGTGGAGAGCGCCATGTTATAGATCGTCCCGCACGGGGGATCGGTGGTGCTCCAGATGCCGCCGCAATGCGGGCCGCGCGATTGCGTGGAGGGGTGAACCCAAAAGCTCCGGACGAACTTCCCCTGCTTGGTGAAGACCTGGATGCGGTCGCTGCCGCGCTCGCATACGTACACGAAGCCGTCCTTGGACGGGTGGGCGCAGTGCAGCGCCGGGGCGAACTGCTTCTGATCCGGCGGCGGACCGGAGATATCGTATTCCGGCGTGGGATCGTTATCGATCTCGCTGAGCGGGATTCCGTGGCCTCCCCAGCCGCGCTTGAACGCGCCGGTGTCCATGTCGTAAACCAGGATGCGCTTGTTCAGGAATCCGTCGGAGATGTAGATCTCGTGCGCGTCTTCGTCGAAATCGAAGGCCCCGATGCCGGGAGGAAATGTATCGGTCTGCTGATTGTTCTGCTTCACCTGGTTGGCCGGCACCTTGGGCCCGCGGTGTCCGAAATCCGACAGGAACTTGCCGTCGCTGTCGAACTTGATAATGCTGTCGCCAGGCGTCGTCCCCGAAACGTAGACATTCAGGTTGCGATCCACGCCCAGCGTCTGCAGCCGCCCCGGCCATCCCGGAACGTAATTCGGACCGCCCCAAGCCTTGAGCACGTTGCCGTCGGAATCGAACTCGATGATTTCCGGACTGAGCACGCAGCACTCGATGTGGTGATTGGTCGCGGCGCCCGTCTCGTCCGGGCGCGCGTCGGTTTGCCGGTTGACGATCCAGATGTGGTCGTCCTTGTCGACATAAATGTCGACGATCTGCTGCATGCTCCACTTGTTGGGGAGCGGTTTGGGCCAGAACGGATCGACCTTATATACGGGACCATTCGGGGCAGCTTTGTCGGCCGCCCTCTGGATTTTTTTGTCGGGCCCATTCTGGGCCTGCAGAGCCGGCATCGCGCAGAGAATCGTCAAACCGGTCAACAAAAGTTTTCGCATGCGTCCTCCTCGTTCAACGTTCCTAGCGATTTCATACTCTCCACCCCGTCATCCCGAGCGAAGTCGGGGGATCTGCTGTTAAGGCTCTGGTAATTATGCGGACAAAAAGCAGGTCCCTCGACTACGCTCGGGATGACGTTCCATGGGGGAAAGATACGTGCTGGGAATGTTTCAGCATTCTATAATCCGAAGACCACCACGGCGGGTTGCCCGTGCGTTCCGAGGATGCGATCCTCCAGGCCCGTGGCGACTGCGATCCTTTGCTTCCCGCCCGCGCGATACGTGATGACGCCGCCTCCGGTGGGCTGCCCCAGTTTGATCCTGTGCAGGAGCTTGCCGCTGTTCGCGTCGAACGCCATAAAATCCGAGGCCAGATCGGCTGTCAGCACCAGGCCGCCGGCCGTCACCGCGATCCCCGCGACCATCGGCGTGGCGGTCTTGAATTTCCAGCGGACTGTTCCACTATCGGCGTCGACTGCCGTCACCCAGCCGAGCGCGTCCGGATCGTGGTCGCCGAACGCGTTCGCGGAGCCGAGGTAATTCTTTTTTCCGTCGTAGTCGGGATCCAATTTGATGGTGGAGCACCAGTCGATGGCGTTCACGTACATCAGATTCGTCGCGGGCGAAAAAGCCGGCCCGTTCCATTGCACGCCGCCCGTAGCACCCGGACAGACATGCGTTCCTTCCGGCGTCAAAGGAGCGTCGATATTCTGAATCGTCGTGACCGGCGTCTTCCACAGCACCTTCTGCGCCTTCGGATCGATGGCCGTCAGGAATCCGTCCTTGCCGGCGGCCATCGCGCGCCGCTGGCCGGACTTGGTGGTCAGCAGGACGGGCGAAGCCGTCAAGTCCCAATCGTGAAAATCGTGTGGGACGATCTGATAATAAGTGCGCAGCGCACCGCTCTTGGCGTCGAGCACCACCACCGAATTGGTGTAAAGATTCGCGCCGGGGCGGTAGTCGCCCGCGAAATCAAAACCGGGATTTCCTGTTGATATGTACAGCGCGGCCGTTTCCGGATCGATCGTCAGGCTGGTCCACGTCGAGCCGCCGCCCGGCGTCACTCCCGCGGGCCACGAATCGGCGCCCGGCTGCCCGGGCGAGGGCACCGTGTTGAATGTCCACACGACTTTTCCGGTGGCCGCGTCGAGCCCCGCCACGAAGCAGGAACAATTCTGTTCGGCGCCGGAGGTGCCGATGAACAGCATCCCATTCCACGCGAGCGGCGAAATGGCGATGGTCGCGGTGCGTCCGTCGGGAGCGGTCAGCTTGGTGGACCATACTTGCTCACCGTTCGAAGTATCGTAGGCGATCGCATAGCCGTCGCGGAATCCGCGGAAGACGCGATTGGCGGCGACGGCGACGCCGCGCACGGTCCCGGCCGGCGTCGGCATCTCATGTTTCTCGCGCCATTTCAGGCGGCAATTCACGGCGTCCAGGGCGTAGGTGGTATCCGACGTCGTGAAGTACAGCGTCCCGCCGATTTCCACCAGGCTGCTTTCGAACGTGGACGCCTCCGGCAGCGGATAGGAGCACGTCTGCTTCAGGTTCGCCACGTTTTTCGGCGTGATTTCGGCGAGCGGCGAAAAGCGCGTGGAGGTGTAATCGCGGGCGTACATGGGCCAATCCGCGCCGTTGTCGGAAGGCGTCTGCCCCCAGGCAAGAGCGGCCAAGGCCGGCAGCATCGCGTTAAAAATCGTTTTTAGCACGGCGTCAATATATCACAACGCCGGGGTAAACGGTCCGTTCGTCCGCGGACGATTTACTTCAGCGGTCGCCGGCCGCGCCCCCCACGCAGACGCTCGGGATTGAGGCGCCGGAACGAGTTCACGACCATCCAGCGGCCTGGTCAATTGAGTTGCTGGGAGCGGTTCCAAGTCCTCCGGTAGAACCCGGGTAGGACTGAGCTCCGCCCGGTCCTATTTAATCCTACCGTACTGCCGCGTTTTCAGGTTCAAAAGACACCTAGGAAACGGCTTTCACGACCAATTAATGATAATATTCGGGCGAGGCAACACTTATATTGTCGTGGGAATGCGATACGATTTGTGGAAAAGTCGCGTTCGTGAAGAGATCGTGTCAGGGCTTAGCGCCCTGGAGTCGGCAGGAGTCGAAATAGTGGAGAACGCATGAGATCGCACGGTAAACCCATTGTTGCAGGAGGGTGCGCCGCGTTGCTATTGACACTAGTCATCGCGGTCTTTTGGTACCAGGATTGGCAATACTCCTTGCCGACGCCCCGTCCACAAGACCTGAAGCAGCCGGTATTGGGCATGGTGATGTCGGTAGCCGAAGTCCTGCCCGGCACGGCAAAACACGACCCCTCGCGTCCCCTCCTGCTGCATTTTTTCAACCCCAACTGCCCGTGTTCGCGCTTCAACCTGGACCACATTCGGGAGTTGACGCGCAGTTATGGCGAGCGCGTGAACATTGTGGCCGTGCTTGAGGAGGATTCACCCGACAGACTTAAGGAAGGGTTTCGCAAGACAGGCCTGCCGATCGAAGCGGTGGTGGATTCCAACCGAACACTGGCGACGGCCCTCGGTGTATACTCCACGCCGCAGGCGGTGATCCTGGACGCGCGAGGCGCGTTAGTTTTTCGCGGCAACTACAACAGCAGCCGCTACTGCGTCGACCGGCGGACGGAATATGCACGCATCGCGTTGGACGCCTTTTTGGCAGGCCGCCCGCAGCCCACTCTGGAGCCGGCGGCGGTCATCGCCTACGGATGCCCGCTTCCAAAAGCGCACACCGAGACGCTCCTCGCGCGTGGTACTCCATGATCGGATTTCTGGAACCAAAAACCTCCATTCCCTTTGAGGAAACGGCCGAAGCGCGCCTGGGACCGGCGCGCGTCCGCGCGGTGATGGACGAAACCTACGCTCACGGCGACCGGCTGATGTTGCGCTTCATCGCGGCTCATTTTCTGATCGCGCTAGCGTTGGCGTTCTTTTACGACACGTGGTTCGTGACTCTCACCGTGGGACCCGCAGCCTTGCTGATGTTCGTCATCGCTTATCTGGCGGCGCCCCGCACGCGCACGACCCGTGTCATCGCGGGCATCGCGCTGCAGACCTTTGTCGCCCTGCACATTTATCAATTGCACGGTTTGGCGGAAATGCACTTCTTCTTTTTCACGGCGTTCACGATGATGATCGTTTACAACGACTCGGTGGCCATGTGGCCGGGCTGTTTCCTCATCATCGGCCAGCACATCCTGTTCGCGATTCTGCACAACTCGGGCCGCCAGCTTTACTTTTTCGAGCAAGCCTACATCGGATGGGTGAAGCTCGGCTTCCACTTCGCGATCGCCCTGGCGCACGTCGGCATCTGCACCTATTGGAGCGTGCTGCTGCGCCGCCGCCGCCTGTGGGCCGAGTATCAAAAGCTGGAGATCGACGAAGCGAAAACTCAACTGGAAAAGGACGGGGAAGAATTGACGCGTTTAGTGGGCCTGCTGCAAGTGGAGCGCAAACGCGCGGAAGACGCCACGCAGGCGAAGAGCGAATTCCTGGCCGTCATGAGCCACGAGATTCGCACGCCGATGAACGGAGTTGTGGGCATGGCCAGCCTTCTGCTGGACACAAAATTGGACGACGAGCAGACCGAATATTCCCGGACCATTCACTTTTCGGCGCAGGCGCTGCTTACGATCCTGAACGACATTTTGGATTTTTCGAAGATCGAAGCGGGCAAACTGGAGATCGAACCGATTCCTTTCGATCTGAGCGAAGCCGTTCACCAGGTGGCCGGATTGCTGAAGCCGCGCGCCGCCGCGAAGGGACTCGCACTGGCCGTGGATTACGCGCCGGAGCTGCCCGCCCGGTTCCTGGGCGACGCCGGACGCATCCGCCAGATCCTGGTGAATCTGGTGGGCAATGCGATCAAATTCACCGACCAGGGGCATGTGCGCATCGCGGTGCGGCCGGAACGCCAGAACGCCCACGAAGTGGTCGCGCGGTTCACCGTGGAAGACACGGGGATCGGCATTCCGCGAGATAAGCATGGTCTCCTGTTCAGCAAGTTCAGCCAGACCGACGCTTCCACCACGAGACGGTATGGCGGAACCGGTTTAGGTCTGGCGATCTGCAAGCGTCTGGCGGAGCTGATGGGCGGAACGATCGGCGTGGAGAGCCGGCCCGAGAAAGGTTCCCGATTCTGGTTCACGCTGCACCTCCAAGTGGCTACGGAGGAGGACGCTCGCGAGACCGATGTCGCCACTTTACAAAGCGTGGAGGTTCCACCCGGCCATGTCCTGCTTGCGGAAGACAACGGCGTCAACCGCCAGGTCGCACTGGCGATGTTGAATAAGTTAGGACTGACCGCCGACGTTGCCGCGAGCGGCCTGGAAGCGTTACGTCTGTGGAGCCGCGGCGGTTACGATCTGATTCTGATGGACTGCCTCATGCCCGAGCTCGACGGATTCGACGCGACGCGGGAGATCCGCCGCCGCGAAAGCCCGGATATGCGCCGCACACCGATCATCGCCATGACGGCCAACGCGATGCGCGACGACCGCGAACAGTGCCTGGCGGCCGGTATGGACGACCATCTGGCCAAGCCCGTGACGCTCGATCAGCTCGCGAAGGCGCTCACCTCGTGGCTAAAACCGGACGCGTCGAAGCAAGCGGGCTGGGAACAGCAGCCCGCCGCCCGCGTCTGAAGACGCCAGTCCTTACCAGAACTCGGATGAAAGAGCGCGCGGACCGTTAATGTCTTTGGCACGGCGTCGAGATATCGCAGGCAGCCCGGACGCGTACTTCCGACTTCCAACGGTTACGTTCACAAGTTCAAACTTCGCGACGGTTGCGAACCCGAAGAATGTAGATCGCCTGGCCACTCTGATGAAACCGGACACGCCAGTCGCCGACCGGAACTCCAGGGGATCAATGCCGGTCAGCGCCCTTACGTTACCGGCGCCGGTTCCCGCGAATCGTTCGATGGCGTTCTTGATGCGGATGGCTACGCTTCTGTCCAGACCCGCCATGTCGGCGAGGGCGGGCTGGGTCCACTCGACTACCTTCACTTCAGTCCGAGTTGCTCCATGGCCTTGCCGTGCGGAACTCCCTGGCCGTCGTTAGCCTTCAGCCAGCGCCGGGCTTCTTGGACGGCGCGACGCTCGTCGCCGGATTCCGGCTCGTCATCGGCGGGCGCGTTACGTAGTGCGTTTCCTACCGGATCGATCATCGTCTCGAGAAGTTTGACGAGCGCAGTTATCTGCGTCTGCGACAGGCGTTCGATGAGCTCATGCGCCTGATCCCTGGATTTGACCGCATTCTTGGGCACGCTGGTCTGCCTCGGCTCTTCCAATATGGCACATGCGGCGCGGCGTGTAAGACACCCCGTTGACTGCGGTGATATCGTGTTAGTTGCTTCGGCGAGTTACAAGCGAAGGAGGGGAAGCGTATGCGTAAACGCCTGGGAATTCTGCTTGCGATCGCGGCGGCCTTCGCGCTGCTGCTGACGGTCTTGAGTCAATGGCTGCGGCCGGTGTCCGCGAAGGACAAGAAGCCGATGAGCCTGGCGGCCGTCCAGGGCCCCGTCGGCGGGCAGGACGTGTTCGGAGCGTACGACGTGGTGCCGGATTGGCCGAAGCCGCTTTCGGCGCTGCCGGGCAACCAGAAATGGACGTGGGGCGCGGGGCAAAGCGTGTTCGCCGAAACTCCCAACCGCGTTTTCATTTTAGAGCGCGGCGAGCTGCCCAACATCGAACGGCCGAAGCGGATCAAGCTCGATCAACTGGGACCGAGCATCGAATTTCCGATCGGCCGACTGCCGTGGCGCGACGCGACCTCGAGCAGCCCGCCGGGAAGACTGGAGACTCCCGATGGAAAACTCGGCGACGATTTGGACGTCGGCAAGCCGGGCGTGGATTACAACTGGGCGCATTGCATCGAAGTGATCGACGCGAACGGCAACCACATCGAGGACTGGAGCCAATGGGATAAGATGCTGCGGCGTCCGCACTCGGTCTACATCAGCCCCTACGATCCCGATAAAAACGTCTGGGTTGTTGACGACAATATGCAGGTCATCTATAGGTTCACCCACGATGGCAAGCAGCTTTTGCAGACCATCGGCACTCCGGAGAAGGAAGGTGCCGACGCCACTCATTTCAACAGGCCCACCTATCTTGACTGGCTGCCCGACGGCACGTTCTTTGTCTCTGACGGCTACACCGGGACACGCGTGGCGAAATTTGACAAGAATGGCAAATTCCTGATGGATTGGGGCATAAAGGGCGGACCGCGCGGCGGCGCCGACAAAACTCCGCCGGATACGCGCCCCAGCTATTTCAGCAATGTCCACGGCATCGCCGTCGATCAGAAAACGCGGCAGGTCTTCGTAAACGACCGCAACAATCACCGCATCCAGGTGTTCGACGAGAATGGCAAATACCTCCGCGAGTGGAAAGTGGATGCCAACCCGTCCAGCCTGCACCTGCTCTATATCGGCTCCGGCAATACCATCTGGACCTTTGACCGCACCACCAACAAAATGGTCGAGTGGGACCTGCAAGGGCATCTGCTTTATACCTGGGGCTCCATGGGCATGTTCCCTGGCGCCCTCTGGGGCGTGCACGGTCTCAGCGTGGATCAGGACGGCAATCTGTATCTGGCCGAAGTCGACAATGGCCGCGTACAGAAGTTCGCTCCCAAGCCGGGAGCCAACCCTGCATTCCTGGTTGCCAAGCCTATCTACTCCGCCTGGAATGATTAGCTGAGGCGCAGCCGGTTTTCGGCTGCTGGAAATCGCAAATGTGGCAGGCAATTCCCGGGGCCGGACTTTTTCGTCCGGCCCCGGCGCATTTTAGATCGGACCCAAAGCATAATTCAGCGGTTACTCAGCGAGGACGTCCTTCAAGAAGCGCGCCATCGCCACTTTGTATTCCTGGTCCGCGCGGACTTCCGAGGGATTTTGCGGATGCGTAAAGCCATGTGCGGCGCCGCTGTAGAGCTGGAGCTCAAAATCGACTTTGGCGGCGCGCAATTGCGACACGAGAATGTTCACCTGCTCCATTGGCGCTACCGGATCTTCGGCCCCATGCAGGATGAGTACGCGGCCCTTGATGTTCTTGGCGCGTTCGGCAGTGAAGTTGTTGAAGGCGCCATGCACGGAAATAAAGCCGGCAAGCGGCACGCCCAGCTCGACAAGTTCCACGCCGGTAGTTCCGCCAAAGCAGTAACCGACGGCGGCAAGCTTCGCGGGATCCACCATGGGCTGCGACTTGAGGACCTCGAAGCCGGCCGCCGTGCGTTCGCGCATGAGCGGACGGTCTTTATCGTAGATGGTGATCAATTTCGTCATCTCTGGGACGTCCTTGGGCACGATGCCTTTGCCGAACATGTCTTCCGCGAAAACGACGTAGCCTAGACTCGCGATCATTTGGGCATCCGCGAGCGTGCCCTCCGAAAATCCCGACCGGTCATGAATCATCAAAACGCCCGGCTGCCGGCCTTGGACAGCGTCGTCATACACCAGGTATCCGGAGAGCGCCGTGTCGCCCTGTTTGTAATCGATCCACTTGGTCTTCTGGGCAGCTTGCGCCGCGCCGGCCTGCAGGAATATGGCAGCCGCTGCCAAAACCAAAGACATCAGTCGCG
>DASYXM010000099.1:0-2043 GCA_035934795.1 Bryobacteraceae bacterium | reverse complement strand
TCCTCCGCATGATGGCTGCCGGGCGGCGCAAGCTTCGCGCGAATGCCGGAATAGGCGGGCATTAAGTCTTCGACGCGAAGTTCCGGCAGAAGCGGCCGCGCCATGCGCGCGAACTCTTCGACGGGAGGGCGATTGCCTTCGTAATCATTTTTATCGGAGATGTAGTGCGCTGTCGGGCCAAGCAACACGCCGCCCCAGAGCGTTTTCGTCAGGTGCAAGCCCAGGCTGAGGCCTTCCGGATGCGGCAACGGATAGACGAGGCCGCGAACCATATCTGAGCGCGTGCGGACGAGTTCGCAATATTCGCCGCGAACAGGATAGATTTTGTGTTTGGCCATCTCCGAGCCCATCATCGCCGCGATTTCATCGGCGAAAAGCCCCGCGCTGTTCACCAGGCAGCGCGTCTCAATTTCTCCAGCGTCGCTTGTGACGCGCACGACGTTTCCCCTCGGCTGGAGGCGATTGACCTTCGCGTGCGTAACGATGTCCGCGCCCTGCTCGGCGGCGATTCGCGCAAACGCCTTCACCAGGTCTTCACTTGCCACGATTCCGGTGGAGGGTACCTCGATCGCAGCCACGCCCTCGACGTGCGGCTCGCGCGCGCGGAACGCTGCGCGATCCACGATGCGTAATCCCTCGACACCGTTCGCGCGGCCATTGGCGGCAAGCTGATCCAGCTTCGGCATTTGCTCCGCGGACTTGGCGACGACGAGCTTGCCGATGTTGCGGTGGGGGACGCTGTGCGCGGCGCAGAACTCGTACGTCAGGCGGTTGCCGCGGACGCAGTGGCGGGCCTTGAGGCTGCCGGGAGTGTAATAAATCCCGGAGTGGATGACGCCGCTATTCCGCGTCGAGGCGCCCATCCCGAGCTTCGGCATCTGCTCGAGGAGGAAGATGTCCTTCCAGCGCGCGGAGGCAACGCGCGCAATCGCGCAGCCGACCACGCCTCCTCCGATGATGACGATGTTCGCCTGGTCCATGTTTCGCGCCAGCGAAACGCAGTTTCGCTTCGCCGCTCACCCGGGAATCATTTTGGCGCAGCGGGGCTTCAGTAGTCACCTCCCGCGCCTTCGAAGAGCGGCGTGAAAGGCACGGACTTCGCTTCCGTGCCGTCATGAACGGCGTAGCTCGCTGGATGGTCCTTCGAGGACCACAGCGTCGCCGCGCCGTATTCCCCGTCCTTGTTCATCGCGTAGAACTGCAAGTCGAACATCTTCAGTCGCGATTTGTCGAAATCGTAGTTGTGGACGACGCGATGAAGCGCCTCGAGGCACGCGTCGGTTGGTGACATCCCCGTGCGCATCATTTCGACGACCGTGTGGCCTCCGGCGATCTTGATATCTTCTTCGCCGCGGCCGGTCGAGCCCGCGCCGCCAACGTCCTGATCGAGAAAAAGCCCCGCGCCAATAATCGGCGAATCTCCGCAGCGCCCGGGAATTTTCCACGCCAAGCCGGAGGTCGTGGTGACACCGGACATTTCACCCTGCTCGTTCACGGCGAGACAGTTGATCGTGCCCGTGGGCGGATTGGCAACGACGCGCTCGATCCACGGGCGCAGCGCCTGCCGCTCTGGGGTGTCGAGAATCTCCGCAAGATCCTTTTTGAAATCCAGCGCGTCGAGGCCCGGGCGCCAGTTCTTCGACGACTTGGCTTTCCACGCGAGCCAGGCGAGGCGGGATTCCTCGGTCAGCAGGTTCATCGGTTCAAAACCCTGGTCAATCGCGAACCGCGTGGCGCCGCGTCCGACGATGAACGTGTGATTGGTGCGCTCCATGATGGCGCGGGCGACCTTCGAGGGATTCTTGATTTTTTCGATTGCGCCCACGGCCCCGCACCGGCGCGTCGGCCCGTGCATCACGCAGGCGTCGAGCTGTACGACGCCGTCTTCGTTCGGCAGCCCGCCGAGGCCGACTGAATTTTCGTGCGGATCGTCTTCGACGGGCACGACGACGGCGAGAACTGCGTCCATCGTGTCGCCCGTGCTGCGCAGCACGGCCATGCCGGCGTCGAGATGTTTTAAGCCATTGTGCGCGGAGATGATGC
>DASYXM010000091.1:0-20811 GCA_035934795.1 Bryobacteraceae bacterium | reverse complement strand
GCTCCCACCGGCAGCGCCGCGGTCGGGGTCCACAGTCCTTCTTGCCGCGCTCGCCTCCTACGTCGTCCCATCGCCATGATGCTATGACGATCAGAATGCTTCGTAGGTCACACCGTCGTCGTTTCACCACAGGCTGCTAGGGATAGAACGTTGCAGCGGGTGGCGACGATCGGCGTAACAACGCTCTCTCACCACTACCTCACGGTAACGTGGACCGCGTGGCCGGCCAGCTTGACTATAAGGTAGATCGTAATCCGTCGCTAAGACAGAGTTCGGCCGGGAGGCCGAACGCGGGCGGGGCCGCCCGCCCTACGAGCGCCAGGTAGGGCGGATCGCCTGATCCGCGGCCGACGTCCTTCGTCGGCCACCCCACGGGTGACGCGGCCTCCAGGATCTCCGACAGCCCCGTGAGGCTCCCGCGCCGATCATGAAACCTTACCGACGGATTACGGAGGTAGAGGGCGAGGAAGCTACCGATAATGGTGGACATCGGGGCGGTGTGTTACCCCTTTAAAACGGGATGCCAGCGCGTTTATCAGGACTGATCTGGGTCAGGCTGCCCAAGAGCGGACTGGAGCGCAGGTTTCGTCTCATCTGTTCCGTATGAACGCACACGTTTCATGGCCTTTGCGCAACCCATGGCTGCGCTACAAGCAGGGAAAAAAATCTAAACATGGGACTTGACACGCGTGGTTTCGTAATCCGCAGGGCACCGGTTCGATCCCGGCGGGTGGCACCAATACCCCCTTCTCTTCAGCTAGATCCAACTCCTTCTCGCGTTGGTTCTCAGCGGCCCTTTCTCAGGTAGGCCCAAAAGTATCGTGTCCCAGCCGGTGGTGATCACCGTTCACGTTCGCTCGAAAGGCCGTTCCCATTCTCAAATACTGTAGCTCTGAAGGACGAGGGCATAATTCCGTGAGAAGATTTGACCATGGTACATCCCGGCCGTTTCCTGCTCGCGGGTGTGATGGGATGGCCCGTGATGCATTCTCGCTCTCCTTTGCTGCACAACTACTGGTTCCAGCAACATAACCTGGCCGGAACTTATGTGCCGCTCGCGATACCCCCGACGGGTCTAAATGCGGCACTCGGCGCGCTATACCCGCTCGGATTCGCCGGTTGCAATCTGACACTCCCGCACAAGCAAGGGGCGATGAAGTGGGTAGATGAAGTCGATACTGTCTCGAAGAGCATAGGCGCGATCAGTTGTGTGATCGTCAGACCCGACGGGTCGCTCGTGGGCGCCAACAACGATTGTTACGGCTTCATCCAGAGCCTCAGAGAGGAGCAACCAGGCTGGCGCGCCGACGCTGGTCCCAGTGTCGTGATCGGCGCAGGCGGCGGCGCGCACGCCATTTGCTACGCCCTTGCGGAGGCGGGCGCGAAAGAGATCCGGCTCGTGAATCGCACCTTCGAGCGCGCGAAAGGGATCGCGGAAGATTTCGCGGGCCCGATAAAGGCTCTGCCTTGGGAACATCGCCACGAAGCTCTGGATGGCGCCGCGATGGTAGTCAACACCACGAGCCAGGGAATGCTCGGCCAGAGTGAGCTCGATGTCACAGTTGACAAGCTGCCGGCTCGAGCCCTCGCAGTGGACATCATTTACATTCCCCTCGAAACACCGTTTCTCCGAGCGGCGCGCAAGCGAGGAAACCCCACCATCAACGGACTCGGCATGCTATTACATCAAGGCCGGCCAGCGTGGCGGGCCTGGTTCGGTATCGAACCGGTTGTGACAGCTGAATTGAGAGCAGTGATGGAGAAAAGTATCAACTCAGCTTCGCGTGGAAATGATCCCAAGTCCGCTTAAAGAGACTCTCGTTCCACAGCTTCTCACGGCAGAGCGCTATCTCTTCCTCGGTGAACACATAGGGCTTGCCGATTTGCAGTGCCATGTATTGCCGGTAAGCGTTCTCTTCCATATAGTTCGCGAGCACGAACGCCTCGACGATGTCCTTTCCGACTGTCACGGTGCCATGCGATTTCATCAATGCCGCCGGCCGGTTGCCGAGCGTAGCCGCGAGCCGGTCCGCTATCGGCCGATTGTTGATCGAGTTCGGCGTATCGAGCAACGGAACGGGATGTACAAGCGAACCCTGCGCGTACACCGGTTCATACTTCTGGCCGGCCATGGTAAGGAAGGTAGACCATTTCGGATGCGCGTGCACGATGGCTTTCACTTCGGTTCGGGCGAGGTAGATGCCGCAATGGAGGTGGCGCTCGAGCGGTGCCTTGTCGCGTCCGTCAATCTGATTCGCTTCGATATCTATCGTGCAAATATCATCCACTGTAAGCCGGCTGCGCTGGCACGAGCCGCTGTTGATGAGGATGCGGCCGTCGTCGAGGCGGATGCTGCAGTGTCCGTTATAATCGATGATATCCGACTGCTCGAGCATTCGGATGCAATCGACCAGTTGCTGCTTCACTTCCGTTACTGACATCACTTTCCTCCGTTCACCAGTTGACTTGGGCACGGATCTGGTGACGCCACAATTCCCAGGCGCGCATCCCGGTCATCTGGTTGATGCCATCCGCGAGCCGCCCCTCCTCGGCATCCAGCGCGGCTATGTCCGTACCGCTCGCTCGTGTCGCAAGTGCGACGGCCCAGTGCTGGATCCTTGCATTGACTTCCGTGTAGACGGCTCGAAATACCGCTGTCTGGAGCGTCGGTCCACACGCCACACTGCCGTGCGCACGCATTAGCACGATGTTCTTGCTGCCCAGGACGGAAGCGAGTTCGACACCCCTTTCCTTGCTGCCGACGAGCATGTCCGTTGCGCCGAACTTCTCGCGTATATCGAACACCGGCACGCCCGCCGCAATAAAGGCGGCATTGTGGAACATCGCTTGGAAAGGCAGGTGGACCAGTCCGAACGGAATGACCGAGGGTGAGTGGCTATGCACGATGGATTGAATGTCTGGGCGCGCTTGGTAAATTTCGCCATGGATAAAACGCTCGATAAAACTGGAGCGGCCATTCGCGTTTACCGGATTGCTGTTCAAATCGTATTCCATCATGTCGTCGGGCGTGACCAACGCAGGCGCGACTGAGCGCGCCATCAAATAACGGCCGGGTGCCTCGGGATGGCGCAGCGAAACGTGACCAGAGCCATCGACAACCCCGTGGGCCGCGAGTATGCGGCTCGCCGCCGCGAGATCCGCGATGAGAGAAGCGGCAATGGAACCGCCGGATTTATTCGACATGCGGATGATGATAACCTCATTTGCTCAAAGTAGTCCACTACCTAGGATCGAGCCCATTTTTGACACCTGTCGCTTAAACTCTTGATCGTCGCCTGCGCACCAGTAACGACAAGTATTGCTCTGCAGTGGAGGATGGCAAGGTCGTCGATCTTGAACGACTAACGGGAAACCCAGAGAGACGGATAAAACGAGTCGATCAATGAAAGGATCTTCGCCGTTCCAATCCCTAGCGCTCCTTGAGGCTCTCATACTCCAGCCCCAATGCGGCGAGCTTTTGCCTCCAGCCATGCACATCAAGTCCCAACTCGCCCTTGGCTAACCTCTCTCTCGTCGTTTGCTCTTTTGCGATTCTCCGCTGGGCGGCCTGAGCTACATCGGATGCGTTTTCCCGTTTCACGACGACGGCTCCATCGTCGTCGCCGACAATCACGTCGCCAGGTGAGACGTGAGCGCCGGCACAGACGACCGGGATATTCACGGAACCCAAAGTGGCCTTGACTGTGCCCTGCGAGCTAACGGCGCGGCTCCAAACGGGAAACTTCATCTCCGTAAGCGCTCGGATGTCGCGGCAGCCCGCCTCGATCACCAGTCCTTTAACCCCGCGCGACACGAGCGACGTCGCCAGCAATTCTCCAAAGTATCCGTCCGTACAAAACGAAGTCGGTACGACGACGAGAATATCGCCTGGCTGGCAGACCTCAACTGCGACATGGATCATCAGATTGTCGCCGGGGGGCAAGGAGACGGTCACCGCGGGGCCAGCTACCGATGCACCCGCGTATATCGGCCGCATATAGGGGGCCAGCAATCCTGTTCTTTCTTGTGCTTCGTGAACAGTGGAGACGCCACATTGCTCAAGGACGGCTACCACCTCCGCCGAGGGCCGTTCAAACTGCGTTTTGACAATGGGTTTATTCACTCGAACACATCCGTTACTTGGGGAAATATGCGCTGATAGGCTTCGCCGTACTTCATGTTGCTGCGGCCGGAATTCCTGGCTCCTTGCGTTCCACGTTGCAGGGCCACCCGCTCGTAGTAGTTCCAAAGATGCTCTTGCGCAGACATCATCTTAAAAGCGGCGAACTTCTTTTCCCAAACCGGCGTGATGTCCAAAAAGACCTGGGGTTTCCATTCACATTGCTCTGGCTGGTGCGGCTCGAACAAGAAAACACCGGGCGCACCGATGACCGGGATGGACGGCTCGTGCCCGTGCGCCTGAGCGATGATGCGAGCCTCCTGAGCGGCGTGGCACACGATAGGGTGATCAAAATTGTACGGATCCTTAAGGGAATGGGTAAGAATGAACGCCGGCCGCATGTCGCGATAGAGTCCGGCCAGCTTGTAAAGAACTTCATCCGTGATCCGCATAGGGTAGTCGCCCAAATCGAGGAAATTCACCTCGGCGCCCAGAATCTCTGCGGCACGAAGAGCCTCCTCCTTCCGGGTTTCCTTGACCCTTTCCAGTGTCATACCCGGTTCGCGCCAAAGTTTGGCCGATTCTCCGCGTTCGCCGAAAGAGAGGCAGACAACCACAACTCTCCATCCGCGGGCCGCATAGAGCGCTACCGCTCCTCCGGCGCGCCAAACGAAATCGGCCGAATGCGCGCTCACCACCATCGCCGTTTTTCTTTCCATGTTCACGTCTCGCACTTGGGCCGCCCGGCCAGATCTGACCTCATCGGGAGTCCGATCAGACAGTATATCGCGGCGCAGGCCGTTGGAGTAAAATAGGAAGATTCTAAAATCGCTTGCGTACGTTTATCATTAGGGGCACTGCGCTGATGGTGCGATCGACACGGCTCTAGAGAACGACTTCCATGGCGCTCAGTGGCGACTCATTGATTTGGACTCCGCTGGTGGATCGGGCGGATCGCTGGGCAAGAGGAAGCGGAGCCCCGGCAGCGTTGGCCGCACTTGTTGGGAGCTGATGAATGCGAAGGAATCCCGGGCACATCGTGTCAGTGGCCGATTTCTCCGACGAGACACTGCGAGCGATGGTCGCCGCTCTCGAAGTGTCGACGGAGTTTGAACACCTGATTTACCGCGAGTCGGAGCTGGATGCCGTGTGGTCCATCGCCGGCTTCGCTTTGAAGGACGAACCGGACGTAGTCCGTCGCGAAATGATCGCCCGGCTGAAAGAAACAGCCCTTCTGGCGCATGATCTGGTGGCGGACAGCCGACCCAGGGAAGCCGCCGACGCACTGAAAACTCTCTTATGATTTAGAATCATCTTTTCATTTGACGTTCATCTTTATATGCTTTCGAAAGCAGAAAACGACCTTCTTACGCAGACGAATAGCGGTACCGGCGCCGGCGAGTACTTCCGCCGCTATTGGATCCCCGCATTGATGGCTTCCGAAGTACCGACGCCCGATTGTCCGCCGGTCCGCATCCGGCTATTGGGGGAAGATTTGATCGCGTTTCGCGATACGAACGGGCGCGTGGGGTTGATGGATGAATTTTGTCCGCATCGCCGTGCCAGCTTGTTCTGGGGGCGCAACGAAGAGTGCGGGCTGCGCTGCGTTTACCACGGCTGGAAATTCGACGTGACCGGCGTGTGCGTCGACATGCCTAATGAGCCTCCGGAGTATGGATTCGACAACAAGGTTCGCATCTCCGCGTACCCCACGCGCGAATATGGCGGGCTGATTTGGACCCACATGGGACCGCCCGATAAGACACCCGAGCTCCCCAAGATGGAGTGGGCGCGCGTGCCGGACTCACACCGCTATGTCTCCAAGCGGCTTCAGGAATGTAACTATCTGCAAGCACTGGAGGGAGGAGTCGATTCCAGTCACTCGAATTTTCTCCACGCCAGTGTGGATGCGTTTCGCGTGACCGACTCCTATGTGGCCAAGATTCGGACCAGCTCCAATCTGCGAGCCAAGTACCATCTACTGGACAAAGCTCCCCGCTTCACGGTGAAGAAGACGGACTACGGACTGGTGATCGCGGTGCGCCGCAATGCCGAAGAAAACACCTACTACTGGCGCATGACGCAGTTTCTGCTGCCGAGCTATACCATTATTCCCTACCAGAAGGGCAACTCCATTCACGGGCACTGCTGGGTTCCCCGCGATGACGAAACGTGCTGGATCTGGACGTATACGTGGAATCCGGACGGGCCTCTCTCGCAAGAGGATCTCGATGCTATCGCCAACGAAACCTTTGTGCACGCCAAGGTGGAACCTGGCACACTGCGGCCGATTCGCAATAAGTCCAACAACTATGGGATCGATCGCGAACTGCAGCGCACTACGACGATGACGGGCATTCACGGATTCGCGTCCCAAGATCAGGCCATCCAGGAGAGCATGGGGACAATCGTAGATCGCACGACGGAACGCCTGGGTACAAGCGACACAGCGATCATCGCCACACGACGCCTGTTATTGCAAGAGATTCACGCCTTGCAGCAAGGCAAAGAGCCACCAGCCGCGAACAGTGGCGACTCCTATTGGGTTCGTTCGTGCTCGCTGGTGCTGAATCGCGAAGTGGAATTCGATGAAGGCGCGCGAGAGATGATGATCGCGGGAGTTTGAGGACGACCCACGAAGGGGCCCGGAATCCGAGCTGCGCCAAGAGCTGCGGGCCACGGCCTTTAGTGTTGGCCGGCGGCGCTGCCCTTGGAGGTCGTCACATCGAATGTTTTTGTACTGCTAAGTCAGGGGAGCAGCGCGTCGTCTCTAAACATGATCATCGCGCAGTCGCAGCATCGAGAAATTGCAGCACCCGGCTGGGGACACTCTCCTGGGTCTGCCCGGAAACGGGGACGTCCCAGTACTCGGAGCGAGGCAGGCACTCTTCGAGATACCTTGCCGCCGAGGTCGCGTGTGAGGTGTCTCGGCCCGGAACGATCAAGGCAGGGATGTTGAGGCGGAGCAAGTCCTCGGGCTCGGCTCCAGGTGCGGTATCCCGGTCAAGCAGGGTGCGAGCCATGCCAGCGACAATGAGTTTGTAGTCCTCCAGATCCTGCCTTATAAAGGAATCGGCGAAGGCGCGGTCACGCCGGAGGACCGACGCCCACGGTCCGCCTCGGGCGTCCCCATTGAACGGCTTGCCTTCTTCGGTGACCAGCCGGACGACCTGCTTTAGGTCGTGCTGCTGCAGGTACGTCAGATGCTCCGCGAAACGCTGGTGACCGTTGATACGGTATCTTGCGCCGCCGACGGGCCAATACAGAACCATACTCAGAGTGGCATGCGGGTAGGCCACGGCAAAAGCCGCGACCGGGCCGCACCCCATGCAGCCGCCCATAAGGTGCGCCCGTTCGATGTTGAGATACTCCAGCAGCGCCTTGCCCTGAGCTGCGAAATGGGACCATGTCACGCGCTCGACGCGGCCGCCCGACTCCCCACACTCACGGCGGTCAAAGATAATGCAGCTGTAGCTTCGGGACAAGCCGTCTAGCAGCTTGGTGCGGGCGTAGACGCCAAGCGTAGACCACTTCTCCAGGCTCGCGTCGAAGCCACCCGGCGCGAACATCAACAAGGGCGGTCCGGAGCCGACCACCTCGTAACGTGTCGGAATGCCGTCGATGATCGTGGTAGGCACTTGGATCTGGCCGGATCAGAGCGCCGGAGTGACGGGAATGCCACCTTTGATCTGGCGTCCGGCGCGTACGTCTTCGGTGTAGGAGATCATGGCATCCAACGTGATTCGGGCGACATTCGCGTAAGCTTCGGTCTTCGAATCGAGCGCGCTCGCCGCGTAGCCGATGGCGGCGTGCGCCATCCGCATCCGTCCGTCGAGCCACGGACCGCCGCCAAGACCGCCGACTACAGGGATCGAAACGGCGGCGACAACGGCGGGACCCGCCACCGGCCCGGAGAGCGTGAAGTCGAGAAGCGAGGCGCCCGCGCCTTCCAGGCAAATGGCATCCTGCACGAGTTTTTCCGTCATGCCCGTGGGTACCGGCGCGCCGGATTTCAACATCTCGTTGTAGGAGATGCCGAATCGCAAAGCCGTTTGGGGCGTGATGCCGAACTGGGCGAAGACGGGGATACCCGCGCGGGCGATCGCGCGCACCGCCTCGGAAAAATCCGCCGCGCCATCCAGTTTGACCATATCCGCGCCCGCCTCTTTGACCAACCGGATGGCCGCCCGCAGCGCGCTGTCGATCCCCTCCTGGAGCGGACCGAAAGGGAGGTCGCAACTCACGATGGCTCGTTTGACGCCGCGGCGAACCGCTTTGCAGACGACGATCATCTCCTCCATCGTGATTGCGAGCGGACTCGGGTGGCCCCACAAATTAGTTCCCACCGAATCTCCTACCGAAACGATGTCCACGCCAGCGCGGTCTACGATCTGAGCGATCTGAACATCCCAGGCCACCACCCCGACGATCTTTTGCCGGCCGCGCTTCATCTGCTGAAGAACGGGAATAGTAATGTTGGATTCCGTAGGCTGCATGGAGGTTTCTCAACGAGCGTATCACGCCTCTCCCAGCCGCGGTTGTCGACGGTGTTTTCGAAGGTAGAGTGCGCGGCAAGCGGGTGGAAACGCTACCATCACCCGAGCAACCCGTGGGTGTTGGGCGCAAACAACTCTTCCACGGTCACAGGCCGGGCGATAATCCGCTGCTCAAGAGCGTATTGGACTATTTCCTCTAACGCCTGCCGGTTGGGTTCGATGCCATAAGGCAGCGGGTCGCGGCCGGTGATCTCCATGACCTGCCGGTACAGGTCGTCGACGCGGGTCGGGATCCGGATCTGACCGCTCTGAAGGCGCCGGATGTAATCGCGCTTGGCTTCGGCGAACGCCTTGAAAATGTCTGGCGCCAGATTCGGGTGCGCCTCGAGAAGTTCGTCCTTAACGACGATCAGATGATTGATCGGGTAATGGCCCCGGGTCCGCAGGGCCTCCAGACCGGCTTCCGCTGCGTTGGCAATCAGCGGCTTCACATCTGGTGAGCCGATCTCGAGTCCGATCGCCGCAGGCAACTCTCCGGATGCGACGAGGTCCGCCATCTTTTCCCCCTTTTCGATCGGCACCACGTTGGACGGCGGGCGGTACTCGGCTACGTGCTCGTCGCCCGAAAGCACCCAGGTGATCGTGTTCAAGTCGACGCCGTACTGGTGCTGCAACACGCCTCGAGCCCACAAGCCAGTGGTAACTGTGTAGCCGCGGTTCACGCCGACCCGCCGGCCCTCCAAGTCCTTGGGGCCCATGATGCCGGACCTCGTATTGTAGACTACGGCACCATGGTGAAACGCCCGCGCCAGGAAAATTGGCAGGCCCGTGATACGCTTCCCATGAGCGCGCGCCGTGATGTACGTGGTTATCGCCATCTCGGAGGCATCGAACTCGAGCCCGCGCACCATGCGACGGAAGGCGTCGATGAGAGGGTCTACCTCAATGAACTGGAATTCGCAGGTCCGCGGCTTCACCGTGCCGTCCTTGAGGGCTTTATTGTTTCCCTGCGTGCGCGTGACGATTCTCAGTTTGAGCTCAGGCATCGGCGTCCTCCGTTCCCCTCAAGCGGCGTCGCTCCTTGCGAGTTCTACTCCCATGGCATGAGCGACGCGTGTACGACGCCCGGCACGCCCTGGCCGCCGACCGACCTGATGGCAAGGTCCACATCTTTGAGTCCAAACCTGTGCGTCGTGAGCTTCTCCAGCGGGAAGCGCTTCGATGCGAGCTGCTGCAAAGCAAGCTCGCATGCCTTGAAGCTGTGCCCGCGCGCGCTTTTGATGGTGACGGCCTTCGCAGTGATCCGGCCGATCGGAAAATCCGGAAATTGCGCCATCTCTCCCTGGACCACCATCGTCCCGCTTCTGCGCTTGAGCGCTTCCAAGCCGAGCAGGATCGGGAAGGTCCCGGCGCCGGCGGTGCAGTCGAGAACGACGTCCACGCCCCTCCCGCCCGTGATCTCTTTGATGCGGGCGAGAGGATCTTCCTGCTGTACGTCGATCACGTAGTCGGCGCCTAGGGCTTTGGCGACCTCCATCCGCACACCGTCGCGGGACGTGCCCGTGACGATAACAAGAGAGGCGCCCGCCTGCTTGCACACGACCGTCTGGGATAGGCCCTGCTGGCCGGGGCCCTGAATCAGAACAGTAGAGTCATAACCTACACCCCCGTCGAACAACGACCATTCAATGCCGTTGGACATCGGGGTCGCCAATCCTGCCAACTCCGGGGTCACGCCTTTCGGCACGCGGTGAATGACGGCGTTCCATGGAACGTATGCGTATTGGGCAAAGCCGCCCCAAAGATGGGGGGCCACCTCAGCCGAGGTATAGCCATAGCGGATTGCGTTGGGGTTGTAACGCCAATCGGTGTTTTCGCAATGTCGGTATTGGCCCAGGTGGCACCACTCGCATTGGCCGCACGAGACGTAGTGTTCCAGAAATACGAGGTCTCCTTCCTTGAATCCTTGGCGTCTGGTGAACTCGCTGCCGGTCCTGGCAATGTACCCGATGTTCTCGTGGCCCATGATCACTGGAGCGCTCGAAGGTGGTTCCCGGTACAACCTCACATCGGTTCCGCAGATTCCGGCGACCTCCATTTTCAAAAGGGCGCCATCTCGCGGGATCTCTGGCATGGGGAATTCACGGATTTCGGTCTTGCTCGGGGCGACTCTCACGGCCGCCAGCACGCTTTCCATTGTTGTGCTCCTACTCGTCGCCATGCGTACAGGGCCAGCCTAGCATAAGGTCCGATCTGAGGATATTTCGTGAGCTGAGAGGTTCGGCCGCCGCTGTCTGGAACGATAAGGTCACGCCAGGAGGACTCACCGTCTCGTGTTTCAGATCCGCCCGTTTCCAGGGTCTCGATCGCCTTTTAAAATCGCACCAATGATCGTCGGACCGCTGACCCCGGTGATATCGCTAATCACGTTGGCTAACTGGATGTTCATTTTAATCATCGCCTTTTGCATGTGCTGCCCGTTCTGCTGGCATCTTTTGCGTGCGGTCGCGGGATCGCCCACCTCCCGCGCTACTTCCTCCACTTTCCGGCCCGACTCCACCTGCTTCACGGCCGCAATGATCTGCGCTTCTGTGTATCCGCTCCTGCTCATCCGCTTTCTTCTTTCGTTCGTCCGATTATCGGACGCCCGACGTGCGGATTATGGGAAGCAGGTCATACCCATGTCCAGCTGAAACGTGGAACTTCTCGTCCGAAAATCGCTATGTCCAACTCAGGTCGTGGTTCTTGAGGGGCAAGGAACGAATCCGCTTGCCCGTTGCAGCGAAGATCGCATTGCAAATCGCTGGGGCCACCCACCCTACCGCTTCCTCGCCGATGCCAGCAATCGGGTCGTCTGTCGCGCGGACCCATTGGACACCCACCTCCGGCATCTGCGTTGCTCGCAACAAGGGATAGTTATCGAAGTTGCTCTGGACAACCCGCCCCTTCTCGATTGTGATTTCCTGATTGAGCGTCGCGGCCAGCCCCATTACGACTTGCATCTCAACCTGACGCTCGGCCGCGAGTGGGTTAACCAGGAATGGTCCGGTGTCGATTGCAACGTCAAACCGTTCCACCCGGACCTCGCCTTTCTTGCTAGCCGAGACGGTGGCCACCATAGCGCAAATAGTGATTTCGGTGCGACTGAGCCGGCGGCTGTCGCCAATAGCGACTCCCCTGCCGCTGCCTGCAGGCAACGGCTTGCCCCAGCCGGACTTCTCCGCGACAGCGCCCAGCACCTGGATCCAGGCCTTCGCCCGCGGGAACTCCGGATTAGCACCAAGTAAAGTGCGCCGGTAGTCATAGGGGTCTTTCCCCGCCGCATGAGCAAGCTCATCGACAAACGTTTCCAGGAAGAACTCGTTTTGAGACCTTCCCACCGATGTCCAGGGGCCAGTCGGAACGTGCGTCTTCCGAAGGTGATAGTCGAAGAGCTGGTTCGGCGCGAAATACGGAAGTTTATGCAGGCCGCGGATCAGTTGTTCATCGGCCGGTTCGTCTGTCCTGGCGGCGCGAGTATTCGCAAGCCCGCCCTCGGCCGCGACCAGCTTCGCGGCGAAGACGGCTTCATCCACCCCGGCGACGCGAGTGTGCCATGCAAGTGGCATACCGTCCGGCCCCAGAGCCGCACGAAACCTCGAGACGCGCATCGGACGATAATAGCCGTGCCGGGTGGTTTCCTCGCGGCTCCAGATAACCTTGACGGGCCGTCCATTCAACTGTTTTGCGATCGCGACCGCCTGGCGCACGTCGTCCTGGTTCCCCCGGCGACCGAACCCGCCACCTAGGAAACAGTTGTGGAGATAAACGTTCTCAACGGGAACTCCGGTTATTTTTGATGCATCTAGCGTTGCTGCTTCCGGCTCTTGCGATCCCACCCAAATATCCACTCGATCCGGCTTGACCTGGGCGGTGCAGTTGAATGGTTCCATTACGGTGTGGTCCAGGTAGGGAACTTGATAGACCGCCTCCACAACTTGGGAGGCGTTCTTGAGCGCCGCCTCGGGCTCTCCGATCTTTGTGACGACTTTGGCGCCGGACTCGTCCAACGCTGCCCGCGACATTTTAAAGAAGTCTTCCGAGCTGTCGTTGCCGTGCGCGCCCTCATCCCACTCGATCGGCAGTAGGTCCAAGGCGGTCTTTGCCCGCCAGTAGCTGTCTGCGACGACAGCGACACCTGCTTCTATCTCCGGACCATTGAATTCCACGACGGAATGCACGCCAGGCCGGTTCTTGACGGGATCCGCGTCATATTTCTTCACCTTCCCAAGGAAGACTGGCGATGCCTTGGCAGCGGCGTACAACATGCCCGGCAGGCGCACGTCTATTCCGTAAACCGCACTGCCGTCCACCTTGGGAGGCACATCCAGCAGCTTCGTCGGCGTTTTCATGAGCGTGTATTGGTCCGGCGTCTTGACGCTGGGCTCGGCGGACAGCTTGAGCCCAGCGGCTTTCTGTGCCACCTGCCCGTAACGAAGCGTACGGCCTGTCGGCTGGTGAGTGACCACGCTATCCTTGACCGTCAGTTCCGGCCTCGGAACGCCCCACGTCTGCGCGGCCGCAGCCATCAGGCGCTCCCGCGCGCTGGCGCCCGCCTGTTGCAAGTAGGGGCGGCCGAGCCGAACCGAGCTACTGGACGTAGTGACTAAGCGTTTGTACACCTTGTTTTCGCGGAAGTGGCGATTGACGGATACGTATTCCGCGCGCACCTTCGACCAGTCGCATTCCAGCTCCTCGGCGAGCATCTTCGCGCAGGATGTGATCACTCCTTGACCCATTTCGGATTGACCGATGCGAATGGTCACAGTGTCATCCGGTGCGATCACAACCCATGGACCGACCTCGATATCGCCTTTGCCAGCCAATGATTCCCACGGCCGCCCAGAGATCTTGGCGGGGACCGCAGCCCGCCGGACGTCACCTTTGGTAAAGGCGATTCCTAGCATAAGTCCCCCACCCGCAGCGGCGGCGGTCACGACGAATTTTCTGCGGCTAATTTCGCGGTTCCTCGACATGCTGACCTCCTAGCTCTTCGCGGCGATTTGAGCGGCGCGATGAATTGCCTGGCGGATGCGGCGATACGTACCGCAGCGGCAAAGGTTTGTGATTTCTTGTTCGATATCAGTGTCGGTTGGATTCGGCTTCTTCGCTAATAAGGCCGCCGCCGCCATGATCTGTCCGGACTGGCAATACCCGCACGCCGGTACATCCCCTTCGCGCCAGGCAATCTGGGCCGGATGCTGGGCATTCGGCGATAGCCCCTCGATAGTCGTGACTTCTTGACCCACCACCCGACTCGCCCGTGTCACGCAGGACCGGACTGGTTTCCCGTTCACGTGCACGGTGCATGCCCCGCACAGGGCCATACCGCAGCCGAACTTTGTTCCGGTGAGGCCGATTGTGTCACGGATGACCCACAAGAGAGGGGTCTCCGGCTCCGCATCTACGCTATATGTTTTCCGATTGACTCTTAGCGATAACATCGTGAAGACCTCCAATTCCACTCTTGCAGCCGGATGTCCATTCCGGAATCCAGGAGTGCTATGAGTGTACACCCAACCGCTTCGTTCCTGGTCTAACAAGATCTTCTCAGTCTGCTTCTCGGCCGGAGCCCCAGCTAACCCGGCGATCGGGTGAGCTTCGCGATCGAACGGTTCGCTAGAGTGCCCGGCGGACACCCTGATGGCGACACCTCGCGAAGCGGAGGCCGCGGGCTTTTCCTCGTCCATTCCGGATTGTATCGGCGCACATTCTCTGAAGTCGCCAGTCTCACCCCCGCACGTTGGTTAGTGGCCAGCCCCGCCTGATCGCCTGGTTTCGTCAGACGGTTAGGCGCCAAGCACTTCTTCGAATGTAGCCCACGTTTGCGGATCAGTTGAACTGGCGCGACGGCCATTGACTTGGTAGGGAACTTTGGTCCATTTTCCATCGCGCCCTTCGGCACCATCGCGCCATTCGTATCTCCAAGCCACCCAGCCTGTTCGTGAACGTAATTGTTCAAGGACCCCGGCAAGAAAACATGGTGGTACGAATTCCACTTCGCTGGTCAGAAGGTCCGCGAGTCGGCCAAGAGTCGCTCCAAGGAGATTGCCCGCCCTGCCGAGAATGCGCGGAGGCGAGAGTTGGAGGAAAGCTATCACGGACTGAAGAACCGTGTGGGCCCAAAGCCGTTCAATGCAGCTCCGGATGATTGGCTTGGCGCCAAGAAGCCGACGCTCGCGGAGCGCAGCTACCAGATTGAGCTGGCCAACCTGAAGCATCTTCGCCCGGTTTTTGGCAAACAACTTATCAGCGACATCGGTGGTGCGGAAATCAGCCGGTATCAACAGGATCGGTTGGAGGTCAAGGCGTCACCGAAGACCATCAACCTCGAAATCGGGACGCTGTGCTCGATCATGCGCAGGAACCGGTTATGGGCGGAGATTCAGCCAGACGTTCGGATGCTTCTGACACGAGATGATGTGGGCCGAGCTATCACGCTGGAGGAAGAGAAGGCACTGCTGGCTGCGTGCGGGCAAAGCCGCTCGCGATCATTGCTCCCGGCCGTGACTCTAGCAGTAAATACCTGTATGCGTTACTCAGAGATTCGGCTGTTGCATTGGAGCCAGATTGACTTGATCAATTGCGCGGTCACCGTTTGGAAAGAGCAAGAGCAACTCCGGTACCGGGAGGGTGATTCCACTGAACATTCGCGCGAAGGCGATTCTGGAGTTCTGGGCGAGCAACTTCCCGGAGAAGAAGCCGACCGACTATGTGTTCCCGAACGAGCGTTACGGCGCGGCGGGAGACAAGCTCAAAGCCTGCGCCTATGCCACCGACCCGAATAGGCCCATCGGACGATGGAAGGAGGCATGGGAAGCCGCCAAGATCCGCGCCAAGGTTCAGTGCCGATTCCATGACCTCCGGCACACGGGATGCACGCGGATGCTCGAAGCGGGCGTGGCGTTCCCGGTGCTCGCGATGCTTATGGGCTGGAGCGCGGCGACCACGGTCCGCATGGCGAAGCGCTACGGCCATATCGGGCAGACGGCGCTCAGGAATGCCGTTGAAGCCATCTTTCTTCCACGGCCGCGTCTGCACCCGCCAAAGACGCGGAAACCCCGTTGGGTCCTTTGACAATCCCTTTGACCTAAATGCGGGGAGCGATGGCGACGCCCGTAACTAGTTGAGGTTTTTGGCTCCCCGAGAGCGACATTGCAAGAAATAGAAATTCTCCGATACGGCACCAGGGACCGCAAGCTATTGATTCTCAATATGGTTCGGCCAAACGAAACGCGGGCAGACGCTAGGCCCTCATGCGGCACCTACAGCCGGATCATGATCTGCCCACTTCCGCTGCACGGCCACGGGTAGAGAAGTGTGTCAGCGTCGTTGCTACCTGCGTGGAGCCCTGCCTTCATGTGTCTTCAACGGCACTGGCGTCGCTGCTTCCCATAAGGCTTCCCACTCGTCATGGCAATGATCAAAGAGGCTCCACTTACCGTGTCTCTTTTTCAGCTCAATCACGGTGAGTTTCCGGCAAGCTTGCGTGACTGCAGTTGAGGGCAGTTGATAGCCTGTGCTGAAGGCAGGAGGCCAGAGCATGGCGCCAGAAGCAGTGAGCTATCGCGAGGATGTGGAGCAGGCACGCCGGCGGTTTGCGGAGTTTCGCCAGGCGCATGCGGTACGATCGCGCCTACCGGAAGAGTTGTGGGCTACGGCGGCGAAGCTGGCGCGGCGGGACGGGAGCACAGCTACGGCGCGGGCGCTGGGCCTGGACCGGCCAAGTCTTCAAAAGTGGACGGATCGATTAGAGCCGCGCGGTTCCACGAAGCCGCATAAGATCCCGCGAGGGCGCCGGTCTGGCAAAAATGCCGCGCCAGCCTTCGTGGAACTGCTGGCCGCCAGCACGGGAGCGGCAACCAGTTGTTTGGTAGAGGTCGAATCAACCAGCGGCAGCAAGCTGCGGCTGGATCTGAAAGGCATCGCAACCAGCCAACTGGCCGAGTTGATTCGCGCGTTTGCAGCGTCTTAAGGCATGCTGGCCATCACGCCGCAGATGCGGATTCTGGTGGCGGTGGAGGCGGTCGATTTTCGCAAGGGGATCGACTCGTTGGCCGAGTTATGCCGGGCTAAGCTGAACGCCGATCCGTTTTCGGGCTGCGTGTTTGTATTCCGCAGCCGTCGCGCGACCTCGATCAAGATCCTGGTTTATGACGGGCAGGGATTCTGGCTGGCGACGAAACGCTTATCGAAAGGACGCTTTTGCTGGTGGCCGCAGAGTAACGATGCGAGCAAACCACTGCGTGTGCATCAAGTGCAGGTGCTGCTAGCGGCAGGCAACCCGGAGATCGACGCGGCGCCGGTGTGGCGCCCAGTCTAGGCGACCAGGGGGGGTAATCATTTTTTACTTGCGTTCCGAGACGTTTTCCGTCACACTGCTGTCATGGCGGCCTATCGTGGACGCAGCGTAACCGGCGAACAGATCGCTTTTATCCGCCAGTTGATCGCAGATCGGCCGGAGCTGAGCCGGTGGAAACTCTCGCGTGAGTTGTGCCAAGCCTGGCAGTGGAAGCAGGCTAATGGCGCGTTGCGCGACATGGTATGCCGCGGGCTGCTACTGTTGCTGCACCGCGCCGGCGAGATCGAACTGCCCGCGGTGAAACGCGTGGTGCCGAATCGATTGGCCGAGCGCGCGCGGCCCGGACCAGTGGTCCCCGACAATCGTCCGGTGCACGGACCGCTGGGCGTGTTCACTCCACTGGAATTTGAGCAGGTGCGCCGCACCCCCAAGGAACCGTTGTTCAACGGTCTGTTGGAGCAGTATCACTATCTCGGTTATGAGCAGCCAGTGGGCGAGCACCTCAAGTATCTGGTGGAAGCACGCGGGCAGGCGATTGGCTGCCTGGCCTGGTCCAGCGCGCCACGGCACCTGAAGCTGCGCGACCGCTATCTGGGATGGAGCGACGAGGCACGCGAGCGCAACGTACATCTGCTGGCCTACAACACACGCTTTCTGATTCTGCCTTGGGTTCAGGTGCCGCACCTGGCCTCGCACATTCTGGGGCGCATGGCCAGGATCGTTCCCGCAGATTGGCAGCGCATCTACGCGCATCCGATTTACTGGTTGGAGACGTTCGTGGACACGTCGCGCTTCGCGGGCACGTGTTATCGCGCGGCCAACTGGCAGGAGATCGGCGCCACGGTCGGACGGGGTCATCGCGCACCGACCTTGGAACAGACTCGTCCAGTGAAGAAGATGTTGGGCTTGCCTCTGCATCGCAGGTTCCGGGAGATTCTGCAACGATGAAGCGCCCGCGAGTGGACGTGAATCTGGAAGAGCTGGACCAGATCATCGAACGCGGCACTCACGCGCCGTTGAGTGAGCCCGAAAGCGAAAAGCTCAAGAGCGCGCTACATGCGTTGGCCGGAATGCTGCCCCCACCACGCTCGACGGAAAAGACCAAGACTGTTTTGGAGCCGCGTGGAACATCCGCGCCGAAAAATGATCCAGGGGCCGTAAAAGGCCACGGGCGCAACGGCGCTTCGTCTTATACCGGCGCGAAGAAAGTCGCGATTCCGCATCCCACGTTGCAGGCCGGCGACGCTTGTCCGGGCTGCGCAAAGGGCAAAGTGTATCCACAGAAAGAACCACGGGTGCTGGTGCGTCTCGTGGGACAAGCTCCGCTTCAGGCCACCCTGTACGAACTCGGCCGGCTGCGCTGTAATCTGTGCGGCGAGGTGTTCACCGCGCAAGAACCGGAAGGCATCGGCCCGGAAAAATACGACGAAACGACCGCGGCCAGGATCAGGTAACATCCTGGAATGGCCGCAAAAACGGGCTCTGGGAAGGACAGATCCACTAACGTTTTTGGCCAGTCACGCAAACCCATGAGAATGTTTCGTGCGGGCTGTATGCCCGTGTTTCCACGAATGACCAGCAGACCCTAGCAATGCAGAACCGGGCGATGTGGGAGTATGCCGCCCGGCGCGGCTGGACGATCGCCATGCAAGTCCGTGAGGTGAACTCCTGGGCGGCGCAGCGAAAAGCTCGTGAACAACTAATGGAGGCGGCGCGGCGCCGCGAAATCGATATGGTGTTAGTCTGGCGCGTGGATCGCTGGGGCCGGTCCGTAACGGATCTGTTGGCAACCCTGCAGGAGCTGGAGCATCTGGGTGTCGGGTTCGTTTCCCTGACTGAGGCGCTGGATCTGACCGCACCCGCCGGGCGCGCCATGGCCGGCCTTCTGGCGATCTTCGCCGAGTTCGAAAGAGAGATTCTGCGGGAACGAACGCGGGCTGGGTTGGCACATGCACGGCAGAATGGAAAGCGACTGGGGAGGCCAGCGACCGCGGCCGTCCACGCGGCCGAAATCCGGAAACTGCACCGCGCCGGCGTCAGCAAACCTGAAATCGCTCATCGCGTGCAGATCGGGCGCACATCGGTGCGCCGAATCCTGGAAGCAAAGCCGTGAAAAAACCGAAGAAAGACCCGATCCGGGAAGACCGCATCCACGACCAAGCCATCGTGGACGCCCACGGGCCGGAGGAGCAAGCGATGAGCTGGTATTACTATCTCGATGACAAAATCCGATTCCCCTTTCAGGCCAAGTGCATCGCTCCCAAAGTCGTCTCGCCGCTCCGCAAGGGAGACACTGTCGAAGTGCGGCGTATGGCGCCGGAAGACGCCTGCTCCGCCGACATTCTCGTGCTGATCCGTCGGCAAGGGCGTAAGATGGCCGTCCCTCTTTCCCAACTGGCCGCCATCGATCCCGACGAATCCACTGCCGAGGCGATTGGCGACTGGCATTATTGGGTGGCACAGGGTTACCTGTTCTAAGCTTGTCCGCCCACACTGTCCCCTTCAGTAGAATCGAACAGGCACATGATCAAACAGTCGAAATCGCAACCGAAGTGGACCGCTGTGACGGCCAAGCTCGCGAGTTTGGATCGCCCAGGATTGCTAAGCCTGGTCCAGGATCTCTACGCTGCGCACCCGGACAACCGGGCGTTTCTTCACACTCGTTTTGGCCTGGGCGAGGACGTCCTGGAACCGTACAAGCAGACCATCGACCGGTGGCTTTGGCCGGACGCTTTTCGGAAGCAAGATACCTCGGTCGCCAAAGCCAAGCAAGCCATTTCCAATTACCAGAAGGCCGGCGGCGACCCCGCCGGCTTGGCCGAGTTGATGGTCTTCTATTGCGAGCAGGCTTCCGGTTTTGCGAGCGACGTCGGCTATCAAAACGAAACCTACTTCGAGGCACTGGTGCGAATGTTTGAACAAGCTGTAGCGACCGCGAACACGTTGCCAACCGACACTCGCGACGCGATGATCGCCAGACTGGATCAGGTCCAGAGCATCAGTCACAAGTGCGGTTACGGCGTCGGAGACGACATGGACTCCATCCTTGCCAAGTACACCAAGCGCAAGGACCCTCCCTCGCAGCGCCGATAATCCTGATTCCAGCTCCGATATCGCCCTTCACGCACGCTTGCCGGAAACTCACTCTCGACCCTGCTCAAGGTGATGGTTGATCCGAGTACGCCGGCGTCCACCAGAGTGCGAGCCGCCGATAGCGTGCTGGATCATTCAGCGAAGTCCATCGAGCTTGAAGACATCGACGCTCGGCTATCGGAACTTGAACGCGCCACCGAAGAGTCGAAGCGGGGAAAATAGGTGGCGGGATGATCGGGCGGTGACCAGGTCGAAGGTCGAGAGGCGGCTCCAGAAGTTGGAGGCGGTACTGACGGACGATAGCCGGGCCATGCCGCACACGCACAAGTGGCTGATCTACTGGACCCAGCGGATCCGTAAATACATGAGCGCGGAGCGGAAACCAATTGCTCCGTTCATCCCGCTAGAGGCGTTCCGCGCCGTTATGACAACCTGCGAAGCTGCTCGCGAGGCGGAGATGCAGGAATCATGACGAATCTCCGAGACGGGCGCGGCGCGTGCCGGATGATAGTGTATCGAGGTACTCAGCCGAAGGGATTGACCGAGGGCGCGGGCAGATGCGTCAAATTCAGAAGCGACTTCAAGCGCTAGCAGGTTGCGGAAAAAAGGCGGATTTCGGTGTGACGCCGGAACAGACTGCGTCGTCTATGTTTTATGCGAGGCGACGACCAACAACAAAGTGGAGTGTTCAGCTATATCTCGGCGGAGCAGCGGGTCCCGCAGAACCACCCGCTGAGGCCGCTGCGCACGATGGTGGATGA
>DASYXM010000098.1:0-30115 GCA_035934795.1 Bryobacteraceae bacterium | reverse complement strand
TGACGCAAGCTGCAGCCTGAAGCCTCAGCCATGGCCCTGGGGCTGCCCCTTCGGGCCTCACCGGGACGCGAATTTACTCACAAAACGAATTCCACGGCGACGGAATCACGCCCCCTACTTGGTTTTTCCGCAGCCTGCTAGAGATCTAACGAGGGGAATCGCCGACTACGTAGTCGGAAGCTGCGGCGAGATTCTTGTTGTCGTGATGGACAACGTGGACAGATTGGACCTCGACAGCCAATTGAATGCCTTCCAGGCAGCGCTCTCTTTCATGGCTCTCACGCGCTCCTTCGTGATTCTTCAAATGCGTGATGAGACGTACGAACGTTTCAAGGACAAGCCGCCGTTGGACACTTACCGTTCCGGCATCACATTTCACATTTCTCCGCCCCGGTTCATCGACGTGGTGAAACGGCGGCTGGAGTTGAGCCTCGAATACCTCACGAGAGAAGCGTCCGACGTGCAGCGCTATACGTTGGAGTCGGGCGTCAGGATATCGTATCCGAAGTCGGAACTTGGGTCATTTCTTCGGGAGCTTTACATCGAATTGTTCGAAAGAAAGCACAACATCGCCCGCATCCTGGAGGCTTTAGCGGGTCGGGACGTCCGGCGAGCTCTCGAGATGTTTGTCAGCGTGATCACGTCGGGCCACCTCAGCGTTTCAGCGATAACCTCGAACGTAATGGGCGCAAAAACAATTCCGATAAGGGAGCACAGTGTCCTCAAGATTCTCATGAGGACGGACTATCGATTCGCCAGTGATCACAGTGGCTACATCATCAATGTAATGGGCTTCAACAAAGAATGGGAGAGGCCCGATAACTTCCTGCTGTCAGAAATTCTATATTTTCTCTACACCAACCGAAAGAGACGGGGACAAATTGGCCTCGAAGGATACTTCACCTGCCGATATCTTGCGGACGAGTTGCAGCGCTACGGCTACATCCCGGAAGATGTTCTCCAGGCGATGCGCTTTCTCTTAGGGAAGCAGCTTATCACGGCGGATCACATGAATTTCGCCGGCGTCGAGTTCACCGACTCCGTTCGAATTCTCGCAGCGGGATTTATGCATCTACGGATCCTCCCGGAACGGTTAGAGTATCTCTATGGAGTCCTGCCGACAACTCCGATCAGCGATCTGGGCGCGGTCCAGAAGATCGCGGCCGTGATCCAGCGGGAGAACGAACGCGACGCCGTTGCCGCTGCCGACAAGGCCTACGCGGTGCGAATATTACACGGCCATCTCTCGGCTGAGCTACAACGCGTTAGGAATCAGAGCGCGGTACTGCCGCCGGGCGAGAGCGGCGCAACGTATTTGCTCAAGAAGGTTTCGGAGTGTCTCCATCACTTCAAGACTGGAACACGTCAGTCGGAAGGGCCGGACCCGCTCGATATTGATACATGATTCGGACTAGCTCCAACGCCGCGAACCGCGAGCGATTCTCAACCGCGGCGCGGACGGATCTCGAAGTTCACGCCTTCCTGCGCCTGAAGATGAGCAAGAACGCCAAACAAATTCTTGGCCGAAGGGTTGCCCTGCGGTCCAAACATCCGCTTAAGGCTGGTGGCTGGAATGGAAGTCGCCTCCTAACAAATCCAGAACCAGCCTCAAGCCCGCATTCACCGCGATCTGCAACCTTGCAGGAAGCGTCCCCACCCGCTCGGTCAAATACTCCCGACCGAGCGTGAGCACTTTGTGACACGTTGACCACCGAATCCCGAGGCATCCCTTGCGCGAATTTATCCCCTATGCGTACTGTATGGCCAGGCAAACCCGCCAGCGGCGCCGTGAAGCGCAGGTGCGAGCAGCCGGCAACCCTTCGTTGTATAGTGACTGCCAGGAGGTATTTTAGGCCCGTGAAGATCTTCCTCCCCGTGATCGTGCTGGCTTCCTTCATGACACCGCTCACAGCGCAGTGGGCGCAATATCGCACGCCCGGCATCCCGCGCACCGCCGATGGGAAGCCGAACCTCACCGCCCCCGCGCCGCGTACCGCCGATGGCCACCCCGACCTGACGGGTCTGTGGACAACGATTGGTGCGGGCGGCAATATAGGGGAACGCAGTCTCGGGGATCTCAAGCCCGCCGACGTTCAGCCGTGGGCCCAGGAGGCGGTGAACCAGCGCGCCGAGAACTTCGGCGCAGACAACCCCCATTACCGGTGTCTGCCGCAGGGGCCGGTCTATAGCACCCTCGGAGGCATGAAGAGGTTCCTCCAGACCCCCGCGACGATCGCCGTCCTCGACGACGATCTGACTTTCCGTCTGATCCACATGGACGGGCGGGCCCTGGAGGAAGATCCCAATCCGAGCTGGATGGGATATTCGGTGGGCCACTGGGATGGAGATGTGCTGGTGGTGGAGAGTTTTGGATACAACGACCGGACGTGGCTGGTGGGCGGCTATCCCCATACGGAGAAGTTACGCCTTACGGAGCGCTTCAGGCGCACCGATTTCGGCCACATGGAAATGGCGGTGACGTTCCAGGATCCCGGGGCGTTTTCCAAGGCTTGGACCGTTCCGCTCCGCGCGCAATTGGCCGCCGACACGGAGCTGATCGAATCGGTCTGCAATGAGAATCCCGACAATGGGCAACAGCACTGGGTCGGCAAGGCCTCCGACGCAGAGAAATTGAAGGTGAACGTCGCTCCTGAAATCCTGGCGAAATATACGGGCGTCTACAAGGGGATATACCTTCGGAATCCCCGCACCGTCGAAGTTAGTCTCTCCGGCGATGCTCTGTTCGCCGCGGTGAACGGAGGGCCGAAACGGCCTCTCATTCCGCTATCGGAGACCAGATTTCAAGGTACTGGGCTGTCCTACGAGTTCATCCGGGAGGCAGGCGGCATGGCCACCGACGTTGTGGAAGGTCACGTCTCCGGCGAATACAAGTTCGCACGCCAGAAGTAGCGCCCGAAGCGGCGTGGGGCTGGGCATGAGTTCGATCGCCTCCTGAAGCAACGCCCTGCGGAATTGCGAAGCGCCCCGAATGACTGGCTTGCTGAACTCCAGCGAGGGCAGGGCTGATGTTTACGCCGGGTTGAGATATACTCGGAATCCGGCGCGTCGCCGCGAGCGCGGGGAATTTCCACGGCTCGAGCGGCATCGCACCAACTAGACCCGGCAGTCAAACCTCGGCATTCGAGGCAGGAGATTCGTAATGAGAAATATTCGCGTGTTCCTGGCGGCAACGTTGATAACGGTTGCGGTCCCGGCGTTCGCTCAAGATTCCGTGAAGAAGGGCGACAAGGGCTGGACGGATTTGGAGAAACAGCTTGCGGACATCAACGACCAGTGGGTATGCGCCCATAAGTATCACAAGAACCACGCCCAGGATTGCGTGGACTTCAAGAATTCGATTTGGCCCAGTACGTTCTTCGAGATCAGCATGCAGGGCGAGGTCACCGACAAACAGGAAATGGTCAAGAGGCAGACCGCGACTGCCACGGCTCACCCGGTTTCCCCTGGGGATGCCGGGCCGAATCCGCAGGACTTCAAGTTAATGGCGGTGTATGGGAACGTCGCGCTGGCCACGGACCGCACGGTTTTCAAATTCGCCGACGACAAGGGGAAGATCGGCGTCCGGAATCAGGCGACGGTGCTCCGGATATTCGTAAAGCAAAACGGCAAGTGGGTGCCCGCGAGCGCGGCATTGGTGCCCGTGCAGTAAGAGCGGGGGATAGCAGCGAATGGCCCTGAGTCACATTCTGAACCGTCGAAAGCCGGCGATCGGGCACGGAATGATTGCCCTGATGTTCGGATTCGCCTTCTGGTCCAATCCTCCGGCCGCACAAGCCCAGCAGAACGCCGGCCAGGAACTGGATGTACTTCGGATACGGCCGAACTTCTATGTGATCGCCGGGGCCGGCGGCAACATCGCGGTGCAGACGGGACCGGAGGGTACGATTGTGGTCAACGCGGGCACGGCCGCGGCGGCTGGCCGCGTGCTCGCGGCGATCAAGAAAGCGACCGATCAGCCCATTCGCTATATCATCGACACCGGCGCCGATCGCGATTTTGTGGAGGGTAACGCCGCGCTCTCGATGGCTGGGCGCAACATTATGGCGGCGGGGACCGAACCCTTAGGCGGCGAACTTACGCGAGACGCGGCGAACGCCTATCCGGCAACCATCGTCTCCTCGGAGCAAATCCTGACCCGCATGAGCGCCGCAAACGGCCAGTATCCATCGGAAGCTTGGCCGCAAGAGACGTTCCCGGAGCGCCGCAAGGACTATTATATAAACCACGAGGGCATCCAAATCTATCAAGAGCCTTCCGCGCACAGCGACTCCGATAGCATCGTCCTGTTCCGAGGCTCGGATGTGGTGGTGACCGGCGACATCATCGATGCGAACCGGTTCCCGGTGATCGACATCGCCAGGGGCGGCGGCATTCAGGGGGAAATCGACGCCCTGAATCACGTCATCGATGTGTCTTTCCGGCCGATGCCGTTTGTGTTCGCGGAAGGCGGGACCACCGTCGTGCCTGGCCACGGACGCATTTACGACCGGCAGGACGTGGTGGAATACCGGGATATGGTGGTCACGATCCGGGACATCATCCAAGACATGATCAAGCGCGGCATGACGCTCCCGCAGATCAAGGAAGCCTCGCCGGCCAAGGCCTATGAACGGGAGTACGGCTCCAATTCCGGGCCCTGGACCACGGATAATTTCGTCGAAGCCATCTACAAAGGGCTGACGGAGAAGAAGTAGAGCGACATGAACAACTACTCCGGTATGGGCCGAGTTTTCAGGCGATGGGACAGGCGCGGGCTGGCCGTCCTGCTCGCGGGGCTCTTTGTGGCTGCGGCCGTCCCGGCTTATGGCCAGCGCGGCGGACGGGGAGGTCCGCCGCCGACGGCTCAGGCGGACGCGCCCTTTGATTTCACCGGCTACTGGGTCTCCGTGATCACGCAGAACTGGCGCCTCCGCATGGTGGTCCCCGCGCGAGGCGACTACATCGGCATTCCGCTCAACGAAGCCTCTAAAAAGATCGCCGATGCCTGGGATCCGGCCAAGGACGAAGCGGCCGGAAATCAATGTAAGGGGTACAGCGCTGCGCTGATCATGACGCAGCCGGAGCGTCTGCACGTCACCTGGCAGGACGCGAGCACGCTGCGGATGGATGTCGACGCCGGCACGCAGACGCGGGAGTTCCATTTCGGCAACTGGAAATCTCCCGGCGGTCCCGCAAGTTGGCAGGGCGATTCGGTAGCGGCGTGGTCCGCGAGGCGGCAATTGGCGGATGCGGGCGGGCCCAAGGCTCGAAGTCTCAAGGTCGTCACGACGAACCTGCGCCCTGGGTATCTCCGTAGGAATGGCGTACCGTACAGCGCGAGCGCGAAGCTCACCGAGTACTTCGATGTGTTCCAGGAGCCCAACAACGAGACCTGGATGGTCGCGACGACCGAAGTGGAAGATCCGGTTTATCTCGATGCCCCGCTGATTTTGAGCGCGCAGTTTAAGAAACAGGCCGATGCTTCCGGGTGGGATCCGACGCCTTGTTCGACAAAATGGTGAAAAAAGGGGACGGACTACTCTGTCCCCTCGCGTAAATTTCTGATTTCGCGTAGGAGCATGGGAGTGGACAGAGCGGTCCGTCCCCTTTTTCACTTGAGGAGTGTTGATGACGATTCGCAAGCAAGCCCATATGACGAAAAGAGCCTTTAGCTTCGCGTTACCATGCCTCGCGGCCCTAGTGCTGTGGACGGGTACTTCCCTCCTTGCTCAGGTCGACCTTTCGGGGACCTGGGCCGCCAGAAACTATAGCGACGCCTTGGGCGTGAATCCCGGTCCCGGGCCGCTTCCCGTCGAATATTTCGGGTTGCCGCTCAACGAGGGAGGCCGTGCGCGCGCCTTGCTCTTCGACGCTTCGCAAGTATCCAGCCCGGATCGCATCTGCGACCCGTACACTTCCCTCTATGTCGTGATGGGCCTGCAGGGCCTGAAGATCTGGAACGAAACGGAACCGCTCACCGGTTCTACAATTTCCTGGAATATCGGCGGGTTTGGCGATATGTCTCCCATCACAATCTGGATGGATGGACGCCCCCATCCCTCCAAAAACGCTTTGCACACGTTTTCCGGCTTCACGACCGGAGTGTGGGAGGACGACGTTCTCACCACTTACACGACGCATCTCAAAGCCAGCATGGTTCGCCGCAATGGCGCACCGGGCAGCGACCAGACTACGATGCGGGCCCGCTGGAGCCGGCACGGCGATCTGCTGACGGTGACCGGGCGGATCGAAGATCCCGTCAACCTCGACGGGCCTTACTACTTGACGAGGGTCTTCCAACTTACCGGTGGGCCGCCAGCGCGATCGATTGGTGGCCCGTGTACCATCACCTTCGAAGGCGTGCCGGCCGGAGCCGTGCGGCATTTCCTGCCGGGGAAGAATCCATTCCTGGAACAAATAACCAAGTACTACAACATCCCCGTGGAGGCGGTTCTGGGCGGACCCGAAACTATGTATCCGGATTACCGCAAGAAACTGAAGAACAGCTACGTGATTCCGGACAAGTGTCCCAATTTGTTTTTCAGAGGTCCCGACGGCCCGCCCAGTTGCGGCCAGGTGGGGCTGTATGGGCGTTTGCCGCAGTTCTAGTCGCCCGCGAGACTCGCGATGCCTTCATGGCTTTTCGATTAGGCCCAGTGGATAGACCGGAAAGGATGAGTCTATGAGCAGAACAAAACTTCATTCCGCGTCGGTCTTGACCGGCGTCGCGTTGATGCTGGCGTCGGGACTAAGCATGTGGGGCCAAGGCAGCGAGGGACGTCGCGGCGGCAGCAAAGATAGCCGCGCGAAGCTGCCGGAAGCGCCTTCAATTGGCTTTTTCGGAAGCTACCGGGTCGCGGCCGACAAAATAGATCCGTCGAAACTTCCGATCATCGGCGCCTGGCGAATCGATTTCGAGAAATCCGACCCGGTCATGAAACTGCAAGGACGCTTCAAAGAAACGGGAACCACGATCTATACTGCCGTGAACGGCGGCATCAAGACCGAAACGTTCCTTTTCTATCCGCCCAAGGACGACCGTTACAAGACCGTTTTTACCGACGACGGGCGCGAATTCTGGTTCAAGCTCGACGGCAAGAACATCTACGAAAATCCACAAGGCCCGAACGGCTTGGGGCAGACGGTCGGGATGTGGCTCATCGATCGCAACACCCTTTATCGTGAACGCATGACCAAAGGCGTTATCGACGAGCGGACTCTCTACCGTGTTTCTCCGGATGGGAAGACACTGGTGTGGACGAATGTCAATTCGGCGGGCGACAGCGGTCACGTTGTATGGGACCGCATCGAGCTGCCGCCTCGCTAGCCTCCGTTAGCCACTGCATGGATTTCCCGATCATCTCCCGAACGGTGAAGGCGCGCTACCGGCTCAGTAGCTTCTTCACATTCCGCTTCGCGTGAATGATGCGGACGACGCGAAGAGGCTGCGAGTTCTTATAGATGATGAGATAGGAATGCAATGTCCAGAACAGAACGTCGCGGCCGGTGAGATCTTCCCTCTTATGCCCATGCCGGGCATCCCGGCAAGCCGGTCAAATGCAAGATAAAACTCTTCGAGCAGGCGGTCGGCGAAGCAGTCCTCGGAGACGAATTCCCATATTTCTTGAAGGTCCCCAAGCGCGCGGCGGGCCAGTTCGAACTTGTTCACGCTCGCTGTCGGCGGCGTTCGGCGCTGTGCGCGCGAAGCTGGCGGAAGGCTTCTTCGCCGTCAACGGTGTCGCCGCGTTCAATGTCGTCCAGGCCCTCGGAAATCATCCGGTCGATTTCCTCTTGCGTGTATTCCTGGCCGAGGTCGCGCGCGATCACGTAATGATAGACTGCTTTGCTGAGGAACTCACTCGGGTCGGATGCGCGGCCCGCCTTCACCTCCGCGGCGATGAGCGTTTCGAGCTCGGGCTTCAGCGTCACCCTCATATCTAGCGCTTCGGATTGCGTCCCAATCACAATTCTACGCTTCCGGGTGAAAAATGTCATCGCCGGCCCGAGTTCAGAACAAGCAAGAGAGTAGAATTTCGAAGACGACCTCGAATACGACCTCAAGTAGATCGAAAACGGGAAATGCTGAATCGAGCCGATCCAAGCTCTCGTAGACCGAACGAATCGCGGCGACGAGGCCAGTAACAGCCGAACCCGCCCACGCCGCCAACTTCCTCACGACAAGTGTTTACGTCAGCGTTCCGGCGGGTGTTCCCTCACCCCGGGTGTTTCTGGCATATAAGTGGTTAAGTTAAGAGAGTTTCCCTAGCCCCATCGCACAAATTACTAGTGCGAGTCGTAATGGTCGACGATTCCTCCGCGGACCGGACGCTGTGCCGGGTTCTGCTCGAAGAGGAATACGGCCCCGAACTGGACTTCCTGGAAGCGCCCGACGCCCGGCGCGGCCTTGAAATTTGCAATGGCCTGTGCGAACTCCCGCCGGATTGCCTGCTTCTCGATTACAAGCTGCCGGATATGACCGGCGTCGAGTTTCTGCGCCGCCTTGGCCAGCGCGCGGCACGCCCTTCAGCGAGCCTCCAGGCTGTTGATCTTCCTAGGTTTGCGGTCGTGATGCTGACCGGCCTCGGCAACGAGCAGGTGGCCGTCGACTCCATGCGGGCTGGCGTCCAGGACTATCTGGTAAAGGACCGCATTACCTCCGAAACCCTGCGCCTGGCGATCGAGAAGGCCACCGGAAAAATAGGTCTGCTGCGGGCGCTGCAAACCGAGCGGGACCGGCTGGCGGAATCGCTCGCCGAAAAGGACGCTCTGCTCGAAGAGGTCCACCACCGGGTCAAGAACAATTTACAGGTGATCGCGAGCCTGCTGCGGCTGCAGGCGGAAGCTTTCGGCGATCCGCGCCTATCGGCGGCTTTGCGGGAAAGCCAGAACCGGGTGGAATCCATGGCCCTGATCCACGAGCAGTTATACGAGACCCGCAACCTGCGCGAGGTCGATCTCGCGGCGCACGCGGCGCTGCTCGCCACTCACCTGATGCACGCCCACGGGATCGATCCGGAGCGGGTGCGCTGCCTGGTCCACGTCGAAGAGCTACGGCTGCCGGTCGACCGCGCCATTCCCGCCGCGCTGATCCTCAACGAGCTGTTGTCCAACGCCATGCAACACGCCTTCGCCGGCGGGCGGCGAGGGACCGTGGATGTGATTGGCGGACGGCGCAACGGAGATGTGGTGATTGAAGTGCGCGACGATGGGCCCGGGCTGTCTCCCGAGACGCGGTCGCAGCCGCCGCACACGCTGGGATTGCACATCGTCGGGATTTTGACGCGCCAGTTGCAAGGCACGTTCGTCATTGAAAATGGCCGCGGCGCTGAAAACGGCCGCAGCGCCGGGAACGGAAGCGGTGAAAACGGACCCGGCGCCGTCTGCCGCCTCAGGTTTCCGGCCGAAGGAGAGAGTCATGGTGAACGGGCAATCGCACAACGGGCAGTCGCTCAACGTGCTGCTGGTTGAAGACGAAGGGTTGATCGCCCGCGACATCGGGCAGCGGCTGGAGGCCCTGGGCCACCGCGTGGCGGCGATCGCCAGCACCGGCGAAGAGGCTGTGGAAATGGCTGCGGGAGCGGACATTGTCCTGATGGACATCCGGCTGGACGGGCCGATGGACGGCATCGAGGCCGCCCGCACGATCCGCCTGCGGCATGCGGTTCCCGTCGTATTTCTCACCGCGCACGCGGATCGCTCCACACTGGCGCGCGCCAAGCGGGCCGAGCCCTTCGGCTACATCGTGAAGCCGGTCGCCGCCGCGGCGCTGCACACCTCGATTGAAATTGCCGTCTATAAACACGCCATGGAACGGGAGCTGGCCGAGCGCGAAGCGTGGCTGCGGGCGGTGCTGGGGTCCGTGGCCGACGCGGTCGCCGTTGCCGATGTGGACGGGCGCGTGCGGATTTTGAATCCCGCCGCCGAGGCGATCACCGGCTGGTCGGAAGCCGAGGCCAAGGGACAGGAACTGGAGAAGATTTTGCCGCTGTCCACAGACGCGGCCAAGGACGGAGCCGCCGAGGGGGCCAGTACGCTGGAAGGTCCGGTGCCGCTCGCGCTGTTGCGCGACGCCGTGGTTCTGTTTGCCCGCGACACCCAGTTGGCGACCCGCGGGGGCCGGAGCATTCCGATCGAGGGGGCGGCTGCGCCCGTTCGAGTGGGCTCCGCACAAGCCGGCCCTTCTCCAGCAGAGAACCCCGCGATCGGCGCGGTGCTCAGTTTTCGCGACGTCAGCCGCCGCCGCTGGGAGGAGCAGCAGTTGCGCCAGGCTCAAAACGTAGACACGGCCGCGCGCCTCGCGGCGGGCGTCGCCGACGAATACGCGAGTCTGCTGCGCGTCATTCGCGGGCAGGCGGAACGGCTCGTGGACCAATTCGCGGATTACTCTCCCGCGCGCCATTCGGCCGAGGAGATCCGCCAGGCCGCGGCGGCCGCCGAAGAGATCACGCGGAAGCTCGCCGGATTCGGAAAGCGGCAGCCGGCGCACCCGGAGGTCCTCAGCCCAAACGGTGTGTTGCGCCGCATGGCCCGGCTGCTTGAAACGGTGGCGGGGACGGGCGTGACGCTCGCGGTGGCGCCGGGATTGCACGCGGGAAAAATCAAGGTGGACCTGGGACAGCTCGAACAGCTGTTGATGAATCTGACGATTCATGCCTCCCGGCAGTGCCCCGCGGGCGGGGAAATCCGCATCGAAACCGGGCCGGCGGAAACCTCGGTGGATGGCGCTCCCTCGGGCTACGTGCGGATCGCCATAGAACACCCTCTGAACATGCCTTACATTCTTAACGCAGCGGGTGCGGATCGGGCTCTAGATCCGGCGCTGGGAGACGACAGCCTCGCTCTCGCGGTTGCGCACAATATCGCGAGCGGGCATGGCGGATTCCTTTCCGCTCGCCGCACGGCGGGCGGCCAGTGTTGTCTGGAAGTCTTATTGCCGCGCTGGACGGAGCCGGAACCGCAGGAAGCGCCCGTTCCACCAGCGCTCATGCGTACCGTTTTGCTGGTGGAGCCGCGCGAGATCGTGCGCGCCGAGCTCCATAAGTACTTCGAGGCCAACGGCTTCAACCTGCTGGAGGCGGCCGATGCCGCCGAGGCCATCGCGCTCGCCGATGTTCGCGAAGAGCCGCTTGACCTGGTGATCGCGAGCGCATCTGAAGCAGGGAACATCCAGCAGGCTTTGAGGGACACACGGCCGGAGCTGGCCATGCTCCGCATCGTGGATATGCCAGAGCGCTCACTCGCTGAGCTGCGCCATTCCTACACGCAATCCCTTCTGCTGCAAAGGGTTCGCGTCCTGATCGAGGACCCCGAGACGCGCCAGGCCGCAGCCGTCGCGAGCTGCTAAGACCGCAGCGACCAAATGGGCGCGAGACGCGTCTATATAAGTGCGGTTGGGCTTGCGCCCACTGCCAACGGGCCAGCGGCAGGAGTCTTACACCCTGGACGCACCGCCGCTAGCCCGTACCGCAAATTTTTCAACACGGGCACCTGAGCGTTTGCCCACGAAATTGGTACATGAGCGGGCGTGACGGGTCAGTCGGCACTTCGTTGGCCGCGACCTTCGCGAAAGGGCGAGTTTCTTGGCCACAAGCCTCGTAACTGGTTCTCCGCGAAGCGGTTTACCGAGCAACTCCAGCCAGAGCTTGACACCGCGACGGAAGCGGCCTGTTCACAACTTTTTCATTGATATGTGAAAAATAGTGTAAGCTAGGGCTGGCAGATTGGAAGGCCCGCTGAGGTCCCGGATGTCGCCTGTCAAGCTCCATCGGACGGCAGCTTTCTTTTTTTGGATTGCCGCTGTCACGACTGTCGCCTGTGTTGCCGTGATACTCCTTGGCAACACCAAGTTCCTCTGGCGGTTGGAGCGGAGGGATTTCCCGCTTTCCTGGGCGCTTGCGGGCGTAGCCGCCCTCGCTTTTCTGTTAACTGAGCTCTGCCATTCCTTACATCGTTCCCGTGAAGAGCGGGATGAAAGTTCGCGGCCTGCGCCCCTCGACACTGACAAGGATGGCAAGGTCTCCAAACAGGAGTTCTTGAGCTATATGGAGGCCGAATTTGACCGGCTGGACAAAGAGAAACGCGGAGAGTTGGACGCGGAAAAATTGCGTCTCGCGCAACTGGCGCACGGCCGCACTATCCAGGAGCTCCAGGATGACCAAGCGGCGCGGAAAAGGTGACGTCTGGGAGCCCCAAAAATGAGGCCGCCTGGCACTGTTGTGGCGCGCTACTTTCGCTTGCTGCTCTTGCTCACCGGCGCAGAAGTGTCAAACAGATCGTCGGTCAGGTTCTGGTTAAACGCCACGGAATCCGCGAAGATCTGGTAGATTTTATCGCCGTTGCGCTCCCGCGTGATCTCCTGCGGCCACTGGATGCCGTTGGTCTCCCGGTAGCGCGCAAAACGCGTCACTTCGTCGTTGCGATCGTGCGTCTTGGGATCGCGCCAGCTAAACTGCTGCTTCATGGGCAGCTTGGTGGATTGATGGAAGTACACCGTCACGACGCGATTTTCGGAATCCGTGATGTCGACGACCTCCACCGGCAGATGATCGACCACGTCGGCGCCGCGCGATTCGATCAGCAGCCCAGGCTCGTGCAGGCGAATGCGCAGGATGTAGAGGATATTGCGGAGCGTGGTGTCGCGATAGCGCTCGAACTGCTCGGCGGGCAACTCCTTGGCGCCGCGCCAATTCACCGTCGCCGCACCGTCCTCCCTCAAAACCGTAGCCGTATCTTCGTTCTTGCCAAACGCCTGCCGTTCGCGAACGGCCAGGTCCTGCCCCGTACGTCCCGGCGCGACGGTGAGGTACCGCGTGTAGATCTTGGCGATCGATAGGCCGCTGAGTTCGTCGTTATAGAACGAATACGCGCGGCCCGCTTCGACGCGATCCTCCATATTGAGAAACGTATCGCCGCCGAGCGCCGCGATGGCGTCGTCGATGACCTTGCGCGCGCGGAGGTCGCTGGCCGTCAGACCCGCCGGTTGTGCAAACAGCGGCGCGGAACACACGACAAAAGGCAATACGACAAACAAAAGCAGATCCCTCGACTTCGCTCGGGATGACCCGGGATTCGCCTGAGCGCGAACAGAGTTCGCTTGAGCGGAAGCGCAGTCAACCCGAGAGTTCACTGCCGCGCCCCCTTTGGTTCCGGAATCGTCAGGTCGATCTTTTCCACCTTTCCAGCGGCCGTCAGAGGCTTGCCGAAATCCTTGGGATTGCCGACGGCGACGATCGAAAGGCTCTCCGGATGGATATGTTCCTTGAAGACGCGCAGCACGTCGTCGCGCGTGACGGCGGCGATCTTCTTCTGATACTCGAACAGGAAGTCCTTGGGGTAGCCGAAGTATTCGTACATCAGCACGCGGTTCAAGGTCTTCGACGGGCTGTCGAAAAAGAACACGAAGCTGTTGAGCACGGAATCCTTGGCGATCTGCAGCTCCTGTTCGGTCACCTCCGAGGTGCGCATTTTTTCCAACTCGGCGCGTGCGGCCTCGATGGTCTCTGTGGTGGTCATGGACTTGGTGCTGCCCGCGACGCGGAACGTGCCGGGATGATCGTAGGCCGCGCCCCAGCCCGCGCCGATCGAATATGCGTAGCCTAGTTTGGTGCGGATCTGGGTCATCAGGCGGCTGGTGAATCCGCTGCCCAAAATATCGCAGGCCACCTCCAGCGCCGGGTAATCCGGGTCGCGCAGCATCCCCCCCAGCTCGCCGATGGAGAAAAACGTCTGCGTGACGTCGGTCTTTTCGGCCAGAAAAATGCCGGGCGCGGGTTTCGCGGTGACAGGCGGGAAAGGAGGCACCGGCGGCTGCTCCACCTTCCAATCCGCGAACAGCCGTTCGAGCTTGTCGCGCATTTCGTTCGTTGAAAAATCTCCGTACACCGCGAGCATGATGTTCTTGGGGAAATAGTAGCGCCGGTAAAACTGCTGGAGATCCTCGCGATGGATACGATCCAGATTTTCGTACTCCACCTGCCAGCCGTACGGAGTGTCGCGGCCGTAGAGGATGGCCGCCAGTTCGCGCTCGGCGACGCCCTGCGCGTCGTCGTTGCGCCGCGCGATGCCGCTGCGCACCTGCGCGAGCAACAGATCGATTTTATCCTGGCGGAATTCCGGCTCGGTGAGCACGCCCTTGAACGTCGCGAGCACCGGATCGACGGTCTCTTTGAGCGCGGCGAAACTAACAGTCGCGCTGGTTTCCGCCAAACCGCTTTCCACCGACGCGGCGACGTTTTCGAGCTCCTCGTCCAGCTGATCGCCGGTCTTCGAGCGCGTGCCGCCGGAGCGCATCACGTTCGCGGTGATTTCGCCCAGCCCGTGCTTATCCGGCGGATCGAACAGGTTGCCGGTGCGGACCAGTGCGAAGCCGTCGATGATCGGCAGTTCGTGATCTTCCAAAAGGAAGATGCGCATGCCGTTCGAAAGCGTGAACTGCGCGGGCTCGGGGATGTGCACTTGCGGCAGCGGCGGATACTTGAGGTCTTTGTAAGATGGAACGCTCCTAGGCGTGTGGTTCTGCGCGATTGCAACGCCGGCCGTGAACAGGGCGGCCACCCAGAAAATGGAGATGCGGCGGGTCATGGCTTCCCCCCTGCGGGAGCGGTTTGTCCTCCTTCGGGAACGGCCTCGGCGGGAGGAGCCGAGCCTTCGGGAGGCACGAACGTGTATGCCACGGTGCGGTGATCGTCCACCAGGTACGTGCGCGCCACGCGCTGGACGTCTTCGGCGGTGACTTTTTCATAATCTTCCAGCTCGGTGAACAACTTGCGCCAGTCGCCGAAGTTGGCGGCATAGGTACACAGTTCCGAGGCCAAGCCGGAGTTGCTCGCGAGCTTGCGAATCAACTCCGCGCGGAGCTTGGTTTTCACGCGTGTCAACGTCTCCTCGTCGGGCTTTTCCTTTTTCGCCCGCTCGATGATGCTGTAAATCTCTTTTTCGTTTTCTTCCACAGGGTGGCCGGTGTTCGGCGCGACGAAGAACAGGAACAGCGACGGATACTTGCCGCCCGGGAAGGTCGACTGGGCGCCCGCGGCCAGCGCCATCTGCTTGTCGCGAACCATATCCTTATACACGATGGACGTGCGCCCGCCGGAAAGGACTTCACTCAAAACGTCGAGCGCCGCGTCGTCCTTCGAATACTGATCGGGACGCTTGTAGGCAATGATCATGAACGGTTGGGCGGGCGAGGAGACGGCCACGCGGCGCTCGCCCTCCTGCACCGGTTCCTCGGTGCGTTTCGCGACGGGCAGCGGATGCGCGGGGAGGCGCGCGAAATATTTCTCGGCCAGGCGCCGGGCTTCCTGCGGCTTCACGTCCCCGGCGATGCCGATGGTGATGTTGGCCGGGACGTAATACTGGTTGTAAAAGCGCTCGGCGTCTGGCCGGCGGAAGTTGTCGATATCGCTCGCCCAGCCGCCGGGCATATTGCGGTACGGAGCTGCGGAAAACGCCACGGCCACCAGCGCCTCCACTAGTTTTCCCTGCGGGCTCGATTCGATGCGCATGCGGCGCTCCTCCCGCACCACGTCGCGCTCCTTGTAAAACTCGCGGAAGACCGGTTGCAGAAACCGCGAAGATTCCAGCAGGAACCACAACTCCATGCGATTCGCGGGGAAGCTGTAGAAATAATCGGTGGAGTCCTCGCCGGTGCCCGCGTTCATGTCCAGGCCGCCGTTGGTCTCGACGACCCGGTCGTACTCGTTGGGCTCCACGTAGGTTTCCGCCTTGTCGATGGCCTCCTCGACGTCGCCTTCCAGCTTCTTGACCTTTTCGGGACCGGCGAGACGGCCCTTGCTCTTTTCCAAATCCAGGCGGCTGTAAGCGGCGTCGACGGCGTCGAGCGCCTTTTTCTCCTCCGGCCAATTCTTGGTGCCGATGGTGGGCGTCCCCTTGAAGGCCATGTGCTCGAACATGTGCGCGAGGCCCGTCTGACCGCCGGGATCGTCGACCGAGCCCACGTTTACGTAAGTGTGAAACGAAATCACGGGAGCCTCGTGGCGCTCGATCACCAGGAAGTGCAAGCCGTTGGGGAGCGTGAACTCGGTGACCTTTTTTTCGAATTCCTTCAGGGATTGGGCGGAGAGCAGGCAAGGGAACAGCAGGACGAGAAGACGTGGCCTCATACTCTTAAGGTTACCAACCGCGCGGGGAGGTCTCCATGCCTTCTTTCCCACCGCGCCAGCTCGGCCTCGGTATGCACGCGGGCGCGGCACAATCGGGGCGGCGCTGTTATGCTTTTATGCTAATATGCTTTTATGCGTACCACCATCGACATACCGGACGCCCTCTATCGCAAGACCAAGGCGGTCGCCGCGCTGCGGGGATCCAGCGTTAAGGACCTGATTGTTCATGCGGTCGAGCGCGAAGTGGGCCCAATCTCGCCGGCGAAATCGAAAGTTAAGCGCGTGCAATTACCCTTGATGAAATCTTGGAAGGGGCCGAAACTTGATTTGACCAATTTCGATTTCGATGAATTACTTGATTGACGTGAACGTGTGGGTAGCGCTCGCCCTGGCGGGCCACGTTCATCACACGGCGGCTCGAGAGTGGTTCGAGCGACCTCAGGGAGACCGGTCAAACGGCGCGCGGCTGTTTTTCTGCCGCGTCACGCAGAAAGGTTTCCTGCGTTTGCTAACGAACGGGAGGATCATGGGCGAAAATACGCTGAGCGCGGCCGGCGCGTGGCGTTACTACGATACGCTTTGCGAGGACGACCGTGTCCGCTTTGCCGTCGAGCCTCCGCGACTGGAGCCACTATGGCGCGAGTCCACGCTTCTAGGACACGTCGACGGGCCCAATATCTGGACGGATGCCTATCTCTCCGCCTTCGCCGTTGCCGCGGGGTTTACGATCGTCACCTTCGATCGGGGATTCCGCCATCACCGGGGCACGGCGGTCCGCATCCTGAGCGCCCGCACGTAAGCGCGCGTCACTATTTAGTGACACCTATTTCACGTTGAGAATTTCCTTCTCTTTGGCCTTGGAGGCCTCGTCGAGCTTGGCGATGTGGCCGTCGGTCATCTTCTGGATATCATCGAGCGACTTGCGTTCGTCGTCCTCGCTGATGAGCTTGTCCTTCAGTAGTTTTTTCAAGTGCTCGTTGGCGTCGCGGCGGACGTTGCGCGCGGCCACGCGATGGTCCTCGGTAACGTGATGCAGGCGCTTCACGATCTCCTTGCGGCGTTCTTCGGTGAGCGCGGGAATCGGAACGCGGATCAGCTTACCGTCGTTGCCGGGATTCAGGCCCAGGTCCGAGCTGCGGATGGCCTTCTCGATCGCGCCGATCTGCGAAACGTCCCACGGCTGGATGGTGATCAGCGTGGGCTCCGGCACGTGCAGGTTGGCGAGCTGATTGATCGGCGTGGGCGTGCCGTAGTAATCCACCTTCAGGCCGTCGAAAATCCCCACCGACGCGCGCCCCGTGCGGATCCCCGCCATGGCGTGCTGCAAATCCGACAGCACTTTATCCATGCGCGTGCGGGCGCTCTGCTCGATTTCCCGGACGTTCTTAAAAGTGTTCGTGCTTGCCTGTGATTCTGGTTTCATGATGGTCTCGATTTTCAGGAGATCAGCGTGCCGATCGGCTCGCCCATCGCCATACGCATTATATTTCCGCGCACCGTCAAGTTGAAGACCACGATGGGCAGTTGGTTGTCGCGGCACATGGCCACGGCTGAAGCGTCCATCACGCGCAGGTCCCGCGACAGAACTTCCGAGTAGCCGATCGCGGGGTAGCGGATGGCGTCGGCGGATTTCCGCGGGTCCTTATCGTAAACCCCGTCGACGCTGGTGGCCTTGGCGACGATTTCCGCGTGGATTTCCAGGCCGCGCAGCGTGGCGGCCGTATCGGTGGAGAAGTACGGGTTCGACGTGCCGCCCGCGAAAATCACGATGCGGCCTTTTTCCAGATGGCGGATGGCCCGGCGGCGGATGTAGGGCTCGGCCACCTGGTGGATCGCGATGGCCGTCATGACCCGCGTCGGAACTTTCTTTTTTTCGAGAGCGTCCTGAAGAGCGAGCGCGTTGATCACCGTGGCGAGCATACCCATGTGATCCGCGGTCACGCGATCCATATGCTGGGCCGCGGCCGCCACGCCCCGGAAGAAGTTCCCGCCACCCACCACCAGGCCGATTTCGACCCCCCGACGAGCCACTTCGGCGACTTCTTCGGCGAGCGCCATGACGCGCCCGGGATCGACGCCAAAGGAGCCGTTCCCCGCCAGCACCTCGCCGCTCAGCTTGAGCAAAATGCGCCGGTACCGGGGTTGCGGTGCCGGACTTGACGCTGGCTCGGCCTGGGTCATACTTAAAGAGTCATACTCTGCGGACCTGCTTTACGCGGTTTCAGCGGGGGCCTCTTCGGCCGCGGCCGTGTCCCCCACTTTGAAGCGGACAAAACGCGCCACCGAGATGTTCTCGCCGAGCTTGGCGATCTTGCTTTTGATCAGATCGCCGATCGACACCGTGTTTTCCTTGATGAAGGGCTGCTCGATCAGGCACACTTCCTCGTAATATTTGGCGAGGCGCCCCTCGACGATCTTGTCCAGGATTTTTTCCGGCTTGCCTTCCGAGAGAGCGCGCGCCCGCGCGATGTCGCGCTCCTTGGCGAGCGCCGCCTCGGGGACGTCCTCGCGCCGCACAACGTGCGGACTGGCCGCCGCTACCTGCATCGCCAGATCGTGAACCAGGCCCTGAAAATCCTCGGTGCGCGCGACGAAATCGGATTCGCAGTTCACCTCGATCAGCACGCCGATCTGCGAGCCGGCGTGAATATAGCTGCCGACGATGCCCTGCTTGGTGGAGCGCGTGGCTTTCTTCGCCGCCGACGCGATGCCGGCCTTGCGCAGCACCACTTCGGCGCCGTCGACGTCGCCCTTGGCCTCCACCAGCGCCTTCTTGCACTCCATCATCCCGGCTCCGGTCTTGTCGCGGAGCTGCTTCACTAAACTTGCGCTGATCTCCATATGCGTTTTCCTGCGAAGATTCCTTTTTCAATTGTGCGCAGAGCGACGGCCTCGCGCGTACCGCACCCAAGGCGGCTAAACGTTCTGTGCGGAGACTTCGCCGGAGCCCGGCTCGGCGGTCGGACCCTTGCGCGGCTGCGACATCGAGGGCAGATCGTCCTCGGCGAGCGATTCCGACATGAGCTGCTCGGAGTACTTGGGGTCGACGTATTGCGCGTACTCGGGAATGTCCTCGACCGGAGTTTCCTCGCCGCCCTCTTCGATCTTAGGCTGCGCGGCCGCGAAGTCCTGCTCGGTCGCGAGCTGCCGGCCTTCATAGACGGCGTCGGCGATCTTGTTGGTGAACAGGCGAATAGCGCGCAGCGCGTCGTCGTTGCCCGGAATCACGTAATCCACTTTGTCGGGATCGCAATTGGTGTCCACCACGGCGACCACCGGAATCCCCAGCTTGCGCGCTTCTTCCACCGCGATCGCTTCCTTGCTGGAGTCGATCACGAAGAGGATGTCCGGAAGCCCGTTCATATCCTTGATCCCCGCCAGGTTCTGGTTCAGGTGCTTGCGTTCCCGGTCCAGGCGAATCACTTCCTTTTTCGCGCGGCCTTCCCAGCCTTCCTCGGCCATGGCGTCGAGCTCTTTCAGGCGCTTAATGGACTTCTGCACCGTCGTCATGTTGGTCAGCAATCCGCCCAGCCAGCGCTGGTTCACGTAGAATTGCGAGCACCGCACGGCTTCCTCGGAGATAGCTTCCTGGGCTTGGCGTTTGGTGCCGACGAACAGGACGATCTTGCCCTGCGCGGCCATGTCCTGCACGAACCGCATGGCGTCCTTGAACAGCTTCAGCGTTTTTTGCAGATCGATGATGTAAATGCCATTGCGTTCGCCAAAGATGTACTCTTTCATCTTTGGATTCCAGCGCTTGGTCTGGTGCCCGAAATGAACGCCTGCTTCGAGCAATTCCTTCATGCTGATCGACGGCAAATTTCCTCCTTGCCTTCATTTGGCTACCGCCGCACAACGCCCTTCCGTGCGACGAGTGGGTTACGATCCGGTCCGCGGCCCAAAGCGGAATTTGCGGCCCGGATGAGACGATGAGAGCGGACCTCCAGATCCGCCCCAAAAACATTCGTGCGCGAAAACGCGGACACTCACCATATTTCGCCGGTCAGGAGTTCCCTCAATCAATACGCTTTCGCAGCGAAATGGGGCGCCTGTCCCAAGTTTTCGCCGCTTAGCGCTTCGAGAACTGGAACCGCTTGCGAGCGCCTTTCTGGCCGTACTTCTTGCGCTCGTGCTCCCGCGCGTCGCGCGTCAGGTAGCCCAGCTCCTTCAGCTTCCCGCGGAGCTCCGCGTTGAATTCGAGCAGCGCCCGCGCGATCCCCAGCTTCGCTGCCCCGGCCTGGCCCAGAGGGCCCCCGCCGTTGGCGTTGATCAGAATATCGAATTTATCCGCTGTTTCCGTCGCCAGCAGCGGCTGCCGGATGATGGCGCGCGCCGCGTCGCTGGGGAAATAGTTTTCGAACGTGCGTCCGTTGACCGTGATCTTGCCGTCGCCGGGACGCAAAAACACGCGCGCCACCGCCCGTTTGCGGCGGCCCGTACCGAGATGTTGCACTAATGCCACTGAATTTCGTTCCCCTTCTAACTCGCCGCCAGCGCCACCGGTTTCTGCGCGTCATGCGGATGCTTGGGACCCGCGTATACCTGGAGCTTCCGGTACATCTGCTTGCCCAATTTCGACTTCGGGAGCATCCCCTGCACCGCGTCCTCCACCAGGCGAACGGGACGCGTCTCCCGCACCCTGCGCGCAGTGATTTCCGTCAACCCGCCCGGGTACCCCGAATGGCGGCGGTAGAGCTTTTGCTCTTCCTTGCGGCCCGTCAGCTTGACCTTCGCGGCGTTCACCACAATCACGTGATCGCCCGTGTCGAGGAACGGCGTATAGGTGGGCTTGTGCTTCCCCATCAGAATCTTAGCGGCTTTGCTCGCCAGCCTTCCCAGGACGGCGTCCTCGGCGTCAATCAGATGCCATTTGCGTTCGATGGCATCGCCCGAGGGAATTACGGTTTTCATGTAGACAGACCTTCTCTGTGCGAGTCGTTCAGTCCACTACATTAGCCGATTGCGACGGTTAGTGTCAAACTACTGCCTAGAACCGCCCCCGCCCCTGCAGCGGCTGGGAATACGGGAATCGGGAGGCGATAGAATCGGGACTGCTCCAAAATGAACACGTTTCGAATCGCCCTCGCCAACCTACGTTTCCCAGCGACTCCCGACGAGTCGATCGCATTGGCCGAACAAGCCATCGCGCAAGCGTCCATCGAGCGCGCCGGCATCATCTGCTTTCCGGAATGCTTCGTTCCCGGCTACCGGGGAATGGGAAAGTCGGTGCCGCCGCCCGATCCTGCGTTCCTCGAACGCGCCTGGTCCGCCATTGCAAAAGCCGCTGCGAAGGCGACCCTGACGGTTGTTCTCGGCACCGAACGCATTGTCGATGGCGCCCTGTCCATCACCGCGCTGGTCGTCAACCGGGACGGGACGATCGCTGGCTTCCAGGATAAAGTCCAAATCGACCCCTCCGAGGAAGGCACTTATTCGCCCGGTTCGGGAAGGCGGGTTTTCCAAGCCGGTCCGCTGAAGTTTGGAATCGCGATCTGCCACGAGGGTTGGCGCTATCCGGAAACGGTCCGCTGGGCCGTCCGGCATGGTGCGCAAATCGTCTTCCACCCTCATTTCCACCAGGCCGAGCCCGGCAGCTACCGGCCCTCGGTCTTCTCCGATCCTGCGAATTCATTCCATGAGAAAGCGGCTTTGTGCCGCGCCGCCGAGAACACCTGCTATTTCGCCACAGTCAACTTCGCGAGCGCCGGATCGCCGACCACTTCGGCGGTGGTGTCGCCAGACGGGACGCTACTCAGCTACCAGCCGTACGGTAAAGAAGGGTTGCTGATCGCCGACATCGACATCGCTGCCGCCACAGGCCTTCTCGCGGCGCGCTGCAGAACTGTTTAGAGGGAAACGCGGGACGGAAGCTTGTCCGATTGCCGTCACAGCGCCACGCGGAGAAATCGTTAGCACAGCTTATGGCGCACGTACTTCCGCAGGACCCGTTCCGGGCGTGCGTGCCGCATCGACGCTCGTTCCCGGGCGACGAGATGCGCCGCTTGCCGCCAGCAGCCTGGTCGACACGAGTTGAACAATAGCGACAATTGCGGCGCGTCGAGCATCCCGAAAATTGGTCGCCCGCCATCTTCTTTTCATCGCCGGTCATCGCCGCATTCAGCCCGTTCAATCTTTCGAAGAAGCGATTTAGGCGGGCGCGGGCCTAATGGTACAATCTTCCCGGATGCGCATTTCGATGGTTGAGAGCGGCCCAGGTAGCGCCGCGCCAAGGGGTCCCCGAAACGTCCGGCTCGCGGCGGTGATTCCGTTTGTGGTGTTCTCGCTATGCTCGGCCTGTTCGGACGGGAAAGCCCTCAAGGCCAAGGACGGCGTCGCCCGGGCGAAAGAGGCGGCGGTGCCGGTGAAGGCTTACGCGGTCCAATCGCGCGAGGTTCGCCGTGCGGTGGAGGCGGTAGGCTCGTTGTTCGCCTATGACGAAGTGGTCGTCAGCGCGGAAGTCGACGGGCGCGCCGAAAAAGTTCTGGTGGACGTGGGCGATCACGTGAGGAAGGGGCAGACGCTGGTCGAGATTCTGCCCACCGAGTTCAAACTCTCCGCCGATCAGCAGGACGCCCTCCTCGAACAGGCTCGCGCGAAACTCGGCTGGACCGAAGGCGAAGCCGATGTCGATCCGGCGAAAACGCCGGCTGTCAAGAAAGCGGCCGCGGATCTGGCGAACGCGCGGCAGAAATTCGATCGCTCCAAGATGCTGGCCGGTGAAGGCGTGATTCCCCAGCAGATGTACGACGAGGACGACGCCAACTTCAAGGCCGCGCAGGCCACCTACGACTTGGCCGTGCAGGACGTGCGCAACCTGCAGGCGGCCGTGAAGCAGGAGCTCGCCATGCGGGACCTGGCCCGCAAGAAACTTCGCGATACGACCATTCTCGCCCCGTTCGAGGGCTATATCCGGGAGCGCAACGTCACGGTGGGGCAATACCTGAAGGTGCAGACGCCGGTGATGGGGATCGTGAACGTGGATCCCATGCGGGTGCGCCTGAAGGTTCCCGAAAAGATGGCGGCGTGGGTGCCCGTGGGCCAGATGGTGACGCTCGAAGTGGAGGCCTATCCCGGCCGCACGTTCAGCGGAAAGATCTGGCGGATCAATCCCACCGTGGACCCGCAAACGCGCACGTTCGACGCCGAGGCGCTGCTGGAAAATCATGACAGCCTGCTGAAGCCCGGATTCTTCGTCAAAGCCACGATACCGTCCACCAAGGTCGACCGGGTGCTGTTCGTTCCGCAGCAGGCGCTGACCTACGCGTACGGGATTTATAAGGTCTACACCCTCGGCAAGGAAAATAAGCTCAGGGAACGCGAAGTGAAATTGGGAGACCGCGACGGAGACGACGTGGAGATCATCGACGGCGTGCAGCAGGGCGAGCGGATCGCTCTGGCGGCCGAAGGTCAGGATCTGGCGCTGAAAGACGGCGCGGCCGTCAAGGTCGTCGAGGACGCCGCCCAGCGGCCTATCCCGCGCCGCGAGCCGAAAGAGAACGCCGGCGGGGGATCGGAATGAGGATCGCCGAACTATGCGTCAAACGGCCCGTTTTCGCCGTGATGCTGGTCAGCTTCCTGGTGGTTTTGGGCCTGTTCTCGTTCCGCGATCTGGGCGTGGACTTATTTCCCCGCGCCGATCCTGCCGTGGTCAACGTCGTGGTGGTCCTGAAGGGCGCGACGCCGGAAGAGGTCAACACGCAGCTCATCCTGCCGCTCGAAGAGGCGCTCAGCTCGGTGAGCGGCATGGACGAACTCTCCACACAGGCCACCGAAGGCAACGCCCGGCTGATCTGCAGGTTCAACCTGGAGCGCGACATCAACGGCGCCGCTCAGGACGTACGCGAGAAAGTAGCCGCGGCGATTCATCTGCTGCCGCCGACGATTGAGCCGCCGGTCATCGTTAAAGTCGATCCCGATTCCGATCCCATCCTGACCATGCTGGTGGGCGGAACCGGCAGTCTGCGGGAGACCACGGAGATCGCCGACAAGCAGGTCCTGCGGGCGCTCGAAACCGTGAACGGAGTCGGCGCCGTCAACTTGAGCGGCGGGAAATTGCGGCAAATCCGTGTTTTTGCCGACGCCGAAAAGCTCAACGCCTTCGGCATCACCATCAAGCAGCTGGAGACCGCGATCCAGAAGGAAAACGTCGAAGTGCCGGGCGGCGTGGTTCGCCAGGGACCCTACGAGTTGGGGCTGCGAACCCTGGGACGCATCGAATCTCCCGCTCAATTTAACGACATCATCGTGGCCAACCTGAGGGGCGCGCCGATTCGGGTCAGGGACGTCGGACGGGTGGAGGACAGCTATCCCGATACGACGTCCTGGAACCGGCTGCACGGCAAGGAGGCCGTGGTACTCGCGGTGCAGAGGCAGTTCGGCACCAACACCCTGGATGTGATCGACGGAGTGAAGGCCAAGCTGGAGCAGCTCAAGAGCACGCTGCCGCCGGGAGCGTTCGTCGAAATCATCCGCGATAACTCCACGTTCATCAAGGCGTCGGTGAAGTCGCTGGAGGAACATTTATTATTCGGAAGCGTGCTCGCCAGCCTGGTGGTGCTTCTGTTCCTGCGGAACTGGCGGCCCGTGCTGATTGCCGCCCTCGCGATCCCGACCTCCATCATCGCGACCTTCACACTGCTGCGGGCCATGAACTTCACGCTGAACAACATGACGCTGCTGGGCCTGACCCTGAGCGTGGGGATCGTGATCGACGACGCGATCGTGGTGCTCGAAAACATCGTCCGCTACGTCCAGGAAAAGGGATACGAACCGAAAGGAGCGGCCATCGCGGCGACCCGCGAGATCATGCTGGCGGTGATGGCGACGACGCTTTCGCTGGTGATCATTTTCGTGCCGATCGCTTTTACCACCGGCTACGCGCGGCGCTATCTGAATCAGTTCGGATGGACCATGGCGTGCGCGGTGGTGGTCTCCATGCTGGTCAGCTTCACGCTGACGCCGATGCTCTCCTCGCGGCTGCTGAAACGCATCGGAGGCAGGCGCGCGGCGGGTGGGGGACTTGTGGACAACGGCGGGCTGGCCCGCCCAGGAGGGTTCTTCCAGTGGATCGATCGCCGCTATGGGCGGATGCTGGAGTGGTCGCTCGATCATCGCCCGCTCGTGATCCTGGTGGCGCTCGCCACATTCGGGATGACCTTCTACCTGAACCGCCTGGTGGGACGCGACTTCATTCCGGCCGACGATCAAAACGAGTTTCAGGCGATTTTCGAGTCTCCGGTGGACAGCTCGCTGGAAGGTTCGGCGGCCTTCGCGTCCGACTTAGCCGCGCGCTACGAGCAGGTTCCCGGAGTTCTGTTCGCGTGGCCCAATATCAGCGAAAGGGAGAGTCACTCGCATACCTATATCCGTTTGACCCCCGCTACCGAGCGGAAGTTCACGTATTCCGACGTCGCGGATCAGATTCGAAAGATCTGGGCCGAGCCCCGCTACAAGAATCTGCGCACCAAATTCTGGTTCCCTTCGGCTCTCGGCGGCGGCGAAAACACCGGAGCCATTCAGCCCATGATCCTGGGTCCCGATTTCAACAAGGCCGCCAGCCTGGCGTCGCAAATCGCGGGCAAAATGCGCCGGATTCCTGGACTCCTGGACGTGAGCGCCGAAATCAATCTGAATGGGCCGGAATTCGATGTCGACATCGACCGGGAGCGCGCCGCCGACCTGGGCGTGCAGGTTTCCGACGCGGCCGACGCGGTCCGGCTGATGATCGACGGAACCGATCAGATCTCGACCTATAAGGAAGGCGCCGAACAGTACGACGTCACCATGCAATTGCTGCCGGAGCAGCAGCGCAATCCCGCGATTCTGGCGCGTCTGATGGTCCCGTCGTCAACCCAGGGACAAGTCCGGCTCGACAGTTTCGCGAGCATCCGCCGCGGCTCCGGCCCGACGCGCATCGACCGGTACAATCGCATCTATCAGGCCGGCATGGTGGCTAATCAAGCGCCCGACATGCCGCTCGACGCGGCGGTAAGAGCGATGAGCGCCACGGCGCGCAAGGATTTGCCGCCCGGCTACAGCATCAGGTTCACGGGCACGGCCAAGGAACTGGACCGCACCACCAACGATTTGATCGTCGCATTCCTGCTGGCGTGCATCTTCATGTACATGGTGCTCGCGGCGCAGTTCGAAAGCTTTCTGCATCCGTTCGTGATCATGCTGAGCCTGCCGCTGGCGGTCCCCTTCGCGTTGCTGACGCTGTACCTGACGCATCGGACGCTGAATTTGTGGAGCGCTCTGGGCATGCTGCTGCTGTTGGGAATCGTGAAGAAGAACGGAATCCTGCAGGTGGATTACGCCAACCGTCTGCTGGCGCAAGGCGCGCCCCTGCGCGAAGCCATCCTGCAGGCCAACCACGTGCGCCTGCGCCCCATTCTGATGACCACGACGTCGATCGTCGCGGGACTGCTTCCCACGGCCCTCGGTCTGGGCGCGGGAGGCACGCAGCGCGCGGCCATCGCCGTGACGATCATCGGCGGCCAGTCCCTGTGTTTACTGCTGACGCTGCTGGTGACGCCGGTGGCCTATTCGCTTCTGGCGGGCGTCCAATTCCGCCAACTGTTCGCGCCAGTGCACGCGAGTTGGGCGCGTATGCGCCTGGGGATGGCTCGCGTGTTTACGCTGCACGTGCGCTGAGCCGGACATGTTGAGATATACGATGGCGGGACAAATCATGCGGAGCCTTGCCTGATGTCGATCGCCGGCCTGTGCGTCCAACGGCCCGTTTTCGCCGTGATGCTGATCAGCTTTCTGGTGGTGCTGGGAATCTTTTCCTTCCGCGATCTGGGCGTCGATCTGTTCCCCCGCACCGATCCCGCGACGGTGACCATCACCGTACCGCTGCCGGGCGCCACCGCCGAAGAGGTCAGCACCCAGGTGATTCTTCCGCTCGAGGAAGCCGTCAGCTCGGTGAGCGGGCTGGATGAGCTGACGTCGGAGGCCTCGGAAGGCAGCGCGCGCATCACCTGCAAGTTCGTGCTGGAACGGGATACCGAAGGCGCCGCGCAGGACGTACGCGAAAAGGTGTCGGCGGCCATCCGGTTCCTGCCGGTCAACGCCCTGCCGCCGACCATCGCCAAGGACGATCCCGATTCCGATCCGGTGCTTTCGCTGCTGATTTCGGGCGGGAGCAATCTGCGCGAGACCACCGAAATCGCCGACAAGCAGGTGAAGCGCGCGCTGGAGACGGTGAACGGCGTCGGGGAAGTCGACCTCACGGGCGGGCGGCTTCGCCAGATCCGCGTGTTCGCCGACGCGGAGAAACTGAACGCCCACGAGCTGACCATCGACCAGCTCGAAACCGCGGTGCAGAATCAGAACGTCGAGACTCCCGGCGGGACCATCCGGCGCGGGGCTTCCAAGATCGGCGTGCGGACGCTGGGCCGTATCGACGCCGCCGATCAGTTCAACGACATCATCGTGGCGAGCGTCGGCGGCACGCAAGTCCGGGTGCGGGACGTGGGCCGCGCCGAGGACGGATTCGCGGAGCCGACCACCTGGAACATGCTGCACGGCAAGGAAGCCGTGGTGCTGGACGTGCGCCGGCAAACGGGAACCAATACGCTCCAGGTCATCGACGCGGTGAAAGCGAAAGTTCGCGAGCTTCGCAGCGTTCTGCCTCGGGGGATCACCGTCGAATTCATCCGCGACAATTCCACGTTCATCCGGGCCTCGGTCCAATCGCTCGAAGAGCATCTGCTGATGGGCAGCTTGCTCGCGAGCATGGTGGTGCTGCTGTTCATCCGCAATCTTCGAACGGTTCTGATCGCCGCGGTGGCGATCCCGACCTCCATCGTCGCGACGTTCACGCTGCTGCGCGTGATGAATTTCACGCTCAACAACATGACTTTGCTCGCGCTGACGCTCGCGGTGGGCATCGTCATCGACGATTCCATCGTTATTTTGGAAAACATCGTCCGCCACGTCGAAGACAAAGGGCTCGCGCCCATACAGGCGGCCATCGAGGCGACCAAGGAGATCATGCTGCCGGTCACGGCGTCGACGCTCTCGCTGGTCATCATCTTCGTGCCGATCGCCTTCACCACGGGATACGCCCGCCGCTACCTGAACGAATTCGGCTGGACCATGGCCTTCGCGGTGATCGTCTCCATGCTGGTGAGTTTCACGCTGACGCCGATGCTCTGCTCGCGCCTATTGAAAAGGAGCCCCGGCAAGGCGGCCGGGCCTGACGATTTGGCGGGTACAGCCGGAAGCCGCACGAAGACCGGCGCTCCGGCGCACGAGCGTTCCTCCAAGGAAAATGCGTTTTTCCGCGGCATCGATAAGGGCTACGGAAATCTGCTTGAGTGGGCCCTGAATCATCGGATGGTCGTTGTGCTGGTCGCGGTCGGAGCTCTTTCCTTGACCTATCCTTTGAATCAATTCGTGGGACGCGATTTTATTCCGCCCGACGATCAAAGCGAGCTGACGGCGGTCTTCGACGCTCCCGTGGGCACGTCGCTCGACGGCACCGCGGCGATCGCGACCAAGCTCGCGCAGGTGATCGAGCACAGCCCGGGCGTCCTCTTCGTGTGGGCCAGCGTTTTGAACCAGGATAATCACGGGCAGCTCTACATTCGCCTGGCGGACCCATCCCAGCGGCGCTTCTCCATCGGCGACGCCGCGGATTCGATTCGAGCTATTTTGGCTCAGCCGGCTTACCAGGACCTGCGGGCGCAAGTGCTGATTCCGTCGGTGCTCGGCAGCAGCGCCGATTATGGAACCATCCGGCCGCTGGTCCTCGGTCCGGATTTCTTCGGTGCGGCGGAGATCGCCGAGCGGGCCGCGGGCGAAATGCGCAAGGTGCCGGGCCTGGTGGACGTGAGCGCGGAGGTCAATCTGAACACTCCGGAGCTGCAGGTCCATATCGACCGGCAGAGGGCTTCGGACCTCGGTGTGAGAACGGCCGACATCGCCAATACGGTACGGCTGATGGTGGCGGGAACGGACCGCATCTCCACTTACAAGGAAGGCGCCGAGCAATACGATGTAACGATCCAGTTGCTGCCCGAACAACAGCGCGATCCAACGGTTCTGGCGCGCCTGATGGTGCCGTCGGCCAAGGTGGGCCAGGTGCGGCTCGATAACATCGCGGCGCTGGAGCGCGGCGTCGGCCCCACCATCATCGACCGCTACAACCGGCAGTTCCAGGTGGCCCTGACTGCGAATAACGAAGCGAGCCTGCCCTTCGACGCAGCGGTCCGTGAGATCCGCAACACCATCGAGGCGGTCCCGCATCCGGGCTACGCTCTGCAGTTCACAGGAACAGTGAAGATCCTGGACGAAACCACTAGAAGCCTGATCGTCGCTTTCCTGCTGGCGTGCATCTTTATGTACATGGTGCTGGCGGCGCAGTTCGAAAGCCTTCTGCACCCGTTCATCATCATGCTGAGCCTCCCGCTATCGGTTCCCTTCGCGCTGATGACGCTGTGGTTCACGCATCGGACGCTGAACCTGTGGAGCGCGCTGGGGGTCTTCCTGCTGCTGGGCATCGTGAAGAAGAACGGGATTCTGCAGGTGGAGTACACGAACAGGCTGCGGCGGCAGGGCTACGCCTTGCGCGAGGCGATCATGGAGGCCAACCACGTTCGCTTGCGCCCGATCCTGATGACCACCATGTCGATCGTCGCGGGGCTGGTGCCGACGGCGCTCGGGATTGGAGCGGGCGCGGGGCAGCGGTCGGCCATCGCGATTACGATTATCGGCGGTCAATCGCTGTGCCTGCTGTTGAGCCTGCTGATCACTCCGGTCGCTTACTCGCTGTTCGGCGAGCTGGAAGAAAGACGGGCTACGCGGCACGCGGTCGAACCCGTAGGCGAAACCGTGGGACCGTCACACTAGTGCATCGTCCAAATAGTTCTTTATAATAGAAGCAATTTCTGGTACGCTGGGGTGGTGCCACGAATTGCGCCCGCGATTATCCTTGACCGAGATGCGCAATCTGCCCTGAACAGTTTGGCTCACGCTCCCTCTACTCC
>DASYXM010000081.1:0-4216 GCA_035934795.1 Bryobacteraceae bacterium | reverse complement strand
GAGTCCCACAGGAGGGACCAACACTTGGCGCAATCGAAACTCGATCTTCTCCAGGGCACTCTGGACCTGATGGTGCTCCGCACTTTGCTGGCGCTGGGGCCACTGCACGGATATGGGATCGCCCGCAGAATCGAGCAAGTGAGCGGGGATCAAGTTCTTCTCAATCAAGGGACTATCTACGCATCCCTGGTGCGGCTGCAACAGCGCGGGTGGATTGCGGCCGAATGGGGCGTGTCCGACAACAACCGGCGCGCCAAGTATTACTCGCTTACCAAGGCGGGCCGCAAACAGCTTGTGGCCGGAACCGAGAACTGGGAACGGATCACGGCCATGATGGGACGGGTGCTGACGATGAGGGGAGGCGAGCAATGATCGAATGGCTGAACGAGTCATTACCCGAGTTGATTCCTTTCAATCAACAAGTCCATCAAGTCCTCTCGGACGCACGCCCCCAAACCCCCGGGATTTAGCGCATTGATGACGTCCCAGGTCTATTGTTTGATTCTCTAAATTTCGCGGAAGCTGAGGATGGGGACGCCACCCTCAGCCTGGTCCGTCCCCGGAGTCGGCGCTCGGGGTCGCGGTAGCGATGGCCGTCACTGACCCCCCCGCACAGATCCGTACGAGCAGAATTACCGCATACGGCTCCTCCCTTGGATACGAGCGTCGAAACGCACGTCAGGGTAGGGATGTAGAGTTCGCGGGCGAGGGATCCACCGGTCGAAGATCGGTCTCAGTTGCTCCCAGTCAGGCCTGCCCCGTTGGCTGCGGCGGCGCAGAATACGACGCCAGTAGCGGCAAACCCGCTCTCGGAAACGTCCGCGTACGGATAAGTTGCCCGGAACGGCATGGTATCGGTAGTAGCCCTCCACCACGCGTTTCAACCACGCTCCGACCAGCACGATCGGCTCATGCATCTTCAGGCGTAATTCCTGCTTTATGGCAAGAAGCTTAGCCCTCAGGCGCTTCGCCGCTGTGCGCCGCCAGACCACAAAGTGACCCTTCGAGTTCCGACCGCAGTAGTGGGCGAACCCGAGGAACGTGAAAGTTTCCGGCTTCCCTTCTCCGCGCTTCCGTCGATCAGACGCCGCGAAGCGCCCGAACTCGATCAGTCGCGTCTTCTCCGGATGGATCTCCAGACCGAACTTCGCTAGCCGTTCCTGAAAATCGCGCAAGAACCGCTCCGCTTCGGCCTGGTGCTGAAATCCGGCGACAAGGTCGTCGGCGTAGCGAACGATAATCACGTCGCCCCGCGCAATTTTCTTCCGCCAGACCTCGGCCCACAAGTCGAAAACATAGTGCAGGTACACGTTGGCGAGCAGCGGTGAAACTACTGCCCTTTGCGGTGTACCCACCGTGTCGTCTCCGACCAGATGCCTTCCTCCGAGACTCCGGCCTTCAGCCATTTCTGAACAAGCCTGAGCATTCGGTTGTCGGCCACCCGATGCGCCAGGAACTTCAACATCCACTCATGGCTGACATGGTCGAAGGAAACCACCACACACTACCCATCATCAGCACTTCCCGGAACGAGTGACCATCACTCGTCCCCATCACCCATTCGAAGGACAGTCTCTGGAGATCTTACGACAAGCACGCATGCCCGACGGCTTGCAGTTCGTTCTCATTCTGCCGGACGGAAGCAAGTCGCTGATCCCCGCCGACTGGACTGACTTTAAGAATCCTTCTGTCGCATCGCAGAATCCGACGCTGGTCGGCTCGCTGGGTGACCTCCTCGGTCTCCGCGCTCTTACCGATGCTCTCCTGTGCCGCGCCGCCGACTTGCCGCTAAGATCGGGGGCAAGCCAGGAGGGCCATGCCACAACTGAATCTGAACTTCAACGACATTCCGATTCCGGAGACGCATCTGTGGGAGCAGTTCGACGAAGACCAAAAACGCGTCGTCATCGAGACTCTGGCGCGCCTCCTTGTCAAAACCACTCGGAACAAACACCAGGAGCAGACCAATGACTGATCCATCCAAAATCAAACTCTCACACACCCAACGCGCCGCCTACGTTTACATTCGCCAGTCCACCCCTGGCCAGGTCGAGCGTAATCGCGAATCCACCGCCCGCCAATACGCTTTGGCTGATCGGGCCTGCCAACTGGGATGGGCCCAGGAGCAGGTGATGATCATTGACGAAGATCTGGGCCTGTCCGGCTCCAGCGCCGATAAGCGCTCCGGCTGCGCCCGCCTCACCAGCGAAGTCGCGCTGGCTCACGTGGGCATCGTCCTCGGACTGGAGGTCTCCCGGCTGGCGAGGAACAATGCGGATTGGTATCGTCTGCTGGAATTGTGCGGCATCACCGACACGCTGATCGGCGACAACGATGGCATCTATCCTCCGGCGCTGTTCAACGATCGCCTGCGGCTGGGCCTGAAGGGCACGATGAGTGAAGCAGAGTTGCACATCATCCGCGCCCGACTGGACGGTGGCATCCGCAACAAGGCTGCTCGCGGAGAACTGCGTCGCGGCCTCCCGGTTGGTTTGGTCTGGGGAGAACAGGATGGGGAAGTCCTCTTTCATCCCGATGAAGCCGTCACCGGCGCGATCCGCACGGTCTTCGATCGGTTCGCCGAATTCGGCTCGGCACGACGGGTCTGGCTCTGGTTTCGTTCTGAAGGTCTGTCTTTTCCGCTGCAGACCATGCCCGCCGGCATGCCTGGTCCGATCCGCTGGGTGACTCCCACTTACCACGCGCTCCACCAAGTCCTGACCAATCCGGTGTATGCTGGCGCTTACACCTACGGTAAAACCCGCTACGAACGCTACGTCGAGGCACACGGTGCTGTCAGGAAACGGATTCGGCGTCTGCCCATGGAGCAGTGGGCCGTGCTCATCCAGGACCATCATCCCGGCTTTATCGATTGGGCGACTTTCCAGGCCAATCAGGCGCGGCTCGATTCCAACACGCGGCCCCAACCGCACCAGGCGGGAGGCGCCGTGAGAGAGGGCTCGGCATTATTGCAAGGCCTCGTCACTTGTGGCCATTGCGGCCGGAAATTGATGACGCACTATCGCGGCCGGAACTCGACGCCCGGTTACCACTGTGCGGGCAAAGATCTGGTCGACGGCCGCGGCGTGTACTGCCTCAACGTCGGTGGCCTGGCGATCGAGCAAGCGGTAGCCAGCGCTTTTCTGGAGGCCATCACGCCGGGAGCGATCGAAGCCGTTCAGCTCTCGGTAGGACAACTGCAAGCCAACCACGATGCGGCGTTGTCTCAATGGCGTCTGGAGGTAGAGCGCGCTGGCTACGAAGCGGAGCGGGCCGAGCGCCGCTATCGGACAGTAGAGCCCGAAAATCGACTGGTGGCTCGCGGATTGGAAACCGAATGGGAGAATCGTCTGCGGGATCTGGCAAAAGCAGAAATGGAACTGCGTCGCCGGGAACAGCAACAACCCAGCACGATCAGCCCCGAGCAACTCAAACGTATTCCGATGCTAGGCTCCGATATTGGTCTGGTCTGGAGCGCAACGACGACCACCGATCGTGATCGCAAGCATCTGCTGCGCACCTTGCTGGAGGAAGTGATTCTGAATCTGAAGCGAGCGGAAGGTCGCGCCCACCTGACGCTGCGCTGGCGCGGCGGCGCCTTCACCACGTTGGATGTTCCCGTCCCACGATTCAAGCCGATGGGGCCGCGTACCGACGAAGATACCATCTCGTTGCTGCGGCGCCTGGCCGCGCTTTATCCCGATGAAGTGATCGCCGGAATCCTGAATCGTCAAGGACGCAAGACCGCTACTGGCGAACGCTTCACCGCCAACCAGGTCGGCAGCCTGCGGCGCTATCGCAATATTCCGCGGTTCCAACCGCCGGCTGAACCACCAACCGGGAAACTGGTGTCGATACGGAAAGCAGCGCAGATGCTCGGTATGAACACATCTTCGATTCATCGCTGGCTGGCAGACGGTTTCATCGCCGGCGAGCAGGTCACTCCGGGTGCGCCATGGCAGCTTCGAATCACCGATGAGTTACGAGCGCGCATCGTGTCGCAGGCGCCGCCAGAGTATCTGCCGATGCTCGAGACCACACTGAAACTCGGCGTTTCGCGGCAAACGGTGTTGCAGCGTGTAAAGCGCGGCGAGCTTGAGGCCGTGCTCGTGAGACAGGGTCGCCGTAAAGGGTTGCGCATCAAAGTGGTCGATCAGCAGCCGACATTGTTCGAGCAACTTTCATGAATCAGGGGGGAGTATGAAGCAGGATCGAA
>DASYXM010000071.1:0-2642 GCA_035934795.1 Bryobacteraceae bacterium | reverse complement strand
GTGTCGCCGGTGTCGTAATTCTCATTGCGACAACGGGCCTTGTACAGCCGCTCCGCTCACAGGCTCGATCGGATGTGGAAGAGGGACGCAAACTTTTCGCGGGGATGTGCGTCACCTGCCACGGCTTTGAAGGCAAAGGAGGAGATGCTCCCAGTTTGAACCGACCGAAACTGGGTCGCGCTCCTGACGATGCGGCCTTGCGTGCCCTAATCGCCGACGGGCTTCCAGAAAGAGGCATGCCCCGAGTGCGGCGGTTGACCGATAACGAAATCGGGGAGCTGGCAAGCTATGTGCGGTCGCTCGGTCAAACGGCCGCAGTTACTGCGCCCGGAAACGTTCAACAAGGAAGGGAGACCTACACAAAGCTCGGATGCCAGTCGTGCCATATCATCAAAGGCGAGGGCAGCAGTCTGGGACCGGAACTAACGGAGATTGGTCGATTGCGGGGCCCTGAATATTTGCGTGAGGCCGTCGTCGATCCCGGCGCTCGGCTCCCCCGCGGGACGTTGCCGATCCCGGCGCGGGGATTCTCCGAATTTCTGCCGGTGGTCGTAGTGACCCGTGAAGGACGAGAAATCCGCGGTCTACGAATCAACGAAGATAGCTTTACCATTCAAGTGCGCGATACTGCCAACCAAATATATTCCTTCCGCAAAGCGGACCTGAGCCGTATTGAAAAGCAATCAGGCACGAGCCTAATGCCGAGCTTCAGCGACCGGCTAAGCAAGGCTGAGCTGGACGATCTGATTGCCTATCTCTCGAGCCTGCGAGGTGCACAGTGAGAATCCGCCGATCAGGACCCGTCGTTTCGGCCATGCTCATATCGACGTTCTTTCTTCACGGGCACTTGCTGGCGCAGGTGCCGTACCAGCGGATTCTCCGCGCCGATAGGGAGCCAGGGAATTGGCTGACCTACGGAGGCAGCTACCGCTCGCAGCGCTATTCGCAACTGAGTCAGATCAACCGCGACAACGTCAGCCAGTTGAAAGCTGCCTGGGTGTATCAGATTCGCCAGGCGGGAATCATCGAAACATCTCCCATCGTCGCGGACAGCGTCATGTACATGACGGAGCCGCCGAGCACGGTTACCGCGCTTGACGTGCGCACGGGCCGGCCGCTTTGGACCTATACGCCGGAGATCCCGAAGGACGTAATCGTGATCGGGTCGCCGCCGGTGAATCGAGGCGTGGCCATCCTAGACGACACGGTTTTTGCCGGGAACGTGAACGGCCACCTCACGGCGCTCGACGCGAAATCGGGCGCGGTCCGCTGGGATGTCACGGTCGAGGACAACAAGAAGGGCTATTACCTCACGCTCTCGCCGCTTGCCCTCGACGGCAAGATTATCGTGGGCGTGTCGGGCGCTGAGACCGGCATACGCGGCTTTGTGGACGCGTATGATCCGAAAACCGGGAGTCGGCTGTGGCGCACGTTCACAGTTCCGGCGCACGGAGAGGCTGGTTCGGAGACATGGGGCCAAGACAGTTGGAAGACTGGTGGCGGATCAACGTGGCTCACCGGATCATTCGATCCGGACCTGAATCTTTTGTATTGGGGCACGGGCAATCCTGCACCTGATTGGAATGGGGACGAGCGACAAGGCGACAATCTCTACACTTGCTCTGTCCTCGCGCTCAACCCAGACAACGGAAAGATGAAGTGGCATTTCCAATTCACGCCGCATGACGTTCACGATTGGGATGCCAACGAAACGCTGGTGCTCTTTGATGCGCAGCTCGGCGGCCGCGAACGCAAACTCTTGGCGCAGACCAATCGGAACGGGTTCTATTACGTGCTGGATCGGGAGACGGGCGAGTTTCTGACCGGAAGGCCGTACGCGAAACAAACATGGGCTGATGGCCTCGATGCCAAGGGGCGTCCGATTGTCCTTAAAGGAACCGATCCGAGCGTGGAAGGAAATCTCGTCTTTCCGAACATCCAGGGCGCATCCAACTGGCCGAGCGCAAGCTATAGTCCGCAGACAAAGCTCTTCTATCAAGCGGCTCGCGAAATGGGCACGGTTTACTTCAAGGGCGAGGCGCCGTACAAAGCCGGCACAGCTTTCACCGGAGGGGGCGGACTGGCGGTCAATGGAGATCCGGCCTGGGGCGCGGTTCGGGCCCTCGAGGCAACCACCGGAAAAATAAAATGGGAGTTCAAACTGCTCTCGCCCGGATGGACCAGCCTGCTCTCCACGGCGGGCGGCCTGGTGTTCGCGGGCACCGAGGAAGGAAACTTCTTTGCTCTGGACGCCGAAAACGGCAGGCCGCTTTGGGATACTCAGCTTGGCGGTGCTGTACGGGGCATACCAATTTCGTTTGCTATTGACGGTAAGCAGTACGTTGCCATTTCGGCCGGATACGCGCTCTTTGTGTTTGGTTTGTAGGCCGACGCCGAACAGAATACGACTCCTTGGGCTCCGATCCGCGCTTCGCATCGCATGAATTTGCAGCCTTACCTTAGTGGCAGCGTCCGATCCTGAGGATTGACTAGGAGGCAAGTATGTTGAAGTGGAAGATTCTGGCGGTTCTGGGGTTGGCATTCGGCTTGGCGGGGATTGGCTGGGGCTACGGTGAGGGCAAGAAGGCCGTCGGGTTCTTCGAACTGCGCGTGTACACTGCCCAGCCGGGGAAGCGGGATGC
>DASYXM010000022.1:0-10361 GCA_035934795.1 Bryobacteraceae bacterium | reverse complement strand
GCCGCACAAGAAGTTCAAGGGCGAAGTGTACGTGCTCAGTAAGGACGAGGGCGGGCGGCACACGCCGTTTTTCAAGGGCTACCGGCCGCAGTTTTATTTCCGGACCACGGACGTGACGGGGGTCGCGACGCTGCCGGAAGGCATGGAGATGGTGATGCCGGGCGACAACGTGCAATTGGAGATCGATCTGATCACGCCGATCGCCATGGATAAGGGCCTGCGGTTTGCGATTCGCGAAGGCGGACGCACGGTGGGCGCCGGAACGGTCAGCGAGATTATCGAATAGGCCCCTGCGGGGCGGCCGGGCCCACGAGTGGGCGCCCCGCCTTGCGGCGCAGAAGTGCCCGGGGAACAGAAGACCACAACATGAGCACCCTGAGAGAACGAATTCGAATTCGACTGAAGGCTTACGATCATCGCGTGCTGGATCAATCGACCACGGAGATCGTGGATACGGCCAAGCGCACGGGTGCGTCCGTTGCCGGCCCCATTCCGCTGCCGACGGTGCGTAATAACTACACGGTGCTGCGCTCGCCGCACGTGGATAAAAAGAGCCGGGAACAATTTGAGATCCGCACGCACAAGCGGCTGCTCGATATTCTCGAGCCCACCCAGGACACCGTGGATGCGTTGATGAAGCTGGATCTTCCGGCGGGCGTGGACGTGGAGATCAAGGCGTTTGGTAAGGGAAAGTAGGGGCCAGGGGCCGGGGGCCTGAAAGACTCCCGCTTCTGAATGCTGACTTCCGGAGAAATTATGAGCCCAGGAATTTTAGGGAAAAAGATCGGGATGACGCAGGTGTTCCGCGCCGACGGGCAAGTGGTGCCGGTGACGGTTCTGAAGGCTGGTCCGTGCGTGGTGGTACAGCGGAAGACTCCTTCGAGCGACGGCTACGACGCCGTGCAGTTGGGATTGATGGAGTACGCCAAGAAATCGGGCGTGAACAAACCCGCGACCGGTCATCTGAAGAAATCCGGCTCCGAAGGCGTCAAGTTCCTGCGCGAGTTTCGTCTCGAGGAAGGTCTCGACGGCGATCTCAAGACGGGCGACCGGGTGCTGGCCGACGAGTTCAAGCCCAAGGAAAAGGTCGACGTGATCGGCGTCAGCAAGGGCAAGGGCTTCGCGGGCGTGGTGAAGCGCCACCATTTCGCCGGCAGCGACGACACGCACGGATCGATGTTCCACCGCGCTCCCGGTTCGATCGGCGCGTCGAGCTTCCCTTCGCGCGTGTTTCCGGGAATGCGGATGGGCGGGCACATGGGCACGGCGCGCGTCACGGTGCGGAATCTCGAAATCGTCGAGGTGGACGCCGAGGACAACGTGATCCTGGTGAAGGGCGCGGTGCCGGGTCCCAACGGCGGCTACGTCGTCGTGCGGAGAGCGAAGAGATAAGCCATGCCGAGCGTAGATGTCATCGATCTGAATAATAAGGTGGTCGGCACGGTGGAGCTGGCCGACGAAGTTTTTGCGGCTCCGGTTAACGAGGCGCTGCTGTATGAAGCGGTACGGCACCACCTGGCCGGGACGCGGCGCGGGACGGCGTCCACCAAGACGCGGCACGAAGTGGCCGGCTCGGGCAAGAAGCTGTGGAAGCAGAAGGGCACGGGACGCGCCCGCGTGGGTTCCATCCGCAGTCCACTATGGCGCCACGGCGGCACCACGCACGGACCGCAACCACGCGATTATTCGTATCATCTGCCGCGCAAGATGCAGTTGGGCGCGCTCAAGAGCGCGCTTTCGGCGAAACTGCGCGACGGCGAGCTGCGCGTGGTCAGTGAGTTTTCCATCGAGGAGCCGAAATCCAAGGTGATGCGCCAGGCGCTCGACGGACTGAACGCGGCGCGGACAGTGCTGCTGGTGGATAACGGCGAAAACCGCAACCTGGAGCTTTCGAGCCGCAACCTTGCTGGGGTGAAGCTGGTCGCCAGCCGCGCGGTCAACGTTTACGATCTGCTGGGTCACGCGCAGGTGCTGATGAGCCAGGCAGCGGCGCAAAAACTTTCGGAGGCATTGGCGTAGCCATGAACGTATTCGACGTGATCAAGAAGCCGCTGGTGACCGAAAAGGGCGTCGCCAAGAAGGATAACGAGCGGACGCTGTGTTTCCAGGTGGCGCTCGCGGCCAACAAGACGCAGATTCGCCAGGCCGTGGAGACTGCCTTCAAGGTGAAGGTGGAGGAAGTGCGCACGGCAAACAACGCGGGCAAGCTCCGGCGGCGAGGGCGCTTCGCGGGGTACCGATCGGATTGGAAAAAGGCGTACGTCCGCCTGAAGGCCGGCGAGAAGATGCCGGAGTACGCGGAGATTTAGCCAGGAGCAGACAATGCCGGTCAAGAGTTTCAAACCCACCACCTCGACGCGCCGCTTCCAGACGGTGCTGACGCGCGAGGACCTCACCAAGAAGCGGCCGGAAAAGACCCTGGTGGAGGGCAAGCTCCGCACGGGCGGCCGCAGCAGCACGGGCCGCGTTTCCTCGCGGTTTCGTGGCGGCGGGCACAAGCAGGCGTACCGCATCGTCGATTTCAAGCGCGATAAGCACATCCCGGCGGTGGTCGCGGCGATCGAATACGATCCGAACCGTAGCGCGCGCATCGCGCTGCTGCATTACGTGGACGGCGAGAAGCGCTACATACTGGCGCCGCTCGGCATGGAGGTGGGCCGCAAGGTGATGTCGGGGCCGCAGGCCGATATTCTGGCGGGGAATTCGCTGCCGCTCAAGAATATTCCCGCCGGCACGGTGGTCCACAACGTGGAGCTCAAGCCCGGCAAGGGCGGCCAGATGGCGCGCTCGGCCGGCGCGCAGGTGCAGTTGGTTTCGAAGGAAGGCGAGCTGGCGCTGCTGAAGCTGCCGTCGGGTGAAATTCGCAAAGTGCTGGCCGATTGCGCGGCGACCATCGGGCAGGTGGGCAACGTCGAGCACGAAAACATCAGCCTGGGCAAGGCGGGGCGCAAGCGCTGGATGGGCAAGCGACCGCATAACCGCGGCGTGACCATGAACCCGGTGGATCATCCGCACGGGGGCGGCGAGGGCAAGACCAGCGGCGGCCGCCACCCGGTGACCCCGTGGGGCCAGCCCACGCGCGGCTTCAAGACCCGCAACAACAAGCGCACGGATAAGTGGATCGTGACGCGGAAGCAGAAGAAACGGTAGGAGCCAGGAGTCAGACGAGGAAACGATGGGGCGTTCAATACATAAAGGACCGTTTGTCGACGGCCACCTGATGAAAAAGGTGGACGCGATGAACGCGAAGAACGAGAAGAAGGTGGTGCGGACGTGGTCGCGCCGGTCCACCATTTTGCCGGAGTTTATCGGGCACACGCTGGGCGTCCACAACGGCAGGAAATTCATCCCGGTCTACGTGACCGAAAACATGGTGGGACACAAGCTCGGCGAGTTTTCGCCGACGCGGATCTTCAAGGGACACCAGGCCAAGGCGGCGGCCGAGAAGACCGCGAAGCCGGCGGCCTAGGTCACTGAGGTTTTATGCAAGCGAAAGCCGAAGCACGCTACTTAAGAACATCGCCGCAGAAAGCGCGGCTGGTGGTGGACCTGATCCGCGGGCAAAAGGCCGGCGACGCCATCAACATTCTGCGCACCACCAACAAGCGCGTCGCGCCGTCGGTGGAAAAGGTCCTGCGCTCGGCGATCGCCAACGCCGAAAACCGCCATAACGACGTGGACGTCGACAAGCTCGTGGTCACCGAGGCGTACGTGAACGAAGGGCCGCGGATGAAACGGGTGCGCCCGGCTCCGATGGGCCGGGCGTATCGCTATCAACGGAGGATGGCGCACATCATCGTGAAAGTGGGAGACGGGAGATCGGAAGAGTCGGCAGCCGGAGAAAGCAAATAATGGGCCAGAAAACACATCCGTACGGATTCCGGCTGGGCGTCACGAAGACGTGGCGGTCGCGCTGGTTCGCCAAGCAGGACTACGCCAGGCTCCTGCACGAGGACCTGGAGCTGAAGGAATCCCTGCGCGAGCGGCTGAAGGCCGCCGGCGTCAGCTCGATCGAAGTGGACCGCCCGGGCAACAAACTGCGCATCACCATTCAGACGTCGCGGCCGGGCATCGTCATCGGCCGCAAGGGCGCCGAGATCGAGAAGCTCAAGGGCGATCTGGCGAAGAAAACCAAGCGGGACGTTTTTATCGATATTCAGGAAGTGCACAAGCCGGAGCTCGACGCTCAGCTGGTGTCGGAATCCATCGCGCTGCAGCTCGAAAAACGCGTGGCGTTCCGAAGGGCGATGCGCAAGGCGGTGGATTCGGCTCTGCGGTTCGGTTGCAAGGGAATCAAAGTGCGCGTGTCGGGGCGGCTGAACGGCGCCGAAATCGCGCGGACGGAATGGTATCTGCAGGGGCAGCTTCCGCTGCACACGCTGCGCGCCGATATCGATTACGGCTTCAGCCAGGCGTACACCACTTACGGGGTCATCGGGATCAAGTGCTGGGTCTATAAAGGCGAGATTCTGCCGGGGCAGCGGCGCAGCCTGCGCAACGAGCCGGAGCCCCGCCGTATGCCTCCACGCGACCGCGACCGGCGAGATCGGGATCGCGACCGCCCGCCGCGTCCCGCGCCCGCCGCCGACACGGGTCCCGTGACGCAGACCGCGCCCGCCGAGTCGCGGAGTGCGCCCATCCTGCCGCCGATGGCATCGCCGACGGCGCCGAGCTGGAAGCAGGAAACGAAGCCCGAAAGCGCGGCGGAACCCAAGCCCGAAACTCCGAAGAGCGAGAATCCCACTGGCGAAAATCCAGGGGGCGGCGAGAATACAGGGGGCAGCGAGTAAGCCATGTTGATGCCCAAGAAAGTTAAGTACCGCAAGCAGCAGCGCGGGCGCATGGCCGGCAAGGCGTGGCGCGGATCGTCGCTCGCGTTCGGCGATTACGGATTGAAGGTGATGACCTGCGGCTGGATCACGGACCGGCAGATCGAAGCGGCGCGCGTCGCCATGACCCGTTCGATCAAGCGCGGCGGCAAGGTGTGGATCCGCCTGTTCCCGGACAAGCCCATCACCAAGAAGCCGGCCGAAACCCGCATGGGAAAAGGCAAAGGCGCGCCGGAGCAGTGGGTCGCGGTGGTGCGCCCCGGCAAGATCCTGTTTGAGATGGAAGGCGTCACCAAGGCTATCGCCGAGCAGGCCATGCGCCTGGCGGCCGCCAAGCTCCCGCTGCCCACGCGCCTGGTGACGCGCGAGGGAACCGGAGTGGGAGGGTAAAGGATACGGCATGAAGGAAAACGCGGACAAGGCGCGCGCATTGGACGGCCTCGAAATGGCCAAGCAACTGCGCGAGGGCGCCGAGCAGATCTTTCGGATCCGCTTCCAGATGCGGATGGGGCAGATGGAAGGGCTGAAGAAACTGCGCCTGCTGAGGAAAGAGCGCGCGCGGATGCTGACGGTCGAGCGCGAACGCGAGATGGAGAAGGCTGAGGCGTCCGCCCCCGCGGCTCCAGCTCCGGTCCCGGCCCAGACCGTCGGCAAGAAGGTCACGGCGAAGAAAGTAGCCGCTAAGGCGGTGGTCCTGAAGAAGGCCGCGGCGAAGCCGGCCAAGGGAGTCAAGAAAGTTGCGGCGAAAAAGACCGCGACGAAGACGACCTCAAAGAACGCGGGGGCCAGGACCGGTTCGAAAAAAACGGGTTCCGCTAAGAAGAGCGCGGCGAAGGTGAAGGGATGACGGACGCCAAGCAGGGAGTCAAGAACGAAAAGATCGGCGCGGTGGTTTCGAATAAGATGGCCAAGACCATCGTCGTCGAAGTGACGCGGCGCGCGCGGCATCCGCTGTACAAGCGCATCGTCACCAAGCGCCGCAAGTTCTACGCGCACGACGAGCGGGGCGAGGCCAACGTGGGCGACGTGGTGCGCATCGTCGAATGCCGCCCCATGAGCCGTCTGAAGCGTTGGAAGCTGGGCGAAGTGCTGCGTAAAGCCGTGCAGGTGGTCACCGACCTGAGCTCCATCGGCATCGAGACGGGGCCGGAAAAGCGCGTGACGAAAAAGAAGGGGCGGGGGGCCAAGAGCTAGAAGCCGGCTCTCGAACGCGTCTAGGGAGATACGACCATGATCGGAATGCGGACAATTCTGGAGGTCGCCGATAACAGCGGCGCGCGCCGGCTGGCGTGCATCCTGCCGCGCGGCGGCGACCTGGGACTGCGGGCCGGTCTCGGCGACGTCATCACGGCGAGCGTGAAGGAAGCGGCGCCGGATTCGGCCATCAAGAAGGGCAAAGTGGTGCGCTGCGTGGTGGTGCGGATGCGCAAGGAGACGCGCCGCAAGGACGGCACCTACATCCGCTTCGATTCGAACGCGGCCGTGCTGATCAGCGACATCGGCGAGCCCATCGGTACGCGCGTGTTCGGGCCGGTGGCGCGCGAGCTGCGCGAGAAGAGATTCATGAAGATCGTGTCGCTCGCCCCGGAGGTGATCTAGTCCGATGGCCACGAAGATTTTCAGGCGGACGCAAAACGACCCGCTCCCCAAGATCAAGGTCAAAATCAAAAAGGACGACACCGTGAAGGTGATCGCGGGGCGCGACAAGGGCAAGACCGGCCGCGTGCTGCACGTGGACACGCGCAAGGGCAAAGTGCTGGTGGAAGGCGTCAGCATGGTGAAGCGCCACACGCGCCCCAATCCCGGCCGGCAGGTGAAGGGCGGCATCGCGGAGCGCGAAAGCGCCATCGCGATCTCGAACGTGATGGTGCTGACCTCCGGCGGCGTCGCGACGCGCGTCGGCTACCGCGTAGAAGGCGCCCGGCGGATGCGCATCGCCAAAAAGGGCGGCGAGATTCTGGACAAGAAATAGGCAATCATATGGCGGCACGGCTCAAGGAAACGTATTTGAAACAGGTGGTCCCGGCGCTCACCAAGGAATTCGGCTACACCAACCCCATGGCGGTGCCGAAGGTCGAGAAAATCTCGCTGAACGTGGGCATGGGCGAGGCCACGCAGAACGCCAAGCTCATCGACGGCGCCATGACGGAACTGACGGCGATCGCCGGGCAGAAGCCGGTGATCACCAAGGCGCGCAAATCCATCGCGGCTTTCAAGCTCCGGGAGAACATGCCGATCGGCTGCGCGGTGACGCTGCGCGGCGACCGTATGTACGAATTTCTGGACCGCCTGGTGAACGTGGCGCTGCCGCGCGTGCGGGATTTCCGCGGCGTATCCTCGAAATCCTTCGACGGGCGCGGCAACTATACGCTGGGTCTGAAGGACCAGCTGATTTTCCCCGAGATCGACTACAACAAGGTGGAGAAAACCAAGGGGATGAACGTGTGCATCACGACGACGGCCAAGACCGACGCCGAAGGAATGGCTCTGCTGCGGCATCTGGGCATGCCCTTCAGTAAATGACGCGCTGCAGTAAATAAGGACTGGAATTCATGGCAACCACCGCAAAAATCGCCCGAGACGAACGTCTGGCCGCGGCCAAGCTGGCGAAGACGCCCAAGCTCGCGGGCCGCCACCGCAACCGCTGCCTGCGCTGCGGACGCCCGCGCGGGTTCATCCGCAAGTTCAAGCTGTGCCGCATCTGCTTCCGTAACCTGGCGCTGGCGGGGGAGATCCCCGGCGTGGTGAAGAGCAGCTGGTAACGAGCGAGGAGGAAGACCAGGAATGACGACATCCGACCCGATTGCCGACATGCTGACGCGCATCCGCAACGCGCAGGCCGCGCGCCACCCCAAGGTGGACGTGCCCGCATCCCGGCTCAAAACGGACATCGCCAAGATCCTCAAGGACGAGGGCTACGTCGCCAACTTCAAGCTCACCGAGGACGGCGTGCGGAAATCGATCCGCATTTATCTAAAATATACGCCGGCGAACGAGCCGGTGATTTCCCGCATCGAGCGCGTTTCGCGGCCCGGCAGCCGCGTCTACGTGGGCTCGCGCGAAGTGCCCCGCGTGCTGGGCGGTTTGGGGATCAATATCCTGACCACGCCGCGCGGCGTGATGACCGGATCGTCGGCCCGCAAGGAAGGCGTGGGCGGCGAGGTGCTGTGCCACGTTTGGTAGCGGCCCGCTAGCAGGAGCGAGATTATGTCACGAGTAGGAAGAAAGCCGATTCCGCTGCCGAAGGGCGTGAAGATCACGATCGGCGAGCAGTTGCTGGTGGAGGGGCCCAAGGGCAAGCAGACCGTGCCGGTCCCCCCGGGCATCACCGTCACGCAGAAGGACGGAGTGGTCGAGCTGCAGCGCGACGGAGAGGATAAAGCCGCCCTGCATGGGCTGACGCGCGCGCTCGCGGCCAACGCCGTGCAAGGGGTTTCCGGCGGGTTCACGCGGGAGCTCGATATCGTGGGCATCGGCTATCGCTGCGACGTGAAAGGCCGCATCGCGACTTTCACGCTGGGCTATTCCCATCCGATCGAGTTTTATCTACCCGACGGCGTCGACGCGAAGGTCGACAAGCAGACGCACCTGGTGCTGGCGGGCGCCGATCGCCAGAGGCTCGGTCAGGTGGCCGCCATGATGCGCGCACTGCGGCCGCCGGATCCATACAAGAACAAGGGCGTGCGCTACACCGGCGAAGTGCTGCGCAAGAAGGTGGGCAAGACGGGAGCGAGCGCCAAATAGCGCCACGGCGGACGAGAGGAGTCGGGCGAGAGGCGAGTAACGTTATGGCTAACACTTCGAAAAATCAGATCCGGCAGCGCATTCATACGCGCATCCGCCGCCGCGTCCGGGGCACCTCCGAGCGCCCGCGCCTGGCGGTGTTCCGCAGCGTGAAGCACATCTACGCGCAGGTGATCGACGACACCCAGGGACAGACGATCGCGGCGGCCGGGTCCATCGAGAAGACCGCGAGCAGCGGCGGCAACATCGCCGGCACCAAGGCCATCGGCAAGCTGGTGGCCCAGCGCGCGCAGGACAAGGGCATCAAGTCCGTGGTGTTCGACCGCGGCGGGTATCATTATCACGGCCGGGTGAAGGCGCTGGCCGACGCGGCCCGCGAGGCCGGACTGGAGTTCTAGCGAAGAGGCTGGGACGGAAAGAAATTATGTCGACAACAATCGCGAAGCGCATCGATGCCAACAGCCTGAATCTGAAAGAGCAGGTGGTTTCGATCAACCGCGTCACCAAGGTGGTCAAGGGCGGCAAGAACCTGAGCTTTTCGGCTCTCGTGGTCGTCGGCGATCCGGGCGCGAAGATCGTGGGCTTCGGCACGGGCAAGGCCAAGGAAGTGCCCGCGGCCATCAAGAAGGGCATCGAGGCGGCCAAGAAGAACCTGCGCCGGATACACGCGCTCGCGACCACCATTCAGCATCCCGTGCTCGGCACCTTCGGCAGCGGACGCGTGCTGCTGAAGCCGGCCAAGGCGGGGACCGGCGTGATCGCGGGCGGTCCCGTGCGCGCCGTCATTCAGGCGGTCGGCATCACCAACGTCCTGACGAAGTCGATTGGCTCGCACAATCCACACAACGTGGTGAAGGCCACCATCGACGCGCTCGAAAAGCTCCGCGACCGGGCGGAAGTCGCCGAACTGCGGGGCATCGTCATCGAGAAGGTCGGGTAGAGAATATTTTATGCCGGGAACTATCAAAATCAAATTGATCCGCAGCGTCATCTGCACCCCGGAGAAGCACAAGGTCATCGTGCGAGCCCTGGGATTGAAGAAAATGAACCGCGTCGTGGTGCGTCCCGATACGCCGGCCTTCCGCGGCATGGTGAGGAAGGTGCCGCACCTTTTGGAGATCGTCGAGAATTGAGGGCCGAAACGGAGCCAGGATCATGAATCTCAGCCACTTGAAACCGCCCCCCGGGCAGAAGCACAAGCAGCAGCGCGTCGGCCAGGGTATGGGCACCGGGCGCGGCAAGTATTCGGGCCGCGGGGCCAAGGGCGCCAAGTCCGTCTCGGGTTATTCGCGCATGCGCGGTTTTGAAGGCGGCCAGATGCCGCTGCACCGCCGCCTGCCCAAGCGCGGCTTCGTGAACATCTTCCGCACCGAATATGAAGTGGTGAACCTGGAGAAGCTCGCCGGTTTGGGAGATACTGAGATCACTCCCGCAGTGCTCCGCAAGGCCGGAATGGTGAGTTCAAAGAAGTCGCTGGTAAAGGTGCTGGGTCAGGGCGAGGTATCGAAGGCCCTCACCGTGCACGCACACAAGTTCTCCAAGTCGGCACAGGAGAAGATCGAGAAGGCCGGCGGGAAAGTGCAAGTTCTGTAAAGCAGTTGTCGGTTGTCAGTTCTCGGTTGCCAGTTTGCAAGCCGATCCTGAGTTGCCGACTGAAAGTTTAGTATTCATTGCAGTGTTGCGTTCCTGTTGTCGTCTGCGCAGTGTTCAGTCGAATGAGAACTGACAACTGACAGCCGACAACTGACAACCGGGGTTCAAACGCTTGAGAAGTTAGCCAACGTATTC
>DASYXM010000021.1:0-26353 GCA_035934795.1 Bryobacteraceae bacterium | reverse complement strand
GCCGCACAAGAAGTTCAAGGGCGAAGTGTACGTGCTCAGTAAGGACGAGGGCGGGCGGCACACGCCGTTTTTCAAGGGCTACCGGCCGCAGTTTTATTTCCGGACCACGGACGTGACGGGGGTCGCGACGCTGCCGGAAGGGATGGAGATGGTGATGCCGGGCGACAACGTGCAATTGGAGATCGATCTGATCACGCCGATCGCCATGGATAAGGGCCTGCGGTTTGCGATTCGCGAAGGCGGACGCACGGTGGGCGCCGGCACCGTCAGTGAGATTATCGAATAGGCCCCTGCGGGGCGGCCGGGCCCACGAGTGGGCGCCCCGCCTTGCGGCGCAGAGGTGTCCGGGGAACAGAAGGAGAGTATTTTATGGCGCGCGAACAGATTACATTTCAGTGCACCGAGTGCAAGCGCAAGAATTACACGGGCATGAAGAACAAGAAGACGACCACCGAGCGTCTGGAGCTGAAGAAATTCTGCCCGTTTTGCCGCAAGCATCATCCACACAAGGAGATTAAGTAGGCGGCCGGTGGCCGCTCGCATCGGATACACTGGAGTTGCTGGCCGCTGATGTAGGGGCGTAGGTTTAACGGCAGACCAGCGGTCTCCAAAACCGCGAGTGGGGGTTCGAATCCCTCCGCCCCTGCCAAACCACCGCCTCGGGCGGATGTGATGTGGCCTCCGGCGGTTTTGGCGCGACCGGCGCGAGTGGCAGTGGATGGTCCGCCGGGTGAGCGTGGGCAGGGGCGGCAGAGTAACGGAAGATTGAAACGGCCCTTCGCGGTGGCGCGAGCGGAATTTTCACGAAAAGGGATTTTATGAGCGAAGAAACAGGCGTCTCAAAAGGCGTGGCAAGCTGGCCCATGCAGGTCCGGGATTATTTCGGGGAGTTGCAGCTCGAAATGAAGCGTGTTACCTGGCCGAGCTGGAAGCAGGTGCGCGCCACCACCGGCGTGGTCATCTTCGCCGTGTTCGCATTCGCGGTATACTTCGCCATCGTGGATACGCTGGTGGGGCGCGGAATTCAGAAATTGTTCGATACATTTACCAAGTGATCCGCTTAACAAGTAATGATGCCAAGCGACGCCATGCCTGAAGACCTGATTCCCGAGGAAAGTACCGGCGCCGAGGCGCAGCCGGAGGCCGCGACGGTCACCACGGAGCCGCCTGTAGAGGCGGAGGCATCCGTGTCTCCGGAAACTTCCACTGGAGGAACTGGCGCTGCGGAACCTCCCGTTCCGGAAGCTCCCTCCGCCGCCGAGCCGGACGAATCGGGGGAGCCAAAGCATGAGGCGCCCAAGAACTGGTACATCATCCACGCCTACTCGGGATTCGAAAACAAGGTGGCGGAATCGTTGCGCAGCCGCGCCGAAGCTTTCGGGTTCGCCGACAAGATCGGGCAGATTCTGATTCCGACCGAGGAAGTCATGGAGCTGCGCTCGGGCAAAAAGATCACCAGCAAACGGCTGCTGTATCCCGGCTACGTGCTGGTGGAAATGGAAATGAACGACGAGCTTTGGCACGCGGTCAAAGCCACGCCGCGCGTCACCGGCTTCGTGGGCGGCGGCGACAAGCCCGTGCCGCTCTCGGCCGACGAAGTGAACTCGGTGCTGTATCGCCAGCAGGACGCCGGCAAGCGCGTGCGCCCCAAGCTCACCTTCGAAAAGAACGAGAACGTACGGATCATCGACGGACCGTTCAACAGTTTTTCGGGCAAGGTGGACGAGGTCAATCCGGAGCGCAACACGCTGCGCGTGCTGGTGACCATTTTCGGCCGCTCGACGCCGGTGGAACTCGATTTCTTGCAAGTCGAGAAGGTTTAAATGAAAAACGGGGACTGCCTCCTCTGTCCGGAGCGTCCCGTGAACTCGTGCAGGGGTGAGCGGCCGGCCGCGGGTGGACAGAGCGGGCTGTCCCAAGTTTTTCAGCGGGTAGTTTGAACCGATTTTGAATAAGGAACGCAATAGGACTTAGATCATGGCGAAGAAGGTTACCGCACAAGTAAAGTTGCAGATCCCGGCCGGCAAGGCCACGCCCGCGCCCCCGGTGGGTACGGCGCTTGGCCCGCAGGGCGTCAATATCATGGAGTTCTGCAAGGCGTTCAACGCCAAGACGTCCGCGAAGGACCAGGAAGGCCTCATCATTCCGGTGGTGATCACGATCTTTTCGGACCGGTCTTTCACCTTTATCACCAAGACGCCGCCGGTTCCGGTGCTGATCAAGCGGGCCTGCGGCCTGGCCAAGGGTTCGGCCGAGCCGAACAAGAATCGCGTCGGCAAGATCACGCTGAAGCAGGTCGAGGAGATCGCCAAGATCAAGATGCCGGACCTGAACTGCTTCACTGTGGAAGCGGCCATGAATTCGGTGAAGGGCACCGCGCGGAGCATGGGCGTGGACGTCGTTTAGCCGACGTCGTTTAGCCCGCTCTCCAAATAGTAGAATCTAAGGGATGCCAGTTGAGGCGGGCGCCATCGTCGGCCCCTATGAGCTTCTTGCGCCCATTGGCGCGGGAGGCATGGGCGAGGTATGGAAAGCCCGCGACACGCGCCTGAACCGCATCGTCGCCGTCAAATTTTCCCAGCAGCAGTTCAGCGAGCGGTTCCAGCGGGAGGCGCTCGCGGTCGCGGCGTTGAACCATCCCAACATCTGCCACCTTTACGACATAGGGCCGAACTACCTGGTGTTTGAATACGTCGACGGCGCGCCAGTCGCGCGCGTGGATTCCCCACGCAAGCTGCTCGATCTGGCCGTGCAGATCGCCGATGGACTCGCCGCGGCGCACGCGGCCGGATTCATGCATCGCGATCTGAAGCCGGAGAATATTCTGGTGACGGGCGCGAATTCGGCTCATCCCGGCCGCGTAAAAATTCTCGATTTTGGACTGGCCAAGGAAACGCCGACATCTTCTGCGAGCGGCGACGGTAAAGGAGCGGACAACACACGCACGATCACGACGACCGACCCCGGAATGATAGTCGGCACGATCGCCTACATGAATCCGGAGCAGGCTCGCGGACAGGCCACGGACGCGCGCGGCGATCAGTTTTCCTTTGGGCTGGTCCTCTATGAGATGGCCTGCGGCAAGCGGGCGTTCCAGCGCGCGAGCGCGGCCGAGACCATGACGGCGATCATCCGCGAGGATGCCGAGCCGCTTCCGCAGAGCATTCCCGTGCCGCTGCGCTGGGTGATCGAACGATGCCTGGCGAAAGATCCGGCGGAGCGCTACGATTCCACGCGCGATCTGTATCGCGAATTGCGGCAAGCCCGCGAACATCTTTCTGACGCGCCCAGCGGAACTCACGTCCCCGTCACTGCGCCGCTGGCGAAGACCACGCGCAGAGTGGCCGTTCTCGGAACGGTGGCGGGCGTGGCCGCCGGCTTCCTGGCCGCGGCGTTTTGGCCGCTGCCTCCTTCCGATCCGCCGAAAGTCACGCCCTTCGCCACCGAAACGGCGATCCAGAGTATGCCCGCCTGGTCGCCCAAGGGCGACCGTATCGCTTATTCCGCGGACGTGAACGGGATCTTGCAGATTTTCACCAAGACTCTGGGATCGTCCATTCCCACGCAGATGACCCATCAGAACGAGTCATGCTTCTCGCCGTTCTGGGCGGCGGATGGAGCGCGCATCTATTTCACAAGCGGAAGATTTGGTGGAGGTCCCGCGAACAACAGGAGCCTATGGTCGGTTGCGGTCGGCGGCGGACAGGCTCAAAAGGTCCTCGACGGTGTTCCTTCCGCGGCCCTATCGCCCGACGGGAAAACCATGGTTGTGATGGCGCCCGATTCTCCGGGCCAGTACCGGCTGGCGTTCTCCTCACCCCCGGGAGCGCCGCCTAAACCCTATACTCATCCGCCTCTTTCCGGCCCGCGGCCATTCGCAGTCGGTTGGTATCTTCACTTCACTCCCAGTGGCAAGTACGTGGGCTTCTTGAGCCGCCCGCGGGGTGCGCCCGACTTCTGGAGAATTCCGCTGGACGGCGGGCCACCGGAGGAATTGTGGCGCGCGACAGATAACAATTTACTAGAATTCACCTGGCTGCGCGACGATCGCCGGGTCATAGTCTCCGGCACACTCCAGGGCGACGCACGCCTCCGACTCTTCGATTTGCGAACGCGCGCCAGCCGTCCTCTGACCGCGGGCGTCACTCCGGACCAGTTCCCGTCACTCTCGCCCGATGGCCGCACGCTGGCTTACGCGACCGGCGAGGAGGGTTATGACGTGATCGAAGTGCCGCTGGATGGATCCGCCCCGCGCGACGTGATCGCGACTTCGCGTGTCGAAGTTGCTCCTGCCTGGGCCCCCGACGGCGTGCACTTCGCATACGTTACGAATCGAAGCGGCTCGAGCGAAATCTGGTTGCGTAACCGCGCGGACGGAGCGGAACGGCTGATCGTGGGGCAAAAGGACTTCCCAGGCCAGGCCGGCGTCAACTTTCTCGACTGCTCTATCTCGCCGGATGGCAGCCGGATCGCGTACCGCGTCACGGGCTCGGGCTCAGTCGATATCTGGATCTCGCCGCTCTCCGGGGAAGCGCCGGTGCGGCTGTGGGACGACCCCGCGCGGGAGTACCAAAGAGGATCTTCGTGGTCGCCGGATGGCAACTGGATCGCCTACTACTCGACGCGCGATGGGAAGGATGCGGTGCTGAAGGCCAGAGTCGGCGCGAGCGTTCCGCCCGAACTCGTCGCATACGCCAGCGCGCTCAATCCGGTCCGCTGGTCTCCGCGCGGCGATTGGATTGCGTTCAACGACAATCAAAATCTGCGGATTGTGAGCCCCGATGGAAAGCGGGATCGCATCGTCAGCCGGACCGGGTGGGAGACCTACGGCTGGTCCAAGGACGGCTCGGCGATCTACGGCATCGCGATCGGCCAGGACCGGCGCCTGATGCTGGGCCGCATCGACATCGCTACCGGGACGGAAACGAAAGTGTCGGATCTGGGGCCGGCCCCGTCGGCGGCGTTCGACATTGCGAGCGCCCGTTTCGATTTCGCGTTTCGCGGTTTCAGCCTGAACCCGGATGGCAAGAGCTTTCTCACCTCGATCTTCCGGACGAAATTGCAGATTTACCTGATGCAAGACTTCGACCGCCCCGCGCGGCTCGTGGATTATTTGATGGACGGATGGTGGAAAAAATGATGTCGAGAAAATAATGAGAGAATCTCAGGGACGGTTGGTAATGCCAACCGGCTCCTCCACGAACATCCTGTTTCGGCCGTCCCAGTGAAACCTTCGGCCCGGTTCGAGCTTAGGTGGTTCGGACTTCGAAGGCCGCCCTTCCTCATCGACCCTCATTTGAGGCAATTCCCGTTTCGCCGCCATTTCCACGCACTGGCGGAACCCGTTGCCGAGAAAGTAGACGCCATCGAGGGTGCTTGGAAGGCCGCCAAAACTGATTCCATCCGGCGAGGCTGCAGCCTCTTGCGCCGCAACCCGGCACGTGCGGTCGGCGAGCTGAGCGACCCGTTGCCAGATTGACAGATTATGTTCGAGCGCCGCGGTCTGGAACGTGAGCAGGACACACGCCGCCAGCACGGCCACGCGCGGGCGCAAAGCCTCGAGCAGGGCGGCGAACGCCAGAGCCACGCCTGCTGAGGGAAGGTACAGAACGCGCGCTTTTTCGAGATCGTCGCCGATCAGCAGTAGCTCGTGCACCGGCAACGCTGCGGCCCAGAAGAATGCCAGCCCGAACCACAATTTTCGGCGATCCACGTTCGCGACGGACGCGTTCGCGCCCAGTGCAACTATCGTCGCGATCAACGCCGAAAGCAGAGTCGCACTCAGCCACCATTCCGGGCGGACGGTCCAATTCACGGGGAAACTGAGGATGGCGGCCGGGCGCACGAACAAGGCCTTCGCGGCGCTATACGGATTTATCGAATAAATATTGGGCGTTCCTCCGGTGCGATAGCCGCCGATGCCGCCCAACAGGAACCAGCGATATAGAAAAACAAACGCGGTGACCATACACGGCGGAGCCAGGCGCCCGAGCCACTCGCGGGCGGGAGCCCGGTCGGCCCAGAGGAGCAGAATCAGAATCAACGGGAAGACGTACGCGGATTCCTTGCTCAGCAGCGCGCACGTCAGCGCCGCGCAACTGGCCGCGGTCCAGTGCCAGTTTCCCGCGGCCGTAGATCGTTGGAATGCCAGCAGTGCGAGGAAGAAAAAGAAAGCGGCCCACAGATCGAATTGTCCCGCGACCCACGCCACCGCCTCCGGATGCGAGCCGTGCAGCAGAAAATACAACGCCGCCGCCGCCGCAGGCCAGCTTCCGTAACGCCTGGTGCGGGCGATAAGGAATACCATTGCGCTGTTGACCGCGTGCAAGCCGAGGGAGAGCGCGTGCCAGGCAAACCGGTCCGTGGCGAACGCGCGCGCCTCCACTACGTAAGCGAGGTACCCAAACGGCCGGAAAAAACGGTCCGCGCCCGGCACGGTAAAATAGCTGCGCCAATAGGCCGGCGTCGTTTGCAGCGATCTGGCGACGTGCACGTAATCGTCAGCGACGAATGGAAACGAGACGCTCCACGCCCACGCCGCGATCCCGATCCAGAGGATGCTCGCTATAACGTAGGGAAAAGAGAGCGTCGGTGGTGGCAGGGCCGAACTCGGCGCGCGCAGGTCCCGGGCGCGCAGCAGGACGAGAAGGAGCGCGGATATGCCGAAAAAACTTTCGGCGGTCAGCGGGCTCCGGACCGCAAGCCCCAGTTGAAACGGTCCCCAGATTGCCCGTGCGGCCAGAACCGCGCCGCTCACCGCGAGCGTGGCTTGGAGCAGCCCATCGGTCCCCCTGATCCACGCGGTTCGGGCCGTGCTCATGTGACTTCGCGGCAGTTGGACATGCCGTCGAACCAGTCACAATTGTAGCCCCCACGAGACTTCCGCCAGCGTTTGACGACCAGCCGGCTTATTTGACAAGCATTCCGCGCTCGTGCGAGGATCGCGCACAGAGGTGAGATCAATGCGCGTCGTTTTTGGTTTATTGCCGGGGCTTTTGGTCGCGACCGTTTCCGCAGTGGCGCAGCAACCGCGTTGTGAGGATCTCACCAGGCTCGCGCTGCCCAACATCGTCATCAAATCCGCGACGGAGATGCAGGCCGGGCCGTTCCATGTGCCCACGGCCGCCGCGAATGCGGCTCCGGCGCACGTTCCGCAATTCTGCCGCGTTATCGGCTACGTGAAGCCGGAGCTCAATTTCGAAGTGTGGCTGCCCGTCCAGTGGAATCGCAAGTACGTGGCGGTCGGCAACGGCGGCCTCGCCGGAACGCTGGTCTACAACGGCATGCTGGATCCCCTGAACCGCGGCTACGCGACGTCCAGCACCGATACCGGCCACACCGCCGAGGGCGTTCCGGGCGCGTGGGCTACCGGCCACATGGAGCGCGTCATCAACTTGTGGGAGCGCGGCGTCCACGAAATGGCGATGGCCGCCAAGCTGGTGATCGGCGCCTACTACGGCGCGCCGCCCGCGCATTCCTATTTCAGCGGCTGTTCGGCGGGCGGCCAGCAGGCCATGACCGAAGTGCAGAAATATCCGGCGGATTTCGACGGCGTGATCGCCGGCGACCCCGCCAATTGGCAGACCCGCCACTACACCGCCGGACACATCTGGATGGCGCAGGCCATGGACGGCGACGGCTACATCCCGGCGAGCAAGATCCCGATCATCGGCGAAGCCGTCAACGCGGCGTGCGATGCGGCCGACGGCATTCGCGACGGCGTCCTCAACGATCCGCGGCGCTGCCATTTCGATCCAGGCGAGCTGCAATGCAAGACCGCCGATATGTCCAATTGCCTGACCGGCGCGCAGGTGGAGGCCGTCCGGAAAATTTGGGGCGGCCTGCGGGATTCCGAGGGACAGCAACTCTACCCGGGCCTTGAACCAGGCGGCGAAGAAGGTCCGGGCGGATGGACGGCCTGGATCACCGGCACGCGTCCGGGCGGCGGTGCGCACTCCGGCCTGGGATTACCCGCCATGAAGTACATCGTGTTCGACAATCCGGACTGGGACTTCCGGACCTTCCGATTCTTCAGCGCCCCGGGCACGGAGAGCGACTTGGAATATGTAGAAGACAAGCTGGGCCGCATTAGCGACGCCGTCGATCCCGACCTGCGTCCCTTCCGCTCCCACGGCGGCAAGCTGATCCACTATCACGGCTGGAGCGATCCCGACATCCCGCCGATGAACAGCGTCAACTACTTCGAGAGCGTCGTGCGCGCGATCGGCGGCAATCGGCCGGGAGCACTGCGCGACACCAAGGAATTCTACCGCCTGTTCATGGTGCCGGGAATGCAGCACTGCCAGGGCGGACCGGGCACCTCGCGCTTCGACGCCTTGACCGCGCTCGAACAATGGGTGGAGCAGAACAAGGCTCCCGACCAGATGCTCGGCGCGCACGCGACCAACGGCCAGATCGATCGCACGCGTCCCATCTGCGCGTATCCGATGGAGGCGAAGTACAAGGGCTCGGGTTCAACCGACGAAGCGTCGAATTTCACGTGCGCGTTGCCGTAAAGGTGGTATTTCAACCGCGCCGCGCCGTAAGCTAATCTTGGAAAGATGACGGTTCTGCTTGGTGTAATGGCGGCGTTGGTAGCGGGGGCGCTGGTCTATTCGCTGCTGTCCGTCATCGCCGCATTTCGCTACCTGGCTGCCTCCCCGGCGCGTGAAGCCGCCGCGCGCGAACCGGTCAGCGTACTGAAGCCGCTCTCCGGGCTCGACGAGGGACTCGAAGAAAACTTGCGCGGTTTCTTTGAGCAGGATTACAGCGCCGCCGCTGGTCCGCTCTTTGAGCTGATTTTCGCGGTGCGCCAGGAATCAGATCCGTGCGTTCCACTGGTCCGGCGCCTGTGCGCCGAGCACCCCAACGTACCCGCCCGCCTGATGGTGACCGGCGAGCCGCCTTATCCGCATGCGAAAGTCTTCAGCCTGGCGCGCATGAGCGCCGAGGCGCGGCACGATCTGGTGGTCATGAGCGATAGCGACATTCGCGTCACTCGCGATTTTCTGCGGCGGGTGACAGCGGAGTTTGCGGATGAAAAGACGGCGCTGGCCACCTGCCCTTACCGTGCCCTGGCCGGACCGAGCCTGTGGTCGCACCTGGAGGCCACCGGCATGAACACCACCTTCTGGCAAGGGGCCTTCACCGCTCGCATGCTGCAGGGGATGAAGTTCGCCGTCGGACCGACGACTGTCGCGCGGCGCAGGTTCATCGACGAGACCGGCGGTATCGAAGGCCTGAAGGATTATCTGGCCGAGGATTTCGAGCTGGGGCGGCGCATGGCCGCGGCGGGCCATCGCGTGATTCTTTCGTCCTCGATCGTCGAGCATCGCATCGGCAGCCAGACCGCCCTGCAGAATCTCGGGCACCGCATCCGCTGGGCGCGCACCGGACGCCGGTCGAGGCCGTCGGGATACGTCGGGCAGATCTTCACCTACCCCCTGCCGCTCGCCGTGCTGCTGTGGACGATCGCGCCGTTTCCGTGGTGGCCTATCGTGGTGACGACGCTCGGCGTGCGCGCCATGTCCGCGTGGGTGACCTCGCAGGTGGCGCTCGGCGCGCGCATCAACTGGCTGCTGTTGCCGGTCGAGGACATGCTTGGATTTTTCTTCTGGATCGCCGGATTCTTCGGCAACTCCATCACCTGGCGGGGACGGACGTACCGGCTCGATCGCGAGGGCCGCGCCATCGCTTAAGTTAAGACTGTTTAAAAATGATCCACAGCCGGTTGCCATCGGCGGAGCGCGGGATCGCAAGCCACTTCGGTCGGAAGATAGACCAGGAAATCCAGGCGGGCGCGGTGTTGCTCGCGACGGCGTTCGTGCTGGTCCTGTACGGGCCGACGATTCATTTCGCCTATCGCCTGGACGACCTTGCCTGGCTGTCCCTTGGGAACAACATCGGCCGGAATCGCGGCCTGTTGTGGGCCCTGTTTTCACCGCAGGCGCAGGGGACCATCCGGCCCCTCGGCGATCGCCTCTGGTTCCTGCTGGCCTCCTCCTGGTTCGGTTTGAATCCCGCGCCGTTCCACGCCATGGCGTTGCTTGTGCAGATCGGCAATGTCTTAGTGATTGCCGATACCGGGCGGCGTTTGCTGGACTCGCGCCGGGCGGCGGCCATCGCGGTGGTTCTATGGGTCATCAACGACACGCTCGTCTTGCCGATGGTGTGGGCCTCCGCGTTTGACGAGGTGTTCTACACTTTCTGTTTCCTGGCCGCCTTCAACGCGTTCCTACGCTGGCTCGACACCGAAAAATACGTGTGGCTCGTCGTGCATATCGTTGCGCTTACCCTGTCGCTGGGTGCGCTCGAACTGGCCGTCACTTTCCCGGCCGTCGCGGGAGCGTACGTGCTCCTGTTCGCGAGAAATCACTGGAAGAAATTGCTACCGTCCGTGGTCCTGTCAGCTGCCTTCGCCTCCGTCCATTTCGCCGTGGCCCCGCTTCCTCACGATGGCCCCTATCGATTGTTCTTCGGATGGCGCGGATTGGCTGGGAATTTGTGGCACTATTGGACCAATGTTCTCGGACCCGAAGAATATCGCCGGCTTCATGGGAAGAGTGCACTGATCGGCCGCCTGGCCACGGCGCTCTTCACTCTCGCGATTCTTCTGTGGCTGGGGATCGGCGCGCGCGGCCGGCGCTGGCTCCCGCTCTTCTGCCTGCTCTGGTTTGTGATTCCGCTGGTGCCGGTCGTGCCGCTGCTGAGTCACTTCACGCCCTTCTACACGTTTCTCCCTTCGATCGGGCTTGCCTGGCTGGCGGGTGACGCCCTCGTGCGCGCGGCATCCTGGCGCGGCAGATCCGTGGCCGTCGTCTGCGCCGGTCTCTATTCCATTTCGCACATTCCGTTGGCGTTCGGCGCGCGCAACGGGTATGGCGAGCAGTCCGCCGGCGTTCTCAAACGCGAAGCCCTCCTGACGGAAGGCGTTCGCGAAATCCGGCAGGTTCAACCGCAGGGCCCCGTGTTTCTCACTGGCCTCGACATGGAGCAGTTCTGGTGGGGACTCTGTTACGGCCAACTGACCCGCCAGGGATTCACTGACATCCATGTTTATCCCGACCGCAATCCTCCGGCCCCCCCGTCACAATGGTGTTTCACGAGGGATTTTCAACTTTCACCCGCGGAAACCATGCGCTTGCTGCGTGAGAAGCATGGGACGGTTTATGACGTCACGCAGTTGCCTCCCAAAGCGCTGCCAGGAATCCCCGAGCAGTGACGTTGTAACCCGCAAGAACCGTTCGTGGTTTCTCGCCCATCCGCCTCGCTCCGTCCCCGCGCGGCAACTGGTTCGCACCCCTGCCGTTCTATTCCCGCGGATAATCCAGGCGTCGGAAGCGGCGGTCTCCATGTCTCAAGAACCGGGCACGGCGGCGCGCCAAGCGGCGTAGCGGCGGGCGGCGAAGCGGGCCAGCCCGTCGGGTGTTTCGAAGACCTGGCGCAGCGTTTCAGTGTCGGGCGGCCTTTGGGAGCGGACGTCGGGCCGGTAGTAGCCCGCACTGTGCAGGAAGACCGTTCGGCGCATGCCCGGACGCGGCGGCGTGGCGGGAAACGCGATTTCCGCGTCGTCTCCCATCACGGCCTTGTAGGCGAGCCCGTCGGTGAACTGCAACTTGCTCAGAACGTCTTCTCCGGCGCTAGTGCGCGCCGATTGCGGTGCGATCCGACTTACTTCGAGGCGCTGTTCCGGGCTGTAATCAATCGCTACGGAATTGATCGCCCAGAACCCGGCCGGCGGCTGAAGGCGAATGCGGACCTGCTCGCCCCGCGCGCGGCTGAGATCCAACGGCACCACGCGAGCTCCCATGCCTCCCCCTGGAATGACTCCGCGTACCTGCCAGCCGGTTGGCTCCTCGACCCAGACTTTGAGGGAGTAGAGGTCCTCGCGCGCGCTCCATATCTTGAGGGCTACAACGTCGGCGGGGCTTCTGTCCAGGGAAGTAAGTTTGCGATCGAGACCCTGACCATACAGCTCAAAGAGGGAATTAAACATGCGGAGCCCCCATTCTCCGGTGCCCGCGTGAACCAGCAGTTTGGTGGAGGCAGTCCCCGCGGGCTTGGGGAACGTCAGAACGATCTCGTGGCGGAGCTGGCCGTCGGGCGCTTCCGCCGGGAGCGGCTCCCAGATTCGGCGGTCCGTCGCGCCGAGCCACGGCAACAGGTCGGCGCCGTTCTCATCGCGCGCGGAAAGCGGAGGCTGCGGAGCGCGCAGCGAGTAGATATTGCCGGAGTCGTCGATCCCCACGCTGGACCCCGCCGGATGATCGACGGTCCACAGCTCCAGGCGGTCCGTATAATCGGTTTCTTCGAGTTCATCGGCCAGCAACACGCGATAGATCCCATGCTGCGTCTGGAGATGCGGAAGCTCGGAGTAATCGTCGCGCTGCATCCCGCGCGCGACAGCGCCTCCGAAGAGTTCGGCGTCGAACACGAATTGATGGCCATCCCAGGAGTACAGGAACGGGCAACCTCCGGTCGTGGTCGTAGGTTGAGGTTTCGGGCGATTGGCGACGGCGACGGCGATCACAGCTGCCGTGCCTCCCAGGATTCCGACCAGGGCGACGGTGCGACCCGTTGAGATACCGCGCCGCATCACCCACAGACGCTGTACCTGGTCGATGGGAATGCGGTATTCCGCGCCCTTGACTAATCCGCGGACGGCGCTATCTTCGTAAACTCCTCCGGTCCTCCCTGCAGTCTTCCCGCCGGTGGAAGGAACCAGGTCGAACTCCACATCCTCGCCCTTGATCGTGGTCAAGCCGACGATGGTTTCGCTTTGCGGGTTCTTGACCTGGGACACGGGCACGCGCTGCTGCTTCACAGGGCCCATACAACTAGCGAGCAGAAGGGCCGTCGCACAGAGTGCGCGTGCGCCCCATCTCGGATTAATGGAGTTCATGGCGCAAGAAGTATACTCCTAAACTCTCCCGAGTGCTAGTTTTTCGTTGAAATCGGACGATGCGACAAGGGCGGGACGGAAAATGAAGTCCCGTTTTCGTCTTTTCCGCTTCCTGAACGGAAGAAATCAAGCTGTCCCGGCGATTCTGTTAGCACGCGATCACTGCAGCCCCGCCCTAACGGGACGGGGTTATAGCCCCAGGCGAGCCAGGGGTTTTCCCCCGCTTTTAGAGCAGCTATTTCACTTTGATCTTCTGCAGCTCCCTGACCAGCGTTTTTGCGACCTTCTCGGGGAGTTCCTGACGTTGTGAGATGGAGGAGGCGGAGTTGGACCAGAACGAGGCGGTTTCTTGGATTTTTTTTTGCCAGACGGTTCCACCGCCAGCGTCCTTGATGGTGAAATCAAACCCAGCGTGAGCACGTCCGGTACCAAGACCGACAACCAAACGCGTCGCCATGTTTCCCGGCTTGAAGTCCGAGAGCGTGGCGCCGAGCTCAAGCAATGTGCTCTTATCTTTGTCCTTTGCTTCCTCGGGAGTAAGGACTGCCGGGAACATGCCAGCGTCGTTCAGAAATTGAATTACGGCGGTCCGCGTCGAATCCGGAAGGCCGTGTGCTTCTTTGAAGAAGGATCCGAAAGGCGAGATAACGACAGGTTTCGAGAAGTCGATTTGGCTCTTAACCTGGCCGGTGCATAAACTTGATCCCGCGACAGCCAGAATTGCGGCGGCCATTGTGAACCGGCTGCTCTGATGCATTTGGGCGCTCCTCGACGAAACGTAGACTTGAATAGGCCTCTGCTTTACGGCCGCAACCGAACCCTGCTCCCGACTGAGGAATGCGGGTCGGACTATTAATCTTACCCCTCTTTAGGAAACCGAAAAAGGCGCGAAATTCCAGTTGAGTATCCCGCGCGGACGGGACGTTCCTTCCGCGCGATTTTCGTTGCCTCGGACTAATCCTTTGGCCGGGAGGCATATCAGCCTGCGAATAATCCTACCCTCCAGCCACTAGTGATTAATGGCCTTATCCCGGACCCGATCCGCCGCCGTGTATGGCATCGAGGCGCACTTTATCGATGTCGAGGTGGACATGTACCCCAGCTCGCAGCGCGATTTCGTCACCGTGGGGATGCCGGATACGGCCGTCAAGGAGAGCCGCGAGCGCATCAAATCCGCGCTGATCAATTCCGGCTTCGGCTATCCCAGCATGGCCATCACCATCAATCTGGCGCCCGCCAACGTGCGCAAGGAAGGCGCCGGATTCGACCTGCCGATGGCGCTGGGGATTCTGGGCGCGATGGGTACGGTGACGCTGCCGGAGGATCACCTGTTCGTCGGGGAACTGTCGCTCGACGGCTCCCTGCGCCCGGTGCGCGGGACGCTCTCCATCGCTGTCGCCGCGCAGAAATTCGGCCTCAAGAACCTGATCGTCCCCGCCGACAACGGCGCGGAGGCAGCCATCGCCGGCGGCGTCCAGGTCTTCGCGCTGCAACACTTGGCGGAGGTGGTGAATTTCCTGCGCGACCGGGAGCGGTTCCAGCCGCAACAACGGGCGACTTCGACGGATTCAGCCTTCGCGGGATCGCCCGCCGTCGATTACCTGCCGGACTTCAAGGACGTCCGTGGGCAGACCACGGCGAAGCGTGCGCTCGAAGTTGCCGCCGCCGGCGCGCACAACGTGCTGATGATCGGCCCGCCGGGGTCGGGCAAGACCATGCTCGCCAAGCGCTTCCCCAGCATCATGCCACCGCTGACGTTCGAAGAGGCCATCGAAACCACTCAGATCCACAGCGTCGCGGGCACTTTGCCGAAGGGCGTCGGCCTGCTGACGACGCGCCCGTTCCGGTCGCCGCACCACACCGTTTCGGAGGCCGGCCTGGTGGGCGGAGGGATAGGGGTGCCGCGCCCCGGCGAGGTCAGCCTGGCGCATCACGGCGTGCTCTTTCTAGACGAAATGCCGGAATTCCAGCGCAATGTTCTGGAGCTGCTGCGCCAGCCGCTGGAGGATCGCTCGGTGACCATCGCCCGCAGCGTTATGACGCTGTCCTTCCCGGCGAGTTTCGTCATGCTCGGCTCCATGAACCCGTGCCCCTGCGGTTTCCACGGAGATCCGACGCACGAATGCCATTGCACGGGAGCCATCATCCAGCGCTACCTCGCCCGGCTGAGCGGCCCTCTGCTGGACCGCATCGATCTGCATATCGAAGTTCCCGCGGTGGCGTATCAGGAGCTGCGCACGAAGAACGGCGGCGTTTCCTCCGCCGAAATGCGGGAGCGCGTGTGCGCGGCCCGCGCCATCCAGCAGCGGCGCGGATTCTATAACGCCATGATCCCGTCGAGCGAGTTGCGGAAGCTCTGCGATCTGGACGACGCCGGTGAACGCACGCTCGAAATGGCCGTGCGCCGGATGGGCTTGAGCGCGCGGGCGCACGACCGGATTCTGAAGGTGGCGCGCACCATTGCCGATCTGGACAACGCCGATCACGTCACCGCCAAGTATCTGGCCGAAGCGGTGCAGTATCGCAGTTTGGATCGGAACTACTGGCAGTAGGAGGTGATAGCATGGAGCCAGAAATGAACGACTTTCGCCCGACGAACGGCAATGGTCACGCCGGTCCCTTGGGGCTGGTCACTCCTACCCACTGGGCAGCCCTGATGGGTCGCTGGTCGTTTGATTCTGCCGGCGCACTCTATGAGGGACCGCTCGATGATCAACAGCAACCGTATGGGTTGGCATTGAGCGAGCTGCGGCTTCGGGACGGTCATGCCTCGGTCACCATCATTTTTGATAATCTTACTGATCCTTCGACAAATGTGTCTGCTGGAATTGTGCTTGGCTTCCAGTCCGAAGCGGGGAGTTACATGAATCCCCAACTTGGCGGTTGGAAATCTGCATATGCCATGAGCGAGTTCGTCCCTGGAGAAGGGTTCAGGGCGATCCGGTTGGCGGGTTCAATCCAGAACCTCCAAGCTGGCCGGCCCTACGAGCTGGAAGTAAGGCAGGCGGGCCAAAGGATTGTGATGTTTGCCGATGGTATTCAGATTTTTGAAGAAGTCTTGGCCAAACCCCTGGCGGGGAATCAGATTGGGCTCTACGCCTGGGGCCGGCAAAAGATCAAGTTTGAAAAAATCCGGGTATTGCCCGAACGTCCGCGTGCATTCGTCGCCATGCCGTTCGAGGAGCCGTTCGAGACGATTTACCGCGAAGTTATCCAACCAGAAGGAGAACGGCTGGGCCTCGATGTGACCCGCGTTGACGAACTCACAGGCCGGATCATCTTCGAAGATATCAAGCGCGAAATCTCCGAGTCCAAGGTCGTGATCGCCGAAATTACGGCTCCGAACCAGAACGTCTTCTATGAACTGGGCTACGCCCATGCCCTCAACAAGCCCACGATTCTTTTGGCGCGTCGCGGACGCGACTTGCCGTTCGATATTCGCAGTTATCGCGTGATCTTTTACGACGACAGCATCGGCGGCAAGCCCGAGGTCGAACGCAATCTGACCAAGCACCTCCGGTCCGTGCTTCAGGAAACTTAAGCAGGCCGTGTGAAATCAAGGATCGAGGCCGGATCTGAACATTCGCAATTAAGAGAACGTTCTCGTGCCTCATCCCGCCTAGAAGCGAGGGCTGTTTCGCGTGACTTGCGCTAGTATGGAATCAACTTCAGAGGAGGTTTCGTTTATGACGCGATTACCCCGGATGCTCGCGCTGCTGGCGCTCCCCGTTTCCCTATGCCTCGCGGCGGAGGACGTCGTGACGGCGGTTCATGGTACGGTCACCAAAGTAGATTCGGCCGCGAAGACGGTTGCCGTTAAGACGAAGGACGGCACGGAAGAGACGGTGCACTTCGCGAAGAAGACCGTGGTTCACGGCACGGACGCCGGCGCCAAGGACACCTTCAAGGGCGTGAAGGAAGGCTCGGAGGTGGTCGCGCATTACACCACGAAAGGCACCGAGAAAACCGCGGTGGAAATCGACGCGGTGGGTAAGGAAGGGCTGAAGGCGACAGAGGGCACCGTTTCGGAGATCGATCGGGGCACGAAGACGATCGCGGTCAAAACCGCCGACGGAACCGTCCAGACCTTCAAGATGGCGGATCACGCGACCGAGGACGCCGGCAAAGACGTTGGCAAAGCGGTGGAAAAATCGGCCAAGGTGACCGTGTATTACACGGAGGCGGCGGGCAAGAAGGTCGCTCATTTCTTCGAAAATCATTAGTAAGCTGTCCCGGGCACGCGGTTCGCCGCCGAAGCCCCATGCGTAAGCTTGGGGCTGTTGGGATAAGTGAAGATAGCCCCATGCTGACGCACGGGGCTGCCGCTGGCGTGGGCCGGGCTTGTGATAGCCAGCCCCCCTCCTCGGAACTATGGGAGTAAGGCAAACTCCCCCTTGACACGGCCGGTCGGAGGCGCATAGTGGTGGGCACGGAGGTCGTTATGGGGACCACAGACAGCGTTCGCGCCGTTCTCGAAAGTAAGGGCGGCTCCCTTTATCACGTTGCGCCGGAGACGCCGGTCTACGAGGCGCTGGAAACCATGGCGCACCACGATGTTGGCGCGTTGATGGTGATTTCAGGCGCCCAGCTCTGCGGCGTCTTCTCCGAAAGGGACTACGCCCGCAAAGTCATCCTGCATGGCAAAGCCTCGCGGGATACGCCGGTGAGCGAGATTATGTCCAGCCCGCCCATCGTCGCGCACCCTGGACACACGGTGGATGACTGCATGCACCTAATGACCAAGTTCCGCATCCGGCACCTGCCCGTCGTCGAAGACGGGGCGATTCTAGGGGTGCTTTCCATCGGCGACCTGGTGAACTGGGTCATCCATCGCCAGGAGGAAGAAATCGCCCATCTAAACCATTACATAGCAGGCAGTTACCCGGCTTGAGCTTGGTCGACGACCAAACCGGCATCACGGATGCCGATGCAGTACGTGGGTGGCGATGTCCGGCCAAAACTCGCGAAAGACATTGGTGAGCGCGTCCCGGCCAAGCGCGAATCCGTACTTCGAGGCGACCGGTCCGAGGTGCCGGTCGTGACTCGGATAATAGAACACTGAAATACCCTGCGCCACGCCGCGCCCGAGGATCTCCGAGGTGTTGAAGCTGTCGTGCCCATGGTAGTCGGGCGTGATCAGAATGCGGGAAGCCGCGTAAATGGCACGTTTCCACACCTTACCCTCGCCCTTGGCGTAAAAGCGTTCGTCCTGATGAAAGACCGTCGGCAAGGCGAAAATGACCAGATAATTGCCGTCGGTCTTATCGACAAAGCCGCGCCAATAATATCTCCCTAAGCCGGTGAGCCCATCGCCCAACTGGGGGTGCGCGTCCGATTCTTCGGCCATCAGCGAGGTAATCCCGACAAAGATAAACGATGAGTAGTCGAAGCTGTTCTCAGCGGCAATCTTAAACGCTTCCTTGGCCGTGGGAGGCGGCGGGATCGCCCCCGCGCTGACGGCACGAAAGTTGGGCATGACGCCCATGATTCGCTTGGGTTGTTGTTTCGAGAGGGGAACTGCGGGCTGCGCCGAGGGTTGCTCCGCGGATTTCGCTGGAGTGCCCGGTTGGCTCGCTGCAGCGGAACCGTCCTCCGAGGAAGGTCCGGGCGGAGTTTGCGCCGCGCTTGAAGCGGTCAGGGTGGTCTCATCGGGCGTCGCCTGCGAACTGTAAGCCGGATCGCCCGCTTGGGCAAAAGCGGACGCTGCTGTTATAAGTGCGAACCCCAAAATTAGCCACACGAAACCCCTCCCAAACTCTTATTGCCTCTTGGCCTAAGCTTCACCAGCGGACGCTGGAGCCCGGCGAGACCTCCATCCGCAGACTCTTAAGCTGAGTATAGTACGATCCTTGGTTGAGGAGGAAAATCACACGTCCAAGTCATTACAAAAGCGATAGTTATTTTGGCTTGAACTGTGCCGTACCAAAACGACTGGCAAACACGTTAAAGATAGTATCGTGAGGTGTCCGCTTGGCGTGGCGCTTGTCGGCGCAATAACTCTGCTCTCGGGCCTCCTGGGCGCGCAAGGGGCGTCCGGCGTGGCGGCCGACCTTGACGTTTCTCAGTCCGTTCCTGCCGCGGAGTTGCCGACACCTGTCAGCGCTCAGCAGCCCGACTCCCAACAATCCAACTCGGAACAAATCGACAAGCGCATCTTTGGAGTTCTCCCCAACTATCGAACAACCAACGGCAGCGCTCCGTACACGCCGATCACAGCGAAGGAAAAGTTCGCCATCGCCGCCAAGGATACCTTCGATTACCCGGTCTACGGGATTGCGGCAGGCTTCGCGGGGCTGTATCAGATGGATAATCAGAATCCTTCCTATGGACAGGGGTTGAAAGGTTACGCGAAACGGTTCGGCTCCGCCTATGGCGATCAGGCGGCCAGCAATCTGCTGGCCGAGGGCGTGATTCCGGCGGTGATGCATCAGGACCCGCGCTACTTCCGGCTCGGTCCGGTTCGCAGGAAGTGGTATCGGACCGGTTACGCTTTGCGCGGCGTGATGACCGCCAGGAACGACAACAATGGAAAATGGGTTTTCAACTATTCGGAATGGGTCGGAAACGTGGCGGCGGTCGGGATCTCCAACCTGTACTATCCCAATGACACGCGCGACGCAGCCGATAACACCGAGAAGTTGATGGTCCAGATAGCGACCGACGCATTTTCAAACGTCCTCAAGGAGTTTTGGCCGGATATCAAGCAGAAGTATTTCCACAAGAAGCAACCGGCTGGGAACTGATCGCCTGGGGTTACTTCCCCACAATGTGATCGATGTCGCGATTGTTCTCGTTGCAAACGTATTCTTCGAGGTCCTCTCCGGGCGGTGCAAGCCGCAGCACCTTCGAATAAGTCCAGGGTTTGCTGAACGCGCCGCGGTCGTCGATGGTGGTCTGCATCTCCAGGTGTCCGAAATCCGGCCGCCGGAAGCGTTCGATCGTATGCAGCATCTCGGTGTGCGGATGAAACGGGAATCCGATCCAGCTTTTGTCGTTGAAGCCTCGCGAATCCACCACCAGCGTGTCGCCCTCCCAGTGCCCGATCGAGTGGCCGAACCAGGCGAGCAGCGGATATTCTTTCGGATGGCTGCGGCCGTCGATGAAAATCTGGCGCGGCGGGTCGGCAATGTCGAACAGGATCACCAGGAGCTTGGCCGTCTGCACGAGCTTGATCGGAGTGACCAGTGTGGTGACGTCGAGGCCCTGAGGAAGGCAATGTCCCCCGGGGAAATCTCGCATATCGTTTTCCTGCCATTCCTTGATTTTGGCGGCCGCCCACGGCACAGGCTCGGGACGGCCCCAGTCGCTCGGAAGCGCGGGACGCCACACGCCGGAGAGATCCGGTTTGCCGCCCCTGCGCGGAGTGCGGCCAATCTGTTCCTTCGGATACCAGAGCTGGGCGTAGAATTCCCGATCCTCACCTGCGACGTTGGCATTGAAGTCGGCCAGCACAACATCCGCATGCAACGTCTGGGCCGCGGCGACCACTGCATTCGGCTGCGTGTAAGGTATCATCCCGGACAAAAATCCTGACAATGTGTAGCGGCCCGCGGGAACATTGACCAAAGTGTAGCTGCCGTCCGCCGCGCTCGTCGCCGAGAACGACGCGCGCGTAGCTGCGTTTTTCGCCGTAATCGTGGCCTTGGCGACCGGCTTGTGGTCCTGATCGGCGACGGTACCGGTGATGGCGCCGTTCTGCGCAATCAGAGCTGGAGCCGCGCACAGAAGGCACATGATAGCCGTTCGGATCATAACGAGATTAGTTTAACCGGCAACAAAAGGCGTGTAAACTCGGGGACACTACTCGGGACACGTTCGGAGCTGCTGCAATTCGTCGCTAAGAAAGAGTTCGGCCAGGCGGCCAAATGCGGGCGGGGCCGCCCGCTACGTGTACACGCCGGGTAGGGCGGATCTCCTGATCCGCGGCCGACGTCCTCGTCGGCCACCTCATCTCACTTTGCTACAATCCCTTCGATGAGCACCCCAGGATTGTACGAGCCCAGCGCGGCCTTTGCCGGGAAAGCCCACGTCAAAGGCATCGAGGAATATCGCGAGCTGTACCGCCGCGCGCGCCAAGACCCCGATGCCTTCTGGGGTGAAATCGCCGAGCGAGAAATCCATTGGTTCCAGAAATGGACGCAGGTGCTCGACTGGAACCCTCCCTTCGCCCAATGGTTCGTCGGGGCCAAGACCAACGTTTCCTACAATTGCCTGGACCGGCACTGCCATTCGCACCGTAAGAACAAGGTCGCGATTCTGTGGGAAGGCGAGCCGGGCGACCAGCGCGCCATCACCTATCAGGAATTGCTGCGGTTGGTGTCGCGCTTCTCGAACGTGCTGAAGTCGCGCGGTTACAAGGCCGGCGACCGTTCGATCATTTATATGCCGATGATTCCCGAGCTGCCCGTCGCCATGCTGGCCTGCGCGCGTCTGGGGATCACGCACAGCGTTGTCTTCGGCGGGTTCTCGGCGGAAGCGCTGAAGGCGCGCATTCTGGATCTGGGCGCGACGGTCGTCATCACCGCCGACGGTGGATTCCGCCGCGGCAAGGAAGTGCAGCTTAAGGCCGCCGTCGACGAAGCCGTCGCCGAGTGTCCTGCCGTGCGCGATGTCATCGTGCACCGCCGCACCGGAGCGCCCACGGCGATGCAGGCCGGGCGCGATTCCTGGTGGCACGATCTCGACGCGGAGCTGAAGGGTCCGGAAGCCGAGGAGTGCCCGGCCGTCCCGCTCGATAGCGAGCATCCTCTGTTCGTGCTGTACACCTCCGGCACTACCGGCAAGCCCAAGGGCATCCTGCACACCACCGGCGGCTATCTGACGCAGGCCACCGCGACCATGAAATGGGTGTTCGATTTGCGCGACGAGGATACCTTCTGGTGCTCCGCCGATATCGGCTGGGTGACCGGCCACAGCTACATCGTTTATGGACCGTTATCGGCAGGTGGCACGTCGCTGATGTACGAAGGTGCGCCCGATTATCCGCAATTCGACCGCTTTTGGCGTATTATCGAGAAATATCGCGTCAATATTTTCTACACGTCGCCCACCGCCATCCGCGCCCTGATCCGTCAGGGCGATCATTGGCCGGAAGCGCACGATCTTGCGAGCCTGCGTCTGCTTGGCTCGGTCGGTGAACCGATCAATCCTGCCGCCTGGGAATGGTATCACCGTGTGATCGGCAAGGGCCGCTGTCCCATCGTCGATACGTGGTGGCAAACCGAAACCGGGGCCATCATGATCGCGCCGATGCCCGGCGCCGTCGCGCTGAAGCCGGGCTCGGGCACGCTGCCGATGCCGGGCGTGCTGCCGGACATCGTCGATTTTCACGGCTATCCGCTCGAGCCGGACCACGAAGGGTTTCTCATATTGCGCCGTCCGTGGCCCGGAATGATTCGTACCATTTGGGGAGATTCGGAACGCTTTAAGGAGCAGTATTGGAGCAAGGTTCCCGGAGCGTATTTCACGGGCGACGCCGCGCGCTGCGATCACGACGGCTACTACTGGATTCTGGGGCGCGTCGACGACGTCATGAACGTCAGCGGCCACCGGCTCAGCACCATGGAAGTGGAGTCCGCGCTGGTGCATCATCCGGCGGTGGCGGAGGCGGCCGTGGTCGGCAAGCCGCACGAGATCACCGGGCAGGCCGTGTGCTGCTTCGTGACGCTCAAGAAGGGCGATTACGATCGCGAGAAGCTCGGCGTGGAGCTGCGGCAGTGGGTGGCGCACGAAATCGGAGCCTTCGCGCGTCCCGAGGAAATCCGCTTCACCGACGCGCTTCCGAAAACGCGCAGCGGCAAAATCATGCGCCGCCTGCTGCGGGAAATCGTGACCAGCCACTCCGTCGCGGGCGACGTCACCACGCTCGAAGACATGGGCGTCGTGACACGACTGGCCGCGCAGCAGGATGAAGAGTAGGACGGAGACCGCGTGGAGTAGTCGACGTGGCGCACGCACTCATGCGTGCCGTGTCGAGACTCATCTCGACACGTGGCGCAGGTCTGTTAAGGATACATAATCGCCACGAGCGATGGCCGCTTCGCCTTTTCGAATCGCCGTCAGTTCGGCCTTGGTGGGTTTGTAATCCGGTCCGGAAATCGCCGTGATGACGATCGTGCGGGGAGACACCTTGAACTCCAGGCGGTCGCCTGTCTTGATGCGCGCCCGCCGCCGGAGCGCGAACGGCACGACCAGCTTGGTTTTAGGTTTTACAACAGTGGTCATGGAAGCCTTGTTTTACGCTTGCACTGGCAGTGCAGCATCCCACAGCAAAACGAGGAAGAGCCGCCGAAGTGTGAAACGTTTTCATGACGAGAATGGCTGCCCACCCGAAAGGAGAGGAGCGTCGACTGTGACGCGGTGCAAGGGGTCGTTGTCCCTCATTGCCAGTCCCTCATTGCCATCATTGCCATGGAATACTTGCGGTCGCGGTACCGGCCCATCGGCGTTCTCAGCAGCTCACCTCGCCCATTTCAGGCGATAGCGGAGGCCTTCAGGGTCTTTCTTCACGGGCAAACGTTCTCCAGTTGCGGCTGGCCGGTGATCACAGTATCGATGCAAGGGATGGCGCTCAGGAATGTGTAGAGGGCTGTAAGCTGACGGTCCGTCATGTCTTGCAAGTCCGGCCAACGCATAACCTGGAGCAGAGCCCCATTGAACGGAGGACTTAAGCAACTGGGCGTATTCGTAGGGCAGTTGGGGTGGAGTTGATCCAAGTCCACACCGGTCCTCATGATCTGCATGAAATCCGAAAGCGAGCGGCCCCCGGCCGGCATTCCAGTTATGTCGGGCGTCAGGTTCCGGGAGAAAATGTGGAGACCGCTTGAACTAACCGCTCCGAAATCCCGGCCGCCGCCCAGGTAAGTCTTCGGATTGACTTTCTTACCGGTGAACGGGGGCCTACGGAAGTACGGGTTCCCGGTCCCGTCATTCACCCCAAAAACGTCGCAGCACCACTCATGTTGAGGACCGGTGGAGTGGCAGGCATTGCAATGGCCGGCAACATTGGCCAGATAGCTCCCCAAGCCCACCATATCCGGGTCTTTGCCGGCCATGTTCAGTTGGATCCCAGTGCTTGACGCAACCGAGAGACCGATCTCGATCATCCGTTTCTCATCCTGCGAGCCATTGTTGTCGTTCTCCGCCCGCCCGGGCGGAACAATTGACATCCCTAGCACCAGCAGAGCACCGCATGCTCCGGTAGTCGTCAGAGCCCTCAACGATTGACGTTTGAGCATAGCTCACCCCTTCCGATCGTGTTCTTAAATGAGTCAGCGCGGTTCTTAAGCGCGGCCCTCATTCGAGTCTCAGAATAGGCCGAAAAGCGGTCGCCCGGGGAGTTTCACGACGTTTTGTAACGGTTTCAATCGCCGGTTCGGGCGCATTCGAAAGTCGCGTTGGTGCGCCTACGATGGTCACGCGATAGCCGCTAAGCGGAACATTGTGATACCGTAACCGCTGTGGAGGACCAGGCATGCAGGACCCCGGAGTATCAAGCCTTGCCGCTCCCCACACTGCGGTTGAGCCTGAACGGGTCCGCGCGCAACTTGAGCGCATTCTGGCCGCCCGTGCCTTCGCCACCGTCAAATCTGCGCGCCGCTTTCTGCGGTATGTCGTCGAGGAAGCTCTCGCTGGCCGAGGAGACCAAATCAAGGAATATGTGGTGGGCGCGGCTGTTTTCGCCCGCGGAGACGAGTACGATCCTCGTACGGATGCCGTAGTACGCGTCGAAGCAACCAGGCTTCGCGCCAGGCTGCGCGATTACTATCAAAACGACGGGCGCGGCGACCCGGTGGGCATCGAGCTGCCCAAAGGAAGTTACGTTCCCGTATTTCGACCGCTGCCGCCGGCCGCAATGCCCCCAAGACGGCCTGTCCTGCGGGTCGACCCGGAAGCTTACGATTGCTATCTGCGTGGGCGCTTCTACAGCCATCATCAAAATAGAGAGGACAATGAGGCCGCCATTCTGAATCTGGAGCGCGCAGTGGCTATCGACCCGGACTTCGCCTTGGCCTATGCAGAATTGGCGCAGACATATGTATGGAAGCTCTTTCTATTCGCTCCCACCGAGAGACAGTGGGAAGAGAAGGCCTTCATCGCTGTGGAGAAGGCGCTCCTTTTAGACCCGGACTGGCCCCGGCCTACGTGGCCCGGGGTCGTCTTCTGTGGACGCCGGCCAACCATTTCCCTCACGAGAAGGCTATTCTAGAGTATCGCCGAGCGCTGGACTTAAACCCGAACCTGGATGAGGCGCGCAATCAGCTTGCGCTTATCTACTGCCACATCGGCTATTTCGACCAGGCGCTCGAAGAATCGCAAAAGGCCGTTGTGACGAACCCCCATAACAACCTCGCGGTATACCGAACCGCTCAGACGCTAGTATTTCGAGGAGACTACGCGAAGGCGCTATCCGTATTGGGCGGGATCCCTGAAGACGTTAATCCATCACTGGTCGGGTATCAAATTGCCTGGGCTCTGTTCAATCTCGGGCGGCAAGAGGAGGCCTCCGCCAAGATTGCACAATTAGCGAGAGATTACCCTCCGGACAGCGGTGGGCTGTTTACCAGCGTACAAGCCGTGTTAGCAGCTTCTGTAGGCGACGAATGCACCGCAGAGGCCAAGATTGAGCTGGCCGTCGAAATCGGGAAGGGATTCGGTCACTTTCACCATACGGCTTATCACATCGCCACTGCGCTTGCTCTCATTAAAAAAACTGAGCGGGCGATCGAGTGGCTGGAAAAAGCGGCGGGGGACGGGTTCCCTTGCTATCCGCTGTTCGAGCGCGACACCAATTTGGATGATCTTCGGCGAAATGCCCACTTCGCGACGTTTATGGCGGAGTCGAGGCAGCAATGGGTTGGTTACGGCGTCCTGTTCTGAATGCTACTGGGCAGCATGACACGGAATCTTAGAGGGCCAAGAATACGGCCTTCTGGTAAGTGGACTCTTGCAAAGTCGCCATCCCGTCAAGTTTGACGGGAAACGCGTATACCGGCGAGATGTCGCCCGGTCGCTAAACAACGACCCACGGATCACCGTTCCCGCCCTCACTTGCCTCCTGCGCTTTCTCCAGTCACGAGCTACTTCCCTATACCAATCAACAACTTACACTGATTCGCTAGATCCCCTCTGCTATCCTCGAATCGGGAGCCTTAGCGGGCTCTCGTAAGTTCTTTCCTGATCAGGAAGCGTTGCAGTTTGCAGTGGTACTGAACTCTCGTAGGCTTGTTAAAGGCTTCGCGTCGAGCGACTATAAGGACGCCGGCGACGGGAGAATTTGAAACCGGTTTCATCATACCGGGAGCCAATGCCGGTACGGGTTGGCCACCAGGTCATCAGAGAGCGTGGTAGTAAGACGAGCAAACCCGGGACGCCATCCAGCGACTCCCCAGTCCCCTCGGGCGAACACGCGCTCAACATCATGGGCGGCAGTTAGCGCACAGCGAATGCGTT
>DASYXM010000016.1:0-166713 GCA_035934795.1 Bryobacteraceae bacterium | reverse complement strand
GGACGCCGCGTCACCCGTGGGGTGGCCGACGAGGGCGTCGGCCGCGGATCAGGCGATCCGCCCTACCCGCGTTTTGTAGGGCGGGCGTCCTCGCCCGCGTTCGGCCCCCTGGCCGAACTCTTTCTTAGCGACGGATTACGGGTGGATGCCAAGGCGCACGTTTCGCGTGCTCCTCGGCAATACACGCTACGCTAAGGGGGCGCACTGCGCGCGGCGTGCTCGCTAGGCGCAAAACGATCGTGCGCGCAGCGTTGTGCGCGATGTACGTAAAAGACTCTTCATGCCCCGCAAGCATTACGAATGGAAGCTCCGCGACAAGACCCTGCAGTTGGGCGAACGCACGCTCGTGATGGGAATCTTGAACGTCACGCCCGATTCCTTTTCCGACGGCGGAAAATACGACGATCCGGACCGCGCCTTCGCGCGCGCCATCGAGCTGGAGGAAGAGGGCGCGGACATCATCGATATCGGGGCCGAATCGACGCGTCCCGGCTCGGCGCGCATTTCGGAAGCCGAGGAGTTGCGGCGGCTGGTGCCGGTCCTGAAACGCCTGCGCGACCGGCTGACGGTACCGATCTCGGTCGACACATACAAAGCGGGAGTCGCGGCCAAGGCGCTCGAACTGGGCGCGGACATCATCAACGATCCCACCGGGCTGACCATGGATCCCGATCTCGCCAAAGCCGTGACGCAGGGCGACGCAGGCCTGATTCTGAATCATATGCGCGGCACGCCCGACACGTGGGCGAAGCTCCCGCCGCTCAAGGACCCGATCTCGACCATCGCGATCGAACTGGGCGCGGCCATGCACCGGGCGGTGCGCGCGGGCGTCGAACGCAAGCGCATCGTGGCCGACCCGGGCCTCGGTTTCGGCAAGCGCAAGGAGCAGAATTCGGAGATTCTGGGGCGTTTGGACGAGCTCGCGGGTCTCGATCTGCCGCTGATGATCGGGCCGTCGCGCAAGCATTTTTTGAGCAAGGACTCGCCGCTCGAAACCGAATTCGCGTCGGCCGCTGCGGTCGCGGCCGCGATCCTATATGGAGCGCACATCGTGCGTATTCATGACGTGAAGGCGATGCGGGCCGTGATCGAGGTGACCGATGAGATCGCACGGGCGCGCGCGGTAGGACAAGAAGCGGCGGAGACCGCGGACCGTGCGGCTCGCCAGGAGAGCCGGCGGGAGGCGCCGCGCGACCGTAGATCTCGCGAGCCGGGGCCGCGCGAGTTCAGATCGCAGGATTCCAGGCCTCGGGATGCGGCACCTCGCGAGCCCAGACCTCCGCAGACGAGGCCGCAAGATTCCAGAGGATATGACGACCGGCGCGAATCGCGTCAAGGACCCGGCCAGAGTACACAGAAAGGGTCGTTCGAACGCCGAGGGTCATCCGGGTCACGCCCGCCTTCGCGGCAGGAATCACCGGGAAGGCCTTCTTCGGGCCGTCATCCACAAGACAGGCGCGGGCCGGGCGGGCGGCCGCCGGGGAATCGTCCACGGGGCAAGAGCTGAAAACCGGGCTAGCGCTTCTGGCACTGCGGACAGAAGTGCGTTCCGCGTTGGGCGACCAGAATCCGCTTAATGATTCCTCCGCAGCGCTGGCACGGTTCGCCCTCCCGGTCGTAGGCGTTATGAAGCGTTTGAAACCAACCGCGCTCGCCCGCGGCGTTGACGTAATCCGAGATTGAAGAGCCTCCGTGCTCGATCGCAAGCGTCAGAACTTCCCGCATCGCCTGATGCACCAGCGCGACCCGCGGCTTGCTCAAACGCGCGGCGATCGCGAGGGGGTGCACTTTCGCGGAGTACAGAATCTCGTCGGCGTAGATATTCCCGATGCCGGCGACAAACGTCTGGTCGAGCAGCAGGGCTTTCATCCGGATCTTGCGCGTCTTCAGGCGCGCCGCGAACTCTGCGGGTGCGATCTCGAGCGGCTCCGGGCCCAGCTTCGCAAGACTCTTGTTCGCGCGCGCGTTCGAGCCCTCATTCAAGAGTGAGATACTGCCGAACTGCCGCGGGTCGCGATAGACCAGCACTCCCGTATCCAGGTGGAAGATCCCGTAGGAGTGATCGGACGGCGGAGGATCGAGTAGAAGCTGGCCGGTCATGCCCAGGTGCACGGTGAGGGTGCCTTCGTCCAACTGGATGAGGATGTACTTGCCGCGGCGCGCGACGGAATGAATCATCCGGCCCGCAAGCTTTCTGGCAAGCGCGGCTCGATTTCCGGGCGTGACGTGGCGTGAGGTGAATTCCGCGGCGACAATCCGGCGGCCCGGCAGGTGCGGGGCGAGGGAGCGGACCACGGTTTCGACTTCAGGCAGCTCGGGCATTCGTCAGGTAAGCGCCGGCCGCTTAGGGCAGATTCACAAATATTTCGCCGTTTTCAGTGCACACCGGGTACGTAGCCTGGCGCAGGTCATCGCCGGCGTCGCTCAGGCCGGTGACGCAGTCGAACGCCCAGCCGTGGAACGGACACACCAGAATCCGGCCGTGCAGAGCACCGTCCCCCAGCGGTCCGCCAGAATGGGGGCAGATGCCGTCGATCGCGTAAAGCGCACCTTCGACGTTGCAGATCGCCACGGCGCCGTCCTGAGTTTCTACCTGTATCGCCAAGCCCTCGTTCAATTGAGACAAGGCGGCCAGCCTCACGAAAGCCATATTCCCTTTGTAACATCGCTGAGGCGGGTCTTGAAGCCGGGCCTCGGCCTAGCTGGCCCGCAAAGGGCGCGCCGGCGCCCTCATCGCTTCAGTCAGTAAAGCTGCCGGCGCGCTCCGTTTTGCGGGCTGTTAGTTTAGCTCGCGTCGTCGCCTGGCGGCTTCTTGTGCTTGGGTTTTTTGCGGGCGGTTTTGGGGAGGATGGGATGCGAGGGCTTAACGGCCCCGACGCGCTCACGCGCAATGGCGCGAACTTCCTTGGACTGGTCGAAGGCGACCGTGGTTCCTGGTTTGGGAGCTCGCTGGGCTTGCTTCTGCGCCTTGCGCCGTTTCATAGATCCACGTTATGCTTAAGCAGAACGAAGAAGGAGGCCGTTATGTTACGTTCTATCGGCTTGCCTGAGCTGATGGTCATCCTGGTTGTCGCCGTTCTTTTGTTCGGTGGCAAGAAAATCCCGGAATTGGCCAAGGGCTTGGGAGAAGGCATCCGCAACTTCAAGGAGTCCCTGAAGGGCGACCAGCCGTCACCGACACCGCCCCCCGACGAGAAGAAGCAGGCGTAGGCTTCCTGGCGCGCGTCCGCCGTTTGGACGAGGCCTCAATCGGTATTCGCGAGACAGCAAACCCCGCCACGGCGACGAGCCGCGCGGGGTTTTGCTTTATATCTCTGCGTCCGTCTCGCGGGCTTCGACCCGGCGCCCTACTTCTTCTTGGGCGGAACGATCGCGTCCTTCACGGCCTTGGCCACGCGGAACTTCACGACCTTCTTGGCCGGAATCTTGATGGCTTCGCCGGTCGCCGGGTTGCGCCCCATGCGAGCCTTGCGGTCCACGCGGACCAGCCGCCCGATGCCGGGTAGCACGGCCATGCCGTTTCGCTTGGTTTCCGCCACGGCGAGATCGGCATACCCCGTGGTGAACGCCTTGGCCACCTTGTTGGCCACGCCAACCGTCTCGGCCAGCTTCTTCACGAACTGCGATTGCGTCAGCTTGACTGCCATATTGCTCCTTTTCTAAACCTGATCTCCCAAACCTTGTGCGTTGTTCCCGTCACTCCTCACGCGGGTTGCGTCCGAAGCGGACATTTCGCCTGAAATCAGCTACAGGGCACGCGTTTCCTAATGCATCATAAAGGATGCTTACTCCGCTGTAAAGAGAAAAATGCAAGAAACGCCCGATTTTCCGGGGGTTTCGTGGATCGCACATTTTCCACAGAAAATGTTTTGAAATCGCGGCTCGCGCTGCGGCATGCCTCCCGCGTGCACGTGTTATGCTGGCAAACAAAAGGCGAATGAGTAAACGGCCGGTCATCGCGAGGTCCGCGTGAGCGAGCTGCAGGAGCAGTTGGCCGCCCTGCGTCGCCGCATGGCACGAACTCTGGAGGAATGCGCCCTCAAGTACGAAAAGCCCGGGTTTACGGCCCTTTCGCAACCATTTGCGAGCGGCATCGGATCCTATCTGGAGGAATCCGCCGGTGTCGCCGGAAGCGCCCCGGGCGGAAATGGTCTCGATCCGCGCCGCCAAAGCGCGGGCAATCGTTTTCATGTCGAAGAATGGCTGCCCGGCGAAGAGGTTGAGACGGCGCTCGGCCGGCATTACGAGACCGAGACCTTCTACGCGCGGCATCGTCACCACGGCACCGCCGACATCGGTGCACTCGCGGAGCTTCCCGCGAACCTGCTCGAAATCCTTGCCGATGACGCTGTCCGTGACATTCCGCCGACGGAGTGGGCCTTCCTGGACACCGAAACGACAGGCCTCGCGGGAGGCACGGGCACCTGCGCGTTCCTGATCGGCGTGGGGCGCATCATCTCCGAGGGCTTCCACGTCCGGCAATTTTTCATGCGCGATTACGGCGAAGAAGCAAGCTCGCTCGACGCCTTGACGCGGTATCTCGCGCCGTTTCGCGTGCTGATCACCTACAACGGACGCAGCTTCGACCAGCCGCTGCTTGAAACGCGTTATCGCATGAACCGGGCTCGCCCGCCGTTCGGGCGCTTAGAGCATGTCGACCTCCTGTACGGCGCGCGCCGCCTGTGGAAATTGCGCTTCGAGAGCTGCCGCCTGGTGGACCTGGAGCAAAGCATCCTGGGCGTGGAACGCCAGGGCGACGCCCCGGGCGCGCTGATCCCCTACCTGTATTTCGAATACCTCCGCACCCATGAGATCGCCCGCCTGGTCCCGGTGTTTCATCACAACGCGACCGATATTCTGACGCTTGCGTGCCTGGCGGGCATCGTGCCGGCCGCATTCAATAACGCTTTCAACGATCCATCCAGCGCGCCTTTGCGGCATGGCGCGGAAATGGCCTCCGTCGCACGCTGGCTGCGCGAAGCCGGCGAGCTCGATCAGGCCCGCACCCTGTTCCGGCGGGCCATGAACGCGGAATTACGAGACGACCTTCTCTTCCGAACCTTATGGGATTTGGCGGCGCTGGAAAAAAAGCTGGAGTGCGACGCAGCCGCGCTCGAAATCTGGAGCGATCTGGCCGGATCGAAGAATCCTTTCCAGGTGAAGGCGCACGAAGAGCTCGCCAAGTATTTCGAGCACAGCGCGAAAAATTACGCGCGGGCGTTGGAGCTGACGCGGGCGGCCCTGGATCTCGATGATTCCGAGGAATTGCGCAAGCGCGAGCAACGGCTGATGAGACGCGTGGCATCGGCGTCCATTTCACCGGCTTCTGGCATGAAGGCCTCCAGCCGACAAAAAACCGAGCGCCCGAAGCAACTACTTCGCGGCTGACCGCCGCCGCCCGCGTTCCAGTAGGCTTGATATATTACTCGCATGGCCACCTCTACCACGCTGTGGATCGGTACCCGCAAAGGTGCGTTTCGGGCCCGCAGCAAAGATCGCAAGACCTGGACCATCGACGGTCCCATGCTGAGAGGCAGCGAGATCAATCACGTGGTCGCCGATCCGCGGCGTCCCAAGCGGGTCTACGGGACCGCGAACAGCGCATGGTTCGGGGCGCATTTGCAAGCTAGCGACGATAGCGGCAAGACCTGGAAGCTCGCCGAAAAAGGATTGGAGCTTACGGGCGTTCCCAACGAATCGGTCAAGCGGATCTGGCATATTGAGCCGGGTCCGGCGGACGAACCGGGTGTAGTGTATGCGGGCGTCGATCCGGGCGGATTGTTCCGCAGCTCCGATTGGGCGAGACGTGGGAACAAGTATCTTCGCTGACGCTGCATCCGACGCGGGAAAAATGGTCGCCGGGCGCCGGCGGAATGTGCCTGCATTCGATTCAATGCCCGGGCAACGGGCGCCTGATCGCCGCGATTTCAGCGGCGGGCGCGTTCCGCTCCTTCGACAACGGAGCAACGTGGGAGCCTTTCAATGGGAACGTCCGGTGCGATTTCCGTCCCGATAAATTTCCGGAAGTCGGCCAGTGCGTGCATAAACTGCTGGCGCATCCACGCGATCCGGAGACGCTGTATCAGCAGAACCACTGCGGCGTGTACCGAGGCAAGCTGACGGCGAAGAAGTGGACGGACATCACGCGCGGCCTTCCGACGCGCTTCGGGTTCGGTCTGGCGGTGCCGGCCGCAGAGCCCGAGACGCTGTTCACCGTTCCGATCGAGGGAGCCGAGTATCGCTGCAACATGCGCAGCGGAAAGGTTCGTACCACTCCTTGACAGTCGCGGCTCGGAAGCCGTTCCCGGAGCCGCGCGCGCCAGCAAGCGGTTCGACCGATTCGAGATCCGCGAACCTCCGCAACAAGGAGCTAGTGCGCTTCAGGAGGCTTGTAGTCGGGCGGCAGCTCGGACCCTTTGCCGAAGAAATACTCTTCCATCTGCTTCAGCAGAAACTCCTGAGCCTCCGGATTGCCCAGGTTGAGGCGGTACTCGTTCATGATCATCTTCATGTGCTCCACCCACTGCTTCCAGGCGTCCTTGGAAACGTGTTCGTAGATGCGCTGGCCCAGGGGATGCCCGTCAAAGGGCGGCTCGTCCAGCCCGGGCAATTCCTTTTGCAGCTTGACGCAGAAAACGGTACGGGCAGCGGGAGCTTCGGCCATGCACCTAGAGTACCAGCGACGGGACGGAACATAGGAATCGCGCTGCATGCGCCGCGGCAGTAGGGGACGGGGGTCAGAGGACAGAGGACGGCTGTAGCGATGATTACGGGGCGCGCGGAAGCGACGCGTCGCAGGTGGCTGGTGATCGGCTTCTCGGCCGCCACCGGCTTTTTTCCGCCATATGCCTTCGTCTTCTGTCTCCTGTCTTCTGACTCCTGTCTTCTGCTGGCGGGCTTTCGTTCGGGGCCCCTTGTCGCCACTATCGGAAGGCGACGTCCGGGTGCTGTATCGCCAGCACCAGGCGACTCGACAGTCCAGTTCCTCCCGTGAGGGAGAATTTTGCATCGCGCGGCGTTGCCTAGGACGCCGCGCTTTAGCGAGCCGGTACTCCGAAGATTGAACACCCGGCTTCTTGCCCAAAGCATACTCCACGGTTTACACCGGATCGCGTTATTGAAGGTCGCAAGTGACGGGAACAGCGAGAAATAGAGTGCGGCGAAGTGGTGTGACTGCACACGGGAGGCGCTCGATAGTACCGCTCCTTGAAGTCGCGGCTCAGTCAGGAGTTGGAATCGTAAGAGCGGGCTTAGGACACCATGCGCTGGGGCTCGGCGCCGCGCTTGGCTCGGACCGACTCCAGGTATTCGGAGAGCTTGAGCGGCAGCCGCGCGCCGCGCTCCATGTGGCGCTGGACGGCCTTCTGATAGCGCCGCAGAACGTCGCGCTTGTTGACCTCCCGCAGATTGCAGCTTTCGATATCGAGGAGCACCTCGATCTCCCAGGGGCGGAAGGTGTTCCGCTGCATATTTCCGCGGGCCAGTTCCTGGATCAAGCGGTTGAACTGCGCCAGTACCGCGTCGCTATCCGGTAAGTCGTACATGCGCTTTCAATGAAGGCTCATCGCCCCATTCGCCCAAAATGTTAACACACCGGCGGGCTGAGGGCGGTCAGAGATTCACCCTAAGAGACACGCGTAAGGGGCACGGAAAAATACCTTATAGCGAGCGGATCGGCTCGATGTCGGTAGGAATGTCCTTGAGCCGGTCGAGCGCCTTCGCAAGCGGCGGTCGGATGACGCCGAGGTCGTCCAGCATTTTCTTGGCGCGCGCGTAGTCGCCGGTGGCTTCGATGTCGAGCAGTTCGTGGACCAGGTCGCGCACGGCGGGCTGGATCTTGAGGAAGTCGACGGCGAACGTCCCGTTCGGCTTTGCGACGAAGGCTCCCTTATCAGTGAGGTAATTGAATTGCAGCGCCATGCCTTTGCCATGGGCTTCATGGACGCCGAAGCGTAGGGTTCGAAACGACGACGCGAGGAAGGTCGTATACAAAGGACGTTCCGCGGCGGGCAGGAGCTTGTGATCGAACAAATATTGGAGCATGAACAAGCCGGTGACGTCGGCCTTGGCCTCTTCGATAGCAGAATGAAGCTCCTTGAGACTTTGCCGCACATTGTTCTGAGGCCCGATGCCGTGGGTCATTTCATGCGCCAGGATGTGAGTGAAGAACGCGTCGAAGCTGAGATCCTTCTGATCGGCCGGAGAGAGGACCCGCGCGGCGATAGGTCGCAGAATCTTCGAGAATTTGGCCTCCTGGACGTTTTTGAGCATCACGCGCTTCGATCCCATAGCGCGGACGATGCGTTCGTCGTTGGGAAGGTTGAAGGCGGCGGTGCGGACGCCGTGCGCGCCATCGCCGGTCGCTAAAACCTCGTTGACGACGCGAATCGGCGCGAGCGCGCCGAGTTTCGAATTCTTGTACTTGGCATCCAGCGGCAGATTGTTTTCGATTTCCTGGATGTGATCGGCGAAGTTCTTCATCTTGGCCGTCTCGGCATCGTCGCGCAGAGTGATGTAGGCTTCGAAGGCGGCTTTGTAGCCGAACAGCTCGTCGTTATAGGTTTCGTAGGGACCGATGGTCACGTCGATGGGCGCGTCGAGTTTCATCCAGGCGACGTCGGAGGCGTAGTAATCGTTGGCGCGGAATGCCTTGGCGCGAAGTGTCAGGAAATTCTTAAGAGATGCATTCGGTGTGAGCGTGGCAGCTTCTTCCAGTAACTTCGCGGCATTCTCGAGGTAGGAGGTGTAGGCCTTGCTGTAGGGGATGATTGTAAGCTTCTTGTCGGGTCCACGACGGATCAGCGAGAAGAATCCGCGCGCCGACTCCTGCTGGGCTTTCGGGGGCTTACCGACCCATGTCTCGAACTCATCCTTGGACATGTCCTCGGGATAAAAATTCGAGCCGGGCAGCTTCTTCGGCGGGACATTCGGAAGAAACGCCTCCTGATTGTCTAGATCTGACCAAGGACCCTTGTTAAGGTCGAAATAATGAAGACGCACCTTGCCGAGCGCCGACGTGTCTTTCACCAGCTTCTCTCGGAGCGCCTTGTTCCCGCTCCAGCGCTGTTCGAGAAATATATCGTCGATCACTCTCGCAGCCTCGATCAGCTTCTTCAGCGCCTGTTGATCGCCCGGCGACAACTTCGACGTGTCGACCTTCAGCTCGACCGGGGCATAGCGGGCGATCATGCGATTGAGCTCGGCGAGATCGGGGGTGGCGGCAGTGAGCGTCATTATTGAAATGAAAACAAGAGCAAGTCGGAGTCCTCGCATTTTATTTACTTCGCTTGGATGTGCTTGTAGTCCTGTTCGTTTTCACAAAAGGACTCGAGCAGATCCGTGTCGGGCACAAACTCCTGCTTGATCAGAATGGTGAACGGCCTCGTATAAGTTTTGGGATCGTCGACCGTTTCCTGAATCTCCAGGTGGCCGAAATCGCGGCGGCGATAGCGCTCCGTCACGCGCATGTCCTCGCTATGAGGATGGCCGGCGGCGTCCAGCCAGCTCTGGTCGTTAAACCCGATGGTGTCAACCACCAGGGCATCGCCGTCCCATTTGCCGACGGAATAGCCGAGCCAGGACGGGGACGGGTCGCGGGGAAGCTTGCGGCCATCCGTGAAGATCTGGCGGAAGATGGTGTCGTGCTCGTACAGCATCGCGATCACGCCGGGCGTCTGAAGGATCTTATACGGGAACGGCTCGGCGTTCATCAAAGGCACGCCGAACGGAAGGCAGCGTGTCGACGGGATATCCTTGGCGCGCCCCGCGCGGCGCTTCTCGAACGCGGACACAAACTCCGGCCGGAGCGGCGAGTCCTCCGGCTTGAAGTCATACAAGATGTTCATGAAATAGCGCGCAGGAACGTCTTCGCCCAAATTGTTGATGCCGTCGAAGAAGAATTTGTAGCGTTCTTCGCGGGTGGGGTTCTCGGTCTGCCAGACTCCCGAAAGATCCGGATGGCCATCGCGCAAGTGTGGCGCACGCGCGGAAAGATTCGGTTTGCCATCCTTCGTGCGGGGAATCCCGGCGGCGGGCTGGTTGATCCACTGGGCGTGCAAGGGTACAAGGAGACAGAAGACAGGAGACACAAGACAGAATGCAGAAGAAATCAGCCGACGAGCACTGGTGCGGCCCATACTCTCTCTTGACTATTGTCTCCTGGCTCGATTCTAGCTCCTGTCTCCTGGCGGCCGATCACGCCCGCCGAACTATTTTGCGGTGACCGCCTCGCGGCTCACTTCTTTTTGATCGCCGCTCTCGATGCGCATCCCGTAGAAGGAGCGATAGACGAAGAACAGCGCGACCGCGAGGAACGCCACGCCGAGCCCGGTGGAAAGGCCCGCGCCTTGTTTGTCCGTCATGGAGACCGCCAACTCCACCGCCAGCAATCCGAACAGCGTGGTGAATTTGATGATGGGGTTGAGCGCGACGCTGGAGGTGTCCTTGAACGGATCGCCGACGGTGTCGCCGACCACGGTGGCGTCGTGCAGCGGGGTGCCCTTGGCCTTCAGCTCCACTTCGACGATTTTCTTGGCGTTGTCCCACGCGCCGCCAGCGTTAGCCATGAAAATGGCCTGATACAGGCCGAACAGCGCGATAGAAATCAGGTAGCCGATGAAGTAATACGGCTCGAAAAACGCAAATGCCAGCGTGGAGAAGAACACCACCAGAAAGATGTTGAACATACCCTTCTGGGCGTACTGCGTGCAGATCTCCACGACCTTTTTCGAGTCGCTGACGGAGGCCTTGGTAGTGGATTCCAGGTTGATGTTGGCCTTGATGAATTCGACGGCGCGATAGGCGCCGGTGGTGACGGCCTGGGTGGAAGCGCCCGTGAACCAGTAAATCACCGCGCCGCCGGTGATCAGCCCCAGCAGGAACGGCGGGTGCAGAATGGAAAGATTCGACAGTAGCGCGGGCTGCAAGCCTTTGGTGAGCGCCACGATGATCGAGAAGATCATGGTGGTGGCCCCGACTACCGCGGTGCCGATCAGCACGGGCTTGGCCGTGGCTTTGAAGGTGTTGCCGGCGCCGTCGTTCGCTTCCAGGTGATGCTTGGCCTTTTCGAAGTCGACGTCGAAGCCGAAGTTCTTCTTCAAATCGCCCTGGATGCCCGGCAGCGTCTCGATCGTGCTGAGCTCATACACGGACTGTGCGTTATCGGTAACCGGGCCGTAGGAATCTACGGCGATGGTCACGGGACCCATTCCCAGGAATCCGAAAGCCACCAAGCCGAAGGCAAAAACGGCGGCGGAGTTGGCCAGGAATAAGCCCTCCGGAACGCTGGTACTGATGGCGTACCCGATCGCCATCAATCCCATCATCGACAATCCCAGCCAGTACGCGCTGAAATTGCCGGCCACCAACCCCGAAAGAATGTTCAGCGACGCGCCGCCTTCCCGGGATGAAGTCACGACTTCCTTCACGTGGCGCGATTCCATCGAGGTAAACACTTTGACCAGCTCGGGAATAATGGCGCCGGCCAGCGTTCCGCACGTGATGATGCTCGAAAGCTTCCACCACATGGACGTGTCTCCGCCCAGCTCCGGAATCATGAAGTACGAGACCGCATAGGTGGCCCCGATCGAGATGAACGAGGTCAGCCAGACCAGCGAGGTGAGCGGCGCCTCGTAATTCATCTTGTCCACGGTTTGATATCTCGCCTTGGCCACGGCTTCGTTGATGAAATAGGACAGGCCGCTCGTGATAATCATCATCACGCGCATCACGAAGATCCACACCAGCAGCTCCACCTTGGTGAGGTCGTTGGTGGCCGCGAGCAGAATGAAGGTGATCAGCGCCACGCCGGTGACGCCGTAAGTTTCGAAACCGTCGGCGGAGGGGCCCACCGAATCGCCCGCATTGTCGCCCGTGCAATCGGCGATGACGCCGGGGTTGCGGGCGTCGTCTTCCTTGATTTTGAAAACGATCTTCATCAGGTCTGCACCGATGTCGGCGATCTTCGTAAAGATGCCGCCGGCGACGCGCAGCGCGGCCGCGCCGAGCGACTCACCGATAGCGAAGCCGATGAAGCACGGCCCGGCATAATCGCCCGGGACGAACAGCAGGATGCACAGCATGATGAAAAGCTCCACGCTGATCAGCATCATTCCGATGCTCATGCCGGCCTTGAGCGGAATCGCATAGCAGGGGTACGGTTTGCCTTTCAGGCTGGCGAACGCAGTGCGCGAGTTGGCGAAGGTGTTCACGCGGATCCCGAACCAGGCCACTCCGTAGCTGCCCGCGATGCCGATGACGCTGAACGCTAGAATGATCAGGACGCGCCCGGCCTCGTATTGCAACAGGAATCCAAAATAGAGGCTCATGATCGCGCCGATGAAAATCCACAAAATCAGCAAAAACTTCCCCTGCGTGATCAGGTAGGTCTTGCAGGTTTCGTAGATCAGCTCGGAGATTTCGAGCATCGAGGCATGTACCGGGAGACCCCGCAGGTGCGTATACATCGCTAGGCCAAAGACGAATCCCAGAGCCGCCACACCAAGGCCGATTAGCAGCAGCGTGGGCCCGGTGACACCGCCGACAAAGACGGCTTGGCTCAGATCCGGGAGTTTCAACTCCGCTTCGCCGCCTTGCGCAAACAGCGGAGACGAGCCGGCTAGCAAGACAGACGCCAGCAGCAACAAAATCGGTGCGCTCCGGCGGGGGCCAGACAACAGGGTCATTGGGACGAAATCCTCCAATTTGGAAAAGCGTGAGAGATGGGCCGCCTAACGGGGCCTGAAAACTTGCTCCTGTCACGATAGCGCAGGGGAACGGGCATTGGCAAGCTGGAATCGCTATAGAACCTGCAGGATCAGGCACTTCAAGTAATGGGTCTCGGGTACCGTAAGCAGGATGGGATGATCCTGAGCCTGGGTGCGGCGTTCCAGCACCCGCAATGTTTTACCGGCGTCCAGGGCCGCTTCGGCGATAATCCCGAGCAACTCCGCCTCGCTCAGATGGTGAGAGCACGAACAGGTCACCAGCACGCCTCCGGAATCGAGCAGCCGCAGCGCGCGGAGGTTGATTTCCTTGTACCCGCGAGCCGCGTCGTCGAGCGATTTGCGGGACTTGGCGAATGCTGGCGGGTCCAGCACGGCCATGGAATAGCGGCGGCCCTCGTTTGCCGAAACGCCGGCGAGGAATTCGAAGACGTCGGCCTGCCGGAAGTCCACGTTGGCGATCCCGTTGGCCTTGGCATTCGCTTGCGCGGTGGCGAGCGCGGGTGTCGAAGAGTCGAGAGCTTCGACGGAATCGGCTTTTCTCGCGAGATGCAGGGCGAATCCGCCGGTGGAGGTGAAGCAATCCAGGACCCGTGCATTGCCCCGGAAAGGTTCGAGATAGCGGGCCGCTGCGATGTAGTTCTCCCGCTGATCGAGGTAAATTCCGGTTTTTTGACCGTGCAAGAGGTCGGCTTCGAGCTTGAGGCCGTTCATATGGACGTGCACGCGCTCCGGGATTTCTCCCGTGAGCGTCACCACTTCGAGCGCTAGCCCCTCCAGTTTGCGAACCGGAGCGTCGTTGCGCGCGAGAATTCCCGCCGGAGCAAGCAATTCCTTCAAACAATGGACGATCAAGTCGCGCGCACGTTCCATGCCCTGGCTGAGCGTCTGCATCGTCAGATATGGTCCGTAGCGATCGACGATGAGACCGGGTAGGAGATCGGCTTCGGAGAAAACCAGGCGGCAGGCGTCGGCTTGTTCAACTACGCGCTCGCGATGAGCGATCGCGGCGGTGAGGCGCGCACGAAAGAACGCGACGTCGGCAGGTTCCGGGTTCTCGGAAAGCATGCGCAGAGTGATCTGCGAATCGGAGCTATAGTGGGCAACACCTAAGAAGCGGCCCGGGGCGTTTAAGAAGCTGCCCCGGGCGGTCCCGCCCCGAGGCCTGGACTCGCCGTGCGCGGATTCCACAACGACGCGCACCACATCGCCAGGTTGCGCGGCGCCGCGGTCGACCACGTCGCTCGAAAAAATCCAGGGGTGACCGCTTGCCACGCGGCCGGCCGCCTTGCGATTGACGCGGACCGTTGGAAAGTCACGGGCGGGAAAGTGGCCGGCAGGAAATTCAGCCAATGCTAATCGAACTCCCGTCCGGCGTACAGTTCGTGGACCAGCCCGCGGTGATTTTCGAGGATGCGGCTCTTGCGGAGCTTCATAGTGGGTGTCATCTCGCCGTTTTCGATGGAAAAATCGCGGTCGAGAATCTTGAACTTGCGAATCTGCTCGAACGCCGGAAGTTGGCGGTTCACGTCCTTAACGGCCCGCTCGACGGCGGGAGCCGCAGCCGCGGGATCGCCGTTCGTGGTGATGAGTGCCGTGACGAAAGGCAGCTTATCGCCGATCAGCATCACGTGACTGATCAGAGGCTCGCGTTTGAAGAGTCCTTCGATGCGCGCCGGATAAATCTTCTTGCCGTTGGAAGCGACGATAAGCTCCTTTTTGCGGCCGGTGATGTAGTAGTAGCCTTCCGAATCGCACTCGGCGATATCGCCGGTGGCGAGCCAGCCGTCGCGAAGCACGGCAGCCGTGGCCTCGGGATCCTTGTAATACCCGTCAAAGAGGAGGGAGCCGTGAATCATCAGCTCTCCATCTTCTTCGATGCGGACTTCGACGCCAGGAAGGAGCTTGCCGATGCTGCCGGGCTTGGGACGATCCAGAGGATTCACGGACACGACGCCGCCTTCGGTGAGCCCGTAGCCTTCGATCAGCGGCATGCCGACGGCTTCGTAAAATTCAGCGAGATCCTTGCTTAGCGGCGCCGAGCCGGAGACTGGAGCGCGCAGCCGGGCGCCGAAGCGCTCGCGAATTTTCGAAAACATGATCTTATCGAGCAGCCGCAGCGGCGCCTGGATCGCAAGGGGAACCGGGCGGCCCTCCCGGCGGAGCCTGGCTGCCTTGTTTCCAAGGCCGAGGCCCAGGTGGAAGAGCTTGCGCAACACGGCTGGTTTCTTTTTGATTTCGGCGACGATGCTCGCGTGAATGCGCTCCCACAAACGGGGCGGCGAGAGAAAAAGGGTGGGCCGGATGGCACGCAGCTCGTGCGGAAGTTTGGAGAGTCCCTCGGAAAACCACACCGTGGCGCCAGTCAGGATCGGCAAAAGTTCAGCCACCATGCGCTGGGCCATATGAGCGGACGGCAGGAAGGCGATGGTGCAATCTACTGGCGACAGCGGCAGCACCGTGGGCGTCATATCCAGGTTCGTCACCAGGGCGCGATGGCTGACCACGCCCATTTTGGGCTCGCCGGTGGCGCCGGAGGTCATGTAAAGAATCGCGAGGTCCGCATCGTTATATTGCGCCCGCAGGCGCTCGAACGCGGACGGATCTTCCGCGAGCTTGCGGCGGCCCAGTTCCCACAGCTCGGCGAGAGTCATTACTGACTCAGGAGTTGCGCCGGCCTCTTCGGCGTCACCAGTGAGCAAGATCCAGCGAATCTCGCGGGCTGCATCGCCCAGCGCGTTGGCGAGCCCGCGATACGCTTTCGCATTTTCGACGAGCGCGATCCTGCAATCGCAGAATTGGATCGCGCGCGCTTGATCGGCATACGGAACGCTGGTGTAGACGGCCGCTGCGACGGCGCCGGCCGCCATCACGCCCAGATCCGCGAAGTAGAATTCAGCCCGAGTTTCGCACTGCAACGCGATCATCGAGCCTTTCCCCGCGCCCATGGTACTCAGGCCGACGGCGGTCCACTGCACGATGTCCCGGAATTCCCGCCAGGTCCATGTCTGATACTTCCCGTGGCTGATCGGTTGGTGAAGGGCGGGCTGATCGCCATGCGCGGCGGCGGTTTCCTCCAGCAGCGTGTAAACCGTCCGCCGGGATGCCGGGAAAGACATGATGTGATTTTAACGTTATCGGGGCGCAACTCCCGGGCGATTTTCGGGCTTACGAAATACAGAAGCGAACAGATGGGCGAAAACCGCTTCGGAGGAAGGGAAAGAAGACGATGAAACGGCCAATGAAACAAATGCTAATGGGGATTACCATCGGAGCGCTGCTTTTGGGAACCGCCACCGCGACGTTTGCCGAAGGCAGAGTTGCGCGCCGCCAGGAGCGCCAGCAACAGCGGATCGGCAACGGAGTGAAGAACGGCTCGCTGACTCCCGGCGAGACGGCCCATATCGAGAAGCAGGAATCGCGTCTGAATAAAGAAATCCGGACGGATCGCCAGGCCAACGGGGGCACGCTGAACCCGCAGGAGCGCCATCAGGTCAACCAGCAGCAGAACGGGCTGAGCCGCGAGATTTATCGCGAAAAGCACGACGGCGAAACCCAGCAACGGTAGTCCGGCGGCGCCGGCGCGACAGACCGTCCGCGTTTGGTTAAGGTCGTGGTTCTAAGTTTCCTAACTCTCCGGCTCCCGCGCCGTCTGATAGGCTAGAAACCATGAAAGCATCGGCGCGTGTCCTCGGTTATGCCCGCTTTTGGCTCGTGGCGAGCGTTTTGTGCCTGTGTCTCACCCCGGCCGGTTTTGCGCAATCCCGCATCACCTCCGTCGAAGGGATCACCGAGTACCGGCTCGACAATGGCCTCAAGGTGCTGCTGTTCCCGGATAATTCGAAGCCGACCGTTACCGTAAACGTGACCTACCTGGTGGGCTCCCGCCACGAGGGCTACGGCGAGACGGGAATGGCGCACCTGCTGGAGCACATGATGTTCCGCGGATCGACGAAGCACCCCGACGTGAAAACGGAGATCCGCGATCACGGGGCGAACTTCAACGGAACGACATCCTTCGACCGCACCAATTATTTCGAGACCATGCCCGCGACCGATGCGAATCTGCGCTGGGCCTTGGATATGGAATCCGACCGCATGGTGAACTCCCGGGTTTCGCGCCAGGATCTGGACTCGGAAATGACGGTGGTTCGCAACGAATTCGAGCGCGGCGAAAACAACAACATCCGCGTGCTGGAAGAGCGCGTACTCTCCACCGCCTACCTGTGGCATGCGTACGGCCACAGCACCATCGGTTCGCGCAGCGACATCGAAAAGGTGCCCATCGAGCGGCTGCAGGCCTTCTACCGCAATTACTATCAGCCCGATAACGCCGTGCTGATCGTCGCTGGGAAATTCGACCCGGTGATGACGTTGTCGCTGGTGAAAGATACGTTCGGCGCGCTGCCGAAGCCCGAGCGGACGCTGACGCCCACCTACACTGAGGAACCGGTGCAGGACGGCGAGCGCGAGGTGATGCTGCGCCGCGTCGGCGATATCCAGGCGGTCATGCTCGCCTACCACGGGCCCGCGGGCTCGAGCGAAGATTCGGCTCCGTTGCAGGTGCTGGCGGCCATCCTGGTCGATCCTCCGGCGGGCCGCCTGTATAAGGCGTTGGTGGAATCGAAGAAGGCCACTTCCGTCGGCGGCAGCCACGATCAGTTGCACGATCCCGGCTACGTCGATCTGCTGGCCGAAGTCCGCCAGGAAGGCTCGCTGGACGACGTCCGCAAAACCATGCTCGATGTGATCGACGGTGTGGTAAAGGAACCGCCGACCAAGAGCGAAGTGGATCGCATCCGCACCAAGATGCTGAAGGATTTCGAGCTTTCCTTCAACAACTCCCAGCGCGTGGCGCTGCAGCTGAGCGAGTGGGCGGCGATGGGCGATTGGCGGCTGATGTTCCTGGATCGCGACCGCATCGAAAGAGTGACGCCCGAGGACGTCGCGCGCGTGGCCAGGACGTATCTCAAGGCGAGCAATCGCACGCTGGGCGAATTCATCCCGACCGAGAATCCGGACAAAGATCGCACGGTGGTCGCGCCGACGCCGGATGTCACCTCGCTCCTGAAAGATTACACCGGGAAAGCGGCGGTGGAGGCAGGCGAGGTGTTCGACCCGTCGCCCGCGAACATCGACGCGCGAACCATTCGCGTGACGCTCGCCAACGGAATGAAGCTCTCGATGCTGCCGAAGAAGACCCGCGGCGGCTCGGTAACAGCGACGATTGCGCTGCATTACGGCGACGAGAAGAGCGTCTTCGGGCGCATCACGGCCGCGCAACTGGCGGGCGCCATGCTGATGCGCGGCACGCAAAAGCATTCGCGACAGGAATTGCAGGACGAGTTGGACAAACTGAAGGCGCAGGTGAACGCCAATGCCGGCGCCACCGACGCGAACGTGACCCTGAACACCGTGCGTACCAACGTCGCGGCAGCCTTGCGGCTGACGGCCGAAGTGCTGAAAGAGCCGTCGTTCCCGGAAAACGAATTCGAGCAGCTGCGGCAAGCCTCGCTCGGGCGCGTGGAGAATCTGCGCAGCGAGCCGCAGGCGCTCGCGCCGAACGCCCTGAATCGGCACTTCACGCAGTATCCGTCGGGCGATCCGCGCGGCGTGACTACCTACGAAGAGGACATCGACAACTACAAGAGGGTGACGCTCGCGGATGCCAAGAAATTCTATAGCGATTTCTTCGGCGCGACGCATGCGGAGCTCGCGATCGTCGGCGATTTCGATGCGGCCGAGATCCGCAAAATCGCCGAAGAGGAATTCGGATCGTGGAACAGTGCTTCGCCCTACGCAGAAGTCCTGCGCACGTATCAGAAGCCGGAAACCGTCGATCGCATGATCGAAACTCCCGACAAGGCCAACGCTGTGTTCACGGCGGGGATCGCCATGCCTCTCAATGAAGACGATCCGGCGTATCCGGCGCTGGTTTTGGCGAACCAGATGTTCGGCGGGGACTTGAAGAGCCGCCTGTTCCACCGCATCCGCGAGCAGGAAGGACTGAGCTACGGCGTCGGCAGCGGGTTCGCGGCGGGCGTGAAATCGAAATACGCGCGCATTTTCGTGCAAGCCATTTGCGCACCGCAGAACGTCGCGAAAGTAGAAGCCGCGTTCAAGGACGAGGTGGCCAAGCTTCTCAAGGACGGCTTCCGGGATGAGGAAGTGGCGGCTGCCAAGAAGACTTACCTGGACGATCGCATCTTGGGACGGTCGCAGGACGCCGGGCTCGCGCGGGACCTCGCGCGAAACGCCCAGTATGGGTGGACCATGCAGCGGCAGGCGGACCTCGAAAAGAGCATTTCCGAACTGACCACCGCGCAACTCAACACCGCGGTCCGGAAGTATCTGGAGCCCGCGGGACTTTCCTACTTCAAGGCCGGCGATTTCAAGAAAGCCGGCGCCGCGCAGTAACCCGCTATCGCCTTACCTGCTCGTCGCGCTCAATCTTGCCGTCGCGCAGGTGGATGATTCGGTGGGCATGCACGGCGATGTCATGCTCGTGCGTCACCAGGATGATGGTGTTGCCATCCCGATGCAGGCGACCGAAGAGCGTCATGATCTCGTTTCCCGTCGTGGTGTCGAGCGCTCCAGTGGGTTCGTCTGCCAGTAACAGCGACGGCTGGTTCACCAGCGCACGGGCGATCGCGACGCGCTGGCGCTGCCCTCCGGAAAGCTCGTTCGGCTGGTGGCGCTTGCGAGTTTCCAGATCCACCGCGCGGAGCGCTTCCAACGCTCGCTCATGACGCTCGCGGCGTTTGACGCCGGCGTAAACCAGCGGAAGCTCGACGTTATGCAGCGCGTCGGCCCGCGCCATCAAATTGAAGGTCTGAAAAACAAAGCCGATTTCGCGGTTGCGCACGCGCGCGAGCTCGGCGTCGCTCATGCGGCTGACCAGGTGGCCGTTCAAATAGTATTGGCCGCTGGTGGGCGAATCGAGGCAGCCGATCAGATTCATCAGCGTCGATTTGCCGGAGCCGGAAGGCCCCATGACGGCCACGTATTCGCCCTTGCGGATTTCGAGGTCGATGCCGGCAACCGCGTGAATCTCTTCGCCGCCCATGGCATACGCCTTGCGCAGGTCCCACGTGCGGATGACGATGCCGTCGCGGCGCAGTTGCTCTCCGCGTTCAACTTTTTCGAGACTTGCTGTTTCAGGCAACTTTGTTCCATCGTAACGCGGCGGAACGCACGCGATTGCCCGCACGTCCCGGTCCGCGCGCGTCGGTTGCGCGGCGGCATTCTGTAAATACATAATGTAAATATCAATGGTCTTGAGTTGGGATGCCAGGAAGAACCGGGAGAACGTGGCAAGACATGGCATCGCCTTTGAAGATGCGATACGCATTTTCGAGGGGCCGACTCTGGAGAAAGCCGATGATCGCTATGACTATGGCGAGAGTCGCGTCTATGCAATCGGCATGGTGAATGGAATCGAAGTGACGGTGATTTACTCGGATCGCTTAGGCAACGAACGCCGCATCATTTCGGCATGGAAGGCAGAAAAACATGAGCGTGAAGCGTACTGGAAGAACTTCTCCTAAAACACAAACCAACTGGACGCGCGTACGGTCGCTGAAGGATAGCCAGGTCCACAAGGCAATCGGGACAGATCCGGACGTGCACGCCACCACGCCCGAATTTTGGGCCACTGCGAAAGTCGTCTTGCCGCAGCCTAAGCGGCCAATCACGATTCGCCTGGACGCAGACTTGCTGGCCTGGTTCCGCACTCAGAAGGGCTACCAGACAAAAATCAATGCGGTGTTGCGGACATTCATGCAGGCCAACCGAGCACGACGAAGGTCCAGATAGACTCGGCTACCATAAAGATTCACCCATGAAACTGAACAGTTACACCACCACCCAAAGCCCGACTTGGGCCCCGGCGCGCGCCGCGGAAGGAGCGAAGCAATGAAGAATATCTGGCTGGCATTGTGTTTGATCGCAGGCGTCGCAACCGCACAAAATTCGAAGGTGACTCCGCTGATGACGAAGGACCTGGCAGCGGCGCTGATTGCCGCCGCGCCCCAGGAAGGCGCGATGACGACGGTGGAATATGAGCCGGGCGCATCCTCGGCCGCACACCGGCACAACGCCTACGTGTTTGTTTACGTTCTGGAGGGGTCGGTGGTGATGCAGGTGAAGGGTGGGAAAGAAGTGACGCTCAATCCCGGCGAAACTTTCTACGAGTCGCCGGGAGACATTCACTCCGTCTCGAGGAACGCCAGCAAGACGAACCGCGCCAAAATCCTGGTGTTCATGGTGAAGAAAAAGGGAGCTCCGGTTACGTTGCCGGCGAACTGACCGCACATGAAACTGAACAGCTACACCATCACACAAGGGCCGAATCGCGCCCCCGCGCGCGCCATGCTGAAGGCCATCGGCTTCACCGACGAGGATCTGAAGAAGCCCATTATCGGCGTCGCCAACACGTGGATCGAAACCATGCCGTGCAACTACAATCTGCGCGAGCTGGCGGGGCACGTGAAGGCGGGCATTCGCGCGGCTGGCGGAACTCCCATGGAGTACAACACCGTCGCCATCAGCGATGGCGTCACGATGGGCACCGAGGGCATGAAGGCGTCGCTGGTGAGCCGCGACATCATCGCGGATTCCATCGAGCTGGTGGCTCGCGGGCACATGTTCGACGGCGTGGTCGCGCTGGTGGCCTGCGACAAGACTATTCCCGGGGCGGCGATGGCCCTGCTGCGGCTCAACATCCCGGGCGTCATTATGTACGGCGGGACGATCATGCCGGGCCATTACAAGGGACGCGATCTGACGGTGCTCGACGTTTTCGAAGCGGTGGGAGCGAACGCGGCCGGCAAGATGTCGGACGAGGATTTTCGGGCGATCGAAAACGCCGCGTGTCCCGGAGCGGGTGCGTGCGGCGGCCAATATACGGCGAACACCATGGCTACGGTGATGGAAATGATCGGCCTTTCGCCGATGAATACCGCAGCGGTGCCGCAGGTGGACCCGCGCAAGCACCAGGTGGCGTTCCGCTGCGGCCAGGTAGTGATGGATGCGGTGAAGAACAATCGGCGGGCGCGCGACATCGCCACGCGCGAGGCCTTCGAGAACGCGATCGCGTCGGTGGCGGCCACCGGCGGCTCCACGAACGCCGTGCTACATTTGCTCGCGATGGCGAAAGACGCCGGCGTCGATTTGAAAATCGACGATTTCCAGACCATCAGCGCGCGCACGCCGCTGCTGGTGGATCTGAAGCCGAGCGGGAAGTTTGTCGCCTCCGACGTCGACGCGGCCGGCGGATGGCCGGTGGTCGCCAAGCGGCTGGCCGATGGCGGCTACGTGCACGGGAACGCGATGACGGTGACGGGACGCACGTTCGCCGAAGAAGCCGCGGACGCGAAGGAGACGCCCGGCCAGGAAGTGATCCGGCCGCTTGCCAATCCGATCAAGAAAACCGGCGGCCTGGTGATCCTCAAGGGCAACCTCGCGCCCGAAGGCTGCGTGATCAAAGTGTCGGGCACGGATCGCCACGAGCATCGCGGGCCGGCGCGCGTTTTCGATCGCGAAGAGGACGGCATGCAAGCTGTGACCGGCGGCAAGATTCAGCCCGGCGACGTGATTGTGATCCGCTACGAAGGACCGCGCGGCGGACCGGGCATGCGGGAGATGCTGGGGGTCACCGGCGCGATCATGGGCGCGGGGTTGGCCGATCGGGTGGCGCTGCTCACCGACGGACGTTTTAGCGGCGCGACGCGCGGCTTCATGATCGGCCACGTGGCTCCGGAAGCCGCGGCGGGCGGGGTGATCGCGATCCTGCGTGACGGCGACACCATCGCCATCGACGTCGAAAAGCGATCGATAGGCGTCGAACTTAGTCCCGAGGAAATCGCCGCGCGCCTGAAGGCCTGGACGCCGCCGGCGCCGAAATACACCTCGGGCGTGTTCCACAAATACGTGAAGCTGGTGGGCTCGGCTTCGGAAGGCGCAGTGACGGCCTGATCGCACTCTTCCCGTTTTCCAAACCTCGCTCATTTTACATTCACCGTTCCTGCAAAGAGACAGTTGACGGCCGGTAGAAAGTAATTACAATGTAATTATGAAGACCGAACTCGTGCAGATCGGCAATTCGCGCGGCGTGCGGATTCCGAAGGCGTTTCTGGAACAAGCCGGGTTGCGGGACAAGATTGAAATGGAGGTGCGCGGGTCGCAAGTGGTCATCGCGGCCGCCAATCATCCGCGCACGGGCTGGGACAAGGCGTTTGCGGAGATGGCGGAACGGGGCGATGACCGGTCGCTTGACGAAGTGGCGCCCGGCAAATGGGATGAGACGGAATGGGAGTGGCGGTAGCCAATTGACCGCAGGCCGGTGCTGCGCGAGTTCCTAGATGCTCGAGCGCTTCGAAATCTTCCTGGTCAACTTGGACCCAACCCTGGGCCGGGAGATCCACAAGACGCGCCCGTGTGTGGTCGTTTCCCCAGATGAGATGAACCGGCATGTGCAAACGGTCATCATCGCACCGATGACCACCAAGGGGCGGCCGTATCCTACCCGGGTGGCGTGTACCTTTCAAGGCAAGCGCGGACAGATTGTGCTCGATCAGATCCGCGCCGTGGACAGGGTGCGCCTGGTGAAGCGGCTCGGAAAACTGTCAGGACCGCAGGCGGAGCCTGTGCTCAACGTTCTAGGAGCGATGTTCGCGGAGTAGTCGCTGGGGTCAGACTGACGGACGCAATTACGCGACGTGCGGATCGATCATCTTCTTGACGTCGGGCTTGCCCATGGCGCCGACGCGCTGATCGATCACTTTGCCGCCCTTGAACAATAGCAGCGTGGGAATGCCGCGGATCTGGTAACGGGCGGCCGTGCCCGGGTTATCGTCGGTGTTCAGCTTGCCGACCTTCAGCTTGCCGGTATATTCGTCGGCGACGGCATCCACGGTCGGAGCCATCGCGCGGCAGGGTCCGCACCAGGGAGCCCAAAAGTCCACCAGCACGGGGACATCCGAGCCAAGCACGTCCTGATCGAATGCGCTGTCGGTGAAGTTGAGCGTGTTGCTGCCGGCCATAGGTCTCTTCGATTCTCCGTTCTGCTCTTAATGATGCAAAATGCGCCCGCCTGGATGCAACCTCTTGCGGGATGCCCTGGCGCAGGCCATCCGACGAACATTTCAGGCTAGCTTTGTAACTATAAGCTGCGATAGAGCTTTTGGTACTGAGCGGCGGACGCGCCCCAGGAGAAATCCTTCCGCATGCCACGCCGCATCCGCTCGCGCCATTCCTCCTGATCCTTCCAGGCGGCTAGCGCGGCACGAATCGCTTCCAGCAATTCTTCCGGCGTATGATTCTTAAACTTGAATCCAGTGGTCTCGTCGACCGTATCGTCCAGGCCGCCCGTGGCGCGGACGATAGGAACAGTCCCGTAGCGCAGCGCGTACATCTGGCCTAGACCGCAGGGTTCATAACGGCTCGGCATCAGGAACATGTCGGCGCCCGCGATGATGCGATGGGAGAGCTGATGGTCGTAGCCGATTTGGACAGCAAAATTGCTGGGATAAGAACGCGCCAGGTCCCGGAACGTCTCTTCGACCCGTTCCTCGCCGCTGCCCACCGCGATCACGACGAACTCTTCGGCCGTCAGGTCCGCGACAAGGTTACTAACGACGGGGGCGAGCAGATCGAAACCTTTCTGGTCCACGAGCCGAGAGACAATTCCGATCACCGGCTTCGACTTCTCCACGGGCAGATTGAACTCTTCGAGCACGGCCTTTTTCGCCAGCCATTTTCCGGAGAGATCCGGCGCCGAGTACTTCGCGGGGATGTAGGAGTCCGTCTCCGGGTTCCATTCTTCGTAATCCGCACCGTTCAAGATCCCCGTGACGCGGGCGGCCCGCTCGCGGAGCAGACCATCCAGGCCATAGCCGTACTCGGGGGTCTGGATTTCGCGAGCATACGTGGGGCTGACGGTGGTGATGGCGTCCGCCCAAACGATTCCCGCTTTCAAGAATCCGATGCGGCCCCAGAACTCCAGCCCTTCCGGATGCAGGAGCCGGGCGTCCAGGCCGATGTCCCCCAGCAGAGCCGCCGAAAAATTCCCCTGATAGCCCACATTGTGGATGGTGAGCACGAATTTTGCGCCGAAGAAGGTCGGATCGGTGCGGAAGGTCTCGCGCAAGTAGGGGCCCAGCAAACCAGCCGGCCAGTCGTGGCCGTGAAATACGTCGGGGCGGAAGATATCGCGCGCGATTCCGAGCGCGGCCAAGTCGAGCACCGCGTAACGCAGGTGGTTGTTGGCGTAATCGACTCCCCGCTCGCCATAAATGCCGGGGCGCCCGTACAGCGGCGGGCAATCGACGAACAAATACCGGACGCCCTCCTCGATCACCTGGTCGATCGCGACCAGGTAATTGTGAGGACCCGCGGTGACCGGCATGGCGTGCCAGATTCGCTCAGAGCCATGGACGGCGGCAACGCGATAGCGAGGCAGCACCACCGTCACTTCTTCGCCGAGCACGGCGAGCGCAGCCGGTAACGATCCCAGCACGTCGGCAAGCCCGCCCGTCTTGGCAAACGGGGCGGCCTCCGGCGTGACCATCAGGATGCGCGACATAGAAGATGCTTTTGCACCTTGCCAAGGGCGTTGCGCGGAAGCTTTTCGATCCCTTCAAACCGGCGAGGTATTTTGAACGAAGCGAGTTTTTCGCGGCAGCGGGTTTCCAGGCCAGCGGCGTCGGGCGCGGCGCCCTCACGCCAGACCACATATGCCACCGGAACTTCGCCGCGCACGCGATCGGTCTCGCCCACCACCGCCGCCTCGGCCACTTCCGGCTGCTCCATCAGGAACTCTTCGATCTCGCGCGGATAAATGTTGAAGCCGCCCGAGATGATCAGGTCGCTCTGGCGGCCGCTCAAAGTGTAGTAACCGTCCGGCGATCGAACGCCGATATCGCCCGTCCTGAACCATCCGTCGACGAACGCCGCTTTCGTGGCCTCCTCGCGCCGCCAGTATCCGGCGAATACGTTCGCTCCCTTCAGCCATAGCTCGCCGATCTCGCCGTCGGCCGCCGCATGATCCAGGGAGCCGCCGTCCGGCTTCACGATCTTGACCTGAACCCCTGGAAGCGGCAGTCCCACGCTGCCGGGACGCCGCTCACCGTCGTAGGGATTCGAGATGTTCATGATCGTTTCCGACATGCCGTAGCGTTCCAGAATCGTGTGGCCGAACAGCGCTCTGAACTCCTCGAGAATGTGGGCGGGCAGCGGAGCCGATCCGCACACGAACAGGCGCATGCCCCGGCCGATTTCCCGCGCCTGTTCCGCGGGCGTATCGAGCAACCGGACGTACATGGCCGGCACTCCGAAAAACAGGGTCGGCTTGAAATCCAGAAATTGAGAAGCCGCGGTCGTGTGATCGAAGCGCTCCAGCAATCGCATACGGCATCCCGAAAACAGCCAGCTATGCAGCCCGTTGCCGAGCGCGTGCACGTGGAACAAGGGCGGCGCGAGCAAGAAGCGATCCTGCGGGACGATTCTCCACGCCTGGATCAGGTTCGCCGCATTCACAGCGAAATTGTCGTGCGTGAGCATGGCGCCCTTCGAAACGCCCGTCGTCCCGGAGGTGTAAACCAGCGCGGCAACGTCGTCGCCCGTTACGCCCGCATCCGGCAGGCTTACGCCGGGTAGCGCCGCTGCTTCGGCCAGCAACTCCGGCGCTTCCTTGCCCGTGATCAGGAGCTTCGGTTCGGCGTCGTTCAGGATGTGCGACATCTCGCGATCGCGGTACAAAATGTTGACCGGCACGAAGATCACGCCCAGCTTGACCGAGGCGAGATACAGATCGATCATCTCGATGGAGTTCGATAGGTACACGCACAGCCGGTCGCCCTTGGCGATGCCGCGTCCCTGGAGCGCTCTCGCCATGCGATTGCTGCGGGCGTCGATGTCCCCGAAAGTGTAAACCCGGCCGGCCCATTCGAGAGCCTCCTGGCCGCCCCTGGGACCAAATGTGAGATCGAACCACTGACGAAGATTCATCGCCCCCCTGCCAATACCAAAGGGTAGCAAGGAGGACAGGGATATGCCGCCGAAACACCGAGGCAACGGCTCATGAAAGCCCGTCCGATACTGAAGCCGTGACCAAGGGAGCGGTTGCATCATGCTGACGACTTCGGGTGGGCGATGTGGCGCACGCACTCATGCGTGCTGTGTCGAGACTCTTCTCGACACCTGCCGCGGGCCCCAGCCCAGTTTGCGGCTCAAACGCAACGAAGAAGTGAGGCGGTAAGAGTCAGTGACCGTGGCCGTGAAGGCCACCATGCGTGAGATGCTGGGCGGCAAACAGCACGACCACGGCGATGATCCCGAACGCGTATACCCACCGCGGCGTGCCTGCGCTCGATTCTCGGCCGGAACCGAGACGTTGCTCGTGCTGCTTGCGGCCGTAGGGGGTCCTGCCCTGCGGCTTATACACAGACAATACGGTGGCCACGAGCAACGCCAGCACTGCGGCGCCTGCATCCGATACAATGTGAACCCGATGTCCACCGAGATCGCCAGACAATGTCATTCCCGATGCTACGCTGGCGACGGAAGTAATTGCCCGCATGTGGACCAGCAACAGGATGGTCGCAAGCACGGTGATTAGAAGTTTCGCCGAGACCCAATAGTGTTGGAATAATCCCCACGTGGTGCCCAGGCTCTGAACCAGCCCGGATAGCAGCGACGCAAAGCACAGCGGGACGATGACGTACCAGCCGGTCACGTCCATCGCGAGGTAGGCAGCGCGCACCTTCTGAGGGTCAGGGCTGGTCAGGCCAACGATGGCGAGCACCAGGAAAGCAGCCACCGCGCCGAGCCAGCCGACCGAGAAGCTGATGTGCGCAGTGAGGGCGAACTTGGTGAGACGGGGTGTCATCATGGTCTATTCCTTCGGTGCGTAGAGCGTTTGGGTGCGTAGCAGAGCAGCGTGACGATAGACGAAGTCCGTGGTACCTCTCAGGAAGCTGGCGATGGCGGTGAGTTGGTGGGCATCGAGGCCGTCAAGCAGGCCAGCCACATCGTTTCTTAACGGGTTAATAACCTCTTGGAGCTCCTGCACTCGCTTTCGCGCGGGATAGAGAAGCTGCTGACGCCCGTCGTCCGGGTCCAACTCTCGCCGCACGTAACCGGCCCTCTCCAGCCTCGATACCACACCGGTGATCGCACCGGTAGTCAGGCCGGTGATCGCAGCCAGTTCGCTGCCCGTTATGGGGGCGCGCTCCCGCAGCAAATCTAGGCATTTGTGATCCGTTGGGCCCAGCCCAAGGCGTTCCGCGATAGCGTGGTGAAACAGCACCGCCGCGGTACTGAATCGGCGCACTAACTGCCCAACGATTTCCTCGGCGAGTTCGTCCTTGCGTGCAGATCGGTTGGTTCTCGCAATCGCTCTCATAGTCGCTTAATAGCTAAGCTACATTGGAAGCCAGTTGATGTCAAGTCCCATCGAGGATGCGGCTCTTTGCTGTTGCAACCCCCAAGGGGGAACCTGGGAAACCTGGGGACGGGAACCTGGGGACAGTCCGCAGGGGGGAACCTGGGGGGAACCTGGGGACAGTCCGCGTGTTTCCTAATTTCATTTGCGAGGAATCTCTAATCTCCTGTCCCAGTGGTTCGTGCGATAAGTCAGCGGGGTAGGGCGGTCCCCCGGGGCCGCGGCCGACGCCCGCGTCGGCCTCTGCTTCTCGTGTGTTGAGAAAGCCGGACCAGGGGGTCCGGCGCGGACGAGGGCGTCCGCCCCACTCCGACTTGTATCGCGAATTATTGACTCAGGACACGAGAGCATTTTCTGTGTTTTCGTGGGGCAGCCCTTCCGGGCTGCAGCCGGCTTTCCAGCCGGCCAACCTTACGTCGGGCAGAAGCCCGGCAGCAGGGCGGCCCGCAGCGGGTCCGTGACCGGAAAGCCCTGCCCCGCAACCGCACTTTTCAGAAATTGTGAAAATGCTCTAATCGTCCACGTCGGCGCTCTCGACGAAGCAATTTCGCACGGCGCGGTCGAGAATCTCGTCGCTCAATTCGAACGGCAAACTCTCGAAGTTGATGATATCGACCGCGTGTGAGATCACGTCGCGCGGATGGACTCGCCGGAAGCGTCGCCCGGTTTGTTCGTAGTGCCTGGCGATGAAAGCCTCCGCGACTCCCGGCGGGCAGGCGATGGAGCGGGACTCGGCGTAGCGTTCGAAAATCTGGAGAAACTCCGGTTTCTTGGGGCTCCGCAGGAACATCTTGTAGCGGATGCGCCGCAGGAACGCCTCGTCGCCCAATTGTTCGGGCCGCAGGTTGGTGGAGAAGATCAGAAAGGCCGCAAACGGGACCGTCATTTTCCCGCCGGCGTGAAAGCTCAGGTAATCCACGTGGCGTTCCATGGGGACGATCCAGCGGTTGAGGATTTCCGCAGGGCTAGCTTTTTGGCGCCCGAAGTCGTCGATCAGGTAGATGCCGTTGTTAGACTTCAGTTGAAACGGCGCGTCGTAAATCTTGGAGTGCGGGTTGAAACTCAGATCCAGCATGTCCAGCGTAAGTTCGCCCCCTGTGATGATGCACGGGCGGCGGCACTTGAACCAGCGCCCGTCGTAGGGAAGCTGAATGGATAGCGCGCTCATGCCGGCGTCGTGATCGTCGATCTTCTGGTGGTAGATGGGATCGTAAATCTGGATAATGTTGCCCTGGCATTCGAGCGCATAGGGCATATAGATGGGCGCGCTATCCACCCGGAACAGGGATTCAGCGAGCGCCGTCTTCCCGTTGCCGGGTTGTCCATAAAGGAGGAAGGATTTGCTCGCGTTGACGGCGGGTCCGATCTGTCCCAGAACGTCGGCTTCCACCACCAGGTGGCGAAAAGCTTCTTTGAGCGTTGCCGGTGTCAGCCAGTTCTCGGCCAGCTTCTGACGGCGGACCATTTCCGAATACTGCTGCAAGGGTACCGGGGCCGGACCCGTGTATTGGTTGTTGTCGAGAAACTCCCGGGCTAGGTTTCGTCCCGCCTCGGTCAGCTGAAAGTTGCCGGACATGTTCCCCATGCCGAGCGATTTCCTCACGCCCACAAAATGCTGGCGTTTGAGCGTTTCCAGCAGCTCGTCGATCAGGCTGAATTGCAGTCCCAGCGCGCCCGCCAGCTCCGCTCCCAGTAGCTCGCCGCGGTAATACAGAAACTTCAGAATCAACTGCTCGACCACCGACGGCTGGATCCCCAGTTCGTCGAGCGACACTGGCACGGGCGGTACAGGAGGCCCGGACTCCTCGGGAGCCTCGTCCCAAGCGCGCTTGGAAAGAAACGTCGGGGAAAGAGATTGGTCGGGAAGCGATTGGCCCACTTCGGGAGCGTCCTCCGCGATCGCCATCCCGATGGTGGAAGCGGCTTCGCCGGCTTGCTCCCTCGCTGGCTCAACGGCCTCCGGAATTTGCCGGGGATCTGGTGTTCCGATGGGATCGATAACCGCGCTCACGTGAGGATCCTCCGAGGAGAGTTTTGCCCGCTTTGAATCACTATGTGGATGGCCGGCCTCTCCTTCGTTTTATCGGAGAAAACCGCCACCTGCTATATGGTATTGGCATTATTGATACTTGGAATCTTCGCAGTACGCGGGTCGGCACCGGCGGCGGACATTGAGTTTGTCACCCAGGAGTTACCTTGGGCAGTTATCGACCGGCCCTATGCCCCGCCTCCGCTCGACATTCGAGCCAGCGGAGCGTGCCCACTCAGAGGAGTCGGTTACGCGGTGGTGGGGGGCGTGGCGCCACCCGGCATACAGTTGTCGCGGCTGGGATACTTCACCGGATCGCCGCTTCGGACGGGTGTTTTTCCGATTGGGATCAGGGTTTCCAACGGCTGTTCCTGGACGGCCAAAAGGTTTACGCTCACGGTCACTGGCGCGCCGGTCATCACGGTGTCGCCTACGCGGCTCGTCTTCGACGGCTCGGGCGAAAAAGAGCTCCATGTTTCCGCGACCTGGCCGAAACTGCCCTACACCGCCACTGCCAGCGCGGAGTGGGTGAAGGTTTCTCCGGCGCATGGATTTACGCCGCGAGAAACGTCAGCGCTAGTGGAAGATCAGGTCGTGGTAGCCGTCGATACAGAGACGCTGAAGCCGGGGCATTACTCGGCGACGATCGCGATCTCGGCATGGCAGGCGCTGGAGGCTCCCATGGTGACTGTGCAACTCGACGTTGCCGGGGACGGTATTCATCCCACTATGGAAAAACCCGGACCCAGCGGAAGCCCCACCAGTGTTTCACCACCATGACTCTGCGTGGTTGCACAGCGCCCGCAGGGGCCGCTTCGTTTTGCGAAGGCTCCACAGCAGAGAGCGCCGCTAGCCGGTTTCGGCGATCCTGCACCGCCATCGCACCGATCAGATCTTCAGTAACTCCCGCGCCCTTCAGCGAAACCATGCCGTCCGCGCTCATGTCGAACCGCGTGCGGGAGGTCTTGATTCGCTCGACGATGAACAGTTCGTCGAAACCCGCCTTGGCCAGCGTAACGACGCTTTCATTCGTCAGGATGCGCCTCGATAGGGTGGCCACGACGAAGTTCTGCGCCGGTACTGGAACGACCAGGAGAAAAAGGCACACCGCCGCTCGCATACGCCTCCTTATCGGCGCACGGTAGATGGTTTTAGACTGGGACGGCTCTTCCTCGCGCTCGCGCTGCGGGAGTCGATGATGAGCGGGCCCTGGCGAGCCAAATGGAGCGGGAGACGGGATTCGAACCCGCGACATCAACCTTGGCAAGGTTGCACTCTACCAGCTGAGTTACTCCCGCTCAGGACGATAACAGAGCCCATTGTCGCGCTGCCTAACCTCCGATGTCAAATTGTGTTTCCGAAGCACAAACGGAGTCCTGGAAAAATGTTTATGATTCTGCAACACCACTACAAATATAAGAAAATAAGGCGTTTAAAGTTGTTAAACTTGCTTATCTCCATTGAGGGAACTGTGATATGCTGAAGGTCCGCTTAAGGCTGGGTCTCAATTCAGAACTCCCCTGATCGGCTGCGGCGGGCGACGATTCCAACCAGAGTTGGTGAGGTCCAAAATTTCCACAGCGTGTGGAAATCTTGTGGGAAAAGTGCGTCTAGGAGGTAATGTTTTGTGGCATTCGGAGGATCAATTGCACGGATGGTAAGGCAAGGCACAGAGGATCGGGAGGCTGGAAATCCCTGGGAGTCTATCAAGCGGCTCCTGGCAACCAAAGTCACGTCAAAGGCGTACGAAGACTGGGTTATGGGAACCGTTTTTGAACGCTTCGAGAGCGGAACGCTGCACGTGGCTGTTCCCGACCTGATCACCAAGCAATGGATGGAGCAAGAATATGGCGACGATGTCCGCCAGTCCATCCGTGAGTTGGAGCTGCCCGTCGTGGCGTTGCAATATTCGGCGCGAGCGAATTTGGCGGCGCAGCCGGAGCGTGCCGACCAGCAGTTTGCTTCTTGCACTAGCCGGTTGAATGCGAAATTCCGTTTCGACAACTACGTCGTCGGTTCTTCCAATCAGTTTGCCCATGCAGCCGCTCGGGCTGTGGCCACCAGCCCGTCGCGCAGCTACAACCCGCTATTCATATACGGCGGGGTAGGGATGGGCAAGACGCATCTGATGCACGCCATCGGGATCTCCCTGTTGGAGCAATACCCGGCGATGCGAATCGTGTACACTTCCAGCGAGAGGTTCATGAACGAAATGATCAGTTGCATCAAAAGCGACCGCATGCCGGCGTTTCATCGTTACTACCGGTCCGCGGATGTGCTGCTGATCGACGATATTCAAATCCTGTCGGGCAGAGAACGGACGCAGGAAGAATTTTTTCACACGTTCAACGAGCTGTACGAACATCAGAAGCAGATCGTGATCTCCAGCGACTCGGCGCCCAAGAGCACGCCTGGACTGGTGGAACGTTTGCGCTCCCGCTTTGAGTGGGGCTTGATCGTCGATATTCAGCCGCCGGATCTCGAGACCAAGATGGCGATCCTCGACAAGAAAGCGGAGTCCGAAGGCATTACCTTGCCCGAAGATGTCCGCGTTTATATCGCCACAAAAACGAAATCGAATGTTCGTGAGCTGGAAGGCGCGCTGGTGAAGCTGATCGCCTATTCCTCGGTGACTGGCGCGCAGGTCACTCTCGCGATGGCTCAGCAGGTGCTCAAGTACCTGATCCCCGGTCAGGAGCGCCGCGTCACGATGGATTCCGTGATTCGGGCTGTAGCGGAACGATTCCAGCTACAGCCAAATCAGTTGAAGCAGAAGACCAACGCTCAGAACATCGCGTACCCGCGCCAGGTCGCCATGTATCTGATCAAAGAGCTGACCCAATCCTCGCTGCCGGAGATCGGCCGGGTCTTTGGAGGCAAACATCACACAACTGTATTGCACTCCGTTCAAAAAATCGACAAGCTACGCCAGAAGGACCCAGATTTGAACAGGTTGATTCACAGCGTAATCGATTCTATCCATTGAGCTTGTAGGTGATATCCACAGCGGGATGTTCCAACCGTCTGTGGAGGGCGGTGCAAGACATCGGGAGCGTCCAAGCGCGCACTCGAAACGCAGCCGTAACGCACAAGTTCCGATATCTTTAACCCCACGTTCTTGCTATAATTTAGGGAGAAATCAACGGTTTCAACAAGCTCTATGATTCCGGTTCTCTTCATAAGATTAATTGGAGAGGGAACATGAAGAAGACAGGGAGAGGGTACTGTTCATGGAATTCACCGTCAGCAGGGCCGATCTTGTGCGGGAACTCAATCTCTCGCAAGGCGTCGTGGAGAAGAAAACGACCATTCCTATTTTGTCGAATGTGCTTGTGGAAGCGGATGGCGATCGGCTTGAGTTGACGGCTACAGACCTGGAATTGGGCATTCGGTGTTCGTGCGTTGCACGTGTAAAGAAATCGGGTGCCGGTACGATTCCCGCCAGGCGCTTGCTGGATTATGTGCGGCTGCTGCCGGATGCCGACGTGCAGGTGAAAATCGCGGAGAATCACTGGGCGAATCTGACGTGTGGGCGCTCGAAGACGCGTATCGCGGGGATGTCACGGGAGAGCTTTCCGGAGCTGCCGCAGACGCCGGAACCCCTAGCCGAGATTCCGATCGGAGTACTTGGAGGGTTGATCGGAAAAACAGTATTCGCAATCTCCTCGGAAGAATCAAGGTTCACTCTCAATGGTGCACTTCTCGTGCTGCGCAAGGGTGCGGTGGTGATGGTTGCAACCGACGGTCATCGGCTGGCTATGATCGAGAGCTCGGATGAACTGCCGGGCGTAGGTGGCGCTTATCGCGCGCTGCTCCCACGCAAAGCCATGATGGAACTGCAAAAACTCGCAGCCGACTCCGATCCAGCGGCCACCGTTAAATTTTCGGGCGATGAGAATCACCTCTTCTTCAAGCTCGGCGAACGCCTGTTACTGAGTCGAAAGCTGACGGGTAACTTTCCGGATTACGAGCGCGTGCTGCCGAAGGACCAACCGAATTCCGTCGTGCTGAACCGTGAAGAGTTTCGCTCGACCATCGAGCGCGTGGCGCAGTTCTCGGATGAGCGCTCGCGGGCCATTCGCGTGCGCGTGGCCCCGGGAGAAGTCAAGGTTCACTCTTCCGTCTCCGATACCGGCGAAAGCGAAGAGAGCATTCCCGCAGAGTACCAGGGGCCCGCGGTCGAAATCGGATTCAACGCGCAGTATCTTCTGGATTTCTTGCGGGCCGTAGCAAACGACCAGGTGGTGTTCCACTTTAAAGATCCCCACAGTGCAGGTGAGTTGCGCCCAGGCGGCGAGAAGGCCGAGAACTACCGCTACGTCATTATGCCGATGCGCATTTGAGCGAAGGCTGGTACCCGGCACAGAAGGTTCTTGAAGCCAGACTTTTTTAAAAGCAGGACTGATGGCCACATACGATTCCACTAGTATTAAGGTGCTTGAGGGCCTGGAGGCGGTGCGCTTGCGGCCGGCCATGTATATCGGCTCGACGGGCGAGTCCGGGCTGCATCACCTGGTCTACGAGGTGGTCGACAATTCCGTCGACGAAGCCCTGGCTGGCTACGCCACCGAAGTCAATGTCTTCATCCATGAAGACGACTCCGTCACCGTGATCGACAACGGACGCGGCATCCCGGTCGACATTCATCTCGAAGAAGGTATTTCGGCGGCCGAAGTGGTCATGACCAAGCTGCACGCCGGCGGCAAGTTCGATTCCAACAGCTACAAAGTCTCCGGCGGGCTGCATGGCGTCGGCGTTAGCTGCGTCAATGCGCTTTCAGAGTGGCTCGAGCTGGAGATCTGGCGCGACGGCGGCACGTGGCAGCAGGAATACCGGCGTGGCGTCCCACAGGCTCCCTTGACCAGAACGGGAAACGTCCGCCGGAAGACGGGCACGAAGGTCAAATTCAAGGCCGACAGCTCCATCATGGACGTGACGAAGTATAACTTCGACACGCTGGCCACGCGTCTGCGCGAGTTGGCGTTCCTGAACAAAGGTCTCAAGATCACGCTGGCCGATGAACGCGAGGACCCGCCGCGGAACCAGCAATTTCAATTCAACGGCGGCATCGCAGAGTTCATCAAGCATCTGAACCGCGGCAAAAACGTCCTGCACGACAAACCGATCTACTTCGAGGGCCAGCGTGAAGTCCCCAACGGCACGCTGACAATGGAAGTCGCACTGCAATATAACGACTCGTATTCGGAGTCGGTGTTCAGCTTCGCCAACAATATCAACACCGTCGACGGCGGATCCCATTTGAGCGGATTCCGCAGCGCGCTGACCCGCACGATCAACTTCGCCGGGCAGCAGGGCGGGCTATTCAAAGACGTCAAAGAGAATCTCACCGGCGACGATGTCCGCGAGGGATTGACCGCGGTAATCAGCGTCAAGCTCCCGCAGCCGCAGTTCGAGGGCCAGACCAAGGGCAAACTCAACTCCGATATTCAGGGTTACGTCGTCCAACTGATCAACGAAAAGCTCGGCGAGTTTTTCGATAAGAATCCGCTGGTGATGAAAAAGATCGTTTCGAAGGCAATCGACGCCGCGCGCGCCCGCGAGGCCGCCCGCAAGGCCCGCGATCTGACGCGCCGCAAAGGAGCGCTCGATTCAGGCGGCTTGCCCGGGAAGCTCGCGGATTGCCAGGAGCGCGACCCCGAACGCTGCGAGTTGTTTCTAGTGGAGGGCGAATCGGCCGGCGGCACGGCCAAGGGCGGCCGCGACCGGCGGTATCAGGCCATCCTGCCGCTGCGCGGTAAGATTCTCAACGTCGAAAAAGCGCGCTACGACAAGATGCTGGGGCACGAGGAGATCCGGTGCATGATTACGGCTATCGGCACCGGCATCGGCAAGGACGAATTCGATATCGCGCGCCTGCGCTACAGCAAGATCATCATCATGACGGACGCCGACGTGGACGGGTCCCACATCCGCACGCTTCTGCTGACATTTTTTTTCCGGCACATGCAGGATTTAATCAAGCGCGGCAACATCTACATCGCGCAGCCGCCGCTGTACCGCATCAAACGCGGCAAGTCGGAGAGGTACATCAAGGACGACAAGGAATTCACGCGGGAAATCCTGCGCCGGGCGACGGAGAACCTAAAGGTCGAGCTCGGGAACACGGCCGTTCTGGAGAGTACGGAATTGCGCAACTATCTGATGCAGCTCGACGAGCTTCAGCTTGCGTGGCGGCGCATGGAACGGCGTATGCGCGATCCGCGCGTGGTGGAAGTCCTGGCCGATCCAGGCCTCGCGATCGATACGCGCGCGAATTTTTCCAATCAGGCGAATCTGCAGCCGGTTTATGAGGCGCTGAAGGAACAGAAGATCGAGGCCGCGCTGAAGCACGAAGAAGAGCATTCGGCCTGGCTGGTGACCTACCAAGATCCCACCAACGCCGAGCGCGCCATCAATCTGGATCTCGCCACCACGGCCGAGTACCGGCGGCTGCGAACGCTCGCCAGGCAGATCGCGAAATATAACCTGCCTCCGTTTACCGCGGTGCGCGAAAATTCGCGGGAGACGCTCGCTGGTTGGCGCGAGCTGCTGACGCACGTAAAAGCCGAAGGCACGCGCGAGGTGAGCGTCACGCGTTACAAGGGCCTCGGGGAAATGAACGCCGAGCAACTCTGGGAAACGACGATGAACGCCGAGACGCGGACGCTACTCAAGGTGTCCCTCGAAGATATCGTGCAAAGCGATTTGATCTTCACGACGTTGATGGGGGACGACGTCGAGAGCAGGCGCAAGTTCATCGAAGAAAACGCCCTGGACGTGCGCAATCTGGACGTGTAGCGGTGAACCGGCGAGACTTCCAGGAGCTCGCGGAAGCCAGACTCCTGGATGCCATGGCTTTGTTCGAGGCGAAGCGCTTCGACGCGGCGTACTACGTGGCCGGCTACGTTGTCGAGTGTGCTTTGAAGGCTTGCGTCGCTAAGAGAACGCGCGAACATGACTTCCCTCCCAAAGAGGGCAGCCGGTATTATCAGCACGATCTCGAAAAGCTACTCGCGTTCGCCTGCAAAACCGATTTCGAACGCGACCAGGACGCCGATTCCGTTCTTGCCGGTTATTGGGACCTCGTGACAAGATGGAATGAAGAGAGCCGGTACGAATTGCGGGGAGACCAAGCAGAGAGGTTAGCCGAGGATATGTTGCTTGCTGTTTCGGATCAGGAACACGGAGTTCTCAAGTGCTTATCCAAGTATTGGTGAAGGAACAGATCGAGGGCGGTCGCGCCGTGTTGGATGCGCTGAAGGCTGAGGCGTTTCCGGTTGCGGGTGCCTTTTGGTGTAGGCTCCCCGATCGGGACTACTGGAAACTGATCATTGCGTCCGAGTTTGTCAGCCAGTTTGGACCGCTGGCTGGGTATCGGAAGGTGAGAACCATATTGCAAGAGCAACCAATTTCGAGCGTTTCTCCTTCGGATATAGCTCTGTTCAGTCCAAAGGACCCGGAGTACCTGCGGCTTCGTGAACATGGCGTTGGTCTGTTCGGGCGGATCAGTAGTGGCTTTGGGCTCGGCATACCCCGAAACACCAACTTCGAGGATGCTTGGTTTTACCTCTGATTAGTGGGAACAGCATATGACGTTCGACGCGCAGAGTTTGGCCACTTCCGGGGCCTCACGCCGAGCAGTGTTGCGCGTCGCCGCGGTGATTTGTACGCCTGTAGTGGTCGCGCAGCAGCGCGTCGGTCCTCCTCCGCACGAGCGCGGTCCCAAGGTTTTTCTCGATTACGATCAAGTCGAGCTGGATGCGGCCTACAATCAAACCGCCTACGCTCCCAACCGGCAGCAGGTGGAGGCGCGTTTTGCGGCCAATAGCAGGCTGACACGCCAGCGCCTGGGCGGGCCGATGCGCGCCGCCTACGGGCCCACCGACATCGAGCGCCTGGATATCTACCGCGCTAAGACTTCGAATGCCGCGATCCATATTCACATTCACGGCGGCGCGTGGCGGGGAGGGTCGGCGGAGGTGTACGCCTTCCTGGCGGAGCCGTTCGTCGGGGCCGGGGCGCACTTTGTCGTACCGGACTTCGTGCACGTGCAGGACGCCGGCGGCAGCCTGCTGGTGATGGCGGAGCAGGTGCGCAAGGCAATCGCCTGGGTGTACAAGAATGCGGCGAGCTTCGGCGGCGATCGCGATCGCATTTACCTGTCCGGGCATTCCTCCGGCGCGCATCTAGGCGGCTGCGCTCTGATCGCCGATTGGCAGAAGGATTTCGGAGTACCCGACGGCGTGATTCAGGGCGCGCTGCTGGTGAGCGGAATCTACGATCTCAAGGGTCCGCGGCTTTCCTCGCGCAGCGAATACGTGAAGTTCGACGACGCCACCGAAGAAGCGCTCAGCCCGCAGCGCCACCTGGAGAAGATCCGTGTGCCGACGGTCATCGCTCATGCGAGTCTTGACACGCCGGAGTTCCAGCGCCAGAGTCGCGAGTTCGCGGCGGCCCTGAAGGCCGCGGGGAAGCAAGTGGATTTCGTGGTAGGCGAAGGGTACAACCACTTCGAGTTTGGGGAAACCATGGCGAATCCGTACGGGATTCTCGGGCGGATCGCGCTGGCGCAGATGAATCTCAGGCCGGCCTAATCCACATACACGCGCTTGACCCGCGCATGGATGCCGCACAGCACGGCGTAGGAAAGTGTCCCTGCGGTGCGAGCCATCTGCTGGGCGTCGATCGAAACATTGCCCTCCTTGCCGAGCAGCATCACCGAGTCGCCCGCGCGCAGCTCCGGACAGGCGGTGACGTCGATGGTGGTGAGGTCCATGGATACGGCGCCGACGATCGAGGCGAGCTTCCCCTTGGCGATCACCTGGCCGCGATTTCCCAAACGATGCGGGATGCCGTCGGCATAACCGGCCGCGAGCACGGCAATCCGCATGGGCCGCGCCGCGCGATGAATGCCTCCGTAGCCGATGAGCGCGCCCGCCTCGATGTCCTTCACGGTCAGCACCGCCACCTTCCAGGCGAGGGCTGGAGATACAGCGAGCGCCGATTTGGGAGCGCCGGCGCCGCGGGCGGGCGAAACGTACCCGTAAATCGCGTGGCCGGGGCGGACCAGATTTCCCCATGCTTCGGTGCGCTGGTAGGCCACGGCGATGGTGCTCGAAAGGTGCACGTAGCGCGGCAATCGGCCGGCTTGGCGAAACGCCGCGACGACGCGTTCAAAGCTACAGATCTGTTCCCCGGTTTGGTCGCTGTCGTAATTGCCGGAGGAAGCAAAATGCGTCATGAGGCCTTCGAGCGGAGCTGCATTGGTTAACGAGGCAGCCGCGGACACAGCTTCGAGGATCTCGGCCGGCGACGAGCGGGTTCCCAGGCGTCCCATGCCGGAATCGATTTTCAAGTGGTACGGCACGCGGACTGCGGGTAGATCTTCGAGCGAATGGACAACCGGTGTCAGGCGATGCGCGGCCAGCGCCTCGCGATCCTCGCGCAGAAAATCGGCCATGACGAGAATGCGCGCGGTGTTTCCGGCCTCGCGGAGCGCGATTCCCTCGTCCACATTCGAGACCGCGAGCCACTCCGCGCCGTCCTCGACCAGGGCGCGCGAAACGGCGACAGCGCCGTGCCGGTAAGCGTCGGCCTTGACCACCGGCATCACTTCCACTTGAGGCCCGACCAGTTTCCGCACCGCGCGATAGTTGGCGCGGATCTGGCGCAACGAAACTTCCACCCAACTTCGCATTGTGTAACTCGCTAGCTCGCTAATCCTGTCAACAGTTTCTCGTACTCGTCGGTGACGTGTTCCCAACTGTAGCGGGAGCGGACTCGTTCCATGGCGCGCTCTCGCCAGGCGTCGCGTTCGGCGTCGGTCAAACCAAGCGCCTGCTCGATCACCTGCGGAAGATTCCCGTGGGTGAACGGCAATCCTGCATCCGCCGCGACCTCGGCGTTTTCCGGCGTATCCAGATAGAGCGTGAGCGCGCCCCGGCCCATGGCCTCAATCAGCGCGGGATGCGTGCCGCCGACCTCCGTTGCATGGATGTAGGCGAAGCAGTGCGACCCGAGCTCGCGGTAACCGGATGCATAGATCGCGCCCGGCATCACCACGCGCGGATCGGCGGTATCGCGCACGCGCCCGATGTATTCGGCGGCATACGGAGCGTCGCCGATGAGCGCCAGCTTCAAATCGGTTTTCACGCGCTCGAACGATTCCCGCACCAGCAAGGCATTGTTCTCGGGTTCCATGCGGCTGACGTACAGGAAGTATTTCTTCTTCTCGAGCCCGAGCGCGCTGAGGATCTCGCTGCTCTCGACCGGGCCGATTTCCGCGCCGTACGGGATCATCACGGAATCGCGATCGTAGCGGTCGCGGTAGTAAGCCGCGATCGCGGTTGCGTCCGTCACCACGACGTTCGGCATCCACGTCGCGAGCCATTCCGAGAGGCCGTACCAGCCCCGGGCCGCTCGGTTCCACTTCTTGCGATGGCGTTCCAGGCCATCGACGTTCAGGGCAACGGGCATGCCGGCTATTCTCGGCGCCCAGGTGTAGATCGCATTGGCCGCGTTGCAATACAGTACGGCGTCGAAACGGCGCCCCAGCACATGGAGCGTCGATACCAGAGTATGGGCGAGCGTATCGAAGTATTTGTGGCGGATGGTGGGGAGATACTCGACCCGCACACCGCGATAGAGAGGCTCGGGATGCCGTTCCCGACAATACACGGTTACGCTATGGTCGCGTGTCACGAGACGAGTTGAAAGCTCTTCGGCGAAGGTTTCGAAACCACCGTAGCGGGCCGGGATGCCGCGCGTGCCGACGATCGCGAAACGCACGGGCCTCCTGCTGTTTCCGCCAGCGTTCCTACCCGCGGGCGGCTCTAGCGCGGGCCAGCAGACGCGCGCTGGGTTTCGGGGCAGGCCGGCTGACCGGCTGGAAGGCGAACCAACTGGCGATGTAATCGTCCTTGACGCGACGGCGTTTCATGATCTCCTGCCGCTTGATCACGAAGCGCTTCCAATTGCGCGCGAGAAAGACAAACGCCCGCAGCGAGGAATGTTCATGCAACACACAAGCTCCGAACACCACAAGATCCCGGGCGGTGATGGAGAACCAATTCCGCCGGTACAAGGCCGGGGTCATATTCTTAATTCGCATCAGGAAGCGATTTTTCACCGAATGCATGTTAATTTCCGGCGGCAAAGCCCGGCGATTTCCCGGCAGCACGTTGCGAACGTGGTAGCCGCGAGCCAGCGGCGTGTACAGGCAGCGCCAGCCCATCAACTGAGCGCGCCAGGCGACGTCGGCATCCTCGCGATAGACGAAGAAATCGGGATCGAAGAACTCGTCGAGGATCGAAATATCCTCGATCATTTTGCGCTTGTAGAGCGCGGCCGCGGCCGTGGCTCCGAAGACGTATTCGAAGTTGAGGTAATGGCCGTTGTCCACTTCCTGGCTGCCGCGGTCCAGATGGCGCAGCATCGGCGTGAAATAAATGCCCGTCGAATCCACCAACTCCTGCTTGGGGAGGTCGAAGCTCGCGCGGATGGAGAGCAGCTTGCCGCAGACCGTTCCGACCTTGGGATCCACCGTGCCGGCATCCACGAGCGCCTGAACGAAGTTCGGCATCAGCAGCACGTCGGGGTTCAGCGTAAGCACCCACTCGCCGCTCGAGAGCGCGATGGCCTGGTTCTGAGCCGCCGCAAAGCCCAGGTTTTTCTCGTTGTAATAGATGCGGCATTTATCCGCGAAGGGCTCCAGAATATCCACGGTACCATCGGTGGAAGCATTGTCGACAACCACCACTTCCAAATTGGGGTACTTTTGTTCGAGGACCGAATCCAGGCAGCGCTTGATAAAACGGCCGCTGTTATAGGTCACCAGCGTAACGGACACCAGTTCGCGCGTAGCCATGCGAATCGTCTAATCCCCGCGGCCGGCAGCCTGGCGCGATAGAAGGCGCCGCGCCGCCGCCCGTGCAATTCTCATAGATACATTGAGAAGCTCAAGGTTCCGCTCTCCGATAGTCCCCGCCAGTCCTCTGGGAACCGAACTTAGCAGCACTGCCAGGCACACTCCCCGATATTGGACTGCCCGGAAGTGCTTAGCAGCATACCTTAGAAGGCTATCACACCAGTACACGGCGCGGCATCTCGCGGATAAGGCGGCGACGGAATGCCCTCCACGATGGCGGGCCTTTACGGACGGCACGTACTCTATCCGGACCCCCGAATCGATAGCCCGGCGGCAGAAATCCACATCCTCAAACCACACCGGATAAAAAGCTTCATCCAGCCCACCGAGGCGCTCCCAGACGTCGCGGCGAATCATCAGAAAGGCGCCGGCCGGCTGCTCGGCCAGACCGGGTTTTTCCAGGTCGCGATCCAGGCATCGATAACGCCGATTCACTGGATTGGATCGCCACAGCCGGTTGAGGCCCAATAACTCAAAGATCAGGGCCGTGGCCGTAGGGAGGCGCCGTATCGTAAACCCCGCTTGTGGTCGTCCCTCAACGTCAGTGAGCTGACCCGCCGCCATGCCATGGGTGCGGCACGCGTCAGTGAGGGCGTCCAACGACGTGGACAGCTCCACATCCGGATTCAGAATCAGGATCAGATCGGCGTTCGAAGCGAGGCCGACGCCCTGGTTCACGGCCGCAGCGAAGCCCCGGTTGGCTTTGTTACCGATCGAGCAGACGTTGTGGAACCTGCGGATCTTTTCCATGGTGTCGTCCGAGGACGCATTATCCACCACCATCACCACTAAATCCGGCGCCCAGCGCTCCAGCGCCTCCAGGCATACCCCAATGACGGGCGCCGAATTGTAGGTGACGATTACCGCGGCAGCAGCCAGAAGTACGCCCTCCAGTAACTGTCCAGACCAGTCTGCCGCCCCAGCTCGATAATCTTGTTTTCGCCGGCTTCCAGGATGGCGCGAAGCCGCTTCCCGCCGTTCGTCGAAGCATCAGAAGGGCCAAAACGCCTTCTCTCCTTCCACCCGGCGATCTTGCCACGCAAAAATGCCCAGCCACACCCATGCCGGAGCGCGACCAAGCCCCACAAGACCTGGCCGATCAAGATAGGGAGACGGGGCTGCCCGGTAAAGTGTTTCACGGCCAGCAGCACCTGGTTTCTGGAGATCCGCCGCACGGAATCGGCGCTCCATCTGCCTAGGGTCGCACTGCCCTGATGATAGGCGACGGCGGTGGGCACATACGCCCCGGCGTAATCGCCCAGGGCACAACGCAGTCCGAACTCGGCGTCTTCCATGTAGGAGCCGAAGACTTCGTCGAGGTTCCCGACGAGCTGAAACAGGCGCGAGCGGAATAACGCCGCCGTCATGGGCGCACAGCGGATGTTGCGGGGCTGGTTCCAGATCGCCGCGTCTGGTTTTCCCGCGCCGCATCTGGCCGCGCACGCTCCCCGCGATACCTCATCGAAGGCGCCATCGAGAATTGCGGGATTTTGGGCCGACAAGATCTTGCCGGTGGCGAACCACACATCGTCCCGCGAGGCGGCGCACAACAAAACTTCCAGCCAGTCGGGCGCGAGCGTCACATCGTTATTGACGATGCCGATCCAGTCCGAGCGCGACGCTTCGACGCCTCGGTTGACGGCCGCCGCGAAACCCAGGTTGTGTTCCAGTTGGATCACGCGAGCTCCTCGCTCGCGTGCCACATCGGCCGAGCCGTCCGTCGAGCCGTTATCCACCACGATGATTTCGTCGAACGGCCGGTGTTGCGCCGCTAGATTGCCGAGCAATGCCGCCAACAGATCCCGCCGGTTCCAATGCGGCACGATCGCGGCGACCGTGGGGGAAGGCGCCATTTTCATCAGAATAGCCGAAACGTGCGAGCGGGCGGCGTATCATGAAGTCATGAGATGGTCCCGAATCCTAATCGCAGCCGCTTCGCTCGCCTGGATCGCGGGCGCAAGTGGCGCCGAAGTTCACGACATCAAGACGGTATACATTTTGCCGATGTCCGGGGGGCTCGACGAATACCTGGCCGTGCGTCTGACCACCGGCGTCGTATTGCAGGTGGTAACCGATCCTCAAAAGGCCGACGCCATTCTGACGGATCACTTGGGCGAAAGTTTCAAGAAGAGCTTCGACGACCTGTACGGAGCGGCTCCCCCTGCATCCGGCGATTCCAGTGCGACCTTTGCGCGGGTAGGGGGCGGGCAGCGCTCCAAGGGGACGTTTTTCCTGGTGGAGCGCAAAACGCGCGACGTGGTGTGGAGTGACGACGAACGCCCCAAAGGCAATTCCGCCGATGAATTGCGCCGGATTGCCAACCGCATCGCCGAGCATTTGAACAAAGCGATCAAGGGCAAGTAGCAGGTTAAGAAGCAGACGCCGCGCGGAGACGCTCGACCTCGGACCGGTAGCATTCCACCAAGCGCCCGGTCATGGCTCGGATATCGCGATGGGCCTCTACTTCAGCCCGGGCCCGTGCAGCCATCGCCGCCGCCCGTTCCGGGTCCCGCAATAAATCCACCACGCGGCGCGCGAAAGTTTCCGGTTCGTCGGCTAGTGCGCAGAACTCGCCGTCCCGATTGGCGAGCCCCTCGGCGCCCAAGCGAGTGGACACCACCGGGATTCCCGCTGAAAACGCCTCCAACAGTTTCACTCTGACGCCAGATCCGCTCAGAATCGGGCACACGAACACCGCATAACGCGCCAGAGGCTCGAAGATGTTGTCCACGAATCCAATCAGGTCGATGGACTCGGCGGGATGGAGGGAGTGCCGGAGCGGCGGGTCCGATCCAATCACGATGAGACGCGCGGCGGGTTCTTCGCCCAGGATCATGGGCAGTACGCGGCTGACGAACCACTCCAGCGCTTCCCGATTGGGCGTGTGGCGAAAGCTACCGAGGAAGAGCATCGTCAAAGGCGTTCGACCGGCCGTGGAATAACGATACAGCGAGGTATCGACGCCGGCGCGGAAGCTGTCGTCGATCCGGCCCTTGAGCTTCGGCAAAAATGAGAGGAGATATCCGGCATTGTCGCGGCTGCACACCTGAACGCGGTCGACCTTGGGGAGCAGGCGCAGTTCGTAGCGCAACGCGCGCAGGTATTCCCACCGCGCCTGAATCTTCTCGAGCGGCTTCTTGAAGAAGCGCAGTCGCCGGGCGACGGACTGAAAGTAGATGTCGTGCTCGAAGAGGATGCTGGGGATGCGGCGGAACTGTCCCGCGTACTGGCCCATCATCGTGTACTCCAGTTGCAGCACGTCGATTTCGTGGAGATAGATGTGGCGATGAATCATCCAGGCGAAATCGGCGCTGCGGAACTCGCGAAAAGCGTGGGGTTCCAGCGAGGCGATGGCCTTCTGCTTGTTGGCTACGCGCACCAGATAGTCCGTCGATGCGCACATTTCATCGAAGGCCCTATGCGCTTCGCGCTGCCCCGATTCATCGAGCAGCACCAGCGCGTGCAGCTCGCACAGCCCGGCGAGCTCCTTGGCCGTCTGCGACATGAACACCGCGCCGCCGTGAATCGGCGGGTGGATCGGATAAGGCGACACGAACAGGACGCGAAGACGTTCCGGCGTGCGTGCCATCGGCGCGAATGCATCTCGAAAATACCCGCCCAGCGGGCGGCGGAGAGCTTCGGTATCGGAAATGACGGCCAGCCGCCGGGCGCGCGATCGGGCCGCCACGGCCCGGGGAAGCTGGCGAACCGCCCGCGCAATACCGGCGAAGCTACCGCGTTCCGGTGAATCGCCGGCCAGCCAGGTGAACAAAGCGCCCAGCCATGCGAAAACAAAATGAGAGACCAATGGGCGCCACTCGTGGATGTTTTTCCAAGTGAAGAGGAGGAAATTCTTCTGCAGGACGCCTTGAATATGGGCGTCCGAAAAACGTTTGCCAATGGTGCCGCGATGCTCGTGATAGACGACGCTCGCGGGCTGGTAGAGATTCTTCCATCCGCGTTTCCAGGCCTGATAGCCAAGATCGGTGTCTTCCAAGTAGAAGGGTGCGAACAACTCGTCGAACCCCCCGAGCTCAAGAAATTTCCGGCGGTCGAAAGCGCAGGAACCGCCGCCGCCATACGCACACGGGAACAGGCCGCGAACATGCGGATCGTCGCGATGCCGGACCCGAATCGCACCGTGATGCCACCAAGTTTCGGTGAGACCGGTTTCCTCGCGGAATCTGTGGGGATCGGAGAAGAAAATCTGGCAGGAGACGGAAAACACTTGGGGGTCCGTGAAGCCGGCCAGGAGCGGCCGAAGAAAATCGGGCTCCACGCGCATGTCGCTATTGAGCAGGACGACGATGTCGTGCTTCGCCGCGCGAAATCCGGCGTTGGATCCTCCGCCAAATCCAAGATTCTTCGGCAGCGGGAGAAGACGGACATCCGGGAAGCGCTGGCGCACGAACGCTACGCTGTCGTCGGTAGAACCGTTATCCACCACCAGGACTTCTCTTCCGGGAACCTGACGGGTCGCCGCTATGACCGACGGCAGATACTTCTCGAGGAGATCGCGGCCATTCCAGTTAGGGATGACGATCGTCGCCGCAGTGGTGTCCGGCTGAACGTCTTTCGGAGGAGGCGATCGGCGGAACTTTGCAGCGATATCGGAGAGCGCGAGCGATACCGCAGTCAGCGCGAGAAGAAAAGGTGAGATCAGAAACGGAAAAAATCCGCGCAGAATGCGCGCTGAAGCGCTCCCGCCACGCCCCGAGAGATCAGCCATGGTCGTCGATCTTAGGACCCAGCCCGAGTTTCCGGCCCAGTCTTAGCCAGCGCGAAACCTGCACCCGATCCATTTTTTCCTGAAGCCCTTGAGCCCACAGGGTTCGCTCGATGACCGTATTTTCGGCGGTATCGAGAGCGTCCACGACCGTCTTCAAATCGGCGGACTTTTGTTTCAGTTCCTGCTCCAGTTGCAGCGCCCAGCGGTTTTGCGCCTCCGTGTGACGGATTTGCTCATCCAGAAGGCGGATGGTTTCGTCGCGCTCGGCACGAGCTACGCCGAGCTCGTCCTGGAGCAGGGCGATGTGATGTTCGCGTTCGCGCAGAAGGTTTGTGGCTTGCGGTACGTAAACGAAATTCCTCGGCGAAGCGAGAGGCCGGAAGCTGCAGATCGCCACAAAAAAGTGAGCAGTGGATGGAGTGCCAGCCGTGGTTTCGAGAAATCCGTCCACTGGAAGCGATGTTTGTGCATCGTAAAAAGCAAATGCGTCCACGTGGTTCTGCAGCGCAATCGTACAGGAAGGAAAAACGGCTCCTAGGGCCCCGGAGAACTCTTCGAAGGTGAATTCGTGAACGTGATAGGGATTGGGTCCTTGCTTGCCGCGTGTTTGCTCGTAATAGGCCGTGTTTGGCGTCGAAACAACGAAAACCGCGCCGGAGCGCATCACGCGCCGGGCTTCGGCGAGGAAAACCTTCCAATCCGCCAGGTGTTCGATCACTTCGAAGGCGGTGACGAGATCGAACGCGGCGTCCGAAAACGGGAGCGCCGTTGCAGAACCTGGAAGAAAGCTCAAACCAGGATGCGTGTAGTTGGATCGCGCATAAGCGATGGCGTCCGCAGCGATGTCGATTCCGGTGGCGGAAGGCGCATGTTCCGCGAGCACCGCCGTCCCATAACCGGCGCCGCAGCCGACATCGAGAATGTTCGCTACCGAGCCGAGATGCGCGGCGATGCTCGCGGCGAAACGGTAGCGCGAAATATGCTCCGCCCAGAGGTCCGCGTCGACGTGGCCCGGAATGACGCGTTCGCCGGTGAATTCGGTCACAAAGAGGCTGCTCCCGCGCCCAGCCGCGTGTTGACCTGGACGCGGCACGGGAAGCGAAACGGGCCGTACAGCGGGCCTTCCGGCGGAGACATTTCGAGGACTACTGCGTTTTCGATGAAATCGCAGATGCTGAAGCGCTCGAGCGTACCGTCGGAAACGGCCGGAGAGAACGAAAGCGAAGTCGAGTACAAGGTCGGGATATCGACGTAGAAATCGACAGTGCATGTTTCGCCGGCGGCGAGCGGCGGCAGCGGAAGGCCTTCACTGGTGGTGTTGGCGCCCGCGAAATCCACACCGAGCTCGTTTCGGAAGAGCACGCCAACGATGGGTTGATCGAGCGCCATTTTGCTGCGCACGCTAATACGGACGACCACCGTGGAATCCGGAGAAACGACGTGGATCGGGCGGCCCGCGATGTCGCAAACCGCGATGCCGATGACGTGGGCGCGGCCGTCGCCCGAACGGCGATCCACGTGGGGGATTCCCTCGACGATTTCCGCGGGCGGCGCCGTAGCGGTGGGAGGGTGATGCAGAACGTCTTGTTCGTAATAGTGCGCGTCCTTGGTCGCCATCGCTGCGAGATACTGCGATACCACCAGGTCCGTTTCTCCCAGAGCCTTGGCGACGCCGTGATCCAGCCACAGCGCCCGATCGCCCAGCGACTTTACTTCCGCTGTGGCATGCGAAACGAACAAGATGGTAACGCCGCGCGAGCGCAGCTCATGTACCTTGCGCAGGCAGCGCTGGCGAAAATAGATATCGCCGACCGAGAGGGCTTCGTCCACCAGCAGAATTTCAGGATCGACATGGATCGCGACCGCGAAGGCCAGGCGCACCACCATGCCGCTCGAATACGTCTTGACGGGCTGATCGATAAATTCGCCAATTTCGGCGAACTCCGCGATTTCCGGGAACCTTCGATCGATTTGTGCAGCCGAAAGTCCCAGGATCGCCGCGTTCAACTGAACGTTCTGCCGGCCGGTGAACTCCGGATTAAAGCCGGCGCCGAGTTCGAGGAGAGCGGCAACGCGGCCGGAGACGGCGACGGTTCCCGACGTTGGCTGCAAGATCCCGGCGCAAATCTGCAAGAGCGTGCTCTTCCCGCAGCCGTTTTCGCCGACGATGCAAAACGTCTCGCCGCGGCGAACGTCAAACGAAAGATCCCGAAGGGCCCAATAATCGCGATGGTATCGGCGGCGGTGGAACGTAGCCAGTTCTTTCAAGCGATCGCCGGGTGCAGCGTAGATCGGGTAGCTTTTCGAAACGGCGAAGAACTCGACAGCCGACGACACTATCCCAAATTGTAGACCAGGGCCTCTCGCGTACCTAGAAAAATAGTTTAGGATGCACTTATCCGTTTACTTGACACGATGCCCGCCCGCTGCCTACGCTGGTGTGTGCGCCGGTGTAGCTCAGGTGGTTAGAGCGACGGTCTCATAATCCGTAGGTCGTAGGTTCGACTCCTACCGCCGGCACCATTTCAGGCTTCCCCCACGATGCGCTCGAATATCCGGTCAAGTTCAGCCTGTGAGTAGTATTCGATCTCCATACGCCCCCGCTGTTCAGTCAACTCCACGATGCGCACCCGGGTTCCGAGCGTGCGTTCGAGCCGATCCACAGCGGCTTTGACGTTAGGGTCGACAAGCATCTCGCGCCGAGATCCGGATTTGCCCTTCGACCGCTCCGACGTGCGTTCTTGCACCAGAGTCTCCACTTGGCGCACGGAAAGTCCTTGGGCAGCGGTCTTTTCGGCAATTTCGATCTGCTCCTCCGCGGAGCGAAGACCGAGAATGGCCCGTGCGTGACCCATCGACACGCGGTGCTCGGCAAGCAGAAGTTGAACTTCCGGGGGCAGGTTCAGGAGCCGAATCGTATTCGCGATCGAGGCCCGATCCTTGCCGGTGCGCCGCCCGATCTCTTCCTGCGACAACCCTAGTTCGCGCCGAAGCCGTTCGTACGCATGAGCGGTTTCAATCGGGTTGAGATCCTCGCGCTGGATGTTCTCGATGAGCGCCAGCTCCAGCATCTGCGGTTCAGCCACTTCCTGGATGACCACCGGAACTTCTGTTAAACCGGCCAGTTTGGCGGCACGCCAGCGACGTTCCCCGGCGACGAGCTGATACAACCCGTGGTGCGAGCGTACAATCAGGGGCTGGATGATGCCGTTGGCTCGAATCGATGCGGCTAGTTCTTCCAGGCGGTCAGTCTGGAAGACAACGCGAGGCTGAACAGGATTGGGATGAATCGTGTCAATCGGCAAAGACGCGGATCCGTTTTTCGGTGCGGGCGCTGGTATAGCGGCAGCGCCTGCGGCTTGCACTGCCTCCCTTGGCCTAGGGGGCAGTAAGGTCGATAAGCCCTTACCGAGCACTCTGCGTTGCTTCTCTGTGACGCTGGTCATTCGCGAGGATCTCCTTGGCGAGCTTGATGTAGCTCTCGGCGCCCTTGGAGCGAGGATCGTACATCAAGATTGGTTTTCCGTAGCTCGGTGCTTCGGCCAGACGGATGCTGCGGGGTATCACGGTGGTGAAAATTTCGTCCTGGAAGAACTCTCTCAGGTCGTCTGCAACCTGTCGAGCGAGATTAGTTCGATCATCGTACATCGTGAGCAAAATTCCCTCCAGAGGCAGGGCCTTCGAGAAGGAATCTCGTATACGTTCAATGGTATCAATAAGTTGTGAGATTCCCTCAAGCGCAAAAAACTCACACTGTATGGGGATGAGCACCGAATCGGCTGCCACGAGGGCGTTCAACGTGAGGAGATCCAAGGCGGGAGGGCAATCAATCAGAATATAGGAATACCTGTCCCGAATGGGTGCGAGGATGGTACTGAGGATGAACTCCCGGTTGTCGCGTTCGACCAGATCAATATTGGCCCCAACTAAATTCTTGTCCGCCGGGACCAGCTGGAGCCCCTCGCACTGCGTCTTCACGATCACGGCCTCGACCGACACCCCTTGGATTAGTGCATTGTAAAGAGTGAGATTCTCATCTCCTTTTTCAGTGCCCAATCCAGTTGTTGTGTTACCCTGTGGATCCGAATCTACAACCAGGACCGTCAGGTCGTTAGCGGCCAGGGACGCTCCCAAGTTTATAGCGGTCGTCGTCTTGCCGACCCCACCCTTTTGATTGGTAATCGCGATGATCTTCCCCATAGGAGAAATCGTATCAAAGTTCCACGTGGAACACTTTAATAAACCGATGGTGACCCCAAGGAACCTGGGCATCGCCCGATTCGCTGGTGAGCAACCCGCCGTTGGCGGCGAGTCCAAACTTAGGAACCGCGTCAGCCCGCACCGCTCGAGAGATCACCCAATCATACCGCTTCGTGCAATCCTCAGCACGACCCGCAAATACTTGGACATTCCGCAGGCTATGGCACGCTTCCCGCAAAAAAGCAGCCTTCCTTTGATCGGACTCTATCAAGTCAACCTCGCAGTCCGACCGGAGAACGGCTACGGGAAAACCCGGGAAACCGGCCCCTGCTCCGGCATCTGCAATTCGTAGGTGTCCCGGTGGCAGAAAGCGGCCGAGGAAGAGACTCTCGCAATAATGAAACTGAACCGCCTCTCGCCGGTCCTTGAAGCGGCACAAATTGATCTTTTTATTCCACTTGCAAAGCAGGTCGTAGTGCGACTCCAGAATCGCGATCTGCACCTCTGAAAGAATCTGATAGGGTGCGAACTCTGCCGCCAACTGATCTCTGAAATCGTCCACCCCGTTCCTTTATGTCAGCGACCCATGCTGAGGTAAATGTCGAGCACCACCATCGCCGCGGGAGTTACGCCAGGGATCCTTCCCGCTTGGCCCAAAGTCTGGGGGCGCACCCGCTCGAGTTTTTCGCGAACCTCGCGTGACAGACCTGGAATATCGGAATAGGCGAATTCACCTGGTATCGTGCGCCGATCGGCCGAACGTAGATGCTCGATTTGGCGTTCCTGCTGAGCAATATAGCCGGCATACTTGACCTCGGTTTCCACCGTCTCCGCGACACCCCGGTATACAGGCTCCCCAAGGATTGCAGGTAGACCCAACGAGGCAAGCCGTGACTCTGGCCTCCGCAGCCACGCCCCCATCGATGGATTGGAGCCCAAAGAGGCGCGCAACCGCCGCTTCTGTCCGTCCTTCGCCTGGTACAGCGCCCATCGATCATCCGCCACCAAGCCGATTTCCCGGCCCAGCGGCGTCAGGCGTTCGTCTGCATTGTCGATTCTCAAGTGCAGACGGAACTCTGCGCGGGACGTAAACATCCGATATGGCTCGTCGGCACCTTTGGAAATCAGATCGCTGATGAGAATCCCGATGTAACCATCAGCCCGGGAGATTACCACGGGAGCACGTTTATGGAGAAAGCGCGCTGCATTTATGCCAGCGATCAGGCCTTGGCAGGCCGCCTCTTCGTAACCCGACGTACCGTTAATCTGGCCGGCTAAGAAGAGCCCCCTCACCGATTTCACTTCCAAGCTCGGGCTAAGCTCCCTGGCATCGATCGCGTCATATTCGATCGCGTAGCCTGGGCGAATCATTTCTGCTTCGTCAAGCCCCGGGATCGAGGCCAGAACCCGCGATTGCACGTCGATCGGCATGCTGGTCGACATGCCGTTCACATAGATCTCGTGCGTATCCAAACCTTCGGGTTCGAGAAAGAGCTGATGCCGGGACTTCTCGGGGAACTTCACAACCTTGTCTTCGAGCGAAGGACAATAGCGCGGCCCGATGCCTTGAATCTGGCCGCTATAGAGTGGCGATCGCGACAGACTCTCCCTTATGATCTGATGCGTCTCGGCGGTCGTATAAGTGATATAACAGGGTACCTGCTCTCTCTCTATCTTATTAGAAATAAAGGAGAACATAACCGGATCGACATCCCCGAATTGAGCCTCAAAACGCGACCAATCGATGCTTCGTCCGTCCAGTCGAGGTGGAGTTCCCGTCTTGAGACGGGTCCATTTCAGTCCGATGCTGCGAAGTTGCTCGCCAAGAAGATTCGCCGCCGCCTCGCCGCTGCGTCCACAGCTATACTTCTGTTCGCCGACGTGCGCGAGCCCGTTGAGGAAGGTCCCCGTGGTGACGACCACGGCATCCGCCTCGATGATGCGGCCGTCACGGAGAGCCACGCCGCGAACCGTTCTGGACGGCGGGTCGGAAAGCACCAGTTGTGCGACTTCCGCCTGCAAGATCCGCAGATTCGGCTCTTTTTCCAACCATTCGCGCATTTTCAGGCGGTACTGCTTTTTATCGCACTGGGCGCGGGGAGACCACACGGCGGGACCGCGGCTGGTGTTGAGCAAGCGGAACTGAATCCCGACTGCGTCCGTAAGCTCGCCCATGACGCCGCCGAGCGCATCGATCTCACGCACCAGGTGACCCTTTGCGATGCCGCCGATCGCCGGATTGCAGGACATTTGCGCGATCAGATCGGCATTCATCGTGATCATGGCCGTTCGCAGGCCCAGCCGCGCGCACGCACGCGCCGCTTCGCAGCCGGCATGGCCGGCGCCCACGACGACGACTTGATAACGAGTCCCCACGTACTTTTTCAGTTTAGCCGACACGTCAAAGCATTTCTTGATTTCCGCAAACAGTTTCAAAACGACTCGGCACGGCGTGGCTTGGGGTTGCCGTAACAGTCGGCATAAAACCGGGAAAACTGGTCTACACTGGCACTTCACCATGAAAATTCTGGTCATCGGCGGCGGAGGCCGCGAACATGCCATGGCCTGGCGACTCGCTCTCGAAGGTCATCAGGTTTTTGGTACGCCTGGCAATCCTGGAATTGCCGAGGTCGCCCAGTTGGTCGATAGCAGCGACTATCTGGCCGTCGCGGAATCTGTTGGTGCGGAACTTACCGTTGTTGGCCCAGAGACGCCGCTGGCCGATGGTCTTGTCGACCGTTTCCGCGCCCGCGGGATGTGCATTTTTGGCCCCACCAAGGAGCAGGCGCAGCTCGAGTCGAGCAAAATCTACGCCAAGGAATTCATGCGCCGCGTCGGGATTCCCACGGCCCGCTTCCTGCGGGCGAATTCGTTCCACGACGCGACGGAGGCTCTGTGCCAGTTCTCGTATCCGGTCGTCGTCAAGGCCGACGGCTTGGCTGCCGGCAAGGGCGTGATCATAGCGCACGATTCCAACGAGGCCGAGGCCGCCGTTCAGACCCTCGGCCCGCATCTCGTGATCGAGGAGTTCCTTCAAGGCGAAGAGGTCAGCTTCATCGTCATCAGCGATGGCCGCAACATCGTCGCTCTGGAAGCCACGCAGGATCACAAGACCATCTTCGACGGCGACACCGGCCCGAATACCGGCGGGATGGGCGCCTACTGCGACGGGCGGATTCTTTCTTCGGCCGATACCCAGCGCATCATGGACACGATTATCGAACCCGCCGTGCGCGTGACGGGGTTCACGGGATTTCTTTACGCCGGTCTCATGATGACGGCCGGCGGTCCCAAGGTCATCGAATTCAATGTTCGTCTCGGCGACCCCGAAGCCCAGCCGCTGATGCATAGGCTCGCCGACGGTTTCGCTGACACATTGTTTCGCGCCGCGAATGGAAACCTTCTCGGGACATCGCTCGCCTGGAAATCCGAGCCTTCCGTCTGCGTGGTCCTGGCGGCCGCCGGATATCCCGGCCAGCCACGGACGGGCGACGTCATTACCGGCATCGGGGCCTGCGGCGCGCAGGTTTTTCATGCAGGCACGAAGCGCACGTCGCGCGGACTCGAGACTTCCGGAGGCCGCGTCCTGGGGGCCACCGCCTCCGGCGCCGATCTGCCCTCTGCAATTCGTAACACCTACGCCGCCGTGGAGAAGATTCACTTTGAAGGCATGCACTATCGGCGCGACATCGCCGCGAAGGGCCTGAAGCGTTGGTAGACAAGTGCGAGAGGGTCCGCTTGCCCCGACGACAGTAAGGCGCGAGGCCGCTACTGTCGTCTCCTCCGAACGGGCAAGCGCTGAACGGACTTCTTCCGGCCGGTCGGCCTTTTTGTTCAGCTTCGAAAGAGACAGCGACGCTTCTCGAAAGAGTCCGCCACCCCAACGGTTGCGGTATAATTGCCCATCGATTGCCGGTGACTATGCTGGAGCAAGCTGGAGACATCACCGCTTTGCTGCACGAGTGGCGCGGCGGCAACCGTGCCGCGGAAAACCAGCTTTTTGAGCGCGTTGCGCCCGACCTGCGCCGCATCGCCCATTACCTGATGAGGCGGGAGCGCAAGGACCACACGCTCCAGGCCACCGAACTGGTGGATCAGATCTATTTCCGCCTGGTGGCGGCCAAGGATCGCGATTGGCAGAACCGGCAGCATTTCTTCGCTATAGCGGCCAGGGCCATGCGCAGGTACCTGATCGACTACGCGCGCGGGCGGCCCGCCGCTGAGTTTGTCGCGCTGGAAGGAATTGAACACCTGCTGCCGGCCGATAGCGCCAAGATCGATATCGCGCTGACCATTGATGGGCTCCTCGACGAGCTGGCCCAAACCAATCCGGAGTGGTGCAGCCTGGTGGAGGTGAAATATTTCCTGGGCCTCACCGACGACGAGGCGGCGGAAGTTCTCGGACTCAAGCTGCGCACCATGCAGCGGATGTGGCGCGACGTCCGCCAATGGCTCTTCGAGCAACGTGGATCGGGCCGAAGTGGATCAAACCAGGGAACCGCGGGCGCGGGGACGCCCTGATCCGGCAATCTAATCCAGCAATGATACGATCCGAGGCGGGGTCTAGCACACGTTCGAACGACGACGAAGTCGTCATGACGCTGGTCGATCTGGCGCTCGATCAACCGCCCGAGGAGCGCGAAGCGTATCTCAAGAGCGCGTGCGCCGGCGACAACGAGCTTTTCGGCCGCGCCTGGCACTACGTCCAGTGGGAGGACCGCATGCACGGCTTCCTGCTGGATCCGCTGCTCCCTCCGCCCGCCGCCGAACCGGCCCTCGAGCCGGGGCAAATGCTCGACGGCCGCTTCCGTATCGTGCGCGAAGTAGCCCGCGGCGGGATGGGCGTGGTCTACGAAGCCTTCGACGAAAAGCTGGACCGGCGTATCGCGATCAAGTGCGCGCAGGCCGGCTTCAGGCGGCGTCTTTCTCCCGAAGTCCGCCACGCCAGCGAAATCAGCCATCCCAACATCTGCAGGACATTTGAGATCCACACCGCCGCCACCGCGCACGGCGAAGTGGATTTCCTGACCATGGAGTTTTTGGAAGGAGACACTCTGGCGGCCCGTCTGGCCAACGGACCCCTGCCGCGGGAACAGGCTCGCGCCATCGCGCTGCAACTTTGCGATGCGGTCGCAGCCGCCCACCGCCATCACGTTGTCCACGGCGATCTCAAGAGCAGCAACGTGATTCTGACGCCAGATCCCGGCGGCGGTATCCGTGCCGTCGTCACCGATTTCGGGCTGGCGCGGAGGCCGCATACAGCATCCCAAAACAAGCCGTCCGTCACGCGGGGTGGCACGCCCGATTACATGGCGCCGGAGCTATGGCGCGGCGAGCGGGCGAGCGAACTCTCCGATATTTATGCGCTGGGCGTAATTCTCTACGAGCTGGTGTCGGGACGCCGGCCCTATACCAAGCCGCTGGCTTCGGTCGCGTCCACCGTCAGCCTTGAACGCACCTGGGAGCATCGCCTCGCGCGAAAGCCCGCGCCCGTGGACGCCCGCTGGGATGGAATCCTCTCGCGGTGCCTCGATCCCGATCCTCAGCGGCGGTTCAAGACCGCCGACGAGCTTTCCGCGGCGCTCAGGCCAAGATCGCAACGCTGGATGCTGGGCGTGGCCGCCGCGCTGGTGCTCGCGGTGGCCGCCGCAGCCGTCACTTATTTACGCGCCACCGCGCCCGCGGAAACCGTGCAACTGGCGCTGCTGCCCTTTGCGGCGTCTTCCGATATCGCCCCGGCTGCCAACGCCGTGATGCGCGACGCGGCCGGCCGGCTTGCCCAGGTGCAGGGCACCCCGCACACAAAATTTGTCTTCATCCCTTTGCGCGATGCTGTTCGCGATCGCGTTACCACGCCGGATCAGGCCCGCGCGGTGGTGGGGGCCTCGCACGCACTGAGCGCGCGATTCACCTACAACAAGGATCGTATCGATCTTCATGCGGTCGTCTCCGACGCGCGTTCGAAGACGACGATGCGTGAATGGGACGCTTCTTACACTCCGGCCGAACTGAAATACGCGGGCGTCGCATTGGCGGGTTTGGCAAGCTGGACGTTTCGTTTGCCGCCGCTCGGGCAGAACGGCGCCGTGAACGCGGCCGCCCGCGGAGATTATCGGAAGGGGCTGGCCTTGCTGCGGAGAGATGAAAGCACCGATGCCGGACTCGCGCTGATTGAGCAGGCCGTTCGCGCCGACCCCGATTCGCCGCTGACCTATGCCGCGCTGGCGGAGGCGGACTGGCAGAAGTACTCGATCACCCGAGACCAGACGTGGCGCGACCGCACCACTGCGGCGGTACGCGACGCCCAGCTCAGGAATCCGGATCTTGCCCCGGTGCATCGAATCGCCGGCGTCCTGACGGCCGATGCAGGCTACTACGAATTGGCCGCGGCCGAATACCGTCGAGCCATCGAACTGGATCCGGCCAACGGTGACGCCCACCGCCGCCTGGGTCAAGTGTACGAACGGAACAGCCAAATGGACGAGGCGCTGGCGGCTTACCAGGAAGCCGTTCGGGTGGACCCGGAACAGTATGTCAATTATCAGGATTTAGGCGCTTACTTTTTTAACCGGGCCGCGTACAGCGAAGCGATGCCGTACCTGCAGAAAGTCGCCCAGCTCGCGCCCAAGGAGCCCGAAGCGCATCGTGTCCTGGGCGTGGTACAGACCAACCTCGGCAAGTTCGCAGAGGCCGAGCGCGAGTTCCGCTTCGCGATTTCTCTCAAAGAAACAGAGCCCGCGTTGGATGGGCTAGGGGTTACCTTGATGTACCAACGGAGGGAGCCCGAGGCGATCCCCAATTTTCTGGAGGCGCTCCGTCTGAATCCGAACCGGTACCTTTCCTGGATGAACCTCGCGATTTGCTACCGCCGGACGAATCGTCCTGCGGAATCGGCCGCTGCCAATCGAAAGGGATTGGTGACGGCGGAAAAGGAGATGGCGCAAAATCCGCGCAGCGGTTATGTCCGGTCCGTGCTGGCGTACTTATGCGCACGGTTAGGGGATCGCAGCCGGGCGGACTCCGAGATCGCACAAGCCCTGCGGCTCTCTCCGAACAATTCGGATACGCAGTGGATGGCGGCGGCTACGTATGCGGCGCTGGGCGAGTGGGACGGCCTCATTCGCGTGTTAAATGCGGCATCCAGCGGAGTCGTCGAGGATTTCAGCCGGTGGCCCGATGCGGCGGATCAGCGCAAGGATCCACGCTTTCAACAGCTGTTAACGTCTCGTCAGATTCGATGAGGCGAAGACCCCCAGCAGTTCAATTCCCACTAGGAGAAACCATGGCAAAGAAGAAAGCGAAAGCGAGCAAAAAAAAGGCCGCACCCAAGAAGAAGACCAAGAAGTCAACCGGTGGCGGGCCAAACGATCCCATCGACCGATAGGGTTTTTTCGATTTAGCCAGGGTGTTACGCAACCAGGGCCGTGCCGCGATCCCGCATGTATGAAATTCGCGGGCCGATCGCAGTGCGGCCCTGGTGCTCCGCTTCCAGAGAGGCCGCGCTCACCAGCTTGAGGAACTCCAGACCATGCCGACCCTCGCGTTCAAAATGCAGGCACAACTGCACAGCGACTGGTGCTGGGCGGCGGTGGCGGCGAGCGTAAGCCAGCATTTCAACGCGGACTCCTCGTGGTGCCAATGCAAGCTCGCGAGCATCATGGCGCGGATCACGGCGAAGAAGGAGAAACTCGGCGCCCAGGCATGTTGTTCCCGCCCCATGAACAAGCGTCTCGCCGCGGTCTGCAATCAGGCATGGTATCTGGATCGCGCGCTACGCATCGTCGGCCGGTCCGCGGGGCGCCCCACGAAAGGCCCCTTGACGTTTCGCCGGATTCAAAAGGAAATCCTGGCGGGCCGCCCGGTCTGCGTGCGAATTCAATGGGGCCGCGCAACGTCCGGGCACTTCGTGCTCATCTCCGGATGCCGTGAGTCCACCCGAGGCGGCCAGTGGCTGTACGTGGAAGATTCTTTCTATGGAAACTCGACCTGGCGGTATCATGAATTCCGATCGAATTACCAATATGCGGGCGGCCGGTGGACGAATACGTATCCGGTCGAGAACGAAGCGCCGCGCGGACGAAAGAGGAAGCGTGCCGCTGCTTAGACCGAACCCCTCGAAACCGACGTGGAAAGCGTACCGCATGGGGATGCAAGAGATGATCGAAATAGACCGATCTCCCGCGGGACTCCCGGAGGCCTTGCCGGAACGCCTGTACGTCCTGCAGCTCGCCGATATCGCAAGCGGCGGCGATCTCTCCAAGGCGATGCACACAGGCTGGCGATTCTACGCGGGAACGGTCGGAGGACCCTCGATATCGGCCACGGTGGGCGAACCGCGGCGAGACCAGCGGCCGGTGATGACCAGCCTGGTGCATGGTCATTATGTGCAACAGGCTTTCCAGGAAGTTCGTCACGTCGAGGAACTCCCACAGGTGCGGGCCGCGGACTACGAGCTCAGGCGGCTCAAAATTCCCGGGGTGGTGGGAGCATTCTGGCTGCGGTCTCCTGTGGAGGGGGGCGATCTGATCGTCCCGTACACGTCGCTTGTGCGAGGCTTAAAGCGCATGAAAGCGTACCCAGCGAAAAAGTTCCTGGCTATCCTGCTCCCGTATGCGTTGAAGCGCGAAAAGGCCAACGATGCACCCAGGAAATGACGCTCCCAAGAAGTGACCACGGACGCCTATTGCTAGAATCAACTCAGGTGCGGGGACGTAGCTCAGATGGATAGAGCGGTCGCCTCCTAAGCACGCTTCGGCCTTCCACGCCAAGAATCAGAAGACAGGCGTTAACACGCGACAAGTTTCCTTCAAGCAGGCTGACGTCCTCTTCAAGCGCGCTCAGGTCTCTTGGGCGGAACTATTTCGGGAGTGGATCAAGATTATCTAAACGCCCCCGACGCAGGATCGCCCCGAAGAGACGCTACTGTTCGCGACTGGATTTGGCAGTCAAACTTTTGTAGATGCGCTCGATATAGTTGTTCGCTTTGGGACCTTCGCCGATGTATGACCATTTGTCGAGGACCTTGTCCCGCTGGAGTTGTTCCAGACTCTTGCCGTGATCGATCCCGGCCTGAATCGCGCTGACCGTACCGTTGAGCACGTCGAGATATTTCCTCAAATCGGCTTGGGTGGCCAGGTTCCCATGCCCCGGGATGATTTTCACATCGCCCGCCGTATGGGATAACAGATACTCGCAGGCGGCGCGGACTCCTTGCACGCCGCCGCTGCCGTCGTTTTCAAAATCGACCGCCGGGAAATTGGCGGGAAGAAAGTTCGTAAAGACGTCTCCGGTATCGACGACCTTTCCTCCCGGCATGAAGACGATTGTGTCGCTCGAGGTGTGCCCCTTCGGGAAAGAGACTGCGTGAATATCGCCGCCCTGCATGTGCAGCGTGAACTGATCCGAAAAGGTGAGGACGGGAACGGAGACGGGCAGGTTCGTAATGCGCCCCAGGCGGTCAGGCTCGGTTTGCATCGTCTTTCGCACCTCGTCCTGGGCGATAATGACGGCGCTCTTTCCGAAATACGCGTTGCCGCCCGTGTGATCTCCATGCCAGTGCGTGTTCAGAACGTACTTCACCGGCGCTTGTGAAACGGTCTTCAGAGCCGCTTCGATTTTCGGCCCCAGCTGTACCTGTTCCGCGTCGATCAAAACGATACCGTCGTCGCCGACGTAGGCGCCGATGTTTCCGCCGAAGCCTTGTACCAGATAGACGCGATCGTCGAGCTTCTCCAGCTTGATCTGAACTTTCTCCCAATCCGGCTGTGGCTGCTGCGCCAGCATAGGCAACCGGGCAAACACGAACAGACCAAAAACCGAAATCCAGTGGCGCGTCATCGACGTGAATTCCTTATGGAGTTCGCGGGACGATGTGGCTCTTGTCCCGTGACTCACAAGAGCTTTCCAGCAGCCGGTCCTCCGGGCCGCCCAGGAACCAATGCCGGGGAGTCAGTACCCACGGTTCCGTGAACATCACCGAGTCTTCCACCGTGGCTTCGTAGGTGAGCAGATTGCCGTGGCGGTTGTACCGCTCGATGACGTGTTCCTGGTCGCTGTGAAGGATCGCGAACTTTTCGACGATCTGATGGCCGAATTTTTCGCCGAATGCGGGCGGTTCCGTGTGCCCCTGCCCTCCGCCCAGCCAGGTTTCGTCGTTGAGGCCCGTGACATCGACCACCAGCGTCTCGCCCTCCCAGTGGCCGATGGAGTCGCCCAGGAAGGAGCTATCGAGATCCTTCGGATGGGGCCGCCCGTCGGTGTAAATAATGCGAAACGTCTGGCCGATGAAGTTGGATTCATAGAGGATCACGATCAACTTGGGAGTCTGCACGATCTGAATGGCGTTCATGGACGCGCGGGGAACACCCATGGGCTTGCAATCGTACTGCGGATCCAAAGGTGTGCTGGCGCCGATCTGGCTGTCGACAATCGCCTTGACCTTGGCCGCATACTCGGGCTTGTAGGAAGGCACGCTCGGCAAAGGATATCTGACGGACGTTCGGGCTCCGCCAATGTCGAAGCTGACGGTGCCGTTCTCGCTCTTCTCGGAGGTCGCGGGAAAAGGATTGATCCAAACTCCGGACAAGTCCGGATGCGAGTCCGCTGAGTGCGGTGTGCCGAGTTTTGCGATCGGGAGATCCGCGTATAGTTTCTGAAGTTCGTCGTTAGTGATAACGACGCCCGGCTTGCCGCCCGGGCTATTTTGAGCGACGGCGGTGTTTTGAGCAACGGCGGGGACGATCGCGACCGGCAATATCGACAGCAAAATTGTCGCGCAGGAAATTCGCAGCCGGAGGCGGGATTTCATAATCAAAATCGCTCTACTCGCGGGCGATGCTCAGCCGGATCTCATGACCGTCGGCATACCTGTAAACTTTGCCGAATCCCAGGTTTTTCGTTCCGTCGTTGGCGGGCATCGCGGTAACCGTAACAGTCTCGCCCACTTTGAAGACATCCTTTGCCACTCCGGCTCTATGCAAAAGCCCGGGAGGATTGCCTTCGAACGACCACGTCGTCAATTTGCCATCGCTATCCTTCGCTTCCACCCAAACATATATATGGGGGTTCGTCCAATCTACGTGCTTCAGAACACCGGTGACCGTGAATTCTTTGCTGGGATCGAATTCCGCTGTCACGGAATGATGCGCGAAAGCGGGCGCTGGCAGTAGCGGGAGCCACGAAAAAACTGCCAACCAGACGAATTCAAATTTGTGCTTCACGTCGAAAACCTTGGTGTCAGCGAAACATGGGCTGGAACGCGCTGCTTCAGATCAGAGCGTGGCCATAGGCCTTATAGAATATCTTCCCAGACGGATTGTCAAGTGTCAGGCTTGTGTGGGATCTCTCATTTGACGTGAGTGGCGGCGCGGAATACAAAGTTGGACCGTGGCTGAAAGGCGCAACTCCGGAGTAAAGGTGAATATCCGGAAGATCATCCCGCCCGCTCCAGCCGAGAAGTCCTCGTTTAGCGCGCTTCCCAGCCGCCGTCTACCGCTACTTGCACACCCACCCGCCAATTCCCTGCCGCGTGTCTTTGCAGGGTGAGAGTTTGGGATTCGGATCGAGGGAATAGTAAACCTTGAAATCGTCGCCGGCCTGTTTGTTGAAACCGTACACCTCGACGGGATCACGAGGCTCCGGATCGTCCGGCGCCATCCTGTAGTTCATGGAAACCGATGCCGGAGGATTCGCCTCGAATAAACGCACTCCACCGAGCGGTTCAAATAACGAATCGCGCACCACCGCGCGCTTCAACGGCCGGCCGTTCACGCGGCTTGTGGTATACGCGGTCGCGACCACGACGCCTACGTAGTCGCGGAAGCGCCCGTTCTCGATCTTCACCGAGCCGTCGCCGCGGCCTGGCTCGGCGCGCTGGTCCGCGCGGAAAAAAGGACTTGCGATCCCGGCGCGCATGCCCTGAATATCGGCGTTCTCTATCGTCACGCTTTTCGCGATGTAGTTTGCGATCCACACCCCGGTCGGACTTTCTAATGCGTCAGCGAGCACCGTCTTATCCCCGCGCACGGTCAAATTTTCAACGGTAAGTGTATCCGCCGGCGTCGCCGTCACCCCATGCCGCGAAGGATTCCACGTCCGGAAGTTCGAGATCTCCCCATTCCATCCGAAAGCGACACCGGTCTGAATCGTCCCATACGCCTCGTTATTGGAGAACTCCAGCACCTTTGCGCCCGTCGTGTCGATTTCGGCGGTCTCCCGATCGTCAGCCATGTCCGCGCCTTTGAACTTCGGAATTCGTATCTTCCCCAGCGATCCTGCGGCGAGGTCGAAGCCAAATACGTCGCCGTTCGCCGCAACATTATTGCGGATGTAATTGTTTGGACCGCGGAACCAGAAACCGGAGCCTTCCCCGCCTGGGTCCGGCCCCGCGCCGGCGTAGCCGCTGGCCGGGGCGAACTCGCCCGAGCCTTGCGAGCGCACCGAGAAATTGTGATCGAACACGTTGAAGCTCTCGGTGCCGTCCTCGGTGACTATGCCAGCACCCTTGGTGTTGTAAACCACGTCGTCCTGGATCAGCCCATAGTGGCTGTTATGCACCGTGATTCCCCACTTAGGCGCGCCGTCGATCGACACTCCGATCACCGTGAACTGATAACCGTTCGGGGGCGGCTGCTTCGGGCCGAAGTAGTGATGGAAATGAATGCCGTAACGTCCAATCTGATTCGTGCCGAGGCGTGTGACCCGGTTTTGCGCGTCGAAGTCGGTATTATCCAGGACGCCCAACTTCGTGCGGCCCATCTCGCGAACTTCCACGTAGCGCAGATCGACATCCGCATGGGACATGAAGATCATGTGCCCACGCGTGCCCGATGGATTCTCGGAGCGCACCACGACATTGCGGCTCAGGTTGCCGACATGCGGCAGGAATTCGAGCTTGCCGTCGGCATCGCGGGCGCCCATGTGATCGTATTTGAGCGCGGATGTGAGGTTGATCCGATTGCCGGAGATGGACGCGATCTCGAGCTTTTCATCCTGTGCGCGGTAGTTGTCTCCTCGTTCGCTCTCGCGAAGCTGCCGGGTATCGGCAATCACGATTTGGTCTCCGGCACGCCATGTTTCGGCAGCCTGTTCCGTGACCATCGTCTTCTGACCGGCCAAGGGTTCCTGCGCCAGCCGAACAAACGTCGGGAGCTTCACCGCGCCGCTCATCGTCACTTTCCCGAGCGCCTCGATTCCGTTCCCAAGCTCGGCTGGATCGAGCTTTCGGTCGACTATTCGATCGGCGATGACGATCTCCGCGAGCGCACCGGCGGCAACCGGATTCGACGGAGTGCCGACTTCCAAGACGCCTGTTTCTTGTACCATGATGTTCGCTGTCTTGAGCCGTGTGTCGCGATCCGTCCGAAAGCTGAGCTTCCCGTGGACTTCGAGGCAACTAATGTTGGCGCCGCTCGCGACATCGTATGTAACAGCGTCGCCAGCGCGAATCAGCACCCGGTCGCCTTCGCCGGGAATCTTCCCGGAGGCCCAAGTCGCTGTGTCCGACCACGCCCCGCTTGCCGCGGAAACGGCGGTTGGACCGGCGCAAAAATCCGGCACTCCCCCCGGAACTCCGTGGACCTCGCGAACATGCCCGCCGTGTTCCTGCCCGGACGCCAAGAAGCATCCTGGCAGCCCCAACACGAACATTGCGACGCACAACCGTATCGGCGCATTGCGAATCCGCAGGAACGGCATTGTCATTTTTTATCGATCCCTTCTACTTCATCTGCCATCTTCACATAATCTCACGACGTTCATTCAGTGGCATCCTCAACATCGCGACCGCGAGTTCGAACTCCAGAATGAATCGCGCGGGATAGTTCGTCGAGCCAATTCGCGCGAAGCACGCAGAACTTTCGATTTGAAATCCGATCAGCGTACACGGCTATGGAAACGCCCAGGGGCTCGAGAAACCGCGTTAAGACCAGCCGGATTCCACCGACCACCAGCGCAATAAAAAGAGGGAAGTCGCCGTACTGCTTCGCGCCCGGCAGGGCGAAGCGTAGAACCAAGCGCAGGGCGATGGCAACGTCGGTACTCGTCGCGATGAGTGGTTCGGAGAAGGTCGGTGGGCGTTTGGGCAGTCTATTTCGATGTAAGTGTGGGACGATGAAGACGGGCGAAAGACGGGCGGCGATTGCATTGTTTTGTAGCCTTGGCAAGTACGAGGCGGGCCGCTTGCGGTCCTACAATGGAATCATGCGAACTGCCCTCGTTACCCTTGGCCTCGCCGCCTCCGCCGCCTTTGCCCAGAAGGCCCCGGGCTTCGACCCTACCGCGATCGACCGCTCCGCCAACGCTTGTGTCGATTTCTATCAATACGCTTGCGGCGGTTGGATCGCCGCCAACCCGATTCCGGCGGATCAATCCCGGTGGGGGCGTTTCGACGCGTTACAAGAACGCAACCGGGAAATCCTGCGGCAGATTCTGGAAAAGGCCTCGGCGACCTCAGCCGGCCGCAACTCGATTGACCAGAAAATCGGCGATTATTACGCCGCCTGCATGGATGAGGGCGCCATCAATGCCAGGGGGACGGCTCCCCTGAAGGCCGATCTGGAGCGCATCGCGGCGATCCAGGACCGGGCCGCCGTTACGGACGTAATGGTCCAGTTGTACCGCGCGGGAGCGAGTCCGTTTTTCCGCTTCGGGCCTACGCAGGACGCCAAGAATTCCTCGCAGATGATCGCAGATCTGGACCAGGGCGGCCTGGGGCTTCCCGACCGCGACTACTATCTGAAAACCGACGAGAAATCGGCCGAGCTGCGCCGTCAATACCTCGCACACGTACAAAAGATGTTCGAGTTGATGGGCGTCGCCACGGGGGAAGCCGCCCGGCGCGCGCAAGCCGTGCTGGCAATCGAAACCGAACTGGCTAAGGGGTCGCTGGATCGGGTGGCGCGCCGCGACCCGGAAAAGCTGTACCACATCATGATGCTGCGCGACGTAGAATCGGCCACGCCGAGTTTTGGCTGGGCCAAATTCTTCCAGGGAATCGGCGCCCCCAGGATCCAGCGCCTGAACGTGGACGTGCCGGATTTTCTGAAGTCGGTGGACTCCGTAATCGCAAAAACCAGCGTCGAGGATCTGAAGGCCTATCTCGCGTGGAACGTCGCGCACGAATCCTCGCAGGTTCTTCCGGCGGCGTTCGAGGAGGAAGCCTTCAACTTCTACGGCAAAACGATGCAGGGCGCCAAGGAAATGCGACCGCGCTGGAAGCGGTGTGTGGATCAGACCGACGGCCAGCTCCCCGACGCCCTAGGACGCCGTTTCGTCGAAACCACCCTCGGGGAGGAAGGCATGCGGCGCACGCAGCAGATGGTCGGTGAGATCGAAAAGGCCATGGCGAATGATCTCCGCTCGCTCGAGTGGATGACCGCCAAGACCAAGCAGCAGGCCGAGCTGAAATTGCACGGCGTCCTGAACAAGATCGGCACAGTGGAGAAATGGAAGACCTACGACACCGTGAACGTCGCGCGGGACGACGCTTTCGGCAACATGGAGCGGACCAACATCTATGAAGTGCAGCGCGAGCTGGCGAAGATCGGCAAGCCCGTCGACAAGAAGGAATGGGAAATGAGCCAGCCAACCGTGAACGCCTACTACGAGCCGCAGCAGAACAACATCAACTTCCCGGCCGGCATCCTGCAGCCGCCCTTCTACGACAACTCGATGGACGACGCCGTCAACTACGGCGCCATCGGAGCGGTGATCGGCCACGAGCTAACCCACGCGTTCGACGACGAAGGCCGCCAGTACGACGTGAAGGGCAACTTGCGCGACTGGTGGACGCCCGCCGACGCGAAAGCTTTCGACCAGCGCGCGGCGTGCCTGGTGGACGAATACGGTGGCTTCACGGTCCTCGACGATGTCAAGATCAACGGAAAGCTGACGCTCGGGGAAAACACGGCGGATAACGGCGGCGTCCGGCTCGCGTACATGGCGCTGACGGATCATCTCGGCGGCCAGGAGCCGGCTCCGCGCGACGGGTTCACAGCCGGTCAGCGGTTCTTTCTCGGTTTCGCGCAGGTGTGGTGCGAAGCGCGCCGGCCGGAGTTCTCCCGGCTGCGCGCCCAGACCGATCCGCATTCGCCGGGCAATTACCGCGTCAACGGTGTGGTTTCCAACATGCCGGAATTTCAGAAGGCGTTTGGATGCTCGGACGGCCAGCCGATGGTGCGGCGTCCGGCGTGCCGGGTGTGGTGACGGAAGCCTCGTACCTGCGTTTGGCAGCTCTCCTTGGCCGCGTTGACAGCCCTCTTTATAAGCGCGTTGACACGCTTGGCCGCGCGGACCTACAATCAGTGGGCCGAGGAATCGGCCTCGTCGTGGCGGAATCTCAAGCACACATCGTTCCATGCGCCCGCCGTCGCTGGCAAGGTATAGGACTAAAGAGGAATCAACCTATGACATTCAAGAAATTTGCGGGCCTGTTCGCGGCTGCGATGATGCCGTGCGCGCTGCTGGCGCAGGCACCTCCCGGTGCGCCGGCCGAGCCCGATTCTCCGGAAGTCAAGGCCCTGATCGAGAAAGCCAAGAAGGCCGGGGGAACGAAGTGGGCCGAGGAGGAGCATTTCTTCTGCGAAGCGCCGCGCGCCAATCGTGCCGACGATCCCGTCATTCCTGCCACCGAGATTTTCGATGGCGTCTATATCATCGGGAACGCCGGAACGGCCGCGTATGTCTTCAAGACGTCGGCCGGACTGTTGATGTTCGATTCCCTGTCGGCGAATCAGACCGAATCCCAGCTCTTGCCAGGCTTCCAGAAGCTCGGCCTGAATCCCGCCGACGTGAAGATCATCGTCATGGGCCACGGCCACGCCGATCACTTCGGCGGATCGCCCTATTTCCAGGAACACTTCGGTTCTAAGGTATACATTGCAACCGCCGATTGGGACATGATGGAGCATCCCCCAGCCGGGCAGAAGAAGGGGCCTCCCGTCGCGCTGCCCAAGCACGATGCGGACGTGAAGGAAGGCGAGCCGATCGTGCTGGGCGACTTGAAACTCATGCCGGTCGCGATTCCCGGACACACTCCCGGATCCATGGGATACATCTTCCCGATCAAGGACAACGGTAAGCCGCACATGGCCGCGATCTACGGCGGAACGATTCTCACGCCCGGTCCTATCTCCGACGACGGGCTCGCCACGTATCTGAAATCGGTCCAGAAGTTCGAGCAGGAAACCAAGAAAGCGAAAGTGGACTCGATCATGCAGAATCACCCGCTGATGTATCCGCTGCCGACCATGCTGGATGAGCTGCTGTCCCGGAAGAAGGGCGGGCCGAATCCGTTCATCGTCGGCCAGGGCGAATACCAGAAGTTTCTACAGGTGATGGAACTCTGTTCCGAAGCCAACATCGCTCGGCGCAAGTAGAAGCGGTGCAATCGAACGAATGGGCGACGGTCGCGATGACTTGCCGCCCTTTTTGTTTACAGGAGTAACCCGGGCCGTGCGCTTATTTGATCAACGTCACCGTCGTCGCGACCACCACGCCACCGGCGCCCACCGCGATCGCGACCCACCATACCGGCTTCAGTTTGGTGAGAATGGCGAGTGACGCCAGAACGATCGCCACTTCCAGAAACACCTCACCGAATTCGAAGCGAACGGCCTGCTGCCCCTTCAGGTGGCTTTCTGCCTCCAGCGCCTGGGCCTCCTTCTGGATATCCTCGCCCTCTTTGGTGTAGCGCGCGGCGTTCTTTTCGTATTCGGCCATTTTAGCCGGCTGCGACGCCAGCACGTCGCGCGCGATCTCGGACTCGTAGCGGCGGATGGTCTTCGCCTGATAGTATGCCCACTGATCGGAGGCGCGCTCCTGGTTGACGATCTCCTCGGTGGTCGCCAGATGCCCCATCACCGATGTGACCGCCAGCGCCGCAGCTAAAATTGCCATGGTGCCGGCGACACGCTTGTCAAATGGGTCGCGGGCGTGCTCGGTGTGTTCCTGCAGTTCTTCTTCGACGCTCATGTGTCGCTCCTGTGGTCCTTACTTTGTGTGAGCCGTGACCCGGCTGCGCTCACGGATAATACTAGCGCCGCTCCAGCCACTCCCATACAGCCAAGATACGCGATCCCCGCGCCGTATCCGCCCGTGCGGTCGGTCAAAAATCCGATCACGTAGGGTCCGGCGAATCCGCCCAAGTTCCCAAACGAATTGATCATGCCGATGCAGGCCGCCGCCGCCTCCTCCGTCAGGAAACCGGTCGGAAGCTGCCAGAATACGGGGATATAACTGTGCGACGCCATAGCAGCCAGCGAAAACAAAAGAATCGAGACAAACAGGTTGCCGCTGAACGCGGTGCTCGCGACTAACAAGACTCCGCCGATCGCCAAGGCCAACGCCGTGTGCCAGCGGCGCTCGCCGGTGCGGTCGGAATGCCAGCCGTTCAACACCATGGCGGGGAAAGCTAGCAGGTAAGGGATGCCGGAAATCAACGTGACTTGAAGTGTGCTGAGGCCAGAGAGGCGCTGCACGATCTTAGGCAGCCAGAATCCGAAGCCATAAATGGACGTCAGGCCGCAGAAAGCGGCGAGCGTCAGCTTGACGACGTCGGGATTGCGCAACGCTCGCCATACGGTCAGGGATCTCACCGCTCGCTTGGCTTGCTTCTCGCGCTCCAGCTCGTCCGTGATCCAATCGCGTTCGTCTTTTTCCAGCCAGCGAGCGTCACGGGGCCAATCGGTCAGGTAGAAAATCGTGACGACGCCGAAGACGATTGCGGGCACGCCTTCCAGGATCAGCAGCCAGCGCCAGCCGGACAATCCCTGCCAGTGGACGCGCATCAGCAAGCCCGACACCGGAGCGCCGATGAGCTGCGAAATCGGGATAGCGGTCATGAACAGCGCCACGGCCCGCGCGCGATCCCTGGCACGGAACCAGTGCGTCAGATAGACGATCATGCCGGGGAAAAACCCCGCTTCCGCCAGGCCGAGGAAAAATCGCGCCCAGTAGAGCTGACGCGCCGATTGCACCAACCCAGTCATCGATGCGAGCACGCCCCAAGTGATCATGATCCGCGCGATCCACTTGCGGGCGCTCCACACCTCCACGACCACCGTCGCCGGAATCTCGATCAGAAAATAGCCGACGAAGAAAATGCCCGCGCCGATGCCGAAGATTTCGTTCGAGAACTTCAGCTCGCGCATCATGTCCAGCGCCGCATAGCCCAGATTCACGCGGTCCAGGTACGAAATGATGTACAGCAGAAACAGGAACGGCACCAGGTGCCGCGTGATCTTGCGGCGGGTTCGCTCGGCGATTTCGGGGATGATCCGCGGATTCGAGGCGGTGGGCAAACTCTATCTAGAATAGCGCGCGACCTACGTACGGGCTTAGGGCGCGACCGCGCCCTTTGTCATAGCAAGTGAATCTGCCCGCGCGACCGCGCCCTTCTGCAAAACGCCCCGCGTTCAGTCATAATAATCCCTGTTCGTAAAATGTCTACGCCCGATAGGAGGTTCCATGTCCGAATCCGCTAGCGCCGCGAGGGCAGCCGAATCCGTCCAAGCCAGCGCCTCGCCGCAATCGCGGCCCGGTTCCGACGCGACCATCGCCTACGCGATTCTGCGCCTTTCCTTCGGTTTGAACATCATGATTCACGGCGTCACCCGCCTCCTAGCTGGTCACGCGGCGTTTCTGGCGTACTTGAATCATTATTTCGAGAAGACGCCGCTGATCCCGGCTAGTTTTCTGCCGACTTTCGCCTCGGTGCTGCCACCGGTGGAGACAACGCTCGGTGCGCTGCTGGCACTTGGCTTATTCACGCGATTTTCGCTGATTGCGGGGAGCCTCGTGCTCGCCGGCTTGGTCTTCGGCACCAATCTTGCGCAGGATTGGAACGTCGCGGGGCTGCAGTTGATCTACTGCTTCATTTACTACTTCCTGCTCGCGAATCGGAGTGAGCTGAACGGACTTTCCGTCGACGGCTGGCGACAGAAGTCGGCCGCGCGATAGGCGGAGATCCGCCTGGCGAGCCTACCACGCGTTATCGAGGATGATCTTCATCCGCCCGTCTACGTCCGACTCGAGCATCTTCATGGAGGCGTCCGCTTCCGTGATCGGGAGGCGATGCGTGATCAGCGGATCGAGCTGCACCTTTCCTGCGGCGGCGAGCGCCAGAGTCGGCGGAAAATCGGCGCCCGTGGCCGCGCGGCCGTTGTGCACGGTCAGCTCCTTGAAATAGAGATCGTAGAAAGGCAGCGCGCCTTCCTTGGCCGACATGATGCCGAACAGCAGCAGCGTCGCGCCTGGACGCGCCATGGCAATCCCGTCGCTCAAGACCGGAAGCTTTCCCGTGCATTCGATCACGACGTCCGCCCCGCGGCCATCCGTGGCTTCCTTCACGCGGGCGACGGTTTTCGCGTCGCTTTCGAGCGTCAGGTCCGCGCCGAGTTTTTTCGCTAAGCCTCGTTTCCAGACGCTGCGGGCGACGCCGATCACACGCGCTCCGGCCGCCTTCGCGAGTTGCGCATGGAGTTGTCCGCCTACGCCCAAGCCCAGCACGACCACGGTATCGCCGGGACGAATCCTGATGCGCCGCTGGCCGTGCACGCAAGTCGTCAGGACCTGCAGCAGCGGGGCATTTTTATTCTCGATTGTGTCAGAGAGGGGAAACACCAGCTTGCGCGGCACGGCGAGATATTCGGCGAAGCCGCCATCGGTATCGCGCCCGATCAACCCGCCGTTCGGACACAGGTTGAATAGGCCTTCCTTGCAAACAAAGCAAGTCCCGCAGTTGAACGCGGGATCGATCAGGACGCGTGTGCCCGCCGGGAGCGCATCGCCGCCTTCGATGACTTCACCGGCTATCTCGTGACCCATCACGAGCGGATACTTCACGGGAATGCGGCCGCTGAAAATGCCGAGGTCGGTTCCGCAGATGCCCGAGTGCGTCACGCGGACCAAAACGCGATTCGGGCCTGGCTCGGGCCGATCTAACGAATCGAGCCCCAGTCGACCCGGGGCTCGCAGGACGATCGCCTTCATGAAGGGAGAGGAAAATGAGGATACTCAACCATTTCTCGATACCCTCATCTCCGAAAAAGGGGACAGACCGCTCTGTCCACGGCTTCTGAGTTTTGCAAAATCATTGGATTTTCCTACTGGGACAGAGTAAGTCTGTCCGCTTTTTTTCTTACGTTACGCCGCGCCGACAGCTTGCGGCAGCGTGGCCTTCACCACTTGGTTGAACTCCTCATCGGTAAGAAGATCTTTAGTCGCCATGGAGTGCTCCTTCACGGCCATCACCACCTTCATGGCTTCTTCCTCGGTGAAGGAGAGGCCCATCGCCTTCAAGCGTGCTTTGATCGAATCGATTCCGCTGCCTTTGCCGATGACGATCTTCGGTGCGGGTTGGCCGACCACGTCCCAGTGATATGGGAACAGCTCGGTCGGCCGGTCTGCGCCGCAGTTCATCCACCAGCTGGCGATGATGCCGCTTTCGACGTGGAACAGGCGGTCGCCGACCACCGGCCGGCTCGTGGGAACCTTGTGGCCGGAGAGCTTCTCGACCAGCTTGGCCAGACCGTACAACTTGTCGTGCTTGATGCCGGTGTCGACGCCGTAAAGCGTCAGCAAAGCCATGGCGGTCTCCTCCATCGGCACATTGCCCGCGCGCTCCCCGAGGCCTAGCACAGTCGATTGGATGACCTCGACGCCTTCCGCAACGGCCAGCACGGTGTTGGCGATGCCCATGCCGACGTCCATGTGGAAGTGCGCCTCCAGACGCTTATTGATGCGCTTTTTGACTTCCCGCACCAGGTACGGCATCGCGTGCGGGGACACGACGCCGAAGGTGTCGACCAGCGCTAGGGCATCCATATGTCCCTCAGTGGCGACGCGCGTGATCAAATCCAGCACCCACTTCATATCGGACCGCGAGAAATCGATCGGGAAGAACACCACTTCGAGGCCCTGCGACTTGGCGTAAGCGGTGGACTCAATCGAGAGATCGATGGCCTTCTGCAGAGGCCATTTGTAGGCGTATTCGATGATGTGCGGGCTCGAGGGAACTTCCATCACGATGCCGGAAACGCCGCAATCCACGGCGCGCTTCACGTCGTCCACCATGCAGCGGGAAAACGCGAAGATCTGGGGACCCAATTTGCGCTTGACGATCTCCTTGATCGCGGCCGCGTCCGCCGGCGATACCACCGGCATCCCGGCTTCGATGCGGTGCACGCCCGCTTCCGCCAGGCCCTCGGCGATGCGCAGCTTGTCGTCCTTGGTGAAGATGACTCCCGCCTGCTGCTCGCCGTCGCGCAGCGTGACGTCGTGGAATTTCACCTGCTTGGGGAAATGCAATTGAGCGAGCACTTCCGGCGCGAAATTCCACGGGCTGACAAACCATTTATCTTGCTTCCAGGGTTCTTGTTGAGACATTGTTTTGATTCCTTCCTACTTTAAAGTTCTTACGATCCCGCCGCCTTGAGGGCTTCGGGGTTCACGGGATTCTTGGGGGCCTCGCCGGAGAGCACGCGCACAACTTCCTCGGCTGCCTTGATCTGCAGATCGAGGAGCGCCTCTTCGGAATAGAAAGCGGTGTGGGGCGTCAGGACGACGTTGTCGCGGCCCAAAATCGGCGAACCGGTGGGCGGTTCCTTCTCCACCACGTCGAGCGCCGCGCCCGCGAGTTGCCCTTTGTCCAGCGCCGCGGCCAGCGCCGCTTCGTCCACCAGCGGGCCGCGTCCGGTATTCACCAGATAAGCCGACGGCTTCATCATGGCGAAAACCTTGGCGTTCATGATGTGCCGGGTCTCCGGCATCAGCGGGCAGTGCAGCGAGATAAAATCCGAGGTCTTTACCAATTCCTCGAATTCCGCGTGCCGAACTCCGGCTTTGGCCAAGACTTCGTGGGGAACGAATGGATCGTGGGTGATCACCTTCATTCCGAACGACTGCGCCTTCGGAGCGACCAGTTGCGGGATGCGGCCGAAGCCGACGAGACCGAGCGTCCGTCCGCGCAGCCGCGAGATCGGCGCCACCGCCGGCATTTCCCAGCGCCCGGCCTGCACCAGTTTGTTCGAGTACGGAATCTTGCGCACGACGGCCAGCAGCAGCGCCATCGCGTGATCCGAAACCTCGTCGATGCAGTAATCGGGAACCTTGGTGACCACGATGCCCTTCTTGGTGGCCATCTCGATATCGACGTTGTCCACGCCGATGCCGAAGCGCGCGATGATCTTGCACTTGGTCAGGGCTTTGACCACATCGGTCGTGACCTTGGCATAGGTAGTCAAAATGGCATCGGCGTCGCGGGCGACTTCGAGGATCGCTTCCGGTGTGCCTGCCTTGGCTTGTACCAATTCGCCGCCGATCATCGAAACCGCCTTGCGCGCGGCGTCCAGATTCGGAAACGGAGAATCGGTAACGGCGATTACTTTTTTACCCATGTGATATCTTCCGGCACCACCGTCACATCCTCAGCCGTGACCTTTACGGGCGCGTAAATGCCGTGCGTCGGCTCCCACTTGCAGCCGGTCTCTTCCATGTGTTCCATCTGTGTAAAGACCACTGGCCCGTCCTTGCTCACCAGCACGTTCTCTTCCAGGCGCGAGGTCTGGCGCAGTCGCGGATGACCGGCGAAGGTCTCGATGGCGAAGTACATGTTCTCCTTGATCTCGGCCGGGTATTTGAGGGAGTAACCGCGGGACATCCACATGCCTTCGTAGAGCGTGAGACCGATGGAATGCGCGAACTGCTGCAGCGTGCAGGTGCCGTAAACGTCGTCGTCGTACTCGGGGAATTTCGAGACAACGTCGGCGGTCGTGTTACCCGGTTTCAGCTGTTCGATACCGGCATACATGGAGTCGTAAACTTCCTTGTACAGGTCGATTTCCTGCTGCGTCATCTTGCCCGCGCACTTGAAATTGCGGACGAAGTCGATGAAGTAACCGCCAGGTCCAACGGCGTTGATGTCGACGATCACCAGATCGCCCTGGCGGATCATCTTGTCGGTGGCCCAGCGGCGATAGGGGCTGGTGTTGCCGCCGGAGGCGACGATGATGTCGTAGATGATCTCGCATCCGCGCTCGAGCATGAACTCGTGCACCTTCGCTTCGATTTCGCGCTCGCGCACGCCCGGCTTCAGCCACTCGTGCTTGATCTTCCACATGGCGGCGTCGCCAATAGAAGAGGCCATCTTCAGCAATTCGATTTCGTCGCGGGTCTTGATCACGCGGGCAGCCGAGATGACCGGCCAACCGTCGACGATGTTGACGCCGGCTTCCTGGAAGCCGCGGAGGGCGGCCATGTCGAGGTTGTCGATGGCCACACGTTCCTTCATCAGATTGTGCTCCTTGAGCACGTCCACGATGCCGCCGACCATCTTACCCACCATGTGCGGAACGGCGCCTTCGGCCCACTGCCAGGTCATCGCGGGACGGATGTTGTTGTTGCCGAGCCACGGAAGATCGATGTGGGCGCAGTGGAAATCCGATCCGGCGGTTTCAAACAGAACCGGGCCGCCCTGCGCGGGCACCACAGCGTAGCGGATGTTGATGTTGTACTTCCAGTTGCCCTGATAGGAACCCGTCGCGTAGCGCACATTGGCGCCCGCGTAGACCACCATCGCACCGATGTCGCGGGCCTTCAACTGCGCCTGCAGCTTCGCGAGGCGCTCCTGCCGCATGCGGTCGTGGTCGACGCGATACTGCCAATCCGCATTGTTCTGGCTGTATAACCGCTTGGGGTCGTACTCATGCGGATGCCGAATGAAATAAGTATCTAGGTTGTAGCTCATGTGCTCCGTTGTCTCCCTGAGGAATTAAATTGCTGGCCGCCCAAAAAACCGCTTGACTCGACGTGTACCGCGAACCGGCGTTCTCCCCAACCCGCGGTTCTAAGCAGCACGGGCTTACCAGTCCATTGAAACGAAATGAAACGAAAACGCGCGAACGAAACTTCCGGACGCGACTAAAACCTGCGCAGGAAGCTTAAAACTGCCATGCTCGACGCCTGCCTCGCGGCAGCGTATCGCGAGCGGCCTTACTTATCGAACTCGAATGCCGCGACGGCGGCGGTGGACACCGGCAGTCCCGTTCCGGAGGACTGGACGTCGCCGCTGATTGCATAAAATCTTTTCCCGATCACCCCGCCGGCCACTCCATGACGTGCCAGCACCATGGGCGGCATCACCGACCACGAATTCGTTGCCGGATCGTAGGCCTCAAACACACGGTAGGTCGTCTGCTGCTCCGCGTTCTGCCATTCGCCACCGGCCACGTAAATTCTTCCCTGATAAACACCGGACGTAAGTCCGCTGCGCGCCGTGGGCATTTTCGCCAGTGACGCGCTCCAGGTGTCGGTTGCAGGATCGTAGGCTTCCACGTTGCCCAGGTTGGAGGACGCTCCGATAAAGGCTGCGCCGATGCGCCCGCCGATCACATAAACCTTACCGTTCACAACGCCCGCCGTGGTGTGGTTGCGCGGGGTCGGCATGGCCGCCCTCTCGCGCCACTCGTTGGTCTTGATATCGTATTCTTCCACCAGATTCAGGACCCGCTGCGGAATCGCGGGATGGATGGAGGGATTCGTCGCGCCCGGCGCGGTCGTTGCTCCGCCGATCACGTAAATCTTGTCGCCGACCGCGGCGGCGACGGCCGCGCCGCGTTTGGTGGGCATGGGAGCCAGCGCCTTCCACGAATCCGCCGCCGGATCGTATTCGTAGGCGTTATTGATGGGCGTCCAGGCGGCCAGGTTATTCAAAACTTTGCCCTCGGTGAAACCGCCGAACACGTAGATCTTCCCGTTGCGCTCGGTGAGCGCCAGGTGGTGAGCCGGCGTCGCCATGGGCTTGCGCTTGGTCCATACATTCGTTGCAGGATCGAATTCCCACACCATGCCGACCGGCAGCCAGATGGGCGCGGAAACAAGTCCCGCGAACACGTACATCTTGCCATTAGCCGGTTGGCCGATTACTTCTTCGTGAGGCTCGGGAATGGGGGCTAGATCCGTCCATTTGCCTTGGGCCTGGGCCGCGGGGATGGTAACGGTGAGCGGGATCGCGAGCGCGGCAATCCACAGGGAGAAGGAACTCAACTTGGACATTCGATCTTTTCCATTATACCCGCTCATGACTCCACCTCGAAGAACACAAACTCGTACGACTCTTTCGAAACCTATGCCTTGGCGCGCGCCTCGACCACCGATTTTTCCGGATTGATCAGGAAGGTCCAGATCATCGCCCCTAACGCCATCACTCCCGCCGATACCAGGAACGGCGCCACCCACAAACCCTTGCCGAAAAGATAGCCATAAATCAGTGCTGTCAGGGAGGCGGCAAACGCGCCGATCATATTCATGATTCCGGTGACGGTGCCGCTGAACTGCCCGCCCACGTCCATAGGAACGGCCCACGCGGGACCAATCACCATTTCGAGCGAAAAGAACGAAGCCGCCAGGCACAGAATCGAGATTACGGTATCGCCGGTCAGCGCTGCGGGGATGATGAACGCTCCCGCCAGAATAAATGACGGAGCGGCGACGGCGCGCCGGGCGAGCCTCGCGTTTCCGGTGCGATGATAAATTGTGTCGGTGAGCCAGCCCCCCACCACGTCGCCCGTCATGCCGAGAAACAGCGGCAGTGATCCTAACAGTCCCAGCGACTTGATCGATAAATGCCGATACTCGCGGAGATACGTGGGATACCAGGTCAGATAAAAATTCGAGCCGAAGAAGAAACATCCGTAGCCCACCGCGATGAACCACATGTTCGGCGATCCCAGGATGTTCTTCCAGGGAGTCACCGGGCGCGCGCGGTTAAGCGCCTTCGTTGTTCCATCGGCGTTCAGTCCGCGGATTTGCGCCAGTTCCGCCTGGTTCACGTGCTTGTGATCTTCGGGATGGTCGCGATAGATGGTGAAGAAGACGATCGCCCAGAGAACGCCCAGGCATCCGAAAATATAGAAAATCCAGCGCCATCCGAAAGCGAGCAGGATGCTTCCGGCAACAAATGGCGTAATGGCGACGGCAAATCGGCTGAAGAAATGCGTGATGCCCTGGATGCGCCCGCGCTCGGAGCGCGCGAACCATGTCTGCATGCCTCGGCTGGCCACCGGGAAAGCCCCAGCTTCACCCAATCCCAACAGAAAACGCGCGCTGAACAGCGACGTCATCCCCAACGCCGCGCCGGTGGCAATCGCCGCCACCGACCACCACGACATAATGACGGTCAGGACTTTCTTCGGACCGAAACGATCCCCGAACCATCCGGCCGGCACCTGTCCCAGCGCGTACGCCCAAGTGAAGGCGGCCAGCACCAATCCCATCGCGCCCTTGCTCAGGCCGAACTCCTTGGCGATTTCCGGGGCGGCGATCGAGATGTTGCTGCGGTCCATGTAGCAGATCAGATACATGATGCTGATCAGCAGCAGGATCCACCAGCGCGTTTTGGTCGGTTTGGAAGTTATGGAATCTGGAGCCGCTTGTCCAACGGCGCGTTCGGAGATGGCTGTGCGGTCTAAGGCCAAATTCTCTCCCGATTCCGAAGACGTCAGGCGAGCTGCGGAACGGCGTCGTGCACCAACTCAACAGGTTTATTGGTTTCCACCGAAACGTCGGCGGCCTGATAAACCTGCATGGCCATACGGGCCTGCTCGCCGGTCACCAGTGGTTGCCGGCCCAGCGCAATGCATTCCAGGAAGTGCAGTGTTTCCCTTTCCATGGGACCCGCGTAGGTATGATTCACGAACTCGCCCGGCATCGAGGAGATCGGAAACTGAATGCCCTTCTGCATGGTGGTGGCGTACACGTCCCGATGCGTATCGTCCACCATCACCGCGCCTTCGGTTCCCACGAACTCGATCCAGGTCGAGGCGAAATTCGGATAGGCCGGCGGCAGCACCCAGCCCGCGCCGATGGTAAAGGCCGCGCCGTCGTCCATGGTGACCACGATCCACACGCAATCCGGCACGTTGTACTGGCCGCGCATAATCTTCCTGACTTCCTGGGCGTAGACGCGAATCGGCCTGCGCGGGGCCAGGCACCACAGCACGAAATCGATGTCGTGCGTCGCCTCCATCGCCGCCGGTGACAGCTTCACGCGGCCGCCAATCTTCTTGCCGAGGTTGCGCGTGATGTGGCGACTGACCAGTGCGCTAACCGGCTCACCGATGGTGCCGTCCTCGATGGAGCGCTTCACGTAGGCGAACTTGGGATTGAACCGCTGCGAGTAGCCGATCGTGAAAGAGAGGCCTTTTTGCCTGGAAAGCGCGATCAGCTCATCGGCCTCCCACATCTCCATGGCGATCGGTTTTTCCAAAAACACGTGCTTGCCGGCCTGGAGAGCTTCCTTGGCGATGGGATAGTGCGTCGGCTCAGGCGTGGTCGAGATCATCACGGCCTCGATGGACTTGTCTTCGAGCAACGGACGATAATCGGTCAGCGCCGTCGCCGGATTGGTCATTTCGGCGACTTCTTTCAGACGCTCCGGCTTGATTTCGGCGATGTGAAGGTCCTTCACCCATGGACTGTTCGCCGAAGCCGCGGCCCGGATGCCGCCGCACCACCCGGTTCCGATGATGGCTAGGTTGATTTGTCTCATGGGCTGTATATCCTCGATGAATGCGATTTTATGCAGGGTACTTCAATGTCCGACTCAAACTCTCGATGGTACTCCTCAGGGTCGGAGGTGTCAAGGTGATCGGCACGGCCAAGCGCACGAGATCTCCCATCGAATGAATAACAAACAAGAACACGGCGGGGTGTTCTGAGGCCGGCGTCATTGTCTCAAAAACATCAGCCGAGGGGCGGCTGAGCGACTCGCGATCAGGAGGCGCCTTGCGGTTCACGCTACGATGAATATAGGACCTCTTAAGCTTGCTTCCGCATCGGGGAAACATAGGCTTGAACCCGTAGGCTTGAACATGGACACCCTGCGCCGCCAACAACTACACGACGCCCTCGCCGCGCGCATCCTTATCTTGGATGGCGCGATGGGCACCATGCTGCAGGAGCGCCACCCCACGGCCGAGGATTTTGGGGGCCCTCAACTCGAAAACTGCAACGAGAACCTGTGCCGCACCCGGCCGGATTGGATCGCGGACATCCACCGGGCGTATCTTGCCGCCGGGGCCGATATCGTAGAGACCAATAGCTTCCAAGGCTCGCCAATCGTGCTGGCGGAGTTCGAACTCGCCGACAAAACCCATGAAATTAATGTGTTGGCGGCGCAACTGGCACGCCGGGCCGCGGACGAATTTTCGACTGCCGCCAAGCCTCGTTTTGTGGCCGGCGCGCTTGGGCCGACGACCAAATCCATCACGCTGCGCGGCGACGTCACGCTCCAGCAGTTGAGCGATAGCTATTACGCCCAGGCCAAGGGACTGATCGAAGGCGGGGCCGACATTCTATTGCTGGAAACGGGCTTCGACACGCGGAACGTGAAAGCGGGCGTGCTGGCGGTGAAGCAACTGGAGCGCGAGCTCGACGAGCGCATTCCTTTGATGGTCTCCGGGACCATCGAACGCTGGGGCGCGATGCTGGCCGGCCAGACCGTCGACGCTTTTTACGCGTCGCTGGCGCATGCCGACTTGCTGTCCATCGGCCTGAACTGCGCTACGGGTCCCGACCTGATGACGGATCACATTCGGACGCTTGCCGAGATGGCGTCGACCCGAATTTCCTGTTATCCGAACGCAGGCCTTCCCAACGAGGAAGACAAGTACCTGGAAACACCCGAATCGCTGGCAAAACAGCTTGGAAAATTCATCGAGCGCGGATGGCTGAACATCGTCGGCGGCTGCTGCGGTACAACTCCAGATCACATCCGGGCGATCGCCGCAATCGCCGAGGGCCGCCCGCCGCACGTCGTGAATCCACCGTCGCACCGCGCTTATTATTCCGGCATCGATCTCGTGGAAGCCGAGGACAGCAATCGCCCACTAATTGTCGGGGAGCGGACCAATGTCATCGGCTCGCGGCTCTTCAAGCACATGATCGCCGAAGAGAAATGGGAAGAAGCCAGCGAGATCGCCCGCTGGCAGGTGCGCAACGGCGCGCACATCGTGGACGTGTGCCTGCAAACTTCGGATCGCGAGGAACTCCAGGATATCGATCCGTTCTACGCGAAGCTGATGCCGAAGATCAAGGCTCCCGTGATGGTCGACACTACCGACCCACGCGCCGTCGAGCGCGCGCTGGCCTGGTGTCAGGGCAAGAGCATCATCAATTCCATCAACCTGGAGGACGGCGAAGAGAAATTCGAGCGTATCTGCCCGATCGCCAAATCCTACGGCGCGGCTCTGGTCGTGGGAACCATCGACGAAGACAAGCTGCAGGCGCAAGCCTTCACGCGCGAGCGCAAACTGGCCGTGGCGCAGCGGTCCGTCCAGCTACTGACAGAGAAGTACGGCATCGCACCGGAGAACATCATCATCGATCCGCTGGTGTTTCCCTGCGCGACCGGCGACGAAAACTACATTGGCGGCGCCGTCGAGACCATCGAGGCCATTCGCCTCGTAAAACAGAACATTCCTTACGTCAAGACCATTCTGGGCGTTTCCAATATCTCTTTCGGCCTGCCGGCGGAGGCGCGCGAAGTGGTCAACTCGGTGTTTCTGTATTACGCCACGAGAGCCGGCCTCGATCTCGCGATCGTGAATGCGCAGAAGCTGGAACGCTTCGCGTCGATTCCGGCCGAGGAGCGGCAGTTCGCGGAGAATCTGCTGTTCAACCGGCCGCCGGCGTATTCGGACAATGCGATGCTGCTCGCCCCGGAAGATTGGCGCGAGCAGACCCGTGAGGAGAAGATTGCGATCAATCAGTTCCACATCGCGGCGATCTCCGACTATTTTCGCAAGGCCGGCAAGAAAGAGAAGAAAAAGGCCGCCGAACTTCCCCTTGACGATCGGTTGGCGAACTACATTATCGAAGGCACCAAGGACGGCCTGATCGCCGACCTCGAACGGAAGCGCCAGGAAGGCGTTTCACCGCTCGAAATCATCAACGGTCCGCTGATGACCGGCATGACCGAGGTCGGGCGGCTGTTCAACAACAACGAGTTGATCGTCGCGGAGGTGCTGCAATCGGCCGAGGCGATGAAGGCGGCCGTGGCGTATCTCGAGCCGTTCATGGAAAAGGCGGAATCGGCCACCCGCGGCAAGGTCGTGCTGGCCACCGTGAAAGGCGACGTCCACGACATCGGCAAGAACCTGGTCGAAATCATTTTTTCCAACAACGGCTACCGGGTGATCAACCTGGGCATCAAGGTACCGCCGGAGGACCTGATCCAGGCCTGGCGGCAGCATCAGCCCGACGCGATCGGCCTATCGGGATTGCTGGTGAAGAGCGCGCATCAAATGGTGACGACCGCCTCGGATTTCCGTGACAGCGGCGTGAGCGTTCCGCTGCTGGTAGGCGGCGCGGCGCTTTCGGAAAAGTTCACCATCACCCGCATCGGCCCGGCCTACGGCGCGGCCACGTTTTATGCCAAGGATGCCATGACCGGACTGCGCATCATGAACGAATTGATGGACCCGGCACAGCGGGAAACCGTCATCAGTACGCATATCTTCGCGACCGCCGGGGCGGGCATTCCCGAAGCGGCTCCGGCGGTGAACACCAGCACGGCCCGCAGCCCGAAGGTGCGCACGGATATTCCGATTCCGCCGGCTCCGTATCTGGATCGGCGCGTGCGCGCCGTTCCGAACCTCCCCGAAATCTGGGGTTACATCAATCCCTTTATGCTCTACGGGCGGCACCTCGGCTTCAAGGGCAATTTCGAGAAGGCGCTGGCCGAGCGCGATCCCAAGGCGATGGAGCTTTTTCGCGACGTGGAGCGCGTCAAAGAGCAGGTGGCCGGGTGGATGAAAATCCGTGCCGTATGGCAATTCTTCGAGGCGGAACGCCGCGAGAACGCCGTCCATCTGTTCGCTCCGGGCGCGGCCGAACCCATGCACATTTTCCGGTTCGGGCGTCAGCCGATGTCGGGAGGCTTGTGCCTTAGCGATTACATCCTCGATCCGGTGAATGGGCAGCGCGACCATATCGGACTGTTCGTCGTCACGGCGGGAGAATGCGTCCGGACGCATTCCGAGGAAGCCAAACAGCGCGGCGAGTACTTCACGGCGCACGCCATTCAGGCCCTTGCCATCGAATCCGCCGAAGGCTGCGCCGAATGGCTCCATCGCCGCATGCGGGAGGATTGGGGCTTTCCGGACGCCGCCGCGCTCACCATGCAGGAACGGTTCACGTCGCGCTATCGCGGCAAGCGCTACAGCTTCGGCTATCCCGCGTGCCCAAACCTTGAAGACCAGCAAGGATTGTGGAAGCTGCTACGCCCCGAGGAAATCGGCGTGCAACTGACGGAAGGTTTCATGATGGACCCGGAAGCGAGCGTTAGCGCGTTGGTGTTCCAGCATCCCGATTGCGCTTACTTTACGGCCGGCGAAGCGACGCCGGAATCGTAGATCTTTGGGATTGCGGGCGTTACGCGGTCCTCTTACGGGTGCCCCCAGCTTTTTCGAGGGAGCCCCCGGTCTCCACCGCTGCCCCGGAAAGCTCCGCCTCGGCCATTCGTTTCAGTTCTTTCTTGGAGGGAGGTTGTACTTCGCGCAGGTAGTTGTGGTCGCTATAACAGCTACGGCAGCGGACCTTGGCCGGGTCAGCCTCCACTAGCGAAACAATCGCGTGGTTGGTCAGGCGGCGGCACTTCACGCACCAGTCGTCGATGATATCGCCCAGACGCAGGCCCCGCACTCCGTGAGTATAACATCGGGTCGTCCCATCGAGCGCCCCTTGCGGGATGCCACCGCCGCTTGACTTTACGCCGCCCATTTGAGTAAGCTAGGCCCGTTGATTCCAAGGAGGCTTGCTGCCATGAAATGGTCCCTCGTTCTGCTCCTTTCGCTGCCGCTCGGCGCGGCCAGCGTTCGCATCGTCCAGACCAACAGCGCCGGAGACGACGTCTCCCTCATCGATCCCTCGAGCAATAAGGTAGTGGGCATCATCAAGGGCATCGAGGTGAACCACGGCGCTGCTGCGGCTCCTGATGGAAGCCGTTTATACGTCAGCAACGAAGCGAACAGCACCCTCGATGTCGTGGACATGAAGACTTTGAAGGTGACGCGCAGTATTCCCCTGACGGCTCATCCGAACAATATCGCCATCAGCAAGGATGGCAAGCGCGTGTACGTCTCCATTGCGCGGGCGCCCGGCGCGGTCGACGTGATCGACACCGCGTCCCAGGAGAAGGTCAAGACCATCCCTGTAAAAGGCGCGGTCCACAATACGTACGTGACGCCCGACGGGAAGTGGGTGGTATCGGGCTCCGTTCAGGCGCATGTGATCACAGTGATTAATCAAGCCACCGAGACAGTGGACTGGTCCCTGACGATGGACGCAGGCGTTCGCCCCATGACGTTCACCACCAATCCGGACGGATCGACGAAATGGATTCTGGTCCAGCTTTCCGATTTCAACGGCTTTGCCATCGTGGATTTCGCGACGCGCAAGGAAGTCAACCGGATCGCGCTGCCGGACCTGCCCGCAGGCAAGGCCAAGTATATGTTCGGCGGAAGCGAGTCGCACGGCATGGCGGTTACTTCCGACCAGAAGACGCTGGTGGTCGACAGCCGCCTGAACAGCTCGGTCTACATCTATTCCCTTCCAGATCTGAAGCTGCTGGGCGCAGTGGAAGTCGGAAAGTCGCCGGATTGGGTGACGCTCACGCCCGATGGCAAGTTCGCCTATGTGGCCTGCGCCGCGTCCGACTCCGTGTCGGTGGTGGATATTGCGGCCAGGCGCGAGGTCGCGAAGATTCCTGTGGGTCAGGTCCCCAAGCGGAACATTACCGCGATCCTCCCGTAAGTTTTCTCGTCGATCCAAGTGGTCGAGTGCCTTGGTCGAATTGAATCGGCAAGGGCGCTCCCGCAGTACAGGTGTGCTGAGAGTTCCTTTCCGCCGGGCTCCAGAGCGAGGCAACTATTCATGCGGCAAGGCCGGGTCATTTTCTTCCTCTTGAGCTTTGCGCTCATTCTCGGAGTGAGCGCCCAGGCCCCCGATCATCACGAGCCTCTATCGATAGCCCGCCAGGGCTACGTCTTCGCGGGGGGCAAATATTCGACCGTCAACAACCAGCGCGTCATGAGCGGCCAGCTCTACGCCGAGTTTCAGGTTCCCGGCAAGCGTACGCACCCTTGGCCGATCGTAATGGTCCACGGCGGCGGCCAGTCCGGGACCAACTTCACCGGAACGCCCGACGGCCGAGAGGGTTGGGCTCAATTCTTCCTGCGGCAAGGTTACGTCGTCTATGTGGTCGATCAGCCTGGGCGCGGCAGGGCGCCGTACCAAAGCGATCTGTACGGTTCTGCGCGGCCTCCGAATCCCGAGAGCGTCGAACGGTTCTTCGTTGCGCCCGAACGTTATAAGCTCTGGCCGCAGGCGCACCTGCACACGCAGTGGCCGGGCCAAGGTGCGCCTGGCGATCCGGTCTTCGACCAGTTCTACGCCTCGCAATTGCCTTCCATCCAGGATTTCACGCTGCAGCAGGAATTGAATCGCGATGCGATTGTGGCGCTGCTCGAAAAGATCGGTCCCGCGATCCTGCTGACCCACTCCCAATCCGGGTCCTTTGGCTGGCCCGTCGCGGATGCGCGGCCGGATTTAGTAAAGGCGATTCTCGCCGTGGAGCCTAGCGGCCCCCCGTTTTTCGACGTCGAAACGGGCGGAGGAACGACCCTGCAGGCGCCGGTCTGGTCCCGCTACACCCAGAACTTGGGACGCCCCTGGGGAGTCACTGCCGATCCCCTATCCTATTCGCCCCCGGCTGCGAAAGCGTCGGATCTCGCCATAATTCAGCAGGACAAGGCGGATGGGCCGGACCTGGACCGCTGCTGGATGCAGGCGTCGCCCGCGCGCCAACTCCTGAATCTGCAGAAGCTCCCGATTCTGATCGTGACATCGGAAGCTTCGTATCACGCGCCCTACGATCACTGCACCGTCAAATTCCTGGAGCAGGCGGGCGTCCATCCCACGTGGATTAAGCTCGCCGACGTTGGCATCCACGGAAACGGCCACATGATGATGCTCGAAAAGAACAACCTGGAAATCGCCGGGGTCATGTCCCGCTGGCTCGACAAGACGCCGCCGGCCGCCGCGCGAAAGACGCCATAACGCAGAGCCCTACAAGGAGCCGGCTGCGCCAAATCTAAATCGCCGGCTACTTCGCCCCTTTGACCCACGCCTCGATCGTTTTCCAGTCTGGGTCGTCCTTGGACGGGAACTGGCGGCCGCCGCTGTGGAACTCGTGCCCGCCGGCGTCCTTGGACAAGGGATGCAGCAGCAGGATGCTCTTTTCCGGATCCGTTTTGTTCACCAGCTTCGAAATCATCTGAAAGTTCAAGCGCGATTGTTCTTCCGTGTAGGCCGTGGTGTCGGGCTTCCACTCCTGCAGCTTGAACGCGTTGTTTGAAGCCGAGTGACACACCACGCAACGCGCGTGCCCCTCGCGATGTTTGGAAAAGATCGGCTCGACGCGCGTCTTATAAACGTCGAAGTCGAGCGATTGGGCCGTTGCGCTTGAAGACGTCGCGGCCACCGCCGCCATGAGGGTGAGACGCACCAGGTTTATTCGCATCATAGATCGGGCCACTCCTTTTTCTCTGCTAGATCATATCTTTTTTGTACAGTACTACGCTAGTCTGACAAAAGTGACCGACGATCTCAAGCCCAGTAGTGCGCCTGCGGAGCACCTCCTTAACCCCCGCGAGCGGGCCGTCTTCCGGAGGCTGACCTCCCCCACCAAAATCCAGCGATTCCTCGACGAGGACATCGGCTACAACTGCGAACCGGGCGGCCCCACGTGCTATTCGCCCAGGCAAGTGCTTAAACAAGCAGTCGCGCACTGCATGGAAGGCGCGCTACTCGCGGCGATGGCCCTGCGCCGGCTGGGATTCCCGCCGCTGGTCGTGGATCTCGAAGCGATTCGCGATACCGATCACGTGATCGCCGTCTATCGTGCGAATGGGCGCTGGGGTGCGGTCGCGAAATCGGACTATGCCGGATTGCGCTCGCGCGAGCCTATTTACGCGTCTCTCCGCGAGCTGGCCATGAGCTACTTCGAGGATTACTACAATCCCGCCGGCGAAAAGACGCTGCGCGCGTATTCACGGCCGGTGAGCCTAGCGCGCTTCGACCGCTCGATTCACGGGCGCCCGGTTCATTGGATGACCACGTTCGAGGATGTATGGGCGATCCCCGAATATCTGCTTACGATCCCGCACACGCCGCTCATGACCAAGCCGATGGAAAGGACCCTCGCGCGCATGGATCGCAAGTTGTACGAAGCGGGACGCGTCGGTGGCGCGTGCCCGCCGCACCTGGATCTTTCGCGCGTTATTGCGCCTGGCTTTGCTTGCCGAGACGGCGCTTCCACTCGAACAGCATCACGCCGGCCGCGACGCTGACGTTCAACGACGCAATCCCAGACGCCGCCTCTCCAATCATCGGAATCCGCACCAGGAAATCGCAGCGCTTGGCGACGTGTTCGTGCAATCCCCGGCCTTCTGCTCCGAGGACAATCGCCGAAGGCTTGACGAACTCCACCTGATCGTAGCGCTCAGGGCCACTCTCGTCGAGACCGTAGATCCAGTAGCCGTGCTCCTTCAATTGCTCCAACGCCCGGCCGATGTTGACTACGCGGACTACGGGTAGATAAGCCAGGGCCCCCGCCGCCGCACGCCCCGCGGTTTCCGTGAGTCCCACGGCGCGCCGCTCCGGGATCACCACTGCCGCGGCGCCCGCGGCATGGGCCGTGCGCACGATCGCCCCGAGATTGTGAGGATCTTCCACGCCATCCAGCACGACGTGCAGACCGCCCGCCGCCATCGTCTCTTCGAGCGATGCATATTGTTCGGCCGAGCCGTAGCCGACCACGTTTTGATGCGCCGCTCCGTTCGCCGCGCGATCCAGTTGCTCGCGGGGCTCGAAACGAACCGGGATCTTGCGCTCGCGGCACAGCGCGACCAGTTCCTCAATACGAGGACCCCCGGCGCCCTTGGCGATCAGCACGCGATCGAGAGGCCGCCCGGCGCGCAAAGCCTCCCGGACGGGATGGATTCCAACCAGCGGGGACACTATGATAAGGGTACGTCATGGGCGCAACGCGACGGTCAACTGTTTCGGGTTGTATGCGAGCTTGGTTTGAGGATGACGCCAAGGCATGAGTGCGCGACAGGACATTCCGGTGGCTTCCGCTCAGGAGATACCGGACAAGCTGTACTTCCGAATCGGAGAGGTCGCACGGCTGGCCGGCATCAAGCCGTATGTGCTGCGATTCTGGGAAACGGAATTCCCCGCCCTTGGTCCCAAGAAATCCGGCGCCGGACACCGCCTGTTTCGCCGCAAGGACGTCGAGCTGGTGCTCGAAATCAAGCGCTTGCTTTACGAACAGCGCTTCACCATCGAAGGTGCCCGCAAGCATCTGGACGATCGGGCCAAACCGGAGCTGGTCCGCGCGGCCTCCCGGCGCGCCCGTCCCAAAAAGAAACAAGCGGAATTGTTTCCCTCCGACCCTTCGCCGCTCCTCGAAAATGTGCGTAAGGAACTGCGCACCATCGCCGATATGCTGAAGTAGCCGCTCCTGCGTACAATCGCGATATGGCGGGCAGGCCCTGCGCGAGGGCCGATGCCCGCCTCATACTCCCCTTCCGAGCCAACGATAAGGAATTTGCCGGGACGTGTCCGTAAGGACCCAGATAGCAAAGTAGCGGCAACCCATGATTCACGTGACCCGCATCAACCACCTGCCTCTGGTGCTGAACTCGGACCTGATCGAGCACATGGAATCCACGCCCGACACGGTCATAAGCCTGACCAACGGACAGAAACTCGTGGTGCTCGAAAGCGTCGACGAAGTCGTCCAGCGCGTCAAGGATTTCCGGCGGTCGATTCAGGCTCTTCCGGATTTCCATGGCTGAAGAACTGCAAACGAAAGAAGGGGAGAAGGCTCCGAAATCCGGAGCGAAACCGGATTTGGCCACTATCGCCGGCATCCTGGTCGCGGCGACCGGAATCGTGGGCGGGCTGCTGCTGGAAGGTGGCAGGTTCCGGGACATCCTGCAGGTGACAGCCGCGATGATCGTCTTGGGCGGCACGGCCGGCGCGGTCATGGTTTCAACGCCCATGCACGTTCTGACAGGAGCCGCGCGGCGGTTCATGGGCGTTCTGATGGACGGTACCGCGTCCTACCACGACCTGATCGAGGAACTGATTGGCTACGCCACGAAAGCCCGCAAACAGGGCCTGGTCTCGCTCGAACAGCAGGCCCTCGAAATCGAGGACCCGTTTCTGTCGAAGGCGCTGAATCTGGCCGTCGACGGCACCGACATCCAGGAAATTCGCAAAATGCTCGAGCTCGAAATCGATCTGCAGGAGAGCCGTGCCGATGCGGAGGCGAAGGTTTTCGAAAACGCGGGCGGCTATGCGCCCACCGTAGGCATCATCGGCGCCGTGCTGGGGTTGATCCAGGTGATGAAGAACCTGGCCAATATCGACGAGGTGGGCCACGGGATTGCCGTGTCCTTCGTCGCCACCATTTACGGCGTGGGGGTTGCGAACCTCGTCCTGCTGCCCGCCGCCGCCAAGATCAAGACACGCGCCCGCGCGGAAACCCATCGGCGCGAGCTGATTCTCGAAGGTGTCTGCGGCATCGTCGAAGGATTAAATCCGAAGCTGATCCGCATGAAGCTGGAGGCGTTTACGCTGGGCGCGCCGGCCCCCAAGCAGAAGGCCCCAAAACAGCTGGCCCAAGACTCTGAAAGCGCGCCGCAACCGGAAACGCCGGCCGGCGTGAATGCGTAATTCCATGGCTCGCAAGAAACACGAACCTGAGCATGCCAACCATGAGCGCTGGCTGGTATCGTACGCCGACTTCATCACGTTGCTGTTCGCTTTCTTCGTGGTGATGTTCGCCAGTTCGCAAACCGACAAAGGCAAAGCCCAGCAGGTGTCGGAGTCGGTGAAAAAGGCGCTGGAAGGACAAAAGATCAGCACGGTGATCGCCGCGGTCCTCGGTGGCACCGTGGAGAATCGCGGCCAGGGCAGCGCTCAGATGCACGGTCCTGGGGGCGACAAGCGCATCAGGCCCGACAAGAAAGACGAAAAGTTGGCGGAGCTGATGTCGTCACTGCGTGTCCTGACTGGAGAATTAAAATCCGAGATCGAAACCGGCAAGATTCAGATCACCATGGAGCCGCGCGGGCTGGTAGTGAGCTTCAAGCAGGCGGCCCTGTTCCCCTCCGGCGAAGACACCATCTCACCGGAGGCCGCTTCGAGCCTCGAAAAAGTTGCCGCCGCGATCATCAAGCTCCCCAATCCCGTGCGATTGGAAGGCCACACCGATTCGATGCGCATCAATACCAAGCGCTTCCACAGCAACTGGGATCTTTCGACGGCGCGCAGCATCGCCCTGCTGGAATTTCTGACCTCTAAGTTCGACCTGCCCGCTGGGCACATTTCGGTGGCCGGCTACGCGGACACGGCTCCCATCGCCTCCAACGAAACCGAAGAAGGCCGCGCCCGCAACCGCCGCGCCGACATCGTGATTCTGAACGAACAGGGCGTGCAGGGCGAGCCTTCCCGGGCCGACCCCGCTACCCCGGATCGTCCGTCCGGCAAATGAACGGTTTACAGCGGTTCGCCGGTGGCCCGCCGCGCGGCGCCATGCTAGACTGCGCCCATGCGATTACGATTGGCGAGCCTTTCCCTGCTGATCGCGGCCTGCACTTGCGCGGCCGCCCCGTCCGGTGAAGCGGTTTACAAGCAGCGCTGCGCCGCCTGCCACGATCAGACTAACCCGCGCATCCCTCCCCGGACAGCGCTGAATCAGATGCCGGCAACTCGCATTCTGCGGACGCTGGATTTCGGCGCAATGATGACGGTGGCCTATCCCATGGCGCGCGACGAGCGCGAAGCGGTGGCATTGTATCTGGGCACTTCCGCGCCTCCCGCTCCTTCTCCGCCGGGCGCCTATTGCTCCGACCGCCGCGCCTCCGTTTCGCGCGCTCCGAAATTCGCGTGGAACGGATGGAGCGCTGGCTTGAACAACGCTCGTTATCAGGCGGCCGAAGCGGCCGGCCTCAGCATCGACCAGGTGCGCGGGCTCAAGCTGAAGTGGGCGTTCGGATTCGATGGCGATATCACGGCCTTTTCGCAGCCCACCGTTATCGACGGGCAGGTGTTCGTCGGCAGCGCGGGCGGCGTGATCTACGCGCTGCGCGCCGCGAGCGGTTGCCTCCAGTGGACCTTTCAGGCCAATGGACCCGTGCGCTCCGCGGTGCTCGCCGCGCCGCTTGGAGATAAATGCGCGTTGCTGTTCGGCGACCAGACCGGCTGGTTTTATTCGCTGGACGCGGAAACCGGCCGCGAGCTTTGGAAGAAAAAGATCGAAGAGCACGACGCCGCCAGGCTGACCGCGACGCCCATCGCGTATAAAGGCGTGGTTTACGTTCCGGTCGCGTCCTGGGAGGAGACCCGCTCGATGGACCCGAACTACCAGTGCTGCACGTTCCGCGGCAGCGTGATCGCCCTGCAGGTTCGCGACGGCAAGCAGATCTGGAAGTCGTTCATGATCGCGGAGGTCCCCAAACAGACCGGCAAAACCAAGCGCGGCACGCCGCAATACGGGCCTTCCGGCGCGGGCGTATGGTCGACGCCGACGCTCGATGAAAAGCGCGGACTGATGTACATCGCGACCGGCGACAATTATTCGACGCCGGCCACCTCCATGTCCGATGCCATCGTGGCGATCCAGATCGCGACGGGCAAGGTGGCGTGGTCGAAACAAACGCTTCCCGGCGACGCCTACAATTCCTCCTGCGGCACCGATAAACAAAATTGCCCCACCGAGGACGGACCCGATTACGATTTCGGCTCCTCCGCTATCCTCGCTAAGCTCCCCAACGGCCGCGACGTCCTGCTGGCGGGTCAGAAATCCGGCATGGTCTACGCGCTCGATCCCGAAAGGAAGGGCGAGATCCTGTGGCAGGCGCGCATCGCGACGCGCGCTCCGAACGTGGGGCCATCGGTCGGCGTGCAATGGGGCATGGCCAGCGACGGCCAGAAGGTCTACGCGGCCACCTCCGCTTCGGGCAGGACGCCTCCCAAAGATCCGCTCGACATACGCCGGAACGTTCTCGATCCGAAGCAGGGCGGCGGCTTGACGGCCTTGCGGATCTCCGATGGCGGCGTGGCCTGGCACTCTCCTCCGATCATCTGCACGGACGACGCTCCTTCCGGCTGCAGTCCGGCGCAATCCGCGGCCGTCACCGCGATTCCCGGAGTGGTTTTCTCCGGATCCATGGACGGCCACTTGCGCGCCTACAACGCCGAAGATGGCAAGATTCTCTACGACTTCAACACCGTGCGGGAGTTCACCGCGGTGAACGGTGTCCCGGCGCGGGGCGGTTCGATCGATGGACCCGGAGCGGTGGTGGCGGGCGGCATGGTGTTCGTCAACTCCGGCTACTCGCGTTTCGGAGGCATCTCCGGCAACGTGCTGCTCGCCTTCGCGCCGTAGCGCAGCGCCAAGCCGCTAAAATGGGAGCGGCATGATGGCAAAAGTTCGCAAGGCAGTTTTCCCCGCGGCCGGTTTGGGGACGCGTTTTCTTCCGGCTACCAAGGCGCAGCCCAAGGAAATGCTTCCGCTGGTGGATAAGCCTCTGATCCAGTACGGGGTCGAGGAAGCGATGCAATCCGGCGTCAGCAACATCATCATCGTCACCGGGCGCGGCAAAACCGCCATTGAAGATCATTTCGACGTCAGCTTCGAGCTCGAGCATTTGCTCGAGACGCGCCACAAGCGCGAGCTCCTCGGCACCGTCCGCGCAGTCTCCGACATGATCAACGTCGCGTATGTGCGCCAGAAGGAAGCGCTGGGACTGGGCCACGCCGTTTTGCGCGCGCGGGAACTGGTGGGGCACGAGCCGTTTGCGGTGATCCTGTCCGACGACGTGATCGACGGCGACACGCCCTGTTTGCGCCAGTTGCTCGACGTTTACGAATTTTACAGCGCGCCGGTTGTCGCCCTTATGGAGGTGCCGCGCGAGAATATCTCCTCCTATGGCGTGGTGGACGCCGAGCCCGTGGCGCACAACGGCGGCCGCGACCGCCTGTACCGCATTCGCAACCTCGTCGAAAAGCCCAAGGCCTCCGAAGCGCCTTCGAACCTCGCCATTATCGGCCGGTACGTGCTGACACCCGAAGTCTTCGCCTCGCTCGAAGCCGTCGAGCCGGGCAGCGGCGGCGAGATCCAGCTCACCGACGGCTTGAAGCACGTTCTGCGGAGCCGGCCGATCTACGGGTATCGCTTCGAAGGCAAGCGCTACGACGCCGGCGACAAGCTCGGATTTCTGCAGGCAACCGTGGAATTCGCCCTGAAGCGCCACGACCTGGGCGACGCCTTTCGCGCCTATTTGAAGACACTAGTGCTGTGAAGCGATGATGAAACCGAAACACCTTTCGAACATCGCCGCCGGTTGGATCGTTCTGGTGTCGCTCGGCATAGCGTCGCTCGCCGCCGGTGCGGGAATCGTGGACTCGGTAATGACCTCTTTGTCCGCCGGAAGTGAGGCTGGTGCGCTGCAGCAGCTGCGCGCTTACCGGTCGGCGACGGGTGTGACTCCCGAGTACCTGGAAGCCGAAAGCTGGCTGGCACGCGCGGAACTGAACAGCCGCCGCTACACGCAGGCCGCTCAATTCGCCCAGGAGACTTACGATCTTTCCACGGGCCTTCTAAAGAATCGTCCCGTCGATCGCGAGCCGCACCTTCCGATCGCGCTCGGTGCGTCCATCGAAGTGCAAGCCGGAGTGCTCGCCGCGCAAAGCCGCCGCGCCGAAGCCGTCGCGTACCTCGAGCAGCAGGAAAAAATGTACGTCGCGACTTCCATCCGCGTGCGGATTCACAAGAATCTTTTGTTGCTGACGCTCGAGGGCAAGCCCGCGCCCGCGCTCGAAGGCGCTGCCATCCCCAAGGGCCAGCCGGCGCTCGTCTTTTTCTGGGCGCACTGGTGCGGCGACTGTAAAGAGGATATCCCCGTTCTGACCCGTATCAAAGCCGAATTCGCTCCCCAAGGCCTCCGGCTGATCTTCCCCACCCAGAAGTACGGCTACGCGGCCGGCGGCGTCGAGGCGACCCCCGCCGCCGAGCTGGCGTATATCGAACGCGTGCGCCAGGCGCTCTACAGCGGCCTGATCGAGGGACCGACCATCGTCAACGAGACCAACCTCACGCGCTACGGAGCCAGCACCATCCCGACCTTCGTGCTGATCGATCGCCAGGGCGTCGTGCGCCTGTATCATCCGGGCGTCATGCAGTACGCAGAGCTGCGCAGCGCCGTCCAGCGCGTGTTCTAGCGCCGATTGCTTGATACAAATAAAAACGGCCCCGATTGCTCGGGGCCGTGTCGATTCAAACTCGCTATCGCGAGCCCGTTAGCTACTTCTTTTTCTTCGCAGCAGCTTTCTTCTTCGGGGCCGCCTTTTTCTTCGTTGCGTTCTTCATTCGATTGTTTCTCCCTTTACATCAGATTTCGCGCCTCTCACGAAGAGAGCGCGGTCGTGTCCCCTTTATAAGGTGGTTTACATAAGAATGTCAAGAAAAAAATGAAGGCCCGCACACGCCGCCTTCGAGCGCTTGGACCGCGCAAAACACCGTTTCGCACGCCGAAACACACCAGAGTAGAATTGTTTTAGGGGAGAGATGCGTTTCCGAAGCCCTGTTCATGCGGGTTCCGCGATCGTCGTCGCACTCATTGCAATCGCCGCGAGTTGCGGTCATCCACGCCGGCACGCGATTGTTCCGCCGCCGCCCGCGCGCACGGGAACCACGGAAACCGGCATTGCCAGCTGGTACGGCATTCCCTACCACGGGCGGCAAACCGCGTCCGGCGAAGTTTACGACATGCACCAGCTCACCGCCGCGCATCGCAATCTGCCGTTTCAAACCTGGGTGGAAGTCGAGAATCTCACCAACGGAATGCGCGTCGAGGTGCGCATCAACGATCGGGGTCCGTTCGTCGGCGGCCGCATTATCGATCTTTCGCAAACCGCGGCGGATCGCATCGGAATGCTCGGTCCGGGCACCGCGCGCGTTCGCCTGACGGTGATTGCGGGTCCCTCGTCGCCTGCTCCGGAGAAGCCCGCGCCATTCCCCGAAAGTTCGCCCGCCTCGCGAACGCCGGCGGCATCGATTGTGGCGGTGCTACGATATGCCGTCCAAGCCGGGGCCTTCGCCGATCGCGAGCGCGCCGAATCCCTTCGCGCCAACATGACCGAGGCGTTCGCCGACGCGCGCACGCTCGGCGATTTCACCCGCAACCCGCCGCTTTGGCGCGTGCTCGTGGGCAGAGAGATGACCATGGAACAAGCTAGTAGCCTAGCCGATAGGGTTCGCGACAAGACGGGTGCGGCGTTGGTCGTCCCCGAACCGGTGGCTTCCCCCCAATAGCGGGTAGGCTATACCCCAAATTGCCTAGCCCGTTCTCCCGCTGTGGGGGTCTTGAGGAAGTTTCCGATCCGGCGTAGAGTTTAAGTTCGTTGAACGCACTCTACTCTTACAGGGCCATAATCATGCTCCCCACTCTTGAAGAAACCCGCCACGTCCTAATCGGGCAATCGCCTCGGACCCGGCAAGTGCTGCATATGATCGAAAAACTGGGGAAGTGCCGTTGGCCTGCGCTGCTGCTCGGTGAAACGGGGACCGGCAAGGAATTGGTCGCGCGCGGTATCCATAATATAAGTCCGCAGGGGCCGTTCGTGACCATCGATTGCTCGGCGATGGTCGGACCGCTGATGGAGAGCGAGCTGTTCGGCCACGTCAAGGGCGCCTTCACCGGCGCGGCGATGACCAAGGTCGGGTTGATTGAAGCGGCCAACGGAGGCACGGCGTTTTTCGATGAGATCGGCGAGCTGCCGCTCGACCTGCAGGCCAAGCTCCTCCGCGTGCTGCAGGAGAAGGAGTTCCGACCGGTCGGGTCGCTGACCAGCCGGCGTTCGGATTTCCGCATTGTCGCAGCGACCAATCGTGACCTGGCCAAGGAAGTCGAAAAGGGAAGTTTCCGCCGGGACCTGTACTTCCGCTTGAACGTGATCAACATCCGTTTGGCTCCGCTGCGGGAGCGTACTGAGGACATTCCGGCCTTGATCCATCATTTCCTGAGGCGCGTAGGCGGAAACTACTCGCTGACGGCGGAGGCGTTGGAGGTCCTGCTGTCCTACGACTGGCCGGGCAACATCCGCGAGCTCGAAAATTGCGTTCAGCACATGGTGGCGATCAATTCGGGTCCGTTGCTGCACATTGCCGACCTGCCCTCCAATCTGCAGAACCACCTGATCGAAAAGAAGTCGCAGTATCTGATGGCCGCGGCCGGGGCTGGAGCTCATGCCCCCCTTCCGGAATCCGGGGAATCGCCGGCCGCGCTCGCGCCCGTCCCCTCGGTGGTTCCCCTGGCGGAACTCGAACGGCGCGCCATCCTCAATGCTCTCGAATACACACGCGGCGACCGCGCCGTGGCCGCGCACCTGCTCGGGATTGGCCGCACGACCCTGTATCGAAAGCTCAAGGAATATCAGCTGGCGAGCTAGCGTAGAAAGGCAGACGCTCGTCCAGCCATTTCTGTCCCACCAAACGCCGGTCATCCCGAGCGCAGTCGAGGGATCTGCTGTTAAAGCTATGGCAAAATCCGCGCAAAACCTGAGAACCTTTCCGACTCGCACGCACTAAATATCTGCGATGAATGTCCGCGTGCTGGTCGCCACCTCGAGCTCCGATGAGATCCTGTTTCTGCAGGAAGTTCTCGAGGATATCGAGTCGGGCCGGCACTGGCGCGGCTGGGCCAGCATCCAGGCGCGGCAGGCCATTTCTCTTAACGATGCCATCGCCATTTTGACCGATGAACCCGTGGATGCCGTGCTTCTCGATCTCCGCCTGTGCGGCGAGCGGCCCAGCGACGCGTTCCGGCGTCTGCAAGCCTCGGCACCGCATACTCCGGTAATCTTCATTGCGCGGCCGGAGGAGACCGAGTTGGCCGTTCGCCTGATGCGCGAAGGCGCCCAGGATTTTCTGCTCGCCCACGAGGTGGACGCCATCCCGCTGGCGCATACGCTCGGCAACGCCATGGAGCGGCACCGCCTTCTTTCCGGAGCGCGGGCGGGCTGCCGGGAGGATGCGCTCACGGGGCTGTTGAACGGCACCGCTTTCCTCGCACTGGCTGGCCGCGACCGGCGGCTCGCCGAAAAACTCGGATGCCGCTGGATGGTGGTGGTCGCGGAACCGCGCGACGATCGTACGCCGCTGGTACAGCCTTCTATCCACGAAGCAGCCGAACAGCGCCGGGACCTGCTCCTGATCCAAACCGCCGATCAGCTACGCCTCCTCGCCGGACCCACCGATCTAGTGGCTCGTATCGGCGATCTGCGCTTCGGGCTGGGCATTTTTGACAGCCCCGCGGAATCCGTCGAAACCGCCTGGTCCCGCATTCATTCGGGAGCCTCCGAAGGGCGTATTGCCATCGGAGCCTCCATCTTCGACCCGCGCCACCCCGCCCCGCTCGAAATCCTGATCGAGCAAGCTGAGCGGGATCTTACGCCCCAGGCCATAGCCATGCGAATATAGCAGTCGAGTTGCGAATCGCCCTCGACGCCACCTACAGCCTGGGCCGAAATCTTTCCGGAGTCGGGGTGTATTCGCGCGAGATCCTGTTTGGCTTGGCGCGCGCACATCCTGACCACCGTTTTCTTTTCTGCTATCGTCCCCACCGGCTGTGGAAGTCGCTCGCGGATTCGCTCCCTCCCAATGCGTCGCGACGGGTTCTCCACGGCGCCGCACGCGAAAGTGCCGCACCCCGTGCGGATCTGTTCCATGCTCTCAACCAGCGTGTCGACGTTCCGGCCCGCCGCACCGTGGTCACGTTTCACGATCTCTTTGCGATCACCGGGGAGTATTCCAGCCCCGAATTTCGCGCCCGCTTTGCCGAGCAGGCCCGCCGCGCCGCCGAGCGCAGCGACGCGATTATCGCCGTTTCCCGATTCACGGCTTCGCAGGTGGAGCAGTTCCTGGGCGTCGAATCCTCGCGGATTCACGTGATCCCCCACGGCGTGCGAATCCCCGCTGCCGCTACGACGCAGACGGCCCCGCGTGAGCGGGGCGTCGACGATACAAAAATGGTCCTGTTCGTCGGAGCCATTCAGCGCCGCAAGAACGTTGGCCGGCTGGTCAAGGCCTTTGAGCGGATGCCGGCCGGATGGAGGCTCACGCTCGCCGGCGCGACCGATGGTTACGAAGCGGCCACGGAGCTGCGCGCCGTCGAAGAGAGCTTGCGCCGCTCCGATATCGATGTGCCCGGCTACGTCCCGGCCGCGGATCTCGTATCGCTGTACGGCCGCGCGAGCATCTTCGCGTTCCCCTCTCTTGAGGAAGGCTTCGGAATCCCCGTGCTGGAGGCCATGGCGCACGGAGTCCCCGTGATCGCGTCCAGAAGTTCGGCCCTTCCGGAAGCTGCCGGCGACGCGGCCATCCTGGTCGACCCTACCGATATCGATCAGCTCGCGGCGGAGCTGAATCGTCTCGCGGCCGACGAGGATCTGCGGGCCAACCTCATCCGTCGCGGGTACGAACGTGCCCGCCTGTTCCCTTGGGAGGCGGCCGTCGAAAAAACGTGGGACGTCTACCGCGCGCTACTCGCGGGAGCGGGATAATTCGTCGCGGGAACGCGAGAGTTCCTTCCTCTCGCTGCGCGCGGCTTCCTGCAGCTCCCCGAGCTTCGACCCCGTGACCGCCAGAGAGATCGCCCCGCCGGCGAGCAGCGGCAGCGTGACCAATCCCCACAACACCAGCGAAAAGCGGGCGGCTTCGTCGGGTACCACGTTGAACATCTTCTCCAGGCATTCGCGCGCCAGGAACTGGAATAACCCCAGATTGCCGGGCGCCTGCGGAACCACCGCGCCCATGCGCAGAATCACCATCAGCGCGAAAGCCGCGCCCCACGGCAGATCGAACCCATAGGCGCGGAATGCCGCGAAAATCGGAATCACCTGCAGCAGTAGGTACGGAAGGCTCTGCGCGAAAGAGAGCGACAGATAACGCGAATGTCCGATGATCTCCAGGTCGTCGATCAGCACCTGAAATTGTCTGCGCCACACGCCTCCCGCAAGAGCCGCGCGCGCATGGTGCCGCCGGAACAGCGCGAAGCTCAGCAACAGGGCCGCCCCCAGCACCACCAGCACCAGCACGTACCCGCCGTCCACCAGATAACGCAGCCCGCGCGGAATCGGAACGGTACGCAGCACCAGAAACATGCACAGGCACAGCCACATGCCGTCGAAAACCCGTTCCAGCAGTGCGCTAGTGAGCGAAACCGATAACGGGAGCGAGGAGCGCGTGCTCAGCAGGTAACAACGCAGCACTTCCCCGGCTCGAAACGGCAGGACCTCGTTGGCGAACAGTCCCACGTAGATGGCTCGCGTAATTTCCCAAAAACCCACGCGCTCCACGGGACGAAGGAGTGTCTGCCAGCGAATTGCCTGCCACAGATAAACGGCGGCGCCTGTAACCAGAGCTGCCCCTACCCACCACCAGCTCAAAGTGGCGACATCGTCGCGCAGCTCGCTCAGATTGGAATCGCGAAGCGCCCAGTAGAGACTGGCAATCGAAAGCGCGTTTATGACCACCAGCAGCGCCCGCTTCCGGACGCTTCTCGTTTTCTTCTCAGCCAACCTCCCATGATAGCCGCTCGCGTCGCTGCGAAGGATTCCAGGCGCGGCCAGACCGTTGTCCTGAGCCCTGGTGCTTTGCGAACTCGCCGCCGCCCAGGTCGTGACGCAAACGGACCGTGTTTTGTGAACGTGGCCTACCCGAACAGCCAGCGCCACAGTCCGAAGGCGGCCGCGAGGGCGAAGGCAGGCAGGATCAATTCGTATATCCACTGATGCCGCACTTCGCGCCCCAGCTGATGAACCGCTTGCATAAATTCCTGTTTGCTCATACTGTCCTTTCTGCCGCAAAACCGATCGCTCAAACGCGCTCCCATCTACGGGAAGTACTTGGCCGCCAGCTCCGGCTCGGCTTCCACGGCTTTGCTCCATGCGAGCCTCGCTTCCTCTTCCTGGCCCGACGCCCTCAAGGCGTGTCCCAGGTTGAGCAGCGCCTCGGTGAAGTTCGGCTTCGCCGCGACGGCCGCCCGGTAGCATTCCGCCGCGCCCTGCTGGTCGCCTTCCGATTGCAGCAGCAGGCCGAGATTGTAGGCCAGCTCAGCCGAGCGTCCTCCGGCCGCGGTAAATTGGCGGTGCCGCTCGAGCGCCTCGGCCCTGTCTTTACGCTCGATGGCGATGGCCGTGACCGCGCACAGCGCGTCCGCATGGGCGGGCTCCAGCGCGAGCGCCTTCCGATAGGTTTCAGCGGCAATGGCGAGATTTCCGGATTTCCAGTACGCCAGCGCGAGATTGAGCCGCGCTTCCGGCCATTGCGGGCGCTTTTTCAGGCAGGTCTCGAAGCTGCCTGCGGCGCTCGCGTAATCGCCCCTTGTGAGTTGCAGGTATCCCAGTCGAAACCCGGCGTCTTCCCAAGCGGGCTCGGCCGCGACTACTTTCGCGAGCAACGTTTCCGCGTCCTCTGCGCGGCCTTCGCGCTCGGCTACTAAAGCCAGATTCCACAAAGCGCCGGCGAGCTCCGGCGTAACGGCGAGAACCTGTTCGTAGGCCCGCCGCGCCCCCTCCAGGTCGCCGCGTTCCTGCAGCACCGCCCCCAGATTCGCATTCGCTTCGGTGGCCGCCGGCCGGCTGCGGATGGCCTCTTTGTAGGCAGTGCCGGCCTGCTCCCAGCGTCCTGTTTTCTGATACGCGACGCCCAGGTTGAACCAGGCTTCGTAGGAATCCGGCCGCATCTTCACAAGTTGCGAGCAGTGCTGAATCGCCGTGCTGTAATCGCTGCGCGACAAAGCCACCGCCGCCAGTCCTTCCAGCGCCAGCGGCGCCTGCGGATGTACTTTCAACAGACGTTCGGAGAGCTCCTTCACCCGTTCGTCGTTCTTGCGCGCCATCGCGACCGCGATCATGTTGCTCAACAACTCCGGAGAACGGGGATAGGCCGGCAGCAGCTTTTTGTAGAGATCGGCGGCTTCGTCGATCTTTCCGGTCTGCTGCAGCGCGACCGCTTTCCCGGCCAGCATGCGGTCCTGGTTGATGAGCTTGTCCTGGCGCGCGCTCTGTTCCAGCGCCTGGTCGAAGTAAGGGAGCGCCTCCTGCGGCTTGCCCAGCCTCACCAGGCACAATCCGCGCCCCAGCCGGGCCTGCCACCGTTTCTCGTCGATCTCCGCGGCGGTTTCGAATTCTTTGGCCGCCTCCTCGAACTGCTCCAGCCGCTCCAGGCACAGGCCCAGGTTGTAGTGCGCGGTCTGGTGCGCGGGTTCCTGGCTGATCGCGTTGCGATAGCTCTCGGCGCCCTGCGCCCACGCCTTCTTTTCGAAATACAGGTGCCCCAGCGACGAGTACACGTCGGCGAGGCTCTCGCCGCGCTGCGCGGCCCCCTCCAGCTCGCCAATGGCCTCGTTCAGGCGGCCTCTGGACGCCAGTTCGACAGCCTTCGCGAGCGAGCTCGACCCGGCCGCTCGCCTCGGCCTCTTCGAATCGGCGGGCGCGTCGCCGCGCATCAATCGCTCGATCAGTTCGTCGTCGACGAAGAATACGTTCTGTTGATTTGAATCCGCCATCGCCTTCGTGTTCCTATTTACTTCCCGCCGGTCTCTGCCTTGCGGGGGTCACTTCGATGCCGCCGTCCGCGGAATCACGCGGAAATCTCCCTGCAACAGCGCGCGCTCGCCGCTTTCGCTGTACAATCCCGCTCCGCCCGACGGCAACCGGCCATCGGTCCATTCCTCGATCTTGCGATCTTGAATCCACGCCGTGAACCGCTCGCCGGATGCCTCGAAGCGGATCTTATAGACCGTTCCGGGCCCCGCCGGCAGTGCCACCGGGGAGCGCTTGCGCTCCTGCGGAACCCCGCCGACGACGGGGAAGTGGACGAACGCGGCCGCCGCGCCCCCGGGCGTCTTCTCCTGTTCGATCCTGCCGACGTAAAAATTCGCCGGGTCCTTCGCGCGGAACACCCACCCCAGCGCCTTCACATCCACCGAGGCGCTGAATTCGACCGTATAGTCGGACAGGTCCGCCGACGCTCGTAGAACCGAAATCGTCCGTGGGCGTTTTACGTCCGGCGAAAAATTCTCGATCCACTCCCGGCCCGCGCCCGCCGAAAGGGAGCTGATCGCCGCGGTTTCCGGGCTGCGATTGTGATTCGTGTAAAACCAGATCCCCCCCGTGAGCGCCAACACGCACGCCGCAGCGGCCGTAATCTTGACCCACAGCGGCTCCCGTCCCTTGACCTTGTTTAAATCCAGTTTCGGGAGTCCGAGGTCGGTCTCCTGCAGCTTGGCAGGCGTCGCGTTGAGCGACAGAAAACTCTTTGCTCCCGCACGGGCCGGCTCGGGCGCCAGATGCGCGGTGGGAGCCGTCGGCGGAGCTGCTGGAGACGCCGTGGGCGGAGCGGACGCCCGTGCCGCTTCCGAACTTCCCGACGCGGCAGCCACCGGCGCACTGGGCGGGGCCGCCGGCAATACGTCCGCCGCGTTGGGCGCCGCTTCTGCCTGCACCCGGATGGGCTTGCGTTCTTTGTCGAGCTTGCGTTCGGGTGCGGCGGTGCGTACCGGCATTGCTGGGGTTCCTGCGGCGCTGGTTTTCATGGCCCAACGATCGAAAGTCGCGGGCCGCACATGGACGGGAGACGGGTTCTTCGCCGCTGGCGTCGCGTCCGGTGACGCGGCAGGCGACGGGTTGGGCGATGCCGGACGCTGCGCGGCTTTCTCGGCTGCCGGATTCACTGCCGTGGGCTCACCCGGCGGACAAGCTGGAATTTCGCCGGATGCTGTTTTTGCGGCGGGTCCAGTTGCTTCGACCTTAGCCTGCTCGGTTCGCTTAGAAGGCCCATCCGTAAGGCCCAGCACCATCGTCGGGCGCAGCGGCAGGGATTCGTAGCGCGGGATTCGTACCGCGTCCGCGGCCCTCAGCGTCGACGGGAAAATTTGAACCGGCTTTGCCTTGCCGCCGGAAATTCCCGGCACCACAACGGGCATGGGCTGAGTGAACGGCAGCGGATCGGGAGCGGGCGGGGTCGCGCGCACCGCCGGCGTTAATTGCGGCGATGTGGCGGATTCCTGTACCGCAGCGAGTTCTTCCAGCGAAGCTACTTCCGCTGGGGATTGCACGCCGGCGACGGTGGGATCCGCTGAGGCCGGGACGGCGGGAGCGGATGCAACCTCGAAACCCGTCGTCGATAGGTCGAGCGCAGCCAGTTCGCCGGTCTGTACCCTCCCAACGCTGAATTCCCGGTGTCGTTGCATCCACGGAGTCGCCTCCGTGCGAGAGGGCGTGGCTGTGAAGGAAAGCTCCACGGGCTCCGTCGCGCTCTCCATCCACGGCGCTTCGAGCTTTGCGCCGAGATCGAGAATCGGCTCGGTGCGTGTGAAATCGCGAAGCTCCATGCGGCCGTGTCGCGCTCGCCAGGGCAGCGCGGGTGGGGTGGCGATCGCGTTGTAGGAAAGGCGATCCGCACTCTTAAGGCGGACACCCGGCGGAGCGCCCGCGTTCAGCGGGATCGTCGGAGGAACCGAAGTCGCCGGTTCCGTTTCGCCCATCTTCATCGCGGCTCTTTTCGCCCCAACGCCGGCCGGGCGATATACGACCAGGCCCGCGATTCCTGCTGGTGCCATCGCTCCCGGTTGGGCCCGATGCAGCGATGGAGTCGCAGCATTGGCGGCAGCGCGCGGCTGCGCGTGGGCGGCTGTGACATGAGGAGATCTCGGCGTTCCATTGCGCGCCACGGAACCCACCGGCGAAGTCGCCGGCGAAGGTATTGGTGACGGCTTGGGCGGCGGGGAGGGTTTCGCGGCGGGCATGGGACGCGCGCCCCGTGTCGGTTGGACAACCGGGCTTTGCGCAGCGGTCAACACCTGCGCAGCGGCCGGAACCCTTTTGTCGGTCAAGCTCTGCTTGGCGGTAAACGCCGCATTCGCGGGAGCGGGTCCGTCCTCTCGCTTCGTCTCGTCCTGCGGCTTGGCCTGCAGCAGCCGATTGAGCGCAAGCTGACTGTACTCCTGTTGGTACTGCTGCCGATGGGTGTCCGAACAAAACTCACCCCCCGTCAGGCGTTTGAACAGAGGCAGCTCCTTGCCGCAGAACAGACACCGCATGAGGGTTTAATCGTCCCTTTTCCCTTAATACTAAAGAGCGCCTTTCAGCTTTCTCTGCGGCACAGCACCTATCGGGAAGTTTTCGGGAATTCAGCTGAGACCGGCGTAGGGTCCGGCACTTAGAATTCCCTTTATCCGTTTCCATCAACTCGCCGGTTTTCAACTCGATGCGGGGATGCCGGCGCCGTAGAGCGGCATAAAGTTTATTCCCTACCAGCCGATAACCTCAGTACTGCCTCCGAAAGGGCATAACGTGACACCGCCGCGCGGACCATCCGGCGCCTGGTACATCGGCTTCCCGTCGGGGCCGGAAAGGAATTTGAAATGGTAAAAGGCGAAGCATTGAAGGCCGCGCTGGAGGGCCTGCGTAATGCGATTCCCGAATTGAAGGGCGTCCTGCTGGCGTCCAATGAAGGGCTCCCGATCGCCCACGCGCTGACCAACGGCGCCGACCCCAATCGCGTCGCCGCCATGGCCGCTGCAGCGTCCAGCCTGGGACGCCGCATCAGCGAAAGCATGAGCGCCGGAACGCTGGGTGAAGTCAGCGTGCAGGCGGAGGAAGGCGCTCTGTTCGTGTACTCGGCCGGCTCCAAAGCCGTCCTGGCGGTGATCAGCCCGCAAGGCGGCAACGCCGGACTGATTCACCTGGAAGCTCGCGCCGCCGCCAAAGAAATCGGCGAACTGTTCTAAAGCTTCTCCGCTGGCGCGCTGGATTCGACTTGTGCGGCGGGTGAGACTAGACTGGCCGCGATTCCCGCCTTTATTTTTCGCGCCATCGCCGCCCCCGCGACCTTGGCGATCTTCTCCTCCGGCGCTTGCCGCACCAGTTCCATACTTCCGAAGTGCCGCAGCAGTTTGGTCACCGTTTTCTCTCCGATGCCTGGAATCAGGTCCATTTCGCTGCGCAGACGGCTGGCGTTGCGGCGTGTGCGATGAAACGTCACTGCGTACCGGTGCGCTTCGTCGCGCACCATCTGCACCAGGTGCAGCACCGGCGAAAATTTATCCAGCACGATCGGTTCGTCTTCCTGCCCGTATACGTAAATCCATTCTTCGCGCTTGGCGATGGATGCGAGCGGCTGGTCGGTGATGCCGAGCGCCTCGAGCGCCCCGGCCGCCGCGTGCAACTGCCCCAGGCCGCCGTCCACTAAAACCAAGCCGGGCCGCGGCTTGCCCTCTTCCTGCAACCGCTGGTAGCGGCGCGTGATCACCTCGCGCATGGACGCGAAATCGTCGTTGCCCTCTACAGTCTTGATCACGAACTTGCGGTAATCCGCTTTCTTCATCCGCCCGCTCTCCCACACCACCAGGCTGGCGACTTTGTCGGTGCCCTGGATGTGCGAGATATCGAAGCATTCGATGCGTTTTGGCGCCTGCTCCAGCCCCAGCGCGTCCTGGAGTGCCGCTTCGATCGCTTTCGCCGAAGGTTTCAACACGCGGAAGCGCTGCTCGAAGCTGAGCTGCGCGTTGGATTCCACCAACGCAAGCATGGCTTTCTTTTGCCCGCGCTGCGGCGTCAAAATCTCCACCTTGCGCCCGCGCCGTTCGCTCAGCAATTGTTCCAGCGGCTCGCGGTCCTCGAAATCCACCGGCACGTGGATTTGCGCCGGGATGTAGGGATCGTCCAGATACACCTGCTTCAGCAGCGCGGAAAAGAATTCGGCCGGATCGAACTCGCGCCGGTCTTCCCAGAAGAATTCGCGCCGGTCGACGATGCGGGCGTTGCGAAAATGGAACAGGTTCGCCGCCACCAGCGGAGGCTCGGCGTAACAGGCGAAAATATCCGTGTCGGCCCCTTCTACAGCCGCCATTTTCTGCTTCTCGCCTAGTTCTTCCACGGTCTGCTGGAGCTCGTGCAGCGCCGCGGCTTCTTCGTAGCGCATCGCCGCGCTGGCCGCTTCCATGCGCGCTTCCAGTTCGCGAGCCAGATCCTTGTGGCGGCCCTCCAAAAACATCCGTACCGAGTGCACGGCGCCGCCGAACTCTTCCTCCGTGGTCAGCCCCGCGACGCACGGACCCAGGCAGCGATGGATGTGATACTCCAGGCACGGATGCGTGTGCGTGCGCGTCATGTCGATTCTGCACGACGGCACTTTGAAGAACCGGTGGATCAGGTGCACCAGCCGGTGCGCCAGGCTCGCGGGAAAGTACGGCCCATAGTACGTCGATCCGTCTTTCTTCAAGCGCCGCGTGACGTACACGCGCGGGAACTTCTCGCCGGTCAGCTTGATGTAGGGATACGTTTTATCGTCGCGCAGCAGGACGTTGAAGCGCGGCTTGTACTGCTTGATCAGGTTGTTTTCGAGCGCCAGCGCCTCGCGGTCGTTGTCCACCTGAATGAAATCGATGTGCCGGGCTTCGCCGAGCAGCGTGCCGGTCTTTATGTCCGCCAGCTTGTCGGCGGAAAAATAACTGCGCACGCGATTGCGCAGGTTGACCGCCTTGCCGACGTAGATCACCGTGCCGTGCGCGTCTTTGTACAGATACACGCCCGGCTCGTTGGGCAGCTCGGAGGCGCGCTCGCGAAGGTCAGTCATACGGTGACAATGGCACGGATTCCTGCGGGGGCTGTGCGCTTTTTTTCGGCTCTATACTTTAATTGTGGCACGCGTTCTGTGGATGAGCCTTCTCCTTTCCTGCCCGCTTGCTGTTTCGCAAAATAAGTCCGCCCCGCCTCCCGCTATCCAGGAGCAGGAACCTCCGGAAGAGGATCCGGACCTGAAACCGAAGACTTACGATTTCAATCCGCTCGAGGCGCAGACCAATATTACGGCCGGCAACTTCTACTACAAGAAGGGCAACTACCGGGCCGCTTCCCGACGCTATCTGGAAGCAACCAAATGGGATCCGACTTCCGGAGAAGCGTTCCTCAAACTCGCGGAGTCCGATGAAAAGATGCGTGAGTTCGCGGGCGCCCGCGAAGCCTACACCAAATATCTGGCGCTCGATCCGCCACCCAAGGACTCCGACGCTATCAAGAGAAGACTCGCGAAGCTGCCTCAGGATTCCCGAAAAAAATGACGGACAAGATCGTCGTCCTCACCACCTGCGATTCCGAGCGGCAGGCCGCCGAACTCGCCCGCGCCCTGGTCGAGCAGCGCGTCGCCGCCTGCGTCAACATTCTGCCCGGCGCCCGCAGCATCTACCGCTGGAAGGACGAAATCGAGGACGCCGCCGAGTGGCTCCTGGTGATCAAGTCCCGCCGCGACCTGTTCCCCGCTCTGCGCGCCGCCGTCGAAAAACTCCATACCTACGAGGTTCCGGAGTTGATCGCGATGCCCTTAGTGGAAGGCTCCGGGCCGTATCTCGCGTGGCTCGATCGCGAATTGTCCGCGCCTGAATAATCGCTAAGCTGCGCCCCGAAACGGTGGCAAGACAAATACTTTTCATACGTCACGTTCGCCACGAGGTCATCCCGAGCGTTAGCGAGGGATCTGCTTTTCTAAGACGCGAAACTAATTCATCCGCGCAAGCCACCTGTGAATCGACTGGATCTGTTTACGGATTTGCTCCGCATCCGGCGCCTCCGGCTCGCGCGTCAGGTACGCTTCCATATCCCGCCGCGCCGCCTGATACCGTTTCAGCTCCATGTGCAACAAGCCACGCTGCTTGTACCAGGGACCCAGATCCGGCGCACCGACGATCAGCAGGTCCAGGGTCTGCACCGCGCGCGCCCAATCCTGGCGCCGGATATATACGCCCCGCAGATTCTGCAGCATCCGCATCGCGATGGCTTTCTTTGAAACGCGCCGCAGCAGCATGGGATCGGCCACCTCTGCGCCGGCTAGCGTAAAACATTCCCGCGGCGTCACCGTCCGTCCGCCGTGGAACGGATCGATGAACGCCGAATAGTTGCCGTCGTCGAACTGGATCACGAAATGCCGCGGCAAGCCGATTCCAAAAACCGGCATTGCGAGCCGGCGGGCGATCTCCATGTACAGCACCGAAAGGGTGATCGGCAAGCCGGTGCGGCGCTCCAGCACCTGGTCCAGGCAGCTGTTGCGCGAGTCGAAAAAATCCTCGTCGTTGCCGTGGAACCCGAGCTCCCCAAAAAGATACGTTCGCGCTTTCTCGACGAATTCGCGTCCGTCGTTGAAGTTGCGGAGGCGGTCGCCCAGGTTCGCAGCGAGCTCGTTAAGGCGGTCGAGACACGGTTCCGGCGCGAGATCCGGCGTGTCGATCGCCGCCAGCTCCAGCGCCGCGCGGTCCAGTCGCCCCTTGGGCGGGTCCTCCTCTAGAATCTGCCGCAGGTGATTCGGTGCCAAATTTAGTTCCGCCGCTTCCATTCTCGCAATGTTTTGCGAACGGCGACAGAATGCGTTTCAAGCCCCTTGATTAGCCGTCAGCACCGTCAAATCACGTATCTTCTATGCGGAGGCGTGCCTCGATGTACCGAAGGCCGTCATCGAATCGAGCGAAGAACTTGCAACCGAGATCAGCTAACATTTCCCGTACGAGCGGATCGTCGAAGTCCTTCGTGTTTCGATTCAGGAAGCAGCTCTCCGGCGGTCTTGTTTCGACGAGATGGGCCACAATGCAGGCGAGGACGATCGAGTCTTGAGCAGACATGTCTAGACCGACCTGTATTCCGCTGCCTCGATACAACATTTCGGAATCCAGCGGAATCACTACCGCCGTCCTCAGTATCGTCTCGATGGCCCGCTCCAAGCCTTCGCGCTCGCGTTCCGCGCTCCTGACTAGGACGGCGACAAGTTCACTGAAATTGCCCGGCGCTTCACGGAAAGGCTTCGATCTCTCGATTTCAGCAAGGTGTTTCCGCAATTCCGCGATCAACCTGGATCGTTCGCTTGCCTTTCGCATGAGGGCTATGTGCGGTTCAGCAAGCGAGAACGCGGGGATTGCCAACCGAATCGAACCAGTCGAGGCAAGCTTGATTAGCTGCTCACAGTTTTCGCACTGTTCCTGTTCAAGCGCTTGCTCCAGCAAGAAATTTGATTCGACATAGACATTCATTGCACCGGGCTCAACTCGATCCGAGATCTTGCCAGTGCGCCCAGCAGGCCCGAATCCGATAGCCATCGGAGCGATGCGTCTTGTCTTGCTCTCGATTGGCCCGTTTCGGCTATATCGTTGAGCCAGGAGAAGACAATCAGTTCCAAGGCCTGACCGCTGGTTTTTTCTGGTGTCTGTCCAAATTTCTCAAAGTACGGTTTCAATTCGCTCGCGGCGTCCAAGGTGAATTGCGGCGGTTCCTCGTTTAAACTTGGTTCCTCTTGACGCCAGAAATACATACGCTCGGGCGTTGCAATCAGAAAGAAGCGGGCGTTCGGAAGTGTACCATGGGCCAACATGTTTCTCCGAAAACGAGCCGCCCATAGTTCTGAAGATTCGTGACTGCTCTTTACCTCGACGAGCAACACGGGTTGCCCGTGATCGTCATACGCGACAAAATCAACATCCCTCGTTGGTAGAACCATGTCAGCGCCCGTCAGCCTTCCTCCTACAGTGTGACATGGCCAATGCCGGGGATGTTCAATAAGGCCGCCGGTTCGAAGGCTTATCCGTACCCTAGCCCGGCAGCCCGATGTACTTGAACGCCGCGCGTTCGAGGCGGTCGCGGTCCAGTAAATGCCGCCCGTCGAGGATGATACGCGAGCGCATGGTCGCGCCCAGCTTCTCCCAGGCGAGCTCGGCGTACTCGGGCCACTCCGTCACCAGCACCACAGCGTCGGCGTCGGCGGCGGCCTCTTCCGGCGACGAACAGCACGCCACTTCCAGATCCGGGTTTTCGCGCCGGAAACGTTCCATCGCCACCGGATCGTGGGCCCTGACGCGCGCCCCGCGTTCGATCAGCTTGCGCGCGATGTCGAGCGCCGGCGCTTCCCGCAAATCGTCGGTGTGCGGCTTGAACGCGAGGCCCAGCAGGCCGATGGTGCGGCCCTTCAGGATCTTCAGCTCGCCGAGCAGTTTCTCCACCACGCGATCGCGCTGCAGCCGGTTTACGTCGCGCGCGGCCTTCACGATCTGCGCCTCGATGCCGTATTCGGCGGCCGTCGCCAGCAGCGCCGCCGTATCTTTGCCGAAACACGATCCGCCCCAGCCGATCCCCGCTTGGAGGAATCGCGGGCCGATGCGCGCATCGAGGCCGATGCCTCGTGCGATCTGCCGGATATCCGCGCCGACTTTTTCCGCCAAATGTCCGATTTCGTTGATATAGCTGATCTTCAGCGCCAGGAACGCGTTGGCCGCGTATTTGATCAGCTCCGCCGAAGCGAGGTCGGTCGAAATCAGCGGGACGCCCGCCATGCGCTCCGGCCGCGGTTGATACGCGGGGGCCTGGAACGTCTGCTCCAGGATCGGGCGATACAGCGTGTACAGCACCTCGGAGGTGCGCGGCTCATCGGCGCCGATCACCACGCGATCCGGATACAGGCTGTCCAGAATCGCCGAACCTTCGCGCAGAAATTCGGGGTTGGAGGCGACCGCGAACGCGCCGTTGGCCTTGCGCCCCTTGGCCTGCTCGTATGCGTCTCGCACCAGCGCGCCCACCCAGTTGCCGCTGCCGATGGGCACCGTGGATTTGTTCACCACCACCGTGAAATGATCCGCCAGATGTTGGCCGATGCCGCGCGCGGCGGCTTCCAGGTGACGCAGATCCGGTGCGCCGTTCGCGCCGGGCGGCGTGCCCACGGCGATGAAAACCACGTGAGCCTTGGGAATCGCGCTGGCGTACTGGGTGGTGAAGCACAGGTTGACCCGCGCGTCCGCCACCAGATCTTCCATGTGCGGCTCGTAAAACGGAATATGGCCCGCTTCGAGCGTCTGAATCTTGCGCTCGTCGGCGTCCACGCACGTCACTTTGTGCCCCAAGAACGCGAGGCAGGCGCCCGTCGTCAGGCCAACATATCCGGTGCCGATGATCGAAACATTCATGAGAAGCGGCGAACCCCTATCTTACCTTTTATCGTCGGCAGCGGAAGTTTTCTGTAACCGTTAACCTGAAAAAATGCTGCGCTTCACGCGGGGCCTGGGGCTTACCCTGCGCTACTGGATGCAGACCGAGGTCCACGTTTACTCGTTCTCCGTGGCAGCCAACGTTTTGCTCTCGTTCTTTCCATTCTTGATCGTCAGCCTGTCGCTGGCCCGGCTGATGTTTCGGGAGGAGGCCGTGCTGGGCGCGATCAACCTGGCCCTGCGCGATTACTTTCCGGACGCGCTGCAGCAGTTCCTGGTGCGCAATCTGCCTAGCAGAGGACCTCTGCCGGCGGTCTCGATCGTACTTCTGCTGTTCACGGCGAACGGCGTGTTTGAGCCGCTGGAAGTCGCACTGAATCACATCTGGGGTATCCGGAAGAACCGCAGTTTCGTGCGCAATCAAATGGTGAGCCTGGGTTTGATTTTCGTCTGCGGCGGGCTTGCGCTCGCATCGCTGATGGTGACCGCCCTGAATCAGCAATCGTTCCGCACCGCGGCCTCGCTCCCCGTGTGGCTGCAAGGTGTGGTGGGGAGCGGATTTACGTTCTTTTCCGTGTTCATTTTCAAGCTGGCGGCGGTGCCTTTGGTGGCCCTGATGCTGTTTCTGATATATCGCTATCTGCCGAACGGGCGGCCGCCGCTCGGGCGCGTGATCCCGGCGGCGATCGGCGTGGGCCTCTTACTGGAACTGCTGAAATACGTCAACGCGCTGGCCTGGCCGCGTTTTCAGCAGAAGCTGGCCCGCGAATATGGCGTGTTTCAATACTCGGTGAGCTTGATTTTCCTGGCGTTCTTCGCGTCCATGCTGGTGCTCGCCGGAGCGGAATGGTCGGCGCGGGGGCATCGCCTGGACGCTATCGAGGAGACCGGGAAGGCTGGTTCCGATGACTAATTCGCCGGGTGAGTCGAAGCAACCGCGACCGGTGGCCGTCGTCACCGGGGCGTCCAGCGGCATTGGCGCGGAGTTCGCACGCCAATTCGCCGCCCGTGGCTACGATGTGCTGCTGATCGCGCGCAGGGAAGACCGGCTGCGGGCTGTGGCTCAGGAAATCTCCACGGCGCACGGTATTTCAGCGGAGATCCTGGTGGCCGATCTGGCGGCCGATGCAGACCGGGCCCGGGCAGCCGCACGCGTCGCAGCGGCCGAAAATCTCGCCGTGCTGGTCAACAACGCGGGCTTCGGAACGCTGGGTTCGTTTGAAGACGCAGACATCGCCTGGCAGGCTCAAATGCACCGGCTGAACATTCTGGCGACCCTTGACCTGACGCATGCGGCGCTCGGGAATTTTAAGTCGCAGTTGAAAACGGAGTTGAAAAAGGGGACGGACAACTCTGTCCCCCTTCGCGAATCTCTGACCACACCCGCGCAACCGCGCGTGGACAGAGCTGCCCGTCACCCTTTTCAACCACCTACGCGTGGCATCATCAACGTTTCGTCGGTGGCCGGCTTCGAGCAAGCGCCTTTCAACGTGGGCTATTGCGCCACCAAGGCCTGGATCAATAGCTTCACCAAGGGCCTCTCGCTGGAACTGATCGCGGAGGTCGCCGAAGGGTCTCCGGTGAAGGTGCAGGCGCTCTGTCCCGGGTACACCCAATCGGAATTTCACGATGTGATGGGCATCGATCGCCGGACGATTCCGAAAGTGTTTTGGATGACATCGCAATTTGTGGTTTCGGAATCCCTGCGCGGCTTCGACCGCGGCGCGTTGTTCGTGATCCCAGGCTGGCATTATCGCTGGATCGTGCGTTTCATCCGCGTGATTCCGGCATCGTGGATGCGCCGTATTTCCATCGCTTTCGCGCGCAAGCGGCGAGCGAGGGCCCAGGCTTTCGGCCGCCGGGCGTAAATGCCGGGCGTAAAATAGTGGGTGGCGATGCCCCGAATCATCAGCGGCCGAGCCGAAAAGACCGACCAGGTGGTGGTGCTGCCGTCGTCGCTCGAGGATTCGTCCAAATCGCCGCCGGGCACTTATCACGTCGCCTTGATCGCGCTGTGCGGATCGATCTTCGCCTTCTTCACGGCGCTCGTGACCGCTTATATTTGGCGCTCGCGGACGCTGCCCTACTGGGATCCCGTCCAGATTCCGGGAGTTCTGTGGCTCAGCACGGGCCTGATCCTGGCGAGCAGCGCGACGTTTGAGCTGGCGCGCAAATTCTACGGAAAGGGCGAGTGGCGCCTCGCGTGGCGGCTGCTGCTGCTCACGGCGGCGGTGGGCGCCGCGTTCGTCGCGAGCCAGATCACCGCGTGGCGCAAACTGGTGGAGCAAGGCGCGTACCTGATGGAGAACCCGCACGGATCGTTCTTCTATCTATTCACCGGCCTGCATGCGGCGCACTTGATCGGCGGGATGGTCGCGCTGTTCTACGTGGTGCTGGGCCGCAATCGCCGCCGCGAGTTGGTCGACGTGGTGGCCTGGTACTGGCACTTCCTGACCGTTCTGTGGCTGGCGCTGTTCGGCGTGCTGTTGACGATATCCTGAACGGAACGCATGCCGATCGACCCTTCCGCTCAAATTGCATCCACCGCGCGTGTGCACCCCGAGGCAGTCATCGGCGCGAACGTCGTGGTCGGCGATTTCACGATTGTTGAGCGCGACGTCGCCATCGGCGCGGGTACGAAGATAGAGCCGTACGTGTGGGTAAAGCGCTGGACCGCGCTGGGCGAGCGCAACGAGATCTCGGCGGGCACGGTGCTGGGCACCGATCCGCTCGACAAGAATTTCAAGGGCGAGCGCAGCTATTTGCGGATCGGTAACGGCAATATCATCCGCGAGCATTTCACCGTTTCGCGCGGCACCGAGCCCGAATCGGAGACGATCATCGGCGATGAAAACTACATCATGACCTCGGGCCACATCGCGCACAACTGCCGCATCGGTAATCGCACGGTGATTGCGAGCTGCGCATTGTTGGCCGGATACGTGGAGGTGGAAGACCAAGCCTTCGTTTCCGGTAACGTCGCGGTTCACCAGTATTCCAAAATCGGGCGCCTCGCGATGGTGGGCGGCGGAACGCGCGTGAATAAGGACGTTCCACCGTATTTTCTCTATGCCGGGCTGTATGCGGCACCCGTGGGCCTGAACCTCGTCGGGCTGAAGCGCGCGGGGTTCTCTCCTGCCGATGTCCAGGCGCTGAAGCGCGCGTATAAGATCCTGTACCGCGCCGGCCTGAAGTTAGCCTTCGCGCTCGAACGGATCGAGACGGAGATACCCACGGAACACACGCTGCACCTGGTGAGGTTCATTCGAGCGAGCGAGCGCGGCATCTGCCGCGACGCGCGCGGTCACAGAAAAACGCTTTGCGATTAGTTCCATCGCCTCAGACACTTGAAGGTTTGAATCGCCGAGAAGGTCGCCGGCACCCCGCTATCATGCAGGCGTGAGGACAGGTCACGCAAATTTTCGAAGCAGCCCGCAAGACGGAGCCTGGGTCGCGGCCCGCAAGATGGCTTCGGCTCTCGTGAATCGATCGCCGCGACCGGCCCTTTGCGGGCCTGCGAACCGATTCTTCCGGCGCCTGTGGCTCGCCCAGTCGATCAGCGTCTTCGGCGATTACCTGGCGATGTTCGCAGTACAGGCATCCATCGTGTTCCGGATGCACGGCTCGGCGCGCGAAGTGAGTGGCGTGCTGCTGGCGTCGCTGATTCCCGCGATCGCGCTGGGACCCATCGCCGGTGTGTTCGCCGACCGCTCCAATCCGCTCCGCGTCATGGTCGCGAGCGACGGCCTACGGGCGGCGCTGGTCCTGCTGCTCGCTTGCGCGTCGCGTCTTTCGCAAGGTTTTTGGTACCTCTGCGCGATTTGCTTTACGATCGGGTGCGTCTCGGTGTTTTTCGTTCCGGCGCAGGCTGTGGCGATTCCGCTGCTGGTGGATCGCGGCCAACTGCTGGCGGCGAGCGCGCTGATGCAGCAGACGCTGCAGGTGGCGCGGGTCGCAAGTCCGGCTGTGGCGGGGACACTGGTGGCGCATTTCGGCGAGAACGCGTGCTACGTGGCGGATGCCGTGAGTTTCGTTTTCTCCGCGGCGATGCTCGCGACGCTGCGCTGCGAGCGGGTGCCCACCCGGCGCGTAAGCGTCACGGACGCAAAGCCGAAAAACAGCCTGGCCGGCGTTGCTCGCGAATTTCGCGAGGGTGCCGGCTACGTTTTCGCACACCCGGAGCTGTCCTTCGCGACGGTCTCGATGGCCGCGGGGACCTTCGCGGCGGGGTGCTTTTCGGCGCTTGCGGCGATTTACGTACGCGACGTGCTGCATGCGGGAGCGGAGGTCTACGGAGCGATTGGCTCGCTGGTTGCGCTGGGCGCGCTCGCAGGATCGCTCGCGATCGGCCGCATGGCCCGGTCCTGCGGAAGAGAGACTCTGATCGCGGCGGGAATGGGCGTCGTGGGCGCGGCCATTTTGCTCATCGCGGCCTTTCCGGCCGCTCTGGTGACCGGGGTGGCATCGGTCGGTATCGGATACGGCGCGTCGATGGCGCTGATCGCCGCGAGCGCGTTGCTGCGGGAGCGGACGCCCGAGGAATTGCGCGGGCGCGGGAGCTCCGTTTCCATGTCGCTGATGTCGGCGGCGCAGGCCGGGGCGATTGTTTTCGCGGGCAGCTGCACCGCGCGGCTGGGAGTTCGCGCGGTCTACGCGCTCAGCGCGGCGATGCTACTCGCACAACCCGCTCACCGGTATTTTCGCCGGGGAACAAGCCGATCAGGGCCATCGGCATGCTTTCAAAGCCCTCCATGACGTCTTCGCGAAACTTCAGCGGGCCGGGCGGCGGGCACGAATTGCCGATTGACCGTAGGCGCGAACTGCCCTATTATCACGCCATGGCACAAAAAGAACAGAACTTGGCGAATCATACGCGGTTCGACCCCGCGTTTCACGGCTTTCTCGTTTTTGGCGCGCTTGCGATGCTGATCGCCGCCATCGTAAAGGAGGTTCAGACTCCGGACTGGTGGGGCATTGCGCGCATCTTTGGCGTGATCTGGCTGATCGTGCTGATGTTCAAGGTCCGGCTGTACGCGCTGAAGGTGCAGGATCGCGTGATCCGGCTGGAAGAACGCCTGCGGTTGCAGCAGGTTTTGTCCGAACCGCTGCGGGCCCGCGCCGGCCAGCTGAACGAAGGACAGCTGATCGCGCTACGCTTCGCCTCCGAGGGCGAGGTGACGGCACTGGTGGAAAAGACGCTGGCCGGGAATCTGGATCAGAGGGCGATCAAGCAATCGATTCAGCACTGGCGGCCGGATTATTGGCGCGTGTGAGAAGCGCCTCGCCGCAGTGAGGGCTCCTTCACACTCACGGTTCGGCTTGCGGACTGCGGTAATCTAAGTTCAGTGTGCGTGTGCCTGCGACGAACCCGTCTGTAACGAAACGTAGTGTTCAAATCGCGACGCCGGAATGCGAGTCCGGTATCGGCAGGATCATCCGCGTGCCGGAATCGGCCGATCTGATCGCGGGCGTGCGGGTGAAATTGTTCGACGTGTGGCCCGACGATCGCGGATATTTTCTGGAGGTCCAGCGGCTGGGCCAGGGATTGGCCGCCGAGTTTTCGCCTGACACCACGCAGATCTCCGCCGCACTCAGCTACCCCGGAACCATCAAGGCCTTCCACTTCCATCGGGAGCAGACGGATCTGTGGGCGCCCGCGCAGGGCGTGTTTCAGGTGGCGCTAGTGGATTTGCGGCCCGATTCGCCGACCTACGGGCGCAAGAACACGATGTACGTGGGACCGCTGAAGCCGTGGCAGGTTCTGATTCCGCCCGGCGTGGGACATGGCTATAAGGTCGTCGGGGAGGGCGCGGGGATGCTGGTGTACGTGACCGACCGCCTTTACAATCCGAGCGACGAGGGCCGCATTTCACATAACGACCCTGCCATTGCTTACGACTGGGAATTACAGCACAAATGAAACCATTCGCTTCTGCGTCAACATGGTTGCCGCCGTGGAGCTCGCTGAAAAAGGGGATAGACCGCTCTGTCCACCACGAACGCTCCCCGTGGAATCAACCGTTTCCGAGTGGGGACAGAGTCCACAACGGACGCAATCAACGCGTAGTGTGTCCCCTTTTTCCGGTCGCCTGCAATTGGGAATTCCTCCGCTCATGAAACTGCTGGTGACGGGAGGCGCGGGCTTCATCGGCAGCGCGTTCGTCCGCCTGACGCTGGGCGCGGCAAACGCGACGCGTGTGGTAAATTTCGACAAGCTCACCTACGCGGGAAATCTCGAAAACCTGGCTTCGGTGGCCGGCGATCCGCGATACCGCTTCGTGCAGGGCGATATCTGCGACGCGAAATTGGTGAACGAAGTGGTTGCGGAGGAAAATCCGGACGCGATTGTCAATTTCGCGGCGGAATCGCACGTGGATCGCAGCATTCTTTCGCCCGCGCCGGTGTTCGAGACGAATTTGCGGGGCACGTTCACGCTGCTCGAAGCCGCGCGGACGCACCAGACGCCCCGTTTCCTGCATGTGTCGACCGACGAAGTATACGGCAGCATCGATGCGCCGCACGAGGCCGACGAGAATTATCCGTTGAAAGCGAGCAGTCCGTATTCGGCGTCCAAGGCGGGTTCCGATCTGCTGGCGCTCTCCTACTTCGTGACCTATAAGTTGCATGTGACGGTTACGCGGGCGTCTAACAATTACGGGCCGTATCAGTTTCCGGAAAAGCTGATCCCGCTGATGATCTCGAACGCGCTCGAGGACCAGCCTCTGCCGATCTACGGCGACGGCATGCAGATTCGCGACTGGCTGCACGTGGACGATCACTGCCGCGCGATCCTGGCCGTCATCGAGCGCGGCCGCGCGGGCGAGATCTACAACATCGGCGGCAGCCGCGCACTGCCCAACAAAGAGGTGGTCCGGCGCATTCTGGATGCCGTGGGCAAGCCGCATTCGCTGATGCAGGCGGTGAAAGATCGCCCGGGGCACGACCGGCGCTACGCTCTTTCCAGCGAAAAAATCCTGCGCGAAACGGGCTGGAAGCCGCGGCAGCCGTTCGAGGAAGGCTTGCGGGCGACCGTCGAATGGTACCGCGCCAACGCCGCCTGGGTGGCGCACGTGAAGTCCGGCGAGTATCAACGCTACTACGAGCACAACTACGCCAATCGGGCGGTTTGAAATCCCGAACCATGTTCTCGGCTTCCCTGCGCGACGGATTTGAATTGCGATTGCTGGAGGAGCGCCACGCAAGGCCTCTTTTCGTGGCGGTGGAGCGCGAGCGCGAGCACCTGCGTCCCTGGCTGCCGTGGGTGGAAGCGACACACAGCGAAGAGGACACGCTGAGCTTCATCCGTTCCGTGCTGGCGCAGTTCGCCGAGAATCGCGGATTCGCGGCGGGCATCTGGACGGGCGCGCGTCTGGCGGGAACCATCGGCGTGCATCGCATCGACTGGCTCAACCGGCGCGTGGAAATCGGCTATTGGCTGGGGCGCGAGTACGAAGGCCGCGGCATCATGACGGCCGCCTGCCGGGCGGTGGTGACGCACCTGTTCCGCGAGCTGGAATTGCATCGCGTGGAAATCCGCTGCGCGGTGGAGAACGCGAAAAGCGCGGCGATCGCGAAGCGTCTGGGCTTCGCGCTGGAGGGCACACTGCGCGAGGCCCAACTGGCGGACGGCCGCTATCGCGACCTGCTGGTGTTCGGCATGCTGCGGCAGGATTGGAAGGCGTAGCTCAATTTCGCTGTGGGAGCGCATCTTGTTGCAGCCAGCGTCGAGATGCCCGGCACGGATCCTTCGGAAATCTCGACGCGGCACCCGAGCGCGCGTGCGCCACGCCGGTCCACCGGCTTGCGATGCAAGCTACGGCGACTGTGCCCCGAAAGGATTGGCGGGCGCGAAAGGATTCGCCGGCTGCCCGGAGGGACTCTGCGCCGGTGCGAAGGGATTGGCCGGCGCCGCAGAGGCTGGTGCAGGCCCGGAAGGATTGGTCGTTGGCGCGAACAGATTCGGCGTTGGTCCGAACATACCTCCGGCGTTCCCTTGGGGCTGCAAGGGGTTTCCGCCTGGGATTTGACCCGGCTGACCCGCTGGATTCTGGCCGTTGGCGCCGGGCACCTGCTGGCCAGGGATGCCACCGCTCGAGGGATCGAATACAAATTCCCACTCCTTGTATTTCGAGCGTTCACGATAGATCTTGATGCTGGCGCCCTCGAAAGTACTCGCGACGCCGGCGATCGCCGGGCCCGCCTGAGGATTCGCACCGGGAGCGGCCGGACCGGTGGGGCGCGTCAACTGATTGTTGATCGCCTGCAAGGCAGGGCTGAGCTGCGGATTCGGCTGGGCCGGTTGATTCGCCGTCGGAATCCCCGGCTGATTTTGAGGCGCGAAACTCACGGGCGGCTGCGACGGATCGGGCGCAAGCGGATTTCTTCCGAATCCGAGACCGGGATTAAAGATATTCGTGGGCTGCGGGTTGATTCCGCCCGCTCCGGGCGATTGTCCCGGAATTCCGGAAGGCGTCTGCGGAGGAAAACCATTCGGTTGCCCTTGGGCCGGCTGATATGTGACCGGCGGATCGTTGCCCTGATTCTGCGGCGGCCCGAACGGGAAGGAGTTCTGTTGCTGGCCTGGAGCGTTCTGGCCGCCGAATCCGGGGATCGAAACGGGAGTCTGGCCGGGAAAGCCCGGTTGGCCCGGCTGCACACCAAGCGACGGAGGATTGATCTGCGTGTTCGGCTGCTGGCCGGGGACGTTCTGGCCGCCGAATCCCGGAATCGAGTTGGGAGTCTGGCCGGGTTGGAGCGGCTGCCCCCCCAAGGGATTGAACGGAGTGTTCGGTTGCTGGCCCGGCACGTTCTGTCCGCCGAATCCCGGGATGACGGGCTGGCCGGGTTGCCCATTCTGGCCGGGCTGCCCGTTCTGGCCGGGTTGGCCCGTTTGTGGATTCACGGGCGCAAGCGTAATCGGAGGCCACGTGCTGGGATCGTTAGGATTGTAATTCGGCGTGAAGAATCCGGGCGCGCCGTTATCCTGTTGGGGATTCGCTCCGCCGCCCGGAAAAAGGTTGCCTGGAGGCATCCGGTCGCTGGGACGGCGCTGCGCCGCGGGGTTCAACGCGACCGGCTGGGCGACGCCACTATCGGTTCCCGCGCCATTCGCCTGCCCGGTCATGTTCATGTTATTCGCGCCGAGCGGACCGCCGCCCGGCAGGATGCCCGTGCCAGGAGCTCCGTTGGCGGCGTTTTGCACGGGAGGCTTCTGCACCAGCGAATCCGTCAGAAAGGATCCGTTGGTATGGATCAGGCGCCACTCGTCCTTGCCGGTCATCGGATCCTTGTAGCGGCGGCGCAGGAAACGTTTGTCGTTGGTGTTTTCGAGATCCTCGATACGCGCCGGAAAACGCTTATTCACGGCGTAATACACCTGGATTGCGCGCTTGTATTGATTCCCGCGATCCATCAGCAGTTGTTCGCGCTCGCGCATGCCCTCGAAAGCCACGCGCGGCACTTGCGTATAGAGGCTGAAGGCGACGGCGGCGGCGAGCAGCATGACCACCAGGAGCGCGAATCCGCGCTGGTTGTGGGGAGCGTGTTGAAAAAGGGGACAGACAGCTCTGTCCACCGCAATACGGCGGCGAAAAACTCGAGATCCATGGGAAGGGACAGAGAAGTCTGTCCTCTTTTTCGGCGTCATCCTGGCAGCTCTTCGACCAGCGGCAAGGTTTGCTGGCTCTTGGTGGACGTATCCTCCACAACGGCCGAGTTGGGGTTGATGTGGAGGATCTTGTAGCGGTCGTGGACCATGTCGTTCTCGCCTGCCACAAAGATATCATCCCCTTCGAGGAAAAAGGCCTGGCGGGTGGAACCGAGCGACGGATCGACGTAGCCGTAAAACTTCAGCGGAATCGGTGGTGGCGGCGGCTTGACGGGCGCGGCGGGAACTGCGGCAACGGGGATCGGCGCGGGTACCGGCACAGTCGGCACCGGCTTGATGGGCTGCACCACGGGGAGTTCCTTGGGCTTCGGCGGAGGGCCAAAATCGAAGATGCTGCGTTCACCGCCCGCGAGCGCGAGCGTGCGGAGCTGCGCGATCCGTTCGAGGTGCAGCGTGGGATCGATGCGGCTGACGTCGGTTCCCTCCGGCGGTTTGAGCGACGGCCGAAAATCCTGAATGGCGGTTTCCGAGCCGCGCTGCGCTCGTTGCGGCGGCATGGGCGTCACGGAGTCGGCGGCGCGCCCGGCAGCGGTGAGAGGTGGGGGAGGCGCGGCGGTGCGCGCGGTCGGCCGGACAGAAGGAGCCGCGGTGGACGCAGCCGGAGAGTCCGGTGTGCGGTTCAGAAAGTAGACAATCAACAATACGCCCACGAGCGCACCCAGGATGGCGAGCTTCCTGGGCTCGGCGCCGAGGCCGCTGGGAACTAGCTTCATTCGGCGGGCGCCTCCGGGCTTGGTTTGACGGGCCCCTCCGGGCCCGGTTCGGCGGGCGCCTGCACGGCGCTGCCGTCGTCACGGACGAAGGCGTCGATCTTCATGCTGACGGTCAGGGTCCCGCTGCCCTGCTGCGGCGCGGCGTTGAGAGCTTCGATGATCAGCAGACGCGGCGAGCGGTCGATCTCGTGCACGAAGCGCATGAGGTTGGCGTAGGTGCCCTCATAATTCGCGGTGATGGTCATCAGACTGAGCGTGTCGGCGCCTTCGATAGGCTCGGTGGCGTAGGCGTGTTCCTTGGGCTTGATCTTGGCCTCATCGGCGGCGGCGACGAGCTCCGTGAGCAGCGTCGAATAGGCGGTGCGGCGCGCCAGGAAATAGTCGTTCAAAAATTTCTCGCCTTCCGAACGTCCCTTTTCGACGGACCCGGCATGCTGGCGGGTCTGCTCGATCTGCGCGCGCCGAGTGGTTAGCTGCGCCTGCAAATTCGCCCGCTGGCGTTCGAGGTCCTCGGCGGAACCTCCCGGAGGATACAGCACCAAGACCGCGGCGACAATGTTCGCGCCGGCCAACACGCCCAGCACGATGCGCCATACTTTGGCAGCCGGCATCCGCGGATTAAAGTTTCTGAGCATAGTTCACGCTCACGCGGTAGCGATACAGCGGCTCGTTATCGGTCGGCGCAGCCGAGTTGTGGACGGTCGCGGGTCCGAAACGCGGAGAAGCCTGCAAATTCCGCAGGAATTCGATGACGGGCGCCGGGCCCTGCGCGCCGATCACCATATCGAGCAGCACCTGGTTGCGCGCGTCGATCTGCGGAAGGCGCACCTGAACTACGCGCACATTGGGCGGCAGCACTTCTTCGAGATCGGCAAAGATGCGCGTCCAACTGACGGATTTGCGGGCGACCAGGGTGTTGAGCAAGAGGCTCTGTTCGAGGACGGAGGCGTTATCTGGCTGGCGCAGCACGGCGTCGAGCTTGGCTTGTTCGGCCGTCAGCGTCCGCAACTCGTTCGAGAGGCGTTCCACCACGGCGCGCGTGTCGCCAGCCCGGCCGCGCTCGGCGACGATCAAATACCCGAGCGTCGCGAGCAGTCCAGCGAGCAGCACCGAGCAGACCGCCGAGGCCACCACCAGGGGCCGGTCGCGGCGGAACGGCTCGCTCGCGAGGTTAATGGGGATGCGCATAGTCAGTTCCGAACTCCCTCGAGGTAGCCGAGCAGGCCCGCGTTGAACGGACCGGGGGAGCCGAAGTGTCCGGTCAAGGTTTCGGAGGAGCGCCAGCCGGCAAGCGCGCCGGGAGGAAATCCGCACAGAACCAGGCGGCTCGAGGGCGCGGAGAGCTCGTCTTCCATGTAGGCGAAGGTAGGCTGCAGCACGCCGAGGACGTCTTTCTCGGCGGCGTCCTCCATCTCGACGCAGCGAAACAACTTCAGCGAGCCGTCCACGACCGCCATCACCGTGAGCACGCGGCCCGCGAGCTTCGCGATCACCACGGGCCCTTCTCCATGAAAAAGATTCAGCGCCGCGAGAGCGGAAGTGGTGATCTCGCCGGGTTGGAACGCCGCCGCGCGGAAGAGGGCTTCGTACCGGGCGACGATTTCGAACGCGACGGTAACGGCGACTACCTCGGCGCGGTGCGGGACGCCGGAAGCGGGGGAGGACTGGACGAAATAGCCGACGGCGGCCGAGTCGATGTCGAAGGGCAACGTCTTCTTCAAGCGAAAACGAATCAGAGCCAGTTGCTCTTCGGGCTTGGCGGGCAGGGAATCGAAATCCAGCACCGTGGCGCGCGCGGCGTAATCGGGAAGAATCAGCGCGGCGGGACGGCGTTTGCGGGCGTCCTGAACCGGCGCGATGCGGGCGATCTGCGAGGCGACCAGGTCGGCGCGGCGCACGTTATCCTCCACCGGCGAAATCGCCAGCGTGCCCGGCTCGAAGGGCGCGAAGCCGGTCTCGAATTCGCCGTCGGCGGGGCGCGAGAAGGCGATGCCGGCTTCGGAGAGCTCGAAGACGTGGCTGGGCGGCGGGTCCTTCAGCAGATTCGCGATGTTTTTCAGCACGGACACACTCAGGTTTCGATGAAAGTAGTCTTGTTGATCTCGCGCAGCGTGGTGACGCCCTCGCGCGCCTTGGCGAGCGCCGATTCGCGCAGAAAGGTCATGCCTTCTTCGCGGGCCGCGCGGCGGATTTCCGAGGCCGGGCGGCGGCCCAGAATCATTTCGCGGATGCGCTCGGAAAGATCCAGCAGCTCATGGATCGCGCTGCGGCCGCGGAATCCGGTGCCTCCGCATTCGAAGCAGCCGGCGCCTTCATAAAACGGGACGTCGCGCCAGACGCCCGGCTCCAGGCCGCTTTCGAGGAGATAGGAATCGGGATAGGTCACCGGCTTTCTGCAATGCTCGCAGATGACGCGCACCAGCCGTTGCGCCAGGATGCAGTTCAGCGCGGAGACGAAATTGTACGGCTCCACGCCCATGTTGAGGAAGCGGCCCAGCACGTCGAGCACGTTATTGGCGTGCACGGTGGTGAAAACCAGGTGTCCGGTGAGCGCCGCGTTAATGGCGATCTGCGCGGTTTCCTGGTCGCGAATTTCGCCCACCATGATCTTGTCGGGATCGTGGCGGAGAATCGAGCGCAGGCCGCGCGCGAAGGTCAAGCCCTTCTTTTCGTTGACCGGAATCTGGGTGATGCCCTTGATCTGATATTCGACGGGGTCCTCGATGGTAACGATCTTATCCTCGTCGTTCTTGATCTCGCTGACGGCGGCGTAAAGAGTGGTAGTCTTGCCGGAGCCGGTCGGTCCCGTGACTAGCACCATGCCGTAGGGCTCCTTGATGTAGCGGCGGAACTTCGTCAAGTCTCCCTCGGAGAATCCGACCACTTCGAGCGAGAGTTGAGCGAACTTCTCGCTCATGGACTCCTTGTCGAGCACGCGGAGGACGGCGTCCTCGCCATGGATGGTGGGCATGATCGAGACGCGGAAATCGATGAGGCGGTTCTTGTATCTGACGCGGAACCGGCCGTCCTGGGGCACGCGCCGCTCGGCGATATCCAGTTCGGACATCACTTTGATGCGCGAAATGATGGTGGAATGCCAGTCCTTGGAAATGGGCGGCATGGCGTAGTGCAGCACGCCGTCGATGCGGTACTTGATGGCGACTTCCTGATCGCGTGTTTCGATGTGAATATCGCTAGCGCGCCGTTCGAGCGCATTGAAGATGGTGGTATCCACCAGCTTGATGACCGGGGCGATATCGGAATCGCCGGCCGCGAGCCGGTCGATGGAGAGCGTCTCGTCGGGCTTTTCCTCGTCGCTGACGACGTCCAGGGTGAATCCTTCGGTGACCTCTTCGAGCACGCGCTGGGATTGCTCGGTTTTCTTGAGCAAATCGGAGATCTGCGAAAGCGTGGCCACTTTGACACGGAGCTTCTTGTTGAGCAGCACGGCCAGCTCGTCGATCAGGCTGAGATTGCGCGGATCGGCCAGCGCGATTTCCATGGATCCGTTTTCCGCCTGAATGGGCACGAAATTATAGCGGAACATCAGATCCACCGGCACGGAGTGGAACAGATCGTGGTCGATATGGATCGCCTTGAGATCGACGAACTCGTGGTAATAGCGCTCGGCGAGGGAGCGCGCGCGCGCCGCTTCCTGCGCGGGGTCCTGGGGGAGAATGTGTTCGCCGGTCGCCATATGTGTTAAGGCCGGATGGTATCCGCCAACGAAAAAATCGGCAGATACAGGGAGATCAATACGCCGGCCACGAAGATCCCCATGAAAATCATGATGACGGGCTCAATGAGACTGAGCGCTGCGGTGGTGCTGGTCGCGACGTCGTCTTCATAAAACTCGGCGACGCTGGCGAGCATCGTGGGCAGGGCGCCGGTGGACTCGCCGACCTCGATCATATCGATCGCGAGACCGGGAAACACGCCGCTCGCGCGCAGCGATCCCGAAAGCGACTGGCCCTCGCGCACTAACTTGGAGGCCTTGTCCAGCACTTTCTTGAGCACCTGCGTGCCGAGCGAATCGGCCGAAGTAACCAGGGCCTGCATCAAAGGGATTCCGCCGATCAGCAGTGTGCTGAGAACGCGCGAGAATTGCGCCACCTGGTATTTCAGCCAGACCTCGCCGGCGATGGGAACGCGCAGCAGCACGCGGTCGACGGCTTCCTTGCCGGAAGGCGTGCGGTGCCAGGCGCGGAACGCGAAGATCGCGGCAATCAATGCGGCAAATCCCGCGAGCACGTATCCGCGGGCTGTAGTGCCGATGGCGATCAGGATCAGCGTGGGCCGGGGCAACTGCGCCTGCATGCTGGAATAGAGTTCGGCAAAATTCGGGACCACATAGGTGATCAGCAAGGTGACCAGGCCGCTGGACATCGTCAACAGCAGCGCGGGATAGAACAGAGAGACCAGCAGCTTTTTGCGCACCGAAAGCGAAAGCTTCTGGTAGGTGATGAACCGCTCGATCACTTCCGGGAGCGAACCGCTGCGCTCACCGGCCAGAACGCTGGTGACGTAGATCGGCGGGAAAACGTTCTGGCGCGCGAAGGCATCGGAAAGCAGAGCTCCGCCGCGAACTTCGTCGCGCACGCCGTGAATGTAACGCGACAGTTTCGGGTCGGTGAGCCGCTCCGCGAGGAGATCGAGAGCCTTGAGGATCGGAAGTCCCGCGCGGATCAGCGTCACGAACTGCTGGTTGAAAATCAAAAACTTTTCGAGGTTTAGCTTCTTCCTGGAAGACCGCCACCCGGTCGCGAGGCCCGCGATTTCCGAGCGCTGCTTGATCGAATAAACCAGGAAACCCTGCTGAGTGTAACGCTCGCGGAGCTCGCGCTCGGAGCCCGCCTCAGCCACCTGCTGATGGATCTCCCCGCGTGTATCGGCGTATTTTAGCGTCCACTCGGCCATGGGTGAAGTCTGTAACTTGTTGAAACTAATAGCGACACTGCGAGCGCGGCAATGCCTCCACATAGATAGACGCCGGGCAACAGCCAGATGTGCAGAGCAGATTAAAAGGAGAGTAGGCAGTGGTCGGCTTTAAAGAGCTCAAGTCATTCTCGACGTTCCCGTCGGGCATTACTTCGGCGGTTTGCCCGTTGCGCGGTCAAGTGACATGATCGCGATGCGACCTTTCGGCGACCGATCGACCCATTCTCATGTTAGTCCGGATTTTCTGTGCGATAGAGCGCCAAATCCTTTGGGTCGATGGCTTTGGATTCGGTCAATCTGTAGTGTCGTTCGCGCACGATCGAAACCTCATCTCCATCGAAAGTCGTTTCGAAGAGAGCGATGGTGTCATCCGTAAGGAATTGCGCCGAGACGGCTCGCGCGATGCAATCGCTATACTTCTGTTCGGCTCTGCAAAAGGTCAAGTCTTGGATGGTCTGAATCGCTCCGAGCACGTCTGTGCCACCCTTTGCTTGAACCGGTACGATGTATTGCGCGCCCCTACTGTCAAGGCCGACATACAGTTCATCGATCTCGATTTGGCCGTAGTTGGGAATCTTCGTGCGCAAGTGGTTCTGAAGGGAAGAAGCAGTGATGCCGAGGAAAATATCGATCAATCGGTTATAACGGACTTTCGCGAGGAGGGCTTGCTCGTCAGTCAGGGCGTAGCGGATGATAATTTCGGGCGTGGCGTCGGGGATTTTACGCACCAGGAGACCGTTCGTCGGCCGAATGTGCGTCAGCTTATTTAGTCGGAAGCGATACCGTGCGTCGCCGTCACCAAGAATTAGCCACCCTCGGCCGGCGGACTGCGTCGCCAGAATCGATTTCGGCAGGGCCTGCCGATAGCGGAAGGTATAGATCACATCGCCCAGATTTTTGGGCACAACGATCATGAGTTCGCGGCAGACCTGGGTCAACTCGTCGCGTTCGAAACTGAACTCGGTCTTACCTTTCTTCCAATAGCGCTGAAAGACAGCCTCGACGATTCTGGCGTAGCGTGACGCCTTCTTGGCGACGTTCTTATCGTTTTCGATTTCGCCCACATATTTCTTCGCACGAGCGGTCTTCGCCATTCAGGTCCCTTCAGGCCGTTGTGCCTTCAAACTCCACCCCAATTCCGAGCTCCCGATTACCCGCGGGGCCGCCCCGACGATCCCGCGTGCTTCCTCGATTTCATGCTGCTTGCGTTTTTTCGCTCCACTCTTGCGGTCCCGTTTCCCGCTAGGTGCCTTCACGCCAAAGTGCTCCGCAGCTTCCGACATTTCCATGTAAAGAAGGGCCGCATTGCCGAGCAAACGAGGTTCTTCAGGACACTCTGCTTCCACGCCCAGAGCCTTCATAATCTCGTTGGCAATCGCCCGTGCGAGTGGCGGCGGGACGGAGTTTCCAATTTGCCGGGCGCCGTGCCACTTCGTCGCATGAAGTCGAAACCAGTCAGGGAAGCCGTGAAGGCGGGCCATTTCGCGAACCGTGATGCAACGCGAATGCTGATAATGAATCGGACGTGGGCTCGTGAAGGCACCGCGGGCGCCGTCCGTGCCGGCACGTAGCGTGTTGCAGAGACCCTTCGCCGAAAGCTTGAAAAAACGGCTTATCGGCTCGACGTCGCCGGGCTGCGTCTCCGCAAATCTGCGCCGCGATATTTCGGTGTGGGTCGTCCTCGCACTCGAAGTGAGGATCTCAGGGTCCCACTGACGCAAGTAGCCGTAATGCCACGCGTGATCACTTTGACAGCGAAGTTCTTTCGCATAATCGGCCGCCTTGCCATAAGCCGTCGTCCGCACAACGTCATTTTCGACCAGCGTCGCGAAGTAGTCGGCGTCGGGAAGATCGCCGATGGCGTCCCCGCATGTCGGGCCGACTGGCAGACCGGGAATATGCTTGCGGATGTCGGCCGGATTGGTGCGGGGCACTGGATAATTGGGAAGGCGGATTTCCTTTTTCGCTCCCAACAGGATCAGGCGTTCGCGATGCTGTGGCACTCCGTAGTGTGCCGCATTCAGAACATGCCACGGCATGCGAACGTCGTATCCTGCATCGTTGAAGGCCGCTACCAGCTCGCGGAGAAATTCTTTGTGTCTGCCGATCGTCAGGCCTTTGACGTTCTCGAACACGAACGTGCGTGCACCAAGCTCTGCAACGATTCGGACGAACTCGAGCACCAGACTGTTTCGCGGATCTTCAAGGGCCCTGTGCCCAATCAACGAAAACCCCTGACAAGGCGGTCCGCCAAACACGCAATCCACAGCGCGCCCGCCAATTCCAGCAGCTTCCCTGATGTCGGCCGCGCTCAACCCGACGACCGAGCGGGGAATAACCGCACAATCCGGAAAGTTGAATTCATGCGCGGCGCAGTGAACGGGGTCTATCTCGACGGCGGCGCGCACATCGAACCCAGCTTGCTCGAATCCCAGGCTGAGTCCGCCGGCCCCCGCGAAGAGGTCGATTCCTGTAGGCCGCATATGTTCTGTAAACAGATAGTTTAACGGTTCCCTTTACTTGGCGTTCGCGCGCCTTCGAGGAAAGCGGAGAGCCTCGATCGGAGCACCTTGGAATCGTTGGTTTCGCACTGCCATACGGTGAGGACCGACCATCCTAACGCCTTCAACGCGCGCAACTGGGTCGCATCGCGTTTCCTGTTGGTTTTCAGTTTCGGCTTCCAATAATCAAGCCGCGATTTCGGGGCTCGGCCTTTGCGGCAGCCGTGTCCATGCCAGAAGCAGCCATGGACGAAGATAGCCATCATCTTTCCCGGGAGCACGATATCCGGCCGACCGGGGAGATTCTTCGCATTCAGCCGGTACCGGTAGCCGAGGCGGCAGAGGATACGCCGAACGGTTAGTTCCGGACCGGTGTCATGCGTCTTTACGGATTGCATTATCCGGCGACGTTGCTCCGGTGTCCGCGTATCTGCCATTGCGTTCCTATGGATTATCATCGCGCGGTCCAAACCGATCTGGAAGCCAAGGAGCGTTACGTGACGTGCGGTGAACGTGAAACGTCTATTACGCCCTCACTTGGCAGTCGGCAACCCGCTGAACTGCGCGGACGACCGCCACCACTGCAGGAAAATAAGGTCACTGCGGAGGAGGCTCAAATTCCGTTGCCGGCGGTTTCGAGGACCATCTGCCACAGCAATCCGGCGCCATCCTCGATGTCCTTGGGAGAGATGCGCTCGTCGTTGCCGTGGGAACGGCTTTCGGCCTCTCGTGTGAAGATCGGCACGCCATAGGCGGGAATCCCATGCATGCGGAGGAAGGAGCTATCGGTGGAGCCGCGGGTCATATAAGGCACCACCACGTCGCGCGGGTACACGCGCGCGATGGCGCGCTCGAGCGCGCGGTATAGAGGCGTCGCCATCGGACTCGGATCCGTAGTCTGCTGCTGGGGACCTGGCGCGAGGGCAACATCGATAGCCGGATCGGCGACGATCTGGCGGATGCGGTCGAGCACCTCCTCGCGCGGCTCGCCCGGCATACGGCGGACGTCGACCTGGGCTTCGGCCGCATTCGGAATCACGTTGCTTTTCGAGCCGGCGCGCACGACGGTGGGAGAGATGGTGGTCCGCAGCAGCGAATCGAGCTCGGGATCGCGGGCGCGGATCTGGCCGGCGGCCGCCTGGATGGTCACGGGATTTTCCAGCCGGGGCAGCAGGGGAGCGAGCCACGCGTAATCGGGCAACCTTGAAATCTCGCGAAAATAGCGGCGTGCGACGGGATTGAGGTGGGCGGGCTGTTCGGCGTCGGTGAGGCGAATCATGGCGCGGGACAACCGCACGATGGGATTATCCTCGCGCGGAACGGCGCCGTGCCCGGCGGTCCCTTTGGCCGTGAGCAGCACCCGCAAGGGAACCTTCTCCGCCGTCTGAATCTGAAAAACCTTGGGGCCTTCCTTGGTTTCCAGGATGGACCCGCCTTCGTTCAGCGCGAACTCCGCGTCGATCTTCGGCGCGGCGTGCTGCAGCATCCACTGAATGCCGGTGGCTCCCTCTTCTTCGTCGGCTTCGGAAAGCAGGATGATGTCGCGGCTCAGCTTGATATTGCGCCGCTTGATCTCCACCATCACGGCCAGCTCCGCGGCGAGCAGCGATTTATCGTCCCACGCGCCGCGTCCGTAAATCCACCCGTTGCGCAACTCGGCCGAGAAGGGATCGATGGTCCACTGAAGACGGTCGGCGGGAGCGACGTCGGAGTGCGCCATCAGCAGCAGCGGCCGATTCCTGCCATTGCCTTTCAGCCGGGCGACGAAATTCATGCGGCGGAGCTCGCCGCCTGCCAACTCGTTGGGGATGCCCTGGGAATCAGCGGCCTCCTTCAAATAATCGGCAACACGAGTCTCATTGCCGGGAGGATTCGACGTATCCAGCCGGACCAGGTCCACGAGATATTGGCGGGCCCGGTCACCCAGCGACCGGTTGTCCTCGGCCGCCCCGGCTGCCGCGAACAGGCACGCGAGAGCACAAACTCTGTGCATCGTTAAAAAAAGTTTAACATGCGCAGAACTTAGCGGGTTGGTGTTGCGGAGGCGCGTAAAGGCGTAGAGCCTGCTAGCGGCCCCATTCGGTCAGTTGCTGGAGGATCTGCTGGGCGGCCTTTTGACCGGCGGCTTTCTTGGAGAGGCCCTGGGCCTGGCTGGCCCAATCCTTGCCGAGACGAACTTCGACGGTGAAGGTCTTGGCGTGCTCGGGTCCTTCCTCGGCGACGATCACATAGCGGGGAGGCGGCAGTTTCAGGGCCTGGGCCATCTCCTGGAGGGCGCTCTTATGGTCCGACACGGCGCTGTCGATATCGTTGTCGGGAACTTGCAGCGCGCCGATGACTTGTCTCTCGATCAAGGGGCGGACGGCAGCGAGACCGGCATCCAGATACAGCGCCGCGATCAGGGCCTCCAGGGCGTCGGAAAGCAGCGCGCGCTTCTCCCGACCTCCGCTCATTTCCTCACCGCGGCCGAGCAGCAGGTGATCGCCCAAATCCAGCTCCTGCGCGACCTCATAGAGCCATGCCGCGCTCACTAGACGAGCTTTTAGCTTGGACAGGCGCCCTTCGGGAAAAGACGGGAACCGGCGGACCAGGGACTCGCTGACCACAAACCCGAGGATGGCGTCGCCCAGGAATTCAAGCTGCTCGTTGTCGGAGGAGGCGCCGCCATCCGCCGACTTCTCGTAGATTCTCGATTTGTGGGTCAGCGCCCGCGCCAGCAACTCCCGGTCGCCGAATGTGTGGCCCAGCGCTTTTTCCAGAACCGTGAGATCCGCGCTCATCGAGGGCGCTCCGCGGCTACTTCTTCTGAGCCTTCAGCTTCTCAGCGCGCTGTTTTTCGGCTTGAGCGACTCGCTTTATGGCATCGGGCGCGCTGGAGGCCATCACCTTGTCCAGCAGCGCCGCTCCATCGTCGAATTTGCCCTGGTCGTCGTAGACCGACGCCAGGCGGACGCTGGTCGTGAAGTCCGGCGTTCCCGCCCCGTCGATGGAAGCTTTAAATTCGGTGACGGCAACGTCATACTTCTTCTGGAGCGCCGCAATCATGCCGAGCCGGTCATGCGCCTCCGCGATCTTGTCTTTTTTGAATCCATTCCATTGATCGTCGGTAACCTGCGGATTCGGCTTGAGCGCAGCGTTGATCGCCGGAATGGCATCGTTCACCAATTTCGTCGCATGCGTGAGTTTCTCGTCCTTGTCGAGATCGAATTCATGCGTGCCCTGCACCAGGAGGCCGGCGACGAGTAGCAGCGCCTCGTAATACTTGGGGTCCGCTTCCATGGCCCGGTTGCCATAAGTGAGCGCGGTGATCCCGTCGCCCTTCTGCATCTCCGCGCGAGCCGCCTCGGTGAGTGCGATGGACTTGAATTCCGTGTCTTTGTACTTGGTGAGCAGATCGTCCACGGCGGCAATCTTGGCATCCGGTGTGGCAGCCTGGAACACCGCATTCACGGCTTGAATTTCCTTATTCGATTTCGCTTTTTGTCCCATCGCCAGTCCGGCCGCCAAAGCCAGGGCGATTGTGAAGTACTGGATCCTCATTCCCGTCACTCCTCGTAAAGTATTACTTGCCCGAACCTTTTAGAAACGCCTCGTCCAAGCCCTTTTGCGCCGCCTGGCGCACCACCTCAGGGACGCCATCCACGGCTAAAGCCGCCTGGTAGTTCTTCACGGCCTGGTCACGATCGCCCTGCGAATCCGCCAGGCGCCCCAGATAGAGCAGGCTCCAGGCCTTGGTATCCGCGTCGGGCTCCAGTTCGAGAACCTTGCGAAACAGACGGTCGCCCGTTTCCGGATCCCTCTGGAGCACAGCGATCCTTGCCAGACCATAATACGCTTTTGCGTGCATCGATTTCTCGGTGGTCTCCTCCGGCACCTGCAAAAACGCTCCTTTGGCGCGTTCCAAATCGCGATCCGCGTAGGCCCGATCAGCGTCCGCCAGGGTCTTCGCCGCACCGGTGAGCACCGGCGGATTCTGCACCTGCACGGGGCGAACCACGCGCGAGGGCGCCGCGGAGGCGAATTCGGCGCCTTCCATGCGCTTTTCCTCGCGCCTGAAATCCAGACCCGCGAACAAGTTCGGGAAATACAGCCGCATGGCGACGTCCTGCTTCTCATACGCCGCCAGTTGTTCGGCGAGCGCCGGCGTCAGGACGTAGCCTTCGCGCAAGGCCTGATCGGCCAGAGCCGGCTTGCGATCCATGCGGCTCTCGGCCGCTTTAATCAGGCATTCGGTGGCCAGCAGGACGAAATCCGATTTGTAAACATCCGGAAGCACCCCGGCGCCCTGCGCGTAATCGCCGAGCGCGTGCTTCTTCTTAATATCCTCGGAAAACTTGAATCCGAGAGGGTCGAAAAGGTAGTGCAGGTAAGCGTGGCGGATGCCGTTGATCTGCGGCTCCTGGCTGGGGGTTACGACGACGAACGTGTTGTCGCCGTAGCTGCGCGTCTGCACCTGGTTGGGCGCGCCGAGGAGATCGACATAAATCTGAAAATGCCGCCCCAGATAGCCGCTGGAGGTGTTCCGAAGGTAGCCGTTGACTTCGAGCACAGCGCGCGCGGCAGGCTCCTGATAGCGTTCGATCGCTTGATCGTAGTACGGTTGGGCGCGCTCCCACTGGTCCTCCAGGTTGGCTTCCTTATAGAAGGCCGCGAGCAGCGGCGACAGGCCTTCGAGCGAAGAGGCATCGGCGGGACGCAGCATGTCCGGATCGCGGTAGCCGAAATCGGGAGGCCCGTCGATCAGCAGGGCGTACGAAATGTAGCGGCTCAGCTCGGCCTGGGGATCTCTCAGGGCGTGATCCTTGAAAAACCGCTTCAATTCATAAATGCTGTCGAGATTCCTGGTGGCCAACTGCGTGCGTAGGGTGTGACGGAAGGGATGCGTCGAAGCCGCGTCGATCTGGTCGTCGTAGCCTGCCGCATTGATCGCGGCAAGCACCGTAAAAAGAGCCGGATTGCCGTCGAGCTGATTTTCTTCAGCGGGCGCCTTAGACGCCTGGCGCCTTACCGGTGGCCGAATGGGAGGCTGCGGAGGTCGCGCGGAGGGCTGCTGGGACCAGACGGGCGCACTCGCGCATAACACGGCAAGCAACTGCGCGCCGGCGAGGATCGCCCGTCCTATGTACGCTCCACGCGTGAACCGTGAGATCACCTTCGTGCAAGCCGGGATGCGAGCGCCCCCGAGCAACCTCCTAATCGCCCAGTATATCCAGCGCGGCCTGCAGTTCGCCGCGCGCATGCGGATCGCGCGAGGCGTCGAGGCCCCGGCGATAAAAATCCCGCGCCTGATCCAAGCGGCCGAGTTTCTCGCAGGTCTGGCCGCCGTGATAGTAAGCCGCGGAGTACGCGGGGTCTTGCCGCAAAACCGTTTCGAACTCGGGAATCGCCTGTTCCAACTCGCCTTGTTGGACGTATGCCATCGCCAACCCGTAACGGGCAAATGTACTAGTTGGATCGTGGGCGATCAACTGCTGCAACTGTTCGATTCGAGAAGTGGCCAAACGATAAGGATAACCCAGGGTCAATGGAAATCCCTCGGGCAATGGCAATGGGCGGTCACGAAAGGCCGCCGTCTTCGGGTTCGAGACTCCAGTGGCGGTCCGTGATCTGTTCGACGCGCACACCGCGCAGACCGGCGGTGGCCGCGCATTCGCGGACTTCCTCCAAGGATAAAGCCGCGTGGAGCGAGTCCTCATATAATCGCCGCTGCGGACGGCTCCAACCGGCGGAGTATTTCTCGACGAGCGCGGAGAGGTCGGCCTCGGAGTGGGGACGAACGAGGTCGCGGACCAAGACGCGCGGCTGGCTTGGCGCGGAGTTCACGATGCGGGCGATTTCGCGAAACACGTCGCGCGGATCGGGGACGTGATGAATCAGGCTGTTTGAAGTTACCAGGCTCACCGAACCCGCCGCGAACGGCAGGTTTTTCGCGTCGCCGCGGACGAATTGAACGCCGCGCGCGGCGTCGCGGGCTTTAGTGCGATTGCGAACGGCGACGGCCAGCATTGCACCCGACATTTCGACCGCGCAAACGGGGGACGCGGGCGCGAGATTGGCAATCGCCAGCGGGATCTTGGCGTTTCCGCAGCCGATGTCAACGATCCAGCCGCCGGGGCGCGCAAGCTCGGCGGCACGCCCGGCGAACAACTGATCCGTAGCGCTGAAGTCCATCTGGTCGTATTCGGCGGCCTCGTCGGGCCGGTCCATTTCTTCGGGCTCGAGGACGCGCGCAAGCGGCATGCTTTGTGGTGGAGAAAACAACCTCAAATGTTACACTTGTAGTTTCCACTGAAAACCAAGTCCATGCAATCGATTCCAGAGCTGGTGGAGCGCGCCCTGGCGCACATCGACGCGGCGCCAACATCGGCGGCGCTCGATCAGGTGCGCGTGCAGTACCTCGGGAAATCCGGCGAGCTGACCGCACAGATGAAGTCGCTCGGGAGCTTGCCTCCGGAGAAGCGCAAGGCATTCGGCCAGAGCGTCAACAACGCGAAGGCGACGCTCGAAGGGGCAATCGAGCAGCGCCGAGTCACGATCGAATTGGTGAAGCCCGTATCTGCAGCGCTCGATGTTACACTTCCGGGACGGCGGCGGCTGGCCGGACGTCCGCACCCGATGACGGTGACGGCGGAAACCATGAAGAGAATCCTGTTGGGCCTGGGGTTTTCGTACGAAGACTTTCCGGACATCGAAACCGAGTATTACAATTTCGACGCGCTGAACACGCCGGAATGGCATCCCGCGCGCGATCTTCACGATACGTTTTACACCGACGGCAAACACCTGATGCGCACGCACACCACCGCTTTTCAGGGCCGCGTGATGCAGGCGAGCGGCGGCCGCGTGCCGATTCGCGCGATGACCACCGGCCGCTGTTATCGCAAGGACGATATCGATGCTTCGCACGTCCCGATTTTTCAACAACTGGACGCGTTCGCGGTAGGACGAAATATCACGATGTCCGATTTGCGCTGGACGCTGACGGAATTGGCCAAGGGATTATTCGGACCGGAGGTCAAGCTGCGCTTCCGTCCCAGCTATTTCCCGTTCACGACGCCGAGCGCGGAGGTGGACGTCAGCTGCATCATTTGCAAACAGCAAGGCTGCTCGCTGTGTTCGCGGACGGGCTGGATCGAGGTGCTGGGCAGCGGCATGATGCGTCCCGAAGTGCTAAAGATGGGCGGGCTTGATCCGGCGAAGCACCAGGGGTTTGCTTTCGGCATCGGCGTGGACCGCATTACCATGCTGCGCCATCAGATCAACGACATCCGGCACCTGTATCAGAATGAGGAAGCTTTCTTACGCCAGTTTTGAGAAAGTACTCCCGTCCTTTTTGAACGAACATGATCGTCAGCACGGAATGGCTATTGGACTACCTGACCCCGCGATGCCGGCTCGCGGATTTACTCGCGGCGCTGCCGCGCGTCGGTTTGGATATCGAAGCGACGCACGCTCTGGAGCATGAGCTCGCGCCGGTGCGCGTTGGATTCATCCGCGCCAAGAAACAGCTTGCGGGCACGTCCGATCACTACGTTTGCGACGTCGAGGTGGCGCGGGGCGATGTCCGGCAGATTGTCTGCGCATCGGCGCACCTCATCGAGACTGGGTGGGGCGTCCCGGTCGCGCTCGCAGGCGCGGACTTGCCGACGGGCGAATCCATTTACGAGGAAACCTTCCACGGCGTCGTGTCGCAGGGCAGGATCTGTCCGGATGGCGAGCTCGGGTTGATCGCGAAGGGCAGCGGCTTGCAGGTATTTCACGATGAGTCGCTGCTGGGCAAAAGCATCACCGAGGCGATGCAGATCGACGAGGCGCTGGTGCACGTGAAGGTGTACCCGAATCGCCCGGATTGCTTGGGGCTGATCGGCATCGCGCGGGAGCTAGCCGCGATGCTCGACCTGACGCTGGTGCTGCCGGAAACTCCGGCGCCTCCTAATATGACGAAGGACGCGGTGCCGGTCGAGATCCTGGCGCCGTCGCTGTGCACGCGTTATACCTGCCAGGCGATCCGCGGCGTGCGCCTCGAAAAATCCCGGCCGTGGATGGCGAGCCGCCTGATGTCCGGCGGCCTGCGGCCGATCAGCAACGTCGTCGACATCACCAATTTCACAATGCTGGAGTGGGGGCAGCCGTTGCACGCTTTCGATCTGCACCGCGTGCGCGAGAAGATCGTAGTGCGACGCTTTGAGACCGGCGAAAGCTTGCGCTTATTAGACGGGCGCACGGTCTGGGATTCGGGCGAGCATGCGCCGCTGGCCATCGCCGACGCGCACGCCCCCATGGCGCTTGCGGGAATCATGGGCGGTGAAATGTCCGGGATTTCCGAAACTACCGCCGACGTGCTACTGGAAGCCGCGCATTTCGAGCCCACGGGGATCCGGCTGAGCAGCCGGCGCCTGGGCGTCAGCAGCGATTCGTCGTACCGCTTCGAGCGCGGCACGGATCCCAACGAGACGTTGGAAGGCGCGCGGGACCGGGCTGCGGCGCTGTTCTTCTCCGAGGCCTCGGCGCAATCGGCCGGGCCGGTCACGGACGCATATCCAACGCCTGCGCGGCGAGCCGTGTTCTCGCTCCCCGCCGGGCGCGTGAGCAGCTACCTGGGAATTCCGGTGACTCGCGAACAGGTGATCTCCTCGCTGACCAAGCTAGGCTGCCGGTGTTCCGACGACCTGGCGCGCATAGAAGTTCCCACGCGGCGCGTGGACGTGAACGACGCGGTGGTGCTGATCGAGGACGTCGCGCGTGTGATCGGCTACGAAGCAATCACACCGTCAGCGAGCGCGGAGACGCCGACCGCGGGGTCGACGACGGCGCTGGACCAGGCGCGCAACACGGCGCGCGGGACGCTGGTGGGCTCGGGATTTCTGGAAATCCGCGGCGTGCCTCTCGAACCGCTGGAGGGCGAAACGAGGTTCTCGCAATTAGCGGGCGTTTCGGTGACGCTGGCGAATCCGCTGAACGCGGATCTGGTGCGCCTGCGCCGGTCGCTGGTGCCATTCCTCGTGAAGACGGCGATTTACAACGCGTCGCGGCGGGCCGTGAACTTCCGCTATTTCGAGATCGATAAGATTTTCTCGCAGACCGATGGCGAACCCGAAGAACGTTGGGCGTTGGGGATTTTGCTCGGTGGAGCGCTCAACGACGCGGACTGGTCCACGCGGCGCGAATGCGATTTCTTCGATTTGAAAGGTGTCGCGGAAACCGTGCTGGAAGCCTGGCGCACCCCGCGCCTATCGTTCTCGCCGGCGTCGCTCGAAGGTTACACCGAGGGAAGCACAGCGCAGATTGTGTTGAATGGCACACCGGTAGGGATCGTCGGACAAGTCTCGCCGGAGCTACTCGCCGCCGAGCGTATCTATCAACCTGTCTTCGCGGCGGAGCTGTTCATCGAAGCGCTGGTAGCGGGCTCGCCGACCGCCGCGACTTTTGCACCATTGCCGCGCTTCCCTGCCGTGTTCCGCGATCTTTCGTTCCTGGCGAATCGCGACGTTCCCTATGCGGCGCTGGAGCGGGTAATTCGCGCGGCCGCCGGCCCGGATTTGGAATCGCTCGATTGCATCGATGTATTCGCGGGCAAGGCCGGCACTCAGAAGCCAGGCGAAGATCGGCGGAGTATCGCGGTGTCGATGGTATTCCGCGCGTCCGACCGCACGCTCTCCTCCGAGGAAGTGACCGCCACCATCGGCAAGATTGCGGAGCGTCTCAGCCAGGAATTCTCCGCCGAGTTGAGAAGCGGCTGACGGGATCCGGGCCACGGCGTGGACGGGTCCGTTCATTTGACGTCGCGATTCTAGCGAAATTGTAAATCTCGGACGATAATCGGTTGCCGCGCTTGGCGATGCAATTGCACACATCTCTTGGGCATGGCCACTGTTCAGACGCGGGATTTCGGGGAGTTGCCCTGCGATCCCTCGGCCGAGCTCGCGTTCCCGCTCGGAATACCCGGATTTGAAGACCAGCGCCGCTTCGTCCTGATCGAGCTTCCAGCGCTTTCACCGGTGGTCCTGCTGCAGAGTCTGGAAACAAGCTCCCTGTGTTTTCTTGCCATTGCGGTTTCCGTTCTGGACTCCGGGTATCGAAGTGGAATAGCGCCCGAGGATTTGCAGGTCTTGGGATTGGACGAAAACCGCCAGCCGTGGCCCGACGAGGAGGCGCTCTTCATGGCCATCCTTTCGCCCTCCGCCGACGGTACGCTTACCGCCAACCTGCTCGCGCCGGTGGTCGTCAACTTGCGCACGCGGGTTGGCCTGCAGGCGGTACGGAGCGATCGGCTTTATTCGCACCGTCACCCCCTGTCACCTGCGCCGCCGGAGCGACCATGCTCGTGATTCGCAGGCGTGCGGGCGAGTCGCTCGTGATCGGCAACACCGTGGAAGTGGAGATCCTTGAGATCGTGGGCTCTCAGGTGAAGATCGGAATTCGGGCGCCGCGCGACGTGGTGGTGGTCCGCAAGGAGATCTACCTCACGGCGGAGCAGAACCGCGCGGCGTCGAAATTGCCGCGTGCGGCGATGGACGATGTATTGCAAAATCCGGGCGGCGTCAAGCGCGGAGATCGATCGCCGCCGCGTTAGGCTCCCCCGTGCGCGCGAGACCAGTCTTGATCTGATCGAGGTGGCGGTGCTGATCGCCGATGCGGCGCTTGATCCCTACCAGCAGCAACCGGATGGACTCACCTTCCTTCACTGCGGCGGCGCGCTCGGGTACCGACGCATCCTCCAACACGGCCTGACGCGCGGTCAGAGCATCTGCCAGGGCATCCAAATCGCCGCAGGCGGCCGCATCGAGCGCCTGGCGGGTGGCGCCGATCAGTGTTGACGGCTGATGCAAACGGTTCATAAGGTGGTAGAGCCGGTGTTGGTTCCGTACAGCACGAAGTTCAATCCCAGCAGGCTTGCGGTGATGGTCTTCTGCTGCGACTCCAAGCTGGCTTCCAGGGCATCGGCCTGGGCCAGCTGCAATTGGAGGTTCGTCTGCATCACGTTGATGCGATCCGTGAGCGCGGCGATCTGGCTTTGAATGTGCTGGTCGGTAGTGGTGAACCCCTGCTGCTCGGTGGCAATCAGACCGCTGATCGGGTCGGTGTAGGATTGCAATTGCGCCGTGAAGTTCCCGGCTCCTCCCGCCAGCGAATTCAAAAACTTGAAACCATCGCTGACTTGCGTGGAACTGAGCGCGTTAAAGGCGTTCTGGTCGAAGCTAAGTTGGCCGGTCGTGTCGTTGAAGGAGATTCCCAATTGGCCGATGTTGTTCACGGAGCCGGCGGCGGTGTCGGTAAAGGTCGTTAACTGCCACAGCGTATTCTGAAGCTGGCTGATCACCAGGTCGCCGGAAAGCAGCCCGGCGCTGGGGCCGACCTGCGCCTGCAGTTGGCCGCTCAGCGCGTTGTATCGTGTGACGAAATCCTGCAGAGCCGAAGATAGCTGCGATGGGTTGCTTTCGAGCGTGATGGTGACGGCGGAAGCGCTCCCTTTCAATAGTTGAAAGGTCACGCCTGGGATGACGGCGTTCACCGTATTTCCCGGCTGAGTGATGTCGATGCCGTTCAAGTGGAATTCGGCGTTGGCGCCCTGATTCGTCTGGGTCAGGAGTTCCGTGTTCGCCCCATTCGGATGACTGATCGAGATTGGATCGTCAATCAACCGCAGCGTAGTCTGGCCGGATGCGTTGCCGGAAACGGAAAGGTAATTCCCGTTGCCGGTGGTCAGGATGGAGGCCGTCACCGGCGCTCCGGACGCGTTGATCGCATCGCGCAAGCCGATCAAAGTGTTTTTGCCGGTCACATCAAGCGCATAGTCCTGCGAACCGGCCGTCAGTTTCAGGATCCCAGTGGAGGACGCGGGCGTAGACGCGGAATCCGCGTAGCCCTGCACGGATCGTTCCGACGCGGCCGAGGCGATGGACGTAACCGAATTGATCGTATAGCTGCCCGGTGTGCTAGCGCCCGTGACGGCCGGTGTGAGAACCGTGGGATCGGAACTGGTGGCGCTGAGTGCCTGACTGGTAGCCACGGTACCTAGTGTTTGGAGACTTGTCAGGAGACTCGAGGCGGCCGCGTTGAGACTTCCGAGGAGACTTTTCTGCTGGAGAATGTTGGAATCCTGGTTCTGCAGCTGCAGGTCCGGAATTTGGGCGATCTGAACGGCGCGGTTGAGGATGTTCTGAAAGTCGGTTGAAAACTGGCTGACGCCCGTTAAGGTAAGCGGAGTAATGGTGCTGATGCTCACGGCGGGGCTCTCCTCGTGCAGGTCTTATCGGCCGCGCGAGGCGTTCCGTGAATTCGGATTTTCCCCATGCGCATAATGGGAGGCGAATGGCTGCGACGACGAAGAAGAAGGCCTTTATCTGCGGCGTAACCGGGCAGGATGGGTCCTATCTGGCGGAGTTGTTGCTCGCGAAGGGCTACGAAGTTCACGGAATGATCCGGCGGACTTCGACGTTCAACACCGAACGGCTCGATCATTTGTACGCCGATCCGCACGAGCCGGGAGCGCTGCGGCTGCATTATGGCGATCTCGCCAACGCGGCCCGCATGCGGCACCTGCTCGGCGAGATCCAGCCCGATGAAGTCTACAATCTGGGCGCGCAATCGCACGTCCGCGTAAGTTTCGATCAGGCCGAATACACCGCCGACGTTGTCGCGACCGGCGCGCTGCGATTGCTCGAAGCTTTTCGCGACTACGCGCAGGCGAGCGGCCGGATCCCGCGCTTTTATCAGGCGGGGTCGTCGGAGATGTTTGGAGCGTCGCCGCCGCCCCAGAGCGAGCGCACGCCGTTCTATCCGCGCAGTCCTTACGCCGTGAGCAAGGTCGCCGCGCACTGGTATGGAGTCAACCAGCGAGAAGCGTACGGGTTGTTCATCAGCAACGGGATCCTCTTCAATCACGAGTCGCCGCGGCGGGGCGAGACTTTCGTCACGCGCAAAATCACGCGCGCTCTCGGCCGCATCAAACTAGGACTGCAGGAGAAGCTGTACCTGGGCAACCTGGACGCCCGGCGCGATTGGGGCCACGCGGCCGATTTTGTGCGGGCCATGTGGATGATGCTGCAGCACGATTCGCCCGGCGATTTCGTGGTGGCTACGGGCGAGAGTCGTTCGGTCCGCGAATTTTTGGAGCTGGCCGCCGAGCTAGCCGGTGTGGATTGGAAGAAGTGCGTGGAGAAAGACCCGCGCTACTTCCGGCCGACCGAGGTCGATGCGCTCCAGGGCGATTTCAGCAAGGCGCGCAGAGTGCTGGGCTGGAAGCCGGAGATCGGTTTCGAACAACTGGTGCGCGCGATGGTCGAAGGCGATCTGGAAGTGGCACGCCAGGAGCTGACGCTGGCGCGGGCGGGGCACTTGGTTGCGCCGCGCGGGAGCGTGCATGGCTAAACTCCTTACTGCGTCGAGCCGTATCTTCGTTGCGGGCCATCGCGGGCTGGTGGGATCGGCGATCGTGCGGCGCCTCGAAGCCGCCGGCTGCCGCCATTTGCTGCTGCGCACGCGCGCGGAGCTGGATCTTCGGGAGCAGGCGCCGGTCGAGCGTTTTTTCGCGAGCGAGCGCCCCGAGTTCGTGTTTCTCGCGGCGGCCAAGGTCGGCGGAATTATGGCGAATGCCACGTATCCCGCCGAGTTTCTGTACGATAACCTGGCCATTCAGAACAACGTGATCCACGCGGCTTGGAAGCACGGCGCGCGCAAGCTGGTGTTTCTGGGGTCGTCGTGTATTTACCCCAAGTTTGCGCCACAGCCAATTCGCGAGGACTCGCTGCTGACGGGGCCGCTCGAGGCGACCAACGAGGCTTACGCGATCGCCAAGATTGCCGGTTTGAAATTATGCGCTGCCTACCGCGCCCAGTACGGATTCCCGGCCATCAGCCTGATGCCGACAAACTTGTACGGACCCGGCGACAATTTCGATCCCGAGAAATCGCACGTGCTGCCCGCGCTGCTCCGCCGGTTCCATGAAGCGCGTATCAATGGAGCCCCCGAGGTGACACTGTGGGGCACGGGCACTCCGCGGAGGGAGTTTCTTCACGTCGACGACCTGGCCGCCGCCGCATGCTTCCTGATCGAAAATTATGACGGCGCCGAGCCGCTGAACGTCGGAACCGGCGAGGATGTGAGCGTCGCGGAGCTGGCCGCGCGGGTGGCGCGCATCACCGGCTATCCAGGGCGCGTCTCGTGGGACGCTTCGAAGCCGGACGGTACACCCCGTAAACTGCTCGACGTGTCGCGCATTCACGCCTTGGGATGGCATGCACGCATACCGCTCGAAGCGGGAATCGAGTCCACCTATCGGTGGTACTGCGCCCAGCCGTATTGCGCGCAGGCGGGCGCGATTGTGGCAGGATGAAAATTCATGCCTGACGCCACACGCCGCGAGCGCCTTGTGAACGTTCTGAAAAAAGTGACCACGGCGCCGATTCCGGCCGATGACGGCGAATCGCTGTTCGAAAGCGGGCTGCTCGATTCTTTCGCGCTGCCGGACCTGGTATCGGCGATCGAGGAAGAGTTTTCGATCAAGGTCCCGGACCGTGATTTGAATCCGCGTAAGTTCGATTCCGTCGCACGGATCGAAACGTACCTCGAAGAGCACGGCGCGTAACCAGGCGTATGCCGGCCTTCCTTCATTGCTTTGGCGCGTACGTGCCGGAGCGCATCGTCACCAACCAGGAAATCGGTGCGCGCGTCGGCAAGGAGCCGGCGTGGATCGAGAGCGTCTCCGGAATTCGCGAGCGCCGGTGGGCTGCGCCGGAGATCAGCGTCGCCGATCTCGCGGTAGCCGCCGCTCGGGATTGTTTGCGAAACGCGTCGGTGGAGGCATCCACGCTGGGGATGATCGTCGTCGCAAGCGGCAGCGGCGCGCGCGGATTCCCCGGCCCGGCGGCGACGGTTGCGGCGCATCTGGGGCTGGAGGGAACACCCGCCCTCGATGTTCCGATGGCCAGCGCCGGATCGCTGTTTGGTTTGGTGCTCGCCTCGCGAATGGTGGAAGCCTACGGCGACGTGCTGGTGATCGGAGCCGAAAAAATGTCGGCGGCGATTGAAACGCACGCTGAGGGTGCCTCAAACAACGTACCTTTAGATCCCAGCACGGCGATCCTGTTCGGCGATGGCGCGGGCGCCGCGCTGGTAAGCTCGCGCCCGCCCCAGCTTGACGCGAACAAGCGATGTTGGGAAATTCTCGACGCGGTACTGCATACCGACGGCCAGTTCCGCGACGATCTGGCGTGGGACGGATCGTCGGCGCTGCGCATGAACGGGCTCAGCGTGATCATGCAGGCCGCGCGCAAGATTCCGGCCGCGATCTCGGAAGTGCTGGCACGCCAGAACGTCGCTGCGACCGACGTGCAGGCGTTCCTCTTGCATCAGGCCAATCAGAACCTGCTGGTGCGGGTCGCCAAGACGCTGGGCGTCCCGCCGGAAAGAGTGGTTTCGAACGTGGCGAGGTATGGGAACACGTCGTCGGCGTCCATGCTGATCGCGGCGGCCGAATGGGCGCGCGAGAATCCACCGGCGGGAAACGTTGTCTTCGCGGCCTTTGGCGCCGGATTCCATTGGGGAGCTCTGCTGGCCCGTTCTTGCTGAGCGCGCGGGTTCAGCACTCCGCTTAGTCGTCGGCGGCTTGCTTGCGCTGTTCCGGACTACGCAACTGCGCCACCAGATTCGTCGCCCGCAGCAGCGATTCGAACGTCCCCGCGTCGGTCCACCAGCCGTCGACGAACGAATACGTCATGGCGCCTTCGCGAATGTAGGCGTTGTTGACGTCGGTGATTTCCAGTTCCCCGCGTCCGCTGGGGACCAGTTTCTTGACCTTGTCGAACACCGTGCCGTCATACATGTATATACCGGTGACAGCATAGTTCGATTTCGGATGCTTGGGCTTTTCCTCGATACCAACGATGCGCGAGCCATTCATCTCGGCGACACCGAAGCGTTCCGCGTCGGGAACTTCCTTGAGCAGAATACGCGCGCCGCGCTCCTGCCGCTCGAAAGCGTCCACGGCTTCCCTGATCGGTTTCTCCAGGATGTTATCGCCCAGGATCACGCAGATTTTATCGCCATCCGCGAAGTGTTCGGCCAGGCCGAGCGCGTCCGCGATGCCGCCCTCGCCTTCCTGATACGTGTAGTTCAGGTGGGCCAGTCCAAATTCCTTCCCGTTGGCCAGCAGCCGCAGAAAATCGCCGGAATTGCGGCCGCCCGTCACCAGCATAATGTCTCGAATCCCCGCGTCCACCAGCGTTTGGAGCGGGTAATAAATCATCGGCTTATCGTAAATCGGCAACAGATGCTTGTTGGTGATTTTTGTCAGGGGAAACAGGCGGCTTCCGGTCCCGCCCGCCAGCACAATGCCCTTCATGTGTTCCTCAAATCCCTCGCGACGACTTGGCGGTGGCCGCGGCGCCGTGAATTTCCTGCAAGCTCCACACGCGGACCGGATCTCTGCGGCGTGACGCCACCGCTTCCGCCGAGGCCCGCGCTCCGCTCATGGTCGTGATACACGGAACGCGGTAGGCGACCGCGTTCTTGCGGATGGTCTTTTCGTCGCTGAACGCATGCGCGCCGCTGGTGGCCGTGTAGATCACCAGATCGAGCGATCCCGCCTTCAGCAAATCCACCGCGTTCGGACGCCCCTCGTTGACCTTGAACACCGTTTTCGCCGCGATGCCCGCGGCTCGGATGGCGGCGGCGGTGCCGCGCGTCGCGGCGATCTCGAAGCCCAGTTCATGAAATCGCTGCGCGAGCGCCACGGCGCCCGGTTTGTCCCGATCGTTCACGCTGATGAACACCCGTCCGCGATCGGGCAGCGGAGTCCCCGCGCTCACCTGGGCTTTGGCGAAGGCTTCGCCGAAATTCTCGCCGACGCCCATCACCTCTCCCGTGGAACGCATCTCCGGTCCCAGTGTCGGATCGACACCCGGAAATTTATTAAACGGGAACACCGGCGATTTGACGAAGTATTGACGGACGTCCAGCACGCCCCGTGCGTCCGTGAAATCGGCGATGCGCCTGCCCAGCATCACGCCGACGGCGATCTTCGGCAGGAGCACCCCCGTCGCTTTGCTGACGTAGGGAACCGTGCGCGACGCCCGCGGATTCACCTCCAGGACGTAGACTTTGCCATCCTTCACGGCGTACTGGACGTTCATCAGTCCGATCACGTTGAGCGCGCGCGCCAGCTTCTCCGTGTGACTCCGAATCGTCGCAACTACATCGGGAGCGAGCGACGTCGCGGGCAGCACGCAGCTCGAATCGCCGGAATGCACGCCCGCTTCCTCGATATGCTCCATGATGCCGGCGATCAGCACCGCGCCCGTCGTATCCGCCAGAGCGTCCACGTCCACTTCGGTGGCGTCTTCCAGGAACCGGTCGACCAGCACAGGACGGCTCTGCGAGAACGTTACGGCCTCCTGCATGTAGCGCCGCACAGTGTCTTCGTCGTAGGCGATCACCATGGCCCGTCCGCCCAGCACGTAGCTGGGCCGCACCAGCACCGGATAGCCGATGGAACGCGCGATCTCGCACGCCTCTTCCACATTCGTCGCCGAGCCGTTATCCGGCGAGGGAATCTTCAGATCGTCGAGCAATTTGCCGAACAGTTTGCGGTCCTCGGCCAGATCGATGTCCGCCGGATCGGTTCCGATGATCGGCACGCCCGCCTCTTTCAGCGGGATCGCCAGCGTCAACGGCGTTTGCCCGCCGAACTGCACGATCACGCCGTCGGGTTTTTCGGTATCGCAGATGTTCAGCACCTCTTCCAGCGTTAGCGGCTCGAAGTACAGGCGATCGCTGGTGTCGTAGTCGGTCGAGACGGTCTCCGGATTGCAATTGACCATGATCGATTCGACGCCGAATTCCTGCAGCGCGAAAGAGGCGTGGCAGCAGCAGTAATCGAACTCGATACCCTGGCCAATGCGATTCGGGCCGCTGCCCAGGATCATGATCTTCTTGCGCGAGGAGACATCGGCCTCGCACTCGGATTCGTAGCTCGAATAGAGATAGGGAGTGAAACTTTCGAACTCGGCCGCGCACGTATCCACGCGATTGAACACGGCCTGGACGCCCAGGGCCTTCCGTTTTTCCCGGATCTCCATCGGCGTTGCATTCCAAACCCGCGCCAGGTGGCTGTCTGAGATCCCGTCGCGTTTGGCCTCGATCAACTGGGCGCGCGTGACGCTCTCCGGCTTGATCATGGCGATCGATTTTTCCAGATCCACTATTTCCCGCACCTGGCGGAGGAACCACGGATCGATTGACGTCAACTCGTGAACCTGTTCCTCGGTATAGCCGCGCGAGAAGGCATGACGGATGTAGCCCAGGCGGTCCGGGTTGGGCGTGATCAGCCGCGCTTCGATTAAGTCGTCGAAGAATTTTCCAGCGCCGTCGGCCTTGCCCGTTTCGAGGCTTCGCAGGCCCTTGCCCAGCGCCTGTTTGAACGTGCGGCCGATGGCCATGACCTCGCCGACGCTCTTCATCTGCGTGCCGAGCACCGGCTCCGCGCCCGGAAATTTCTCGAATTGCCAGCGCGGGATTTTCACCACCACGTAGTCGATGGTCGGCTCGAAGCAAGCCGGCGTCTTGCGCGTGATATCGTTCTTGATTTCGTCCAGGCGATAGCCCACCGCGAGTTTCGCCGCGATCTTGGCGATGGGAAATCCGGTGGCCTTCGAGGCGAGCGCCGAGCTGCGCGACACGCGCGGATTCATTTCGACAATCACCATGCGTCCGGTCTTGGGGTCGATGGCGAATTGCACGTTAGAGCCACCGGTATCCACGCCGATTTCGCGCAGGCAGGCGATCGCGGCGTCGCGCATCATCTGATATTCGCGATCGGTCAGCGTCTGCGCGGGCGCCACGGTGATGGAATCGCCCGTGTGTACCCCCATGGGATCGAAGTTCTCGATGGAACAGACGATGATGCAGTTGTCGGCCAAGTCCCGCATCACCTCCAGCTCGAATTCCTTCCAGCCCAGCACGCTTTCTTCGATCAGAACCTCGTGGACCGGGGAAAGATCCAGGCCGCGCTCCAGAATCTCCTCGGCTTCCTCGCGGTTGTAAGCGATCCCGCCGCCGGTTCCGCCGAGCGTGAAGCTGGGCCGCAGAATCACCGGATATCCGATGCGCAACGCAAATTCCAGACCTTTGTCCACGGAATTGACCAGCTGCGATTGCGGCAGATCCAGCCCGATCTTCCGCATCGCGTCCTTGAAAAGAAGCCGGTCCTCGGCCTTCTTGATGGAATCGAGCTTCGCGCCGATCAGTTCGACGCCGTATTTTTCGAGGACGCCGGCTTCGGCCAGCGCTACGGAAAGATTCAAGCCGGTTTGTCCGCCTACTGTGGAAAGCAGCGCGTCGGGACGCTCGCGGCGAATCACTTCTTCGGCGTATTCGACGGTGAGCGGCTCCACGTACGTGCGATCCGCGAGCTCGGGGTCCGTCATGATGGTGGCCGGATTCGAATTGATCAGCACCACTTCATAGCCTTCGGCACGCAGCGCCTTGCACGCCTGCGCGCCGGAATAATCGAATTCGCAAGCCTGGCCGATGACGATCGGTCCGCTGCCCACAATCAGAATGCGATGAAGATCGTTACGGCGAGGCATCGATCAGGGCCGCGCGGGCCAGCCGCCCGTCTCCATTAGGTTCATGAATTCGTCGAAAAGATAGCGCGAATCGTGCGGCCCGGGTGCGGCCTCTGGATGATACTGCACGCAGAACACCGGGTAATTACGATGCCGGAAACCTTCGAGCGTCCCGTCGTTCAGATTTACGTGGGTGATTTCCAGATCGTTCAGGTTCAGCGAATCCGGGTCCACCGCGAAGCCGTGATTGTGCGATGTGATCTCCACTTTCCCGCTCAATTTGTTGATCACCGGGTGATTGGCGCCGCGATGGCCGAACTTCAGCTTATAGGTCTTGCCTCCCAGCGCAAGCCCCAGCACCTGGTGACCCAGGCAGATGCCGAAAATCGGGACTTTGCCCACGAGTTTTCGCACCTGCGCGGCCTGATGCGTCAGCGGTTCCGGATCGCCGGGACCGTTGGAGAGGAAAACGCCGTCCGGTTTCAGCGCGACCACGTCCTCGGCGGAAGTCGTCGCCGGAACCACCGTCAGGCGGCATCCCGCGTGCACCAGCCGGCGCAAAATATTGCGCTTCATTCCGAAATCGTAAGCCACCACGTGGAAACGGATTTGCGCGGGATCGCTTTCCAAGTCCGAGGGCGAACACGGCCCCGCCGGCTTATCCCACGCATAAACGGCCGGCGTTGAGACCCGCGTCGCCAGGTCCAGGCCGGTCATGGAGGGCGAATTCCTGGCCTTTTCGATCAATTCCCTGGCATCCGGCTCTTTCTTGCTGGAGCCCGCCGCCGATAGTACGCCGCGCATCACGCCGCGCGAACGCAAATGCCGTACCAGGCGGCGCGTGTCGATTCCGGAAATCACCGGAACGCCGGCCGTGGTGAGAAACTGTTGCGCGGTTTCGTCGGCGCGCCAATTGCTCGAAAGCAGTGAAAATTCCCGCACTACCAAGCCCTCGATGTAGGGCTTCGCAGATTCGCTATCGCCGTCGTTGGCCCCGTAATTGCCGATTTGCGGGTAGGTCAAAACGACGATCTGGCCGGAATAGGAGGGATCCGTGAACACTTCCTGATAGCCGGTAATGGCCGTGTTGAAAACGACCTCGCCCGTCCGCTCCACGGGCGCACCAAAACTCGTCCCCTCGAAGACTGTGCCGTCTTCCAGGGCGAGGACTGCCGTGTTCAAGTGGGATGCCTCCAGGCCAGGGGGTAACTTCTATTGGACCACAGCGTGGCGGCTCGGAGCCACCCTGTAAATGCGGAACCACCTGTAAACTGGAGTTACGTCTCCGTTCATGATCACCCAGGCCGCGATTGTCACGTTTGAGTCGCTGGAACTCGACTGCGGAGTCACGCTCGCCCCCGTCAACGTCGCCTACGAAACCTACGGCGAATTGAACGCGCAGAAGAGCAACGCCATTCTGATCGAACACGCTTTTTCCGGGGACGCGCACGCGGCGGGCGACGACGGCTGGTGGTCGAACATGATCGGCGCGGGCAAGGGCTTCGACACCGATCGTTACTTCGTGATCTGCGCCAACGTGATCGGCGGCTGCCGCGGCACGACCGGTCCCGGTTCCGCAAACCCAGCGACCGGCTGCCCGTGGGCCATGTCTTTCCCCCCGATTACTATCGCCGACATGGTGCGCTTGCAGAAAATGTTGGTCGATGAGCTTGGGATCGAGCGGCTGCTCGCCGTCGCGGGCGGCTCCATGGGCGGCATGCAGGCCTTGGAATGGGCCGTCACCTTTCCGGACTGCGTGCTGGCCGCGCTGCCGATTGCCACCACCGCGCGCCATAGCGCCCAGCAAATCGCTTTCAACGAAGTGGGACGCCAGGCCATCATGGCCGATCCGGATTGGAACGAGGGAAATTATTACGGCGCCCGCCCGCCCGCCCGCGGACTGTCCGTCGCGCGCATGGTGGGGCATATCACCTACATGAGCGACGAAAGCATGCGCCAGAAGTTCGGGCGCCGTGTGCGCGCCGGGCAAAATAAGTTCGAGGTCGAAAGCTACCTGCACTACCGTGGCAGCCAGTTCGTCGAACGCTTTGACGCCAATTCGTATATTTACATCACGCGGGCCATGGATGGTTACGATCTGACCCAGCGCGGTTCGCTGCCCTCGCTGTTCGAAAAAATCCGCACTCGTTTCCTGGTGCTGAGCTTTACGTCGGATTGGCTCTATCCCGCCTATCAGTCGCTTGAAATCGTCAGCGCCCTGCGCAGCCGCAATTGCGACGTGGCGTATTGCAATCTGACCTCACAGTACGGTCACGATGCGTTTCTGGTGGAAGTGAACGAGCAGGCCGAGCTCGTGCGCGGATTTCTGGCCAGCACGCTCCGGGAGGCGACCAATTGAGGACCGGCGCTTTGAGGACAAACTGTGGGCGTTCGTGACGTCTACGGGCGCAGCGATTACGCCATCATCGGCGAGTTGGTGGACCCCGGCACCCGCGTTCTAGATCTGGGCTGCGGCGCGGGCGAACTGCTCGCATGGCTGAAGGAGAACAAGAACGTGGACGGCCGCGGCGTCGAAATGGTGGGCTCCGACGTGCAGAAAGCTATCGCGCGCGGCGTCTCCGTTTATCAGGGCGACCTGGAATCGGCGCTGGAGGATTATCCGGATCGCGCCTTCGACTACGTCATTTTGAGCCAGACCCTGCAGCAGACGCAGCATCCCATTAAGGTCCTGCGCGGGATGTTGCGGATCGGCGCGCGCGGCATCGTCGCGTTCCCGAACTTCGCGCACTGGCGCGTCCGCCTGGCGCACTTGTGGAGCGGACGTTCGCCGCGCACGGATCTGTTTCCGTACGAATGGTACGATTCGCCGAACATTCATTTCCTGACGGTGCTCGATTTCGAGGCGCTCGCCCGGAAAGAAGGCTGGAAAATCGAGCGGCGCATGTTCCTTTCCGGCCATCGCCGCGTGACGATGCTTTCGAATTTGATGGCGGAAGTGGCCGTATTCTTGTTCTCGGCCGGGTAGCCCGAGTTAGCGCGGATTTTCATGCATCACACGTTCGCCGCAAACTCTCGCGACTCCGGCAAGCGTCTGGATCGCTATCTGCTCGAACAAATGCCGCAGTACAGCCGCTCACGCCTGCAGAGCTGGATCAAGGACGGGCGCGTCTTGGTCGACGGCACGCTGGCGAAAGCGTCGTTTACGCTGCGCGGCGGCGAAAAATTAGAGGTCGCGCCGGGAGACTTGACTCCGCTCAAGGCCACTGCGGAAGATCTCCCGCTCGACATTCTTTACCAGGACGACGCCGTCATCGCCATCAACAAGCCGGCCGGTATCGTAGTGCACGCCGGTGCGGGAAATCACTCCGGGACGCTGGTGAATCGCTTGGTGCACCACTTCGCGTCGCTCTCGAAAGTCGGAGGCGACCTGCGCCCCGGCATCGTTCACCGGCTCGACAAAGGCACCAGCGGCATTCTCCTGGTCGCGCGAACCGACGCCGCGCATCAGGCTCTCGCGGCGCAATTCTCGGGACGCACCGTGGAAAAGACGTATCTGACGCTGGTGCACGGCAAAGTACGTGCGGACTCCGGGCATGTCCACACGCCCATCGAGCGCGATCCTCTTCGCCGTACCCGCATGACCACGAAATCCGGGACGGGCCGCGTCGCGCTGACCGAATATCGCGTCCGGCAGCGCTTCGAAAAGTTCACGTTCTTAGAAGTCCGCATCCACACGGGACGCACCCATCAGATTCGCGTTCACCTGGCGAGCATTGGGCATCCCGTCGCCGGCGACCGCCTGTATGGGGGGCAGGCAGCCCCGCGGATCTTCCTCCACGCCTGGCGGATCGTGTTTACAAGCCCTGCGACGGGCAATCGCATCACACTGGAGGCTCCGCTGCCCGCCGACCTGAGCGCCTGGCTTGCGAGCCCGAACCCGAGCCTATAATATATATGCCCCAATGAAACGCGCGGCCTTCGTCCTGGTTACGGCTGTTTCCCTGTGCGCCCAGGCGCCCTCAAAAGCGCCGCCCGCGCCTGGCAAGCAGGCGCTTCCGAAGGTGTCCCCTGCGCAGAGCAAACAGACCCCCATCGAGGAAGACTTCGCCAGCCCCATCACGCTGGACGTCACGCGCGTCAACATGCTGTTTACGGTTTCGGACAAGAAGGGACGCTTCGTGACGAATCTGGGCAAGGACGATTTCGAAATCTCCGAGGCCAAGAAGCCCCAGGACGTCATCGAGTTCACAGCCGAGAGCGATTTGCCGCTCCGCATCGCGATTCTGATCGACACCAGCAACAGCATCCGCGACCGTTTCCGCTTCCAGCAGGAGGCGGCCACGGATTTCGTCAACACCGTCATCCGTCCCGGCGAGGACCGCGGCATGCTGGTGAGCTTCGATAATTCCGCCGAGCTGGTGGCGGATCTGACCGATAACACCGAGGCGCTGGGCAAAGCCATTCGCGGGTTGCGCCCCGGCGGGGGCACGGCCTTGTACGACGCGATCTATTTCGCGTGCCGCGAAAAGCTGATGATGGATCAGCCGCGCGACAAATTCCGCCGCGCCATGGTCATTCTGAGCGATGGCGAGGATAACGACAGCCGCTACTCGCGCGAGCAGGCGCTCGAAATGGCGCATAAGGCCGATGTCGTCGTCTATTCCATTTCCACTAACATCTCGCACATTTCCACCGATGGCGACAAAGTCCTGCGCTACCTCGCGGAGGAAACCGGGGGCCTCGCGTTCTTCCCCTTCAAGTCCCAGGATCTGGCGCAGTCGTTCGAAAACATCGCGAACGAGCTGCGCCATCAATACAACCTCTTCTACCGTCCCGAACCGCTCAAGGCCGATGGCCTGTATCATACTGTCGATATTCGCGTGAAGGGCCGCAAGGACCTGATCGTGCGCGCGCGCCACGGCTACTACGCGCCGAAGCTTTAGAGTCCATTTTCATAATTTTCATAAGGCATAGCCGCAGTGGCGAAAACAGGCCTCGATGTTTTGAGGAGTGACTGCGGCGAGTGTTTGAGTGACCGCTATCTGCAGAGCGGGTAACGAGCGGGCCTTGGCTCCGCGCAGGAGTTGTTTGAGCTTGGACCAGCACTTCTCGAATGGGATTGAAGTCCGGCGAGTAGGGCGGCAGGTACAGCAGGTGCGCGCCGCGGGCGGCGACGAGTCCGCGCACGCCGTCCACCTTGTGCGCAGCCAATTTATCCATCACCACCACGTCGCCGGGTTGGATTGCCGACACAGCACCTGCTCCAGATAGTCAGCTCGGACTCATCGCGGGTCAGTCGGGCGAAAGTGCGGCGACCGCTTAGAGCCCATTTACTGAAGGCCGTCGTCGTTAGCGAGCAGCGGGGCTCGTTTCCCAGGCTGCGCTACACCCGACATTCGTTGGTTTGTGCCAGAGATGATCTGCGGGAACCCGAAATCTTAGGCCGAGATTTAACTCTTAAGTTCTCCCACGCCGCTGCGGACGGCCGTCTTCGGTTCCTCCAACAGCTTGCGTACATCGTCGGAAACCGCCACGCGTCCCTGCTTCACGTATTGTTCGTGATTCCGCTCGATGCGCTGCGGACGATATGAGTAATTCACCATCAGTCCAAACGATTGCAGCAGTCCCTTTTCCGAACGGTCGCCCATCCAATTGATGCGTTCCACCGACGCTCCATTATTCAAGTGAAAGGCGGCCACTGGATCGATCGCGCGCCCATCATGGCGTCGCGTCGTTAGGAACAGAGCGCAAGCCCGCCGCAGGGCCTGCCGCCGGGGATCGGCAAACGGCATTTCCGAAAGGACATGCGGAGTCAAAGCGCGCAAATCACCCAACCCGCCGGCCGGCCGCCCCAGAGGAGGCCTTTGCCCGGCCAGCCACTCCCGGAACCGTGGAACCGGCGAGAGCGTAACGAAGTTCTTCAGACGCAGCCCTTCGGATTCCAGTTCCTGGACCACCTGCTTGATCAGGAACGCTCCAAACGAAATATTGCGCAGCCCTTCCAGGCAATTGTTGATCGAATAAAACACCGCCGTATCGGCTTTGGCGATTTCCGCGGGTTCGCTCCGCACGTCGATCAACGGCTGAATTGCGGTAGCAATGCCATGCGTAAGAGCAACCTCGACGAAGATCAGCGGCTCATCCGGCAGCGCCGGATGAAAGAACGCGAAGCAGCGGCGGTCGCTCGCGAGACGCCGCCGCAGATCCGTCCACCCATGGATTTCGTGTACTGCCTCGTGGGCGATCAGCTTTTCCAGAATCATCGCCGGCGTGCGCCAGTCGATCCGCCGCAATTCGAGGAAACCGCGATTGAACCACGAAGTGAACAGGTGTACCAGATCCGCGTTGACCGGCTCCAGGCGGGGATGCTCTGCCAGCAGCGCGAGCAGGTCCCGGCGCATGTTGACCAGGGCTTCCGTCCCGCGCGGGCTGATGTTGATGCGGCGGAATAGTTCCTGACGATGCGGCTCGGCGGCGTCGAACAGCGCGGCGAGTTCGGCCGCCTCCGGCTTGATGTGGTACTGCTGCGCCAGCTTCAGAATCGCAACCGGATCGGCCAGCCACAGGGGGCTCAGCAACCCTTCGAAAAACCGGAGGCGCTGCGCGGGAATCAACTGGCGGTAGCGATCCGTGATCTCCCGAGCGATGGCCGTGCCGGAGGCCTCGCCACGCTCGGAAACCAGGTCTTGGCAGAGCTTCTCGATGGGGGCGTGCGAAACGCTGCCGAGAAACAGGCGGCCGCGGTCCGCAATGGAGCTCAACATGCGTCGCACGAGATTGGCGGCCACGGGCATGGGACTGCTCCGATTCTAGCAAGCCCGTCGCAACGCTCATTTTTGCCCTTCAGATCGCGTATTCCCGCAGCTTGTCCTTTTCCTCGTAGCATGGTCTTCAGAGGCCAATCGTGCAAGAGAAGACCGTGCGGGACAAAGCGCCGGGAGGCGCTGTAGATAAAGTCGTGCTCATCACGGGAGCCGTCGGTGGGCTGGGAACTTCGGTAACGGCCGCGTTCCTGACTGCGGGCGCGCGCGTCGCCGCCGTGGATCGCGCCGCGCATGGAGACGCGAGCGACGGCCTTCTGCCCCTGGCGGCCGACCTCTCCGCGTTCGAGGGCGCTCGGGCCGCCGTCGAAGCCGTGGCCGCGCGCTGGAATCGCATCGACACCCTGGTGCACCTGATCGGCGGTTACCTCGGCGGCCAATCTGTCGCCGACGCCGGCGATGCGGCGTTCGATCGCATGATCGATCTAAACCTGCGCACAGCATTTTATATGGTTCGCGCGACGCTGCCCCGCATGCGGGCGCAGGGAAGCGGGCGCATCCTCGCCATCGGTAGCCGAGCGGCTGTGGAGCCTTCGCCGATGAGCGGCCTGTATGCCGCCTCCAAAGCCGCGCTGGTTTCCCTGATCCGCACGGTAGCCGCCGAGAACGCGGATCGAGGCATTACCGCTAACGTGATTCTACCGGGCACCATGGATACGCCCGCCAATCGCGCGTCGATGCCTACCGCCGATTTCTCCCAATGGGTTCCGCCGGCGCAGGTGGCGAGCCTGCTGGTCTACTTGGCCGGCGACGACGCGGCTTCCGTGAACGGCGCGGTGATCCCGATCTACGGTGGCGCGTGATGGCCTTGCGAAGCGACAGAACCACCGCCGCGGCTAAAACGAGCCTCCCTGCGCTATCATTTTCTAACCCCATGAGTCCCACCGAGCCGCAGGCGCCCACCGCGCCCCGCGTGTCCGTCATCCTCGTTGGCTTTAACCAGGCGGCCGCGCTGCGCCGGGCCATCGAGGCTGTGGAGCGTTCCGAAAATCGCGAGCAACTGGAAATTCTGGTCGTCGATTGCGCGAGCAGCGACGAAACACCTTCGCTCGACGAGCATTATCCGTCGCTCACGCTTCTGCGCCTGCCTCAACACTTCGGGGCGACCAAGGCGCTCAACATTGGGACCCGCACGGCCCGCGGCGAGCTGCTTCTCTTCCTCTCTCCCGACGTCGAGGTCGCCTCGGATACGATCGCGCGCCTGGTGGAAAGTCTGGAATCGGCCGGCGACGCGGCCGCCGTGTGTCCTTTGCTAGCGACTCCCGATGGAAAACCGGTCTGGCGTGTCCTGCCTTTGCCGGTGCGCGACGTTCTCGCGCGAATTTGCGCGGGAGGCGATCCGCCCTTCACGCCCTTGCCCGATCTCACCCAGGAATCCGTCGCCGTGGCCTATCCCGGCCGCGATGCCGTGCTGGTTCGCAAGCAATTCATAACCGGGATGAACTACTTTGACGAGCGCCTCGGCGAATATTGGGCGGACGCGGATCTGGCGCTGCAGATCCGTCGCTCCGGCAAGAGAATCCGTGTGTATCTTCGGATTCAAGCCATCTGGCACGCTACGCCGGCGCGTGAGCCTCGGGACACGCTGCACACGTCGGACCGGATCGTCGGCGCAGCCGTGCTGCTCGGCAAGCACAAGGGCTATTTCGCCGGTGCCGGCTTTCGTCTCGTCGCGACCCTCAAGGCCTTGGCGAGCTTCAACTTCCCCTTATTTTTCGCGCTGCTCAACGGGCGCAAGATGGACGCCTCGCAAGCTGGCTGAGGACTCTACTCATAAGCCTTACGAGTTCATGGCCGAGGGGGCGTAGGGTTTTTCCCCTAAACCACTAACTTTTCTCCCATTGCCGTCCGATAGAAATACAGCAGGTAGCTTATATGCACTTGGACGCCTTCTTGTGGCTGTTTCTGCCGGTATTCGTCGCGGGCGGAAGCGCGCTGCTTTCCTATTACATAATGCAGGCGCGCATGGAAGTGGCCCTGGCGAAGGAGCGCGAATCGCTAGCCGAAGCCCGCGCCACCATCGTGTCGCACAAGACCACACTTGAAGAACGCGTCCGGGCGACCGAGGAATCTTCTAAACGCAAGGCGCTCGACGACTTCATGCAGGACATCCGCATTGAGGAGCGCAGCTACGTTCGCGAAACCAAATCGCTCGAGAGCGCTCGCAAGACCATGGTCATGCAGGAGCGGCTGTTCTTCCGAAACATCCCTCTTTCCAACTGGATCGAGCACGAAATGGTGGTGGAGGAAGGCCGCGATCTGAGCCGTCTTCCCAGGGAATCGGTTTTTGGGCCGGCCGCGCTACCCGCGGGCGAGCCTGCGTCGCTGGCCGGGGTCGCCCCGGCTACGGAGACGCGGGTGGCCATCACCCGCTTGCTCAATGAAGTGGGACATCCCCGAAATGACGCCGGACCGGCGCGTCATGAAGCCCGACCGCCGCTGGGATCGTCGCTCGGACCGACGGTCTTGACGCCGCACGCGGCGGCTTTTGGCGCCCAGTAGCCCCGAAGTTCCCGATTCCGGGGAGCGCCAACTTGTAAACCGAAAGCAAGTTTCCCCGTCAGTGAGAGTATGATGAGGCTGATGACCGAGCCTCTGGCCGCGGTGCGCGCCGAGACAGGATTGCCGGGAGACTTCGCCGCTTGGATGACGGCGGAGCAGCGCCGCGTCTTTTCCCTGTGCCGGCGTCTGTTGCAGGACCCCGACGAAGCCGATTGCGCCACCCAGGACGTGTTCCTCAAGGCCTATCAGGCGTTGAAGCGGGAGGATGTCAAGGCCTTGGACGATCCGGCGCGCTGGCTCACGCGCATCGCCGTGAACACCTGCCTGGACCGCTTGCGGTCGCAAAAATGGCGGCTGTGGCGGCGCAGGCCCGCTCCGGAGGACGAGGCGATTATCCTGGCGCGGACCGCGTCGCACCGCCCGGAAGCGGAACAACGCTGCTTCGCGGCTGAGATTTCGACGCGGCTGGATATCGCGCTCGCGCGCTTGTCGGATCGCCAGCGCACGGTGTTCGCTTTGCGCCATTATGAAGACAGAAGCCTGGAAGAAATCGGCGCCATACTCGGCCTGGACGTGGGCACGGTGAAAGCCCATATGTTTCGCGCCGTCGCGAAGCTCCGGAACGAGCTGCGGGATCTGTATGGGAGTGGCGGAAAATGAGCGTGCACGAACACTTGAGCCACAAACATCTGAGCGACGACGTCTTGATCGACGCCCTCTATGGCTTGGCCGACCCCTCCGGCCCGGCTGATGTCGACGCGCGCGTGCGCGAGTGCCCCGTGTGCGCGTTCCGCTGGAATCAGTTGCTAGAAATGCGCGCCGCCATCACCGTTCCCTTGGAAACCGGCGCCGCCGAGCTGGCGGCGCAGCGCCGTAAGATCTATGACCGCATCGAACATCCGTCTCGCATGCGCTGGGCCGGTCCGGCGGCAGCCGCGGCGGCGTGCCTGATCGCGATCGGCGTGTTGATCCATCGTCCCGCGGCCCCCGTTCGCCCCGAGATCGACGCGTTAATCAACGACACGCAGTTATCTTCCGGCGTATATTCGGACGTGTATTCCGACGTGTATTCAATGGAGCAATCCTTCGAGCCCAGCGCCGCGGTTTCTCTGGGTGCGCTGTTTGAATCCGACGCCGCCCAGGCTGAGCGTGCGAATCAGAGTTCGAATCAGGGCGTGAATCAATGACGGGGAGATCTATCCGCGTGGGAACGTTGCTGCTGTTCGCGGCCGCTGGAATGCTGTTTGCACAAGGGCCGCGTCCGTTTCCGTCCTGGTGGGAGAGTCCCTGGTGGAACACTTCCGTGGCGCAGGATCTGAATCTGACCGACGCGCAGAAGAACGATATTAACGCGATCGTCAAGGACTACCGCGCGAAGATGATGGATCTGCGCACGGCGATGGGGAAAGCCGATAGCGATGTCGAAGCCGCCTTTGGCGAGAACCCCGTGGATCAGCGTAAGGCTAACGACGCCATCGAAAAGCTTGCGGCCGCGCGCGGAGATCTGACGCGCGCGCTCTCGCAGATGAGCCTGAAACTCCGCACGGTGCTGACGGTCGAGCAGTGGCAGGAACTCGAGCGGCACAGCCTCGCAGTCCGGGGTCCTAAAGGCGAACGCGGTCCACGCCGGGGCCCGGACCGACGTCCCCCGCTTCTACCGCCATCGAGCGCGACCAAACAATAATCTGGTTGTCGCAGGGTGCTCGTGAACCTGGTCCCTGGGGATCTGCATTGGTTCCGTGGCGCAATTTCGATGTCCTCGCTGAGATTTGACTTTGCGGGCTCCCGCACGGTATCTGTTGAGTGAGCCTCCCACAGTTGCGACGAATGTTCGATATATGTGATCGGCGCGGTAGCCAAGTGGTAAGGCAGAGGTCTGCAAAACCTTTATTCGGGGGTTCGATTCCCCCCCGCGCCTCCAACATCCTGCGGAATATCTCCCCTTGCCACAATGCGTTTGGAGATCATCCCCGCTCACGGTGGCCAAGTGCGGCTCACCCCCAAATCGCGGCTTTTTGGCCGGAACCGGACGGACAAAACGGCCGTTTCCACCCGGACAAAGTTCATGTAAAGGCGTATCTCCACGATTTGGTGGGGGACCGGCCCCGCCAGAACCGGGTTTGCGGGCGTGCGGGGGAGTTTGGCGCGACTTCCGTGAATCCTGGAATCCTGGAATCCTGGGGACTGGAATCCTGGGGACAGTCCGCGTGTTCCTTATTTCGTCTACGGAAATCGGGGACGGACGGCACGTTTCGCGATTTTTGATTATACCGCCGAGCGACGGTAATACTCCCCGCAGAACCGACGTGATCAGCCGCGAGCAGGTGGTCTACACCTACGACGCATGTTTGGTCCAGTGTGTACCGCCTCGCCACGGCGCAAACCATGCAGACCGGTGGCACCCAGTGGGGACGGAGCTATACTTTTTCTTGGATCGCGCACCACGGCCCCGAGCGGCCTGTGCGCTTTCATTGGATCGCGCACAGCGGCGGCGAGTGCGCTCGACGACTGGTTCGGAAATTTGACGGAGTAGAACGTCATCACCAGAAAACCTAAGCAAAGTTCGGCACCGACCAGGCATGTGGTTTACAACGCGTCATTCTTTCCCGCGCGGCGCACAACGGACTCGCGCCTGTGCGCCTCCACCAACCGGCAGACCGGCGACGTAGCCGACACGAACGGCAACCTCGGTTCGGGATCCAACTACGACGTAGCCAACCGGTTGATCCAAGCCGCCGGCACGACCATGACCTACGCTTACGCCGCGGACAATAAGCGGGTGTGGCGCGGCGACGGCGTGAGCGTCGACGAGATCGCTTATTGGAGCCCCGGTGGGCAGAAGTTGGCGACGTATCAGGTGCAGGTCAACAACCAAACCCATGCAGTGAGCTTCAGCCTGTCTACTACAGACGTGTACTTCGGCGCGCGCCTGATCGCCAAGGGGACGTACACTTCGAGTTGCCCGCACGCCGACTGCGTGACGCTGGCCTCGGTGGCGACCGACCGGCTCGGCTCGATTCGGGAAGTTCTATCCCTATGGGCAGGAGCGGCCCTCGGCGACGCAGAACGATACCGAGAAATTCACGGGCTACTACCGCGACGCCGCCACGGGGCTCGATTACGCCGATCAGCGGTATCATCAGCCGGGAGTGGGAAGGTTCATGACCGCGGACCCGGCCGCCAGCAGCGCGAAAGTGAGCAATCCGGGGAGTTGGAACCGATACGCGTATGTTGGCGGAGACCCGGTGAATGGCACTGACGCAACAGGCCTCCGTCGGGACGATGCTTACGGCGACGACGGCTGCGACGCCTTTTCCGACGACGGGGGTTGTGACCCATCCTTCGGTGGCGGTGCATATTCGATCGCCATCGATTGGACCAATATTGCCAGAGGCAATTGCGACGATGGTCAATGGAAGACGTCCTTCGCGGGAATCGGGCCGTGCATAGCGGCAGGGGTGGCTGCTCTTGCGGCTCAAGCCAGTAATCCGCCGCCACCACCGTGCTGGGATAATCTCGCCAACATCCATGATACCCTCACGGAACTCGGTCAGAACATTGAGGAGATCGCGGCCACGGTAATAGGCAATACCGCCGAATTAGCAAAACTGGCCAACGCTATAGGCGGCGACATCACCCAGGAGATGATCCAGATCGGCGGGATGGTTTCGGGCGGTGGCCCTCCAACCGGTCCCGATTTCGTCGGGGGCCATTTCAATCTGCTGATTCCAACTGCGCAAATTACCGCTGCGCTCGGGGGCGATTTTGGGGCATTCCAGAGCGCGCTGGGAGGAAAAATTGATGGTACTCGCCAGGATGCCGTTTACGGCAACGCCGCCCAAGGCAATTATACGCTGCACTCAAAGCAGCACGGCGGCAACGGCGGCTACTTCAACGCCCACTTCGACATCTACAATCCAGGCTCGGATGTCGTTAGTGCCATAAAGCATTTGTTTGGCGACGTGATTGGCGGGCACAATGGTTCGCCCTGCCTAGATCCTGCGTGGCAATAATGAGGCACCACTACTCCATCCTGTTAGTTGTCATTTCGGTCGTAGCTGGCCAGGTCGCCGCCGCTGCGGACCTGCAGAAGGTATGGGAGCTCGATCTTAGAAAGCTCAGCAATGCGAGAGGCGTGAGCCACACCCGTGACCTACCGGTGCTGGCATTAAGATTTGCACCGGACGGCAGCAGGGTGGCGGCCATTATCGATCTCTACGGACCCAGGGACGCCCAGAAGAGCCACCTGTTCGTGATTGACGCCCATCACCCCGAGGCGAATCCCTCGGTCTACGAAGTTAGTGGGAAGCTTAACTATGATGAAAACGGCCCCGGACCGGATAACTTCGGTTGGTCGCCCACTGGGCAGATCGTTTACGCGGGAGGAGCGGCTATTAGTGTCGGGCAAGGTAAGGGCTGCGAACTGCCCTGGCGCAGTCTTTTCGTTACCGACAACCTCGCGATCACCGAAGACCAAGTCCCCGTGGATTGGACCGCCCTCGCTTCGCATTTCACGCTCTTCGACCGGAACTGCCAGCCGCGGGGTAAGTGGGATGTACCCGAAAGATGGATTATTGTCGACACCTCTCCCGACCTAGGTCTACTTTCCGTTTCACGCCTTCTCGGGTTTCCAAACAAAACGGAGGCGTTGGTTGTTGATCCCCTCTCAAGAAAGGTCATCCGCCGATGGTCTGGACCCGAGGCGCCGGGCGGCCAGTTTGCCGATCGCGGGACCGCGATTTGCCGCGGGAGCGACGTCGAAGCAGCGGAGCGCGCCCCTGTCATCTGCTGGGAAGTGGATACCGGTAAGAAGATCAACGAGGCACCCGCTGTCAATGGCGGAGATCCGATAGCAACCGCGCTTCACGCCAGCCGCATCATCGCCTCAGATTATGGGAGACGAAAAGTTCCGCTGTCCAGCGATTATGTAGAAATCTTGAAGCGCCGGGTGCTCTGGGATTTCAGGACGGGAAAGGAACTCGCTTCGTGGCGTCCGCGATTCCAATCTTGGGAATTTCAACTGTATTTGGACCCGTCTAAGCCCCTGAAGCGCGTCAGCGAGCCGTTCCGGTTTGCCATCTCGCCCGACGGCGAATATATCGCGGAAGGTGGGAGCGGGGAGATCAACCTTTACAAGATTGAGCAATGATGAAAACGGCGGGAAAAACGGGAAATCCGGGGGGATGCGGGACAGACGGAACATTCCCCGATTTTGATACCACCGCCGAGCGACGGTAGTACTCCTCGCAGACCGACGTGATCAGCGGCGAGCAGGTGGTCTACACCTACGACGCATGTTTGGTCCAGTGTGTACCGCCTGGCCACGGCGCAAACTATGCAAACCGGTGGCACGCAGTGGATTCCGGCGAAGGCGAACACTGATTCCGACGGGAAGGCGAACGGCATTCCGGGCCGAAGGCCAGCTTGGGGCAATGACCGAATTGTTCCATCTCGTCGACCAAACCAGCCATAATGCCCGCTGGCCTCGACCGCGATGAGTGATTATTTCGGGAGTTCAGAGAGAAACTCGCGACACAGCCGGCGATCGTGCTCCACACGAACGGCCTCGCCCGCGCGCCCCTTCTCGCTGACCGCTACAAACACCGAAAACTTCTTGTGTGCGTCACATCCGATAAACTGTTGCATATTGCTGCAGCATCCGCCGCTTCGGAAAACTCCCCTTCGGTTGCCCGATGCCCCCCAGGGAAAACCATCTGCCTTGGTAGTATTTTCGGCTATGCCGCAGCAATCACACGCCTTCGGGGCGTTACACCGGACCCGCAGTACGCGTTGTGTAGTACGTACGACCGTACCACCCCCCACGTGGAGGGGTACTTGTGCCGATCTTCTAATCGAGTTAGCCTTGAACGAAGACGGGCGTTTTCCGTTTTTCCCGCTTTAGTAAGCTGGAGGGTCAGATAATGCCGTTTGAGTTCCTCTCCTTTTGTGCCCGCTGCGGCGCCAAAAGTCACATTCCTGCCGCGTATCTCACTCAAAGGGCGAGATGCAACGCCTGCAAGTCCGAACTCGCACCCGTCGCCGAGCCTATCGCTGTCAAGGATGGGGAACTCGAGGACATCGTGGACCGCTCCCAGGTACCGGTGCTGGTGGAGTTCTGTGCGTCCTGGAGCCACGCTTGCGAAGCCACTGCACCGGAAGTTCGCAAGCTTGCCCGCGATGTCCAGGGCCGCGCGCTGGTGCTCAAAGTGGACACCGACGCGAATCCTATGCTTGCGAGCCGCTACGGCGTCGACTCGATTCCGAACATCCTGATCTTTCAGGAAGGCCAGCAGGTTTTCTCGCGCCCCGGATTTGCGCGGCGCGAGGAAATGCTGACGTGGATCGAGGACTTCATCGGCGCGTCCAGGATGTCGGTCGGACGGATATAACCGGAGCTACGGCCAAGCCGCGCAGAAGCGCGGCCGCAGCCCGGAAGGGCTGCCCCACCTACGGGTGCAGCGTGAGCTTCTGGACGCGCCAGTTGGTCAGCTCGCCCGCGTAGATTTCGTTCGCGCTCCGGCAATCGATCTCATGAACGGTGCCGAATTCCTTCAGCAGCTTTCCCGCCCGCCCGAACTTGCCGAGCACCTTGCCGTCCAGCTCCATCTTGTAGATCTCACCGTTTTCCATCGACGTGCTGGGGTTCGAATTGGACGTGTATAAATACTGATGCGGGCCCGGCGAGATGCACATCGCATACGGCGCGCCGACGTTGGTGTACTGCGTCTTGAACGTCCCGTTGTTGTCGAACACCTGAATGCGCTTGTTGGAGCGGTCGCCGACGTAAACATTGCCTTGCGCGTCTACCGCGATGGCATGCAGGATGTCGAACTGTCCCGGACCGGCTCCCTTGGAGCCCCACGACTTGACGTAGTTACCGTTTTTATCGAACTTCGCGACGCGCGAATTGCCGTAGCCGTCGGCGACGAAAATATTGCCCGCCGCGTCCCAAGCGACGTCCGTCGGACGGTTGAAATTATCGCCGGGGATGCCCGCGCCCGGAAGCCCGCCACGCCCTCGGCCGCCGCCTTCACCCTCGCCGCCCTCCGCCGCGGGAACGCGAACCGATTCGGGCTTGCGTCCCATGGCCATCAGCACGCGGCCGTCGGGCGCGAACTTGATCACCATATTGGAGCCTTCATCCACCACCCAGATGTTGTCCTGGGGATCGACGCGAACCACGTGCGCGAACAGGAATCCGTACAATCCCTGGCCGATTTCGCGGATGTAGGCGCCGTTCGGCGCAAACTCGAACAGGCGCGCGCCGCCGCGGGTGAAGACGCGCGATCCGCCGACCGAAGCGAGCATGCCGCCGGTACGCGTGAAGACGTAAATGTTTCCCTTCGAATTCGTCGCGACGCCCGCCGCTTCTCCCAGATACAGATTGGCGGGAAGCTTCAGCAGATTGGGCGTCGAATCGTAGGCGATCTCGGGGATATTCTGCGCGGAAAGCGCGGTCGCGAGCGCCGCGGCGCTCATGGTGACAAGTAGGCTCTTCATATTCGCCGCTTCCTATTTCGCGCTTGCGCTTTTGGCGTTGGGATGCAGGTTGATCTTCTGGACGCGCCAGGAGGTGATTTCGCCCACGATCAGCTCGTTCTCGCTGCGGCAATCCATGGCATGAACCGTGCTGAACGATCCAAGATCCTTGCCGGCCTTCCCGAACTTGCCGAGGATGGTGCCGTCGAGCTCCATCTTGTAGATCTCGCCGGTGACGGCGCCGATTTCCGAGTTGCCGTTGTCGGGATTCGAATTGGAGCTGTACAGATACTGGTGCGCTCCGGGCGTGGTGCACAGCGCCCACGGCGCGCCGACTTTATCGTAGATGGCCTTGAAACTCAGGTCGTTGTCGAACACCTGGATGCGACGATTGCTGCGGTCGGCGACATACACGTTGCCCCGGCCGTCGGTGGCGATGCTGTGCGGCAGATTGAGCTGCCCCGGCGCGTTGCCCTTGGTCCCGACCGAAGCGATGAAGCGTCCGTTCTTATCGTATTTCACCACGCGCGAATTGCCGTAGCCGTCGGAGACGAAGATGTTGCCGTTCGCGTCCCAGGCCACGTCGGTCGGCCGGTTGAACAGGTACTGCTCGGCGGGCGGCACCTTGCCGGCGGCGGGCGTTTCGAGCAGGCCCTCCACCGCTTCAGGACGGCGGCCCATGGTCATCAGGACGCGGCCTTCCGGATTGAACTTGATCACCATGTTGGAGCCTTCGTCGACGGCCCAGATGTTGTCTTGCGGGTCGACTCTGACGGCGTGCGCGAACAGGAAGCCGTACAGCCCCTGCCCGATCTCGCGGATGAACCGGCCGGTCTGGTCGAATTCGAACAGGCGCGTTTCCTGGCTGCGGGTGTAGACGTAAATGTGCCCCTTGGAATTGGTCGCGACGCCGATCCCCTCGCCCAGGTACAGCCCCGCCGGCATCTTCAGGAAATTGGGGACGGATTCGTAGGGAATCTCGGGAACGTTTTCCGCCTTGGCTTTGGCGTTCATCTGGGCCGGGGTGAGGCTCTGCGCGTGGGCCGCGCCCGTAAGCGTAACGCACACGACCAATGCCATCAGCCAACTGACTACGCGTATTTTCATCGTCAACCTCCGCGGGAGACTCGGAACTGAAGTTTATCACGTGGGGCGGATGGAATCCACGTGACGTAGCCAGCGGTCCGTAATCCGTCGGTAAGGATTCATAATCGGCGCGAGAGCCTCACGGGGCTGTCGGAGATCCTGGACGCCGCGTCACCCGTGGGGTGGCCGACGAGGGCGTCGGCCGCGGATCAGGCGATCCGCCCTACCCGCGTTTTGTAGGGCGGGCGTCCTCGCCCGCGTTCGGCCCCCTGGCCGAACTCTT
>DASYXM010000002.1:0-1528 GCA_035934795.1 Bryobacteraceae bacterium | reverse complement strand
GCAATTGGCATCTGCACGACAAAACGGGCCGGCACAACCGCAACCAGCGCCGGCGTAAGAAGAAGCGATAAGAACGCGATGAGCCATGTCAGATGGCGCATCGTCGCGTTGCGGTGAACGCGAATCGTTATCAACCATGCCATGAGCAGGATCACGGTCGCCATGAGAACCCATTCGCTCAAGAACACGACGCCGCGAAAAGCGAAAATGGTGTTCATCGTCCCTCCTTCCTCGCCCGCTCGATCACCTGTGCCAGTCTGTCCAGTTGCTCGGGCGAGATTTGCGACTCCTTCCGGTCGAGCAGTGTTGCAACGAAGCGCTCCACCGAATTTCCGAAAAACGTCAGCAAGACTCCCTCGATAGTCGCCTTGGCCATCTCCTCGCGGGGCACCACTGGCTCATAGATGTAGCGCGGACCGTCGCTCCGGTGCCTGACGTGGCCCTTTCCTTGGAGAATGGTGAGGTGCGTCCGCACCGCGGTGTACGAAGGAGGATTCGGCAGCGCTCCTCGAATGTCCGCTGCCGAAGCCTTACCCAAACGGTAAAGCGCCTCCATGATTTGGCGCTCCCGGCGGCTCAGCCCGCGGTCCTTGTTGTTTTTCTTCATGATGTAATTTCCTCGACCGAGATCCCTCATGTAGAAAGGGTGCTAAGAATTTGGCAGCTCCGAACTTTGGCAGTTCGGGACAAGGCTGTCAAGCTAAATTTTTGGCACCCCGCTGCGGAGCCTCTAACGCGCATGCGAACAGGCGGAATCTGCGGCGGGCTTTCTGGGAACTCCGGCGGGTGGTGGATCTTCTGTGCGCCCTCCCAGCCCATAGAGTCCGGCCTCGGGCCTCGAGAACTGCGTCGGTGGGTCGGTGCATTCCCGGCCGGGAGCGACCCCTAGCCGAGCTTGCATTCTAGTGTCTGCTCAACGTATCGACTTCCGTGAAAGGCATCACAGGACTCTGATAGCAGCGTAAATCCCTGCTCGTAGTAGAGGTGAAGGGCCGCGTCCAGCCCAGGCAGAGTTGTGAGGTACACTCGCCGATACTTCTGTGCGCGGCAGAACTGCATGGCTTCAGCCAACATTTGCCGTCCCAGGCCGCAGCCGCGGATCGCGGTATCGAGGATGAAGAAGCGAAGCCGCGCCGATTCCCGTCCGGTTTCGGGCCGTGGGCCATCAATGGTGAGTCCCCCTCGTGGTATGTCCCGATCCATCGCTGCCCAAACCCGGTCGCGCTGCGGATCGAAACGGCGAAAAAATTCGCATTGCTGCTCGGCAATCATCAAATCGAGCGTCCAATCAACACCGTGGCTGGCCGCGATAGTCCGCGCAAACAGTGTTGCAATCGTGCCGATGAATCCGGGTGGATAGTCGTGCATGGTTCGTATCGTCCTCACCGTTGCTTCGCCGCCGGGATCCATCAGGAATTCTCCTTTCGCGGGGCCGTCGCAGCTCGACACCCGGAAAGCACCAGATTCACCAGGGCATCGGCAAATTTCGTTGTGAGAGGAGCATGGCCTTGCAGCAGCCTGAAAGTGA
>DASYXM010000095.1:0-6898 GCA_035934795.1 Bryobacteraceae bacterium | reverse complement strand
TGGACGCCGCGTCACCCGTGGGGTGGCCGACGAGGGCGTCGGCCGCGGATCAGGCGATCCGCCCTACCCGCGTTTTGTAGGGCGGGCGTCCTCGCCCGCGTTCGGCCCCCTGGCCGAACTCTTTCTTAGCGACGGATTACGCGGAGACGGTTTTGCACCGCATCGCTCCTTCTTGCGTTTAATCGTGCTATGATTTGGTCCAGCCCGAGGGGGTAAGGCGCCCTGGACTGTATCACGCAAACCAATGAAAAATAGCCTACTAGCGGTTTACTCGATGGCGGCTATTCAGGTCGGGGCCGTGTATGGGCAAACCGCCGCCTCGGCCGAGCGCGCCCTGATCGATCGCACTTGTGTTCGGTGCCACAACCAGAATCTGAAAACCGCCGGCTTGATGCTGGACCGGCTGGACCTCGCGCAGGTTGGCGAACACGCCGACGTTTGGGAAAAAGTGGTGCGAAAACTGCGGGCCGGCATGATGCCGCCTGCGGGGATAGCGCGGCCGGAGCCGGCTGCCTACGAAACGATGATCGCATGGCTCGAGGCCGAGCTGGACCGCAAGGCCGTTGCGCATTTCCCTCCGCCAGGCCTTCACCGCCTCAATCGCACCGAATACGCCAACGCGATTCGCGACCTGCTGGCGCTTGAAATCGACCCCTCGAAGTTTCTGCCTTCCGACGATTCCACGCGCGGATTTGACAATATCGCGGGCGCGTTATCGCTGTCGCCGGCGCTGCTGGAAGGGTACACGTCGGCGGCGGGCAAGATCAGCCGCATGGCGATCGGCGATGTGACCGAGGCAACCCAGGCGACCTATCGCGTCCCCGCCGACACGTCGCAGGAATATCATATCGAGGGCTTGCCGTTTGGCACTCGCGGCGGACTTGTCGCGCAGCACGAGTTTCCCGCCGACGGCGACTACGTCTTCAAAGTCTTCCCGATCAACCAAGGCCTCATGGACAACAATCGCGCGTTCGGGGAAATTACCGGCGAAAAACTGGAGCTGCTGGTCGACGGGGAAAGGGTGCATTTATACGATTGGGATAAAGATCTGGCGCGCGGCAGGGCGGTGCATAATGGCACGGAACCGGTCCACTTTCACGTACCGGCGGGCCTGCACCGGGTGGGCGTCACGTTCCTCGCGACCCAGTTGGCGCCGGGCAACGACCTGAATCAGCACTTCCTGCGGAGCAGCATCGAGACTGGCGGTCTGCCCGGATTCAAGTTTTTCCCGCACGTCGGCAAGCTCGAGATTCTGGGTCCCTTGCAGCCCGCCGGCGCCGTTGATTCGCCCAGCCGCCGCAAGATATTTGTGTGCCACCCCGCGACCTCACAGACTGCTGGAGTCGAAGAAACGGCGTGCGCGAGGGACATCATCAGTGTGCTTGCCCGCCGGGCGTTTCGACGCCCCATCGCGGATCGGGATACCGAAGCCCTGATGAGCTTCTACCAGCAGGGCCGCGGCGACGGGAAGTTCGAGAACGGGATCGAAAGGGCGCTCCAGCGCATCCTTGCGGACCCGGAATTTGTTTTCCGCAAAGAAGCCGAGCCGGCCGGCGTGGCCCCCGGCGCACCCTACCGCATCGGCGACATAGAGCTAGCCTCACGTTTGTCGTTTTTCCTGTGGAGCAGCATCCCGGACGATCCGCTCATAGCTCTGGCCGGCCAGGGCAAACTGCACGATCCCGAGGTGCTGGAGGCGCAGGTCCGGCGCATGCTGGCGGATCCCCGCGCGGACCAGTTCGTCGTCAACTTCGCCGGACAATGGCTGAATCTCCGCGCCCTGCAGAATTGGACTCCCGCCGCGGCGTTGTATCCGGATTTCGACGATAACCTGCGCCTCGCGATGCGCAAGGAGACCGAATTGTTCGTCGGCAGCATGGTCCATGAAGACCGTAGCGTCATCGATCTATTGAACGCGAACTATACGTTCCTCAACGAGCGGCTGGCCAAACACTATGGAATCCCGAACGTGTACGGAAGCAACTTCCGCCGCGTGGAACTGCCGCCGGAGTTCGAAATGCGCCGGGGACTGCTCGGGCAGGCCAGCTTGCAGACCGTCTCGTCGCAGCCCCAGAGAACTTCTCCGGTAGGGCGCGGCAAGACCATTCTGCAGATTTTCCTGGGCGTGAGTCCACCGGACCCGCCGCCCAACGTGCCGGCGCTAAAGGACCAGGCCGCCGCCGTGCATGCGGGCGGCAAGCCGACCATGCGCCAACAGATGGAAATGCATCGCAAGGTGGAGCCTTGTGCGAGCTGTCACAAGATCATGGACCCCATCGGTTTCTCCATGGAAAACTTCGACGCCATCGGGCGGTGGCGCATCACCGACGACGGAAGCCCCATCGACGCGTCGGGCGTCCTGGTCGACGGCTCGAAGCTGGACGGCGTGAAGGGTCTGCGGGAGGCGCTGCTGCGCTACTCGCCGCAATTCGTCCGCGTGATCACGGAAAAGTTGCTGATTTACGCCCTGGGCCGAGGGACCGAATATTACGATATGCCGGTGGTGCGCTCTATCGTGCGGGACGCCGAGCGCGACCAATATCGTTTTTCATCGCTGGTGCTCGGCGTCGTCCGGAGCCCGCCGTTTCAGATGAACATGAAGTCAGAGGCGAACGTTGCGGAAAATCACACGGAGGAACGACGATAAATGTGGAGGGCCGATCGATGACGTTTATCACTAGGACGCACATCCCCCGGCGGAAGTTTTTGCGCGGCGCAGGGGTCACGCTAGCGTTGCCGTTGCTCGATTCGATGATCCCCGCGCAAACCCCGCTGGCCAAAACGGCGGCCACTCCGAAGTCTCGCTTTGCCGGCATCTTCGTGCCGCACGGCGCGGCGCCGGGATGGTGGGTGCCGGAGGCGGGCGGTCCCGGGGAGCCGAAATCTCAGCCGGGGAGCCGCGGCTTCGAGTTTCCGATGATCATGAAGCCCTTGGAGCCCTTCCGGGACCACACGGTTATCTTAAGCGGGCTGTGGTCCAAGTCGGCCGAGCCTCCACCGGGGGCGACCGGCGCCGACCATTGGGTGGCCGCTGCGTTCCTGTGCGCCAATAAGCCGAAAAAGACCACCGGCGCCGACATCTACGACGGCACCACCATCGATCAGATCATTGCGCAAAAGATCGGCCAGGAGACCCTGTTGCCATCTCTCCAGCTCGCTCTCGAAGACCCCGGCGCCAATTCGAGCAACTGCGGGGAGGGGTATAGCTGCACGTACTCGAACACGATCTCATGGACCACGCCCACCCAACCGCTCCCCATGGAGCTGGACCCGCAGGTGGCCTTCGAGCGCTTGTTCGGCGCCGGAGGCACGGCGGCAGAAAGGGCCGCGCGCCGGGAGCAGGACCGCAGCATTCTCGATTCGGTGATGCAGAACCTGGCCCGCTTCAAAAAGGACCTCGGTACGGGCGATCGCTCCCGCCTCGACGAGTATGAGACCGATATCCGCGAGCTCGAGCGGCGCTTGGATCTCGCCAGGAAGGCTGTGGGGACGGTCTCGGCCGAAGGGGTGGTGATTCCGGCGGGCGTGCCGGAATCGTTCGACGAACATGTCAAGCTGCATTTCGATTTGCAGACGCTGGCCTTCCAGGCCGACATTACGCGCGTTTCGACGGTGCTGTACGCCCGCGACCTGACCGCGCGTTCCTATCCCGAGAGCGGCGTCAGCGGCGGCTTCCACGGCCTGTCGCACCACGCCGAGAATCCGGATATCATCGCCAGCTACGCGAAGATCAACCAGTACCACGTCAAGTGCCTGGCTTACTTCGTGGACAAACTGAAGAGGACCCCCGACGGCGACGGCTCGCTGCTGGATCATTCGCTGATTCTTTACGGCAGCAATATGGGCGATTCCAATCAGCACCTGCACTATGACGTGCCGCACGTCCTGATCGGTGGGGCTTCCGGGCAGCTCAAGGGGAACCGTCACCTGGCGTATCCGGCGAAGACCGTCACCAGCGGGAATCTGCTGTTGAGCATTCTCGATCTGTACGGCATTCGCCAGGACAGCATCGGCGATAGCACCGGCAAACTGCCGAACCTGATGTGACCAAACTGGTGTGACCGAAGTGGTATGACCAAAGTGGTGCGACCGGCGCAATGAACAGACCAATTGCATCCTTCCTCGTGATTGCCGCCCTCGCCCCGATCGCCGTTGGCGCCGGAGGCAGTCCGGTGGCCGATGCGGCGATGCAGGGCGATCGGGCGGCCCTCCAATCTCTTGTTGGACAGAAGGCGGACGTGAACGCGCCCCAGGCCGACGGAGCCACAGCCATCCAATGGGCGGCGTATAAAGACGATCTGGAGATGGCGAGTCTGCTGATCGCCGCCGGTGCGAACGTCAAAACACCGAACCGTGACGGCGCGACTCCGCTCTCGCTGGCCTCGATCAACGGCAGCGCGGCCATGATCGATAAACTACTGAAGGCTGGAGCGGATCCCAACGAACGCGGCCGGCAGGCCGAGACGCCCCTGATGCTGGCGGCGCGAAACGGCAACCTGGACGCGATCAAGGTCTTGCTCGACCACAAGGCCGAGGTTAACGCGAAAGAAAAACTCCGCGGGACCACGGCTTTGATGTGGGCGGTCGAGCAGGTTCATCCGAGCGCGGTCAAGCTGTTGATCGAGCATGGAGCCGACATCCGTTCCGCATCGAACCCCGACACCCGGAACGCCCGGAACAATCTGGCCAACACCGTGACCGAGAGGCTCAACTCCCGTCTTGGCGCCGTCGGGCAAAGCCGAGCGCGTGTGGCCGCTCCACCGCCGCCTCCGGCGGATGCCGAGGACGTCCCGCCGCTTGCCTCACGCATGCAGAAAACGGATGGCGGTGGTCTCACCGCGCTGGTGTTAGCGGCCCGGGAAGACTGCCTGGAATGCGCCAGGCTTCTGGTGGAGGCGGGCGCCGGCGTGAGCCAGCGCACTCACTATGGATGGACGCCGCTGCTGGTAGCCACTCAAAACCGGCATTACAAACTCGCGGCCTATCTGCTGGACCACGGCGCCAATCCAAACATCGCCAACGACGGCGGCTGGACGCCGCTCTATCTGGCCACCGACAACCGCAATATCGAGAGCGGCGATTATCCGGTGCGGACGCCCGATATGGACCATCTTGACTACATCCGACTCCTGCTGGCCAAAGGAGCGAATGTCAACGCCCGCATCTGCGGCGTGGCTTCCACCCCCGCGAAGTGCGCGGGAGACACCACCGAAACGCGCACCAACTTCACCATGCAGTGGCTGTTCGAGGACGGCGCGACGCCCTTCCTGCGGGCCGCGCAGTCCGGCGATATCACGCTGATGAAGCTGCTGCTGGCCCGGGGCGCCGATCCCAAGATATTCACGGCCCACAACGTTACGCCGCTGGCCGTCGCGTCGGGAATCGGGTGGGTGGAGGGCGTTACCTTCGAATGGTCGGAAGCCGAGAGCCTGGAAGCCGTGAAGATGTGCCTGGATCTGGGCATCGACCCGAATGTGGCTGACGACGAAGGACGCACCGCGCTGCACGGAGCGGCTCACAAAGGCAGGACCGCGGTCATTCAACTTCTGGCGGATCATGGCGCGCGGCTCGACGCCCACGACGCGGGGAGCCGCGACAGCATCAATGGAGCGCTGCTCGGGAAAACTTGGATTCCGCTGGATTGGGCGCGGGGTTTAGTCCGCGTCGGAGTGCAATCCGCGATCCCTCACCCCGAAGCCGAAAAGCTTCTGGTCATGTTGATGAAGGAAAGGGGCCTGCCGATACCGCCCCCGCCTTCCTCATCCATTTGCCTGACCAAGGGCCTCGACGGGTGCCAGTAGCTGCTGGCCGCTCCCGGACAGGGACTTGACACGAGGATCACTTCACCGGCGAATACGGCGTGGCCTTGTAGATGCTCACTTCCGCGACGGCAACGATCTGGCCGCCCTTGTCGATCGACTCCTTGCGCGCTTTGATCCACTCCGGATCGGCTCCGAACGTGTCCCACGCTTTTTCACGCGCTCCCAGCGAGTCGAACGGGATCAAATACGTCAGGTTGGGCATGTTCGGACCGAACAGCGTGCTGGTGTAGAGCACCGGATGAATCCCGCTGCGCGCGAAGATCTTGGTCTCCGGTCCGGCGAAACGCTCGTGAACCGCGCGCAACTGCGACGCGGTGGGCGAATGATACACGCGCAGCTCGAAGAAGCGCGGCTTGTCGCGCTTTTCCGGCACGATTTCGGGCGAATACGCCGCCGACTCGAGCAGCGTAACGGTCTGGCATTCAAACGGCGGCTCGGGCCCCTCGTCGAGCTTCTGGCGTGACGCGGCCAGTTCCTTATCCGTGGCGAGCTTTTCACGCGTGCTCGAAAAATCCTCGAACGACGAGAATCCGAGCACCACCAGCAACCGCGGCGTGTGCGGGCCGATGACCGCCTCGAGCGCGATCTGGGGGCCCGCGTGAATTTTGGCGAGTTTCGGCAGCAGGCTATTGCCCAGCCAGTCGTGCATGCGGCCGGCCTGCGTGCCGTTCTTCAGTTCGAACGTTTCGAGCGCGTAGAAGCGTGTAGGGCGGCCGGATTCCGCGGGCCGTGCCGGTCCGGCGGCGGCGAGTCCGGCGAGAGTGGTGGCGAAGGTTCGTCGGTTCATGGCCTTTATCTTACGCCTTTCCAGCAGCATCCTCATGGTCCCGGGCCGCCGCAGCGGGCGCGCTGGTTTCCGCCCTTGCCGAGCCGGTCAAGAGTTCGGCGGGCGGCTCCCAGGGGCGATTGGGCGCGTCCCCCCTCCCTAGCGGGCGGAATTGAAAACCTGGAGCGCAAGATTTGCGCCCTTCCATCGTCGGGTCAAGGCACGGTTTACGGCGTGGCCCCGCCGCCGATCAGGAAGGGCGCCAGCGAATCGCTCTGGGGGGCCGCAGTTCCGCAAGTAGACCGAATTG
>DASYXM010000092.1:0-50878 GCA_035934795.1 Bryobacteraceae bacterium | reverse complement strand
GTGGCGCTTGGCGCAGTCACCTGCGCTGAGCATTGCGCTGCCCAATGCATACTTCGACTCGCTCGGGATTCCGAGATTGGCTGGCGGTTCGTAGCTGAATCCGCCGAACCGCCGTATACGGACCCGTACGTACGGTGGTGTAACAGGGAAAGCTGGCGACAGCCTACCTATGTTCAATTCCCCGCAACGGCGTGGGTTCACACTGACGCAAGTGACCCTCGGTACGCTGTAACGCTCGCGACGCTCGGCGCACACTAACGAAAGTGGCCTCGGTACCCACTGACGCAGGGACCTCGGTGCTGTAACGCTCGCACGCTCGGCGCATCGCTCACAGGTAAACCTGTTTACGCTGAACGCATCCGAGGCTAGCTCTCTTCCGCGTTTCGTGGACCGGTTTCCGATGGCTGAACCCGGATCTCTTGATTACTATGTACACCGAGGTGTCATGGAAGCTCGGAAGTCGAAACGCCAAGTGGCTGAGGCGGTGGGGAAATCTAGCTGATTGGGAAGTGTGACTGGCACAGGAAGGGCAGCGGCAAGGGTCCCCTTCCGTTTTTTTGGCGGGTGGGCGATCTATGGGAAATGCCTCAGGCCGGGAGTGGCCGGCGCCGCACCCTCCAGCGGTCCACCACTACAATCGACCGGGGTAGATCAATTGCGGGACTGACGTTTAGAACACGCTGGACGCAGTCCAAAGCTTCCTGCTCGCTGTAGTTGCCGCCCCGCAGCAAAATGAGGCCCGGGCCGTGCGCGCCGAGCGTCGCCAACAGCCTGGGAAAATCCAAATCGGCGGTCACGATGACCCGGCCCCGCTCTGCTGCCGCTTGCAGAATCTCCGCGTCGGGCGCCTGCGAGAGCGAAAGGCATGCACCGAGTCATGTCCCTGCGAGCACAACCACACGGCCACTTGCGGCGACAGGGCCATATCCACCAGGAATCTCATCGAGCGAGTTCGATAGTTTCGTCCTCGGCCAAATAGACGGCGTACCGGAGCGCTTCATCGATGTCTTCGTCTTGCAAATAGGGATAGGCTGCCAGAATGGATTCCCTGGACTCGCCGGACGCAAGCAGGCCCAGGAGGCGGGACACGGGGAAACGCAGGCCGCGGATACAGGGCTTGCCCGTCGCAACCGTGGGATCGATCGTGATGCGCTCAAACTGCACGGCAATACGCTCCACCTTCATGATAACGGGAAGCAGGTTCGTTCGCGGAGACGATCAGTTCTATGGTCGCGGACTCTTCGCCCAGGTAGCCAGCAGTGCCCGTGAACGCCGAACCGCGGGACCGCCTTCCCTAGCTCACGCGAATTTCGTCGCTCGAATCCTTTCCACAACAGGCTTCCAGTCGGGAGTGATCGGCTTGTGAAGGACTTCAACGACTCCTAGTTCTCTCGCCTCCTCGACTTTGCGCCCGCTCAGAACGCTACTGATCGCTATGATCGGAAGGTCCGGGAAAGCCGCCCGCAGTCTTTGTATCAGCGAGAGGCCGTCTTTGCCTTTCAGGTCCAGGTCAACCAGCGCGACGGAAAAGCCGAGGTGTTCCGTCAATTGAAACGCCTGTTGCGCATCAAGCGCAAGAAAGACTTGCCGGTCTTGATTCAGGATAATGGCGGCAAGTGCCAAGAAGGATGCATCCTGATCCGCAACGAGAATCATAACAACGAGTATATGCGCATTCGCCCTGGGGATTCTGTGGCGCAGACCGCATGCAGGGAATAACCGAGATCTGCCCGTGTGCCACTCAGTTGACTAACACGCATGAGACCGACGTAGTGCCCAGATCGAGAGAAGCATCAGGGAATACGTTGGGTTTTCGCGTGGTACGGGCGGCTGTTCCGTCTTCCCTAGCCGACGCGAACTTCGCCGGTGCGGCTGGTATCGTAACCCGCCAGCATTTCGAGGCGGCGCCGGATGGCGGACCGATTCAAGCCGTCGAGCAGCGCTTCCACCGCCGGTAGCTTCACGAACGGCCGGCGGATCACCAGATCGTAACGTTCGGTGGCGAGCGGCACGAAACCCAATCCGAAGGCCTGGGCGGCCGATCTGGTCGCGATGCAGCAATCCGCTTCGCCTAAGCTGACGGCGAGCGCGGCGGGCAGATGTCCGTGCGCCACGCGCTCGTATCCCAAAACGTGTTTCGCCGTAGTGCCAGCGCGATGCAGCTCGCGATCCAGCAGATCCCGGCTGCCCGCGCCGGTCTCTCTGTTCACGATGCGAATGTCCTCCCGCGCCAAGTCGGCCACCGAACGGATGTTCTTGGGATTGCCCGGGGCGAAGACGAGACCTTGTTCCCAGATGGCGAAAGTCACCACTCTCACGCCGCCGCGCGGGAACAATTTACGAACCGCTGCGAGGTTGTAATCGCCGGTCGACGCGTCGCGCAGATGCGAGCCCGCGATGTGCACGAAGCCCTGCTTCAGCCACTCGAGCGATTGGCGGCTGGAGGACGACGCGACGATCAGCTCGACGCCGGCCGTGCGCGACAGGTGCTGAGCGAGCAGCGCGATGCCCGGGTCGCATCCGGCCACCACCAGCCGCTTGTTTTCCGAGCCGTCGGGGGGGAACGCCCGGACGCCGGCGGGTCCGGTGCGCCGCACCGGCTCGATCAGAACGCCGTCGGCGAGAGGCAGGACGGGCTGTTGCGGCTCGGCTGGAATCGCGATCAGCCGCTTGCCGACCTCGCAGAGCTGCACGGGCTGGCCCTTGCGAAGCGGCTCGCCGGGATTCAGCACTTCGGCGGAGACCGGCTTTGCGGGCACAGGCGCTTCGCCTTCCAACTGGAACAGATCCTCGACGCGAACTTCCAGAATGCGCGCGAGCGCCAGCGCGAGCGCCGTATTCGGCACGTAGTCCCCGGCTTCCATGGCGTAAATCGTCTGGCGGCTCACGCCGGCGGAGCGGGCGAGGTGCGCGGCCGAGATTCCACGGCGGCGGCGGATTTCAGGAAGCTCGGTGCGGGTCTGCATAATCGATACTGAAAAAGGGGACAGACCGCTCTGTCCACTCCCATGCTCGCACGTGAAATTAGAAATTTACGGGAGAGGACAGAGTAGTCTGTCCCCTTTTTCGGGATAGAACCGAACACCGGTCATCCCGATTCCGCTTGGCGGGATCTTTTTCTAAAACTTTGGCAACGCGCGGGCAAAAGCAGATCCCTCGACTTCGCTGGGGACGACCCGTTTGGGACGGATGCGGCAGAGTTGGAAACGAGCTTCCCAGACACCACACTAGCGCCCGATCTGAAACGGGGCGCGCGCCTCGGCGGACTGCTCCCCGATCTTGTCGCGCACCGTGATCACCAGCGTATAGGCGCCCTGCGGCACCATCGGATCCAGGTTCAGGCTGATGGAGCCGGGGACGTAGGATTGCGGATAGAACGATTCATGCGTATCCTCGGCCGCGGCCGGCTGCTCGAACACGCGCGCGCCGTTCTCGCGCAGGATCGCCAGGCCATATTCGACGGAATAGCGGTTCTTCGGGCCGTATTTGTAACCGTTGATGTCGAAGCGCGCCCACAGCGTTTCGCCGGGGCGATAAATGGCCGGATCGAGCGCCGTCGCGTCGGTTTCGGCGCGCAGAAAATGGAGATTGCGCACGGCGAGCGCAGCACCCGGCTCGACGTCGTGCCCGTGGACCAAGATGTTCAGTTCGCCGTCCACCTGGGAATTGCTTACTTCATCGCGAACCTGGACCTCGATGCGATAGGTCCCGCTCGGCGCGAAGGGGGGAAGGCCGAAGCTGTAAATAAATTTCGGGCGCCAGTCTTTATCCTGAGCAAACACGGGAGCCTGAATGCGCCCTCCGGGGTCGGGGACGACGGCAACACCGGCCGGATCGGATATGTGCAGCCTCCAAGAAAGCTTGACAGTGTGCTGATCGTCCGCGGAGGCGGCGGTCTGATATCCGGTCAGGCGGCAGCTAAAATAGACAGTCTCCCCGGGCAGGAAAATATGCGCGGCGTCCAGCACCGGACCGTCGTCGAACTGATGCACGGCCGCGCGCTCGATCGCGAGCGCTCCGAGGCAGGGGTGGGCCATCGCCACCAATACCGCTAGCGGGACTAATCCCGATACCGCCCCATGAGACGCGTTGTCAGACATACAAACCAAGCTGAGCCGGGGGAAAGCCATCCGCAGAAACCTCTTCACGCGGGCATGGGCCTAACGCTCGCCGGGCGTAGGCATAGAGATGCTGGTGTCCGTATCCAGATGCAGCGGAATCTCGACCCACACGATCTTCTCCGCGCCGGGCTCGCCGCCGTCGGTCAAGCGCAGCCGATAGGAGGTCAGCGGCACATCGAACACCAGGTTCCCCTGGCGCGTTTCCGCGGGATTCAGCGTGCGCAGCAGCCCGAACCAGTTGTCGACGCCTTCGCCGGTCTCCACCTCCTTGTATTCGGCGCCATTGGGGCCTTCCAGCGTGAAGAACGGCAAGGAAGCCTCCTTGCCTCCGCCGTTGGTCGCCGACAGCATGATCAACAAAAAGCGATTTTGAGGAGTGCGCGTGTTCAATACATCGCCGAACTGGGTTTTCCACGCGGTTTGCACCACGTTGTAGGCTATGGGGCCGTCGGCGATCCGCTCGCCCATCTGATAATTGATCTGGGACGAATTCTGCCGCTGGCAGCCGCTGAGCAGCAGGATTGCGCCGCCCAATGTTAATACCAGCCATAATGTAGGCATTGACAGCCCCAGCGCAGACGAGCGTCTGATCATGTTCCTCCCACACTTTATCGAGTCCCGGCGAAGAAGGCAAACACACGGCCGTCCAACCCTCGGCCAACGAATATTTTGCCATGCCGCCGGTGCCGCAATGCTGATCGGGGTCGCGCTGTGGTGGACTACCGCGCCGCTTGCCGGTTATCAATCCGTTCACCCGCTCACGGGCCGAAAAATCGCGCCGGTGATGTCCGCAAGCGGTGCGGATTGGCTGGAGCGTCCCGAGCGGGAGGCCGAGGAGAACGTCGAAGGGGCGCTTGACGCCATCGGCATCCGGGCCGGATCGGCCGTCGCGGAAGTCGGTGCGGGCACCGGCTATGTTTCCATCAAGATGGCCCGGCGCGTGGGTCCCGCGGGCAAAGTGTACGCCAACGATATTCAGCCCGAGATGCTCGCCCGGTTGCGCGACAACGCTGCGAAGGCGGGAGTCCGCAATGTCCAAACCGTGCTCGGCACCGGCACGGATCCCAAACTTCCGGCGGGGCAAATGGATCTGATCGTCCTGGTGGATGTGTATCACGAGTTTTCGCAGCCGCAGAAGATGCTCGACGCCATGCTCGCGTCGCTCAAGCCGGAGGGGCGGCTGGTGCTGCTGGAGTATCGCAAGGAAGATCCCGCCGTTCCGATCCTCCCCGAACACAAGATGAGCGTCGCGGAGGCCAAGACCGAGGTGGAAGCCGAAGGGTACAAGCTGAGCCAGGTTCTGGAGACGCTGCCGCGCCAGCACATTTTGATTTTTGTGCGGCGGTAAACGAAGGTCGTCGGAGCGCCAAAGCTGGTGACTTGTGGGAGTGAGTCCATTAGCGCGATGCAACCGCTCCCTTTGGTCACGGGTCAGTGGGTACCGGCCTTACGGAGCCGCGACTTGTAAGAGGAGCGGTACGAAACGTTCCTGAGGCGGCGAGCCAGTAGTCTAGCTCCATCCGCTAAATTCCTTGGAGCGGGCCACAGAGGCCGGTTGGATGTATAATCGCTCGTGGTCGCGAATTCGGAAACAGGAGCGCATATGCAAAGAATCTCGACGAAGGTCATCATCGGAGCGGGCGTCGCGGTGCTGGCCCTGATGGCACAAAGCGGAGGGCCGAATCCGACCTGCCGCCGTTGCTCGGCCACCTATATCCCGGTGTCGGAGCTGAACGCGTATACCGCGAAGGCCATCAAGTATCAACTGATCGACCAGCAGGTGCGCTCGGTGGATATCGGGAAGGTGCAGGTCGGCATCGGCATGGTCACGCGGGGCAAGCTGGTTCCCAATCCCAACAAACCACCGGCGGTCGCCGAGCACGAGCAGATCAGCGAGGTTTACCACGTGATCGAAGGGGAGGCAACGCTGCTGACCGGTCCCGATCTGGTGAACCCAGTGAAGCGGCCGGCCGACGAAAAGACCGTGCGGCTGCAAAACGGTCCCGGATACAACTCCGACGCCATCCGGCAGCCGATGGTGACGCACCTCAAACCGGGCGATATGATCGTCATTCCCGCGGGGACGGGCCACCAGTTCACCGAGATCCCCGATCACATCACCTACATGATGGTGCGGATCGATCCCGACAAAGTGGTGCCCACCAAGAGCGAACAGGAATCCCAGGCCGACCTGAAGGTGGTCCCTCCGCCGGCAAAAAAGGGCGGCAAGTAGAGCGTGGCTTGGCCGGCTTCAGACCGGGCCTGGGGCCTAACGTTCCTGCATCTCACACGCCAGCATTTCGACGATGCGCTCGCGCAAGGCATTGGTCAGCCGGTCCCGATCTTTCAAGAGGAGCCCCTCAGTCGGGATCGGATTGCCGATGCGGAGCCGCACGCGGCCGCTTCGGATCGTGGCTGAACCATAGGCCATAATTTTCCTGGTGCCGATCAGGGCGATCGGAACCAGCGGAACCTGCGCTTTAATCGCGATGTAGGCGGCGCCTTCCTTGAAAGGCTGCAGAACGCCGTCCTCGGAGCGGCCTCCCTCGGGGAAAATCAGCAGGGAGATGGCGCGCGCGCGCAGAATTTCGGCGGCCCGCGTCATCGTTTTCACGGCCGCGCGCGGTTCGTCGAGATTCACCGGAATGTGGCCGGCCTGTGTCAGGTGCGTTCCGAGAAAAGGGATCTGGAACAAGCCCCGCTTGGCGAGGAACCGGAATTGCACCGGGATTTGAGTCAGCACCACGGGCGGATCCATGTAGCTGAGATGGTTCGCGCAAAAAACGTAACGGCCGCCGGGGTCGATCTTTTCGAGTCCTTCGACAGTCACGCGCACGCCGGCGAAGCGCAGCAGCGAGCGTGCCCAGGCGCGCGCCACACTGAGCGTCGCGTTGCCCCTGGAATCGAACAGCGCCACGACCACGCTGGCGCATCCGCATAGAAAGGTCGAAAGAATAATGAGCGGGTCGACTACGACCAGGCTCCAGAAAAGGGCCATGAGTTCTTATTGTAAGAGGCAGCGCGCGCTTCTCCTACCAGGAACAACGATCCGGTGATGACGATGACGTCTTCGGCGCGCGCTTTCCCCTGCACCACTTCGAGCGCCGCGGCGATGTTCGGTGTGGCCCGGCCACATCCGGCCAGTTCGACCAGCGCTTCCGGCCGCAGGGCGCGCGGCGATTCGGGAGCGGTGAAAATCAGCTCGTCGCCCAGAGGAAAAAGGATGCCCGCGATCTCCTCAATGGACTTGTCCCGCATCGCGCCGTAGACGATCCAGCGCTTGCGATCCGAGTAGAACCGTTCCAGGTAGCGGGCCAGCGCGCGAGCCCCCGCCGGATTATGTGCTCCGTCCAGGATTACGTCGGGGTTCGGAGAAATATGCTCCAGCCTTCCGGGCCAGCGGGCCTCGGCAATACCTTTCGGAGATATGCCGAGCGCATCGAGCGCCAGCGCTGCGGTCACCGCGTTGTCGATCTGATGCTCGCCCGCGAGCGGGCACACGACCGGCCCGAGGAAAAGGGGACAGACTACTCTGTCCCCCATCGAGTAAGGCCGATCCTTTGATGAGCCTCGCGTGTGGACAGAGCGGTCTGTCCCCTTTTTTCCGACCATGAATCGGCTGCCGCGCGCGTCGATTTCAAGATCTTCGACGACGACATCGGCCGCGCGCCGAACCCGAATACCCAACTGAGTGGCGCGAGCGTCCAGAACCGCGGCCGCTTCCGGCCGCTGCCGCGCGAACACCGCGAGAACCCCCGGCTTCAAAATGCCGGCCTTTTCTCCCGCGATCGCCTCGATGGTGTTACCCAGATAGACTTCATGATCGAAATCAATCGGTGTAATCACGCTCAGTGTGGGATGGACCACGTTGGTCGCGTCAAGCCGGCCTCCGAGGCCCACTTCAACCACCGCTGTATGGATTCCCTTTTCGCGGAAGAGCCAGAATCCCATCGCCGTGACGGTTTCAAAGTAGGTCGGGTGGCAATCCAGATCGAGCGACCTGGCCGCCTGGTGAACCACGTTGAACGCGCGCGTGAAATCGCCTTCGGTAACCGGAATCCCGTTGATCTGGATACGCTCGGCCGGCTCGACCAGATGCGGCGAGGTGAACAGCCCGGTGCGGATTCCCGCGGCCTGCAATCCGGCGTCGACCATCGCGCAAGTCGAGCCTTTTCCATTAGTTCCAGCGACGTGTACGATCCGGTACGCCGTTTCAGGATTCCCCAGCGCGGCCAGGATGGCGCGAATCCGGTCCAGGCCGAACTTGACCGATTTCATCTCGTTGCCAAGAGCGTAGAGGAATCGGACAGAGTCGGGGTAGTTCATGGACGCTTGTTCAAGATGTCGCCCGTTCCCACGTAATCGCTGGCCAGGAATCAAGCGTTCAGGTCGAAAGCGCGCTCGAGAGGAATTTCAATGGATGGATTCTCAGTGCGCAAAACGTCGCACACGTCGCCTGCCGGGTTTTTCCTGGAATAGCACAGCGCCCTCTTCTCCCGCGGATCGACGATCCAGACCCATTCCACGCCGATGCCAAGATATTCCTGAATTTTTGGGAGCATCCGGACCATCCGGTCCTCCGGCGAGAGGATCTCTACTACGAGAAACGGCGCGACCGTCGAGATGCCAGCGCCGACGTTGTCGTCGCGCCAGACGGCGATATCGGCAACGCGATAGCGATGCGCATGGATTTGAATGCGAATCTCGGTTACCACCCGGATACCTAATTGCGGACGGAGCCTCCGCAATAAGGTGGCTAAGACGATTTGCACGTCGCCGTGCGGCAACTCACCCATGTTTCTCTCCACGATCTCGCCGTCCAGAAATTCGCAATCCGGCCCGTCGAAACTGGTTCGCAGGTATTCCTCGACGCTCATCAGCGCTTTGGTACTCATCACCCGCATTATGACACTGATCTTCCTGATCGGTCCCCAGGCAGTGTTGCTTTTGACAACACTACCGGTCCCCAGGGCGCTTCTATCCAATGCCAGCCCGGCCGCTACCCCTATCTCCGCCCTTCCCAAGACTCTCGTCCGCTCGCCCGGAGTCATAATGAGAGTGTCGTCTTCGAGCCTCGTCCGACTTTTTTACCTGGCAGTGCGTCTTTCTAGTTAAACGGAGCAAACGTTGATCTTTCGCGAAGTCGAAGATCGCGACCTGATCGCCAAAGCGCGACGGGGAGACGTGGAGGCTTATAACCTGCTCGTGTCCCGGTGGGAGAAGCGTGTCTTCAACTATCTGCTGCGGCTGACCGGGCATCGCGAGGACGCGCTCGACGTGAGCCAGGAAACCTTCTTGAAAGCCTACCAGAACCTGCCGAAACTCGAGGATCCGGCCCGTTTCGCCGGATGGCTGTTCCGGATCGCGCACAACGAGGCCTATTCGTTGCTGCGGCGCCGCAAGCCGGAAGCCGATCTGGCCGACGATCCCCGGCCGGCCGATCCGCGCGGGCGGCTGCTGCCGATCGAGCTTTCGCTCGCCGTGGAAAGCGCGCTAAAAGGCCTGAGCGAGGATCATCGCGAGGCGGTCTTGTTGAAGGTGTATCAGGGATTCAAGTTCGAGGAAATGGCGGAGATCCTGGGTTGCCCGGTTTCGACCGTGAAGTCGCGGCTGTACACCGCTCTGGATCTGATGAAGATCACGTTGGCGCCCGCCGTGTTTACGAAAGTGTCGTGAAGAAGGAATTTGTGAGAGGCGAAATATGAGCTGCAGATTAGAAGACACCCGGCCCGATTGGAAAGCCTACGCGCTCGGCGAGCTGGGGGCCGGCGCGCGTCGCGAAGCCGAAGTGCATGCCGCCGCGTGCGGCTCCTGCCAGGAGGAACTGGCCGGCTTGCGCGTGACGCTGGACGCCATGTCGACCTTGCGCGAGGAGGAAATCCCGCGGCGCATCGCGTTCGTATCAGATAAAGTCTTCGAGCCCAAATGGTGGCAGAGTTTCACGCGACCGTCGTTTGCCGCTGCGGCGGTGGTGGCCGCCGCGATCGTGGTGCATGCGTTTGTGCGCCCGCCGGTGCCCCCGTCTACCGGCGTGGACACCGCGATTCAGGCTCGCGTTACCGCAGCGGTTAACGAAGAAGTCGACCGGCGCGTCGCCGCGCAGCTCTCTGCGACGGTGGAGCAGGCCGTGACAAAGGCCGTCGCCGAGACCCAGAAACGCGACGATCGGAGAACCGTTCAGTTATTGACCGCTACCGAACGGCGTTATGCCGAGACGGCCGAAATCCTCAACAAACAGGTCACCCAGATTTACGCCATGAACACCGGTGCGGGAGTCCGGTAGCTATGAAACGTCTGCTTCTGCCTCTCCTTGTCGCGGCGATGTCCGCTTCCACTTCATTTTCGGCGGACACTGCTGGTGTTACCCCGCGCGTCCCGCGGACCATGTTGGTCGCCATGGAAAAGAGCGTCGACAGCCGCGTCAGGCGGGTGTCGCCGGACAATCCGTTTTCGCTGCTGGGTCCCACGCGCGGTATTTATTTGGAAGGCTATGGCGCGGTGTTCACCGCTGAAGTCAATCTGGTTCCCGCGCCCGCGACCATGCTGTTGCCGGGCTTCGGCAATTCGGAGCTCGCCAAGCAAGAGATCAAACAGCACCGTCAGAAAAAGCTCGCGCTCCTGCCGCAACTGAGGCAGGCTCTGCGGCAGTCCCTGATCGATTCGGCGGCGTCGCTCGACACCGTGCCTCCCGAGCAGCAGATCGTGGTGGTCGCGATGCTGTCGAAATATGCGGAGGAGGACATCACCGGTTTGCCGCAGCAGATCATGATGCAGGCCTCCAAGAAAGATCTTCTGGAGAAGCGCAACAATCCGGCCGCTCTCGACGCCGCCATCCGGATCACTGAAAACTAGGTTTTTTTAGGAAAAAGGCTTGCATGCGGCTGGGCGAGATCCTCATTGAGCGCCGGTTGATTACCGAGGAGGATCTCGACCGCGCGCTGGAACTCCAGCGCGAGCGCGGCGACAAGCTGGGCAAGATTCTGGTCGACCTCGGCTTCATCGCTCATCGCGACGTGATAGCCGCGCTTTCCGAGCAGCTCCAGGTCCCTGTCGTTGCGATCGAAGGCCCTCCGGCGGTGTCTCCCGAAACCGAAACGCTGTCCCCCAAATTTCTGCGCCAGTTCCGGTGCCTGCCGGTCGCGCTGCACGATCATACAGTGACGCTCGCGATGGCCGATCCGCTGGATTTCGAAACCCGGTCAACGGTGGCCGCTTGCACGGGACTGGCGGTGCTCGCCGGAATCGCTCCGGAGCAGGAAATCCTGGACGCGATCGATCGTTACTACGGCCAGACGCAAAAGAGCGATACCGATACGGCCGCTTCCACCGTGGAAGCCGAAGAGGACCTGGAACACCTGCGCGATATGGCGAGCGAAGCACCCGTCATCCGGCTGGTGAACGCGATGGTCGCGCAGGCCGTCGAAAAGCGCGCGAGCGATATTCACATCGAGCCTTTCGAGAGGGAATTTCGGGTGCGCTACCGCATCGACGGCGTGCTGGTGAACCAGGATTCTCCGCCGCGCGAGTTCAAGGCCGCCATTATTTCGCGGGTGAAGCTGATGGCGCGCCTGAATATCGCCGAACGCCGCCTGCCCCAGGACGGCCGCATCAAGATCAAGTCCCTGGGCCGCGAAGTGGATCTGCGCGTTTCCACGTTGCCGACGCTGTATGGAGAAAGCGTCGTGATGCGCCTGCTGGACCGCTCCGCCACCGATTTTTACGATCTCGAGCGGCTGGGCTTCGATCCGTACATGCTATCGCGCATGGAATATTTCACGTCCCTGCCGCACGGGATTTTTCTGGTCACGGGGCCCACTGGCAGCGGCAAATCGACCACGCTTTATTCCGCGCTCAAGCGCATCAACCAGAGCGACAAGAAGATCATCACCATCGAAGACCCGGTCGAATATCAGATGGACGGCATCAACCAGATTCACGTGAATCCGCAGATCGGGCTGACCTTCGCCGCCGGGCTCCGCCACATTGTGCGCCAGGACCCGGACGTCATCATGGTGGGCGAAATCCGCGACCGCGAAACCGCCGACATCGCCATCCGCGCCGCCCTGACCGGCCATTTCGTGTATTCGACGCTCCATACTAACGACGCCCCCAGCGCCATCACACGCCTCACCGACATGGGCATCGAGAGCTACCTGATCACGTCGTCGCTGGTGGCGGTGCTTGCGCAACGCCTGGTCCGTGTGATCTGTGCGGAGTGCCGCGCGTCGGCCGGAACGGCTCTCACACCGGAAGGCGAAACCATCGAAGTATTTCGCGGCGCGGGATGCGACCATTGTCACGGTACCGGATACCGCGGCCGTGTCGGAATTTTCGAATTGATGGAGCTGGAGGAGGAGCTGCGCGCGGCGATCATGCGCAATGAGGACGCCGCCAAGCTCACCGCCCTCGCGCGCGGCCACGGGATGCGCAACTTGCGCGAAGATGGCTGGGATAAGCTGCGCCGCGGAGTCACGACGGTCGACGAAGTTGTCCGTGTCACGCAGGAGTTATAAGTGGCCACCGCGTTTCATTTCCGCGCCGTTGCCTCCGATGGCAAGCTCCGCACAGGCACGCTAACGGCGGAATCCGACAAGCTCGCTGCGCGGGAACTCAGGCGCCAGGGCCTGATTCCGGTGTTCGTGGGCGCCGATCCGAAGCGCGGCTTCGAGCTCCATCTGCCGGTTCTGAACACCGGCCGCCGCCGCGACGTGCTGTTCTTCACCCAGGAACTTTCGACGCTGCTCAACGCGGGCATCCCGGTGGACCGCGCGCTTTCGATCACCGCGGAGCTGACCGAGCGCCGTGCGTTCCGCGCGCTGGTGGTCGACGTCGTGCGCCTGCTCAAGAGCGGAAAATCGCTCGCCGACAGCCTGGCCGCGCATCCCTCGCATTTCTCCGAACTGTATATCAACATGGTGCGCGCGGGAGAGGCCTCCGGGTCGCTGGCGCACATCTTCGAGCGCCTCGCCGAATTCGAGCGCACGCGCGACGATCTGCGCGGCTATATCGTCAGCTCCCTGATTTATCCCGGCCTGCTGACCCTGGTGGGATTGGGCTCGATCTTCATCCTGATGTACTTTGTGGTGCCGCGCTTCGCCACGATCTTCGCCGATCCACGCATCAAGATTCCGACTCCGACGCTCATTCTGCTCGAAGCCAGCCGCTACATGCGCGAATACTGGCTGCCCGCGGCGATCGTGATCGGCGGCGCTTCGCTCGCTTTAGCGGCCTACATCCGAACACCCGCGGGAGCCTTGTGGTGGGATTCCTCGCGTCTGCGCGTGCCGGTGCTGGGGGATGCGCTCCGCAAGGCCGAAACGGCGCGTTTCGCGCGCGCCATGGGGACACTGGTCTCGGCGAGCGTTCCGCTGGTGCAATCGCTGGGGATTTCCCGCGGCATTCTCGACAACCGCCGCATCGCTGGGACGCTCGAACAGATCGCCCAAGGCGTCAAGCGTGGCGAAGGGATTGCCGCCCCGCTCCGGAAAGCCGGACAATTTCCGCCGCTCGCGGGCCACCTGCTCGCCGTCGGCGAAGAAACCGGCCACCTGGACGCCATGTTTCATCGCATGGCGGATATCTACGAATCGGAAACGCGCACGGCCATCCGGCGCTTTACATCTTTGTTCGAGCCGATGATCATTCTGGTGATGGGCTTGATCGTCGGTACCTTGATTTTGAGTCTGATGCTCGCCATCACGAGCATAAACGACGTGGCGGTTTAGGAGGCGAAAATGGGGACACTCTTGCCTGTCCGCAACGAGACGGCGGATGTATTGCAGACGAATCTTAAAGGGGACAGGCCAGGGTGTCCCCATTTTTCCCAACGGGGCATCACGTTGATCGAAATGCTGGTCGTGGTCACTATCATCGCGCTGTTTGCGGCGCTGGTGGCGCCCCGCATGTTCGGCCAGGCCGATAAAGCCAAGCGCACGGCCGCGCGCGCGCAGATCAACTCCTTCATGACCGCGCTGGGCTCCTACAAGCTGGACACGGGAACTTTTCCCACCACTGAGCAGGGCTTCCAGGCCCTCCGCGTGAAGCCCGAAAACATGCCGCAATGGTCTGGTCCTTACCTGCCGCAGGACGCTCCTATGGACCCTTGGGCGCACCCTTATCTATACAAATTCCCCGGCGACCACGGCGATGAGCCGGACATTATTTCTCTCGGCGCCGATGGCGAGCCTGGCGGGGAAGGAAACAATGCCGACATTGTCAGCTGGAGCAATCAGTAGTTCCGCGCGCCAACGTTCGAGCCGTGGGGTCACATTAATCGAAATGTTGATCGTCACGACGCTGATCGCGCTGCTGGTGGGCGTCGTCTATCCCACTGCCGTCTCCGGCATCGAAGCGGTGCGCTTGCGTTCCACGGCGGACACGGTGGTGAATTTCCTGAACGCCGCCATCGATCACGCCGAGCGGCGCCAGCAATTGGTGGAAGTGTGGATCGCCCCCAAGGATAACGTGCTGATCGCGCGTTCTCCGGATCAGGGCTTCGCGCGGCGCCTGGAGATCCCGGAGCCGTTCCGCATCACCGGCGTCCGGCCGGCGGCCGAGGTCGCGCCCGACGAGCCGCGCCGGTTCCTGATGTATCCCGGCGGGACGATTCCTCGCATCGGCATCGAAATCACGGGAACCAACGGCAGGAGGCGCGAGGTCAGTGTCGATGCCCTGACCGGGATGCCGCGCAACGAAGTGGTGACCTCCGACGCGGAGGCCGCGCAGCCCGCGAGGCCGGCAGTGAAATCCCTGGGGACGGCGGCGAGATGAGAAGCGTTCAGCGCGGCTTTACGCTCCTGGAGGTGCTGGTGGCGGCGCTCGTGATGGGGATCGCCGTGGCTGGCGTGCTCAGCGGCCTGGCGGGAGCGGCTCGCAACGCCTCCCGGCTCACCGATTACGATCGCGCCACGCTGGCGGCCCAGCAAAAAATGGACGAGCTGCTGCTGGCGCGCGATGCGCCGCGCAATCAAGTTCTGGAAGGAGCGTTCGATCCCGCTCTGACCGGCGGTGAGGCCATGGGCTGGCGGGCGAGAGTGAGTCCCTTTGAAGCCGTGCCCGGCCGCGGACCCGCGTCGTGGGGCGTGGATCGCATCGAACTCGAAGTGTGGTGGATGCAGGGTGAAGTCCGGCGCAGCTTCAGCCTGGAGGGCTTCCGGCGCAATCTGTTGCGCCAGGGAGATCGGACATTCTGATGCTCCCGATTTCCCGCGGAACCCGACAGCGCGGCGTCACATCCTTTGTTTCGCGTCGCGGTGCGACGCTTCCCTGTTTGAGCCACGCCGAGCGCGGCGTCACATTGATTGAGCTCATGATCGCGGTTTCGCTGGTCGCCGTGATGTCGGTGGGCATGCTCTTCGCCCTTCGCACCAGCGTGCTGGCTTATGAGAAGACCGGGGCGCGGCTGCGCGCCAATCGCGAGCAGGTCAGCCGCACGCAGATTCTCGCCCGGGAGCTGGCCGGTGCCATGCCGGTTTTGTCGCTATGCGGCGTCAACATGACGCCTTATTTCATGGGCGCATCCGACAGTCTGCACATGATTTCGAGCTACTCCGTCGCCGAAGGATCCCGCGGCTACCCGCAGATTATCGAGTTTCAAGTGATGCGCTCGCCCGTAGCGGGCGTTCAGCTCGTGGTAACCGAGCAACCGTATACGGGCCCCTTCAGCACGACGCCGTTTTGCGATCCAACGGGTGGCGCGGTATCTGGATTTTCCACCGGTGCGCCGCCGTTTGTGCTCGCGGACCGCCTCGCTTCCTGTGAGTTCTCGTATCACCAGCCCGTCGATATGCTGGCGTACCAAGATACGGGCTGGGTGCCGGTGTGGAAACGGAATGTCCTCCCTGCGGGCATTCGAGTGGAGTTGACGCCCTTGGCGACGGCCGGTGGCGGATTGCCTTCCGTCGCCGTAACGGTGCCGCTGCGCGTGGATCGCGACATTTTTATGGCCTATGACGATTTCTGATCCACACGTCGGCGCGCGTGGCGACGGCAAACGGCGTGGCAGCGCACTGCTGGCCGTCCTGTGGCTTTCGGCGGCGCTGGCAGCGGTCGGCTTTTCGGTTTCCTCCACGGTGCGCGCCGAGACCGAGCGCGTGTCGACGTCAGCCGACGGCCTGCGCGCGTCGTATCTTGCCTCGGGCGCCGTGGAACGCGCCATTCAATGGATGGTGTGGGGCCCCATTTACCGCAAGCCGGACGGCTCCGCCATGTTCTGGGAAATGAATCAGCCGCGCATGTACATGGCCTTCCCCAGCGGGGCAGCGGTTGTCGAGGTGATCCCCGAAGCGGCGAAGCTCAACATCAACACGGCGAATGCCGACGACCTTTACCGCGTGGCTTTCGCCGTCACCGGCGATGCTACCCGCGCCAGCCTGATTACCGCCGGGATCGTCGACTGGCGCAGCCCCGCGAGCGGCCCAACGTCTAACGACGAGTATTATTTCGGCATCAGCCCGACTTTTCGCGCCCGCCACGCGTCTTTTCAGGAGATTGAGGAACTGCTCCTGGTGCGCGGGATGACGCCCGAAATCTTTTACGGCAATTACACGGCGGATGCCGACGGCCGCCTGTACGCCCGGGGCGGCTTGCGCGATTGTCTTTCGACGTGGGGTTCGTCCGGACCTTTTGACGCTAATACAGCGAGTCCGGCGCTGATGGAAGCGATGGGCGTCGCGCCCAATGACGTGGTCTCTCTCCTCGCACAGCGCCGGATGCGCCCGTTCCGGTCCATCGCCGACGTCAGCCAGGTGACTCCTTACGTGGGGCGCCTGGGAGTGGGGGGCGGCGGCAGCATCTGGACCCTGCGCGCCACCGCGCGCCTGCGCCGCGCCGACGGAATGCTTTCGGACGCGGTGCGAACCGCCTCGGCAACGGTGAAGCTGCTCGATCCGCGACAGACCGCCTATCCCGCCGTGGTCCTGCGCTGGCATGACGATGCCTGGTCGCAATCCGTCATTCCGCCCTCGGACGGGGATTCCTTTACTTCCGGCAACGCTGTGGGAGATTTTCTGCCGTGAGGATTCCCGCCCGGCTTCGCAAGTGGATGGCGATCGGCAGCGGCGTGGGCATCGAGATCGCCGGCCCGCCCGGTGCCGAATCGCTGCGCATCGCGGCCGTGCGGGTGCGTCCCGGCGGCTCCCGCCTGCTCGGCACGCTCGCCGTCGACGACGCCCAGCACCACGCGGCCGGCACCTGGGGCGCGGAGTATTCCCGGTTCATCCGCCGCTTCGGTTTGGGCCACGTTCGCGCCACCGTTCTGCTGCCGCGCCGCGATGTCACGATTCGCCAGATCGCACTTCCGGGCGTCGCCGACAAGGATCTGCCGTCCGCCATCGAATTTCAGCTCGAAGGACTGCACTCCTATCCCGAACAGGACGCAGTATCAAGCTGGGCTCGCATCCCCGGCACCAGCTCCGTGCTGATCGCCATCGCGCGCCGTTCGGTCGTGGAGCGCTTCACGAATCTGTTCTCCGAAGCCGGCATTCCGGTCGGGTGTTTCACGTGCTCGGCAGCCGCGATCCATTCCGCGCGCCATCTGTTCCGGCCCCAGCCCGCACCCGTGATTGCCTATGAGGAGACCGGATCGGGCGTGGAGATTTACGGAGAAAGTCCGTCGCACCCCGTCTTTTCCGCGGCCTTCCCTGTCGAGCCGCCACGCGCCGTGCCAGGATCGAGCGAGGAAACCGGAACGGGAAGCGAAGAACATTCGCCGGTGGCCAGCTTGTCCGCGAATTTGCACGGGGAGTTGCGTCTGGAGCCGGACGTCCCGATTCAGCCTTTGCGCGACGTGGTCGGAGCCGAGCCCGCGCTGGCCTACGCCGCGGCCTTAATGGCGGCCTGCCCGGGGCTCGCGCTGTCCTTGAATCTGCTGCCACCCGAGCTCCGCCGCTCCAGCTCGCGCGCGATGTGGATTCCGGTGGGAGCGCTCGGCGCCGTGGTGCTGCTGCTGGCCGGAGCCGTGGCCGCCTTCCCGGGTTTTGAAAACGGGCGCTATCAGCGCTCCCTCACCGCCGAGATCGCGCGCGTGACGCCCGCGGCCAATCGCTCCGTAGCGCTGGATCGGCAGATCGAATCCACGCGCCGCCGGATCCTTCTTCTGGACGAAATTCGCGGCCGTTCCAAGGCCGATCTCGACGTATTGGGAGAGGTGACGCGCCTGCTGCCGCCTCCCGATTGGGCGAATCTGCTGGAGATCACGCGCGTCCAGGTGACCATCGCCGGAGAGGCCCCGCAAGCCGCGCCGCTTTTGCAAGTGCTCGACGCGTCTCCTTTGTTCGAAGGGTCAGAATTCGCTTCTCCGCCCGCCCGCGCGGCCGGCGGCGAAGTGTTCCGCATTCGCGCGCGGCGGGAGGCCGGACGATGAACCTGTCCCCGCGCGATCGCCGCGCCCTGGCCGGACTCGCGGTTGCGGTAATTCTCGGGCTGGTCTATCGCTTTTGGCCCGCCAGCACCGCCTCCACGGTCGTCGCGCCCGCCGCCGATAACGTCGCGCTGGCGGAAAAGCGTCTGGCCAAGCTGCGCGACACCGCGTCCACGGCGCCCGCGAAGGAAGCGATTCTGAAGCAGGTTTCGAGCGACCTTGCGCTGCGCGAAAGGGGACTCATTAACGCGGCCACCGCCGCCCAAGCCCAGGCTCAGCTCATTCAGATCGTCCGCCGGATCGGCGCCACAGAGAATCCTCCGGTCGAAATTCGCGCCACCGAAATCGGCCCCGTCCGCCCGCTGGGGGACGCCTACGGTGAGGCGCTGATTTCCGTGCAGGTGGAATGCCGCATCGACCAGCTGATCAACATGCTCGCCGCGATTCCCTCGCAGCCGGAACTGGTCGCCTCGAGCGACCTGCGCGTCATGTCGTCCAACTCCAAGGACAAGACCGTCGGCGTTCGCCTGACGCTTTCCGGCGTCGTGCCGCGGCGGCTGGTTCCGGAAAAATCCAAAACGGGAGCGAGCCTATGAACCGCCGCTTGGTGATTTTGGACGTGGTCCTGCTGCTGTTCGCCGGCGGGCTCGCCTGGATGCTCCGCGCGCATTATCTCGAAGCGCGCGCGCGGGAAAGCGCGCTGCTGAACCACAAGGTTCCGCCCAAGGCTGTGCTGGCTCCTCCGTCGCCCTCTCCAGCGCGCCCCGCGCAGCCCGCCGAGTACGTCGAGGTCGCGAAAAAAATGCTGTTTTCGAAGGACCGCAATCCCGACGTCGTCGTGGAAGCGCCCAAGCCGGTCCCCGAGCCTCCCATGCCGGCTCTGCCGATTTATCACGGCCAGATGGATCTCGGCGACCCGGTTGCGTTCCTGAGCCTGCCGACGCGGGCCGCCGACCAGAGGGGATATCACGCGGGCGATCGCATCGGCGATTTCACGCTGGTGGCCTTCGATGAAGACAAGATCGAACTCGAATGGCGTGGCAAGAAGGTCGAGCGCAAGCCCGACGACCTGGCGCCCAAGGAACCTCCTCCCGCGCCCCCCGCTGGAGCTCCGGGCGGGGGTCGCGCAACACCTGCGGCCGCTCAGGGCGCGCGCCCCGTGCCCGCGTCCAACGCCGCTCCCCAACAGCCGGCCGCTTCCGCGGTAACGGAACTCGGCCCCGCTCCTGCAACAGGAACGCCGGGCTCCGCCGCCAGCGCCGAACCAAAGGGGCTGGGCGCCGAAATCGGCGAGGGCGTCCGCGGCTGCCTGCCGGGCGACCAGTCGCCCGCTGGAACGGTCCTTTCGGGTTATACGAAACGAAGTATTCCAAGCATGTTTGGTCCAGTCTGCAGATGGGAGCTAGCGAAGTGAAATTTCAGCGTCTGGTCGCGACTTTGTGGATCGCCGGTAGCCTGCTGCAGGCGCAGCAGCAGCAACCCCCGCCGTTTCCGGGATTCCCGGGCTCTCAGCCGGTGCAGCCACAAGCACAGGCGCCCGCCGCTCAACCGGCTGCCCAGCCGCCTGCTCGCGATGCGGCCCAGCCCGCACCCCAGGCGCAACCTCCTCAAGCGGAACCTCCTCAAGCGCCGGCGCCTCAAGCGCAAACCGCTCCCCAACCCCCGGCTGCACCCGCCGCGCAGCCTCAGCCTGAGCCTCAAACTCAACCGGCCCCGCCCGAACCGGCCCCGGCAAAACCGGCGCCCGCCAAACCGGTACCGGCCCCGGCGGGGCAAGCGCCCGCGGGTCGGGCCGGGGCGGCAGGAAGCACCGCCCGCATTGGAAATCTCTCGCTGCGGAATGCCTCGCTCACTGAGGTGATCGATCAACTGGCCCGTCAGCTCAAAATCAACTACATTCTGGACCCCGCCGTGAAGGGCGCGGTCGTGCTGAACACCTACGGCGATACCGCGAACCTGGACCCCCGCAATCTGCTGGAGCTGATCCTGCGCATCAACGGCGCCGGCATGGTGCAGGAAGGCGACATCTACCGGATCGTCCCGCTGAAAGAGGCCTCACATCTGCCCATTCACCCGGACATGAACCCCTCCAGCATTCCGGAGGACGACCAGCTGATGCTGAACCTGGTGTTCCTGAAGTACGTCACAGTCGAGGAGCTCACCAAGGTGCTCACCGAATTCATCGGCGAAAACGCCAACATGTATTCCTACGCGCCGGCCAATCTCCTGTTCATTCTCGACAGCCGCCGCAATATGCGCCGCACCATGGATCTGATCGCTCTGTTCGATAGCGACATGTTCGCCAATCAGCGCGTGAAACTGTTCGAGGTCAAGAACGCCCGCCCGTCGGACGTGCAGAAGGATCTCGAAAACGTGCTCAAGGCCGTCTCGCTGGACGGCAAGAATTCGACGGTGCGCTTCCTCCCGGTCGACCGCATCAATACCCTGATCGCCGTGGCGCCGAACCCCGGCGTCTTCGACACCATCGAGGAGTGGCTCCGCAAGCTGGACGTTCCCGTCAAGGTCTCGGCCGGTTCCATCGAAACCCACGTCTACCGCGTGCGCTACGGGCGCGCGGAGTGCCTCGGCATCGCCCTGAATGAGTTGTTCGGGATGCCCACCGGTTACGGTGGCGGATACGGCGGCGGTTACGGCAACGAGGGGTACGGCTACGGCGGCGGGTATCCCGGCGGCGGCTATCCCGGTGGCGGTTATTCACCCTATAGCGGGATGGCCGGAGGGGTTGGCTCTTATGGCGGCGGGTATACAGGAGCTATTGGCTCGGCCGGCTTCGGCGGCAGCGGGGGCTATGGCAACCCAGGCGGCTATGGCAACGCCAATAGTTTCAATTCCAGCTTTGGCGGCAGCGGCGGTTGCGGCGCGTCCCTAGGTGGGGGATACGGTGGTGGCTATGGTGGCGGAGGGTACGGCGGCGGATACGGCCGTCCCACTTTCGGCGGTTATGCGGCCCAAGGGCCCGCCTCGGCGGTCGGCCAGCCCGCTGCCGCGAACACTCTGATCCCCGGCGCCGCCGGTAGCGCCGCCGCGAGCGCCCCTGGCCAGACCGCCGACGGACGGCCGCTTCCCGAGCCGGTCCGCATCGTTCCCAATCCGCTCGATAACGCGCTCATCATACAAGCCGACGCGCAGGTGTATCAGGCGATTTTGAAGGTCCTCAAGGATCTCGACGTCCCTCCGCGCCAGATCCTGCTCGAGGCGAAAATCTATTCCGTCGATCTGACGGGAACCTTCTCGAGCGGGATCGCGGCTAATCTGCAAGGGGCCTCCGGCGGCAATAGAACCTTGCTCGGGTCGCTCAGCGCCGCCGTCGGCAGCACCGCCGCCACCACTCTTTCCGCCGGCGCGCTCGTCGGCAAGAGCCGCGAGCTGCTGGCGACGCTCAACCTCTCGGAGAACCGCAACCGCGCGCACATTATTTCCGAGCCTAGTCTCATCGCCACCGATAGCATTCCCGCCTCCTTCAACGTGGGCACTCAGGTGCCGGTCAGTACGGGCTCCACTACCATTCCCACCAGCGGCGGTGTCAGCGTGGCAAATTCTCTTTCGTCGCAGAACACCGGCGTCACCATGCAGGTCCACGCCCGCGTGAACCCCAGCGGTGTGGTGACGCTGATCATCAATCAGCAGATCAGCGCGGCCGCGGCCGGCGCCGGAACTCTTACGCCCTCCTTCAACCAGCAGGTGGTGCAGACGCAGATCACCGTCCAGGACGGCGATACCATCGCCATCGGCGGCCTGATCAGCGAAACCACCACGGATGCCGTGAGCGGCATCCCGCTGCTGGATCGTATCCCCTACATAGGCGGCATCTTGTTCGGCACCAAATCCTACAATCACGACCGCAGCGAGCTGATCATCTTCATGACCCCCCACGTCATCTACGACGAGAGCGGATTGATCGAAGCGAGCGACGAATTAAGGGACCGGGTGAAGAAACTCCAGAGGTACGTTAAAGAACTTTAAGGAAAAAGGGAACAGACTACTCTGTCCCTTCCATAGGCTGTCCGATTTCGCCAAGGATCGAGAGTGGATAGAGCGGTCTGTCCCCTTTTTTCATCTGTTCCGCAGACCCTGCGACACCGCCAGCCTGAGTAATTGGTGTGTCCAGGAGCGCACCCCCTGCGTCCAAAAGCCGCATGCCGGCCCACAGTCCATGCTCCCCTGAGCACCGAACGCAATCCGGAACGAACCGCTCAGCCTCGAAATTTCCCCGTTTGACGCCATGCAGAGCCATTCCCTGAATGCATTCTCCCGCCTACCTCCAGGTTTCTGGAGTGGTTACATTTCTGCTTGACTTGACCCTGGTACGGATGGTATCAAAGTAACTGACTGCGTCCAGGGTTTCACGCGCCAGTTAGAAGTGTAATTTAGGGCAGGCGGCGTATTTAGCCGTCCTCCCGCGAGCACAAGAAAGAATAAGAAGTCCACAATGAGCTCTTGTAACACAGCAGTCGAGCGCAAATCAGCCAGTTGTGAAGTCAGGCTGGAAGCTCGGTTCCCGAGGTTCGAAGCTACGGGAATTGCAGATTGAGGCTCAGGTTGAAAAAGAGAACTTCCATCAATTCAATTCCAAAATTTCACAAGGAGAAGGAAATGGCAGATTTTCGCAAGATGTTTTATGCGTTAGCCATCGTGGCGCTCATTGCGTGCTTCACGGTACCGGCTAGCGCGCAAAGTTTCCAATGCAAAGACAACACCGCCACCAACCAGATCGCCCGCTCCGAAGGCTGGGCCGATTATATCGGCGACATCCTGCTGGGATGCACCGGTGGCATTCCGAATGGCGCGGGCCAGCAGGTGAAGGGCGCCGACATCACGGTGACCTTGCCGCAGACCCAGATCTCCAGCAAGATCATCAACCCAACCGCTAAGACGCTGCTGAGCGAAGCAACGCTCATCATGGACGACATTCACGACCCGAGCAGTGGCGCGCCCACCAACTTCCCTGGGGTTCGTCCCCATTTGGTCTGCGCGGATAACGGGTTGGCCGGCGGTGCCGGCGTTTGCAACGTCATTTCGGATGGTAATCCCCTAGATACGTATGACGGCTCGAGGGGGGACAATCCTCGCCCCAACATCTTCGTCGCCCGCCCCAACGGGGCTAACTCCGTGATCTTCAACGGCGTTCCGCTGGATCCTCCGGGTACCGGCTTTACGCGGACCATCCGCATCACGAATATCCGCATCAATGCCACGGTGTTCGATCCCAGCAACCCGTTTGCCCAGGTGATCGCGATCATAGGCTTCCAGGGACCCGCGGCCGTTGGCCTGAACAGCGTGCAGACCCAGGTTGCTTTCGTCCAAAAGGGCATGGGCAAGACCACGGTGACTTCGGATAACACCTTCCTGCAGTGCGAATATCCGACCAGCATCGACAGCGCAACGGGCGATGACTCGGATGAAAACATCGAGGTTGAAAACCACGGTTGGACAGCCGACAGCCAGGCGAAGGATGCGGTTCTTGAGTTTGGCGTCGACGGCGATATCCCCAACAGCGGCGCAGTTTTTCCCGGCATGGCCATATCCATCAAAGAGGGATTTCAGACTGCCTGGAAGCCTCGGAATATGAGCGAGTTGCTAGGTGCTGGTGGTGTCGTTGTTGATAAAACCGACGCGTGCAACATCGACGGCAACCCGTGCATCGACGGCGTCAGCAACAACAGCTTGAGCAACCTGAATATTTTCGCGTATATCGATAACGATGGCGATTGCATCGTGGACGGCGTAGCTCTTACGTGCGCTACGAACAACCCCAACGACATTGGTCAGAACAATCCGGGTACCCGCTTCTTCACCGAAGGCGGATTCTCCGAGGATGGCCACGAGTTCTATACCAGCTTCAACGGTGGCGGCAGTGCCCTCGTACCCTATGGGCCCGCAGCCGCCGGCGTCTGCCCCGGAAGCGGAGCGCCCATCGTCTGTAAGGGCGCTGGATTCGCGGACTATGGAACCCGCATCCAGTTCGAAATCGACACCATCCCGAACGGGGCGGTTCTCTCCCTGCCAACCATCGTGCCACTAGCGAACGGTGGCATCACCTCCGGCGTCATGGTCATGACCAGCGTGACGGGAACCGGCAAAGGCAACTTCAACCCGGTTGCGGCCAATAGTGGGCTGCCGGCGATTCAGAATGCCGGATACGTCGATTTCACGGGTACCGGTAATGTCGTCACCTACGAGGTGCTGTTCTCGGATCCGTTCTCCACGGAAACGGCGAATATCTACCCGGTGGTGTATTATCCGGCGGGTTCGCTGCCAAGCAGTGTTTCAATGGATCTGCCCCAGGCGAATGTTGCCGCTACTGTGACCACTGCCACCTTCGCTCCCTGGTATGCCACGACGGGCAACCAAAGCACCACTCCGCTCGGCCAGGTCGACGGGACGCCGCGCTTCACCCACACCACCGGTTCGGCGCCGTTCTCGCTGTTCAGCATCAACCGTTGCACTTGCAGCCTCTTGTTCCCGTGGGTCGTCTCCGACGCCAACTACGTGACGGGTATTGCGGTTGCAAACACGTCGAAGGACCCGACCAACGGCCTCACGCCGCCGGTATTCGGGTATACGGCGAGTCAGCAACAGGGCACCGTGCAGCTCTACCTGTTCGGGACCATCGGCGGCCTGTCCGCCCAGACCAACACCTCGATCGCCGCAGTCTATCCGGCGGGCGATACGCTGGCGAAGTCTGGCAGCTACGCTACCTTCATCGTGAACACCGGATTTACCGGTTACGCGATTACCCAGGCGAACTTCCAGTACTGCCACGGCTTGGCGTTCCTGTTCAATGCAACAGGTGCTGTGCCGCCGGTCTCGTACTTGGGGCTAACCATGGATAAGGGTGCCAAGCTCAGTCGTACCGCCCAGTTGGTGGACGACGGCATGGTCCACTAACCTGAACGCCTAAAGCAAGCAGTATAAACGGGGAGGGCTTCGGCCCTCCCCGTTTTTTTGAGTTTACCCCGGCAGCCCCTCTCGGCAGATTCCCAACCCGCGTGGTGCGGCCCGGCGCGACCGCCCCGGCAATGCACCGAGGTAGAACAATCGATGAGAGCACGACCATTCGGTCCCCCGGCGCTGCCTCCGGCGGCTCTCGCGATCGCTTTAGCGGCCCGCGCACAATGCGCGCTGGGGCACCCCAGGAATGCAACGAGGAACCGGCGAACAGCGCGAGTGGAGCGGATCGAGGAAACAAGCGCTCTATACTGTTTTCATAGATACCGTAGACCCTTCTTGTGGGGCAGCCCTTCCGGGCTGCAGCCGCGCTTCTGCGCGGCTTGCTCATTGCTCTTGGCGAATCGCCGGGCAGAAGCCCGGCGGCAAGGCGGAAGCCATGCCCCACAACGGATCACGATAACTGTGAAAATGCGTTAGTTGCCCTTTTCGGCAGGCTGATCCGGCCCGAAGTATTTGGTCAGGTAGGTCACGATGGCTTCGTACTCCTCATCGGTAGCCATCGCGCCCCGCATGGCCATTTTGTCGATGGTGTCGTTCCATTGCTCCTTGGTCCACTTCTTGCTGACGATGCGCGCCGCATCGTGGCAGACAGTACACACCTTTACCACAAGGTCCTTCCCGGCGCCATCCGGCAGATCTTGTGCCTGAACAGACGAGGCCAGCGAGAACGCCGCTAGAATCGTTGCCAGCCTTTTTCCTTTTACGATGACCATGGAATCTCCCGAGTTTAGTGTCCGGCTCCTTGATTCCCGAAGTCTATCAAATTTTTCACCGCAGCTAACGCCGGCATTGTCCGCAGTCACACCCGCTCGACGGGATGATCCGCCCTCAGCCCTAACCGCCGCTCGCAAAAGTATTCGAAGCGGATGCCGAAGGTGCGGTGAATCGTTTCCCACGCCTGGCGAAACCTTGGACTCTTCGCCCACATGCGGAATAACATCGCCCATCCGCGATTGTCGGGATGGTCCCAAAAATCGTCCAACCGGAGATCGAGAAACACGTTCTCCATCAGTTGCGTCAGTTCGAGGCAAGCACTCAGATCTTCACGGCCGAGCTCCGTGCAAGGCGGACCTGGCTCGTCTGCCAGCAGCTCATCGAGCAATGGACCAAGTGCCTCCGAGCGCCGGAAACGCTCCCAGATCGTGTCTAGAAGCCCGGCGTGTTTGACAAAGGAATCGCTGCTGACGCTGGTCGGAGTCCACACGTCATAGAGCTGGGCGGCCATCTCTACCGGCTTTCCCGAAGCCCCAGGCTCCACATCGCGGAACGCGAGCTTCGCGACGTGGTCGCCGAGCCGGCGATAGCTTTCGAATTGATCTTCGGTGAAAAACTGATCGGCGGTCGTCTGGTGCGGAAAATCCGGATGCAACGCACGGTATTGCTCGATGTCGGCGCCCTCGTCGCCGGTGATCGACGCCTTCAGGTAAATCAAATACCCCAAGCTCCCGTTGCGGTATGTGATACGGCCGACGGCGCAATGGGCGCGGCTTCTCCCGTTGTCCCGCTTACGAATAGAGGCTACGTCGATGTCGATTTTCGCGCCGAAATCGGTCTCGCAGATCCGAATCACGTTGCCGAGGCTGCCGAAGGAAAGTTCCGGATCGCACTCGGCGTCGGAGGCGATGATCACTTTCGTGCGGCGCCGGACGAGCTCGTAAATGCCGAGGTTTTCGAAGTGACCGCCGTCGGAAACGTTTACGAAGTCCGACGTCTCATCGGCCAGTCCCAAAAACTCCTCGGCGAGATAAACGATGCCATAGGGCGACGAGTCATGGGACCACTTCTTCCGGCCAGGATTCGGGAACCACCACGCCAGGCGCACGTTGAACATGGTGAGCAGGATCGACACCAGCGGCGACGTATTGTAACCCATGTTCGGACTGGCGGCTGCGCCGGAGACGGAGATCGCCTCGCCGAGCGAAACGCCCTTCGCGAACCCGCCCGGCTGATCGATCTTTCGAATGGGCGCATATCCGACCTTGGTACGCGCGGCTCCGCAGTTCAGCGGCGTTACTGTGAAGCAGGCACTTTGCCGGGTCTTGACGGCCAAATCGGAGCTGCCTCCCAGATTGAGCGAACAATTCACAATAGGGAAAGGGCCGCGGAACGGCGGGTCGCCGCCAGACTCCCATTGCAACTCTGAAATATCCAGGTCGTCGTCTTCGTCGAATCCAGTGAAGCGCTCGGGATGCCGCTTGCCAGGCTCCCAGCGTGTGGCACCCAGATAACAGCGCACCAGGCGATTCCGGTAGAACTGATTCAGTCCGAACGTGTTCAGGTTGAATCGCCAGGAGAAGATCGCGGCGCCGATCAGGAGCACGACGAACGTGAACGGAAGCGCGCCGTGGGATGCGGCTGGATGAAAGAGCTTGACAATCACCGCCGGTGCACCCTTCTTCAGCAATTCGTGTAAACGATCCCACCAATATGCCGACGGGTTGTCCAGCCATACCCGGACCAAAACAAAGTGCAAGAGGCTCGAGAGCCCCAGGACGGCGCCCGCGATGAAGAGAACGCCACCGATGCGAGCCACCCACTCGAGAGCTGCGGAAGAGCCTTCTCCGTTGCCCCGGGTCTTGTTGCTGTTGCCGGCCAGCAATCCGGCGACGACAGAAGCCGCCCATGCGACGACCGCGCCCCAGCTTACTTTCGTTCCTAAAAAAGTGAACAAGGTTGCGAGCCAAACGTGGCCGAATACGGCGGCCACGCCCAGGGCCAAGAAGCCGGCCCCGAAAATCGACAGCCACGATCCGAATCGCGTCCACCACTCCCGCCTCCAGTCTGCGGAAGCGCGGCCCACCAGGCCGATGAAAACGACCACCCCTACGGTGGCCGCCAGCATCACCAGCGTGGGGCCGAAAACGTACGCATACCACCCGTAGTGAGACGTGGCATCCGTCCACATCCCGAACAGGTAGGCAACCCCGCATAGCGCCAGGTAGAACACGCCCGTGCTCAAGGCCGCCACGCACAGCGCACCCGCTACCTTGAGCGCCACTGAAATCGACCACTCAAACTCCGGCTCGTCGTCTGTCGCGAGATCGCCGCTGTTCCTGAACATAGACACGAATCCGAGCGCGAGCATCGCGAGGAACAACAACCCGAGGCCGGGCATCCATCCCCCAGGCGCCCATTTCGTTTCGAGGAGCTGGGAATACTCGGCTTTGGCCGCTGTTTTCCACACCAGCGCCGTGCTTATAAAGGACCCCACCCAGGCCAGAGAAGCGATCCAGCGATGCTGCGTGAGCGGCCACCTCTTGCGCCGCCGCAGATTCCGGCCGACCAAAATTCCAAGAACCACCAAAACTACCCCCAAGGCGGTGTGCACCAAGGCGCCGCGCGCCGGGCTGCCCATTCCGTCGAAGACCAATTTCAGACACAGCGTAAGAACGAACAAGGCCGAAAGCCACGCCACAGCGGTCAATTGGATCAGGAAGGCGTTGCGAATCCAGGTGACCCAGATTACCCAACTGTCGGCGCTCAGGAATCCGGATCGCGGCGAAAGATATTTGGAATAGTCGCGCAGATAGCCGATGGATTCGTCCCAACTGGTCATGCGGCTGAGCCAGTAGCGCGTGCGGCGAACGTTGGCGATCAGCCAGGCGCCGATGTATCCGCCTCCCGAGACCGTGGACAGGTAGTCGACCTGCCGCAACAAATCGTTTTCCCGCAACCGCTCCAGGACACCCAGCGCAAAGGTTGCGCTCCGGATGCCCCCGCCCGATAACGCCACGCCCACCAGATTTTCTTCATATTCACCCGTCCGGATGCGTCTGCTCCAGTACTGATCCGGGAGCCCGTCGCCGGGTGCGTAAGGGGCCGCTTCGCGTTCGAGGTTTGGGTAAAAGCGCTCGCGTCTCTGGTTGCGGATCTCCCGGATCTCCCGGTCCTGCACGGCGGGCCAATCCAGAATCTCGGCCTTTCGATCCGGATATTCCTCCGGGTGTGCGTTTTTCTCCGCCAGGTATTCGGCGATTTCCACGGAGTTTTCAATCAGGTGGCAGGCATAGTCGAAGGTCGCCCTTAGGACTTCTTCAATGCGCCGAATCCTATCCTTGGGGAGTTCCTTTTCCGGTTTTTGAGCGAATTCTTCCGGCACTACCGTGGGCAAGTGGCGCAGCCAGGACTCGTGCAGATCGTAACGCACGATCCCTCGCGGCGAGACGTCGGCGCGCAGAATCTTCGCGAGCCAATACAGATCGACCACTCCGCAGCGCGCCGCCAGCGGATTGCGGGCATGCCAATCTCCCTCGACGCGCGGGCGGTCTTGCCATTCGCGAACGTGCCCTTCCCCGGCATGGTGTTTTTCTAAGTCCACGTAGAATGCGTACCGTTGCAACGCCCATTCGTACAACCCTTTGGCGATCGTTCGGAATCGACTAAGATCGCGCGGCTGAGGCAGCAAACCCCGAACCCACAGATCGAACTTGGTAGTCTCGTCCGAGACCTCCGAATGCTCGCCCGCCGTCGGCCGTATATCATCCAGAAAATCGAGAGCGTCGTCGGTCTCATTGGAATTCTGCACGTTCAGAAAACGGTCGACATCCTTCTCCGACTCGTCCGAAGGGTAGGGGGGATAGACTGGGGGAAAGGGCAGCCCGACCGGGCTCTCGTTTATTTCCTTGTCTTTTTTACGCTCTTCTTCAGCGGACGTGGGAGCAGGATTTCCCAGGCGCCACGCGGCGAACCGGACTCCAAAGTAAAGGTACGTATTTAAATACTGTCCGAACGCCGGCGACCGCCAGACCAGGTGCTCGAAATGCTTTTGAGCTTCTTCCGGGACATTGCTGGGAGCCCGGCTTCCGCTTTCAGCCCGCAGTTCCTGGCGCGCAAGCCATTCCAGCTCCTCGTCCAACCGCCTCCGCAGATCAAGCTCGTCGGTGGAGTGTATTCCGGCTTCCACGTGTGATCGGAGCACCCGACGGCGGTCCGGCTCTGGCATCTTAGCCAGCTGCGCCAGAGCCGACCAGTCGGGAACTTTGGGACTGATGCCGCCGTTCGCCATTTGAGAATTCCTCCCTAAGTCAAAATGACGTTCCCGCGACCGCGCAAATGGGAGCAAACGGGAGATACAGCGCAAACATCCGGAGAACCGTCATGTGGATTCCGCTCCAGCGAATCCTAGGATTGAGGTATTTTATACGAATATGAGAAGGGAAGCAAGACTAACTGCTCGTAACTGCTCGTAATTCGTTGACGTTAATCTAAGCTTACTTACGAGATATCGGCACTGAATGTTGGCAACCGTATTCGGGCCACCCACCGTGGCATTCCGCGGAATCCACGACGGGCTCTTCCTTCGGCGCAAAAATTGCTGCTTTGATTTTGTCCGAGCGAAAGCAGGCCATGGGGCCCCTGTTGAAAGCATACCTGCATGGACGGAACAGACCGAGCGCAACCACGTGCAGATCGCAGGGTTTGCCGATGGGAATACTGCGAGACCAGGCCTCCCATCGTTAATGCGCGGAACCCTTGAGAATTTTGCGCGGATGCTAAGATTTTCTAGTGCCAACGACGCGCGGATGCTTCATTGATGCCATCCTGAAATTGCCGTGACCTGCAAGCGCTGCAAAGTGTCGATGAAAGAACTCAAAGGCCACCTCTACCACAAGCAGCGCAAGTGGAAATGCCCTCAATGCGGCAAGGTTCGGATGCAGGCTCCCAGGGAAATCAAACACTGATTGTCCCCGGAACCTGCTCGTCAGCTTTCCCAAGCAATCCGCTCTACCCGCATTTTTCACAGCCGCCGTGGCGCAGGTACTCTTACGTGCCGTGTCGAGACTCCTCTCGACACCCCGACGTCAGTGCCCTAACTCTTCGTGAGCTCGTCCAGTTCGTTCGCCGCCCGCCGGATCACCTCGCGGATTTTGGCCTCGCGCTCGTCGTTGCCGCCGGTCCACTTCGCCGCCCGCATGGTCGATTTCAGCAATTTCCCCAGCGGCGACGCGAACGCCAGGATCTCCGGACCCGCGTACTGGCTCCAGTCCTCCCAATGTTCGGCCCGTTCCCAGATCCGCCGCACGGCCTCCGGATCGCGCTTCAGCTCTTCCTGACCGGCGTCCGTGATGCGATACGCCCGCCGCGACGATTGCGGATCGAGTTCGATCAAGCCCTCGTCTTCCAGCATTTGCAGCGTCGGGTAAACCGTCCCCGCGCTCGCCCGGTACATGCCGCCCGAACGCTCCTTCAGCTCCTTCATCAACTGATAGCCGTGCTTGGATCCTTCCGCGAGCAGCGACAGCAGCGCCAGCCGCACCTCGCCGCCCTCGAAAAATCGGCCCCGCCCGCTTCCGCCCCATGGGCCTCCCGCCCAGTGGGACCAGCCGCGATTCATGAAGGTGTGTCCTACACCGCTCGCGGGCCGCTCCCCACACCCCGTCGACGCCTCTGGCCACGCATAAGCGTAGGCCATCGGTCCCCAACCGCATCTTCTTCTCCAAAATCTCATGTTAAGTCCCCCACAAGATATATCGTACGATACACTCTACGCTATATCAAGAGAAAAATTTGCCGAAACGTATACAATCAGTTCAGTGGGCCGCATCCGCATCCTATCCGATAATGTTGCCAACAAGATCGCCGCGGGCGAGGTGGTGGAGCGCCCGGCCAGCGTGGTTAAGGAACTGCTGGAAAATTCGCTCGATGCCGGGGCCACCGAATTCCGCCTCGACGTCGAATCGGGCGGCCGTCGCCTGATCCGGCTGTCCGACAACGGCTTGGGCATGATGCGCGACGACGCGCTGCTCGCCTTCGAGCGCCACGCCACCAGCAAACTGAGCGACGTCAAGGATCTGCTTTCCATCGCCACGCTAGGGTTCCGCGGCGAAGCGCTACCCTCGATCGCCTCCGTCTCGCGGCTGCAACTTGAAACCCGGGCGCGCGAGGAGGACGCTGGCACCCTCGTCGAAATCGCCGGCGGAAGAATTCTTAAGTGCGAAGACGCGGCACTGCCCGCCGGAACGTCGGTCATCGTGCGCGATCTTTTTTATAACGTCCCCGCGCGCAAGAAATTTCTGCGCTCGGATCAGACCGAAATCGCGCACATAGCGTCGCTCATCACGCACTATAGCCTCGCGCATCCCTCCAAGAGCTTTCAGTTGCGGCACAACAACGCCGAGCTTTTGAACGTGACGCCCGTCTCGACGCTCCGCGAGCGTGTCTTCCAGGTATTCGGCAGCCAGACGCTGGCGGATCTGGTCGACCTCGGCGATCGCGCCCGCGAAATGCCGCTGCTTGCGGGAGACAGTGAAGCGCAAGACGCGGAAGCAAGAGACACGCGTGTTCACCGTTATCGCCTGCGCGGTTTCGTCAGCGGCCCGCAGGTGCAGAAGCTGAACCGGAATTCCATCTACCTTTTCGTTAACGGCCGCCTGATTCGCGACCGCCTGCTGCTGCACGCGCTCTCCTCGGCCTATCACAACCTGATGCCGCCGGCGTGCTATCCCTTCGCGCTGCTGTTTCTGGAGTGCGAGGCCGAAGAGGTCGACGTGAACGTGCATCCTTCGAAAACCGAGGTGCGTTTCCGGCACGGCTCGGCGATTCACGATTTCGTGCGCGACAGCATCCGTGAAGTGCTGATCGCCGCGCGTCCCGCCGCGCGCGTCCCGTCGCCCGCGCAACCGGCGGCCGATTTGCCTTATTCAGAATTCACCCAGCGGATCGAGGATATGCGCTTCGCCTCGGGCGAAGCGCCCGCAGCATTTTCGGAAGCGTTCGCCGCGCCCGCCGATTCCTCTTCACTTCCCGAATTCACGCTGCGCCGGCCATTCTCACCACCGCCGCGCTTCAATTTCACCGATGTTGCGGCACCCGCTCGCGCCGAATCTCCGCTGACAGACAGTGCACGTGCGGAAAGTGCGAGCGCGAAACGCGCGAGTACCATAATCAATGAGTCGACAATAATCAATGCGCCTCCCGACACCCACGGCGACGTTTTTCCGGACGGGTTCCTGCCCGAACCCGAGAGCCTCGACGCTTTGCGCGATCTGCGTCCCCTGGGGCAGATCCACGAGAGCTTCATCGTCGCCGCCGGCCGCGACGGCCTGTGGATCGTGGATCAGCACGTCGCCCACGAACGCATCCTGTTCGAAAAGGTCCTCGACGCGCGCAGCCGCGGCGCGCCGGAAACACAGGGGCTCCTGATGCCCCTGGTGATCCAGCTCACCGCCGCCCAACAGATCGAATACGCCCGCATCGCCGACGAGCTGAACTCCATGGGCTTCGACACGGAGCCTTTCGGCAACCGCACCATCGCGGTAAAATCCACGCCCGCGGGCGTCGGAGCGGCCGACGCGGAGAAAGTGATTTTCGAGATCCTTGAAATCGCCGAGCGCGAGCTGCGCAAAGCCTCCCTCGCCGACGTGCGCCGCGCCATCGCCGCTTCGATCGCCTGCCGCGCGGCCATCAAGATCAATACGCGCCTGGAACCCGCTAAAATGGAGTGGCTTTTGCGCGAGCTCGCGGCCACGTCCTCGCCGATGAGTTGTCCGCATGGGCGCCCCATCGCCCTGCGCTATCCGACGCGCGACATTCTAAGAAACTTTCACCGCATATGATCCGCCGTTAACACCACTACACGGTCATCCCGAGTGAAATCGAGGGATCTTTTTTGTTTTGACCCCCAGGAACGGGTTTGTTGTATCCTAGGGGCAGCGGTGGAGTTCGCTTAAACCGCCGGCAACGGCCAATGACTCCTACAGTGGTTTGCTGTAGAAGTCCCAGACAGGCCTCACTGCAGCAATCCCCTACGAAATACGAGTGCTGGAGGTTTGCTTTGGAACAGGTCTGGTTTATTGCCGCCTTGTGGTTCCTGCTCGCGCTGGTGGCGGTTTTATTCGCGGGATGGTTTCGCATCGCGACGGCTCTCTCCGAAATCGTCGTCGGCACGGTGGCGCAACTGGTTGTCGGCACTACCGTCGGCGCCGAAGCATTGGGCGCGAAGGCTCCCTGGATCACTTTTCTAGCGGGAACCGGAGCCGTTGTTTTGACTTTCCTGGCCGGGGCCGAATTAGATCCGGCTATCTTTCGGACCAAGTGGAAAGAGTCGGCGGTCGTGGGCCTGGTCGGGTTCACCGGGCCATTTCTGGGAGCAACCATGGTCGCTCACTACGTGGTCGGCTGGGGCTGGCGTCCGAGCTGGCTGGCGGGGGTGGCGCTGTCCACGACTTCGGTGGCGGTGGTCTATGCCGTCATGCTCGAACTGGGATTCAATCGGACCCACTTCGGCAAAGGAATTCTCGCGGCTTGTTTCATCAACGACCTCGGAACCGTGATCGCCCTCGGCCTGATCTTTTCTCCGTTCACCGTGAAAACCGTGGTCTTCCTTGCCGTGAGCGCCGCTGTGTTCGCGCTCTTGCCGTTTTTCACGCGCCGGTTCTTCAAACAGTTCGGCGGACGGGTCGCGGAGCTCGAAGCGAAATACATTTTATTCGTCCTGTTCGGGATGGGGGGCCTGGCGGCGTGGTCGGGAAGCGAGCCGGTGCTGCCCGCCTACATCATCGGGATGGTGCTCGCCGGCAGCGTGGGCAAGGATCACCAGTTGATCCGGCGTCTGCGCACGCTCACCTTCGGCCTGCTGACGCCGTTTTATTTCATTCGCGCGGGTTCCTTTGTCTCCATTCCGACGCTCGTTGCCGCGCCGCTGATCTTCGTGGCGCTGTTTTTCGCCAAGATGGTCTCGAAGCTCGCCGGCCTTGTGCCGGCGGTTCGCTGGTTCAATCACCGGGGCCACGCGGGGCTGTACTACTCGCTGATGATGTCCACGGGCTTGACCTTCGGAACGATTTCGGCCCTGTTCGGGCTCAATCACGGGATCATCGATCAGTCGCAATATTCGTTCCTGGTGGCCACGGTGATCGCGAGCGCCGTGATTCCCACCGCGATCGCCAATGCGTTCTACATGCCGAAACACCTTCTGCCGAAGCCGCACGAGGAAATCGCGGCCGTCGGCCTCGGCGAAGTGGTCGAGGAAAGGTAATCGGTTTCAAAACCGCGAGATCGATCGAGCGGCCCGATGAGTTTCGCGGCACGCTGTTAAACTGGTTGCCGGGAATGGGCGCGCGGGAGCCGGCGGTCGCCAAATGAGCGAACGGATCGTCGTGGTGGGCGGCGGCATCGTGGGCCTGGCCGCGGCCTGGCGCATCGGCCAGCGATTTCCGGACGCGCGGGTGACGGTGCTCGAAAAGGAAGCCGAGGTCGGGCTGCATCAGAGCGGCCACAATTCCGGCGTCCTGCACGCGGGGCTGTACTACAAACCCGGATCGCAGAAGGCCAGGCTCGCCGTGCGCGGCATCCGCCAGATGATCGCCTTCTGCCGCGAGCATTCCATCGCGCATGACGTGTGCGGCAAAGTGGTGGTCGCCGCCACCGACGGCGAAGTTCTGCGTTTGAAGAATCTGATGGAGCGCGGAACGGCTAACGGCCTCGCGGGATTGCGGTGGCTTTCCGGCGACGAGCTGCGTGAGATCGAGCCGCACGCCTCAGGCGTCGCCGCCGTTCGCGTTCCCGAAGAAGGCATCGCCGATTATCCAACAGTGTGCCGGGCGCTCGCCGAAGAGATCCGCACGCAGGGCGGGGAGGTGCGCAGGAAGGCCGAAGTCCGTGCGATTCGCCGGGAAGGAAATTCGTGGCGTGTTGAGAGCACGCGCGGCGAGCATTCCGCGTCGCGCCTCGTCACCTGCGCCGGTCTTTATGCCGATCGCATTGCCGCCATGACCGGACATCCGCGCGAGATTCGCATTGTGCCGTTTCGGGGCGAATATTACGGCCTTCGCGAGGATCGCCGGCATCTGGTGCGCCACCTGATCTATCCGGTGCCCGACCCGAACTTTCCGTTCCTCGGCGTCCATTTCACGCGCATGATCCGCGGCGGCATCGAAGCCGGACCCAACGCCGTGCTGGCGTTTTCACGCGAAGGCTACACGAAAAGCGACATTCGCGTGCGGGATCTCGCCGACGCGCTGGCTTTCTCCGGGCTGCGGAAATTCCTGCTCCGCTATTCGTCGATGTGCTGGATGGAATTGCGGCGATCCTTCAGCAAGCAGCTCTTCTGCGCCACGCTGCAGAGGCTGGTACCCGAAATCCAGCCCGAGGATCTGGTCCACGGCGGCGCCGGCGTGCGCGCCATGGCGATGACCGCCGACGGTGCGTTCCTCGACGATTTCCACTTCGTCGAAGGCCCCGGCGAGCTGCACGTCGTGAACGCGCCGAGCCCCGGAGCGACCGCTTCGCTCGCCATCGGCGAGGAGATCGCCGAGGCGCTGGCGAAACAGGGGTAGGGTGAAAAAGGGGACAAACTACTCTGTCCCCCCTCGCAAATTTCTGACTTCGGATGGAGAGCGGGGGAGCGGACAGAGCGGCCTGTCCCCTTTTTCATGAATAGCTGCTCGTCGTCATCCCGAGCGATAGTCGAGGGATCTGCTTTTACTTTTTCGGCTGCAGCGCTTCCTGCAGTTTCGCCGCGAAAGGAGAATCCTTCGCGCGCGGCGCGGCGTGCGACGGAGTAACCGCCGGAGCACTCGAGTTCGACGCCACTCGCGGAGCCTCAGGAACCGGAGCTGGCGTTTCCGGTGGCTCCAGATATTTCCGCTTCTTGAGCACGCTACGTTCGAGCGGCGAGACGTAGCCGGTCCATACGCCGTCGATCTGGCGGTCCTTCTCGACGCTCGCGCGCATGCACTCCATTTTCGCGTCGAGCGTATCCAGCTGATTGAGCAGCAGCGCCTCCAGGAACACCGGCACTTTCGGCGATCCGAATTCCAGCGCTCCGTGGTGGCTCAGAATCATGTGCAGCAGCAGGTCGCGCACCGCCGGCGGGAAGTCCGGGTCCTGGCGAATGGCGTCCTCCACCATGCGCATGCCGATGCTGATGTGCCCGATCAGCTGACCCACGGTGCTATAGCCGAGGCTGCGGGCATAAGTGAGCTCGGTGGTTTTCCCGATGTCGTGCAGAATCACGCCCGCCAGCAGCAGGTCGAAATCGATATCCGCGTAATGCGCCGCCGTGAATTTCGCCAGGTGGCACAGCGAGAGCACGTGTTCGATCAGCCCGCCGATGAAATTGTGATGCACGGATTTCGCGGCGGGCGCCGTGCGAAATGCCAGTGCCACGGCTTCATCTGCGAAGATCCGTTCGAGCAATCCCTTTAAATGCGGATCGATCGTCGAGGCGATCCACTGGCGCAGCTCCGCGAACATTTCGTCGCGGTCGCGGCGCGAGGCCGCCAGAAAATCGGTGATATCCGCTTCGGACTCCGCCACCGGCTGCAGCTTGTGAATGGTCAGCTGCGGGCGGTTCTGGAAAATCTGCAGCACGCCCTTGATGCGGATGAAATCGTCCTTCTCGAACGCGCCCAGCACCTCTTGCGCGTTGTCCCACATCTTCGCTTCGAGCTCGCCCGTGCGATCGGCGAGGATCAGCGAAAGGTACGGCTCGCCCGTCTTCTTCTGGCGGACGTCCTTGGATTGAACCAGGAACACTCCCTGCGCAGGCTGATTCGGCGCGAGCTCCGCAATGTAAGGCGACTTCATTTTCGTGCGGACCGCGTCCTCACTTGTTGGAGGACGACGTTCCGGTCTGTTGCGCGGTGGTGCCGGGGATGGGGACGACGCCGAGCAGGCGCTTGCGGCGGATCCGCGACGCCACTTCTTCCTTGGTCACCGTCTCCGGCTTGATCTCAGCGGGATCCAGCCACGCCGTGTTCTTGCCCGGCGCCGCGCCGCTATCCTCGTACCCGGGTTTGATTTCAAGGAACGCATCCACGCGCAGTTGCGTCAGGAATTTCCGCAGCTCGGGCTGCATGCGCGGCTGGTAGAGCTTGGAGCGAATGTCGTTCTCGGCTTCATCGAAGGATGCCAGACCGGCCTTGGGATGCTCCTCCACTTTCAAAATCAGGAACCCGTTGCCGATGTTGATCGGATCCGTTACGAACCCGCGCGGCTGATCCCACACGGCCTTTTCGATGTCGGCGCGCAGCTTGCCCTTTTCGTAGGAGCCGATGTCGCCGCCCTGCGGCGCCGTGGCGGAATCCGAATTGGCTTGCGCCAGTTCGTCGAACTTCTCGCCTTTCTTTCCGCGAGCGCTCAGATCCTTGGCCTTCTTTTCGGACTGGGCGACGGCGGCCGCGTCCTTGCCTTCGGTCGAGATCAGCAGCTCGCGCAGGAAGACGCGCTCCTCGCGCTGGAACTCGTCCTTGTGATCGTTGTAATACTTCTCCAGTTCCTCCTTCTTGAACTGGATCTTGCCGGTGACCTCCTGGCGCACCACGCGGCTGGTCAGCAGCTGGTTCTTGAGATCGTTCTTGTAATCCTCGTAGGTGGAGCCGGTTTCGTCTTTCACGAAACTCTGGAACTTTTCCGGATCGGCGATCTTCACGTTGCGCTGGATATCGGCGAGCTGCTTGTTCACGTCGGAATCCACGTTGATGTTCATTTCCTTGCCCCGCGAAATCAGCAGGATCTGGTCGATGCGCTCGCGCAGGATGTTCTTCTCGGTTTTTTGCAGCTCCTCGGCGAGCCGCGGGCCGCTCAGGCCGTCCTTGCGCATTTGGGCTTCGATCTGCGCGCGGCTGCGATCGTAGTCGTTGCGCGTGATGATTTCGCCGTTCACCTTGGCGATGATCTCGTCGACCACCGCCACCTCGGCGCCCTGCAGCAGGCAGGCGGCGGCCATACCCGTAATGACAATGTAACCGCGCATGTATCGATTATAGCGTTCCGCGCGCGCCATCCCGACGGCCGGGCGGGAACTGCAGTTTGCCCGCGCAGACAAGCGCTTCGACGCGTCGCCAGCTTTACGAAGCGAACGACTGCGGCCAACAAGCCACTCAAACTGGCAGCCGCGCTGCGATCCCGCGCTCGGAGATTAGGTCTTCGAAGGCTCCGGCTCCATGCCGGCGGCGGATGGTTTCGCTTTTAGCGGGCGTCGGCGCGGAGGCGGTTGGGCGCGCCGCGGCTCACCCACTTGTAGGGAATCTCGTCGGTGTCGTAGGGCAAGCGCCAGTGGTCGGGATCTTCGTAGCTGTAGGCCTGGGTGGGGAGGTTGAGGACCAGGGCGTCGCAAGTGCCCAGGTTTTGCAGGCCGTGCCACACGCCAATGGGGATGACCACGAAGGTGGGGCGAACGTCGCCGAGATAAATTTCGTTGATCATGCCGTAGGTGGGGCTGTCTTCACGGCCGTCGTAGAGCACGGCCTTGAGGGTACCCTGACTGACGAAGAGGCGATCGACCGTGCGCGCGTGGCAGCTCCAGGCGCCGATCGCGCCGGGAAACAACCGGGATTGGTAGACCTGCACGACGGGCATGCCGGTCGGGTCCCATCCGGGGCGGAACACTTCGGTGATCACGCCATGATCGCGCGGCACGTGGAGAACTTCCTTGGTATGCACGCCGTGGATGGTCTGTTTGAGCAGATGCCAATCCTCGGAAATGATCTGCCGATCCTTTTTGGCTGTCTTGATCACTTTGCCGTCCCGTTGCATCATGATAACCGGTCGCAGGCAGGGAAGTCATTTTCACTCTCAGTTGGCGTTTGGCACTCCTTTGTACTGCCGTATTCGGCGGATCGCTGCCCCGTATTCCGTTGGCTGGAGTCGGCCCAACGACAGAAGGCGGCGGACGAAGAAGAGCGATTTCCAACGGATAGACCCGGGACTGGCTTTCCCCAGCAACCTACGGAACGCAACGCTGATCGGCGCAGGGGGCAATTGCACGTCCGCGGCGATCAACAGTTTTCCCAGCTCCACCGCTTCCAGGTTCCCTTCCTGGCGGATGCGGTCGGTCCACTTCCGCTGTTCGTGGCTCGAACGCTTCTTGTAGATGTCCTTGCGCCCGCTAGCGGGGAATTTCACCGCCGTGAGCCGGGGAACGCATTGGAATACGAATCCCTCCCGATGCATGCGGAGCCACAGATCCGATTCCGGGTCCGTCGAAAGAGTGCGGTAGTCCCGCCAGCCGCCGGCTTTTTCAATGGCGATCCGCCGATGCGCTACCCCAGTGGGCGGCAACGATTGACCGGGCTCGAACCGCAGCAGCCCCCGAGCGGGCCGAAGGATCTTCCCTTCGGCATCGATCATGTGGACGATCGAGTGGACGACGTCGGCGCCGGCGTCGATCGCGGCGACCAGCACCTCCAGATGATGCGGCAGCCACAAATCGTCGTGGCCGAGGTAGGCGATGATCGAGCCGCGGGCCTGGCGGAGTCCCTCGTTGTTCGGCGCGGATTGGTGGCCGGTGTTGACCGGCAGGTTGATCCACCGCAGACGCCGATCGGCGATGGCGGTCACGACCCGCTCCGAATCGTCGGTGCAGCCGTCGCCGACAACCAACAGTTCGAAATCGATGAAACTCTGCCGCAGCACGCTGCCGACGGAATAGGGCAGCACGCTGCTCCAGTTGTAGGTGGGGACGATCACGGTCACCCGTGGCGATGGGGCGGTGGCAGACCGATCGGGCATGCGGCTATTGTACTGTGCCGGGGCTTGCTGCGCTCACAACCATATTCAAACCGGAATGCTACTCGATGATTTCGTCACTCCGAGCCGCCCGCGGCCAGCGCCGCGAGCGATTGCCGCAGGAACGCCACCACCGATGGCGAGCCGTCCGCCGAGGGAAGCGGCAGCTTCAAAACCCCCGCCGGCGTGAACTGCGCGCCGTCGACGTTCGACACCAGCGCCATGAGCCGCGCTGGATTCGCCTTCGACCCCGGATGAAACTTGATGTTGGCAGACGCGCCGCGCCGGTCGATCGCCTCGATGCCCAGGCTTTCGGCTTGTGTCTTCAGCAGGGCGAACTGCACCAGCGTGTTCAACGCTTCGGGCGCCGCGCCGTACCGGTCGATCAGCTCCGCGCGAACTTTTTCGGACTGCTCGGCATCCTTCGCGTCGGCGATTCGTTTGTAAGCGCGCAGGCGCTGCTGCTCGTCGGCGATGTATTCGGAGGGAATGCGGATATCGAGGCCCAGGTTCAGCGTCGAATGCACTTCGAGCGGAGCTTCCTCGCCCTTCAGCTCGCGGACCGCTTCGTCCAGCAATCTCAGATAGGTGTCGAAGCCCACGGCGGCGATGTGGCCGTGCTGCTCCCCGCCCAGCAGATTTCCCGCGCCCCTCAATTCCAGATCGAGCGCCGCGATTTTGAAACCCGCGCCCAGGTCCGAAAATTCGCGCAGCGCGGCCAGGCGCTTGCGGGCGATCTCGCTGAGCTCGGTATCCTGCGGAACGAGAAGATATGCGTAGGCTCTCCGATTAGACCGGCCCACGCGCCCGCGCAGCTGGTACAGCTCGGAAAGCCCGTGGCGGTCGGCGTTTTCGACGACGATGGTATTGGCGAGCGGAATGTCCAGGCCGTTTTCGACGATGGTGGTGGAAACGAACACGTCGTATTCGTGGCGCATGAAGCCCAGCAGCACGCGCTCCAGCTCCGCCTCGTCCATTTGCCCGTGGCCCACGCCGATGCGCGCGTTCGGTGCAAGTTCCTGCAGCATGGCGGCGCGCGAAAAGATGGAATCCACGCGGTTGTGGATGAAATAAACCTGGCCGCCGCGCCCGATCTCCTGCTCGATCGCCGCGCGAATCAGCTCGGCGTCGAATTTCGCGACCACGGTGTGAATCGAGAGGCGGTCCTTGGGCGGCGTCTCGATCACGCTCATGTCGCGGATGCCCAGCATCGACATGTGCAATGTGCGCGGAATCGGCGTTGCGCTCATCGCCAGCGCGTGCACGTTGTGGCGAATCTGTTTCAGGCGCTCCTTGTGGCGCACGCCGAAGCGCTGCTCCTCGTCGACGATCATCAAGCCCAGGTCGCGAAACACGATGTCCTTCGACAGCAGCCGGTGCGTGCCGACGGCGATATCCACCTTGCCGTCGGCCAGATCCTCGGCGGCCGCGGCGACCTCCTTCTTCGACCGGAGGCGCGAGAACATCTCGATGCGCACGGGGAACGCCGCGAAGCGCCGTTTGAACGTTTCGAAATGCTGGAAGGCCAGCACCGTGGTGGGCGCGAGCACGGCCACTTGCTTGCCGTCGCCCAGCGCCTTGAACGCCGCGCGCATCGCGACTTCGGTTTTGCCAAAGCCCACGTCACCGCACAACAGCCGGTCCATGGGATGGCCCGCTTCGAGATCGCGCTTGATGTCCTTGATGGACGAAAGCTGATCCCTGGTCTCGGTGTATTCGAAGGCGTCCTCGAATTCGCGCTGCCAGTTGGAATCGCGGGAGAACGCAAAACCCGGGGCCGCGCGGCGCTGCGCATATAGCTTCAGCAGTTCGCCCGCCATGTCGCGCATCTTGGCCTTGACGCGCGTTTTTCTCTGCGACCATGTAGACCCGCCCAGGCGATCGAGCGGCGGGCCGCCTTCCCCTCCGCCGCGATATTTCTCGACCAGATCGAGGCGCGTCAGCGGAACGTAGAGCTTCGCTTCATTCGCGTATTCGAGCAGCATGAAATCGCCCTTTTGCTCCGCTTGCGCGATCTCACGAAGCCCCAGGAAGCGGCCCACGCCGTGGGTGGTGTGTACCAGGTAATCGCCCGGCTTCAAATCCGCCAGATCGGCGGCGAAGGCGGCGTGACGACCCTTGGAAATGCCCGGCTCCGCGACCAAAGCGGAGGGATCGAAAAGATCCTCGGAGCCGATGAAGGCGATCGATGCGTCCGGGAACACCACGCCGCGCCGGACCAATCCACGGATCAGATACGTGCTCGCGACCGGACCCGCCATGTAGGCGCGCTCGGCCAGGTACGGCGGCGCCGCTTCGTTAGCGGCCAGGCCCAACTGGAACGGCACCGAATATTCGCTCAGGATATCGGCCAGCCGCTCCAGCTCGCCGTTGGAAGGCCCGAAAAACGCCACGCGATAACCCTGCTCAACCATCGTTTTGGTCTCGGCGACGGCCACTTGTAGGCTGCCGTGAAAGGCGAGCGACGGGCGCGTCGCGATGTGCGGGACTGTGCTATCCAGATCCAGATTGCGCAGCAATACCTGTTCGCGCCCTCTCACGCGCTGCTCGAATTCCCCCCAGTGCAAGAAGGTCGCCGCCGCCAGCGACGACGAATCGGGAACCTGATCGATGCGCTTCCACAGGCGCTCTGCCGCTCCGCGAATCTGTTCCGGCTCGTCGAGAATCAACAAGGCCGGCTGTTCGTTTTCGCTGTCGGCGAAATCGGCGAGGGTGCGCTCCCGCGGATCTTCGAGCGCGGCCGCGAATTCCCAGCCCGGATATTCCGCGCCCGTACGAGGCTGCTCCGTCAGGGGCAGAACCAGCGCTTCGGTGACCTTCATCACCGAGCGCTGCGTCTCCACCTCGAACCGCCGGATCGACTCGATCTCGTCGCCGAAGAATTCGATGCGCAGAGGGCGCGCGTTTTCGGCGGCAAAAACATCCAGAATGCCGCCGCGGATGGAGTATTCGCCGGTCATCTCCACCGGCTCGCGGCGCTCATACCCGATCGATTGGAGATGCGCTTCGATGGTTTCGAGCGGCATCTCCTCGCCGTTGCGCAGCTCGATGGCGAGTCGTTTGTAATAGCTCGCCGCGTGCGTGCGGTGCAGCGCGGAACCCACGGGCGTGATGGTGATCGGCGCCCTTCCCGACGCCATGCGCCACAGTCCGATGGCGCGCTGCTCCATGATCTCGGTGTGCGGCGAAAGTTTTTGCCCGGGCAAAACGTCGAGCGCGGGAATCAGTTGCGGGCGCCCCAGCTCGGGACGGGAGATCAGCAGATCGAAAAACGCGGTGGCGTATTCGGCCGCGGCTTCGGCGCTCTGGTTGCCGTCGGTGATCACCAGGAGAGGACGCTCGGTAAGCTGCCATAGGAGCACGATGTAGAGCGCCTTGGCGGTGGGCGTCAACCCCGCGAGCGACAGCGCCGGCTCTTCGTGGCGGATCAGCTTGCCGATCAGCTCCTGCAGGGCGGCGTGCTTGCCGAGCGCATGAAAGAGATCGCGAACCGCGGGATGGGTCACGGAGCAAACCGGTTAGGGCCGGCGGGCAAGCAGTTCCTTCTCGATGTTCGTGGTGGAAAAGCCGGGCTCGAGCGCGAGCGCCATCACCTTGCCGCCCGCCGCTTCCACCTCGTCGCGCCCGGCGATGTAATGCGCCCAGTCCGCGCCTTTGACCAGAATATCGGGCAGCACCGCCGCGATCAGCTCGCGCGGCGTATCCTCGTCGAAAAATGTGACGGCATCGACGGCCGCGAGCGCCAGCGCCATGCGGGCCCGTTCGTCCTGGCCGATCAAAGGACGGCTGGGGCCTTTCACCCGCGCGACGCTCGCGTCGGTGTTGAGCGCCACAATCAAAATCTGTCCCAGGCTCCGAGCGCGTTCGAGCAGGCGGATGTGGCCGGGATGCAGGATGTCATAACAGCCGTTGGTGAACACCACGGTCTGGCCTTCAGCGCGCCAGCGCGCGCGCGCCTCCACCAGTTCTGGGCGTGAATAAAGGGTCCCCATCGATACTATTCATTGTATGCCGGGACGCCCGCGCCAACGTTCGGCGCACCGCGAGCGTCAAGAGGTGGTGAAGATGCCGTTTTGCGACAAGTTGCGTTAGCCTTATTCTAATACAGATGTCAGATAGCCTCGATGTCAACACGAAGCAACTGCTTGCACATTACTTGGTCGAGGTTAGAGCGCTGCCCAATGAGTCCGCTAAGACCCACCGCTTTGTTGCCCTTGTTGGACAGGCATTCCCTGGGTCGGCGGTCATCAGCAAGCTGACCGCAGGTATCGAAAAGGCTATCCGCATCCAACTGCCAGAAAGAGCCAAGCGGGGACGAATCGATTCGTACTTCGGCAACGCGGTGATCGAGTTCGAATACTCTCTCAAGACGACCGGGGAGGTCGCAGAGCACCAGTTGCGGGAGTATTGCGCGGGCGTGTGGACGAACGAGGGCAGACCTCATCGGCCGCTACTCGCCGTCGCAAGCGACGGCGTCGTCTGGAAGACCTACCGGCCGAGCCTACCTTCGAACCTGGAGGAACCGCCACAACCCGGCGACGTCACCTTGGAGCTATTACGTGAACTGAACGTCACCGATTCCAACCTATTCGACTTCTATCTCTTCCTGAATACTCTCCTCTTCCGAACGGGCCAGGTCGTTCCGTCCGCCGAGCAATTCAGGCAGGACTTCGGCAGGGAAAGCTTGGCGTACGGCGATTCAATGGAAACGCTCGCGATGGCATGGCGGCGAACAAGAGAGGAGAAAGAACTGGACCTTGCCTTTCGAAACTGGCAGCGCTACCTAGCTGTGACGTATGGCTCTCTTCCGGCAGGCACGAGCGCCAAGGGCCAGGAGCTGACCGAGCTAGAAGAGCTGTTCCTGAAGCACACCTATTTGGCGTCCGTGGCGCGGCTCATGATCTGGGCATCACTGTCGCTCGGTAAGTCTGAAAAGTCTTATGCGGATGTCGCCGAGATGGTCCTATCGGGGGAATACTTCCGCAAGAGCGGACTCGCCAATCTTGTTGAGGATGACTTCTTCCAGTGGATCCGATCAAATGCGGCGCGTAGGTTGCTGCGGCCGGTATGGGAGCGCATAATCGCGCAAATCGAGACCTACGATCTAAGTCGACTGGATCAGGACGTTCTTAAGGGTGTTTACCAGGAACTCGTGGACCCAAAGGATCGTCACGATCTTGGTGAGTATTACACGCCGGACTGGCTGTGCGAGCGGATTGTCGCAGAACTCCTGCCGAAATCGGGCTACGTTAAGGTGCTCGATCCCGCATGCGGCTCCGGCAGTTTCCTTCGCGCTGCCATCGCGCATTTCTTGGAGCACAATCCGGCTCACGATTCGGAACGTTTACAGCGCGTGCTGGAACACGTCGTGGGTATCGAGGTTCATCCGCTAGCGGTCAGTATTGCCAAAGCCACGTACGTCCTCGCGCTCGGAACGGTCATTCAGGCGGCGAAACGGCCTGTCTCATTGCCCGTATATATGGCCGATTCCCTGTTCTTGCCCAGCGAGGTGCGCCAAATGAAGCTGGGCGAGGCTGCTCGGGTAAACGTGAGATTTGCCGGCAAGGAGGTGCTGATGCCGCAAGGCCTTATCACATCACCTGATTTGTTCGACCCAGCCATCGATGCCGCCTCGCAGGTAGCCCTCGATCACGCCAAGAGCGGGACCGAGACGCGGAAGACTTTGGAGGCATACTTACTAAGAGCTGCGCCAACGATTAACAAGCACGACGAGCGAGAGCCAATTATCACAGCGCTGTGGGAATATAGCGTTGTTTTGGCCCAGCTCATTCGCGACCACGACAACTCCATCTGGGCATTCATAATCCGCAATTCCTACAGACCCGCCATGCTGCGGCAGCGCTTCGATGTGATCGTTGGAAATCCTCCGTGGCTGTCCTACCGGTACATCGCCGATCCGGATTACCAGGCAGAGATCAAGAAAAGAGCGGTGGAGGAGTACCGGATCGCGCCGAACAAGCAGAAGTTGATGACGCAGATGGAGCTGGCTACCGTGTTCGTTGCCCACTCCATGGGTTGGTTTGCGGCGGATGGCGCGAGGCTCGGCTTCGTGATGCCACGCAGCATTCTCTCTGGCGACCAGCACGAGAACCTACGCCTTCGTAAATACAGTTGGCGGTGTCGAATGCGTCTGACCGGTTATTGGGACATGAGGCACGTTACTCCACTCTTCAACGTTCCCGCGTGTGTGCTTTTCGCCCAAGAAAGCGCCGATCCCGATAGCCCCGACGAGTCTCTCCCGGTTAAGGAGTGGTCGGGGAAACTGAGTGAGAGGGACTGCCCGTGGGCCGTTGCCAGGAAGCAGTTGTCATCTGGGGACGCAACGGGCCGGGTGATCTATCTCGCCAAACGCTCGGCGTTGTCCACATCCAGCGGCAACGGCAAGCCCGGAACATCCAGCGCCTACGCCAAGAGCTTTGGTCAGGGTGCCACTATCGTTCCGCGATGCTTCTACTTCGTCCGTTCGAAACTCACCTTCCCTGTCGATCAAGAGGGGCTGTATTGGGCTGAGACCGATCCCGAACAGCTTAAGTTGGGCAAGAAGCCATGGGACGATGTGCAGCTGTCTGGCCAAGTGGAAGGGCGCTTTTTCCATTACGTGGTCCTCGCCGGCCAGATACTTCCATTCACGCTGCTTAGGCCCTCGATTGCAGTGATTCCTCTCGTCGAGGATGACTCCAAACGAGTCGTTTGGGACGCTACAACGCTCCGGCGAAACGGTTATCGAGAATTTGGCCACTGGGTGGAAGAGGCGGAACGGATTTGGGAACAAAGGCGCGAGAAGAAAGCGGGCAGTGAGACCCTGATCGAATGGTTGGATTACCAGGGCAAACTGACGGCGCAACGATCGCGGGACAAGTACATCGTTCTTTACAACAAGAGCGGAACCAACGTCTCGGCGGTTGGCGTGCGGAAGGCTGAGTTCGCCCTTCCACTTGTTATTGATCACACGGTATATTCCGGCACTGTAAGCAGTGCCGAAGAAGCAGACTACTTAACCTCACTATTGAATTCGTCTTTGAGCAACGAAGCGATCAAGCCATTCCAGGCCATGGGTCTACTGGGTGAGCGGGACATCCATAAGAAGCTCTTGGATCTGCCGATTCCCCGGTTTAAGCCGGAGGATAGCCGACACGTTGCTCTCGCCCGGCTTGGTCGGCAAGCCCGCGAAAGAATTGGAACTCTCCTCAAGGGTAGCAAGCTGCCCACTTCGCTGGCTAGGCAGCGCGGCTGGGCGCGTGAACAAGTGAAGAACGAACTTGCTGAAATCGATCAAATCGTAAAGAAGTTGCTATAAGACGCTCTAGCGGTTTTTTCGGTCAACGCACCTGTCAGACATCACCCAGCGTTCGCCAAACGTACGGTGCCGCACTTACTTCGGAATGACGGGCAGAGTAGAGAAGGTGCTCGGACCGAAGTAGCGCACCGCCAGGGCCGCGATGTTGGTATTGGAGGTGCAGTCGACGGTGCCGCGCCGCCCGCTGAGGGCCGGGAAATTGAATCCCGACCAATGCCCCAGCGGGTTTAACGCGGGGACCTGCACGGCGTTGGGGATCACGTTGCCGCCCGAATCGCGAGCCGTGCACGTCACGATCGCCGTTTGCGGATCGAGATTGGCGATGGCGAACCCGGTGGTCAGTTGCAGTTGCGAGGCAGCGTCGGTTGTGTAATCGAAGGGCGCCAGAAACTCCTTGCTGCCGCCGGGATTGGAAGGCACGGCGGCTTCGTAGGAGTTGCCGTCGGGCCGCTGGTCGCGAAACAAGGCGTGGACCACGATGGAAGGGTCCGCGACCACTTGTCCCCAGCCTTGTTGGACCGGGCTGGCAGGGTCACTGGCTTCGAAGTATACGGAGCCGTTGGCCGGAAGCGTGCCGCTCACGACGCTCGCGAGGCCGCTCGCGAACTTCAGCGGCAAAGGGGCGCCGGAGTCGCCAATGATATTGATCCTGTAATTGGCCGCCTGGGGCGCCGTGTTGATCACGAAGAATCCGGTGGTCCAGATGTCGCCCGCGACCAGATCCGGCAACGCAACCACGGGGTTCGAGTTGGTCGAGGCCGGATTGTTGACGACGGGTAGCGAAGAAAACGTGGCCGTTCCGAAATAACGGACGGCCAGCGCGGCAATGTTGGTGTTCGAGGTGCAATCGAGCGTCCCCCGCAAGCCCACCAGCAGCGGGAAAGTGAAACCCGTCCAGTGGGCTTGCGGATTCAACAGCGGAATCTGGACTGCGTTGGGGATTCCGACGCCGGACGCGTCCCGCGCGGTGCACAGAACGGTAGCCTGGACGGGCTCGAGGTTGGCGATCGCGAGTCCCGTCGTGATGGGCTGCTGGTTCGTCACGAGAGTCGTGTAATCGAAAGGCGCGAGAAACTCCTTCGCTCCCGGATTCGAAGGGACGGCCGCTTCGTAGTAGGCTCCATTCGGCTGATGATCCCGAAACAGGGCGTGGAGCACGATGGAGGGGTCCGCCGCGACTTTTCCCCAGCCTTGTGCGAAGGCGCTCTGCGGCGCGCTGGCCTCGGAATAGGCCGAGCCCAGGGGAGCGAGCGTTCCACTCAGTGTGTCGCCGGGGACGCCGCCGAACGGCAGCGGCACGGAGGCTCCACTATCGCCGAAAAAATTCGCCTCGTAGTTCGCGGACTGGTTGGCGGTGTTGATCGCCAGGATGCCGGTGGTCCAGATGTCGCCAAAGACCAGATCGGGCAAGGCGCCGTTCGAGACGGTCAGTGTGAATTGCCCATAGGTATCGCAGATGCCGTCGGGGTGCGCCGGGAACGCGAAGGGACCCAGGTTGGTGCTGTCGACCAGGTCCTGGCAGTTGTTGTTGGTGGGCGCGCCGCCCACGCCCAGGATCTTGAAATCGGTGAGCGTCACAATCGTGTTGCCGACGGCGAGGCCGAGCTGGGCGGAGCCGCGGACGCACTGACCGTTGAAGCCGGCCGTGCAGGTCGTGGAGCCGTCCGGATTGAACGTTGAGCCCGCGGCCGGCGCCACGAACGCGGAAATCGAGGGTGTCTGCGTCCCCGCGCCGTTGAAGTAGAGATTCATGCCAAAGGCGGCGGTGCCGCCGACCAAATCGTCGCCGTCGGCCCAGAAGTAGAAGGTGTGGACGCCGGGAGGGAGCGCGACCGCGAGCGACGCCGACGGGCTCAGAAAGTTCCCCTCGCCGGGATTGGCGATCGCGGTGAGAAAGAGCTCGCCGAAAAAGTTGCCCGGCACGTTCTGCTGATCGAGTACCGTAGTCCAGCCTCCGTGGTTCACGATCCCGCCGCTGCTCGCCAAATTCGTTCCCGTGGCGTCGGTGCGGAAAAGAGTGGCGTTAGTGAGCTGCACCGTTTGCGCGCCGAGGGACCCCATCGCGCCCATCGCAACGAGGGCGAACGTGGAAATCGCCACCCGGACGGTCCGCGCGCCCAACCTCCAAACCCGGATGCGGAACCGTTTTCGAGCACGCCGAGTGGCGATCATGCTCCCTATTATCTTCTTCGAGAGGGAGGAAAACGGGCGGGAGCGAGGTACACGATCTGCCGCCGATTCGGAAAATCCGGTTGGGGCCGTGAGGTTCACAGACAGGAGGAGTCGTGGGTCGGTAAAAACGTTACAGGAGACACGAGACAGGACAGGAGACACACTTGTCCAGTGGAAAAACACTACGGGTTTCGGATGTCGGTGACGTTGCCGGCGGCCGAAGAGGCGACCTCCGCTTGTGACGAAAATCGCTTATCTACAGCCGCCAATGATTCGAACAGCTTCTAGCGGGATAGGAAGGCGTTTAAGAGCGCCCCGCCATTGCCACGACTTCGAATACCTGCCCTCTGATGCGGAACGGGGCGACCCTACTGGGTCGTCGATCCCCGCCCGTGTTTCTGAAACCGGTTCCAAAGGTCTCCCGCCGTCGGCGTCCTTATAGTCGCTCGACGTTGAGCCTTTAACGGGCCTACAGGAGTTCAGTAC
>DASYXM010000086.1:0-5051 GCA_035934795.1 Bryobacteraceae bacterium | reverse complement strand
ACGCAAGCTGCAGCCTGAAGCCTCAGGCCATGGCCCCGGTGCTGCCCCTTCGGGCCTCACCGGGACGCGAATTTACTCACAAAACGAATTCCACGGCGACGGAATCACGCCCCCTACTTGGTTTTTCCGCAGCCTGCTAGCCGCCGCACCAATTGCTGATCCAAATTCGAGGTATACACCATAGGTGGTGTAGAAGAATCCACCTGTCGGAGTTCTTCATCGAGTAACTTCTCGTAGGCCTCACTATTCAATATCCAGATGAGTTCGTCAAGGCTTTCTTCGTCATCGTCCACCGTGAGCGTAAGTTGATAGCCGCCGGGCGGAAGGTGTGCAGTATCGATATCGGCTATGAACGAAACAACGTTCACGCGGGGGCTGTCCGCGATGGCAGTCTGACGGGACAACTTTACCTGCCGGATCTCCTCTCCGGAAAGCGTCACAAACGCCCCGCGGATTGTAGGTTCCTTCGACGAGGCATTCTCGATGAGGGCCAGAGCGCGGAGGACGCTACCTTTAACGACTCGCGATCCTCCGACACCAAAATAGCGGATCATGCCTGTGGCTTCGCCGTTTTCCCGGCCGGAACGGCGACGACTATACGGTCGAAAACCGCATCCGACTCACACATTGTAGCGTGCTTACAGTTCACTACCGGAAGGCGCTGACAAAATTCACCACCTTTTGCGGAATACTCGGGTACCGTTCCGTCTCCGTCCCAGTCAAGATGATAGACCTTCTCAATGTCATATCCGGCAGGGCGGTCTACACCGCGCACGACGTAGTCGTGATCCGTTTGAAACTCCGAAGATGTCGCCGTATAAATCGCGAACGTGGGGACCCTCGCATCCTGGATAATGCGATCAGCTTTGACGAATACTGCTTGGGCCGCCAGCGCGCCCGCGCGCCTCGTTTCGTCCATATAACGTTCGCTCAACGGGTTCGCACGAGACACGACGCTGTAGTACAGGTAGTTGATACTTTGTTCCGGTAGCAATTCGCTGAGCGAGGGAAATGTACGGAACGAATGAAGCAGGTGAGTCTTGAATTGTTGTTTACCCAATGTTCGAAAGAGAGACGTCACTTGAGCGAAGAATGGCAAGTCGACATCTGAATACATCGAACGAAACGCCGCTGGAGACCCCAGTTGCGGACATCCGATAAAGACCAGGCGATCAATCCTTCCCGGATGTATCATTCCACCCGCGACGGCAGCCTTGACAACCAAACCACCTAAACTATGGGCAAGAATGAAAAGCTTGGGATCGGCGGCATTCGGGGGCTTGGCGGCATCTTGGCAAACCTTCGCCGAGATCATTCCTGCCACTACGGCGCAAGAATTGAGGATCGAATCGCGCCAGTCGTATGAGCATTCGAGAACGTCCGAGATGTCGGGCAGAGACCGGACACCTTGGATTAGCTTCTCGTAAACAGTGCACTTCACGAGCGGGATATACTCCGAGATTCGGATCACTTTCAAAAGACGAGATTGCGCAGCAGAACCACTCCAGTCGAGGTGATGCGGTTGTCAACAAAGAAGCTTATAGTTGCTGTAGAGATTCTCACCCCACAACTCGAACGGCTCGGGCTTACGGGGATAGTACAGCGCGCTGCCTAGAATTCCAGGAACGACCGCCGCAACCACATTCGACATACTAGTCTCTTAGTCTCCCATAGGTGGACGCCAAGTGCGGGGGGGAGAGACTCGGGGACGGCCCGCAGTCTTCATGCTTTCATTCACCCTCCACTCTGCGAACAGAGTGGCCTGTCCTGCGCGCTCGTGATGAGTCGCTAGCTTCGAGCCGCGGTTGGACGCTGCGGTGATCCCCTGCTGAGGCTCCTCGTCGCGGGGCTGGCGCTCTTCGCCGCGGGCCTGGCGGCCGGCTTATGCTGGGCGACGGGAGGATGATTCGGCGTCGCGGGGTGCGGGGCCACACGCGGCGTTGTCTCAGGCGCCGGGTGTGACGAAGCGACCCTCGTCGAAGCTGGCTTGCGGGTCGTGCGGGCGGATTTCGCCGGTGCCCGATCGCCAGGATAAGCTACCGGAATGGCGGCCCACTCGCCGGCTTCCGGCATCTGGTCGCGATTGGCGGAGGCGATGGCGGCTGAAGTGGTGTTGAAGCGCTTGGCCAGCTCGGCCAGGGTCTCGCCGCTTTCGATCCGATGCACGCGCCAGGAATCGCGGTGCGCGGCGGGCACGGCATTCAGCGCCGCTTCCAGTTGCGCCAGCGATCCCTTGGGGACGTGGATGGCGTGCCCCGACGGAGCGACGCTGCGCAGGACGCTGGGGTTCAGCTCGCGCAGCTCGCTGAGCGGACGATCCGCCGCTTCGGCGATGAGAGCCATGTGCGTCGGCGATTCCAGCTCGACGGTGTCGTATTCGGCGGGGCGCTCGAATTCCACGTCGTCCAGGCCGTAATCCCTGGCGTTCTTGGCGACGATGGTCATCGCGAGGATCGCCGGGACGTAGTTGGCGGTTTCCTTGGGCAGCACGTTCAGCCGGCGCAGCTCCCAATAATCGGCGTAGCCGGTACGCTGGATGGCCTTATCGATGCAACCGGGGCCGCAGTTGTAGGCCGCCATCGCCAGGTACCAGTCGCCGAAGTGATTATAGAGGTCGCGCAGGTGCTGGGCCGCGGCGCGGGTGGCGCGCTCCGGGTCCATGCGATCGTCGGTCGCGGCGGTCTGGTTCAATCCGTACTCGTGGCCGCGGAACTTGGCGAACTGCCACAGCCCCACGCACAAAGCTCTCGAAATCGCGCGCGGCGAAAAACCGGACTCGGCCTGCGCCAGGTAAATCAGTTCTTGCGGGACACCTTCCTCCATGAGAATCCTCTGGATCATGGGACGGTAGCGGCCCGAATTGTGGAGGCCGGCGGCCATGATCTTCTTGCCGCGGTTGGAGGAAAAGAAATTGATGAAGCTGACCACGGAATCGTTTTCCGTGAGAGGAAGCTGCGACGCGGTGGCCCGGATCTGCTCCTGGACTTTATCGCGCAGGCTGGGGTCCACCGGAAAGGTCAGGTTCAGAATGGCGTCGATGGGGGATTCTTCGTAGGTCACGTCGGGCCCGGCGTCCGAGGCGGAGGCAGCCGCCTGGTCTACGTCGTATCGGTAGATCGCTTCCACCAGTTCCTCGGCGTGGCGCTCCAAACGCGGGCGGTCGGCGATGGTCTCGGGGGCCGACAGCAGAATTTCCAGGGAGCGGTCGAATTCGCGGCGGGCGTCCTCTATCCGGCCGCTCTGAAAGGCGCGCTTGCCGGCGGCGAAGCGGTCGTCGGCGCGCTTGATCAGGAACTCGGCGTCGGAGGGGCGGGGAACCACGGGCAGGGAGGTCGTAAGGTTGGGCGCCTCATTGGCGTAAAAGGCCGACACCAGCGGTGCTGTGGGGATATCCGGAGCGTCGATCGTCTGAGGTTGGGCTGCTGCCGGGCGCGGCGGTACGAAAAAGGTCCTAAGCTGGCGCGGCGACGGGTCCACAGTGGCGCAGCTCGTGAGACAAACTGCGGCGCCGAGCAACCAGACGGCTCGTTTGAGGACCGGCGGGGTGGTTCGCATCGCTGATTCTTAAATCACGGCCACAAACCTTCACTTACGGGTACAAAGGGTGAGTGTAACAAATTCGTCAAGCCCGGTGTCAACCAGTGTCAACCCGATATTAGCTAAGCTGATAATCGGCTGTTATGGCCCCGCGCAGGAGTCCGACATACAGCCCCGACAGGCAACGATGACGAGCTACCGGAAAGAACTGTGGTTCGAAGTACCCTCCCTGAGGGGTTTGGTTAATATCACCCGGCAGGTGCAGGCGTGTCTCGCCGAGAGCGGCGTCCAGGAGGGCTTCGTCCTGGTGAACGCCATGCACATTACTGCATCGGTGTTTATCAACGACGATGACAGCGGCCTGCACCAGGACTACGACAAATGGCTGGAAAAGCTGGCCCCGCACGAGCCGGTGTCGCAATATCTCCACAACCGGACGGGCGAGGATAACGCGGACGCGCACATGAAGCGGCAGATCATGGGGCGCGAAGTGGTGGTCGCGATCACCAAGGGGAAGCTCGATTTCGGTCCCTGGGAGCAGATCTTCTACGGCGAGTTTGACGGCCGCAGAAGGAAGCGGGTGCTGGTGAAGATCATCGGAGAATAGAAGACGGGAGACGGGAGACAGGAGTCAGGAGCCAGAATACGAACCGTAAGACAAACGTATGCCGTGGAAGTCTCAGCAAACTGGCCGACTGAGGTGCCCGGCTGAGGTTGGCCCGCTCATTCGCGGTTCGGTATTCTGTATCCTGTCTCCTGACTTCTGTCTCCTATTTTATGTTCAGGAACCGGTCCCCTTGTCGCCACTATCGGAAGACGACGTCCGGCTATTATTTCGCAACAGCTCGCGACTTGAATCACGCAATTCCCCCTTGTGGGAGGTGTTCACCGTTCCTCGGCAGGACCTAGGATGCCGAAGCTTTGGTGGACCGGTACTGTGCAAGACCAACACCCGGTCTTCTTGCCTAAAGCATAATCCATGGTTTGCGCGAGACGGCGAGATCGCAAGTCGCAAGCGACGGAAACGGCGAGGAATAGAGTGCGCCGAATTCGTGTGAACGCGCAATTGGAGTTGCTCCCTGAGGTGGCTGGCGGCTCCGAAGTTCGTTGAATAACTCATGCCCAGGTCCCACCTTCTCCGCAAAAACCTGTCATCCCGAGCGCAGTCGAGGGATCTGCTTCTAAAGCGTTGGCAACACGCGAGCAAAGAGCAGATTCCTCGCGGAGTTTATCCGTATCGGACTCGGAATGACGAGGTCATCGTTTGTATCTAGCAGGCTGCGGAAAAACCAAGTAGGGGGCGTGATTCCGTCGCCGTGGAATTCGTTTTGTGAGTAAATTCGCGTCCCGGTGAGGCCCGAAGGGGCAGCACTGGGGCCATGGCCTGAGGCTTCAGGCTGCAGCTTGCGTCAGGTTTCGCATGCGCACCAGATTGTAAGCCGCCGCCGCGAAGGTGAACATCCATGCGACCCGCCGCTTTCCTCGGTGGCGAGTCTTACGCAGTCCTGCGATGG
>DASYXM010000085.1:0-78181 GCA_035934795.1 Bryobacteraceae bacterium | reverse complement strand
GTTCTGCGGGACCCGCTGCTCCGCCGAGATATAGCTGAACACTCCACTTTGTTGTTGGTCGTCGCCTCGCATAAAACATAGACGACGCAGTCTGTTCCGGCGTCACGTCGGAATCCGCCTTTTTTCCGCAACCTGCTAGTGGTCCAATCCATAATCAGGAGCATATCATCCCTAGGGTGGGCGCCATGATATATCCTCTAGCGCGCCACCAGGGGCCGACTCTGCGGCGTCCGGTGTTAAAATGCCCCCATCATGAGAATTCTCGCCGCTCTCACGTCCCTGGCGCTCCTCCCGTCGGTGCCCCTCCTAGCCCAGGGACGCAATTACGGCCGCTCGATGGTGATTACGCAACAGGGCATCGCCGCCACCAGCCAGACGCTAGCTTCGTCGGCCGCCGCGCAGATCCTGGCCCGGGGCGGATCGGCCGTCGACGCCGCGATCGCCGCCAATACCGTGCTCGCCGTGGTCGAGCCGATGAAAACCGGCCTCGGCGGCGATCTCTTCGTGATCTATTGGGAAGCCGGCGCCGGCAAGCTGGTGGGCCTCAACGCCTCCGGTCCGGCGCCCAAGGCGCTCTCTCCCGAATTCCTGGCGAAGCAGGGCATCAAGACGATGCCGGGCCGCGGGATTCACAGCTTCACCGTGCCGGGCGCGGTGGAGGGATGGGCCAAGCTGCATCAGCGCTACGGCAAGCTCCCGTGGAAGGATCTGTTCCAATCCGCGATCGCGTACGCCGAGCAGGGATTCCCCGTGACTGAGGCCATTCAGGAATCCTGGGTCGCCTCGGCGAGCTCGCTCAAAGATCATGCCGAATCCATGCGCGTGTTCATGCCCAACGGCAAGGCTCCCAAGGTCGGCGATTTATTCAAGAATCCCGATATCGGGCACGCGCTGCGCCTGATCGCCGATCAGGGACCCGCGGCTTATTATAAGGGCGAAATCGCCGCCTCGATTCTGAAGACCTCGCACAAGCTCGGCGGCACCATGACCGCAGAAGATCTCGCGAGCTACTCCTCCGAATGGGTGACGCCCATCTCGATCGATTACCGCGGCTGGAAGATTTACGAGCTGCCGCCCAACGGCCAGGGATTCGCCGCGCTGGAGATGCTCAACATCATGGAGGTGACGCCCGCGACGCCGCTCGGCGCCTTCAGCCCGCTGGAAATGCACAAGCGCATCGAGGCCATGAAGCTCGCCTACGCCGACGTCCGCCGCTATAACGCCGATCCGCAAACCTACGACGTCCCCGTCGATCGCCTGCTGTCCAAAGATTACGCTAAGAAACGCGCCGCGCTGATCGATCCCAAGCGAGCCAACTGCGAGGTTCCCAACGGCGATCCCATCGGAAGCAACACCACTTACCTCACCGCCGTCGATAAGGACGGCAACATCGCGAGCTGGATCGAAAGCGTGTACGCGGAGTTCGGCTCCGGCCTGACGGCCGAGGGCATGGGCTTTATCATGCAAAATCGCGGCGCGCTGTTTACACTCGATCCGCGTCATCCCAACGTGCTCGCCGGAGGGAAGCGGCCGTACCACACGATTATCCCTGCGTTCATGGAGCGCGGCGACCAGCACATCGGCTTCGGCATCATGGGCGGCATGAACCAGCCGCTGGCGCACGCGCAGTTCGCCTCGAACGTCGTCGATTACGGCATGAACATCCAGGAGGCCCTGGAATCGCCGCGCTTCACCAAGCGCAACGCCAATGGCTGCGACGTGTCGATTGAGGTGCGCGTCCCCGCCGCCACGCTCCAGCAGCTTTCCGAACGCGGCCACGAGATCCGGATCCGCCGCGAATACACGCAGGAAATGGGGCGCGGCCAGGCCATCCTGCACAATTCCACGACCAAGACCAACTACGCGGCGTCGGACCCGCGCGCCGACGGCGAGGCGATCCCGGAGCCGATCGTCCGGTAGGTTTTTCGGCGCGTCTCTACTGCGGATCGCGAACTACGCTAGAATTCTCGACTAGATGCCGCTTTCTGCCGGCGACCAGCTCGGGCCCTACGAGATTCTTACGCCTCTCGGCGCCGGAGGTATGGGCGAGGTCTGGAAGGCGCGCGACACGCGGCTCGGCCGCGAGGTCGCCATCAAGACTTCCAAAGAACAGTTCGGCGAGCGCTTCGAGCGAGAGGCGCGCGCTGTCGCCGCGCTGAACCATCCCAACATTTGTGCGATCTACGACGTCGGACCCAACTATCTGGTCATGGAGCTGGTGGAAGGACCCACGCTCGCCGAGCGTCTCAAGGGCGGCGCGATCCCGCTGGATGACGCGTTAGCGATCGCGCGGCAAATTGGCAGCGCGCTCGATGCGGCGCACGAAAAAGGCATCACCCACCGCGACCTGAAGCCCGCCAACATCAAGGTCAAGGCCGACGGCACGGTGAAGGTGCTCGACTTCGGTTTGGCGAAAATCGCCTCCGCGCCCGCGTCCGCCGGAGAAAACTCCCCGACCCTCACCATCGGCATGACCGAAGTGGGCATGATCCTGGGAACGGCAGCCTACATGAGCCCCGAGCAAGCGAGGGGCAAGAACGTCGACAAGCGCGCGGACATTTGGGCCTTCGGCGTGGTGCTGTATGAGATGCTGACCGGGCGCCGGCTGTTCCAAGGCGACGATGTCACGGACACGCTCGCGGCGGTGCTCCGGCACGAACCCGATTGGACTCCAGCGCCGCCCCAGGTCCGGCGTCTGCTCAAACGGTGCCTGCAAAGAGATCCGGCCAAGCGGCTGCGCGACATCGGCGACGTTTGGGAGTTGCTGGAAGAAGGGCCGGCACCAGAGGAGGCCGTTCCGCTCGGGACGCAGCGGCGCAAATGGCTATGGCCTTCCATCGCTGCGTTGATGACGCTCGCGGCAGCGGGGATCGCTGGATATTTTCTGACCCGCCCGGCGCGCACGCCGCTCGCGACGCAATTCACGTTGCTCGCTCCGCCCGAGACGGTCTTTACGAATTCCTTCGCGGCAACGGCGATTTCGCCCGACGGACGCTTCCTGGTCTTCGGAGCGGCCTCCGGCTCCGCGGCTGCCATGCTGTGGCTGCGGCCCCTGGATTCGCAGGTTGCGCGGCCCCTGCCCGGTACCGATGGCGCCAACTTCCCGTTCTGGTCTCCGAACAGCAAATCAGTTGCGTTCTTCGCGGGCGGCAAGTTGAAACGCGTTGAAATCGCCGGCGGAGCGCCCCTGGTGGTATGCGATGCGTCCCTCGCCGGATTTGGATCGGTGGGCGGCGCGTGGAGCCGCGACGGCGTGATCCTGTTTGGAGAACCGGACGGGCTGCACCGCGTGTCAGCCTCAGGCGGTGTGCCGGCGCTTCTGACCAGATCCGACGCTGCACGGCAGGAAGGCGGCCACGGTTATCCACAATTCCTTCCCGATGGCAAACATTTCCTGTATTTCGTCGAAAGCGCCAATCCAAACACGCAAGGGATGTACGCCAATTCCGTGGATCGCCCGCAGGACCGCGCGCTGGTGGTGAGGACCGCCGCCAAAGCGCTCTATGCGCCGCCCGTGGACGGCAGCCCCGGCGCCTTGCTGTGGATCCGGGAACAGACTCTGCTGGCCCAGCGCTTCGACGCGGCGAACCTACGCCTGGAGGGAGATCCCACGCCGATCGCCGAAGACCTTTCGCTGAACGGCCCGCGTGCCGCATTCTGGACCTCCGACGCCGGTGTGCTGGCGTACCGGACAGGGATTGCCCAAAAAACCAAGCTGGTGTGGATCGCGCGCGACGGGAAACGCCTGGGAGAGGCGGCGCCCGAAGACGTCTACAGCTCCCTGCGGCTTTCTCCGGACGGAAAGCGCCTCGCCATTGGCCGCCGGCCGAGTTTAAGCACCGCAAACGCTGATGTCTGGCTGCTGGAATTCGCTCGCAATACATGGACCCGCTTCACCTTCGATCCCATGACGGACCTGGCTCCCGCTTGGGCGGCGGATGGCCGCCAGATCGCTTTCAACTCCAATCGCAGCGGGTCCTTCCAGCTCTATCGCAAGGATTCGGGAGGCGCGGGGCAGGACGAGCAGCTCACCGGCGACCCCGGTGACAAGGGTTTAACAGACTGGAGCCGCGACGGCCGGTATCTCCTCTTTGAAGAGGTCGGCGGGAAAACGTCCAGAGATCTTTGGGCGCTGCCGCTGGAAGGCGAGCGTAAGTCAGTGCCGGTAGTGCAAACTCCATTTGACGATCTTGCCGGCCGCTTCTCCCCCGACGGCAAATGGGTCGCTTATGTGTCGAGCGAATCGGGCAGGTTAGAAGTCTACGTGCAGGCGTTCCCTGGAGCGCCCTCCGCGCCGAGAGGCAAATGGCAGGTGTCCAGCCAGGGTGGGGTGGCGCCCGTGTGGCGCGGGGACGGCAGGGAGCTTTTTTTCCTGTCACCGGATGTCAAGATGATGGCCGCCGGCATCCGGCCAGCCACCACGGGCGTCGAGATGGATACACCGCGCGAACTGTTCGCTACTGCCGCGACTCGTTTTACCAACTCCCCCTACGACGTCACTGCCGATGGCCAGCGCTTCCTGGTGGAGGAAATCTCCGGCGCCCCGAACGCGGTTCCACTGACCGTGGTGGTCCACTGGCAGGCGGGGCTGAAGTAGGGAGCTATAGGTTCTTCGCGAAAGTTTCCAGATCGATTTCGGCCTGCCGAAGGATGCTCTTCAAGGTCCCCGGGGCAAGCGATTCGTGATGAGGAACGGTCACGCGCAGGCTTCCGCGAACGAGCCTGACATGCGAGCCGGTTTGACGGACGGCTGAAAACCCCAGCCTCTCAAGGGCGCGAACGACGTCGGCTCCCTGCACTCCGCGGGGAAGTTTCATCGATCAATCAGAACGGGATCGGCGACGAAATGAAACCGGATTCTGCGCGGAACGTTTTCAGCGTCAAAGTGACAGCGTACGGCGTCGGTCACCTGTTCCTGCAGATCCCGCAGGTCCTTACCCTGCGTGGTGATCCCGCCGCCCGTGGGGGCGTCCCACGAGGCGACCAGGACGCCGTGATCCGATTCGACTTGAAAAAGAATTTCGTCCATGCTGATCTGTCTCAGTTGTTGCTCGGCGGACGCTGGTACTTGGCGTTGATATACTTCGCCGCCTCTTCCTGGGCGCCCTGCGTGTTGTCCTTGGTGCGGGTGGCCTGGCGATATTCGTTCACCGCGCGGTCGCGCTGGTCGGTGATGTCGAAAATCTTGCCCAGGTTGATGTGCGCCCACACTTCGGTCCACTTGGGATCGAGATCGCCGTTGAGCACTTCGCGAAATTCGTTCGCGGCCGATTGGTAGTTGTTCTGCAGGAAGAAGAGCTCGGCGATGCGGTAATGCGCCAGCGAGCTGTTGCGCTTCACGTCGACGGCCTTCTGATATTCCTTCAGGGCGTCCGAATATTCGCCGACCTCGGTGAACTGCTCGCCGCGGCGGATCGCGACGGCCACGCGCATGGGGCTATCGAAGCGCAGCACCGACCCCTTGGGATCGAGCGTGACGCTCTTGGGTTTGCCGAACGTTTCCATTGCGAACTCGGAGGAAGTGCCCACCACCTCGATGGTCTTTTCCTCGGGGTTGCCTTCGGTTTCGACGCGCAGCAGCACGGGCATGCGGAACGTGTCCAGGTCCTGCGACACTTTGCCCACCACGCGGAATCCCTTCTGGGTGCGGAAAACCGTGTACTCCATTTTGAATTCCGGCGCGCCGCTCGATTCGATCCATTGCAGGAAGAATCCCTGCAGGCTCTGCCCGGTGAACTCCTCGGCGACCTTCCGGAAATCGTCGGTGCTGATGGATTTCCACGCGAACCGCTCCGGCAGGGCTTTCAAGATCTTCTCAAAATTTTCGTCGCCGGCGATCATGCGCAGCATATTCAGCACGGCCGCGCCCTTGTTGGCGGTCTCCGCCCAGAACTCCGGCGAGTAATCCTCCAGCCGCGCCGATTGAATCAGCGGCGGCTGATCCACCGTTAGCGCCTCGACGTAGGTATCGTGGATTTCCGTGTCCAGCGCCCCGGCTCCGTTGACGTGCTCCAGATACATGATTTCGGAATAACGCGCCAGGCCGTTTTCGATCCACATGTGATTGCGCGTCGCGGGCGAAAGCAACGCTTCCCACCACTGCCGCGCCACTTCATTCGCCACTAACTTCATGCCGACCTGCTTGCCGATGCCCTTCGGCGAGAGAAACACCACGCCGGGAGCCGCATAGCCGTTGGGGGCGCCGTCGCCGGTCTCGACCACCGTCAGATTTCTTCGATACGGGAGGCCGAAGGCGTCGGTGAAAAAAGTCATCGCGCGCCCGAATTCGCTGCCGTAGGCGCTGGCCATATCCGCGCCCTGGCGGAAATAAAACTGCGTGCTGACGCCGTCGGCGGAGATCGTGCGAGGCTCGCCGCGCACCACCGCGAGGCTCCCCGGGAAGGACGCCTGGGTGAATTGATAGCGCTCCGTCCGCATGCCGGCCGGAGCTCCGCTTACCGCGACGCCGTTGCCGCTCGCGACGACGCGATAACCGTCCGGCACGGTTACTTTCATATCGGAAGTGAAGCGATCCACCGTGTAATCGTTGACGGGAAACCAGCGCGCCGGATACATCAGGTAAGCGACGTCGGGCGTGACGGCCGCGAACTTGATGCCGAACACCGGCGATTCTTCCTGACCCGTGAGCTTGCCCCCGTACACGAACGTCAGCGTCGCGGGCTTGCCGCGCTCCAGCGGCTTCGGGAGTGCGACGCGCACGCTCATGTCTTCCTGGTAGCGCGACGCGGAAAGCTGCGATCCATCGGCGTCGGTCACGCGATTCAGGTTCAGCGCGTTGTTGAGCTCGAAAGAAACGTTGGAGGTGTTGTCGCCCGGGATGAAGGTCACTTGCACGGTGGCGGAAATGGTCTGTGCCTGGGGATTGATGGTGGCGTCGATCGCGTAGCTCTGGACGTCGAGGCGCTGCTGCTGAGCGGCGCGGCGCTCCTGCGCGATCGCCGGAGTCATCGCCGTCGTCGCGGCCAGCACGAACGCGAGCGAGGCCGTGCTCGACATCGCCTGCCGTCGCACACCCGTCAACCCGTCACCCCGCTCGAACCGCTTCATCACTTGCGTTCTCCGTCATTGCCTGCCCCGTCTTTGCGGGCCCCGTCTTTACTCTCCACGACCGCCTTCTCGATCCATTCGGCCGCCGTCTCCATGGGATCGGCTGGACTCGCCAATTTCGCGGCCACCTCGGCCAGGTCCACGCGCATCGCATCACGCGCTTTCCCGTCCTCCAGCAGCCGCAGGGCTTCGCTGGCGATGGCCTCCGCCGTCATATCGTTCTGGATCAGCTCGGCGGCAACGCGGCGCCCGGCCACGAGGTTCACCATGGACAGGAACGGCGCCTGGACCATCCAGCGCCCCAATAACCAAGTTATCGCGTTTACCCGGTAAAAGGTCACCATGGGGGTGCCGGCCAGAGCGGCTTCGATGGTCACCGTGCCGCTGGCCGCCAGCGCCACCTCCGCCTGCGCGAGGCAATCCCAAGTGAATCCTTCTATTACTTGGATGGACGCGGCGCGCGCGGGTTCCCAGAAATTTGCGGTTTTGGCCCCAAATCCGGGGGGCAAGGCCAGTACGTACCGAACTTGCCGGTTTTTCGATCTCAGCGTCGCTGAGATCAACCTGGCCGCGTGGACCAAATACGGCATGTGCCTGGTGGCCTCGCCGTGGCGGCTGCCGGGGAGCAGCACGACGATCCGCTCGTTTTGGTTGATTTCGAATTTCGCGCAGAATTCCGCCCGGGACATCGACGGCTTGACCATCCGGGCGAGTGGATGCCCGATGAACGTCGCGGGGACGCCGCGCTCGCGGAAGAAGGCCTCTTCGAAAGGGAAAATACATAGCAGACGCGTCAGAACACGGCTCATCGTCTTGGTCCGGCCGCTGCGCCACGCCCAGGCCTGCGGGGCGATCAGGTAGATGACGGGAATCCCGCGCGCGTGCAGTTTCTTGGCGAGCCGCAGGTGGAAATCCGGGGAATCGGTGAGCACGGCGACGTCGGGACGCTCGCGCCCGGCCGCGCGAACCAGCTTGCGGAATTCCCGATAAATGCGGGGGATGTGCGCCAGCACTTCCACGATGCCGACCACGGCGAGCGACCGCTGATCGACGATGGCCCGGACGCCCGAGGCCTGCATGCGCGGCCCGGCGCAGCCGAAAAATTCGACACCTGAAGAATCTGCGCCGGACAGGCCGGCGCCGGGATTCCGGCGCTTCAGAGCCTCGACCACGCGGGAAGCATAGAGGTCGCCCGAGGCTTCGCCCGCGGAGATGAGGATGCGCACAAGGTTTAGTCTAGCGGGGCGTTCGGGCTTGACGTTCCGCTTCGGCTTTGACCCGCTTGAGGCGTGCGAGGATCTCGGGCTTTTCGGAATCCAAGAGGCTGGGTCTTTCGGTGCCGACAAAGACGGTTGGGTACCTTCTCGCGGTTAAATACTGATCTTCCAAATCGTAATGGAAGGACTCCGAGTCTGGCCGAAACCTCAGCAGATACGTGGAAACCATGAAACGGAAGTCACCGAAGTGGGGTTCCTCAGGACCCCAAAATCTCTCGGCCGTTAGGAATATCGGGGCCTCGGAGATGGAAGGCTCCTTCCATAAGGCGTCCTCGCTTTGATCGGAGAGCGTTACACCCGAATCAGAACCCGACCATAAAAGGTCCTCCAGATCCTTTCCAGCGCCGGGCTGTAATATAGCGTACCGAATCGCAAACCCACTCACTCCGCCGCTCGCCGCTGAGAAGAAGAGGGCGGACATTCCCTTCTTCAACTCCACGACTGTCAGGCTGGGGAATCTTCCAAAGTCCTGGGGCGGCGTAAAGCATTGCCGGCGAGGCGGGGCCTCAAGACAGACCGTCGCTGGACCTTGAGAGGAAAGACCATCCGCAGCTAGCGCGGGCTCTGTGAGCGTTACCTTCCGGCCCATGAACTCCGTAACAGGCTTTTCTTGACCGGATTGCCCATAAAGTCCGCTCGCCGCGAGAGCGATCAGCCACAACGAAAATACAGGTCTCATTGTCATGAATTCGATTCGAATCGGTTTCTTTACCCACGATTCTAGTCGAACGGGCGTTCGAGCAAAAGGGGGTCGAATAGAGACACTACGGCCTTACATGAAGTGGCCAGTGGCCGGTCCGGAACGGACGCAAACAACGCGTGGTCGGTGGCCAGCAGCGGCAAGAGGTCAGGAAATAGACGTCAGAGGTCGGGAGAGTTCCCTGTTTCCTTACGTCTGATTTTTGTGACTTCTGATTCTTGATTTTTGAATTCGATCTTCGGCCTCTGCCGTTTGGCTCCTGTCTCCTGACTTCTGTCTCCTGACTCCTTTTATTCGGAAGCGCGCTTCCTGCGGTTGTTAACCCGCGCGATAGGCGGGCTGCCGTTTTGTTACGCGACAGGCGCAGCCGTTTATTTGCCCGCAACGGCGTGGGTTCACACTAACGCAAGTGACCCTCGGTCGGCACTGACGCAGCGACCTCGGTGCTGTAACGCTCGCGACTCTCGGCTCATCGCTCCAAAGGCACAAGGCGCTCTGTTTACGCTGAACGCGACGGTGACTCGAGTACTCGTACGCGTTTCGTGGCCCGGCTTCCGATGGCAGAACCCGGAACTCTTCGACTACAAGGTACACCGCAGGCGTAGCTTTGGTTGGGGAATTGAAACGGTAAGAGACTGAAAAGACGGACAAATTCGGGCGCGGGAAAGGTGTGACTGCTGAAAAAGGGCGTGAGCCATCAATGCAGATATTGCTTTCTAGTCTTTCTTGTACTCTTGACAAAGGCGATAAGAAGAAACAGATTTCCCAAATCGACGCTTGCAGCGTTCTGCTCCGGTCACGCTGTCGCTTGAGACGAAGCTCAGGCTGGAGGCGCTTGCAGCCATACACCAGCAGCCGGCATTTGCAATTCTTGAACGCGCCCTGCTTGCGTACGTCGCCTCGCTGCCCGGCGCGGACCGTGGACTCGTCGAGTCGTTAGCAGCGCGTGCCCGGCAGAGTCTCTCTTCGCAGACGGAAGCCGGGGGCAGCGCCGTCCGAAATTCGGAGACCGTGACAGGGAAGGAGTTCAAGTACCGGGGTTCGATTGATTCGGGACTCGAGATCTTATTTGAGAGGTCGCAACCGCTTCGGATTACCCGCGAAAGCATTGATAAGATCAGGGCGGAGATTATGAAGCGAAAAGGGCCCGCTTTGATGGGTGCAATCTACGATCCACTGATGCCAAACTCCATTGGCAAGGCCATTATGGATGATTACAAATTGACGCCTATCGTACTGTCGTATGTGATTCCGCTCCTGGCCGAGCGGAAGGAGGTACGGGCGTTCAAAGGGGGGCGAAATTGGTACGTCGAGGCGCTTGCATCGCCCTCCGAGAACGGCTAAGCGTGTCTCGATTTCAGGCGCTCGCGAGGCCTAAGATTCCCGCGGCCGTTCCGCTGACGATGCCCTGGAAATCGGCGTCGGAGAGGCCTTTGGTCTTGCGGATGTTCGCGACGGGGTCCTGCTCGCCGAAGGGATAGTCGGTGCCGAAAACGATGCGATCGGCGCCCACGCGCTCGATCAGCGCTTCGAGAACGCTGGGCGCGTAGACGCAACTGTCGTAATAGACCGAGCGCGCGTACTCGCTGGGCAGACGCTTGATGTTCTGCATGCTGATGGGATGCGCGGTCGCGTTGCGATCCAGGCGGCCGTAGTAGTGCGGCAGGTAGCCGCCGCCATGGACGATCACGACTTTCACTTCGGGGAAACTATCGAAGATCCCTTCGTAGATCAGCGACGCCATCGCCAGGGTCTCCTCGATGGGCTGGCCGACGCCGTTCCACAAGGCGAACTTCTGAAACTTGGGATCGGTGACGCCGTGCGGGTGAATCAGAACGGTGACGCCGAGCGAGCGGGCGGCTTCCCAGAAGGGCCGCATCTTGGGATCGCCCAGGTACACCCCGCCGATGTTGGAGGACACGTTGGCGAGCTTCATCTTGAGGCGCGAGACGGCGTAATCCATCTCCTTGAGCGCCGTGTCCACGTCCTGCAGGGGAATCGTAAAAGAGCCGGTGAACCGCGCGGGATAGCGCTCCACCCATTCGGCGATGCCTTCGTTCGCGCGGCGGTCGAGCTCGGCCGCAAGCGCGGGCGGAGCCCACCAGGTGCTCTGCACGACGGTGGCGGTAGAGAGCACGCCGATATCGATGCCCTTCGAGTCCATGTCGCGGAGCTGCACGCCGGCATCCAGCATGCCGCCGAACATTTTCCAAGCCGGCGAGTTCTTGTCCGGCAAGGGCATGGGACGCGCGCCGAAGCCGGTGGCGACGCTGTACTGAATCGTCCGGCGAAAAACATCGGGATCGAGGACGTGGGCGTGAAAATCGATGACGGGAGAGACTCGGCTGGGATCGGTCATGGCAACTACTCGAAGATAGCGCACCGGGGACGGGCTTCTCCGGATTGCTCGTCCTCGGGAAAAAGCGATGCAGATCCTACCAGTGCCGGACCATGAGCGCGACACCGGCGGCCACCAGCGCTACTCCAGTGACGTGACCGAACAGCTCCCCCCGTTTGAGGATCTTCTCGGCCATCACGAAGAGCGCAATCGCGGCGACCCACAACAAATCCATGACGCCTGCCACGAAGAGCAGGGCCATCAGTATCCAGCAACACCCAAGGCAGTAGGAACCATGCCGCAATCCCATGACGAAAGCGCCCGCCGTACCGTCGCGCCATTCGCTCATCAGAAAGGAGAGGGGCGAGCGGCAACCCTTCAAGCAGGCACGCTTGAGCGGAGTCCATTGGAAGACGCCCGCCGCGAGAAGCAGCCCGCCATTAAGAACCGGACTGGTCGCCGCCATCGCGGGTGAGAGGAGCGCGGCCTTATGCAAACCCCACTGGGCCAGCGTCGCGACTGCGGAGAACCCGGTCCACACCGCGAGGTAACCAAAAAGAAAGACGCCGACCGGCACCAGCGGCCGGACGGTCGCCTGCCGGCGGTGGTTCACGTTGAGAAAACCCAGAATCATCGGCGCGGCGGATGGCACCATCATGGCGACCATCATCACGGCCCACATCACGAAGAGCAGGAGGACGCTCATCGGTCCCCACGGCATGACCATGCCGGGCATGTCCATATCCGCCATCGTCGCCTTAGAGTGCAGGAGGTACGACCAGGCAACCAGCACCATCGCGGCAAGGCAGCCACCGACGATCAGCCGTTCGCGTCGAAGGATCGTCTCCATGGAACTGTGCTCTGGATTTATGCGTTCGCCCAGTCGAAGCTGTACAGAATCCAGTTGGATTTCTCGGCCTCCACCGACACACCGCCCGCGCTGGCCCGAAACGTCCCCTGACCGCATTGCCCCTTCTTCCAAATAAATCCGTCTGGAAGGTCGATATTGGCCAGATGGTCCTCGCCAGTGACGGGGTTCTTGAAAGTGTCGCCGCGACCCTCGCCGACACCCTCCGCTTTGAAGGTGCTCTTGGGGCCGCTCCCCTCGATCGAAATGTTGGCCTTCACCAGCCCGCTGACTTCAAAAGTCGGCCCTAGAAGCTCCCAGGGCATGCCCCCAAGTTTCCCGGTGAAGATTTGGGCGAGCGCTTCGATCTGCTTGTCCGTCGCGGCCGGCTCCACCACGAAGACGCACTGGCCGTGTCCCTCATGAATGGCCTTGGGCCAGGCGACAACCGCCGCGCACTTCACCCCAGCGAGATCGACACCGCCGCACGAGCCGCTCTCTATAACCATCCCCACCAGGGCCCGGCAGCTCCCGTCCTTCGAGTTTGGGAAGCCGCCGAAGTTGCAGCCGCAGCCGAAGTCACAGTTGCAAAACTCGTAACCCCGGCCTTTGAGCGCCCATCGGGTCGCCGTAGTTGTGGCCATTTCCTCTCCTTCGTTCTCACTCGCCCATCCTATTCGGAATCGTCAGCGGACGGGTTAAATCACCGTATGGCCATTCTAACCGATAAATCGCCAACGGTTGTGAAATCTCCGACCCGTCGAACCGCGCCGCGCGGACCAACGGCCCGCCACCAGTCTGCCGTCTTGCCGTTGTGCTACGCTGTTTCCTGCCGCTGAATCCAAGGAGAAAAAATCATGACGCTTTCCAGAATTCTTTTCGGCGCCACGGCCCTGCTGGCCCTGGGCGCACCGCTTGCCATGGCGCAGGGCGGCGACAAGAAAGGTCCGCCTCCGCCGATGTCGTTCTTCGTCACCAGCACGCCCAAGGGCGATGGAGCCAACTACGGCGGCGTCGCGGGCGCAGATCAGTTTTGCCAGATGAAAGCCGCCGACGCGGGCGCGGGCAACCGCACTTGGCACGCGTATATGAGCACCCAGGGTCCCAACGCCGTGAACGCGCGAGACCGCATCGGCAACGGGCCGTGGTTCAATGCCAAGGGCCAGCGTATCGCGCAGAATCTTTCCGATCTGCACGGCGACACGCTGGAGCAGGCGCGCGTAGGCGCTCCGGTGAGCAAAGCGACCGTGCTCGACGAGAAGGGAAACACGATTAAAGGCTTCGGCGACAACCCCAATCAGCACGACATCCTGACCGGGTCGCAGCCGGATGGCCGGGCCTTCACCGATAGCGCCGACCACACCTGCAACAACTGGACCAGCGACAACACGGGTACGGCGATGCTGGGCCATTTCGACCGCTCGGGCGGGCCCAACGCGTCGTGGAACGCGGCGCATCCCAGCGCCGGCTGCAGTCAGGACGCCCTGGTGCGCACGGGCGGCGCGGGGCTGCTGTATTGCTTCGCGGTCGGACAGTAAATCGAGGTCAGGTGCGCGTGGGAATCGAGAGGCGCTGCCGAAGGGTCGCGCTTCTCCGTATTGCGCAGGGGCCAACTCCCTTTGTGCGAGCTCGCTGTTAGCGCCGGGGCTCGCCCGCCTCCCGGCGGACGGTTTCGAGCAGAACGCTCGTCGTCGCGTCCTGGGCGGAGATGGTCCTGACATTCGGATAATCTTTCGCCAGCGATTGCTTGTGCGCAGCGGGCGCAATCACCAAATCGACCTGGCAGGCGTGCAGGATTACCTCGGCCTCCTCCCGGCCGGCGGCCTCCAGCACCAAATAGCCAGCGTCGTCCAACAAACGGCGGGTCAATTCCCGAGCTCCGGGTTTATCGTCAACCACGAGAATCAGGGGTCCCGTCGGTTTCCGGCCGGAAGAGGGGGGTTTTGAAGAAGGCTCCTCCGTGACCCTGGGAAACAGGACCGCGACCGTGTCGGCTCCGCCGTCACCGCGCGTCACGACGGCCCCGTGATGGCGCTGGACGATTTCACGGACGACGGACGGCACTTGCATCCCGGTGCCCGCCAGCGTGAATTCGACTTGCACGTAGGGGCCCGGCGGGACGTTCATCTCGTGGGCTGCGGCTGGTCCCAGTTCCCTGTTCGCGGTAGAGATGGCCAGTGCCCTTCCCTCGGCCATCGCGCCAAGCGCGCGCGTGGCCAGGCTCACCAGAATCCAATCGATCAGCCGCAGGTCAACCTGGATCCGGCCCAACCCGGGATCCAGCACCATTCGCGCGGCCCCCTTATCGCCGCCGATCAGACGAATCAGCTTCGCGACCTCTGCGACCACTGCGTTTAAGTCCACGGTTCTCGATGAAATTTCGTCTGGCATTTCGATTCGTCAGCGCTGAGCGGCCGCGATCCATCACCAATACTCGGAGGAAATATCGGGAAGACGCCTTGTTTAACGTGGCTCCGACACGCACCGCTCGCCTCCAGGACGGCACCAGCTCCAGAATGGGGCCTGCGTGCGAAAGATAAAAGTAAGCTAACCGTTAGCTAACGGAAGCGCCCCGCGGGAAGTCCGGGAAACGCTGGCGCGTGCTACCCTTAACCAGACCCCTCTGAAAGAAGGTTGCAACAGCGATGGCAGGCAGATCCATCGATCTCGCCGCGGGTCACGACCGGCCTAGCCAACCTTCGGCCAGCCAAATTCGGGCTCAATTGGCGAGAATCCTGGAAAGCAGGATCTTCGTGCAATCGGAGCGTCTGCGCCGGTTCCTGCGCCTGACGGTGGAACGGACACTGGCGGGCAAGACGGATCAGATCAAGGAATACGCACTGGGGCGCGACGTCTTCGACCGGGGACGGGATTTCGACCCGCGGATCGATTCGATTGTGCGCGTGGAGGCCGGCCGCTTGCGCCGGAAGCTGGGCCAATACTACCAGGAGCTGGGCTCGGCCGACCCGGTCCGGATCGAATTCCAGCAGGGAAGCTACGTTCCGTCCTTCCGGTATTCGGCGCCGACGGTACCGCCGCTATCGGTGGCCCCATCGACCCAACAGGAACGTCCATCCATGCATCCGCGAACGGTGGCCGTTCTTCCGTTCCTAAACGTCGGTTCCGATCCGTCCCAGGAGTTCTTCAGCGACGGCATGACCGAAGAGATTCTCGATACGCTGGCCCTTTGCCCCCAGTTGAAGCTGGTGGCGCGCACATCGGTTTTCCACTTCAAGGGCGTAAGCGCCGACGTCCGCGAGATCGGCGAACGGCTCGGCGCGGGAACGGTGATCGAGGGAAGCGTGCGAAAGGCCGGAGATCGCATGCGGATCTCGGTGAAGGCCATCGATGCGGCGAAGGGGACGCTGCTGTGGTCCGGCCGGTTCGATCGCGAAGCCGCCCACGTTTTCGCGGTTCAAGAGGAGATCGCGCGGCATGTCGCGGATTCGCTGCACGTATCGCTCGCACCGGCGCAGCGAGTTTCCGGCCGCGCCAAGTGGAACGTGGAAGCTCACAACGCCTACTTGAGGGGACGCCACCACTGGCACCACGTAACGCAAGGCGGCGTGCGGAAAGCCGTGGAGGAGTTCGAGCGCGCCATCGCGTTCTTTCCCGGTCACGCGCCGTCCTACGTGGGGCTTGCCAATGTCTACGGGTACCTGGCCTTCTGGAGCGTGATTCCGCCGGGCGAAGGGATTCCGCGCGCGCAGCAGGCCGCCCTCGAAGCCTTGCGCCTGGATGGATCCCTGGCCGGGGCCTACGCGATGCTCGGAGTCTTGGCCTCCCTCGTAGAGTATCGCTGGGAGGAAGGTGCGCGGCTTATGAAACGGGCCATCGAGCTGCAGCCCAGCAACATGACCACGCGCGCATATTACGCTACTCATCTCATGTGCCGGGGGCAGCTTCAGGAGCTGCAGGCCGAAATCGATAAGATCTTCGAATTGGACCCGCTTTCGCAGTTTAGCTTTCAGCGCCAAGGATTTTCTCACTACTTTCAGCGGCAATACGACAAGGCGCTCGATGCGTTCAAGACGGCGCTCGATCTGGATCCCAGTTTTCGGGAGGCGCAATACATGCTGGCCTACGCTTATCTTCGTCAGTCGCGGTTTGAAGAAGCCAGCGCACAATTGCTGGAGCTGCCGGCCGGGCCGTTCGGCGCCAACCGGTTGGCAGCCCTGGGCGAGGTTTACGGCCGAGCCGGAAACGCCGCCGCCGCGCGCGACGCATTGGGGGAGTTGGATTCGTTGGCTAAGACCAGTTATGTATCTCCCATGAGCCGGCTCGCCGTCTACGCGGGACTGGGCGAATGGGAACGCGTGTTTGAGGAACTGGAGCAGGCATACACGGATCAATGCCCCATGCTGTGTCTGCTCAAGGTGGATCCGCGCTACGAGCCGATCCGCTCCGATCCGCGCTTCGTGAATCTGCTGGAGCGCATGAATCTCGCCTAGTCCCACCCGGTCGGCCTGCTAGACTTATTTTTCAAAGGACAAGAAATTGCGCGGGAAAGTAATCGTCGTCACTGGCGCCACCTCCGGCATCGGGCAGGCGGCGGCCGAGGAACTTGCGGCTACGGGCGCCCGCATCGTGCTGATCGCGCGCGATCGCGGGCGTGCTGCCGCGAGTCTCGACGGCCTGCGCGCGAGCCATCCCGGCATTGGAAATCCAGGCGGCGAGCACACGGTTCACTTCGCCGACCTCTCGCGGCTCTCGGAAATGAAGCGCGTGGCATCGGAAATCGCCGCGGCCGAACCTAACATTGACGTGTTGATTAATAATGCGGGAGGCGCGTTCACCCGCCGCCGCGAGACCGAAGACGGCCTGGAGATGACCTTCGCCCTGAACCACCTGGCATATTTCGTGGTGACGCTCGGTTTGCTCGATCGCCTGCGTGCGTCTCCTCCTGCGCGGATCGTAAACACTTCCTCGATGACCTACGCGGGCGCGTCGCTCGATTTTGACGATCTGCAGTCCGCGAAAGGCTACTCCGGCGCCACGGCTTATGCGCGATCGAAGCTGGCGAATGTCCTGTTCACGCGCGAGCTCGCGCGACGCCTGGCCGGCACCGGCGTCACGGCGAACTGCTATCACCCCGGATTCGTCGCAACGAGGCTCGGGCATCAGGACGGCGGCATATCGAAGATCTGGGGCATCTCGACGTCCGGGGCGCTCTCTCCAGAAGAAGGCGCGAAGACCCTCCTCTATCTGGCCACCTCCCCCGAGGTCGCGGCGACCAGCGGCGAATACTTCAACCGGAGCCGCGTGGAGCGGCTCTCCCGAAATGCTCTCGACGACGCGGCCGCGCGCAGGCTGTGGGAGGAAAGCGCCCGCATTGCCGGGATCTCCGCACAGGCGGCTTGCTAATCTCCGACTGGTCTATTTCTTGACTTCCACTAACTCAATCGCCTCGCGGCTGGGCCCTTCGATCATCACCGCGCGTGAATCCCCCAGCTTATAGGGTTTCCCCAAGAACTTCACGCGCTCTTTCTGGAGCTTCGCGGTCCACGCGTCCAGATCCGCGACGCTCAGCGCGAAATGATCGTACAACTGGCCGCGCGTGGGCGCCAGCGGCTTATACGGCCCCGGAGCGTAGGACGGATTCACGTACCAGTTCAGTGCGACGTCGTCGAAGAGAACGCCGCCGGTGGGCGAGCGGAGCATGCCGCCCTTCTCGAGCGCCGGCCAGCTCACATTGTTTTTGACGTCAGTCGGCGCGGGAGCCTTGCAATCGGATTCGGGAGGCGTGGGGACGCCCTCGCGCGGCGCCGCGTTCAGGTGCGCGACGTACCACGCCTGCGCGCACAACGGCTGCTCCTGATACATGTGCACGTGATTGAAACGCTCGCGCGGCATATTGCCCTGATACTCGATCAGCCCGTTGTCGGGACCCTGCATGTAGGCGAACCCCGCGCCTCCTGCCGGCTTCACGCCCTTGGCCTTGGCCTCGGCGATCTGCGATCCGGTCAGCCCCAGCGACCCGCCCGTCCCCGGCCACGTGTCGCTGCTGACAAGAACATAGCCGTCACCTTCGCCCGTGTACAGCGGCAGGAGCTGCACGTCCTTCGCCTGCTGGTAGCGTGCCAGGTTGGCGCGCTCATCGGTGATGTGCCACCCGAAATGCCAGATCGCCGTCTGCGGGCCGTTTGGCGGCGTCGGAGGAGCCGTGGCGACCTTGTTGAACAGAACGTAGACACGTCCCGTCTTCAGCGCCGGCTGCCCCGCGAACGTGGATCGTTCCGTGCTGGGGAATTGTTTGGTGTAGAAGGCGATGGCCGCCTCCGGGTTCGTGGAATTCAGATGCAGGTGATGGAATCCGGGGGCCGCGAGCGACTGCGCGCAAACGAGCGTCGACGCCAGCGCCAGCATCGTCAGGAGGATGAGAGTCCGCATGGCCGTATTCTACAGGATCAGTGGAGCTGCGCGACCAGGGCGCTCTTCAGCCGCGCGAGCAATTTCTCCGACCCCCGAAACAAATCCTTGGGGAATGCGCGGCGGTCGACGATCTGCTCGTAGACGACACGTCCGTCCCGCGGATGGTGCGCGGAGCGTATCCGAGGCCCACGAAGGGTTGGGCCATTCGGGCGGGAGGATGATACTTCAGGATCATTGGGAATTCCCATGAATTCACCCGTTCCCGTGTGATTGATCTCGCACAGCACGATTGTGCGTAGCCAGTGAAGCCGAACCGCCGGTACAGTGCGTCGAACTCCAATGACAATCGCAGCGGGAGGTGGACGTCCACAGTGGGACCCGCGATGTAGCGTTTCGACTCGGACGTCAGACTGCCGCTAACGTCGTTGGTGGTCCGGAAGCCGCCTTCGATTCCGACCGCAATCCGTTGAGCCACTGCCACATGACCGCTCAAAAATACAATCGCAAGGATTCCCATAGCGCATGAGGATAATCGCATGCCGCAGGCAGCAGCACGCGTTCTTCCAAGCCCGTCGCACGCCCGTCGCATCTTTTTAGAATCCGTTTCCTTCCAATTTTTGAGTAACTTATCCTCTTGAACCTCGCGCTTGTGCCGGATTCACCCGGTACCTTGAAAGCAGCCACGGGCAGTCCGCATGGAGTGGACGACGGAGGCAGAAAGGGGTGCGCACATGGGTGATCCGATCATCATTTTCCCGCCGAGCGGCTCTGGTAACTAGGCGCTGAACGGGCCTTGGGGGGGCGCTAGTACCAAACTGGCGTCCCTCTGGCGAAATAAGTCATAGTAATCACGGGTATTTCTGCTAGTATGCAAGAGGTAAGGTTTGAAGACCGTGGCTGCGCTCATCGGCGTCTGCCTGGTCCTCGCGCTGTGGATTACCGGTTCGCGCTCCCCCGCCGGCCGTCCCGCCAGATTGCCTGATTCTGGTCGTTTGTGGGATCGGGCTTATCCAGAAATCTCGGCGAATGCCCTCCGCTACAGGAAGTTGGGAGATCTGCGCTCGGCCGAACGCGCTTATCAGCAGGGCTTTGACGAAGCGGTCCGGCGTCGTGACAAACTGGCGGCCGTCCGTTTCCTGATCGGTGTGGGCGGCTGCCGTTTGGGGCTGTCCGAATATCGCGGCGCGCTCGCCGTGCTCCTGGATGCGCGCGACCGGGCGAACGCCCTTGGCGACGCCGCCGACCTGGGTGCGATTGCCGGCAATCTCTCCAGCGTTTACTTGCAGATGTGGGACCTTCCAGCCGCTTTGCGAGCCGCCGAGGAAGGTTTAGCCCAAGGCTCAGGCCTCGCAGCGGGCTCCGCGTACTTCATGCCACCCCTGCTGCTGCAGCTCGGACGCCTCCACGCCTTGGAGAACGACGGCCGCTCCGCATCGTTCTTCTGGCGAGGAATCGAAGCCGCGCGCCGGAGCGGGGACGATTACCACGAGGCGCAAGGCTGGGACTCGCTCGGCGACGATCAGTTTGCGCACAGTGCCGTCGCCGAGGCTGAGAAATCGTACTTGGAAGCGTATCGTCTGAGGTTGGTTTCCAAATCGGTTGAGCTCGGATTTTCCTATGGGCGCTTGGGAGCTGTGCGGCTCGCCCAAAAACGTCTCAACGAGGCTGATCGTCTGACCCAACTCGCTGTCGAAGCCGGCCGGCAAGGGAAGCCAGCATGGCCCGATTACCTCATGAAGCACCAGCAGGGCAGCATCCATCTGGCGCGCGGCGAAGTGGCTGCGGCGCTCGAGGATTTCTCGCAAGCGATCGATGCTACGGCCCAGTGGCGACTGAACGTACTTCCGGCGCGTTCCGCGCTCACCGCCGCCAACGCCGGTATCCAAGAGCGAATCTATCGCTCGTTTATCGAGCTGGCGGCCGACCAAGCGCTCCGGACACGCAGTCCCTACTGGGCCGCGCGCGGCTTTCAAGCGCTCGAGTTGAACCGCGCGGCAAGCCTTCGCGAAAGCCTTGCATTGGCCGGCTTGTGGCGCGAGAAGCTCCCCCCGGAATATTGGGAGACGCTCGGAAAGCTGGAAGCCGAGCAGTCCAGATCGCTTACCGCAGGACGCACCAACGAGGCAATCGCGAGTCTCCGTTTGAGAATTACCGAAATGGAAGCGGACGCTGGGCTCGGCTTCGCGGTGAAGAAAGACGAGAATTTTCGCATTCAGAGTTCACTTAATCATTTTCAGGCCGGACTAGGAGAGTCGGAACTATTCCTAACCTTTCTTCTGGAAGGGAATAGCTCCTACGTGTGGGCGGTGAGCCGGGAGTCTCTGCATTTGTACCGACTCCCCACCAAGACGAAGATCGCCGCTGAGGCGAAAACGTTTCGGCAAGCGGTGTTATCCGGGGAACATCCCGAGGAGGAGGGCCCGGGTCGCAGGCTATATGAGGACCTATTCGGCCCCTTGGATTCGCATGAGAGGGCCAAGAAGGACTGGCTCCTTTCGGTGGAGGACGTTCTATTTGAGGTGCCATTTGCGGCGCTGGTGGAGCGCCGTGGCGGTAAATCGGTGTATCTGGTGGAGCGACATTCTATACAGATCGTGCCGGGGGTCTTGCTGCTCGGCAGGTCCACAGGCCCCACCCGAGGCGGCGGCTGGTTTTTAGGCGTCGGCGATCCCATCTACAACCTGGCGGATTCTCGCTGGAGCGCGCCTCGGTCTTGGACCGGTTGGCCATCGGGCACGCGCGGGGCGGCCAGCGCGCTGGGGCAATTGACGCGTCTGGTGGCGAGCGGCGACGAGGTTCGCGTCAGCGCCGAAAGCTGGCGGAGCCACTCCGGCACAACCACCGTGCTGGAAGGATTTCAGGCGGCCCGCGAGATTTTTCTCGAAGGCCTGATAAGTGTGGATCGGCGCGCGCGCGAGCCCCAAGTGATTCACCTCGCCACGCACGTGGTGTTTCCGCAAGCCCAGCCGCCGGAATCCGGCCACGAACAGGCGCTAGTCGCTTTCGGCATCCCCCGCGATGCTCCGGACGCAGGTCCCGAATATCTCAGCACCATGCGCATCGCGACGCTTCATCTGCCCGGGACGCTGGTCGTCATGACTGGATGCGCCACTGGGACGGGTGACGCACGGGCGGGCGCGGGGCTCCTCGGCCTGACTCGCGCGTGGCTGATGGCAGGGGCTGCAGGAGTCCTGTCCACCGCTTGGCCCGTGGAGGATTCACCCGGCGAGATTTTTTCCAGATTTTACCGCTATTACCCCGCGACCTCGGCCGCCGAAGCCTTGCAGAGGAGTCAGGTTGAAATGTTGCACCGCACCTCACCCGCGCACTGGGCCTCCTATCAACTCACCGGGGTTATCCGCTAATGGCACTCAGGGACCATCCCGGCGAGGACACCAATCCCCTGCCCCTGAACGCAGACGATGCGCGGACCGCCGAAAACGAGGCAAATAATAGCGAAAACAGGGGCACGGCGGAAAATAGCCGCGCAGAAAGCGGCGGCTTGGAGCTCGGCACCAGGGAGGTTCGCGGAGCGGAAATCGTAGCCGGCGAGATCGGCTTTGAGGAAGCCCCCAGGGAAGAAAGTCTGGGACCCCACCCTGATCTGGACATCTACGCCGGATGGGTGGACCTTGTTGAACGCATCCGGTCCAGTGAAACAGATGGCCTAACCGAGCTTTATCTTCTGTTTTCAAAAGGGATCCGCTTCTATTTGTGCCGTCAGCTTGGCCCCCAGGAACTGGACGACAAGGTCCACGACACTTTTGTGGTGGTGGTGCAGGCGATCCGCCGCGGGGAGCTCCGTGAGCCCCAGCGGCTGATGGGCTTCGTGCGGACCATTGTGCGCCGCCAAGTGGCCGCACATATCGATAAGGTGGTCCACTCCCGGCGCGACCAGATGGATATGGAGTCCACCGTCCGCGTCGCCGACCCCCGGGGCAGCCCCGAAGACGCCGCTATCTTTCGCCAGCGTAACGAGTTGATCCAGCGCGTTCTCGATGAGCTAGGCAAGCGCGATCGTGAAATCCTGACCCGCTTTTATCTCCACGAGCAAAGCCAGGAGCAGATCTGCATCGAAATGTCCCTCACCGAGACCCAGTTCCGTCTGCTGAAATCGCGGGCCAAGGCGCGTTTCGGGGAGCTGGGCAAAAAAAAGCTGGCTACTCGGGCTTCGGCGCCATTTTCTATGAGAACTTCGGCCGGGATCTCCCACTAACGTTCTGAGTCCCGGTTCGGTACGTTCCCATAGTGGTACGAGCCGCGGCACTTAAGGCCATCCATGGCGGTGGAAGCCCAAGGCCCGGTGAACGCCCACCTCTCTGAGGAAGCGGTGGAGAACTATGCCGTGGGACGCTTGCCAAAAGATCAACTAGCCTCCTTCGAAGAACACCTCCTGCTGTGCGCGCACTGCCAGGAACAGCTCGCAAAGGAAGACGATTTCGCCGAAGCCATGCGGTCGCTCGCCGGGATGGACGCTACGCCGCTAAGCGCCCGCTCTCCCGTGCAGTCTCTCCTGCTCGCATCACCTTCTTCTTCGCCTCCGACTTCTTCTCCTGGGCCATCCTCCTCTGCCGTTCGTCTCGGTGGATTGCGGTTCCGGTTTGCCCAAGTGGGAGGTCCTCTGGCCTTGAGAAAATGCGTGCCGCTCTCTTGGGCGGCCGCGTACATGCTGGCCGTCGCAATATCGATTGGATCCGGGATTGTCGCCTGGAAGCTGCCGCTGGATCGGAATTCGGCTGGGGATGCCGACGTGGCGATTTTGACGACGCTCCGGGGCGGAAATGACGACGGCATGGCGCAAGCCCGGGCGCTCCGCCCGCTGGATCTATCCATCGACCTGGCGGCTGGCGACTCACTCGACCCTTCGGCCGCCGTGAACTCGTTGCCGGAATCGGGTCGCTATCGTATCGAAATGGTCGATGCCGCGGGCGCCCTTCAGTGGACTGGCACGGCGCAGCCGGTTTCCGGAAAGCTCACGGCCCGCGTGGAAAAGCACTTAGGCGCGGGGGTCTACTGGGTGCGGCTCCACGGGCCTTCGGGCAAGCTGTTGCGCGAATTCGGCCTGCGTGTTTCGAAATAACAAGCCGCCTGAATCCCCAGGATGCAAGAAAACGTCACAGGGAAGTGTGCCACCCTATAATTTCAGCCCCTTCCGCGATGGAGACCTCTTTCGCCAAGAACAAAATGAAGATCGTCCTGCTCGAAAGCGTCCACGCAAGCGGGGTGGATGCGTTCCGGGCGGACGGCCACACGGATATCGAGTATCACGAAAAATCGCTCCCCGAACCACAACTGATCGACGCTGCGCGCGAGGCCTACGTGCTGGGCATTCGCTCGGGCACGCAATTGACGCGCGGCGTGTTCGAGAATGCGCCGAGGCTGATCGCCGTAGGCTGCTTCTGCATCGGCACCAACCAGGTGGATCTGGACGCCGCGCAGGATCACGGCGTGGCGGTGTTCAACGCTCCGTTTTCGAACACGCGCAGCGTGGCCGAGCTGGTGCTGGCCGAGATCGTCTTCCTGATGCGCGGCATTCCCCAGCGCAACGCGGCAACGCACCGCGGCGAATGGCTCAAGAACGCTGCGGGCTCGCGCGAGGCCCGCGGCAAGACGCTCGGCATCGTAGGCTACGGGCACATCGGCACGCAGATCGGCGTGCTCGCCGAATCGCTCGGCATGAACGTTCTGTTCTACGACATCGAAATGAAGCTCGCGATGGGCAACGCGCGGCAGGTGCCGTCGCTCGAGGAGCTGCTGGAGGCTTCCGACGTGGTGACCCTGCACGTGCCGCAGACGCAGCAGACTCACAACATGATCGGCGCGGCCGCGCTGGCCCGCATGAAAAAAGGCGCTGGCTTGATCAACGCCGCGCGTGGCACCGTGGTGGATATCGGCGCGCTGGCGGAGGCGCTCGCCTCCCGGCACTTGGGCGGCGCGGCGATCGATGTGTTCCCCTCCGAGCCCCAGGGCAATGGCGAAGAATTTGTCTCTCCTCTGCGGAATATGGACAACGTGATCCTGACGCCGCACATCGGAGGGAGCACGCAGGAAGCCCAGCGCGATATCGGCATCGAAGTGTCGGGCAAGCTGCTCAAGTACAGCAATAACGGCTCGACGCTGGGCGCGGTGAATTTTCCCGAGGTCTCCCTGCCGGCGCATCCCGGGCAGCACCGCCTGCTGCATATCCACCGCAACCAGCCGGGCGTGATGTCGCAGATCAACGCGATTTTCTCCCAGCGGCATATCAACATCGCCGGGCAGTACCTGCAAACCAACCCCAAGATCGGCTACGTGGTGATCGATATCGAAACGTCGGAGCGGGCGCTTTCCCAGCAGTTGAAGAAACGGCTCGAGCAGGTCGAGGGGACCATTCGAACGAGAGTGCTGTACTAAGTCGGGAGTCGCGATATTTCAGGAGAAAATCGCTTCCACCGGCACGGCAAAGCCGGGTAACAACTCGGGCGCTTCCAGAATGTCCGCTGGGCCAAGCGATCGGTCGGCGCCGGTGGCTTCGAGGATCTGAATCTCCCGCCGGTCCGGATAGACGATCCACACGGTGTGGCAGCCCGCCGCGAAGTACTGTTTGACCTTGCGCATCAACTGTCGGACGCTATCGGAGGGCGAAAAGACTTCTACGGCCAAGTCCGGCGCTCCCTTGCCGAATCCTTTGCCGTGAACAGAAGCGAGGCGCTGCTTCCGCACGAAGGCCACATCGGGCGCGCGAACTGTGTCTGTGCTGAGCGTGAAACCGGTTTCCGCGGCGTACACCTTGCCGAGATCATGCCGTTTGACGAAGTTCCCCAATAATCGTGCGATTTCAAAGGCGCAGTCCCCATGGTCCATCGCTGCCGGAGGCATCGCGATGAGTTCCCCTTCGTCGAGTTCGATCCGCACCGAATCGTCGTCGGGCATCTGTTCCAGCTCAGCGGCTGTGATGAGCGTCTTGGTGCTCATGCCCCAATTCTACACCTTGGTTCGCTTCAAACCGCCACGCTAGTTCGGTCCGGTGCGCGGCGCTTGAATGTGCACCGTGAAGTAGGGCGCGGCGGTGAGCGGATCGGGCTCGAACCAACCGGAGCCCTCATTGTTCAAGACTTCGAAGTAATAGAAGAGATCCCACGTGCCGGTCAGATCCGAACCCGGGATGGTGAACTGGACTTCCGGCGCCGGTTGCTGCTCGAGCACCGCTTCCCTCGATCGCGGATCAAGTGTGCGGTAATGCAAGCGCACCAGCGTGGCCTGCTTTGGCATGGCGATCCGCAGCGTCACCGTCAGCGGCTGATCCGATGCCGCCGTCTGATAGGGCTTGTGGGTCATCGGCGGGCGCAGCGATGCGGGAACGCTGGAGGTAACGTTCGCGTAGAAGGTATTCGGGCGATCAGTGTGTGAATTATCGCGGCCCTCCGGAGGCGAACTGAATTGATCCGAGCGGGCCCGATCCGTGTTAGGCGGATTCGCACCCGATGAAGCGGCAGCCGGAGCTTCCGTATCCCTCAGTGCGCGCGCATACGCCGAGCGCTGCTCACGAGCGTCCGTACGCGCCATTCCGGCCATCGCCTGAAAATCGGCAATGGAGGACCGTTCCAGGCTCGCCGCGGCGTATTCCAGGTGTCCCGCGATATCGAGCGGGGTGAATTTGGCCGACGCCACACCTTGCCTCTGATTGCCTACGGCTCCAGCGGCCGACGCCACGTGATCGGAGCCCCCCGCATCGGCGAGCCCGGCCGCTGCAATATTCAGCGCCGCCAGCCGCGCGGCTTCATACTCGGCCAGGTTCGCGCCCTTGGGAGGTTTCGTTTTTGGATCGTAACCGAAGCGTCCCCACACCCAGTAGAACGCCGCGTGATCGGCGGCGTGCGCCGCGTCCGTAGTTTGATCCAAGCCGGCTTGGTCCACGGGGGCTTGGTCCCAGGGTGCGCGAATCTCGAAACTCGGAGGCCACAACGCGGGTGGCCGCAAAACAGCAACCGGCGAATCCGGGCTTCCTGGAACGCCACGATCTCCGTCCGGATCGACGGTGACGAAACGCCCCGCATGCTGCACCGCTGCAAGAATCGCTTCTCGCGAAGGCGACTGAGGCTCGATGGCGACGCTGCGGACCGAGGGACACCGGGCCAGCAGCACGCCCATTTCATCGGCGCCGATTTCCCCGGCGACGCCCAGCGTGAAGTCCACTGCGTGATCCGCCGCAGCGCGGGAGAGGACGCAGGCGGAACGGTAGGGACGGACCAGGCGCTGGAACACGACATGGGCTCGATTGAACCGGTTGCGCGCCAGCATCTGAAAATAGGACCGCCAGAATTCCTCGGGAGCGCGCTCGAGCGCGGAGCCCAGTTCGATGCGCACGCCCCGCAGCGCCGCCGCGCGATCGCCGTGAGTCTTCGCGAAACGTCCGTTCGTGCGAATCTGCTCGGCCGCTTCGAGCAAGCCGTACATCAAGCCGCGCACATCGCCGCCGCTGATGTAGGCGCCGCCGAAGGCGTAGGGCTCGATGCGAAAGCTTTCGGGAGGATCGAGGCTCAGCTCGGTCTTTACCTTCCACTTGAGATTGCGCGCAGCCATCGCGGAGTTGAGTTCCGCGAGTCCAAACTCGACGGGACCGGCGGAGGCAGCGGCGGCCAGAATCAGCGCGACGGAGATCGCCACCGCGCGGGCAATCGTCGTTCTAATCCGTGACCGCACTCCAGCCCCTTCGCGAAAGATCGAAATAAATTACGGCGCCGCCGGCGATGCCGAAAGCCAGCAGCACGAGCCCCGGCGCGATTTCATGCAAGAGCAATTTCCCGGTGCCGAACAGCACTCCGTAAATCAGCGCGCAGCCCGCGGCCCAATCGATCATATTCTTCCAGCCGTCGCGTTCGGGCCGCACTTCCGGCGCGAGCTTAGCGATGGGAGACCACCCTGCCGCCGTGGGACGCGTTCGCCGGTAGAAGGCCAGCAGCACGTCGCGCGGCTCGGCAGGGGTGCCAAACGTCACCGCGATCCAGACCGCAGTCGTGATCGCCACCGTGACGATCATGATGTGTGCGAAGCCGCGAGGATCGTCGGAATCCATGTGCAAGCCGGTTTGCAACGCGAGCGATACGACAAACGCCGAGATCATCGCCGACACTTCGCTCCAGGCGTTGATGCGCCACCAGTACCAGCGCAGCAGCAGCACGCCGCCCGTGCCCGCGCCCGTCACCAGCAGCAGTTTCCAGGCTCCGGCGATGGAATCGAGATAGAACGTCACCACTGCGGAAATCACCGTTAGAAGAATTGTCGCAAGTTGCGAGGCGGTCACGTAGTGCCGGTCCGTCGCTTTGGGCTTCCAGAAGCGGCGGTAGAAATCGTTGACCAGGTAACTGGCGCCCCAGTTGAGCTGCGTCGCGATGGTGGACATGTAGGCGGCCGCGAACGCCGCCACCATCAAGCCCCGCAACGAAGCGGGCAGGTGCGCGATCATCACGCGGATATAGCCGGTCTCGGGATCCTGCAAGCCCGGAAAAAGGATCAGCGACGCGAGCGCCACCAGAATCCACGGCCACGGCCGCACGGCGTAATGCGCCACGTTGAACCACAACGTGGCGAGCAGCGAATGTTTTTCGTCCCTGGCGCAGAACATGCGCTGCGCGATGTAGCCTCCGCCGCCGGGCTCGGCGCCGGGATACCAGGTGGCCCACCAGTTGAGCGAAATGTACACGAAGAACGTGATCATCGGCATCCACGCCGAATTCAGGTCCGGTACGAAGCTGAGCACCGAGCCCTGCGAGCCGCGCGTCAGGTCCACGACGGCGAGCTTGGCCTTCATCGCGTCGATGCCGCCGACGGCCGCGACCGCGTAAACCGCGAGGACAATCACCATGCCCATTTTAATTACGAACTGGAACACGTCGGTGACCAGCACGCCCCATAGTCCCGAAAGCGTCGAGATCGACGACGTCACCGCGATCATGCCGATCACAACGATCAGCGCCTGAAGCTTTGAAACGCCCAGGATCAGCATCAGGATATCCACCATCGCCTTGTTGACCCATCCCAGGACGATGCAGTTGATCGGGATGCCCAGATAGAGCGCGCGAAAGCCGCGCAAAAACGCCGCGGGCTTGCCAGAGTAGCGAATCTCGGCGAGCTCGATGTCGGTCATCACGCCGGAGCGCCTCCACAGGCGCGCATAGAAAAAGACGGTCATCATCCCGCTCGCCGCGAAGCACCACCATAGCCAGTTGCCGGCGATGCCGCCCTTGGCGACCATTCCCGTGACGGCGAGCGGCGTATCGGCCGCGAACGTCGTCGCGACCATCGACGTTCCGGCGAGCCACCACGGAATATTGCGCCCCGAAAGGAAAAATTCGTCGACGCTCTTGCCGGCGCGCGCGCGATAGTACAACCCGATGGAGAGGTTGAACAGGAAGTACAGGGCGACGACGGCCCAATCGATGGGAGAAAGCTGCACTGACAACGAATTATAGCGTCCCGGCTGGAGCAAGCCCGCCGCGGATCGGATCGCATGGTGCCGGGATCGCCGCTAGAGGATCGGATCCCTTCGCGATCCGTGCCAGAAGTGGACGATTTCAATGAGACGACGATCGTGGTGGACCCGATAGTAGACGTGCAGCGGAGAATGCAGGATACGCCGAATTCCGGCGAAAGCCGCGCACAGAGGCACCCATGTGAGGAAAGCTCTTTAACAGCTCAACGTGATTCAAGAGAGCCTTTACGAACCGCAGGGTCGTGGCGGGATGCTTCGTCCACGACCAGGCCGCGACAACTTCCAGGTCAGCTAGCGCCGCTGGCGTGATTCGAATTTCGAAATCCACTCGGGGATCATCTTTCGAACGTCCTCGAGGGGTACAGTACGGCCCTCATCTGCCTGCTTGATACCAAGTTCAATGGCAGCAGCAGTTTCAGCGTCTACTTCGACCTCTTCCTCCTCGGAGACGAACAAGTCGGCAGGTTTCAGTTCGGCCATACTTTTACGGTAGTCCCAGCAGCGTTTGGATGCAAGCGCGAGCCAGGGAATGCGCACTTGATTGAGACCACGTAAAATAAATTCTTGCGATACTTTTTCCGCCGCGGAATCCCACCACTCCAGCGCGTCCTCCTGGTCGAGAGCGGGTCGCGATCCATTCTCGAACGCATGATCCCCGTGTTTCGAAGCATGTATGGCGAGGTCGCGGAGATCGACGTCGTCACCTGCTTTGCCGGCGTGCCGCGCGGCGCCAACGGGAAAATCTATCGCGCGGCGGATTATCCGTCGCCGGAGGCTCGCAAGCGCCTGTACGCCGAGCTGAATGCGCGAGGCTGCGGCGCGATCGGCGTGCTGTGCTCCGCTGAGCCGATCATGACCAAGTGGAAGCTCGCGCTCGCGGCGCGGGTGCGCGCGAAGGTCCTGATCGTCAATGAAAACGGCGATTTTTTCTGGCTGGAGTACCCAAACTGGCGGCTCGCTCTGCACTTTCTGTTGTTCCGCGCGGGTGTGACCGGCGCTTCCGCCGTTCCGGCTTTGGCGCGGCTGCTCTTTTTCCCGCTGGCGGCGATCTACCTGCTGGCCTACGCGGGAGCGGTACACTTTCGGAGAAGGATACGCATGCTATGAGAGCTGTCTACATCGAAGAACACGGCGGCGCCGAGGCGCTGAAGCACGGAGATTTCGGCACGCCCGCGGCCGCGGCCGGCCAGGCGCTGGTGAAGGTCGCCATTTCGGGCGTCAATTTTATCGACGTCTATCACCGCAAGGGCCTGTACAAACTTCCTTTGCCGGCCGTGCTCGGAACCGAGGGAGCGGGAACGATCGAGGCGATCGGCGACGGCGTCGCCGGATTCAAGCCGGGCGATCGCGTCGCCTGGACCATGGCGCGCGGGAGCTACGCGGAATACTCCGTTGTGCCGGCTACTGCCCTGGTGCACGTGCCCGAGTACATCTCCCTGCGCGACGCCGCCGCTTCCATGCTGCAAGGCATGACCGCGCATTACCTGACGCACTCGACGTTTCCCTTGGAAAAAGGACAGACCGCGCTGGTCCATGCCGCGGCGGGAGGCACCGGACGGCTGATCGTGCAGATGGCGAAGCTGCGTGGCGCACGCGTGATCGCCACGGCCGGATCGCCAGCGAAAGCGAAAGTCGCCCGCGAGGCCGGAGCCGACGAAGTGATTCTCTACAACGACGCCGATTTTCACGCCGAGGTCAAACGCCTGACCGATGGCGCGGGCGTTCACGTCGTCTACGATGGCGTCGGCCAGGCGACCTTCGATAAAGGCATCAATTCGTTGCGTCCCCGCGGCATGATGGTATGTTTTGGAAATGCCAGCGGCCCCATACCGCCCATCGATCTTTTGATATTGAGCGCCAAAGGGTCGCTGTTCCTGACGCGTCCGACGCTCGGCAACTATTCGTCTCCGCAGGAACTGGCGTGGCGTTCCGGCGACGTTTTCTCCTGGATCAAGGACGGCAGACTGAAGCTGATGATCGAAAAGGAATATCCGCTTGCCGAAACGGCGCAGGCCCAGCGCGATCTCGAAGGCCGCGGGACGATGGGCAAGCTGCTGATTACAATTTAGCCGTCGCCGCGGTCGTGGGCATCCTCCGCACGGCGATATATAATCACTGGGTGACGATAGTCGCGGAAAACTCGGGGAGACCTCTATCATGAAAACAAAACACAGAGCCGTAACGGGAGTCGTGGTCGTTGCACTGTCGATCACGATCGCGCCCGCGCTCGCGCACCATTCCTTCGGCGCCGAATACGATTCCGAGAAGCAGGTCACGCTGACAGGCGTGGTGACGAAATTCGAGTGGACCAATCCGCATGCCCGCTTCTACATCGACGTGAAGGACCAGAAGGGCACGGTGATCAACTGGAACCTGGAGCTGGCCAGTCCCAATTCGCTGGTCCACCAGGGCTGGAAACGGACCTCTCTCAAAGTGGGGGACCAAGTGACGGTGAACGCGTGGCTGGCGAGGGATGGCTCCCAACTGGCGAACGCGAAGACGGTGATTCTGGCCGACGGAACCAAAGTGGGCGCCGCGTCAGACAACGGCGGCAAGGAGTAGAGGCGCCCCTATGCTTCGACTCGCGAGGAATTTCATGCTGAGCTCGGTGGCGGCCGCCCTGGCGCTCGCGCCGCTGGCTTTTGGGCAGGTCGCGGCTCCGGCGAATAGACCTGTTCCTTCCTCCGGCAAACCGGCGCCGCGCACCGCCGACGGCAAACCCGACTTGAACGGTCTGTGGGGCACCGACCGCAACTTTTATCTCGATATCACGAAATCGCTCAAGCAAGGCGAGACTCTGCCGCTACAGCCGTGGGCAGAAAAGGTGACCACGGAGCGGCTGTCGAAGGACGATCCCGAGGCCAACTGCCTTCCGGCCGGCGTGCCGCGCATGACGCCCTATCCGTGGAGGATCGTGCAGCAGCCCGCGTACATCTTTTTTCTGTTCGAGGGAAACGTTCATACGTACCGGCAGATTTTCATGGATGGACGCAAGCATCCGGACGATCCCGACCCCACCTGGTACGGCCACTCCACCGGCAAATGGGACGGCGACACGCTGGTTGTCGATACCATCGGCTTCAACGACAAATTCTGGTTCGATTTCGCCGGCCACCCGCACACCGAGAAGCTCCATACCACGGAGCGCTTCCGAAGGCCGGATTTCTCGCATCTGGATTTGGAGGTCGTGATCGACGATCCGGGCGCTTACACCAAGCCGTTTACGATGTACGGACACACGACCTTGTCGCCGAACGGCGAAATCATGGAGTACATCTGCAACGAGAATAACCAGGACCCCAGCCACATCGTCGGCAAAGATCCCACGCGGTAGCTCGCTAGACCAGTTTCATGGATTGCGTGGACTGTTGTGGCAATCTCAAGCCATCACAGACACTGCTCCGAGCCGTCTGAAACTAGTCTACGAAAAATCAAGAAATGGTCTGGCGCGTGATCGTTACGATCGCCTGCGCCTCGGCTGAAAATCCCAAGCCCACCGGACCCACGCGCTCGGCGGTCTTGAACTTAACCGACACGCGATCCACCGGAAGCTTCACGATTTCCGCCACCGATTCCCGGATCGACGCGCGAAAATCCTTGAGCTTGGGAGTTTCGAGAATAATCGTCGAATCGACGTTGCACAGAGAGAAGCCTTGGGCTTGGATCAACTCCAGTGCGTGTTCCAGGAATCTCCGGCTGGCGGCGTCCTTCCAGCGGGGGTCGGAGTTGGGGAAATGCTCGCCGATGTCGCCCAGCGCCGCGGCTCCCAGTACCGCGTCGGTGATGGCGTGCAGCAGGATGTCCGCGTCGGAGTGCCCTTCCAGCCCGTGCTGCCAGGGAATCTCGACGCCGCCCAGCATCAGCTTGCGGCCGCCCGCGATCCGATGGACGTCCCAGCCCTGGCCGGTTCGGATTTCGGAAAAGCTCACGCCGTTTTTCTCACGATGTCTTGCTCAAGACGCCGTGAGCTCCCCGGTCTCCTCGGAAAGAAACAGGCGCGCCAGGTCCATATCGGTGGGACGGGTGATCTTGATATTGCGGTCGGTACCCTGCACCACGCTCACTTCCACTTCGTCGAGCCGCTCCACCAGGCTCGATTCATCGGTGCCATGGAAACTGTCCTCGCCCGCGCGCGCGAACGCGCGTTTCAGGAGATCGAAGCGGAACACCTGAGGCGTTTGCGCCAGCACCAGATTTTCGCGCGGCAGCGTGTCGCGCACCTTGTTCTTGTGCACGCGCTTGACCGTATCCACCGGGACAATGCCGACAATGGCAGCGCCGGAACGCGCGGCCTCGGCGATCACACGTTCCACCAACTCCGGTTCGATGAAAGGCCGCACGGCGTCGTGCACAGCCACCAGTTCGGTGCCCGCGGAGAGCGTGGCTAAAGCATTCTCGACCGATTGCTGCCGGCTGTCGCCGCCTTCGACGAAGCGTACGGGCTTGGCGGAATGATCCGGATGCTGCTGCAACAGGCCGCGCGCCCAGTCGAAATCCTCCTTGCGCAGAGCGACGACGATCTCGCTCACCGAGGGGCACCGCAAAAACTTGCGGATGGTGTGAACCAGGATCGGCGAGCCCTCCAGCAGCATGAATTGTTTCCGGCTGGTGCCGGCCTTCTCCCGGCCCATGCGCGTGCCCAGGCCCGCCGCGGGGAGGATGACGGAGACTTTCATGGTCGCCCTACGATTGTAGCCCGGCGCGCGGGGGCCGATGAAGGGCTCTCGCTCCCGCCGGCATCGACGGCATACTGTTTGCGCGCGTCTTCACGGCAATCCAGCGGGCACATCTCAACTCGCGAGCTTCTTCAGTATGTGCTTCGCGAGAAATCCGTTGACCTCTCGTGCCGGGGTACCGGTTGCGCAACTCCGGTTTTAGGGTTGCGATACCAGTCGTGTTTTCCGTGGCGAACCAACAGACCTGCGGATCAAGTCCATTCGCTTCATCCCAGGGACAATTCGGCCACTTTGCGGATGCCGGGAATCTCCCCGCCGGTGAGATCGCGGTAGAGATCGCGGAGATTTTCCTTTAGCCCTTCCAGCGTCTCTCCTTGGGTCAGATAGTCGGGAAACTCTTCGAAGTAGCCGAGCCACATCTCGCCGTCCTGCCAATGGATATACCGCGTCGTGCCCATAGCATCATTCTACAGCTGCTAGACCGCGCTCCCGCCGGCGGAAACCTGCTCGCGCACGGGACGTTCTCCGCGCTCCTTATCGTGGACGGCGTGGACGCGATCGTCGAAGCGGCCGAAGATCATTTTGCCCGCGGTGGTCTGCAGGACGCTGGTGACGGCGATGTCGATGGTTTTCGAAATCATCTTGCGCGCGTTGTCCACCACCACCATGGTGCCGTCGTCCAGGTACGCGACGCCCTGGTTATACTCCTTGCCTTCCTTCAGAATGAAGACGCGCATCAGCTCGCCCGGCAGCACCACGGGCTTCAACGCATTGGCGAGCTCGTTGATATTCAGTACCTCGACCCCGTGGAGCTGGGCGACTTTATTCAGATTGAAATCGTTGGTGACGATCTTGCAGTTGTACACCTTGGCCAGCTCAATCAGCTTCATGTCGACTTCCTTCACGGCAGGGAAGTCGTCTTCGACGATCTGAATGGTCAACTGCGGCATCTTCTGGATGCGTTGCAGAACGTCGAGGCCGCGGCGGCCGCGATTGCGCTTCATGGAATCGGAGGAATCGGCGACCAGTTGCAGCTCGCGCAGAACGAACTGCGGAATCACTAGCGCGCCGTCGACGAAGCCGGTTTCGACGATGTCGGCGATGCGGCCGTCGATGATCACGCTGGTATCGAGGATCTTGAAGGAGGTTTTCGAGGCGACTTCGCCGCCGAATAAGCCGCCGAACGCGGCCAGGTTGAGCATGTCGCCTTTGGCGGCGCCCACGATCAAGCCGCAGTACGTCATCCACGCCAGCAGCACGATCTGCAGAAACGGAAGCGTGTTGCCGGCGCCCGGCAGCGCGCGGCCCAGCACCAGCGAAATCAGGTACGCGCCGATGATGCCCAGCAGGCTGCCGACCGCCGCGCCAATCAGCCGCTTCAGGGTGACCAGCCGGATGCGCAGTTCAAAGATGACAACGCCCGCGCCGGCCAGAACTCCGACCCCGGCTGCGATCGGGGCCGAAAGATTGAAGGGACGCAGAAAATACGCCGCGCTACCCACCACTGCGATAAAAAGAATGCGAATAATCAGCAGGTCAATCACGGCGTGGCCTCCCCCTGCGCGTGTCCCGTTACGAAATATTAAACCCGGCGCACAAAACTGCTACGATTTCTTGGGGCTTAGTATATCACCGTGGAAATCGGGAGTGAAGGCTCACACGCGAAGCCGGTCCATTGGGAACTCGCGAATCATTTGGGGGGCTTCGGTAGTTTGCGTGGAATACGTTCAAATGGATACTTTAGAGAGCGCGTGACAACCATTCCCTATCTTTTTCCGATCGGGTTGATCGTGAATTGAATTTTGTCGAGGACGCCGGCGCCGTCGCTCAGCTGCCTAGAAGCTCTCCCATTGCTCCCACTCTCCGGGGTGATCCTGGATTTGTTTCTCTATGGCGCCGACGAACGCGGGCAGGTTGGCGCGCATGAACGCTTCACGCCCGGCGACCTCCACGACGTCGAGCGGAGGGCTAAAAATAACGCGGAAGGCCGTGCTTTTGCCAAGAGACAGCATTGGTACAACGGAGCAGCCTGAGAGCCGGACCAGATCGAAAATCCCTGTCGAGAAGCTCCGCGGAACACCCAAGAAAAGCCACCGCGTATTTTTAATCCCGGATCGCCCATCGAAGTGGATATTGACCAGGCCACCGGAGCGAAGCGTGCGGAGTATCTCAAGAGTGCACCCTGGATCCTGGACGAACACCACCTCGCCCATGACCGCGTGCACTAACTCCCTGTGGCGCGGCTCCAGAATCCGGCGGCCGAGGCGCCCCCACCAGTCTCCATCCGAAATCCGGTCGCGCACGGTCAGCATCGGATATCCGATGGCGGCAAGATATCGTCTGGCGATCCGGGACGCGCAAAAGTGAGATGTCAGCACGATCACGCCCTTGCCGCCCGACTTTCCCCGCTCGAGGTTTTCGAGCCCCTCAACGCCTGTGCACCGTAACGCGCCCGCGCAGGAGGGCCGCGAGAGCACCAAATCATCCAGCATCCGGAAAGAAGAGCTGGCGATGAACTCGCGGGCCGTTCGGCGCGCCCGGTCCGGCGTCATCCCAACGCCTTGGGCGGCCAGCATCCGGCGCATCACCTTCTCCCTGCGCTTCCGCGCGCGAAGCTGAACAAATGGCAAGGCCAGGCTGCCGATGGAATGAATCAGGCCGGGAGGACCGAACGCCGATAGCGTCCGGAGCGGATACAGATAGAAAAACCAGAGTAGATCCGCGACGGTGACAATCGGCAGAGGATCGGAGCCGGACGCAACTACCGGCGATGCCGGGGCGCGCTGGCTGTCCAGATCCACAGGTGAGTCACCCATTTGTTCTTGCCATTCGAGCGGCCCTATCGGCCGTTGTGCCACAAACCCCGAGGACAAGGCTGGTCCCCGAAACAATTATCGAGCAGGCTCATCGGTCGTCCATGCTGCGGGCGTCTTGCCAGCCAGCGTCATGGGCAGGCTATCCACGAATTCAACGATGCGTGGCAGTTTATACTCGGCCAGACGCGCGCGGCACTGCTCGATCACCTCCGTTCTGGCGAGTTGCATGCCGGAGCGGACGGCAACCCGGGCCCGGATTACTTCGCTGGTGGACTCGCTCGTCACTGCGTCCACGTGACACGCCGAGACGCCGGCCAGCCCTTCTATGGCTTGCTCCACTTCGACGGGATCGACCTTCACGCCACCGATATTGATGACGCGGCCGATTCTGCCGGTCAGATACAGTTTGCCCGCCGTATCGAAGTACCCTGAATCGCCGGTCCTAAAAAACCCGCCGCGAAACTTGCGCCGGTTCAACTCGGGCTCTCCGTAGTATCCGGACATCACAGCATCCGAACGCACCGCAATTTCCCCGACGGCGCCGGGATCGAGAGCGTTTCCGTCGGCGTCCAAGACTCGAACGTCCACGCCTTCAATGGGTGAGCCAACATACGCACCGGCTCCCGAGGCCTGCTCATCCGGAGCGCGATCGATCGAGAGCGTATTCGCCTCCGCCATCCCATACCATTGGCGCACGCGAATCCCGAAGCGATCTTTCCATCGTTTCGACAGAGCCTCGGGCATGCGCGCCCCGGCGGAGAAGCAGCGCATCGACGAGGGTAGAGTGAGGTGGGCCGAGCCCTCTGCCAGAAATCTGTAGATGGCGGGCGAGCCGATCAGAAGGTTGACGTTCTCATGCCGCAGGAGCTCGGCGCATGCCGTGGGGGTGAACCGGGGCATCAGCACCACAGTGGCCCCGCACAACAGCGGCATGAGCATGCAGTTGTGGAAACCGTTGGAGTGATAAAAAGGAGCGGCGCCCAGCACACAGTCGCCAGGGCCGATCCCGAGCGAACGCGCTAGATTCTTTGCGCCGGCGGCGAGATTCCGATGGCTACGCGGCACCAGCCTGGGGACCCCCGTGGAGCCGGAAGTCGTCAAGTAGAGCGTCGGCGCGTCTGCGGACCCAGCCCGCAGCCGCAACGCCGCTGCCGGCTCGCCAGCACTTGCGGCGATCGGCGCGGTCAGCACCGCTTGAGGTGGCACCACATCGCCGAGCCGATCCCATGCAGGACGGAATTGCTGCTCGGCGATCGCCCCCGAAATGCCGAGCCGTCTGACCAGCCAGCGCAATTCCGCCGCCCGCCACTGAGGGTTGCACGGCGTGAAGACCGCGCCTAATTCGGACACCGCAAAAAAAGCAGCGACGAACTGCCGGGTGTTGCTCAGCGATGCCGCAATGACCGAGCCAGGCTCCGGGTTCAGTGTCCGCCGCAACCACCCGCGAGTCGAAGCAATCCGGTCGAGCAGTTGGCCGTATGTGATACGCTCGTCGCCCTCGACGATCGCCAGTTCGTTCCGGTATTGTTCCGCTGTCTGTGTAAACTGTTCGAAGATCATTTCAGGCCGACTGGTCCGGGGGCGAACTCGTCATGCCGGCGATCCGGTTTTCGACATAAGCCGCAAGTTCGTGAAGATCTCGCACGAAATCCAGGCGCAGCAAGTCCGGTTCGATCGTTATTCCAAATTCCTTCTCGAGGGCCGTTATGAACTCGAGCACCGCAAGCGAGTCGAGACCGGCGTATTCGTCCAACCTCCGTTCGTAGTCCAGGTCCGCTGCGCTCATATTCAGGCCTAGTGAATCTACGAACACTCTTCGAATTCTGCTCGCCGTATCTGGCAGCTCGGCGGCGGCGGCCGCATTGGTCGCAGATTTATCCACGGTCTCCATTCCTCCGAGTGACCGGCCCTCGAGCTAGGAACAGCAGCGGCAAGGACGTTGGCACAGCTGTCCGCCCCAAATGCTTGCAAAACTTCTCGAGAAATTAAAGAGCCTTGGCGAGCTCTTCGGCGAAGGCGCTTTGAGCCCCGTCCCGGCCTGGGCGCCTCACGGCGCTCTTCTTCGTGCGGCGTGGACGGTCGAAGGCGTTGCCCTGCGGTGCGCCGCCCCTAACATTGGACGCCCCGGACCCGCTTCCCGCGCCGGACGCCGATTGGCCCGTACCGGGAGGACGTCCAGCCGGCGGCGGCCCCTGCAGCGGACCTTTGGACTTGGGCGGCTGCGCGGGATTGGCGCGGAGCAGCCGGTCTTCCAGCGGAGCGCGATCGAAACGGCGGATGATGGCTTGCATCTCCTCCGTGTTCGGCGCTTCGATAAACGCGAAACCCTTGGACTCCTGCGTCTCGGGATTGCGGATGACTTTGATGGCGTCCGCAACCAGGTTTTCGGCGGTGAGCCAGCCCCTGATATCGTCCGCAGTGACCCAAACAGGCAGATTGCCAAGAAAGACGGTAAAACTCATTCGGCGGTTGTCTTCAACTCCATTGGTGGGGTGTACTTAATGGACGTGGTCCACGAAGGCACTAATATGCTACCACAACCACCCGGAAAGTAAACAGGGCGGATGCGAAACTCACCGGGAACGCTGGAATTATTTCGCGGCGGCCGCCGATTCCGGCACAAGATGGACGACCAGAACGCGCCCATCGGAGTGAAACGTCGCCCCCGTGGCCGTGCGAGCCTCTTTCGAGGGCTGCGACGGTGTCGCATACGACAACTTGGCTACGAGTCCCGTTTCATCCAGGCTACGACTCACGAAGTCCCGTTCGTCGTCGACGTTGGGATCGATCTTGTGCGTCACGCCGTTGTTACGCTGGTCGCGGTCGAAGCCGACGTCGTGAGTCGCGGCTCCCACCCACAGCTCCTGCGATTCGACCGTGAAGGGAGCCTTCCACAGCCGTAGATGATGACGCTGCGCCACCACCGAAATCGGTTCGGCGTGGGCCAGGCCGTAGTCCTGCGGACGCCCAAACAAGGTGAGGATGCTCATCGGCAGGGTCAAATAGGCCTGTTTCGTAATGAAAGTCGCCAGCAATCCGGAGAGGATCGCGTCCTCATTAGATTTATCCACTTTTACCCAGCCGGCGGCCTCGAAGACCTCGATCACCTTGCTCTCTTTGCCGACCACGACGAAATTGGTGTTGTCGCCGGCATTCCCATCGGCGTCGGTGACGCGCCGCGGGATGCGGTCGATCGTGGCCTGGGTCACTTCGGGCAGTTTCAGATCGGCCGGCTGCGTCTTCGTCTCCGCTGCCGCGTGCGCCGTAAACTCGACCTTCACATGAAAGCTCCCCGTGAGCGAATCGCTCGAGGACGCGTTAGGGCCGAGCAACAGCCGCCCGGCGCGCAACACCTGCATCTCCTTGCGCGGACCGACTAGGAACGGTTCGGCTGCATCGTCCGATCCGGTGCGGCCGATCAGCGCGCCGAAACCCGACGTGTTCAGAGGATACGTCTTGATCAGATCGCGAAATCCGCGCGGCTGTCCCTCCGGTCCCACGGATTTGGACTGGCCATTCCTGCCTTGCGGCGGCAACCGCACGGTTCCATCCGCCGTCAGCACGATGGAATCGCCGCGCTTCAGATCGATGCCGGTATCGGTCCACGCTTTATCCGCCGGAACGTCGACCGACGTGGGGGGCGATATGGATGGGGACGGGGAAGCGGACGCAGTCGCAGACGGAGACGCGGATGTGGATATAGGTGCCGCCGGCGACGCCGTCGAACTCGCCGCCGTCCCGGAATTCGCCTCCGGCTCGGAATTTGAAGCCGGCTGTTGCGTGGTGAGCGCCGAAGCGGGAACCGTCTGCCCCTCGAGGAGCGGGCACAAAAGCAGCAAAATTGTGGCCGATCGCATGATTTCTAGTCTACTCGGGAGCCGGAGGGGTCTCAAGTGGCGACCGCGAGACGTTTGCGATCGCGGTGCTCCTGCTACAATCCTCACCAGGAAATCTCGCGACGGCGAAAGCGGGGGCCCCGGGCCAATGAACGATATGGCGAGTGATGTTGCGAGCGCGCGGACGTCGGCCGATCAAACGGCCTCGGCAGCGGCAGCGGATCAAGGAGACAAGCGCCTGTTTGCGTGGCTCTTCGACCTGTCTCCGAAGGAGCGGAACGTGTTCGCGGCCTGCGCCGGCGGCTGGGGCCTGGACGGCATGGACGTCCAGTTGTACAGCTTCGTGATTCCCGCGCTGATCGCCACGTGGGGCATCACACGCGCCGAGGCGGGCGTGCTGGGAACCGCCGCGCTGCTGTTTTCCTCGCTGGGCGGATGGCTCGCCGGGTGGCTGGCCGACCGCGTGGGACGCGTGCGCGTGCTGCAGATCGCCATCCTCTGGTTCGCTGGATTCTCGTTCCTTTCGGGGCTCGCACAGAATTATCAGCAGTTGATGGTGGCGCGCGCGATGCTCGGCCTGGGCTTCGGCGGCGAGTGGGCGGCGGGATCGGTACTGCTCGGCGAAGTGATTCAGGCGCGGCATCGCGGCAAAGCGCTGGGGCTGATGCAGGCGGGCTGGGCGATCGGGTGGGGCATCGCGGCCCTGCTGAACGCGCTGCTGTTTTCCCTGCTCCCGGCGGCCACGGCCTGGCGCGCGTTGTTCATGGTCGGCATCCTGCCGGCGCTGCTGGTGTTCTTCGTGCGGCGCTACGTCCAGGAGCCGGAGGTCTACCTGCAATCGAAAGCGCGCTTGCTGGCGGCAGGCGATAAGCCCTCCTTCTTCGAAATCTTCAAGCCGCCCTTGCTGAAGGTGACGGTCTTCGGCGGGCTGATGGGCACCGGAGCGCAGGGCGGCTACTTCGCGGTGACCACCTGGCTCCCGACGTTTCTGCGCACGGAACGGCATTTGTCCGTGCTCGATTCCACCAGCTACCTTGCGGTGCTGATCGTGGGCGCATTCTGCGGTTATGTGTCGGGCGGCATCGCGGCGGACCGGCTGGGGCGGCGGCTCGCGTTTTTGACTTTCGCCATCGGCGCGGGATCTGTGGTTGTGACCTACACGATGGTCCCGTTCAGCGATTCGGCGATGCTGGCGCTGGGATTCCCTCTGGGGTTCTTCGCCTCGGGCGTGTTCAGCGGCATGGGCGCTTTCTACACGGAGAATTTTCCGACCCGCGTTCGGGGTGTGGGCCAGGGATTCGCCTACAATCTGGGGCGCGCGCTGGGCGCTTTGTTCCCCGCGCTGGTCGGATTTCTTTCGGCCAAGATGCCGCTGGGCGAGGCGATCGGAATTTTCGCGGCGTCGGCCTACGCGACCATGGCGATCTCGGCGTACCTGCTGCCGGAAACGAAAGGGAAAGTTCTGGCGGCGTGAAGGGAAGGAAGGAGTCAGGGGTCATGTCCCGGTTTTCCCCCGGTTTTCCCCTCGGTAGCCAAACCCGCGTAACCTCCAGCGTGCTGTCACACGATTTCAAAAGAATGTTTCTCTTTCCCTTTCCGCTACTTCCCACATCGAACTCCGCGCCCACTCCAACACCATGCGCTATGCTCCAGGCGTAAGGAGTTTTCCCTAGCTAGGAAACGTTGCAGTTGTGGTGATACTGATCTCCCGGAGGCCGTTAACGCCTTGCGCCGTCAACCAGTGGTATGGCGGCGACGGGAGACCTCGAAACCGGTTTCGTAACATCCGGACGGAGCCTACTGACCCTAGGCAGTCTGCCACGGCCATGGCGGGCATAAAGCGAACCAGTGGTATCGCCTCTCCGTTCGGTCATCAGAGAGCAGCTATTGAAACGGAGGCAATGCAGGTTTCTCATTCACGAGCCTGCAACCACGCCAGATGCTGTTCAAATCATCGGCGGCCGGAACACGTGTGAACGTCCTTCCGGCCGTCCGCAACGCCCGTAGTGTCCAAAATTCCTATGTATCGTCGCGAGCGAAAGTCGAGGATCTGCTTTTCTATCCGGGAAGCAATCCCGTGCTAGATCAACATCGACGAGGGAGCCTCGACGATCGTCTTGAACGCCCCCAGAAGCTCTGCGCCCAAGGCTCCATCGACCACGCGGTGATCGCAGGTCAGTGTGACGCTCATCGCGGTGACGAATTTGACGCCGCCGTTTTCGGTTTCGACCGGACGGCGCTCGCTCGCGCCCACGGCAAGGATGGTCGCATGCGGCGGGTTGATGATCGCCGTGAACTGGCGAATCCCGAACATGCCGAGATTGGAAACGGCCGTCGTTCCGCCCTGATATTCCTCGGGTTTGAGCTTGCGCACGCGGGCGCGCGCCGCCAGATCCTTCATCTCCGCCGAAATCGCGAGCACCGATTTGGTCTCCGCCTGGCGCACTACCGGCGTGAGCAATCCGCCTCCGACCGCGACGGCCACGCCCACATCGGACTGCTGGAAGCGCAGAATGCGATCCTCCGCCCACACGGCGTTCGCCGCGGGCACCCGCTGCAGCGCCATGGCCAGCGCCTTGACGATGAAATCGTTGACGGAAAGCTTGAAGGCCGGGTTGCCGTCCGTATCTTTGCGTGCGCCGGCGTTGATCTCCTCGCGAACCGCGAGCAGGCGATCCATGCGAACATCCAGGGAAAGATAGAACGCCGGGATGCTTTGCGAGGCTTGTTCGAGGCGCGCGGCGATCACTTTGCGCATTCCATCGAGAGGTACTTCCTGGTAGGGAACGTGTTTATACAGCGCCTTCACCTGGGCCAGCGACGGACCTCCGGCCGTCGCAGCAGCCGTGCGGCCGGAACCCGAATGCACGGCGGATTGCACGTCGGCTGCGACGATGCGCCCGCGCGGGCCGGAGCCGCGAACCCTGCTGAGATCGACGTTCGCTTCGCTCGCCAGCCGTCGCGCGAGGGGTGTGACCGTGATGCCGTTGCTCAACTGCGCGGGACCGAAGTTGCGCTCCGGCGTGCGCACCTCGCGATAGGGATCGAGCTTGACGGGCCCCGTTTTCTTGACTTCGGCTTTCGGCGGCTGAGTTTTCGCCGGCTGCTGAGCTTTTATAGGCGCGGCCGCGGCGCCGGAGGACGCAACCGGCTGGACACCGGATCCTGACTGGGCGCCATTGCCGACTATCGCAGCTTCACTAATAAGCGCCACGATCGCGCCGACGGGAGCGATCTCGCCTTCGGGCACACGAATCTCCGCGAGGACGCCCGCGGAAATCGCGGGGACCTCCATGGTCACCTTGTCGGTTTCGATCTCGAAGAGGTTGTCGCCGGGCGCGACCTTATCGCCGACCGACTTGAACCAGGTCGTGATCTTTCCTTCGGCGACCGTTTCGCCGAGTTGCGGCATCAAAACTTCCATCTGGCGAATCGTCCTTTTAATATCTCTAAGCAGCCAACGCCGTTCGCACCCGCTCGACGATGCGGTCGACGCTGGGGATCGCGAGGTCTTCGAGGGCCTCGGCCGAAGGCAGCGGAATATGCGGCGTGGTGATGCGCACCGGCGGTCCGTCCAAATCGTAGAAGCATTCGTCGGCGGCGATGGATACGATTTCCGCGCCCCATCCGCACAGCCGCGGATTTTCTTCCACGGTGAACAAGCGATGCGTGCGCCCGACCGATCCGAGAATAGTTTGCGTATCGAGCGGCACCAGCGAACGGACATCGATCACCTCGCAATTGACGCCGTGCTCAGACTGGAGCCGTTCAGCGGCGGCGAGTGCGCGCGGAACCATCAGCGCCAGCGCCACGATGGTCGCATCCGAACCGGGACGCAGCACCTTCGCGACACCCAACTCATCCACGATTTCACCGTCCGGAACTTCGCCCTTCACGGCGTACAGCGACTTGTGTTCGAAAAAGACGACCGGATCCGGATCGCGAACCGAGGCGGCCATCAATCCGACGACGTCGCGCGGATTCGAAGGAGCCACCACTTTCAGGCCGGGGATCATCATGCACCAGTTTTCGACGCTCTGGCTGTGCTGGGCGCCGAAGCGGGCCGATCCGCCGTTTCCGGTGCGCACGACCAGCGGCACTTTCACCTGCCCATTGGTCATGTAGCGGCTCTTCGAATACTCGTTGGCGAAGTAATCGAAGCACACGGCGATGAAATCCGAAAACATGATTTCGGCGATGGGTTTCAAACCGGTCATGGCCGCGCCCATCGCGGCGCCCAGGATAGCCTGCTCGGAAATGGGAGTGTCGCGCACGCGCTTGGGACCGAATTGATCGTACAGGCCGACGGTGGCCTTGAACACGCCGCCGGCCTTGGCGATGTCTTCGCCGATCATCACGACGTCGGGGTCGCGCGTCATTTCCTGCGCGATACCGCGCGCGACCGCGTCGCGATAGGTTAGTTCCGCCATGCCCAGCCCCCATCGGCATAAACGTCGGTCGTGAGAATGTCGGCCGACGGGGCCGGCGCGGCCTTGCACTTTTCGGTAGCCTCGTCGACCTTGCGGCGCGTTTCGGTTTCAATCGAGGCCAGCAAATTCTCATCGACGCCGGAATCGAGCAGGCGCTTGCGGTAAATCTTCACCGGGTCGCGCGTGTCGCGCCAGAAATCGAGCTCGCCCGCGGGCCGGTACTTGGCTGGATCGGCGCGCGAGTGCCCGCTGTAGCGATAGGTCTGGAACTCGATCAGCGACGGTCCGCCCCCGGAGCGTGCCTTGTCGAAGGCGGTCTTTGCGATCCGGTAAACCTCGTCCGCGTCCTGGCCATCGCCGAGGATGCGATCGAGCCCGTAAGCCGAGGCGCGGTCGGCCGCCGGATGCGGAACCGCAGTGACGTCCTTGATGGGCGTGTACTCCATGTAAAGATTGTTTTCGCAGACGAAGACGACCGGCAGCATCCAAACCGCGGCGAAGTTGAGCGCTTCATGAAACGCGCCGATGTTGGCGGTGCCGTCGCCGAAGAAGCAGACCGAGATATCGTTATCGCCCTTGTATTGGGCGCGCCACGCCGCCCCGCAGGCGATGGGAAGATGCGCGCCAATGATCGCATAGGAACCCATGACGCCGTGCTCCACCGAAGTCAGGTGCATGGATCCGCCCTTGCCGCGCAGCAGGCCGTTATCGCGGCCCATCAGCTCGCCGAGCACTTTTTCGAGCGAGACACCGCGCGCGAGCGTGTGCGCGTGGCCGCGATAGGTGCAGAAACTCAGGTCGCCGGGCTCCATCGCCGCGGCGCAACCGGCGGCCACGGCTTCCTGGCCGAGCGAAAGATGAACGGTGCCCTTGACGAGGTTTTGCAGGAACAAGTCGTGCGCGCGCTGCTCGGTTTCGCGAATCTCGACGATCGAGCGGTACATGCGCAGCCGGGCGTCCTCCGACAGGCCGGCACTGACTCCGGATACCGCTGCTTCCTCGGCGAGCGTCGGTTTTCTTGCCATACGAAACGTCTCCTTGCACGCGAAATTTGCCTTTACCCAGCTTGGATGAGGGCGATCATGCCGGAATTTTGGGCACCACCAGCTCCAGCAGCTTCACCGAAGCGCCCTCGCCGGCCCGAATAGTCGCCTTCTCCGAGGGGCCCAGGTAGACGCCCGCGCCCTTCACCACATCGTAACTCTTGTTTTCAAGGTCGATGCTGGCCTTGCCGTCCATCAAGTAAATCAGCTGATGTTTCGCTCCGGCATCGGCCACGTAGCTCTCGCCGGATTTCAGCCAGCGCAGGCTGGTGACGATATTCTTGGCGCCGGCCAGCTTCTCGTTGAGGATCTCGGTGACTTCGCCGTGGGCGGTCTTCTCTCGCGGCAGTTCGTTGGTATCGATGAAAGTGAGCGACATGAAAGTGTTCTCCTGAGCTTCGTGGATTAGGTTTGCACCCACACGCGGCCGTCGACGCGGCTCCAGCGCAGGTCGTCGGGCGTTCCGTCGAGAATGGTGGTCTGGAAGCGGTTGGGCGCCTGGAATTCGAAATAGAACAGCGGCGAATCGGTGGCCCGCAGGCGATGCTTTTCCTCGGCCGGGATGAAGATCATATCGCCGGGGCCGACTTTGCGCTTTCCTTCCTCGCTTTCCACGGTGCCGTGGCCCTCCATGATGAAGTAGAAGTGCTCGCAATTCTTGTGGAAATGATACGGGGACGAACCGCCGTGCACGTAATGCATCACGCCGGCGAGCATGTCGTCGATATTGGTGAGCTCCTTGTTGACGAAGAAAATGCGCTCGCGTCCCGGCGTGACCGAAATCAGCCGGGGCAGTTCGTTCTCGTGAAAAATGTACGCCATAGTCTCTTTCCCGCAGGTTGCAGAAGAGGGGACAGACAACTCTGTCCACGGCCAATTCCGAACCTGGAACTAATATCTCATCGCGGGGACAGAGCAGTCTGTCCCCTTTTTCTTCAGGCCTGCGCCTGGCGACCCCACAATTCTTTGGACGCGATGCGCGCGCCTTCCGCCATCGATTCCAGTTTCGCCCACATGATGGACGGGTGCACGCGCCGGTTCAGCTCCTCCTGCGCGAAGCCGCAATCGGTCCCGGCGATGACGTTTTCGCGCCCCACGCATCCGGCGAAATTCAGGATGCGCTCGGCCACCAGCTCCGGGTGCTCCACCACGTTGGTGCTGTGACTGATGACGCCCGGGACCAGAATTTTCCCTTCGGGAAGCTGCACATCTTCCCACACTTTCCATTCGTGGGCGTGGCGCGGATTCGCGGCCTCGATCAGATAGGCTCCCGCGTTCACTTTAAGAATCAGGTCCACGATTTTTCGCAGAGGGACGTCGGAAACGTGCGGGCCGGGCCAGCTACCCCAGCACACGTGGTAGCGGATCTTTTCCGGCGGAATGCCGTCGAGCGCGTGATTCAGCACCTCAACGTGCCGGGCAAGCCACCGATAATAATGCTCGAAGGACCCCGGCGGCACCATGCGGTCGTAGGTCACGGCGGCGCGGGCGTCATCGACTTGGAGCAGAATTCCGGAATCGGCGATGGCGCGATATTCGGTACGCAGCGCCTCCGCGAGCGCGATCAGGAGTTCCTCCTCGCTCTTGTAATATTCGTTCTTGCGATCGGGAATCGCGCTGGACGGAGCGGCGACGGGCAGGAACGCTTCCTCCGCGCCCGATCCCTTCAACGCGGCTTTCAGATTGTCGATGTCGCGCTGAACCTCGGCGAGGCCGGTATAACGGATGGGTCCGACGCAAACGGCGTCCTGAACGCTCACTTTCGACCACTGGACGGTGGCTCGCGCGCCTTCCAGCTCTTCGTAGAAATCCTTGAAACGTTCGCGATCGGCGCCGCGCGCGAAAGCGCTGGTTTTCGCCGGACGCATTTCGAATCCGCTGAGGCGCTTCAAAATATAAAGCGACCAACTGGTGGATTTGCCGAACTCGCCGTCGTCGATGACATCGACGCCGGCTTGCATTTGGCGTTTGACCACCTCAGCGACCGATTCGCGCAGGCACTGCTGATAAGCCGCCTCATCGATCGAGCCGCCGTGCCGGGCTTGGATCGCGTCGAGCAACTTGAGCGGACGAATCAGACTGCCGACATGCGTACTGAGGATGCGGTTTGTGCTTCGCTTCATTCTGCGCTTCGATCTCGAGGAATGCGGCGTCAGTCGCCCGCGACGCCTTCCATGCGCGCGCTGGCCTCGATCATCTCGAGGATGTTCCGGCTGGGCTCGGGATCGTGCTCGCGCGTGGTCGGAAGGGGCCCCGTAGTCGTATAGTATGGCGTGCCAGCGACCATCAGTTTCTCGGCCGGGAAGCGCGTCAGAACCTCGTGGCCGGTTTCGGTCACCACGATTTCTTCCTCGATGCGCGCGGCGGTGTAGCCGTCCGTGGATGGCCAGAAGGTTTCGAGCGCGAACACCATGCCGGGTTTCAGCTCGTAAGAATGTTCGAGCGAAACCAGGCGGCTGATGACCGGCTTCTCCCAAATGGCGAGGCCGATGCCGTGCCCGAACTGGAGAGCGAAGGCGGCTTCCTCATTGGGGAAACCGAATTCCTGGGCCTTGGGCCACACCGACGCGACTTCGGCCGTGGTGCGGCCGGGCCGGATCAGCGCGATCGAGGCATCCAGGTAATCGCGGCAGCGGCGATACGCGTCGTTGAGCGCGTGCGAGCCGTAGCCGATGGTGAACGTGCGGTAATAACACGTGCGATATCCCATGTAGGAGTGGAGAATGTCGTAGTAAATGGGATCGCCGGGGCGCAGCACGCGGTCGGAAAACACGTGCGGGTGCGGACTGCAGCGCTCGCCGGAAATTGCATTGACGCCTTCGACATATTCGGAGCCCAGGTCGTACAGCACTTTGCTCGCAAGGCCCACGGCTTCGTTTTCCGAAAAGCCCGGGCGCATCGCGCGGTACAGCTCCTCGTAGGCGGCGTCCACCATCATGGCGGACATGTTGAGCAGCGTGAGCTCGTCCTCGGTCTTGATCATGCGGACGGTGGACATCAACTGCTGGCCGTCGACCACCGTGATGCCTTCCTTCTGCAAGGCGAACAGGATGGGCGGCTCGATCACGTCGATGCCGACCGGCTCATGGAGCAGACCGCGCATTTCAAGCTCTATCTTGATCTTCTTCGCGACGTTTTCGGCGCGTCCCATCTCCGGCGACATCGCGCCGCGCAGCAGCGAAATGCCGGGGCGCGAGCGCTCGCCCAGCCAGGGGCAATTCAGTTGATGATGCCGCGCCGCCGAGCCGAAATCCCACAGGATAGGCTCGTCGCCCTGCGGCAGCAGGGTGAAGCGGCTGATTTTATCCTGCGCCCATGTGCCGATATGCGTCGCCGTGAGGTAGCGCACGTTGTTCATGTCGAAGCACAGCAGCGAACCCATCTCGGACTTGGCCAGGGCTTCCTTGGCCTTCGCCAAACGCTGCTTGCGGAGCCGGTCGTAATCGACTCGCTGCTCCCAATCCACTCCCATGGTTCCGTAACTTTTCAATGCCATATCGATACCTCCTGCCGCGAGAAACTGTATTAGACCAAACCCGTTTTGACGCCCGACATGCGCGCGAGCGCCTCGAAGATAATCGCAAAATCGTACTTGGCGAGCCCCATGCCGCGCGCGGCGGTCAGCATCTCGTTGGTCGCCGAGGAGGTGGGCATGGGAACGTCCAGCTGGCGCCCCAGTTCGAGTGCGAGCAGCATATCTTTTTGCATCATGTTGACGTCGAACCAGGCGTCTTCCACCATTTTCAGCACGAACGGCCCGCGATACTGGACCATCGGCGAAGCGATGACGCTGTGCGTCAGGACGTCGACGGCCACTTCGCGTTTGATACCGCTTTTTTCCGCCAGCAGGATGCCTTCGCAGAATGCCAACATCTGCACGGCGAGGCTCAAATTCGTCGCGATCTTAGTGACCAGCGCGAGCCCGTTTTCGCCCACGTGCGTCAGCTTGGGGCCGACATCCAGCAGCACGGGCTTGAGCTTCTCGAACGTTTCCGAGCTTCCGCCCACCATCACCGAAAGCTTGCCCTGCTGCAGCGTGACGACGCTGCCGGAAACCGGAGCGTCCACCATATCCGCGCCCTTCTCCCGCACGCGCTCGGCAAGCTTGCGGCTCACGGCGGGGCTGACGGTGCTCATATCCACGAGCAGTTTGCCGCGCGAGACGCCCGCGAGAATGCCATGGGGTCCTTCGAATACTTCCATGACGGCCGCCGAGTTGGTGACCATCGAGAAGGTGATATCCGACGCCTCAGCCACGGCGCGGGGTGAATCCGCCCACTGCATGCCCTTGTCGAGCAGCCACTGCGCCTTCGCCTTGGTGCGGTTGTAACCCGTTACCTGGTGGCCTTTTTCGAGGAGCCGGGCGACCATGTTGCCGCCCATCACGCCTAAGCCGACGTAACCCAATTTCGCCATTTATGAGACCCGTTTCACCCTTCCAGAAGCCGAAGAAACAAGTGTATCAAAGTGATCTGGAGGGCGATCCGAGACGGTCGCGGGAAGGAAGACGGAACGGCAGCGCTCCTCAATCACAGCGCGCAAAACGGAGCTCGCGGGCAGCTAGTGGGGGGCTTCCGCCGCGCCGGAAAGCCGGATGGGAACATGCAGCTCGCGCCCGAACGGCTCAAGCGTAAGCCTGACTGTGGAGGCGGAAAACTTCTCGGCGGGCTGATAGTGGACTTTGAAAGTCGCCTCTTTCCCGGATTCCAGCTGGACGCGCTTCGGTTCCACCGAGAAAGACTTGTAATCTCCCACGATGTCGGCAACCACAATCACCACACCTTGCAGTCCGTTGTGAAACACAAGGTCGTCGTTCGCCGCCGTGCCCCGGGCGAAGGAAACCTCGCGTTTGTTGACCGACGCCGTAACGTTCAGCTTGCCGGCCGCCGCGGCCGCCGCCTCCGGGCTCACGTCGCTCGGAATTGGCGCCGATGGGCCGCCCGCCGGCATCTTAGACCGGTCGATCTTGATCTCGCCGAAGGGCGTTACCAGCACGTTGGGGTCGTGAAACCACATCCACTTGCCGTCTTCCATCTTCCACAGGTCGCTGACCGTGACCTCCGCCGTCCTTACCTGGCTGTTCATCGTGAGCTCGCGGGTCACCTTGCTTTTGACCGTCGCTTCCTGAAAATCCTTGGAATACTCGATCTCCTCGATGTGAAACGAATTATACTGGGGCTTCCCGGAGCTCAGGTACCAATCCTTGGTATCTTCGGCCACCAATTCGTAGGCTCTCTTATAATTCTTGTCGATGGTGTACTGAATGAATTGCCCCGCACGCTCCCGCAGCGCCTTATCGAGCTCCGGCGGGGGAGCGGGCTTCTCCTGCGCGCAAGCGAGCAGAGGAAGCAGGAACAATGCAATGTGCGGCAGTCTGGTCACGTGTTAGCCTCGCTCATCCTGCCGAGCCCTAAATGGCTGGGAGGCAGGGACTCGAACCCCGATACGCGGCTCCAGAGGCCGCAGTCTTACCATTAGACGACCTCCCAACGATTTCAGTTTAACAAAGCTGTGGAAAATCCGCCGGATTCCATCGAATTTTCTTCATCGGAGCGCTTCGCGTTTGGTTTCCCGGCCGGACCGCGGCGACCGGTTGCGTTTGCCTGCCGCTGCCTGTCACGCTTAGATCGTGCGCACGCGGCAGCCACGCCCGGGACCCCGGCTCCTCGGCGCCGCGCTCCTCGGGCCTCTTTTCGCGGCCAACCTACTCGCGCAACTCAGCGCGTCCCAAAAGCAGCTTCAAGTCGATTCCTTCGAAACCGTCTGGACCACCATCCGCGACAAACATTGGGACACGCGCCCAGGCGGGCTCGACTGGCAGGCCATCCACGACGAGTATCGGCCCCAGATCGAGAAAGCCCAGACCGTGGACCAGGCGCGCGGCGTTATGCGCGCCATGCTGGCTCGGCTCAACCAGACACACTTCGCGATCCTCGCGCCCGGGGTTGCCGAGGACATCGCGGGAGACGGGGGCGAGGGCACGCCTGGCTTCGACATCCGCGTCCTGGACGGCCACGTCATTGTTACCGACGTCAAGGTAGGGGGGATAGACCTTGCTGCTGCCGGCCCGGGTAGCGAAGTTCGCCTGGGATGGGAAGTGATCAGCGCCGGGTCGTGGGATCTTCCCGTGCTGGTCGAGAAGCTTCGCGCCGACCCTGCGATTCACGAGTATGCCGTGGTGCGGGCGATCCTATCGCGGATCGCCGGCCCCGTCGGATACACAAAACATTACGTGTTCCTCGATGGCGCGGGGGCGCGGGTCCCGCGCGACGTGAGGCTCCAGGCCCCACGCGGCGAGCTGGCCGGCTTCGGCAATCTGCCTCCGCAGCATGTCTGGTTCGAGTTCCGCAAGATCGGCGGCGTGGGCTACATCCGGTTCAACGAATTTCTGGATCTGCCGCGGCTGATGCCGGCCTTTGGCAAAGCCATCGAGGATTGCGCGAAATGCGACGGCCTGATCGTCGATCTGCGCGGCAATCCCGGGGGCATCGGCGGCATGGCGATGGGCATGGCCGGATGGCTGACGGACCGTTCGGATCAACGGCTCGGGACCATGTACATGCGCAGCGCGACGCTCAAGTTCTTTCTGAATCCGCGCGCCGACGCCTATACGGGTCCGCTCGCGATTCTGGTGGATGGGACGTCGGCTTCCACCTCGGAAATCTTTGCCGGCGGGTTGCAGGATCTCCATCGCGCGCGCATTTTCGGGACGCGGACGGCGGGGGCGGCGCTGCCCTCCCTGATCGCGCGCCTGCCCAACGGGGACGGCTTTCAATACGCCGTGGCGAACTACATTTCCGAGGGCGGCCGCCCTCTGGAGGGGAACGGCGTAACGCCCGATGTAGAAGTAAGGCTGACGCGCGAGAGCCTTCTGGCGGGGCACGACGCCGTCGCCGCATCCGCGGTCGAATGGATCCGGCAACAGGGGAAAAAACCATGAGGCAAATCACACGGATCGGCCGGGTCGTTGCTCTCGGAGGCGCTCTGGGAGGCGCCCCGGTGTGGGCTCAGGCGCCGCCTGACGCCGCGGCCATTTTGGATCGCTACGTTGAAGTGACCGGCGGACGCGCGGCCTATGAAAAGCACCAGACCGAAGTGCTGACCGGCGTCGTCGAGTTTCCGGCCCAGGGGCTGAAGGGAAAACTGGTCCGCTATTCGGCGCCGCCCGATAAAGAATATTCCATCCTCGATCTGGAAGGCATCGGATTGATCGAATCCGGCGTAAATGCCGGAGCGGCCTGGGAGAAAAGCGTGCTGCTAGGCCCGCGCGTTAAACCCGGGGAGGAACGGGATCAGGCCATTCGCGAGGCCCATTTCAACCAACCCATCGAGTGGCGCAAGCTGTACCAGAAGGCGGCGACGGCAGGCCTCCAGACAGTCGACGGCGAAGAGTGCTACGAAGTCGTCCTGACCCCGCCGGCCGGCAAGCCGGAGCATCAGTTCTACTCGCGAAAAACCGGCCTGCTGGTGCGCACCACCATGGTGGCGGCGAGCCAGATGGGCGACATCGAAGTCGAAGTGGACTTCGCCGATTACAAGGGTTTCGGCGGCGTCTTGTTTCCCACGCGGTCGAAGCAGCGCGCGGGCAGCCAGGAATTGAACATCACGGTGGAGCAGGTCCGGGTCAACGACGCGATCCCGCCGGAACGTTTCGAGCCTCCCACAGACGTGGCCGCGATGCTCCGGAATGCAGCCGGCAAGTGACGTTTTGCCGCGCCCGTCAAATATCGTTCTCGGGCGGCTCGGCGAGCCGGAAGAACCGCGCGCGACAGCTCCGGCAGCGAAACGGCCATCGTCCGAAGGTCCGCTGGATGGCCGCCCAAAAGCCCTCCGCCTTCGACCGGCGCACGTCGTGCGACCCGCACTTCGGGCACGATAGCTCGGCTGCGGAGATTTCCTGGTCTTCGGACACGCTGGCTTCCATTACAGAGATTAGCACCGCGTCTCTATTTCACGAAAGTCTGGTATTTTTTCTCGATCCGGGATATAAACAGGTGTGGAGACTCGCAGGGGAGACTGGTTTCAATCGGGGCTGCCGGCGCGCAGAAGGCGCGTGCTGGGGATCTTCCTTGGGGTCGCCATACTGACCGCCTACGCGGTGACCGCGCTACGCGGTCCCCAGGGGGTCGAGGTGCTCGTCGAGAAATACCGCGAGATTCGCAAGCTCGAAGCGCACAACGCCGCCGCCGCCGTGGAAAACGAGCGCCGCAAGGAACGCATCGAGCGCCTGCGCTCCAGTCCCAGCGAGCAGGAAATGGAAATCCGCAAGCAATTGAAGCTCCTGCGTCCCGGTGAGACCACGTTTATCCTTCCCGATGCGCCGAAATCCCCGGCTCCGGCGGAGCAACCTTAGCCTTCGCTTATTTTCTTGAGGGGCTGGCCTACTACGGGAGCACCCACTCCTTGAGGCTATTGAAAAAACTCGTGGCGAAACCGCTTTAAAAAAGAAACGGGCATTCCGAACCGCGACCGGAGGAAGCGGTCGCGGTAGTTTTTCCGCAACCTCTCTCGTGGCGTGGGGCGTCAACCACGAACTCTCAGGTCGGTCTGTTTTCCGGCGTATCCACCGGCTCCGGCGTGATCGGAGGCCGGTCCTGATGACGCCAAGTGAAGCGTTCCTTGCACTTCTTGAAGCTGACGAAATTGCAGCGGCACGCCGCGCAGCGGTAGGGAGTCGCTCCCAGCCGCAACTGGAAGATGGTCCACGTTGGGGCGTTGTAATAGTGCTCGCTCCAGGTGGTCAGTTGCTGGCGATAGCACCTGGGGCAGCGCGCATAGCGCCAATCGCCCTCGTGCCACACGCTGGTCTCCCAGCGCTTATTGCATCGGCGGCAGCGCAGCGGGTAGATTCCCACCAGCCCGCGCAGATATTCCCCCACAGTGCGGCGATGCGAAATACGCGCCTCGCGCGCTCCACATTTGGGACACGATAGCTGCATTAGGGCCTTACCAGTAAATTATACCGCCGGTGCCGTGCGACGCCGCGCGGCGACGTACGAACTTACATACCCGCGGAAGGCCGCCCGCAACCGGTCGCAGACCGCGTGCCCGCCGCGAATAGGCAAACCTTGCACGTGCGCCACCGGCAGCAACTCGCGCGTAGTGGAAGTGACGAAGACTTCGTCCGCGGATTCCAGGTCGGCGGTCAGCAGCACGCGCTCGCGGATCTCGATCCCCGGGACGCGGATCTCTTCGAGCAGCACCGAACGGGTAACGCCCGCGAGACATCCGGCGCTCAGCGGCGGCGTCGAGACCTTCTGCCCATGCACGGTGTAGACGTTCGCGGAGGTGCATTCGGCCACCTCGTTGCGCTCGTTGAGCAGAATCACTTCGTCCAGGCCCTGCTCGTGCGCGCGTTCATAGCGGGTCAGGTTCTCCGACCACGAGGTGTACTTGGTGCCCGCGAATTCGCTCGCGGCATAGCGGCCGTTCGGCACCAGGCCAAGCCTCATCGCCGCGGGCCACTCGACGCAGGGGACCGTGAAGGCGATCACGTCGAAATCGCGCGTCTGGCCGGGACCCGTGTACAGCCCGCCCTGGTTGCGGATCGCCACCACTCGCAGCGTGGAATTCCAGGCTTCATTGGCCTCGATCAAGCGGTTCAGGCCGCCGAAAAGCCATTCCGGATCGGAAGGGAAAGGCACGCGCATCAGGGCGGCGTCGCGTTTCATACGCTCCCAATGCCGCTCCCAGGCGAACATCACGCCATCGTAAACGCGCAGGGTAGAGAACACGCCCCAACCGGCCAGCAGCCCGACCTGCCCGGCCGCGAGGCTGGTTTCCGAGGCCTCGCGAACTTCGTCGTTATGCAGCAGGAAGCGATGCATCTCGATCTCATTGTAGCTGGGGGCACGGCCGGCGGCACTTGATGGTGCACCTCGCTCGGGTACAATGAGGATGCCGTGAAGATTGAAGTGGAAATCCCGATTTCCGAAGAGGCCCTGGACGAAAACGCAAAGAACCGGCTTCGCTACGATGCCCTGGAGGCCGCCGTCCTTCGTCTTTTTGAAGAACGCCGCATCTCCTCGGCGGAGGCTGCAGGGGATCTAGGCCTAACGCGAATTCAGTTTATCGAACTGAGCCGCCGGCGCGGCATTCCTCACCACGATTACACCAAGGGGAATCTGGCGGATGACCTTGCCGATCTCGAGCCTCTCGAAAAGCAGCTACCGTCCTCCGGCTCCACGCGGTGAGTGAGTGGTTGTCGTCGCCGACAGCAGTCCCCTGATCTACCTGGCGGCGCTGTCCGATTTCGCGCTGCTCCCCAAACTGTTCGGTGAGATTCAAGTCCCAACCGCGGTGTGGGCTGAAGTCGTGGAGCAAGGCGCCGGATTCCCCGTGCGAGAGGTTACTGTAGAAGCCGCCAAGAGTTGGCTGCGCGTCGTTCCCGTGGCAAACCGCGTCGAATTGTTTGCCGTTGCTGGCCGGGAACTGCATCGGGGAGAACTCGAAGTGATCCAGCTTGGCCAACAGTTGCACGCCGACGTTTTGTTGATGGACGACCGGCGAGCCGTCGGTCAAGCCAGATCTATCGGGTTTCGGGTCATGCCAACCATCGCCATTTACATCGAAGCCAAGCGAAAAGGCATGATTGGCGCCGTGAAAGAGAAAGTGGATCGGTTGCGCACGCTGGGATTCCGGCTTACCGAAGAGGACTATAGGGCGGTTTTGGCAGCCGCAGGAGAGCGTTAGCCACAATTCGCCTGATCGTCTGGAAGCTGGTCGACGAGTTGATGAAGCGTCTCGCGGGTTGTCATGGCGGCCTTCTCTTCGATTAAAGGTCCCGGAGACGACATCTACGAATACATGCGGAACGTCTCGTCCCCAGTTCCCCCGCCAGTTACTTCGGGTCGAACAGGCTCCATCCGTCCCGGTACTTGGCGGCATTTTGCCTGCTGAAGGAGTGCCAGACACTTCCAGTCCTGCTGGCCTCCGTGAGCATTAGTCGCTTGACTATCCGGCTGGGCACCACGTAATACTCGTGCTCCGCTCCGCTTCCGGCCAAGTTGACGAACACATAAACATGACTCGCGGACGAGAGCCCCCTAGCTTTTTCTCCAAGCAACCAAAAGCCCGCACGGGCGCCGTTAGCCTTGACTTGGACGGAAAATGACCGACTACACGACGCATTGGTCACGAGTAGGTCTGCACCGAACGCGTTGCGTGAGGTGGGGGACACGATGTAGCCGCGCCCGACCATCTCGGCTGCTACCAGGAAAACCGCCCGCATCCCTGTTTGCTGACCTTTTGAAGCCATGCGCCTTCCGCCCCGAGTCCGCGAGCTACTACGCCAGATCGAACTTCTCGTGATGCAGTTGGGCGTCGCCCTTTACCAGCACCGGACGCCGCAGGATTTCTTCCAGCTCCTCCAGATACTTGTTCTGGTGCGATTTCAGAACCTTCGCGACATCCGGGTGTACGCGCAACATCACGTCCTTGCCCTCCACCGATTTCGCCATCTTGCGCGCCTCGGTCAGGATCTCGCTCACCACCGTCTGCACGCTCTTGATGTATCCGGCGCCCTCGCAATGCGGGCAGAGCGAACACAGCGTGCGCTCGAGCGATTGCTTCACGCGTTTCCGCGTAATCGCCACCAGTCCGAAATCGTTGAACTGCAGAATTTTGTACGGGGCGCGGTCCACCCGCATGGCCTCTTCGAGCGCCTGCATCACCTTCTGGCGGTTCTTGCGCTCATCCATATCGATGAAGTCGATCACGATGATGCCGCCCAGGTCGCGCAGCCGGATCTGCCGGACGATCTCCTTGATGGCCTCCGTGTTGGTCTTGACGATGGTGTCTTCCAGGCGATTGGATTTGCCGACGAACTTGCCGGTGTTCACGTCGACGGCGACCAGCGCCTCGGTTTGATTGATCACGATGTACCCGCCCGATTTCAGCCACACCTTCGGGCGCAGGGCCTTTTCCAACTCGCTGGTGATATTGAACGCGTCGAAGATGGGGATTTCGCGCGTGTACAGCTTGACTTTTGGCACCAGTGCCGGCTGGAACCGTTCGACAAAACGGAGCACGCCTTCGTAGGCGACTTCGTTATCGATCCAGATGGCTTTGAAATTATCGGCGAGCTGATCGCGCAAAATGCGCTGCACGATATCCAGATCGTGATGCAGCAGCACCGGTGCGGGCTGCTTGTCGGCCTTGGTCTTGATGTCCTGCCACAGATTGTAAAGGAACTGCATGTCGCCGGCGATCTCTTCCTCGGTGCGGCCGGCCGCGGCGGTGCGCGTGATGAATCCTCCCGCGGGACCGGGACGCTGAGCTTGCAGAATGCGCTTCAGGCGCAGACGTTCCTCGTCGCTGGCGATCTTGCGCGACACACCCATGTGCTCGAGCGTCGGCATGTACACGACGTAGCGGCCCGGCAGCGCGATATGCGACGTGATGCGCGCGCCTTTTTGGCCCAGCGGCTCCTTGGCGATCTGAACGATGATTTCCTGGCCTTCCTTCAACAGGTCGGCGATGGAAATCGGCTGCGTATTGGGCCGCGAGACGGTGCGCACGTCACGGCCTTCCTGACCGCGCGTCTCCTGTAAACGTGTTTCCAGCCCGCGTCCCTCTGGTCCCCGTGTTTCCGGTCCGCCTCTGGAATCGGGACCGCGCCCGCGTCGCCGCGTCCGGCGCGAGACGCGATGCGGAAAACGCCCGCCACGCTCGCGCACTTCGGCTGAGCCGCTTTCAGGCTGAACATCTCCACTCGGGCCTTGGCCACCGGCGCCTTCGGCGGCGGATTCCCTGGAACCCCCGCTTTCCACTCCTCGATTTTCGAGCTCCTCGATCTCGATCCCTTCGACGTCGCCGAGAATCATCGCCTGGATATCACGATCTTCATCCTCGTCGAGCAAAGGGGCGACAGCCGGCTCATCGTCTAGTTCTTCGGTGTCTTCCTCGGCGGAGCCATCGGCATCGGCGGCCGTCTCTTCCGCTTCGCCGGCGCCAGCGGCGAGGGACACCGCCGAGTCGGTGACAACAGCTTCCGGTGTCGTGATCACGGGAGCTGCGCGCTCTTCCGCTGCCGCCTCTTCCAAGATCTGTTCGTGAATCGGAGCATCGGGAAGAGCGTTCTCCGGCGGATAGTGGATCGGTTCGTCGTACTCATTGCCGTTCTGATCTTCAGCGGCGCCCGCTTTCGATGTTTCAAGCGCTCCACTTGGAGCCAGGACGTCCTCGCGATGCACGCCCGCGGGCGGGCCCTTATATTTGCGCAGCGATTCGCCCGGCAGGATGATCGGCGCGACCGCTTCGGCCGGTACTTCCCCCGACGCTTCCATCAAGGCCGCGACTTCGGCGGCTGCGACGGGAGCTTCGACTACGGGCGGAGCGCCTTCGCCGGCATACTTGGCTTCCGGGAATCCGCGGCCTCCGCGACGGCGGCGGCGGGAACGGCGTCCGCGACGATCCCTCTCGCCTCCCCGGTCCGGCCCCGGCGAGGCCGCGCTTCCGGCTGCGGGTCCCGAGGCGTCTGCAGCTCTGGGCTCCGATGAAATTGGTTCCGCGGCACCGCCGGCTACCGGCGCGGCGGAAGCATCGCCAACGGGCGCGGGCTGCGCTTCGGCCACCGGGCGCGGCGGCTGGCTGCGGCGATAATCGCCACGTTGCTCATTGCGGTGATCGCGGCGCTGGTGTTCGCCGCGGGGCCGGTCTTCGCGGGCCTGCCGGTTTTCTCGAACCGGCCGGTCTTCGCGGACGGGGCGCTCGTCACCCGTCACCGTGTCGAAATCTTCGTGCTCTTCTAGGAAATCCGACACGTAAAGAAACGTATCGCGCTCCAGACCGAGATCCACGAAGGCGGATTGCATGCCCGGCAAGACGCGGGTCACGCGCCCCTTGTGGATGCTCCCGGCGAGCGAATATTCGTTCGAGCGCTGGAAGTAAACCTCCACTAACTGGTCGTCTTCAAGCAGCGCCACTTTGGTCTCGTGCCGGTTGGACGAGATCACCAATTCCTTGCTCATCGTTCATCCCTTCTCCGCGGCGGATCATCGCGCGCGCGGGCGGATGGGACGAGACGCTGGCCTACTTCAAAGTAAAAGACGTCAGGCGCGAAGCGGTTCGGGGATCGCGGTCCGGCCGCCGGAATAATACCCGGAGTGGCGCGCGGAACGGCTCCCGCAGGGAGCCCCAAGTGGAGCGATGTCTCGCCCATTCCGTATCACCATTTGCAGCACACCGCACAACGCCGGCAAGTAAGAACTTGATGGCGAGCGCCCATGCGCCCGCCAACCCCGCTCACCGGCCAAAACTCGTTTATCCGAAATCCGCTTGGACGCCTGGCGCCGATCCAGCGCCCAGCCCGTCCGTTCAATTCACAAAACGCCGGAGCCGCACATTGTTGACCAGCCCCAGCATCATAAATACCGAAAACATGTTCGAGCCGCCCGAACTCATGAGCGGCAGGGGAATTCCCGTCACCGGCATGCGCCCCACCACCATGCCCACATTCACCAGAACGTGAAACAGCAGCAGAGTCGCGACGCCCATGCAGATGTACATGCCGGCCCGGTCGGGAGCCCGCTGGGCGTTCTGCACGATCTGCATGAGCAAGAGAAAATACATACCCAGCACCACGACGACGCCCACGAATCCATGCTCCTCGGCGAAGGCCGAGAAGATGAAGTCGGTGTGCGGCACCGGTAAGAACCGCAGTTGTGTCTGCGTGCCGCGCGTCACGCCGCGGCCCCACACGCCGCCGTCGCCAACGGCGATCTTCGATTGAATCACCTGATACCCGGAGCCCTTCGGATCGCGCGACGGATCGACAAACGTCACCAGTCGCGCGCGTTGATAGTCCTTCAGTAACAGCCACCCAGCGGGCAAAATCAGCGCGCCCGCCAGAGCGATTACGGCCAAATACCGCCATCGGATCCCGGCAATCAAAACTCCGGCCGCCAGAACCGGCAGGTACGTCAAACCCGTGCCGAGATCCGGCTGGTACATCACCAACGCCGCCGGAATTCCAACCAACCCTCCCAGCTTCAAAAGGTCGCGAATGCTCACCTCGTCGCGTTTCAGTTCCGAGAGATACCTCGCTACTACCAATATTATCACCAACTTGACGAATTCCGAGATCTGAAAATTGAATCCGAAAAAGCGAATCCAGCGGCGCGAGCCGAACACCAGCCGTCCCACGACCAAAACGGCCCCCAACGCCGCGATCGACGCTACGTAGAGCAACGGAATCTGGCCGAGCAGCGTGTGATAGTCCACGGCCATCGCCACCCACATCAGGCCGAGCCCGACGGCGATCCAGATCAGTTGCTTCCACCACGCGTCCTGCCAGCGCGTGTCGTGCGTCGCCGAATAGATTTGCAGCACACCGACGGCGCACAGCAGCAGAGCGATCGCGAGCAGCGACCAATCCACGTCGCGAAAACTGCGGTAACGCGCCATCTTTTAATAGCTTAGCGCCGCTGCGGTTTCACGTGGGTGGCGGCGTCCTACGTAATCCCCGCCAGCATCTTCGCGAGGCTCAGACGGCGCGCGGAATCGAGTTGGCCAATCCTCGAGCACATTTGTCTGATGTATACTAGCATCTAGACATTCCATGAACGCAACCGTCGTCGACCTCCGGTACCACATGAAGGACGTGCTCCGCGCTATCGACCGCGGCGAAACCGTTACCGTTTTTTATCGCGGAAGAGAGAAGGCTAGGCTGACGCCTGTCGCTGCATCGTCAAGCGTGTCAGGCCAGGGCGCGCCGAAAGCGGAAGACCAGCCCTTTTTCGGCATGTGGAAGGATCGTGAAGACATGGCTGATCCGCTCGCCTGGGTGCGAAAGCTTCGCCAGCCCCGCACGTTTCCCGTTTCGAGGATGAAGAAGCGCACAACGAAGTGATTTTCGACACCGACATCCTCATCTGGCAATCCCGAGGGAACTTACGCGCCGCGAACGCCGTCAACACGGTCGCTGATCGAGAGCTGTCCATTGTTTCGTTGATGGAACTCCTGCAAGGCGCCCGTTCCAGGCTGGAAGCCCGCCAGATCCGGCAGTCGCTCCGCCAACTTCAATTCCGCATCCTGCCCCTTTCCGAACCGATCGGCGCGACGGCCGCCGCACTCATCGAGGAGCACGCCCTCGCTCACGGTACCCAGCTGGCCGACGCCCTCATCGCCGCCACTGCTATGGAATCTGGCCTCCCCCTTTGCACGGCCAACGCCAAACACTTCCGTCCGATCCGCGCCCTCTCGCTAGTCGCATTCCGTCCGTAGCCTGAATGAATTTGATCGCGGATATTGGACGTTTCTAGCGGAGCGCCTCACGCGCCCGTGATTCCCGCGAGCATCTTCGCGAGGCTCAGACATCTGGCCGAATCATGCTCGCGCACCATAGCGAGTTTCTCGGCTTCGATCGATCCTTCGGCATGGATCGCAAGGACCGCCTGATAGCCGGCGAAGTCCGTCGCGGTCAGCTCCTTCACCAGATTGATGGCCTTCAAACGATCCTCCACCTTGACGCCCTTGCGGCCTCCCAGGTAGCGGCGCACCCATTTCCCGGTTTCCGCGCCCTTGAGATCGGCTTCGCCAGGGCCCGTGGCGATCAGGCCGCCGGTGATGTCCTGGACATACGCGAGCATCTGATGGAAGTTCGTCGCGAAGTGCAACTTCGCCATATTGACGACCAGCGTCTTCGGAATGGCGATGCCCAGCGGGCCGGTTTCGTGCTCGAAAGCCGCCAGGCGAATCAGCGCGCGCAGCGTTTCCGAGTAACCGATCAGGCGCGCGAGCTTTTCCTGGATGTGTTTGGCGCGCTCCAGGCCGTTGTATTCGGTCATCAGCAGCGCCGCGCCAACCAATGCGTCCACGAGCGGAAGCTTATACGAAATCGCCGTGAAGCGGTGGAATTCGACGAACGTTTTCGCCAGCTCCCCCGCGAATTCCCATTCGCCGTTGAGGAACACGCGATGGTGGGGCACCACAACATCGTCGAAGACGGTAAGAGTTTCCATCATGCGGTGCCTGGACGCGAGGGGCGCATCGAAGTTACTATCGCCGTGATGCGCACCGAAGGGGCTCGCGATCAGCTTCAGCCCCTTGGTGTTCATCGGAATCGCGAACGCGACGGCGTATGCGGATTCATTTTGTTTCATGGCGCGCGTCGGCAGCACGATCAGCTCGTTGCTGTTGACCGAGACGGAAGTGTGCACCTTGGCGCCGCGCACCACGATGCCTTCGGGTGTTTCGCCCAAGATCCGCAAATAATAATCGGGATGCTCCTGTTCGAGCGGCGATTTGGAGCGATCTCCCTTGACGTCGGTTTGCGCGACCGCCATGGCGAGATCGTCATTCTTCACGTGATCGTAGAAACGGCGGACGCGGTCGACGTAACCTGTACCTTTCTTGCGATCCATTTCGTGTGCCGCCATATGGAGCGCGAACAGCGCGTCGGTACCGATTTCCTTCACCAGCACGACCAGCGTCCCTCCGAGCGTGGTCGCGGCCTCGATCAGCTCGCTGCGATGCAGCAGATCCTTGCTCGATTTCGGAAGCTTGAAATAGCTGCTGTAGGCGCTCTCGCCTTCCCCCTCGACGGCAAGAGCGCGCCAGGCGGGATCGTGCGCCATGTCGTAGTCGATGGCGGCGTGGTGGATCGCCAAACGCAGCTCCGAGTGTTCGGTCACGTCCGCGACGCGCTCGCCCCGGTAATAAACTTCGCGACCGTCGCGCAAGCTCTGGATGTATTGCTCCCTGGTTCGCATGATTCCTCGTAAATTCTCTAGGCCGCCGTCATTCCGCCGTCGATCGCGATGATTTGTCCGGTGATGTAGTCGGAAGCGCGGGCGGCCAGGAACAAGATGGCGCCTTTCAGCTCGCCCTCCTCGCCGGCGCGGCCGAGCGGAGTGATTTCGCGGATGCGCTCGCCCGCACGGTCGATCACCGCCGACGCCAGCCGCGTGGGAAAGAATCCCGGAGCGATCGCATTCACGCGGATGCCATCGGCCGCGTAGTTCACGGCCAGCTCACGTGTCATCGCTACGATCGCGCCCTTGCTGGCCGTGTAACTCGAAGCTTCCAGAATGTCCTTGGGCACGCCAACCAGCCCCATCACCGAAGCGACGTTGACGATCTTTCCGTAGCCTTGCCGCTTCATCGCAGGAAGCACGGCGCGCGTCATCAACTGCGTGCCGATCAAATTCGTCGTCAGCACTTTATTCCAGGATTCCACTGTCGCTTCCTCAAACGGCGCGGCCCAACTGACGCCCGCGTTGTTGATTAGAATATCGATGCGGTCGAAGCGGCCGAGGGTCTTCGCAGCCACGTTCTGAACTTGCGCTTCGTCGGAGACATCGCAGGTGCACGCCAGGCATTCGAAGCCGCGCTGCTTGAATTCCAGAGCCGTCGGGTCGAGCCACTGCGCGCGGCGAGCAGCCAGCACCACGCTCGCTCCAGCTTCGGCCAGCGCCTCGGCCGCTTCCTTTCCCAAACCACGCGACGCGCCGGTGACGATGGCGACACGGCCCTTCAGCGAAAACAGCTCCTGAACACTCGTCATGGATGATCATCTACCAGTCGATTGCGGAAAAAAGGGATAGACAGCCTTTTTCGCTAACGAGGACGGGCATCGGGAAACAACGATATCAGGAAACGAAAAAGGTGTCTGTCCCCATTTTCCTTCCTACCGCGACTGCGGGAATCCGAGGTCCACCTTGCTGGTCCCCGGATCCGGCCAGCGGGTGGTAACCACTTTTGCCCGCGTGTAAAATTGCACGCCTTCGGGCCCATACATGTGCAGATCGCCAAACAGCGACGCTTTCCAGCCGCCGAAGCTGTAATAGGCGACGGGAACCGGGATCGGCACGTTGATGCCCACCATCCCGGCGTCCACGTCGAACTGGAATTGGCGGGCCGCGCCGCCGTCGCGCGTGAAAATCGCCACGCCGTTGCCGTAGGGATTGCTATTGATCAGATCGAGCGCCTGCGCATAGGTATCGGTGCGCGCGACAGTCAGGACCGGCCCGAAGATCTCGTCGTCATAGCAGCGCATGCCGGGCCGCACGTGGTCGAGCAGCGACGCTCCCAGGAAGAAACCGTCGCGCTTGCACACCGGATCGGTACGGCCGTCGACGGCGACCGAAGCTCCTTCCGATGCTGCCCTGGCTACGTACGACGTCACGCGGTCTCGATGTTCGCGGGTGACGAGAGGCCCCATTTCGTTGCCGTCCTCGAGGCCCGGACCGATGCGGATCTTGGGGATGCGCTCGCGAATCGCGGCGATCAACGGCTCGGCGACATCGCCCACGGCCACCACGACGGAGATCGCCATGCAGCGCTCGCCCGCCGATCCAAAGCCCGCGGAAATCGCGGCATCGGCGGCCATATCGATATCGGCATCGGGCAGAACCAGCATGTGATTTTTCGCGCCGCCCAGCGCCTGCACGCGCTTGCCGTTGCGCGTCGCGGCTTCGTAAATCGATTTCGCCACCGCGGTGGAACCCACGAAGCTGATGGCCTTCACGTCGGGATGCTCCAGCAGCCGGTCCACTGCGACGCGGTCGCCCTGCAGGATGTTAAAGACGCCGTCGGGCAGTCCCGCCTGCTTCCACAGTTCGGCGATCAGCAGACTCGCCGAAGGATCTTTTTCGGAGGGTTTCAAGATGAACGTGTTCCCGCAAGCGATGGCGCTGGCGAACATCCACATCGGAACCATCGCCGGAAAATTGAACGGCGTGATGCCGGCGACGACGCCGAGCGGCTGGCGGATCTGGTAGACATCGATACCGCGGCTGGATTGCTCGGAAAAGCCGCCCTTCAGAAGATTGCCGACGCCGCAGGCGAATTCGATATTTTCGAGCCCGCGCGCCACTTCACCCAGCGCGTCGGGGAGTGTTTTACCGTGCTCCAGCGTAATCAGCTCGGCCAGGCGTCTGCGGTTGGCGTCGACCAATTCGCGCAGCTTGAACAGAATTTCAGTGCGTCGCGAAAGGGGTGTGGCCCGCCATTCGGGAAACGCTCGCGCTGCAGCGGCGACGGACGCGTTCACCTCGGCGGCGTCCGCGAAACCGATCCTGGCGCGCACCTGACCCTTGGCCGGATCGTAGACATCGCCATAGCGTCCAGACGCCGAAGGCGCCGGTTTGCCGCCGATCCAATGGTGAATCGTTCCGAGCCCTACGGCCACATCCGCCGTTGCCATAGCCACCTCCGCAAACTATTGTGGCAGGTTGTCGAGCGACCGGAATCCGCTCATACTAGGAAGCGAAAATAGGGGCAGATACCTTTTTCGGGTTGTGGAGTATCCACCGCCGCCCGCCTGTTTGCTCGAAAAAGGCTGTCTGTCCCATTTTTCGCAAAGCTCGTACGATAGGAAGCTTTCAATGACCAAAGACGAAATCCTGCTTGCCCATCAGCAAAACCTGTTCCCGGCGGTATTTCACTATTTTCAGGAGCCGCTGGTGCTGACCCGCGCCAAAGATCAGTTCGTGTGGGACGCCGCTGGCCGCCAATACCTGGATTTTTTCGCCGGCATCGTGACGGTGAGCGTCGGCCATTGCAACGACAAAGTGAGCGCGGCTATCCACGCGCAGGCCGACCGTCTGGTGCACACTTCAACGCTATACGCGACTGAGCCGATCGCGGCGCTGGCGAGGAAGATCGCGTCGATTGCTCCGGGACCAGGATGGAAATCGTTTTTCACGACGAGCGGTACCGAGGCCAATGAGACGGCAATTCTCGCCGCGCGCTGCTACACGGGGTCGTCGGAGATTATCGCGCTACGGCACTCCTATCACGGGCGGTCGTCGCTCGCGATGGCGCTGACCGGGCACGGGAATTGGAGGCTCGGCCCAGCCGCGCAACCGGGGATCGTGTTCGCGCACAACGCGTACTGCTACCGCTGCCCGTTCGGGCTGACGTATCCGAGTTGCGATGTGCGCTGTGCCAACGACGTGAAGGACTTGATCCGCACCACCACGTCGGGGCGCGTGGCCGGCATGATCGCCGAGCCGATCCAGGGCGTCGGAGGATTCATCACGCCGCCCAAGGAATATTTTTCGATCGTTGCGGGGATCGTGCGCGAGCACGGCGGCATCTTCATCAGCGACGAAGTGCAGACCGCGTGGGGCCGGACGGGAACCACGCGCGCGGGAAACGGCTGGTGGGGTATCGAGCAGTGGGGCGTCACGCCAGACGTCGTCACCAGCGCCAAGGGCTTGGCGAACGGACTACCCATCGGGCTGACCGCGGCGCGCGCGGAGGTCGCCGACAGCGTCAAGGGGTTGACGATTTCGACGTTCGGCGGCGGACCGATCCCCGCCGCTGCCGCCAAAGCTGTCATTGACCTGATCGAGGAAGAAAATCTCGCGGCGAATGCCGCCTCGACGGGAGCATATCTGCGCGCGGGGCTCGAGAGTCTGCAGGCAAAGTATCCGCTGATTGGAGACGTGCGCGGCATGGGGCTGCTGCAGGCGCTGGAACTGGTGACGGATAGGGCTGCGAAAACTCCTGCGCCGAATGAAACGGCGCGGTTGCTCGAAGCCGCCCGTGAGGAAGGGCTCCTGATCGGAAGGGGTGGATTGTATGGAAATGTGATCCGCCTCTCGCCGCCGTTGAACATCCGGAAGGCGGATGTGGATGAGTTTATTAGGCTTCTCGACGCGAGTTTCGCAAGAGTGGCTGCCCCGGCGATGAGCGGGGTAGTTCGGTGAGGAAGGGCCACAGTATCGTTCCGTGTGCTACCCTTAGATTTCCGACCTTGCGCCAAGCCGCTGGTTGCGTGTGAGCGGGCGGGGGCGATCAAACAATTTCAGAATTGAGAGCCCAGAATAGAGAGTATGGTTATGTACGCAGTGATTGAAACAGGCGGGAAGCAGTATCGCGTGGCGCCCGGCCAGACCGTGGACGTAGAAACGCTGGCAGGCGAAGTCGGGGCGGCGGTGGAATTCGACCGCGTGCTGGCGGTTGTCGATGGCGACCAGGTGAAAACGCCGGCCGAAGGCGTCAAAGTGACGGGCACCATCGCCTTGCAGGACCGGGCCGCGAAGACGCTGGTGTTCAAGTTCAAGCGCAAGAAGCAATACAAGCGCACCATCGGGCATCGCCAGAACTTCACGCGCGTAGAGATCAAAGAAATCGTTTAGGCAGGCAAGTCATGGCACACAAAAAAGGGCTGGGTAGTTCCAAAAACGGACGCGATTCCAACGCACAGCGGCTCGGCGTGAAGCTGTTCGGCGGGCAGATGGTCCCCGGCGGGTCGATCATCGTTCGCCAGCGCGGCACCCGCATCAAACCCGGCGAGAACGTCGGCCTGGGCAAGGACGACACTCTGTTTGCGAAGGTCGATGGCGTGATCGAATTCCGCGACCGCGGCAGGATGGGCAAGTTCGTTAGCATTCGCGCGACGGAGTAGCGAGGCGTCAGGGGCCAGGGGCCAGGGGCCAGCGATTTCGGCTGGAACCTCCTCTGGCCATTCGTGTTTCTGGAGCAACATTTTCGTGTTCATCGACGAAGTCATCATTACCGTGAAGGCCGGCGACGGCGGCAACGGGTGTCTGGCGTTCCGGCGCGAGAAGTTTGTCCCGCGCGGCGGGCCGAGCGGCGGCGACGGAGGCCGCGGCGGCGACGTGACGCTCGTGGCCAGCCAGCATTACAACACGCTGCTCCATTTCCGATTTAATCCCGAACACAAGGCCCAGCGCGGAAGGCACGGCGAAGGCAGCAACCGCACCGGCCACGAAGGCAAATCCGTCGAGGTCCCGACGCCGGTCGGCACGGTGATCTACGACGCGGAAACCGGCGAGCTGCTACACGATTTCACCGCGCCGGGCGATCGCTTCATCGTCGCCAAGGGCGGCCGCGGCGGAAAAGGCAATGCGCGCTTCGCCACCTCAACGCATCAGGCTCCCACCGAGCACGAAGACGGCAAGCCGGGCGAGGTGAAACGCCTCCGGCTGGAGCTGAAGTTACTGGCTGATGTAGGGCTGGTGGGTTTTCCGAACGCCGGCAAGTCGACGCTGATATCGCGGATCTCGGCGGCGCGTCCGAAGATCGCCGCGTATCCTTTCACGACGCTCGAGCCGAATCTCGGCGTCGTGCACGTGAGCGAGGACAACGCCGGCGACGATCGCACGTTCGTGGTCGCCGATATTCCCGGGTTGATCGAGGGCGCGCATCTGGGCCACGGCCTGGGCATTCAGTTTCTGAAACATATCGAGCGGACGCGTTTACTCGCGCACCTGGTCGACGTCTCCGACACCGGGCGCGATCCAGTGCAGGATTTCGAGATCGTGATGCGGGAACTGGCCAGCTTTTCCGAAGACTTGGCCGCGAAGCCGATGATCGTGGTCGCTACCAAGCTGGACGCCGCGCAGGACCCGGCGCGTGTCAAGGCCCTGGAGAAGCTCGCGAAAAAGCGCAAGTTGCCCTCTTTCAAGATCTCGAGCGTCACCGGCGAAGGCATCGACAAGCTCAAGCGCGCTATGGCGGAGCGCGGGCTGATGCCGGTCGCGTAAAAACGTTTCAAAATTAATGAAAAGGGGACAGACAGCTCTGTCCGCTGATACGCGCTCTGGTGATATCAGAAACATATGGGGAGGGGACAGAGTAGTCTGTCCCCTTTTTTTATTTCAAAATTAACGCCGCATGAAGGCCGCAACGCAGATCGCCGACGCCTCCTCTAAAGAGTTAGGAGGCGGTTATGAAACGTTGGGCGGCACTGAGCCTGATCGGGATTGCGTTGACCACCGTCGGATGCGGAGGAGCGTATGTGAGCGGGTATTACGCGAGCACTCCGCCGCCTCCTCTACAAGCAGAGTATTACGGAGCGGCGCCGGGTCCAGGTTACGTGTGGATCAATGGTTACTGGGGATGGCAGGGTGGGCGCTACTCGTGGGTGCAAGGCCGCTGGGATCGTCCCCCGCGCGGTCGTACACGTTGGGAAGGCGGGCACTGGGAACACCGGGGAGATCGCTATCAGTGGCACGAGGGCCGCTGGCGGCGATAGGGTTCGGCCGAGTGTGAAGGCGAATGCCACGCACCGCAGTCCGTCGGTGTGTTAGCATGGCTCTCCGCCATGCTACGAGATCTTCCTCCTTTTCGGGCCGACCACGTCGGCAGCCTGCTTCGCCCTCCCGAGCTGAGGGAGGCGCGTGCCAAGCGCGGCACTGGCGCCATCGCGGCGGATGCACTCAAAGCTATCGAAGACCGCTCGATCCGGGAGCTGATCGCGAAGGAAGAAGCCGCCGGTTTGCAAAGCATCACCGATGGCGAGTTCCGACGGGCATGGTGGCATCTGGATTTCCTGGCGCAGCTCGATGGCGTCGAAGAATACGAAGCCGAGCAGGGGATCCAGTTCAAAGGCGGCCAGACCAAGGCCCGAGCGCTGAAGGTCACGGGCAAGGTCGGCTTCGGCGGCCACCCTTTCATCGACCATTTCAAGTTCGTCAAAGCCAACACCACGCGAACCGCCAAGATGACCATTCCGTCGCCGAGTGTGATCTACCATCGCGGCGGCCGCAAGGCCATCAGCACGTCGGTCTATCCCGCGCTGGACGCCTTTTATCACGACCTCGGCGAGGCCTACCAGAGAGCTGTGGCGGCGTTCGGCGAGGCCGGCTGCAAGTATCTGCAGCTCGACGAAGTCAACTTCACCTACCTGTGCGACCCGGAGCAGCGCCAGATGCTGAAGGATCGCGGCGACGATCCCGAAAAACTTCCCCACATTTACGCCGGCATGATCAACGCGGCGATTTCCGGGCGCCCGGCCGACATGCGCATGACCATGCACCTGTGCCGCGGCAACTTCCGGTCCATGTGGATCGCGCAGGGCGGCTACGAGCCGGTGGCCGACATCCTGTTCAACCAGGTCAATATCGACGCCTACTTCATGGAATGGGACACGGAGCGCGCCGGCGGCTTCGAGCCGTTGCGGCTGGTTCCTAAGAACAAGCTGGTCGTGCTCGGCATCGTGACGACGAAGACCGGTACGCTCGAATCCAAGGATTATCTCAAGCGCCGCATCGACGAAGCGTCAAAGTTCATCGATCTGGACCAGCTATGCCTCAGCCCGCAATGCGGATTCGCCAGCACCGAGGAAGGCAATGTTCTGGCGGAGGAAGAACAATGGGCCAAGCTCAGGACGATCGTCGAAGTCGCGAGCGAAGTGTGGGGAGCGCACTGAGCGGTCATTGTGGAGTTCCGGTAAGGTACACTTGCATGAAAGAAGGAGGCCGATGCCTAATCGCAGGGATTTCTTAAAGGGGGCGGCCGGGGCCGCTGGGATCGTTTTCAGCGGGTGCAGTCTCTTGCGCGCCCAGCAATCCGGGGCTCCGGCGAAGCACAAGCCCGTGATGGTGGGTGGGAAACGGATAAAGACCATCGACGTGCACGCCCACGTCAACGTGGCGGAGGCCCTGGCGCTGATGCCGAATCCGCCCAACGGCCAGAACTTGTTCTTGACGCCGGAACGCGTGCAGGACCGTCTGAATCTGATGGATCAGCAAGGCACCGACATCGAAGCCCTGAGCATAAATCCCTTCTGGTATGGAACCGAGCGCGAGCTGGCTCGCCAGATCGTCAAGCTTCAGAACGAAAAATTGGCGGAGCTGTGCACGGCGCATCCGGACCGCTTCGTGGCGTACGCGACGGTGGCCTTGCAGTATCCGGATCTGGCGGCCGAGCAATTGGAGGAGGGCGTCAAGAAGCTAGGGCTGCGCGGCGCCTCCATCGGGACCAGCGTTGGCGAAGAGGAACTTTCCTCAAGGAAGTTTGACCCCTTCTGGGCCAAAGCGGAGGAGCTGGGGTGCCTGGTTTTCATGCACCCCCAGGGCGTTCCGGAGCTCCGAAAGCGGCTGGAGGGCAACGGCATGCTGACCAACGTGATCGGGAATCCGCTCGGAACCACCATCGCCCTCTCGCATTTGATTTTCGAAGGCACGCTGGATCGGTTTCCCGGCATCAAATTGTGCGCAGCCCATGGTGGCGGCTACCTTCCGTCCTACGCCGATCGTTCGGACCACGGGTGCCTGGTGTTTCCGCAAAACTGCGTCAAGCCCGGAACGCTCAAGAAACATCCCACGGAATATCTGCGGCAGCTCTATTTCGATGCGCTGGTCTTCACGCCCGAGGCTCTGCGGCATCTGATCGCCCAATGCGGCGTCAGCCAGATCGTGATGGGCACCGATTCTCCCATCGGGTGGACCAACGTGGCGGTGGATCACATCCTCGGCACACCGGGCTTGAGTAATGCCGACCGGACTGCGATCCTGGGCGGTACGGCGGCCAAGTTACTGCGAATTACTTAGCGCATTTTCACAGTTATCATGGTCCGTTGTGGTGCATGGCTTCCGCCTTGCCGCCGGGCTTCTGCCCGGCGACTCGCCAAGAGCAATGGGCAAGCCGCGCAGAAGCGCGGCTGCAGCCCGGAAGGGCTGCCCCACAAGAAGGGTCTTTGAAAATAGTAAGAGCCGCCGCCTATTGTTTGGGCGCGGGCAATTCGTAGCGCTTATTGGCCAGGCTCACCGGATGCGGGTCGCCCCGATGGCATGTGTAGCAGGTTACTTCCTGATCGCCCACCGGGAAGACGCCGGTGCCTGGGAAATTCGCGTTGATCTGGCGCACCAGCATGATCATCTTGCGGGCGATGTCCTTGCGCGGATTGAGGTCGAACTCCTGCGGCCTTCCGCCGCCGTGACAGTAGTTGCAATCCACGCTGAGGGCGTCGCGGAACTCGCCCATCAGCGAATCGGCGCCATGCACGTGCGTACCCGGGGGCAGCAGTTTCAGACTGACTCCCGGTCTCTGCGCTGGAGGCGGATCGCCCAATGAATTACCCCGGTTGTAAAACTTCCGGGGCGCCACAGTCTCCGGCTTGACGCTTCCGCGATGACACGTGAGGCAGTCCACTTCGTGGTACCCGTCGGGGAAAACTCCGACGCTGCTGGGGAAGCTGGTATCGATCAGCCGCACCATGGAGATCATCTTGCGCGCCATTTCCTTCTTGGGATTGCCGTCGGCCGCGAAATCGCCCTGCGTGTGACAATACGTGCACTGCACTCCCAGCGCCTCATTGATGCCCTGCATGAAAAAGCGAATGTCGGTCTTCGCGTCGAGGAGTTTCAGGTTCTTCGGGACCGGTGGAGTTGCCCCGCGGCCACCCGGTTCTTGGGCGAACAGCGAGACTGAAACAACAAGCAAGAAGAGAAGCAGTTGCATGGGTGCAATTCTACTACCACCCGGCCCGCGGCGCTAGTGTGTGCTTCGGAGAAGCAAACGTCCTTGCCCTTAGGCCGGACTGGGTGTCGTTAATGGGCGGACTTATGTTGACTCCGCTGAACGATCGTGAAAGCTGAGGCTGTCACTGGGCGCTTGTTCCCGGCTGGACTTGCCATAGTCTCGAATTACGCCTACAACGCGTAGCCGGTAATCGTGAAACAGGCTGGCCCGTCCTTTCGCCTGCGCGACGCGGTGCGCTTCCAGTGTTCGCCATCGCTCTACCGCCGCTTGATCTCGAAAGAAGGATAGCGACAGGATCTTTCCAGGTTCGTAAAGACTCTCGAACCGCTCGATCGATATGAAACCGTCAATCTGATCCAACAGAGGCCTCAGTTGCGCGGCGATGTCGAGATATGCCTGCTTTTTCCCCTCAGCCGGCCACACCTCAAAAATAACTCCGATCACATGGGCCTCCCCCGCTATTCTACCGTCGGCATTCTACCGTCGGCGACGACGCGTGAATTAAGATGACGCGTGAGTTAACATGAATACGCCGCCGGCGCGCCAAGGCGACACGAACCTGAGGCGAGGTGTTGCGATGATCGTTACCAGTCGAAACAGATTTCCGCTTATCGCCGCGCTTGCGGCGATCGCCATGTTTGGAGCAGTGGCGCTGGACGCGCAGCAGTACCCCAAGCAAATGCAGCTCCCCAATCCGTATCGATTGGTGGAGAACTGGCCCACTCTTCCTAACAGCATGAATGGAGGCCGCTGGGGAGAGCTCATCCGGGCCGATATCGATGCTAAGGGTAACATCTGGGTATTTCATCGATGCTTCAATACCAAGCCCGCCGGCGCGGCCACCTGCGTCGGCCGTACGGAGCCGCCGATTTTGGAGTTCGATCCATCGGGCAAGCTCCTGGCGAACTTGGGCGGCGGCATGTTCGCATTTCCCCACGGATTTACCGTCGATTCAGCGGGCAACATTTGGGCCAGCGACGCCAATGCCAATGAGACGGTGCTGGGCCGCTCGGCGAAAGGGCCGAACGGCTTGGTCCGGGGTCACCAGGTCTTCAAATTGAGTGCGTCCGGCAAGGTGTTGATGACCCTCGGCAAGGAGGGAGTCAAGGGCAACGGCCCGGATACCTTCGACCAGCCGACCGGGATCGCCATCGCGCCCAACGGCGATATCTTCGTGACCGACGGCCACGGAAAGAACGACCGTGTCGTGAAGTTTTCCAAGGACGGCCGGTTCATCAAGACCTGGGGACACCACGGAGCGGGACCCGGCGAATTCGACCAGCCTCACGATATCTCCATCGGCGGCTCCCAGGGCCGCGTGTACATCGCCGATCGCAGCAACAGCCGGGTTCAGATCTTCGACCAGGACGGCAACTTCATCGCGGCATGGCGCGAATTCGGACGGCCGAGCGCGGTGTATGTGGCGAAGGACGATACCCTTTATGTGAGCGATTCGCAATCGAATTCCACCGTCAACCCGGGCTATCCGCGGGGCATCACGGTGGGCAGCGCCAAGGACGGCTCCATCCGCGCCTTCATACCGGACCCCGACTTGGCCCAGGCGGACGTGAGCCGCATTTCCGGAGCTTCCGGTATTGTGGCCGACGACAAGGGCACCATCTACGCGGCGGACGTCGGTCCACACCGGTTACGGAAATACGTTCTTAAATGAATGGTGATTCATGCAGGAGGGTTCACGCGACCCAGGATTTCCTAAACATTTTGACGGAAGGCGCTTTTACAATCCGGATGCTCCGCAGGCGCGCGGCCTTCTGGATGCCCTCCGCTGGAAACTGACCAGCCGGCCGAAACCCTCGCTGGGTTTCATTGCGGACGTCGAGCAGTCCCAGCCGCCACGCCGTATAGAAGGCAGCGGGCTGCGAACCACCGTAGTGAACCACTCGACAGTGCTTCTTCAGCAACGGGGTTCCAACATCTTGACGGACCCGATTTGGTCCGAGCGGGCGAGTCCTCTGTCCTGGATAGGTCCGCGCCGCAGGAGAAAACCGGGAGTGCGCTGGGAGGATCTGCCGCCCATCGACGCCGTGCTCATCAGCCACAATCATTATGACCACTTGGATTTACCGACGCTGCGCCGGCTGGCGGCTCGTGGAGATTCCACATTCATCGTTCCCGCCGGCGGGGCTCGGTTGCTCCGCTCCCGGAAGATCGGGCCGGTTCACGAACTGGAGTGGGGCGAATCATTTTTACTCCCGGGCTTCACCATTCACTGCGTCCCGGCCCTGCATTTCTCGAGCCGGGGATTTCACGACCGCAACCGGACCCTGTGGTGCGGGTATGTAATCGAATCGCAGGGATGGCTCGTATATTTCGCGGGCGACACTGGGTTCGGACCTCATTTCTCCCAGATTCGGGCGAAATTCGGATCGCCGAGCGTCGCATTATTGCCGATCGGAGCGTACGAACCACGGTGGTTCATGTCGCCGGTTCATATGGCTCCCCACGAGGCGGTGCGGGCACATGAGATCCTGGCCGCCCAGACCAGTATTGCGATTCACCACGGAACTTTCCAACTGGGCGACGAAGGCATCGACGCTCCGAGGGAACTGCTTATCGCGTGTACGCGGGACGATTCGTTTTTAGTCCTCAAGAATGGACAATTCGCTGAAATTCCGTAATGATCGATAGGGCATGATGATCGATACGGCATGACGGTCGACAGGCACACCCTCGCGCTGATCGGCATCGTCGGCAATTGCGTGGACGTGCTCGGCGCGTTGTATCTTGCCTACGATCTGCTGGGTGGGGAACACGGACCGTTGCGGACTCTCACTAGGGGAGTCACCTACGGTTTGCTCATGGGAGCCGGGTACGGGATCCCCCTGGGTCTGGTCTTCGGGCTGACGAGCGGTGTGGCGCACGGCATCACACTCGCCTTCGAATTTTCCCACGCCTCAAAAGGGCGGACGAAGCTCGGATTCTGGAATGACGTGTTCATGAGCGCCATTCGCGGAGCTGGCTTCGCCCTCGGCGCCGCTTATTTGTACGGAGGCGTCTTTGGGGCGACGTTTGGCGCGCTCAGCACGGTGGGCCAGGTCTTGGCTTACCGGGTCGGCATTCGGCCCACTATCGACTATCAACCCTCCATTCGTGCGCGTTTGACCACGCATCAAATGCTCGCGGTGCTGAATCGCGCGGTGGGCTACGGCGTCAACGGATATATCAGCGCCTTAGCGGCGCATTACAACGCGAACGCGCTGGGCATCGGGGTGAAGACCGGACTGGTGATTGGAGTGGTCACGGTGATCCTGAGCGCGTGCGTACCTGTTATCGAATGGGTCGCGGATCACGTGCCCGCCAGGCGCATGGGTGTCTTTGGCGTGGGCCTGATCGTTTGCGGATTCGCGCTGCAGTCCGTCCAGTATTGGCTGGCGCTGCTCGACGTGAGCATCCGCTAGGATTGAAAAGCGGCGCGCGACACTGCCCGGCGGTCTAGTCTTTTCCGGGGAACCCCGGGATGGATAACCCCGAGACAGCCCGCGTGTTTCTAGGATTCATTGATGCTCGCTCTCAGCAAACAGGTAGCCTGTTCCGGGATGCCGGCGGACGCCGGAGAAAAGGCGTCCTGCTCACCGTCCCCGGTCCACGCTGGTCTGATACAATCGGTCGTCTCGAACGTGAAGACTCGACAGGCACTAACGGTTGTGACCGGGCTGGCCTTCGCCATGAGCGCGGTTGGGCAGGCGCCTGGTAAGAAAAAGAAAAAAGAAGACGAAGAGCCGGTTACGCAGACGCTGCCGCTGTTGAAGGAACCGCCGCCGGCAATTGCCGGAGAAACCGGCCGGCTGGTGTTTCATGTTTCCCCGCTCTCGAACAAGGGCCTGCTGTCCCCGCAGATTCGGGATGCGTTGAAAATGCTATTCCAGGAGAATCACGGCGCGACGATCGTGAAGTTGCGGGCGTTTGTGGCGGGGTCGGGGGATTTGCGGAGGGTGCAAACGCTGGTCAGCGAAGCGTTCACCGAGCGCAAGATGAATCTGCCGGCGTTGAGTGCGATTCAGGTTGGCGCGCTGCCGATGGAGGGGGCGCAGGTGGTGATGGAAAGCGTTGCGGTGGAGAAGAGGACGGCCAATCCGAACGGGCTGGCGTTTTTTTCGGGGCAGCAAGCGAAGGATTTCCGGCAATCGGTGGCGAAGTTGAAAACGGCGGTCGAGGCCGTCAAGGTGAGTGAGGTGCTGCGCGTCACCTGCTTTTTGAGCTCGCTCGATGAGGTCGGCGCCGTGAGAGCCGCGATCGCGGAGGCGTTTCCCGGCGCGGCCGCGAATTATGTCCAATTGCAGAGGCTGCCGATGGAGCCGCTGACGGAGTGCGAAGCCGTCGGACGGTTGGAGGCCCCGCCGAAAGAGGCAGCGGAGTTTGTGAATCCGCCGGGGATGACGGCCAATCCGAACTATTCGCAGGTCGTGCTGGTGAAGGCCCCCAAGGTGGTCTATACGGGGGCGCAAATGGCGTTCGGCGGGCAGCCCGCAGATTTGAGGCTGGCGTTCGAGCGGTTGGGGAAGGCGCTGCAGCCCTTAGGCGTGAACTATCGGAACGTTATTTGGTCGAGCGTTTATCCGTTGACACCAGCGATGGCGGATGCGTTTCGAGGGCTCCGGTTTGAGTTCGTGGATAAGAGCCGGCCTCCGGGAGCCACGTTATTGTTGTTTGAAGGGTTGCCGTCGCTCGATGCGCCGGTGGCATTCGAGGTCATCGCGGCGCAGGGGAACTGATCCAACTCCAGCGGCCGGGCGCGAGATCGGCGACCCTCTTGATGATCCAGAGCTTCGCATACGCTCCCGGATCTTCGATCGTGAACTCGATTTCCAAATGCCCTAAATCGGGGCGGCGCAGGCGTTCGACGACGGAATCGTTCGGTAATTTTAGCAGGCTGCGGAAAAACCAAGTAGGGGGCGTGATTCCGTCGCCGTGGAATTCGTTTTGTGAGTAAATTCGCGTCCCGGTGAGGCCCGAAGGGGCAGCACCGGGGCCATGGCCTGAGGCTTCAGGCTGCAGCTTGCGTCAGGTTTCGCATGCGCACCAGATTGTAAGCCGCCGCCGCGAAGGTGAACATCCATGCGACCCGCCGCTTTCCTCGGTGGCGAGTCTTACGCAGTCCTGCGATGG
>DASYXM010000009.1:0-20056 GCA_035934795.1 Bryobacteraceae bacterium | reverse complement strand
ACGCAAGCTGCAGCCTGAAGCCTCAGGCCATGGCCCCGGTGCTGCCCCTTCGGGCCTCACCGGGACGCGAATTTACTCACAAAACGAATTCCACGGCGACGGAATCACGCCCCCTACTTGGTTTTTCCGCAGCCTGCTAGGGCTAGCGAAATAATCCAGAAGGTTGATGCCAAAGCTAAGGCCATCGCAGAAGGAACCGGGGAATGGGGCGATAGCGTCGTCGGTGAGATGAAGATTGCCGTGGCGTTCGAGATGGATGATACGGACCGTGAATTCCTACAAAAGTACGTCGCATGGCGCAGGGATAACCCGCTGGCTTAGGATCTAGTAAGTGGGCGCCACTGGCGGCGCGCTCTGCCGAGGCCGCCACCAAGAGGGACAACAGATAGCGCACCACCGCCGGGCCCCTCCGGCGTGAATGCCGCGTGCCCGGGCTCGAAAGCCGGCGGCTGTTATTGCTTCCGCAGCGTATTGAGGTAAGCCTGCCAGCGCCGGTCGAGGTCGGCCATGGCCTTCTGGTTCTTTTCTGTAAGCCGGATGAGCGCGCCGATTTGCCGGTCATGGGCTTCGATCACGGAGTCGTGCGCGGTAACTGCACCCGCCAATGTATCGACGATGGCCGTAAGGCGGTCAAGCTTCTCATCGGTGCTCATGGATCTCAGTATATACGGAATCCAATTTCTCTCAAATGAAAAGCACGCCCGCGCGGCCAGCAACAATGGGGCCGCTTCTGAGAAAATGGAGTCTTGCTGGACCGCATCACCGTGCATGGGGCACGGCAACACAATCTCAAGAACATCGACGTCGAGATTCCGCGCAACACCTTTACGGTGATCACTGGGTTGAGCGGATCCGGCAAGAGCTCGCTCGCCTTCGATACGATCTACGCCGAGGGCCAGCGCCGCTACGTCGAGACGCTGTCGCCCTACGCACGCCAGTTTCTGGATCAAATGGAGCGGCCCGAGGTCGATTCCATCGACGGGCTGAGCCCGGCCATCTCCATCGAGCAGAAGACCACCAGCCGCAGCCCGCGCTCGACGGTCGGGACGATCACCGAGATTTACGATTACCTGCGCGTGCTGTACGCTTCGATCGGCGTTCCGCACTGCCCTACATGTGGCCTGGAGATTTCGCGGCAATCCACGCAGCAAATCCTGCAGCAGGTACTGGCACTTGGGCCGCAGGAGCGCGTGATGATCCTGGCGCCGATCGCGCGGGGCCGTAAGGGTGAATATAAGAAAGAACTCGAAAAGCTGGCCCGCCAGGGATTCGTGCGGGCGCGCGTCGATGGCGTGCTGCGGTCGCTCGACGAGGAAATCACGCTCGATAAGCGGAAGAATCACAGCATCGAGGTGGTGGTGGACCGGCTGTTGATCAAGCCAGAGGTCGAAAAACGACTGGAAGCGTCCATCGAAACGGCGACCAAGCTCGCGAACGGCCTGGTGCTGGTGGCGCAGGTCGAAGGCCCGGAGCGATTGTACTCGCAGAAACTGGGCTGCCCGGAATGCGGGTCGAGCGTGCCGCAACTGGAGCCGCGGTCGTTCTCCTTCAACAGCCCATTCGGCGCCTGCGAGACCTGCCACGGTCTGGGCAGCCGCTGGAGCTTCGATCCGATCAAGGTGATCGCCGATTCGTCACGGCCGTTGCTGGACGGCGCGCTGGCCATCGCCACCGGATCTTCCTATGTCGCCGGCGATCTGAAATTACTGGCGGCGCGGCTGAAGATTGCGATCCAAAAACCGTTCGACCAGTTACCCAAGAAATCGCAGGAAGCGCTTTCCGAGGGCCTGGTGAAGGCCCTCGATCAATATTACGAGCAGGAGGACGTCACCGACGATCAGCGCGACTGGTTGATGCAATACCAATCTTCAACTACGTGCGCGACGTGCGGCGGAAAGCGCCTGAAGCCGTCGAGCCTGGCCGTGAAGGTGAAAGGCGTCGCCATCGCGGAGCTGACCGGTATGTCCGTAACGCGGGCCTTGGCCACCGTAAAGAAATGGAAACTCACCGGGCGCGAACAGCAGATCGGAGGACGGCCCATCGACGAAATTCGAAACCGTTTGGAGTTTCTCGCCGCGGTCGGGTTGGAATACTTGAGCCTGGACCGCTCTTCGGCGACGCTTTCGGGCGGGGAAGCGCAACGCATTCGCCTGGCGACGCAGATCGGCTCGAAGCTGCGCGGAGTATTGTATGTGCTCGACGAACCCTCCATCGGTCTGCATTCGCGCGACAACGGACGCTTGCTCGATTCGCTCCAAAATCTCCGCGACCTCGGCAACACAGTGCTGGTGGTGGAGCACGACGCCGAAACCATCGAGCGCGCCGATTACGTCATCGATCTCGGTCCCGGAGCGGGGCGTCTGGGAGGAAATCTGGTGGCGCGCGGGACGCCCGCCGAAATTCACGCCAGCGAGGCGTCGTTGACCGGGCAGTATCTGGCGGGCCTGCGCAGCATTCCGATTCCGGAGGTTCGCCGCCAGCCGGAACAACCGAAGATCGCGATCCGAGGCGCGTCCGAACACAATCTGAAACACATTGATGTCGACTTTCCGCTGGGGCTTTTTATCGTGGTCACGGGCGTTTCCGGCAGCGGCAAATCCACGCTGGTGAACGATATTCTTTATCGCGCGGCGGCCAAGCACGTATACAAGTCGCACGCCGTCCCGGGCGCGCACGCATCGATCGCCGGCCTCGATCTGATCGATAAAGTGATTGAGATCGATCAGGCGGCCATCGGCCGCACGCCGCGCTCGAATCCCGCGACGTATACGCAGGTGTTCACGCACATTCGCGAGCTGTTTTCCATGCTGCCGGAATCCCGCGCGCGAGGATACAAGCCGGGGCGCTTCAGCTTCAATGTGAAAGGCGGGCGCTGCGAGGCGTGCCAGGGCGACGGGCAGAAGCGCATCGTGATGAACTTCCTGCCGGATGTTTTCGTCACCTGCGACGTGTGCCGGGGACGGCGCTACAATCACGAGACGCTGCAGGTGAAATATAAAAATCATTCCATCGCCGATCTGCTGGAAATGCCGGTGCAGGACGCGCTGCCGCTGCTCGAGAACATTCCGCAAATTCGCATCCGTTTAGCGACGCTGGTTGACGTCGGGTTGGGATACCTGCACCTGGGGCAATCCTCTACCACGCTATCCGGAGGGGAAGCGCAGCGTATTAAACTGGCGCGCGAATTGAGCCGGCGGCAAACCGGCAAAACGCTGTATATTCTGGACGAGCCCACCACCGGTTTGCACTTCGAGGACATCCGTAGACTTCTCGATGTTTTGCAGAGTCTGGTGAAACTGGGCAATACTGTCGTGGTGATCGAACATCAGCTGGACGTGGTTCAATCCGCGGACTGGATCATCGATCTGGGTCCCGAAGGCGGCGAGCCCGGCGGCCACCTGGTGGCTTGCGGAACGCCCGAAGACATCGTGCGCGTCGCCAGAAGCTACACGGGTCAAGCGCTGCGCAAGGTATGGAAAGGACGCGCGGCCTAAGCCGATCCTTGAAAGATGAGCCGCTATCGGGAAGAGCCGCTGAGTTTCGACGGGCTGAAGACCATCCCGATCGCCGAGCGGGGCGGCAAAGTTCGCGTGCAAGATTTCGCGCGGCCGCATCGCAAAGGAAAAGGCGTTGCGGAGTGGATCGATGCGCTGCCCAAAATTCTGGCGGCGGATTCGTTTCGCGGCGTCGTCGCGGCCCTCCGGCGAGCGCGCGCCGAAAAGCGGGCGATTCTGTGGGGCCTGGGCGGTCACGTGGTTAAATGCGGGCTCGGCGATGTGCTGCTCGACCTGATGCGCCGCGGATGGGTGACCGCTTTCGTGATGAACGGCGCGGCGTCGATCCACGATTTCGAGATCGCCATCGCCGGCGAGACCAGCGAGGACGTGGAAGCCGTACTCCCGGACGGGCGCTTCGGCGCGGCCGAGGAAACCGGGCGCGAGATGAACCTAGCCATCGTGGAGGGGAATCGCGACGGCCTCGGCATGGGCGAAGCGCTGGGGCGTTGTCTCGATCAGCTTGCGAAGCCGGAATTCGCCCCGCACAGCATCGTGACGTCGGCCTATCGCGCGAATGTTCCCGTCACGGTGCATGTGGCCGTGGGCGCGGATACACCGCACACGCATCCGGCGGCGGACGGAGCAGCGATCGGCGCGGGGACGCATCGCGACTTCCGGCTGTTGTGCTCCCTCGCCCGGGGACTCGATCAAGGTGGCGTGTATTTGAACGTCGGCTCTGCGGTGGTGCTGCCGGAGGTGTTCCTGAAAGCGGTCTCGGTGGTGCGGAATCTGGGCTATCCCTTAGCTGAATTCACCACAGTCAATTTCGATTTTCTGCAGCACTATCGTCCCAAGGTGAACGTCGTCGAGCGTCCGCACGCCAAGGCCGGTGGACGGGGGTTTTCCTTGACCGGCCACCACGAGCTGATGATCCCGCTACTCGCGGCCGCGCTGGTTGAAAGCGATCCCGAGAGCGAGCCCGAAAGCGAGCCATGACGCCGCACGAGAGCGTAGTCCCCGGGCGCTGGCCGGCGTGGGGCTGGGAGGATGTCGCGCTGCTGGTGGGCGCGGTGTTGCCCGCGTTCGGGCTGGGCCTCATGCTGATGCGTGCGTTACGGCGCCTGGCGCCCGAGCTGTTCGGGCTGGCCGCCGTCAACACGCTGACCTTCCAATTGTTCGTCTATATCTTCCTGGTGGGCGCGCTGTTTCTGCTGATTTCGGGGAAATACGGGCAGCCTTTCTGGACCGCGCTCGGCTGGACCATGGCGTTCCCCGGTGCGATTCTGAGCGTCGTGGCGGGACCGGTGCTGGCGGTGGGCGTGTCGGTGCTCGGTGTGACGATCCGCGCGCCGGAGGTCGGCGATCCCATTCGCGGAATGATCACTGGACGCCTTTCGCTCGCCGTAGTGGTCGCGTTTGGCGTGTTGATCGCCCCCTTCGTCGAGGAGCTTTTGTTCCGCGGCTTTCTGTTCCCGCTGATCGCACGTTCGATTGGCCCGTGGCCCGGGATGATCGCGACGGCGATCCTGTTCGCCCTGCCGCACGGCGCGCAGAACGAGTGGGCCTGGCAGCAACTCACGCTGATCGCGCTGGCCGGCGTGGCCTTCGGATTCGCGCGCTACCGGACCGGCGCCACATCCGCATCGTTTCTGATGCATGCGAGCTTCAATGCCACCCAGTTCGTGGGCTTCCTTTTGACGCGCTCATAGGTCGCGATAGCCGGCTACTCGTGGCTTGTCGCAGTGAGTTCGTTAGCATGTTGCAACCGCTCCCTTTGATCACGGCTCAGTACGGACCGGCTTCATGGAGCCAAGACTGCAAAGGAGCTGTACTAACGCGTGGATCATTTTTCTATTTCAGGTCGCGATAGCCGGCTAACTGGACGCCGCACTCTTGGATCGCGGCGCGCACCTCGCTCGACGTCAGCGCGCGCAGTTCTCGCTCCCGGCTTTCCTTCAAGCGCGTGCGGGCGGCGCGCAGATCCCGGCCCAGGACGCCTGGATGGCACATGAGCTCGGTCGATCCCTGTGGCAGCGCACGGATCAGTTTTGCGAGACTCGACGCGTCGTACCGCCCGGTGATTTGAAAACCGGCGAAATGATCCGTGGATCGGCAACCATGTCTTGCGAGCACACGCGCGAAGCGTCCGCGCACTACCGTCATGGCCGCCGCGGTGGCGCGCTTCGCCACCGAAACGCCCCCGGGGGTCAACGGAAAATCGAAAGGCCGCCGCACCCAGGGAATCTTGAATTCCTCGGAGATTCGCGCGACGGCATCGAGCACCGGCGGCAGCAGGTGCGTGTGCTTATGCGTGTCGAGATGCGTCGGGCGGATGCCGGCTTCGATGACGCGCCGGACCTGCGAGGCGAGCTCGTCGTAAATGCGGAGACGCTTCAGCGCGATCGCGCGGATCAACTGGGCGACAGTGCGAGGAAATGGCGGATCTCCCACCAGCACCAGGTGGCAGCCGATATCGAGTGACGGCGTTTCCCGCGCCAGCCGTACCGCATCGTCAAATGCGGCGCCTGTAGCCATCAGAGTGGTCGCGGTCAGGATGCCATGAAGATGCGCTTCGACGATGCCCTGGTTGACGTCGGGCGTAAATCCGAAATCGTCGGCGTTCACCACGAGTTTTCGGGCGCTCGATTTCATGAGGAGGGGTCACGGGGCGAGCGCGATCAGAAGATCGCCAGCTTGATCCGCAGAAATTTCTTCGGATTGGCGCGGAAATCCTTCAGCAGACCGTTCATCTCCCGCGTCGTGCCGTCGAGCGATTCGTACAGCGCCGGATTCACCAGCAACTGCCCCAGCGTGCCCTGTCCGTTGTTGACCTTGTCGAGCAACGAATCCAGGCGGCCCATGGTGGCCTGCAACTGATTGTGCAGATCGTCGCTCTTGAGCAGCTTACCGACGGTACCCTGGCCGTCGTTGACCCCCGCGAGCAGCTTGTGAACGTCGGCGATGGCCGCGCGCGTATCGGCTATGGTCGCGCGGGTGTCGTCGTACAGCGCGGGGTCTTTCAGGAGCTTGCCGGCCGTTCCCTGGCCCTGCTGCAAGCCGTCCACCAGCATGTCGACCCGTGCGATAGTGCCACGGACGTCGTCGTAAAGCTGCTGGTCGTGCATCAGTTTGCCCAGCGTGCCTTGATCGGAGTTCAACGTCTCGGCGAGCTTTTGCACCTGAGTGGTTATATCCAGAGCGCGATTGTACAGCGTTTCGTCGGCGAGCAGCTTGCCGACGGTGCCCTTGCCGACCTGGATCGAGTCGATAATGCCGTCGACCTTCTTGAGAATTCCGTCGAGTGAAGCGAGCGCAGTATACCCTTGCTGCACCACTTCGTCGAACGCGCGCGTGTCCAGGCTCTGGATCTCCGCACCCGCTTTCACCGTCGTCGGGCTTTGGCCCTTTTTTATGTTGATATATTTGGTGCCCAGCAGATTTTCGGCCGAGACGGTCGCCTGTGAATCCACGGGAATGGACGGCAGAAAATCGTCGTTGATCTCCATCGTCACTTTTACGACGCGGTTGGGCTCGTTCGATCCGGATAGATTCACCGACCCGATCCGTCCCACGTCGATTCCGTTCAGCCTGACCGGCGATCCGATGGCCACCGCCGCCGAATCGTCCAGGTAGGTATACACGTTGGAGCGGCTCTTCAAAAATCCGCGGGAGCTGGTCAGCACAAACACCAGAACCGCGAAAATAACCAGCGCCCCCACCGCCAGCAGACCGACTCGAAGCTGCGCCCAACGCTTTTTTTCTTGGCTTGGCATAGGAATGTCAGGAAGTCCCCGCCCTGCAGAATTTTTGAACGTAAGGGTCGGGATTCTCCAGCAGCTCCCGCTCGGAGCCCTCGAACACCAGGCGGCCTTCTTTCATCACCAGGAACCGGGTGGTCACCGCGCTATCCTCCGCCCGGCCATGGACGACGGGCTCCACGTTGCCATTGTTCGGATTGTAGCGGAAATTCGCCATCAAATGCCCGTCGAGGAAACGATGCGTCACCATGATCGCGGCCGTGTCGCGAAGATCGCGCTCTTTGATGATCAGGTTGATGATGGTGTTCGCGGTAATCGGATCGAGGCCCGCCGTGGGCGAGTCGTACAGAACCAGCGGCGGCTCCGTCACGGTCGCGCGCGCGATTCCCACGCGCCGGCGCATCCCGCCCGAAAGCTCGCTGGGAAATTTTTCCAGGGTGTGCTCCAGCTCGACGAAGCGCAACGACTCGCGGACCCGCTCCAGGATCGCGTTCTCGGAAAGCTTCCCGTCGTTGGAAAGAGCGTGCTGATTTTCGAGCGGGTAGGCCACGTTCTCCGCGATGGTCAACGAATCGAACAGCCCGCCTTCTTGAAACAGGATGCCGACCTTGGCGCGGATATCGAACATCTGGTTTTCAGTCCAGTTCGTGACGTCCCGGCCGAACAGGATGACGCGCCCGGAATCCGGTTTCACCAGGCCCACAGTGCATTTCAGCAGCATGGTCTTGCCGCTGCCCGCCGCGCCCAGCACCACGCACGTTTCGCCTGGCTTCATGAAAAAGGAGACGTGATCCAGCGCGTGGGTGTCGCCGTAGAGCAAGCTGACATCTTCGAAGCGAATGACTGTGTCGTCCTGAGGCATCGTGCTCCGGGCGCTACTGCAAGTTGACGAACAGCGGATCGAGGAGCGAGGTGATCACGAAGATCCATACCGAAGAGACCACCACGGCCTTGGTGGTCGCGCGGCCCACGCCTTGCGTTCCGCCCGAGGTTTTGATGCCGTAATAGCAGCCCACTAGGGCGATGACGATGGCGAACAAGAAAGGCTTGAGCAGGCCCTGGACCAGATCGTTATATTCCAGGGCGCGCCACGCGGAATTCCAATATTGGTCGAAGCTGATGTTCATCATGGCGCTCGCGATGAACCCGCCGCCCAGCAGTCCGATGAAGTCGGCGATGACGGTCAGCAACGGCAGCACGATGGCGGTGGCGATCAGGCGCGGCGTCACCAGCTTCTGGGTCGGATCGGTTCCCAGCGCGCGCATCGCGTCGATCTGCTCGGTGACGCGCATGGAGCCGATTTCGCTGGCGATGCCGCTGGCGTTGCGGCCGGCCACCAGCAGCGCCGTCAGCACCGGACCCAGCTCGCGCACCAGGGTGATCGAAACAATTTCGCCGATCTTGCCCTGCGCCCCGTAGGTCGCGAGCGCGCGCGACATCTGCAGGCCCATCACCACGCCGCTGAAAAACCCGATCAGCGTGACGATGAACAGCGACCCCACGCCGATGACGTCCATTTGCAGAAGAATGTCGTCGGCGTAGTGCGGGCTCCGGAAGATGTTCCGGATGGCCCGGCCGCTCAAGAACATAAACTCCTGGAACGTCTCGATCGGCTGTTTCAGGAAATCGAGCAACCCAAGCCCTCCGGCATCGTCGATGCTAACATGATGAGCGCAAGGAACGCGGCGAAATTCTCGTAAAGTTTCGCAAACTCAGCCGCAGCGTTCCATCGTGCGCGCCTGCGCGGGAGTCGAAAATGAGCGGTCTCACGGATATCCCCGGCCTGCTGGTCGGTCATGCATCCGATTATGACCGATTGACGGGGTGCACCGTCGTGCTGGCGGAAAACGGAGCCGTCGCCGGTGGCGACATCCGCGGCTCGGCTACCGGCTTGGACGACTGGGACTTACTCAGTCCGATGCACGTCACCGGCCGCATTCACGGCGTGTGTTTCTCCGGCGGGAGCGCGTTCGGGCTCGAAACCGCGAGCGGCGTGCGCCGTTATCTGGAGCATAAAGGCATCGGCTTCAAGACCGCATCCGGACCCGTGCCGCTGGTCGTCGGCGCGATTCTCTACGATTTGGGCATCGGCAAAAACAGCGCGCGTCCCACACGCGAGACGGGCGAAACGGCCGCCGCCGCGGCCTCGAATAAGCCCGTGGTCGAAGGCGCGGTTGGCGCGGGCACGGGCGCCACCGTCGGAAAAATTCTCGGGATGAAGCAGGCCATGAAATCGGGCGTAGGTTCGTGGACCGTGAAGCTGGAAGGTGCGAACGCCGACGTCCTGGTCTCGGCGCTCGCCGTGGTGAACGCGCTCGGCGACGTGCGCGATCCGGCGACCGGTAGAATCGTCGCCGGGGCGCGGCGGGCGGCCGATTCGAAAGAATTCGCGGATAGCGCCCGCTTGATGAAAGCGTCGGGGCCAACCGGCTTCACACGCGCCAACACGACCCTTGTATTGGTGGCGACCAACGCGGCGCTCGACAAGGTGCAGGCCACCAAGCTCGCGCAGCTTGGGCAGTTGGGCGTGGCGCGCACGATTTATCCGGTCAACACCATGTCGGACGGAGATATCGTCATCGCGCTTTCTCTGGGAACGCTGCGCGCGCCCGTGGACGCCCTGGGCGTTGCGGCAGCGGAGGCGGTCTCGGAATCGATCCTGCGGGCCGTGCGGCTGGCTCCCACGCTCGGCGGAATCCCCGGGTTGAAACAGTAGCCGCGCGGCGTGGCGAGCCATTCGCACACCCGTTCTTCTCGTCCCCTTAGATACAATAGGCCAAGCGAAGAAAGGGCGAAATATGAATCTGAGTCTGGGATTCCCGGAGCCGGTGGAAGAAAGAATGCTGGCGCGCCGCACCGGATTGGCCGGAGCCATCGCACGATTCCAGGAATGGATGGCGGACCCCGATTCGCCCGTGCGCGCCATCCGCCATCAACCCGCGCGCCCCGGCGTTTTCGTGGACTTCCCGGATTCGCTCGCTTCGCCGTTGAGGCAATCGCTTGTCTCGCGCGGCGTCCACCAGCTGTATTCGCACCAGGCGCTGGCGCTCGAACACGCCGAGGCCGGACGCAATGTGGTGGTCGTCACTCCGACCGCCAGCGGCAAGACGCTGTGCTACAACCTGCCAGTGCTCAACCGCCTGATCGCCGATCCCGCCGCGCGCGCGCTATACCTGTTTCCAACGAAAGCCCTAGCCGAGGATCAACTGCAGGAATTCCGGGCGGCACTCGACGCCATGGGATCCGACCTTCGAGCGTTCACCTACGACGGCGACACGCCGCAGGACGCGCGCCGTGCGATTCGCGCACGCGCCAACGTGATCCTGACTAATCCCGACATGCTGCACGCCGGCATCCTGCCGCATCACACGAAATGGGCCAAGGCTTTCGAGAACCTCCGCTACATCGTCATCGACGAGCTGCATTCCTATCGCGGCGTCTACGGCAGCCACGTGGCGAACGTCCTGCGGAGGCTGCAGCGTATCTGCGCGTTTTACGGATCGTCCCCGCAGATCGTGTGCTGCTCGGCGACCATCGCCAATCCCCAGGAACTGGCCGAATCGCTCACTGAGATGCCCTTTGAACTGGTCGCCGAAAACGGCGCGCCAGCCGGCGAAAAGTACGTCGTGTTTTACAATCCTCCGGTGGTGAACCGAGCGCTGGGCATCCGCCGCGGGTACCTGGCCGAGACACGCCGCATCGCGCATGAACTGCTTGATCGCGGCCAGCAGACGCTGGTGTTTGCCAACTCGCGGCTCGCAACTGAAGTGCTTCTGACCTATCTGAAGGACAACCACGCGGGCGTGCGCGGCTATCGCGGCGGCTATCTGCCGAAGGAACGCCGCGAGATCGAGCGCAAGCTCCGCGACGGCGAAATCCGCGCCGTGGTGTCCACCAACGCCCTGGAGCTCGGCATCGATATCGGCTCGCTCGACGCCGTGGTGATGGCCGGCTATCCGGGGACCATCGCTTCCACCTGGCAGCGCGCGGGCCGCGCCGGACGCCGCCAGGGCACGGCGCTCGCGGTGATGGTGGCTTCGAGCGCGCCGCTCGATCAGTACATCATCGAACATCCGGAATATTTCTTCGAGCGCCCGCCGGAGCATGCCCGCATTAATCCGAATAATCTTGAAATCCTCCTCAATCACCTGAAGTGCGCCGCCTTCGAGCTGCCCATCCGTGACGGTGAAAACTTCGGCGCGCGCGAGGTCGGTGAAATGTGCCGGTTTCTAGCGGACCTGAAGCTGCTGCATCATTCGAGCGGCGCGTGGCACTGGACCTCTGACACGTATCCGGCCGACGCGATTAGCCTGAGATCCGTCACCAGCGATAATTTCGTCGTCGTGGATATCACGGGAGATCACCGCGTCATTGCAACCGTCTCCTTCACAGATGCGCTCACGGCGCTGCATGAGAAGGCGATCTATCTACACGAGGCTCACCAGTATCAGGTGGAGCGCTTCGACTATGAAGGTCGCAAGGCGTACGTCCGCGCCATCGATTCGGACTACTTCACCGATGCTATCGACTACACGCAGGTCAAGGAGCTTGAAGAGTTCGACGCGGCTCCGGTGGGCGGGGACGCGAAGGCGGCGCACGGCGACGTGCGTCTGAATCGCCAGATTGTGGGCTTCAAGAAGGTGAAGTTCTACACCATGGAAAACGTCGGGTCGGGGAACCTTTCCCTGCCGGAGCAGGAGATGCACACCACCGCCTTCTGGCTGCACTTTCCCGAAGCGTTTCTGGCGCGGTTCGCGGATCTGACGCCGACCGAAAAACAAGCCGGCCTCATCGGGACAGCCGCGCTTCTGCGCACCGTCGGCGCGCTGTGCGTGATGTGCGATCCGCGGGATCTAGGCGTGTCGATAACCGAGGCGATTGCCGGGGGAGTCACCACGTTCGAGCCAAATCTGTACCTGTATGACAACTATCCGGGCGGCGTCGGACAGAGCGCAACCTTGTTCCAGTTGCGGCAGAAATTGCTGGAAGGCGCGGCGTCGCTGGTCGCGGCGTGCCCGTGCGAATCGGGCTGCCCAACCTGCGTGGGCCCGGTGGGTGAAGTCGGTGAGCACGGCAAAGAGGTTGCGAGCCGGATCCTGAACGCACTGCTGGGGCGTCCGTAGTTTCGTGCGGTGCAAGCTGTCTAGTGGTTTGTCGCAGCGAGCTCGTTACCGTCCTCATTGGGGCGCGCGCACTCATGCGTGCCGTGTCGAGACTCTTCTCGACACCTGTTCAGGGATTCCAAACAAACGACCAGGCGTCGCCATGAGTGGCGACGCGGCACGCATGAGTGCGCTCGCCACATCACACGACGCGGTTCACCAGCTCCACACCGCGCCGTAGGCGATCGAGATTATTCGCGACCACTTCTGCGATGTCCGCGTAAGAGCGGTCGGTGACGCCTGCGATATGCGGCGTCGCGATCACGTTCGGCAGCGCGAGCAGCGGATCGTTCGGCGAAATCGGCTCATCCCAATAGACGTCGAGACCCGCGCCCGCCAGGCGCCCGCCCCGGAGCGATGCATGCAGGGCGTCGTAATCCACCAGCCCTCCCCGAGCTGCATTGACCAGATAAGATCCCACCGGCATCGCGCGAAACACGGCCGCGTCAATCGTTCCGCGGGTCTCCAGGGTCATGCGGGAGCACAGGATCAGCACGTCGGTTTGCGCGAGACACGCGTTTCGATCCGCGACGGAATAACACGCGTCGAGCTTGATCTCCGCGACCTTCGACGCCGCGGGGTCGCGCGTGATTCCCACCAAACGGACGCCGAAGGGCCGCAATCTCCGCGCCAGCGCGCGCCCGATCGCGCCCAGCCCGTACAGACAAACCGTTCGTCCGGCCAGCATCTTACCGATGGGGATGCCCAGTAAACCTTCGCGCACATGCGCCTGACACTTGGGCAGATCCCGCAACAGCGCGATGGTCAGCAGCACGGCGTGCTCGGCGACGGAATCTGCGTTGTTGCCGGAGGCCGGCACGTTCGCCACCCGGATGCCCCGTTGCCGGGCGGCTTCCAGATCGACGCCTTCCAGGCCGGCGCCCCATTGATGCACCAGGCGGAAGCGGCCCGCGTCCATCAGCGCCGCGTCGATGCGCGACATGAACGGGATCACCACATCCGCGTTTTCCACGGCCGCGCGCAGCGTCGTCCGGTGACAGGCGACGATTTCGTCGTGCGATGGGGCATGGTTGCTCAGGCGCTTTTCCAAGTACCGAAGCGCTTCAGGAAACGATTCGCCGCAAAACAGGATTCGCACGGTTAGCTTCTCTCCATGGTTGTTCAGCTATTCTACCCGGACGAATGCCAGAGCGGCCTTTTAGAGAATCGGCGGTAGCGTTCGATAATCCGGCGCGATGTAAAGGCTGCCTTGCGTGGTGCCCTGCGGCGCGATGCGCTTGAGCTCGCTCGCCAACTCGCGCGCACTGCCGACCGCCAGCGCTCTTTCGAAGGCGCGGAATACCTGCCGCACTTGATCCCCGTCTTCATGCACGAACTCCAGCCGCCAGTGGCGGATGCCCCCGCGACGCCACGAATCCAGATGTGCGCTGGCTTCCTGCGCCTCCGCTCCGAAGACCGTGTTTCGGCAGCCGACGTCGGCGACCACCGGATGCGACCTCCCCGCAGGGTCCTTCAACTCCACGCGATGCTTTTCGCAAGGGCGTCCGCAATCGCGGAAGCTGGTGCCCGTCGAAAGAAAGCGGCAGAACACGCAGTGTTCGGTATGAAACACGGGCAGGTGCTGGTAGGCCACCACTTCCATCCGGTCGCCACCCGTATGACGAGCCAGCTCGACGACTTGCTCGGCGTTCAGATCGTGCGCCGGTGTGATGCGATCGAGGCCCATCGCCAAAAACAGATCGGCCGCTACGGAATTAGCGGTGTTCAAGCTGAAATCGCCGATCAACGGCGGATGCTGCTTCTTTTGCAGCGCATCGAGCAACCCGGCTGGACGCACCAGGATCGTGCAATCCAGGCTCAGTAGGAAATCGAGAATGCGCGATTCGCCCGGCTTCAGCACCCGCGGACTTGCGACGCGAGCCGTGATCCCGCGAGCTTTCACGCGCTCGACCGAGGGACGCAGGCCGTACAGATCCAGATAATCGAGCGTGACGCTGGCGGGGGCAAGGTCGAGCACGGCTTCGAGCTGTTCGGGCGTGCGGACAAGAACGTGAATTCGCGCGGCGCCGAGGTCCCCGCTCTTTTCCGCTTGTGCTCGCGGTGGCGTCATGAAATGGGCCAGCGATTGAACAGGATCGTGAATCCCGGCGGCGGGTGGGCCGGTCTGCGCCGCCTGCAATTGCTCGACGGCTTTTCGACGAAGTTGATTCAGAGCGGACATCGGCGCGAACGGAGAGCCTTCGATATCGAGTGTGATCTCGCCGAGTTCGTACGGCGTCCCACCCAAGCGGCCGAGTTGATCCCGCAACACATCGACGGATATTCCGTGATCCCGAGCTGCATCCAGTGCCGCTGCAGTATCCACGCGAACATGCATCGTGGGATGCGCGCGCACGGTCCATTCGGCGATGAGCGGCTCGCCCTCGCGCGCCCGAACGTGGACGTCCACTCGCTGCCGCGCGACCGGCGATGTCGCCTGAATGAATGTCCGCGCCGCGCGGTCCACGTCGGGATCGTGAGTGCGCCATACAATGTCGCCAGGACGAATGCGCCGCGCATCGATCGATCCGCTCTTCTTGTTGGAGGAGCCGAACTGCAGCTCGACGGTTCCATCGGGACGCGCGGTTGTTTCGAACACGCGCCCGCCTTCTTCCGGCTCTTCGGGGCTGCGCCAGTCGGCGGCATCGAAGACTACACCGTCGCCCGCTTTCATTGGAGCGATGCGGTGAGCGTTATTGGACAACACATCGGGGCGCACCACCACGCGGTCTCCTTCCGCGCGCACGACGACGCCCATCCGCACGCCGCGATGCCGCGGAGCGCGCCCGCGGACCACTGCCTGATGATTCGTGCCGGTGAGAAAATACGGTCCCAGGCCCCGCGAATAGACTTGCTCCAACTGCAGGTCGTCTTTCTTATCGATATTGAAATCTTGACCCGCCCAAACGGCGTCGACGGCCTCGCGATACGCTTTGGTCGCCAGCGCGACGTACTCGGCGTCCTTATAGCGCCCCTCGATCTTTAGCGCCGCGATCCCGATGGCCACGAGTTCCGGAATCTGGTGCAGCGCATACAGATCGCCGGGGGACAGCAGGTAACGCGCGTCGGCGAGCGGCCGAATGTTTCCATCGACTATCATTTCGTACGGCAGGCGGCAGGCTTGCGCGCACTGCCCGCGGTTCGCGCTGCGTCCGCCCCATGCCTCCGAAGACAGGCATTGGCCGGAATAGGCGACGCACAACGCTCCATGCACGAAGATTTCGAGGTCGCAATCGGTCTCCGCAGCGATCTTCCTCAGTTCGTCGATCGACAATTCGCGCGCCAGCGTGACGCGCGCCACGCCCATGCGCTGGGCCAGCTCCACGCCGCGCGCATCGGTGACGCTCATCTGCGTGCTGCCGTGCACTTCCATGTTTGGCGCGATCTCGCGAGCCAGCTTCACTGCCGCGTAATCCTGCGCGATGATTCCGTCGGCGCCCGCTTCCGCGATCGCCGCGATCGCGCGGGCGGCTTCGGACAACTCGTGTTCGAAGATCAGGGTGTTGAACGTGACGTAGCCGCGCACGCCGCGCCCGTGCAGGGTGCGCACCGCTTCGGGAAGTTCGTCCAGGAGAAATCCGGTCTTCGCGCGCGCGCTGAAATGTTTCAGCCCGAAGTACACGCCGTCGGCGCCCGCCTCGATCGCCGCGTGCAGTTGCGGCCAATGCCCGGCGGGACTCTTGACTTCGGGTTTGCGCAGCGCACGGGACATCTTATGTTCGACCTATTGCTCGGTCGCCGAGACCGTGACGGTTGCGCCGGAGGGCGCCTTGTCGACGCCGACGTCGATCAGGCGTTTGCGATCCGGACTTTCGCCGTGAAGGTCAATTTCCCCGGCGCTGGGACTGCGGGTCACCACGGTAAGCCCGGCCGTGCGCAGGCCGCTTTCGAAGAACGCCGCGACCGCTGCGGAGGCGTCGGCACTCTGGAACTCGAAGCCGTAGCTCAGGATCTTGGACGTCTCCCGCGTGCGGATGTTGGCGATATTCGCCCCCGGGTAGCGAGGAATCCAGGCGAAACTCTTGGAGCCCTCCGATGAAGGCGCGTTCGACCGGAGCGAAGGGACCACGGCGACACCGCGCGCCGGGGATTTTGGCGCCCCGCGGGTTTGCACCAGATATACGCCGATGCCCAGCAGCGCGGCGCTCAGCAGAATTTTGACCAGCGGGTTGCCTGGTCTTACCGGCGGAATCGCGTTGGGCGTGCTCATGGTGGACGGACCCGTTAACAACAACGTGCGGTTCCTTGTTTGTTGGACGCGCCGCAATCGTGTGGTGGGCGGTCACGGGATCGAACCGCGGACCTCCTGCTTGTAAGTTGTCACCGCGCGCTGCGCATGGTTCATTATCGCTGATCGTGATTGCCAGCAAGCCCCACCTTCGGCGGGGCTTCGTGGGCCGTCGCGCGAATGCTTCGCATCGCTGCGCATTCGTAGGCATCCCTTGCCAACGATGCGATCAGGGCGGACCGCGAACGGTTACGTCACAACGCGCGTCACAAAGCGTAGCCGCGTTTCCTGGTTCCAGGTTCACGGGTCGAGCAACGAGGCACCGAGATTCTGAAGCCATATCCGGAGGCGCCCTATTCATCGCTGACGGAAAGCATTTTGCGTGCGGGCATCCGCACTGATGAGAGCAGCGGACAATGGGCCGCGCAAATGGGTCCTCAACACTCGGGGTCAAGCGAGACGATCGAACCCGGCTTGAGGCATCACTCCGACCGCGGCACACAGCACGCCAGCGGCAATCACACGGACCTGCTGAAGGCTCACAGCCTTACCATCAGTATGTCGCGCAAGGGGAACCCCTGGGATAACGGGGTCTGCGAGTCGTTCATGAAAACGCTCAAGTACGAGGAGGTGCACCGCAACGAATGCCGGGACCTGGCCGAAGGCCGCAGCGCGCGGCGCGATCCGCGAGTTCCTGGAGAAGGTCTACAACCTCAAGCGGCTGCACTCGGCTCTTAGCTACCTGCCGCCGGCCGAGTTCGAGCGAAACCACAAGCATGCCGCTGCCCGGCAACTTCCTTTATGAGTTTTCTGGGGCATCGGGAAATCTTCCATCCGACGAATTCAGGTATCCATTTCCGCCTCCAATAGCGGCCCATTCTCACAGCGCGGCCGGCGATTGAGCGGACTCGGACGGAATTCTGAAGCGGTAGCCGATCCACGGGTCCGTCACCAGATACTTCGGATTGGACGGATCGGCCTCGATTTTTCTACGAAGCATTCTGATGTAGGTTCGCAGGTACTCGAGCTCCCCGCCGTATTCCGGGCCCCACACCGCGCGCAGAAGTGTCGCATGGCCCACCTGTTCGCCGGGTCTTTCCATCAAGTAGGCGAGTAAATTGAATTCGGTTGGAGAAACATGGATCAACTCGCCCGATTTCTTGAGAGTCCGGTGTTCCAGGTCGACTTCTATGTCGCCCACTCGAAGAACGTTCTCGGCCGCCGGGGCGTCGATTTTAATCCGGCGCGTCACAGCTCTGAGACGCGCCACCAATTCCCGGAGCCGAAATGGCTTGCTGAGATAGTCGTCGGCACCAGCCTCCAGGGCTTGCACGCGATCGTCCTCGGAATCCCGCACCGTGATCATGACGATTCCGACTCGCGGCAGCAAACCGCGGATCCGCCGGCAAACGTCCACTCCACCCAGACCTGGCATATTGATGTCGAGAAGTACCAGGTCCTCGGGACGGCGTCGAAGGGAAATCAACGCCTCGTCTCCCGTACCCGCCTCCTCCACGGCATATCCGTTCGCAGCCAATCCCGTGCGAAGCGCATGCCGCACCGCCGGTTCGTCGTCGACAATCAGAGTCTTAACTTGCTCGTCTGGCATGGTCTGTTTCGTTCCTTAACAACGGCAGGCGCAGGCAGAACGTCACGTCGCCGGCGCTCTTGGAGCTGTCCTCTAGCACGATATCGCCGCCGTGCGCCAGCAGGATTTTCTTGGAAATATAGAGTCCCAGCCCCGTCCCCGGAGCCGCGTGACTCGAAAGAGCGCCACGATAAAAGCGCTCGAAAATACGGCTTCGATCCGGACGGAGTATCGGATTGCCCCGGCTCTTGACCCGGATCGCGACCCAATCGGCGAGGCCCTCGACGGAGACGATGACTCCGGTGCCCGGACGCGAGTACTTGAGAGCGTTGTCCAAGACCGGAATCAGGCTGAAAGTCAACAATTCGGGGTCCGCAAGGACCCGAAAACTGGTGTCACCGCGCGCCAGATCCAAGCGATCGCCCTCCGCGAGCGAGGCCCGGCTCGAAATCACGCCGGCAACCCAGGCGTAAACCTCCGTTGGCTCCAAGCGGGGTCTGACTTCTTCCCGGTCCAGGCGGGCGGCCTGCAGCAATCGGGTCGTCAGCCGCCCTAGCCACGCGGCTTGGTCCTCGATGGCGTTGGCCAACTCGCTCTGCTCCAGGTTCAAGGGCCCGGTCTCGGAGAGGCTGCCGGCGGCTGCCATGATGGCCGTTAACGGCGTCTTGAATTCGTGCGCGAAGGCATCCAAGATCGCCGACCGCAGCACCTCGGCACGCGCCTCGGAGGCCGCTTTGATGGCCCGCTCAAGATGGCGAACTCTTTCGCAGGTGGCCGCTGCGAGCACGGAGATGGCGCCCGCAACCCCCGTGGATAACGCGAAGCCTTCGAGCCCCATCGCTCCGGTTGTCTTTCCCGCCACCCGCAGGCACCGCAGGGAAATGCCTCGCGTGGGATCGTCGGCGTTGCGCCCCTGCAGATAGGCGTCTCGTGTTTGCTCCGCGAGTCCATGCAGGGACTCCCCGGCCTGCCGGCTCTCCCCCTGTTCGGCGTCGAACAGGCACACCGCGCGAAGCGCGAAGACGTCGCGAAAGATTTTGAGACACTGGGCGCCGGCCGCCTCGGGCTCCAACGCGAGCAACCGGGACGCGGATGAAAACAGCAGCCGCAATTCCCGTTGATGGCGGCGCGCGACGCGCGTTTCCCGGCGGGCCTTCGCAGCCATGTACGCGACCACCAGCGCCGTGGCCGTGTAGGTGACGAAAGCGGCGGCGTCGACTGGGTCCGCGATACGAAAGTTCAATATCGGCGGCACGAAGAAGAAGTCCAGACACAATGCCGCCCAGATTGAAACCAGGACGCCCGCCAGGGCACTTCCCCGGAGCGCCTGAAACAGCACCAAGAGCAAGTAGAGAAAACCCGCTGTGGCGTAGTTCAGGTGCAGCAGCCGGAAGATGGCCGTCAGCAGGGGCACACCTACAACACCGGGCCAAATCTGTCTAACCAGACGACGAGTAGCGCTCAAACGGCTCATGACCATCCCTGAGGGGCTGCATCATGGCGGCCTACCCGTTTCCAGAGTAAAACGGAACTCATTGGTATGTCATAAATTCTTCATAAAAAAATTCATTAAGGAGTACCAGTTGCGCAAACTCATTTCATGCATCGCGTAGAACGATTACTGCAATTTCAACCGTCGATGGCGCCACTCACTGGCAAACCGGTGTGCACAAAACAAGAAAGCCTAGCAGGCTGCTGAAAAACGCGCGAGGTAAACCGCTCCCTGTGGTCGCGGCTCGGCAAGACGCTGTAAACACAAAGCGCCCACTGTGAGCCGCGACCACAGGGAGCGGTTATTAGGGGTTTTTCAGCATCCTCCTAGA
>DASYXM010000059.1:0-18603 GCA_035934795.1 Bryobacteraceae bacterium | reverse complement strand
TCTTCCGCCGCGTTCTGCGCCGACTCTCAGCCGTGCGGGTGTGGTTTCGATAGGCGAACCTCATCCGCTCGCGAAACTGCGCTCCCGCTTTTCAAAATTCAACCGCCGTCGTAAATGGGTGTTCTGACACGGGCTGTTAGGCCACTTCGTTTGAGCCGCGCCAGCCAAGCCTTTTCAAAATCCAGCCACATTTCTGCGGTTGACATGAAACCGCCCACGGCGAGAGCGAGTTGATCGTGCTGCGTGCCGCTCGCATCGAAGTAGCAAGTGAACGCCGACACTATGACCTTCCTCCAGTCGAGTCCTCCGCAAATCTTTGCAAAGTGCTCAATCCAAGAGTACGTCTCTTGGGCAGGGTGTGTCAACGATATTAGTGCCGATCCCTCGACTGCTCGGGATGACTCGCGGTAGAGGTCAGGAACGGGCCAGGCCGCATTCGCGATGCACGGCGCGGACGGCGTCGTCGAGCCCGCTGCGCCGCACGACGATCGCGATGGTCAGCTCGCTCGATCCTTGCGCGATCGCGATGATGTTGATATCGTGCGCCGAAATCGCCGTGAAAATGCGGCCCGCGAGTCCCGGCATCCCGCGCATGCCCTCGCCGACCACGGCGAGCAGGCCCACGTCGGTATCCACCTCCGGCGCTTTCACGTATCCGTGCGCCAGTTCGATCGAGAACTCGGTCTGGATCTGCGTCAGCGCGCGGTCCAGCTCGGACTGCTTGACCAGGAAACAAAAATTCTGGCGATAGCTGGAGCTGGTTATGGCGAGCAACTCGACGTCGGCGGCGTCGAGTGCGTGCAGCGCCTCCGACATGAGCCGCGCTCCGCTGATGGCCGCCCCGTTCGGCTCGATGGAAACCAGCGCGACGTCGCGCATAGAGGTGACGGCATGCACGCCGCCGGCGGTCTCGAGCTGGAGAACGATGCGCGTGCCCGGCTTTTCCGGAGCGAAGCTGTTCTTGCTCCACACCGGGATGCGGCTTTCGACGAGTGGCGCGAGCGTGCGCGGGTGCAGCACCTTGGCGCCCGCGTAGGCCAGCTCCGCGGCTTCCGCATAGGTGATGGCTTCGAGAACGCGCGCGTCCGGCACCAGGCGCGGATCGGCCGTCATAATGCCATCGACGTCGGTCCAGATCCACAGTTCTTGGGCTCCCAGCGCGGCCGCAAGAATGGACGCCGAGAAATCCGAACCGCCGCGTCCCAACGTGGTCGGGCGGCCATCGAGCGTGGAGCCGTTGAAGCCGGTCACCACGGGTATTATCTTCTGTCGCAGCAGCGGCACCAGAACGGCCGCGGCGCGCTGCCGCGTTTCCTCCATCAGCGGCGTGGCGTTGCCGAACACGGCGTCGGTGGCGATCACCCGCGCGGCGTTCACGGCGACGGCCGGCACGCCCTGCGACTCCAGATACGCGGCCATCATCAGCGCCGAGAGCCGCTCGCCGATGGCGACGGCCTTATCGAGCGAGGGCAGAGGCCGCTCGCCCAACAGCAAAATCCCCTTGGCGATGCGTGAAAATTCGGCGATCAGCGCGCGTACTCCTTCGAGTGCGGGCGTCTGTGCGGAGGAGGGCAGAAGCTCCCGGCAGCAATCCTCGTGCTTCCGCGCGAGCGCCGCGAGATTTGCGTCGAGCGCGGCCTCGTCGCCGGCTTCGGCCTTGCGCATGGCATCGAGCAGCAGGTCGGTGACTTTCGACATCGCCGATACGACGATCGCCACGGGGCGCCGCGCGTGCTGGTCCATCGTAAGGCGCGCGGCTACCCGGATGCGCTCGGCCGAGCCCAGGCTGGTGCCGCCGAACTTCATCACCAAGAGATTGCCAGGAGCGCTCAAAATAGGTCCTTTCTAAAAAAACCAGAAAACAGGAGACAGCAGTCAGGAGACAGAACAAAACTCCCGTGGTAGCTTTTCAGAGGCTGCTGAATCCGCTGGTACAACGTTTCTCTCCGCTCCATAACTGTCGCGGCGGTAAGTGGCTGCTCCCTTGCAGGTTGTCAACTTTTGCCTCCTGACTCGTGACTCCTGACTTCTTTTTCTAGCTCGCGGCCTTGCCGTTGCTGGTGCGGTCGCGCACGATCTTGAGGATCGCTTCCTCCACTTCCTCGGGCGCAAGGCCGGTGGAGTCCACATATTCAGCGTCGGGAGCCTGCGTCAGCGGCGCTTCCACGCGACTGCGGTCGCGCGCGTCGCGCTCGGTCATCTCGCGGGCGATTTCGTCCACGGCGCCGCCCACTTCGGAGGCCCGGCGCTTCGCGCGCGCGTCTGGCGCGGCGTCGAGATAAATTTTCACGCGGGCATCGGGAAACACCACGGTGCCGATGTCGCGGCCCTCCATCACCACCGATTGCGCGGCTCCGATGCGGCGCTGCTCCTCGCGCATGGCGCGGCGCACGCCGGGAACCGCGGCTACTTTCGACGCGGCATCCGTGACGCGCGGCTCGCGGATCTCGGCCGTCACGTCGCGGCCATTCAGAACCACGCGATTTCCGGGCGGCGTGAACTCGATGTGCGCCTGCTTGGCGAGCTGCTCCAGCCGAAACGGATCGCCGAGATCGATAGCGACCTCGAGCGCCCACAAGGCCACCGCGCGATACATGGCTCCCGTATCCACGTAAGCGACGCCCAGACGCCGGGCGAGCGCGCGCGCGACGGTGCTCTTGCCGGCGCCAGCCGGCCCGTCGATGGCGACGATCAAGTGCTTTTGCGAATCGGTGGCGATATACGTCTCCTGAAAAGGCTCCCTGCAGGGCGCCTTAAAGCGCCGGGCGCGACGGTCCTCCTGGAAGGGGATTTCGCGAGAGAAAAAGGGCCTGAAGGGACCAGTATCCCATGCGTTTCGAAGTTCTGTGTTGTCAACGAGGTGAAAGCAGATCCCTCGACTGCGCCCGGGATGACCGCGTGGTGAGGCGACCTAAGAAGGGGCATCTCTCTGTGACGAACTTGTGAGAAGCCAAATTAAATCGGTAAATATTCGCGATAGATCTGGCCCATGCGCTCGGCGCTCGAGTGGCGGGAGAACTGCTGGATGAAGCGATGGCCGGCGCGCGCCAAGCGGTCGCGCAGAGGGGCGTCTTGCACCAACTTGGTGAGCGCATCTGCGACGGCCGGGGCGTCGCGCGGGGCAAACAGCCAGCCGCGCTCCCCGTGCACGATCAGCTCCGGAGTGCCGCCGACCGGCGTCGCGGCGACGGCGCAGCCCGCGGCCATCGCCTCCATGATGGAATTCGAGAACGCTTCCGAAAGAGAAGGCAGGACAAAAACGTCCATGGCCCAGAGCCATTGTTCGACCGCGGCGGCACCCGGCTGAAAGATGCAATCGGCCTCGATTCCAAGAGAACGGGCCTGATCGAGGAGCTTCACCTTTTCCGGGCCGTCGCCGACGATCAGCAACTTCGCCGCGGCGCGCCCTTTCATTCCGGCGAAACCTTCGAGCAGAAACGACAAGCCTTTTTCGGGGCGCAGCGCGCACATCGTGCCGATCACCGTGACGCCGGGCGGCAAGCCCACAAGCCCGGCGGACGATCGCGCGCCTGCGGGGCGGCGAAACCGGTCGAGGTCGACACCGTTGTAGCAAACGCGGATGCGATTCTCGGGAATACCGACGTCGCCGACCAGATAGCGCTTGATGAACTGGCAGTTCACGACGATGCCGTGCGCCAGGCGGTCGCTCACGTTCAGCATCAGGCGCTGGGAACGTTCCCGCACCAGATGGCGATGGGCCCGCTGGCTCGAGAGCGCGATGGCGCGGGTGAACAGCCGGGTGACGGGGACGGCGAAAACATCGAGGGGAACGTCGAAGGCGTGGACCAGTTTTATATCGTTGTTCTGGACGTACTTCACGAGCTGTGCGGCTCCCCGGAGCGCGGCGGGGGATTTGAACGAGTGCACCGGGAATTGGATCACGGGAACGCCCGAGCGGCGGAGCTCTTCGGCGCGGAAACCATCGATATGGAACGCACCCACGTGCGGCTCGAAACGATCGCGATCGAGGCCGAGCGCGGTCTCGGCGAGCTGACGCTCGCTGCCGCCGTGGCCCAGCTCGCGGGACATCAGGAGCACTTTCGTTTTATTCATCCGGACACAGACCTATTCACCCGCGAGGCGGCGACGGAAAATACCCGCGAGGCGTTCCACGTTCGCCGCGAGGTTATAGTCGCGGATCACTCGCTCCCGAGCGGCGCGGCCCAGGCGCTGCCGCAATTCCGGATCGTCCATCAGGTGCGCGATCGCGCAGGCCAGCCCGGCTTCATCGCCGGCGGGAACCAGCCAGCCGTCTTCGCCGTGGCGGATCAACTCGGGAATCCCGGCGATGCGGGTGGCCACGCAGGGGATCTCCATGGCCATGGCTTCCATCAGAACGACCGGAATTCCTTCGGCTTCGCTGGGCAGCACGAACAGATCGGTTTCGCGATACAGCGCGCGCACGCGGTCCGCGGAGCAGTTCCCTTCCAGGTTCACATAAGGCTCGAGACCGTGCGCGGAGATGCAGGCCTCGGCTTCGCGCCGCAAGGGTCCATCGCCGGCCCAGCGCAGGCGCACGCCCGTCCTCCCTTCGGCCACCACGCGCCGAATCGCGGCCAGCAGCAGAAGAGGGGCCTTGACTGCAGCCAGCCGTCCGACCATCAGGATTTCGAAGGGCGCGCCGGTTTCGCGGATAGTGCGAGCGGGCAGCGCAAACTCCGCGGGATCGACGCCCAGGCGGGCGACTTCCACACGAGTTTGCGATTCCCGATCCGCGGTGCGGCCCGCGAGACGCAGCACTTCCGCGCGCCCGTATTCGCCGATGGCGCACAAGAATCGCGACGCGGCGAATTTTTCCGGCAGGTGAAAATTCGGATCCAGAAATTCGGCGGGGCCGTGGATGGTCGCCGAGAACGTAATCGGAAAGGTTCGCGCGGCGAGCAGCGCGACGGTGGTCGAAAAGTGGGAGTGCAGATGGGCGATGCGCATCCGGCGCATCCACTCGCCGACGACGACGGCCTCGCCGAAGTACAACGCATGCCGCACACCACGCCGGACGCCTCCCAGACGTAGCGCGAAGAACAACCCGCCGAAGTATCGCCGGGGGCGCCGCAGGAGCGCGGAAAGGTGACAGGCGGCGATGCGAAGTGCTCCTGCGGCCAAAACCACGCGCGTCACGTTCTGTTCTTCACGCTCGACCGCGCTTAGTTGAGAGCGCGGACGATCCGCGCCGCGGATGGAAATCACCGCGATGTCCACGCCGTTTCGCCGCAGCTCGCGGATTTCGCGCAGGATGAAGGTGTGGTTGACGGCCGGGTACTGGCTGACCAGATACGCCAACCGAAGCGGGGCGGGAGCCGCCGGCGCGGGTGGCTCTGGGCGGGGCGAACTCACAGCGAGATCGCCGCGGGCGCAGGCGCGCGGGCCGCCTTCTCGCGCTCCCAGAGGCGCAGCCACAGCGCCAGCATCAGCAGCATCCACAAGACGTGAAAGTTGTCGCGGCGGCCGGATTCGTGTTCTTCGAGGATGTGCCGCATGAAAGCGGGGGACACCATGCCGCGCGAAAGAAATTCGGGATTCACCAGGTGATCGCGAAGAAAATCGCGCAAGGGACCGCGCATCCACAGCTTCAGCGGCACGCCGAAGCCCTGCTTGGGACGGTTGAGCAACTCCGGGGGCAGGCGGTCGCCGATGGCGCGAATGAGAATGTCCTTGCCCCGCATCCTTCCCAAGGCGCGGCGCATTTTCCAGGTGTAGGGAATGCGCATGGCCAGCTCCGCGAGCTCATGATCGAGCAAGGGGCAGCGGACCTCCAGAGAGTTGGCCATCGACATACGGTCCACTTTGACCAGCATATCGCCGGTCAATTTCGCGGTCGCTTCGAAGTACAACGCCTGCACCAGAGCGTCGTCTCCGGGGCCGCCGCGAAGCGTTCCGGCGAAGGTTTGATTCCACGGCTCGGCGCCTTCGGGAAACAGCCATTCGGAAGCGAGCAGATTGCGGCGCAAGTAATAAAGGGCGAAGCTGTGGTCGAAGTAGCGGGCCAGGGCCGTCTTCCGGCTGAGGATGTGCAGATAATTCTTGCCGTAAGCGGAGTAGGGGAGCGCCTCGGCAAGCCTCGCGACGCCGCCGCGCATCCATAGCGGCGTGCGATCCAGCCAACGCGAATTGTGGATTTCGAAGAAACTTTCGTAGCCGGCGAATAATTCGTCGCCGCCGTCGCCGGTCAAAACGACCTTCACGTGGCGGGCGGCTAGCTCCGAGACCAGAAACGTGGGAATCGCGGAAGAATCGGCGAAGGGCTCATCAAAGTGTTCGGCGAGGCGGCTGCACAGACCCGCTGCGTCGGGCCGCACGATCAGCTCGTGATGATCGGTGTGGTAGCGTTTGGCGACCAAGCGCGCCCAGGAAAGCTCGTTAAACTCGGCTTCCTCGAATCCGATGGAAAACGTTTTGACGCGGGCCCCGGTTTGCAGCGCCATGCCGGCGACCACCGAGCTGGAATCGATACCGCCGCTCAAGAACGCGCCGAGCGGCACGTCGGCGATCAGCCGCATCCGCACGGATTCGTCGAAGCGCTCCCGGATCTGCTCGATGGCGTCCCTCTCGGTCAGGCCGGAGGGAGGCGCCGCTCCGGCGGGCTCCGGCAGGGTCCAATAGCGGCCTTCGGTCAGGCGTCCACTGCCAGCCTGGTAACGGAGCCAAGCGCCCGGCGAGAGCTTACGAACGGATTGATACGGCGTCCACGGATCGGGAATGTATCCGAACTGAAAATAGAGCCGCAGCGCGCGCGGCTCGAGATCGAGTGGAACGCCGGTTTCAAAAAGACACTTCAATTCGCTGGCGAAATAAACGCCCTCGGGCCGCTCGGCGTAATAGAGCGGTTTTTTGCCGAAGCGGTCGCGCACCAGAATCAGTTCGCGGTGTGCCGTGTCCCACAGCGCATAGGCGAACATCCCGCGCAGCCGCGAAATTCCGGGGGCGCCTTCCTGCTCCCACAGATGCACCAGCGTTTCGGTATCGCTGTTGGTCTCGAAACGATGGCCGCGCGCGATCAGATCCCGGCGCAGGGACTGGTAGTTGTAGATCTCGCCATTGAAGACCACCCACAGAGTTCGATCTTCGTTGGCGATGGGCTGATGACCGGTGATCAGGTCGATGATGGAGAGGCGCCGCATCCCGATCGCGCCGCCCGCCTCGACGTGCACGCCTTCGTCATCCGGCCCGCGATGACGAATGCGCCGGCACATGGCCCGGACCATTGCTTCGTAGGGCGCTTCACCATGAGCCTGGCTAGCGGAAGCCTGGCCGGCGGAGGGATCGCGGCGAACAAATCCGGCTATGCCGCACATATCGGCAGTGTTTTCTCCGCTTCCGATGAGAACCTGGGGCCCGGGCGGGCGCGGAAGAGCATGGGCGCGCGCACGATTCGATTATCGCAAAGCCCATGTCGCCGCGAGATTTTGAGAAGTCCCGCGGGTCGAAATGCACCGGCGAACCACGGCGGATTACGGGCGCGTAGGTGTATACTTTCCTATGCCGTCGAAATCCGACGGCACTTGGATATTGCCAGCGGCAATTTACGCTGAACCAGCCCCGCAGGTACAGGAGCACATGTTATGGGGATCAGGACATCGAACTGTTTGGGGAACTTCTCGCGGCACCTCTCGGGCAAGTTCTCGCACACGGTATGGGCCGCGGCGATCGCAGTCTGCTTACTGGCCATGGCTCTAGCGCCGGCCGCGCTGGCGCAGGACGCGAAGACATCCTCCAACGGGCTCACAGAGCCCGTGCCCGTATACAAGGTGGATCCGTTCTGGCCGAAGGTGCCGCTGAAAAACAGATACCTGATGCAGGGCGTTCCCACCATGGTCACCGACAAGGACGACCACATCTGGGTGATGAACCGTCCGCGGGACATCAACCCCGACGAAAACGGCGCGGCGACGAATCCGCCGCGTACGGACTGCTGCGTGGCAGCGCCCGCGGTGCTGGAGTTCGATACGGAAGGCAACCTGCTGCGCGCGTGGGGCGGTCCCGGCTACGTGGAGGGCTGGCCGGCCCAGGGCATCGCGCGCCCCGGAGCGGCTTCCGAGCACAACATCGTGGTGGATCGCGAAGGCAACGTGTGGATTTCCGGCAGCAGCCAGGGCGACAGCATCCAGAAATTCACCGCCGACGGCAAGCTGCTGTGGGATTTCGGGCATCGCGCGCCGCGGCCGCCCGCCGCGCGGCTCCCGGAAAACGACCAGAACACCGACGTTTTCCCCGGGGGCATATTCTTCTTCGATCTCGACGAAAACGCTCGCGAGATTTATATCGTCGACGCCAAGCGCGTGCTGGTCTACGATTACGACGGCAATTTCAAGCGCGGCTGGGGCGGCCATGGGATGCCGCTGAGCGAGATCGACAACAGTCCGACGCCTCCCTACGACACGTCTGGTCCGCCGCCGGATCAGAAGCAGTTCGCGCCGGCGCTGCACTGCGTGCATTTTTCGGTCGACAACTTAGTCTACATTTGCGAGCGCGGCAGCGACCGCGTGCAGGTGTTCACCAAGGAAGGCAAGTTCGTGTCGAGCTTCTTCGTGCATCCTTCGACTATCTCCCGCGGCAAGGAATGCGGCGGGCCGGGCAGCACGATGTACGGCATGTGCGGGACCGTCTACAATCTGACGTTCTCGCACGACGCGCAGGAAAAGTACGTGTTCCTCGCCGACGGGACCAACGATAAAGTCTGGATTCACGACCGGAAAACGGGCCAGAAGGTCGGCGAAATCGGCGATAACGGCCGCATGGCCGGCCAGTTCCACTGGATCGACGCCATCGCTATGGATTCCAAGGGCAACATTTATACCGGCGAGGTCGACACCGGCAAGCGCGTGCAGAAGTTCACGCTGATGAACGCCGACGGCGTCACCCGGTCGCGTCCGCACGAATAGGCAGACGCCTCGCGCGGATAGCCTGGCGCGTCGCGATCAATCGGGCTGGTCTAGTACTCTCAACCACTGGAAAATTTCGTTGAAACCGTTGACCCCGGAGGCAGGCAGGGAGTATCCTACACTCCTGTGCACGCGGCCCGCCTCCAGCAGGCAAGCCATGGAATGAAGTTCAATCAAATCCTCGGAGAACACGAAACATCAAGGAGATTCCCAATGGCGAAGTTCAGAACGTACTGGTCGGTTGTCGCTCTCGTTCTTATTTTCTTGGTTGGCGTGGTGATGCGTGAGCTCGCCCCCACCCCGGTTCAGGCAATGGGCTCGGCCCCGGTGACGATCCAGAATACGCCGTTGCCGGTAATGGGCACGGTCGGCGTTAATAATTTTCCGGCCACACAGGACGTTAACGTTACAAATACGATGCCGGTGCCGGTGACCGCTGCCGACAACCCCGCCTTCCACCCCATGCAAGAGTACGCAACAGGCACATTCGACTCGAGCGGACTCTGCACAACAACGCTTGCGACTGTCGGCAGCGGGAAGCGCCTGGTGATCGAATATGCGTCCGCTCAGGTTGTTTCGACAACAGGTCAGAAGCTATTCTTCATAGACATAAAGGCGTCCGGCGTTTTCAATTTTTTAGCGCCAAGTTATCAAGCTGACAACGGAACAGTTTCAAGTTTCATGGCCTCTCAGGCCACCCGGATCTACGCCAATCCCGGCACGGATGTGGTGGGGCAGGCCTCGGGGCCAACAACAATGGCGGGCTCGACGTGCGCTTTTTCCTTCTCCGGGTATCTCGTCACTTTGCCTTAATCCTTGGCAGCGGTAGCGGCAGCGATTCCGGCCGCCGCAGCCGCACGATTAGCCGAACGCGTATTATCGCGATCGGAGGATTGCATCGCTCAGGATTCAGGTTGATCCGCTATTTGTAGAGCGGTACGAAAAGCAGATCCCTCGACTTGCGCTCGGGATGACTCGTAAGCGCAGTGCGTGCAAGATGATGCACCATACTTCGAGTATCGACCGGTGGATTTGTGGCGCACGCACTCATGCGTGCCGTGTCGAGACTCTTCTCGACACCTCGATGATGACCAGGGACGTCAGGCGTCGGCACGAGTGCCGACGCGGCACGTATGAGTGCGTGCGCCACATCAGCGCTTCAACGCCCGCTTAAAAAATCCGAACTATCCCTTGACCGTCGCGGCTTCGCGCCCGGCGATGCGTCCGAACACCGTGACTCGCGGCAGGCCGTGCAAGGCGAAGCCTCCCGCGGATTCTCCGCAGCAATACAGCCCCGCGATCACCTTGCCGTGCACATCCATCACCTGGCACTTGGTGTTGATCTTGAGCCCGGCGAGCGTGTCGTGCAGGATCGGCGTGGACCAGGCGGCATAAAACGGCGGCGTCTGGAACTTGTACTTGGGTCCCGGCTTGCCGAAGTCCGCGTCCTTGCCCGCGTCGACGTGGCTGTTGTAGCGCGCCACGGCTTCTTCCAGCGCTTGCGAAGGCATGGGCTGGTACTGGTAGGGATTCTTGATTTTCGCGGCCAGTTCGCCGAGCGTTCCGGCGCTGAAGAACCAGCCGTTCGGATCGACGTTGGGAGGCTCGGGATTCCACTTCTCGCGTTTGACTGCGTCGGAGTCGAAGATCGCCCAAATCGGGCCACCGCCATTGACCTTGCCGCCGAAGTTCCCGTTGTGGCCGTTGTTTCCGTTGGTGCCCAGGCACGCGCTCAGGAAATCGTAACCCTCGTCCACTTCGTTCCAGAATCGCCGGCCGACTTGATTGACCATCATGACGTTCTGATAATCGTTCACGGTCAGACCCGACGCGCCGGCGAGCTTGAACAGGGGGCTGTCGGGAAGCCACTTCAGGTTGCGATAACCGTAGCGGCACCCGATGTGCAGCGTCTTGGTGATCCCGCGGCCTTCCGTCTGGGTTTGATTTCCGGTGCACCACAACGCCGCGCCGAGCTCCATGGCGAGCAGCTCGGCTTCGGCGGTCTGCTTGGTCCACGGCTCGCCGGTGACCTGATATTCCTCGGTGAGGCGCGGATCGAACATGCGGCGGAATTCGACGTTGCTGGTGTGGCCGCCGGTGGCGAGAATGACGCCGCGCTTGGCCTCGATGTTGATCTCCTTGCCCTCGAAATCCGCCGCGATGCCGACGATCCTTCCCGACTTCGAATTCTCGCGCAGCAGCTTCACGAGCTTGTGCTGCAGCAGAATGTTGACGCCCTTGGCGCGGGCGCTCTTTTCCAGATGCCGGACCAGGCCTGAGCCGGGACGGCCGTTGATGGTCTCGTTCATGTTGTCGGAATACGGCTTGGTGATGAACAGCCGTGCTACCGAGCCGTGATTTTCGATGGTCGGAGTGACTTCGTTGAAGATGACACCGTTGTCGAGCAGGAAATCGAACGTGGCGGCGTTCTCATCGGCCCACGCGCGCACCAAATCGCGATCGGCGTACCGGAAATCGGGGTACTTGTGATTGGTGTGATCGAGATAAACCTGGTCGGCCGTGTCCACAACGCCGAATTTCTTCTGCAGGCGGGTTCCGCCGCCGAGGGGAATGCGCCCGCCGCTGAGCATCGCGTGGCCGCCGATATCGTGGTTGGAATCGATCACGATCACCGTGGCCCCGTGTTCGCGGGCGGTGATGGCCGCGGGAAGCCCCGAGGCTCCGGCGCCGACGATCACCACGTCGGCCGAGCGGTCGAAATGAATCGCTCCAGACTTCGTTTGCGCTGCGGAGGCAGGCGGCGCGGTGATCCCCGCTACTCCGAGCCCGGCCGCCGCGCTGCCCTTGAGGAAATTTCTGCGGTCGATGATGCGATTCTTCTTTTCCACGGTGAGTTCTCCTTGAAAAAGGGGACAGACCGCTCTGTCCACTCCAGCGTTTGCACGTGATATCAAAAAATCCACGGGAGGGGACAGAGTAGTCTGTCCCCTTTTTCAGTTCTCCTTCTAGATACCTTTGAGTGCCGGCAGCAGCGCCATCGCGTTATCGCGATCGATCGCGCGCAGCTCCGCTTCGCTGAATCCGCCGTTTTCGATCAGCCCTTTCGCCACCAGCGCGCCCGATCCGCCGCCGAGCGGATAATCGGTTCCAAACAAGATGTGCGATACCGGCACCATCTTCTTGAACGACGGCAGCGTGTAAGGATTGAACGCCTGAGCGGTGTCGTAATAGAACTTCTGCAGCTCGTACATGAGCCCCTTGGGAAGCTTTTGCGCCGATCCGTTTAGACGGCTGGTAATGAACGGGACCGTGCCGCCGCCGTGGGACCAGATGAACTTGATATCCGGGAATTTCGCGACCGTCCCGTTCGCCAAAAGGCTCAGAATGGTGCGGGTGGTGTCGAACACGAATTCGACGCCGCGCTGTTGGCCGTCGAGGAGAGCGGGCTGTGCGGCGCAGGCCGCGCACAGAGGATGGCAATACACTACGGCCTTGCGCCGGTTCAATTCCTCCATCAAGGGCGTGAACAGGGGATTGCCCAGGTACCTTCCCTGGTAGCTCGACAGGATTCCGATGCCGACCGCGTGCAGCTTATCCATCCCGTATTCCACTTCGTGGAGTGCGCCTTCGACGTCCGGCAGCGGCAGGGTCGTAAACAGCGCGAAGCGGCCGGGATAGTCGGCGATCATCTTGGCGGCGAAGTCGTTGCACTCGCGGGCCAGCTTGCGCGCGGCGTTATCGTCGCCGTACCACACGCCCGGATCGCCGACGGAAAGTACCGAGGTCGCGATGCCGCCCTGATCCATCTGATCGATCGATTTCTGCGGCGTCCAATCCAGCAGCGTGGTCTGACCTGCCTCGGCCACATGCGGGCGCATCGCCGGCACGGTGAAGTGGGAATGCGTGTCGATGCGGAACGGGCGGACGCGGGTCGGGTCCTGCGCTCCGGAACGCGCGACGGGAAGCAGGGATGCCGCGCCCAAGGCGCCCAGCTTTTTCAAAAACGCCCGCCGGTCCGGATCGCGATGCGGAAAGGTCATGAACAAGTCTCCCTTGTGCAAACGTCTGTCATTCTGGCACGCTTTTCCCGCGATCTCAACGGATCACTGTTGCCGGGAGGATGAGGGCGCAGGATGGCCAATGCGAACGCCCCAAGGGGGTGCGGAAAACGCGCCTCCCCTCCCTGACGATCGGGGTTCTGTCAGGGCGGTAGGCGAGAAACGCCCCTGCTGAACCGCGAGCGCAGCAAGCGGAGATCGGAAGGGAGCGCCGCCTCCACAAGCGAGCACACACTCTCCTCAGGCCTTGAGTTCTGGAAATTCGGAAATCGTCGTGAGCCCGCCGCGCGTACGCGCTTTAGTCTTCGAAGAGTGGCAGCGACTCGCCGTTGGGATCCACCAGCTTGCGAATCCACAATGTGTTTCCGCCGCTGACCACGCGGTATCCGGAGATCTCGACGGTGTCTCCGGGCTTCAGCGTTTTCTTGGTCCAGCCGGCGCGCGACAGTTTGTTGGGAGCCGTCAGCTCACCCTGCCACTTCTCCATCTCGCCCTTGTCGTTTTTCACGTCGAAGTAAATCTGCACATGCGGGTTCATGAAAACGAACTCCGTGACGGTACCCTTCACGGTCACCATTTTGGTGGTATCGAAGGCAGCCGTTCCATGATGAGCGAACATCGGGACGGCGATCATGAGGACGGCCACGGCGGCAAGAATCAGTAAAAATCGTTGCGTCAGTTGTTTCACGAGGAAACCTCCACTCAGGCCGTATTTTCGCATCGAGGTCCGTGGCTGTCAACCGTCGTTGCCGCGCCATTACTGGGCAGCGCGCTTAGTCGGCGGGGCGGAGGGCTTTCCGAATTTCGCGGTGTCGATCGCAACGTTCGGCTGCACTTCATTCAACTCAATGGTCGCTCGTCCGTCGAGCCACGTGATCACCCTCTTGAAGGGAATTTTGACGCCCGCGACGTCCCGGTAATCGGAGTAATCCACTTGGGTGGGGATCAGACCGACCGGCGAATCCGCGTAGCGCAACGAGCGCACCAGCAGGTTGGTTTGCGTGTCGAAATAAAAATCGATAGGATAGCGCCCGTCCACGGTGCCCTGGATGAGCGCGACGTCTTTATCGTCGATGGTGGTCGGCAGCAGCGTCCGCCACTGGTTCAGCAACTGCTTGATGCGCGCCGGGAAGAAGAGCTCGCCGTCGAGTTTCGCGCCATCCAGATCGCCGCCGGTCAGATCGAACACCTGGATGGGGCGTTCGGGCGCCGGTCCGGCGAGCCAGCCCATTTTGCCGTCGAAGGTCGTGGTGGTGTCGCCAGCGCCTCCATGGACGATGGTGGTGTGTTGATTGGGAGCCTTGGCGTATAGTTCCACCGGCACCTTATCGTCTGCAAAGCCCTGATAGATCCCCTGGGCGGCGAAGCTCGTGAGCGCGGCCACCTTCTGCACCCCGCCGATGGCCTGGACGTATTTGTCTAGAATCTGCTCCGGCGTGGGGCCCTTGGGAGCCGCGGGAATCATGGCATCGGGCGTGTCGTCGGGCGGGACCGGGCCGTAAAGGTCCACCAGACTAGGCGTGATCTTGGGGCGCTGGCCGCCGCGATGGCAGGAGTAGCAGGTGAGCTCGCGGCGTCCGTTGAAGTAATTCTTGTTGATGGTGTTCACCATCGCGATCATGCGCCGCGCCGTGTTCTTGTTGTCGTTGTCCTCGGCGAATTTAGACCAATCGCCGGCGCTTTCCAGGACGTGGCAGAACAGGCAGTTCTCGGCGAGCGAGGCCGAGAAGAATCCCATGGTCGCCATGAACTCGTCCACCGGAATTCCCTTCAGCACCTTGACGTTTTTGAAGGCCTGATCGGATAAGAGCGGCTTCGCGGGGGCGGGTGCCTGGGCGTGGGCCGATCCTGCGGCGAGGAGGGTCACCGCGGTGCAGCGAAAAAGTATCGATGGCCGGAATATGAGCTGCATGCCGCTTCTTTCCTTGAGGTTGTGGCGAAGAACGAAACCTTGTTCGGCACTTCTAGAAACTATGACGGCCCAGTTTACCGCGTCGGCATCTCGCCGCTCAACAGTATACAACCGAACGATGGATGGATCTTGCGGAGGCAGGATTGGAACGCCTCAGTCCGCGCTCACGAGCTGGAACGGAAGCGCCTTGAGCTATGATTTGAACGGGAACATGACGAGCGACGGCATCCGCTCCTACACTTGGAGCGCTCGAAACCAGTTGACTGCGATCGGGACGACGGCGTTCCAATATGACGGCTATAGCCGGCGCTCGCAGAACGGCGCGGGCGTGTCGTTCGTCTACGACGGCTTGAACCCAGTGCAGGAGATTGTCGGAGGCTCGGTGAGAGCGAATCTGGTGACGGGCGGGCTTGACGAATACTTCGCCCGAACGGACTCCGGCGGAACGTCGTCTTTCATCACGGACGCGCTGGGCTCGACATTGGCACTCGCCGACTCGACGGGAACGGTTCAGACGCAGTACACCTTCGATCCCTTTGGCAACACAACTTTGACCGGTACATCGAGCACAAACGCGTTTCAGTACACCGGACGCGAAAACGACGGATCGGGGATATACTATTACCGCGCCAGATACTACAATGCGACGTTGCAGAGATTCATCAGCGAAGACCCGCTGGGGTTTGGAGGGGGAGATGCAAACCTCTACGCATATGTTGGAAACAGCCCAATCAGCTATGCGGACCCTTTAGGACTCTGTCCCTTCTGTATCCTGTTTGAAGATCCTATTGTCCCGATCCCTCCTGAATTGATTAACGATGCCACGGACTTCGCAAGTCGGAAGCAAAGCCTTCCGATGCCAGATGGCGGGAGACTGGACCTAACAGGTAAACCGCACGTTGATCCCTCTACTCAACAACCGATTCCTACTCCGCACGTACACGACCCACTTCCTCCCTACGAAGGGGACTATTCTAATTACCCGCGCGGATTAAATCGGATCCCCCGACCTGCAACGCCGGAGGACTTCCAAAACGCTATCAAACATAACCGTCCTCCGGGGACTGGGACTGGCGCAGGTTTCGGCCCCGGTGGAATGGGTGGACGTAAGGACAAGCCGAAAGATCCTTTAGAGGAATGTTTTCGGCTTGGCCTTTGTGCGTGAACGAGAACAGGATGAACACAAAACCGTTAAAATCGATATGAAGTTATTGAATTTTAAGCTTGCAGCTCCATCTTTCGCCATCGAATTAATTGCTCTCGATTCAGTATGGGATCTACATAATGCTGGGGTGTTTCTTGGCTTCGATTTCCAGACGAAAGACAATACCGTGGTGATGAGATGGAACATCAGTGACGGCCCGGTGGCAGCCAAGTATTCAGGTTGCAAACTGGTTTTTGGAGGCGTAAAGCTAATAGAGGTCTCGCGTCGAGCCGAGGAGTTTCCGTATACGGAAGATTCCTGCATCAGCGGTATTTCTAAGGTAGTTCCTGAACCCGCAGAGGAAACTGGGCTTCGCACCAAACACCAATGGGACGCGAATGATCCCTTTCATCTGGTATTTGAATTTCAAAGTGCTCGGTCAATCGAAATCGATGCGGAAACAGCGGCGTTTGTTGGGGAGACGCGGTAAGCGCGCGGGCATCAGTCGCGATGTGTCCTTCGGGATAAAGGATAAAGGATAAAGGGGGGACGAGGGGGACAGCCAGAATCGACACTGCGAAAAATGGAGCGAGCGAAGCATTCAGCTTCGTCCCCTTGAGAGAAATCGGGACGAGCGGGACAGACAGGGGACGAGCGGGACAGACAGAATCGACGGCTTGAGTAATCCCGCGAGGGGGACGGAGCGCTCTGCTGGTTTCGCGCAAGAATCGACGAGCGCCGCACCAACTTGGGCGGGGAAATGCGGGACAGACGGAGAGCCTGTCGGAGAAAAGAGTTTCCGAACCAAGAATCAACGACTTGCCAGCCAGAACATTTCTATAAGTTATTGATTTTACGTTCGCCAAATTCTATCTCCGACAGGCTCCGGAACATTTCCCGATTTCGTGAGAGCCCGGGCGCGCAGGAGCACTAACGATATGAATGCCTCGAATGGCGCGAGTCGTGGTACCCGAGTTAGCTCATCACGTTACGCAGCGGGGGAACGCCCGTCGGGAGGTGTTTTTCTCGGCGCAGGATCGGCAGGTCTACCTTGGCCTGCTGCAGGAATACTCCGCTTACTACGCGGTACGGATTCTCGGCTATTGTTTGATGACGAATCACGTGCATTTGGTCGCTGTGCCGGAACACGATAAGTCGTTGGCCAGGACGCTGCGCGAGGTGCACGGGCGCTATGCGCGCTACCGGAATGCGATCGAGCGGGGCTCTGGCCACCTGTGGCAGAACCGGTATTATTCCTGCGCGTTCGAGGGGGTACGACTGGCGAGCGTGATGCGGTATGTTGAGTTGAATCCGGTGCGGGCGGGGATGGTGAGGTCGGCCGGAGATTTCGCGTGGAGCAGCGCGCTCATTTTACCGTTTACTCCGTTTAATTCACAGTGAGAGCTAAGAGGAACCATGGTGACTTCCGACCGCCGCAAATTCCTGAAAACTTCGATGTCGCTCGCGCCCGCTGCAGAGGCGGCCCTGTTGGCGCGCAGCGCGCGCGCAGCCGATACCCCGCCCGTGGAATTTTTCAAGGGGTTTAAGACCGAGCAGATCAAGACCTCAGGGGCGACGATCAAGACCGTTTATGGCGGCAACCGGAACCGTTCGCCGTTGCTGCTGCTACACGGCATACCGGAGACACACGTGCTCTGGCGCAAGGTCGCCCCCGCGCTGGCACGGGATTATTTTGTCGTGATGACCGACCTGCGCGGCTATGGAGACAGCAGCAAGCCGCCAGGAGGCGGGGATCACTTTGCGTATTCAAAGCGGGCGATGGCGCAAGATCAAGTGGAAGTGATGGAACACCTGGGATTTCGGAAATTTGCACTCGTTGGGCATGACCGCGGCGGACGCGCGGCGCACCGCTTGGCTCTCGATCGCCCCGAGGCGCTCACGAAACTCGTTATTTTGGATATCGTGCCGACCTATCTGTTGTATGAGCACATCACGCAGGAGTTCGCCACGATCTTTTATCACTGGTTTCTGATGGTTCAGCCGGCGCCGTTCCCTGAAACCGTCATCCAGAACAGCGCGGAGTATTTTCTGAGATGCACTTTGCTGTGGCTGGGCGGAAGCAAGCTCACGGACCCGCTGCCCAACTGGATCGGCCCTGCCGTGTTTCGGGAATATCTGCGCACGTTTCGCCAGCCCGATACGATCCATGCCGTTTGCGAGGATTATCGCGCGGCGGCGTCCATTGACCTGGCCCACGATAAGGCGGACCTCGACAAAAAGATTCAGTGCCCGCTGCTCGTGTTGTGGTCGGAGAAAGGGCCGTTCCATCGCCTCTATAACGTCTTGCAAACGTGGCAACAACGGGCAGTCCAAGCGCGGGGCAAGGCCCTGCCGACGGGCCATTTTTTGCCCGAACAAATGCCCGAGGAACTGACCCAAGAGATCGCGACCTTTCTGCGCGCCTGATACCGCACGCGCGGACAAGGCCGCTCCGGCAAGCGGCCGCAATCCCTAGCAAAACAAGGAGACCGTAATCCGTCGGTAAGGATTCATAATCGGTGCGGGAGCCTCACGGGGCTGTCGGAGATCCTGGACGCCGCGTCACCCGTGGGGTGGCCGACGAGGGCGTCGGCCGCGGATCAGGCGATCCGCCCTACCCGCGTTTTG
>DASYXM010000058.1:0-157661 GCA_035934795.1 Bryobacteraceae bacterium | reverse complement strand
TCTTCCGCCGCGTTCTGCGCCGACTCTCAGCCGTGCGGGTGTGGTTTCGATAGGCGAACCTCATCCGCTCGCGAAACTGCGCTCCCGCTTTTCAAAATTCAACCGCCGTCGTAAATGGGTGTTCTGACACGGGCTGTTAGGGGGGTAGTCGCGAGCCATTTACCGGTCGGCTCCGGGGCGGTCCGCCACCTGCGGCGCGACCCTCCCCTTCCACCCCGGGCCGCGCACGAAACGCCCCGGCTTTTGTCCAGTATGTTCGCCGTCCTTCAAGACTTGGACGCCGTTCACCCACACATGCCGGACGCCGGTGGCATACTGGTGCGGCTGCTCGTATGTCGTATGCTCGGCAATGGTTTTTGGATCGAACGCCACGATGTCGGCGAAGTAGCCCGGAGCCAGCTGCCCGCGGTCCTTAATCCGGAGGGTTGCCGCCGGGAGCGACGTCAGCCTCCGAATCGCTTCCTCAAGCGGAATGATGTGCTCGTCACGCACGTACTTGCCGAGGAGCCGTGCGAAGTTGCCATAAGCACACGGATGCGTGCTCGTTTTCAGGAACACACCCTCCGCCGACATCGACGACGCGTCCGATCCAAAGGTGACCCACGGCAACCGGATCTGCCGCTTCACGTTGTCCTCCGACATCAGAAAGTACGCTACCTGTACGCGGCTTCCGTCCTCCGCGACCAGATCCATCGCCGTATCCTGCACTGAGCGGTTTCGCAGTTCGGCTACCTCGGCGAGTGTCTTGCCGGTGTATACGCGCAGCGCCTCGTTCTTGAAGCCGACGAGCAGCGTGCCCTCGCCGCCGGCCGCGAGCAGCGCATTCTCCCAGTTACCTTGCACCGCAACCATCTCCCGGCGGACGCGCTCGCGAACCATCGGATCCCGAAGCCTCTTCGCCCACTCGTTGTAGCCACCTTCCTGTACCCACGGGGGCATCGCCGCATCGAGGCCCGTAGATGCGGCGGTGTAGGTGTACATGTCGGCCGTTATATCCAGACCATCCTTGCGCGCGGCTTCAATCTTCGTGATCGCCAGGCCGAGCTTCGTCCAGTTCGCGGCACCGCTGGCCTTCAGGTGATAGATCTCGGCGCGGATATTCGCCTCGCGGGCGATAGTGAATGTCTCGTCAATCGCCTCGAGCAGACGGTTGCCTTCGCTCCTTATGTGCGAGATGTACATTCCTCCGGACGCGGAGGCTACCTTCGCGAGTTCCACAAGTTCGTCTGTCCTGGCAAACTCGCCGGGGACATAGATGAGCGCCGTCGTCAGGCCCATGGCTCCCTCGTCCATCGCGACGCGGACGGCGGCACGCATGCGGTCGAGTTCCGCCGCGGTCGGTGGGCGGTTATTGAGGCCCACTTCGTTCGCGCGGACAGTCGCCGCACTGACAAACGAGGCGACGTTGGTGGACACCCCTCGAGCGGCCAGCGAGTCCAGATACTGACCCAGCGTGTTCCAGGTTATGTCGAACTTGATATCGCCCTGTCGCTCCGTCTGGTACTTTTTCATTGTTTCGTTGAACGGACCCATCGAGGTCTCGCCGAAAACGAGCAGCGTTACGCCCTGACGAATCATCCCCTGTGAGCGACCGTCGGCGATCAGCGCCGTCTCGGAGTGGTTGAGCATGTCGATGAAGCCGGGGGCAACCGCGAGCCCGCTGGCATTTACCTCCTGCCGCCCGGTGGCGCGCGACAAATCGCCGCGGGCAGCGATGCGGTCGCCTTGAAGCGCGAGGTCCTGGACGACGCCCCCGACACCCGTCCCATCGTAGACCGTGCCGTGCCGAATGATGAAGTCGTACTGGGGTGCCCGGGCGCACCCGCTCAAGGCGAGGACTGAAAGGATTGCGTACGCAATCTGCAGTCGCATGGGGCGGAATTTAGCATAAGTGAATTGATGTCTCGGGTCGTCGGGGCCTCGCTCAGGCAAGAAAAGGTGCTCTGGAAGGATTGCGCCTATCACGGCGTATCCGGACAGAAACTCGGTTGTGGAAGGGCGGGCGACCAACCGGATACAATTGCGCCATCCGCTTTCAAAAGCATTGCGTTGGCTAGATGACAAGGGCCGGACTTATCGGTCTGCTAATGCTGCAGCTGGCCCTGCCAATTGACTATCACGGACAGAGGCGCGATCTGCTGGTCGGCGGGCCTCGTTGCGATGACGAAGCGGCGTCCGTCGCGGGTTACGCCGAACCGATGCGGCACATAGATCGTCCTAGCGGCCAGGGGCGGAGGCGTAAATAATTCCTTGGGGGGACCCGCAGTAAAGTCCGGCCGGATCTCGACGGCCATCACCTTCCCATCGGCTGAAGTGTAATAAAGCTCCCGGCCATCGCCGCGCCACCTGGGATCACTTCCCCCGGCCGTTGAAACTTGGACCCGTCCGGCGCGGCGGCCTTCCAGCGTGAAGCTTTCGAGATAAACCTCGCCGCGGCCGGACTCGTCGGATAGGTACGACATCCACCAGGGGTTGGCCGAGCCGGGGGCGAGTTGTCCTTGTGACTCGTTGGCGTTGCTTCGCAGCCAGGCATGGGTCTTCTTGTCTTGCAGTGAGAGAACCCACAAATCATACTGGCCACCGTTGTCGAGCGTGTAAACGAGCAAGCTGCCATCCTGCGACCAGTCGGTCGGCCAAGCGGGGGAGGCTGTTGCCAGGAGATGCTCCGGCGAGTTGGGCTGGTCGAGAAGCTGGACGAACAGGTTCATAGCACCGGCCTCGGAATAGCCGAAGGCCAGGCGTTTCGAATCCGCCGACCAGATTGGCATGACCGCGCTGTTCTTTTCCGCTGCCAGCGGTCTGAACCCGCCACGAGAAAGGTCGAACAGCCAGACCCGATTGGTACCTCCGAGAGTCGTCCCTAATCCAACCGCCAGCCACTGCGAGTCAGGCGACAGACTGAGACCATCCAGACCGCCTTGCAGAACGGCAGGGCCCGGAACCGGGCCCTGGAGCTTGCCGTCGCGGCCGTACCAATTCAGGTCCGGTGCCAAGAACGTATTTCCCGCCCAATAAGCGAGAATCCCATTGCCGGAGGCCGAAAAAGCGCCACGCGAGTTGAGCTGATCGACGCCTGTGGCAACCACGGTGGGTTCTCCCAACACTTCCAGGCGTTGCGCGTCGAAAAGGACAGCCCGCAGGGAGTCGTCCTTTACAAAAAGGAGGTGTCCCGCGGAGCCGCCCGGTGAGCGGGGCACAAAGACCGCGTGGGAATCCGAGTCCAGAATTCGTTTGCCAGCGCTCTTTGTTTGAAGGTCTCCCAGGTAAACGCCCGCATGAGAGCGGTCAGCGGAGCCCACAATATAGAGGAAGTGCCGCCCGTCCGGCAGGAAGGTGGGAAACCGGTGGAGGTTTTCCATACGCACGTCGACGGTCGTGACAGCAACAGGACTACCTCCCGCCGCAGGGACACGTAGAATCGCCGACGTTGGATTGGGCGCGAAAAGGATGACGCCGTCGGAGCTCCACGCGCCGCCCCGAAAATTCGCGACGCAATCGCAGATCACCAAAGGCGCCAGCGAGGCTGCGGTGATATCCACTTTCTTGAGTTTTCCCGCATGGGCGTAAGCGATCCAACGACTGTCGGGCGACCAGAACGCGTAGGTAAACGGTGTTCCTGCCTCGACGATGAGAGGCCGCGCCTGTTGGGAGTTCAGAGGACGTAGCCAGAGTGTCTCAAAACCGTCCTTTACGACCCCGTAGGCAAGGTATTTTCCATCTGGGGAGAGTTCGGCCCAAGTTCTGAACGAGGAATTTTCCGGGGAGAGGATCGAGAACTGGATCACCGCCTGCGTTGGCGGCAGCTCCCGGAAGTGAACAACGGACACGCCGAGGGTTGTAGCCAGTAGTAGCCCAGCCACTGCCCACGCCAGCCAACCGAACCGGGACCGAAATGGCGTGGCTACACTCGTGGGTTCTCCGGGCAGTTCCTCTCCCAATAATCGCTGCGCATCTCCGATGTCCCGCAACCGCCGCTTGGGGTCTTTCTGCAAGCATTCTTCGAGCACACGCCGAACTTCTCGCGGCACTTTCGCGAGGTCCGGCTGCTTGTGGATGACGTCGGCCAAGGTCTCAGCCGCGTCTTCACCGCTGAACAGCCGCTCGCCCGTAAGAAGTTCGTACAGCACCACGCCGAAGCTCCAGATATCGGCACGCTTGTCCACCCGTTTGCCTCGCGCCTGCTCGGGAGCCATGTACGCCGCGGTCCCCAGAATGACGCCCACTTCGGTCGCGCCGAGCGTCAGCGTCGGCGAGTTCTCCGGACTTGCCGATGGCTCCCTCGGATTCGAGAACGCTTTCGCCAGACCGAAGTCCAACAGTTTGACCACTCCCTCCGGTGTGATCTTGACATTGGTGGGCTTCAGGTCGCGATGAATGATGCCTTTGTCATGCGCGTATTCCAGCGCGGTAGCGATTTGCGAGGCAATCTTCCAAGCGTCGTCGAACGGTATCGGACCCTTCGGCGAAGCGCCTTCCACCAGTTCCATGACCAGCGCGCGGTCTTCCAACCCATAGATTGCCGCGATGTTTGGATGATTGAGCGACGCCAGCACTTCGGCCTCGCGCTGGAAGCGCGCCATGCGCTCGGGATCGCGCGCGAACGCCTCGGGCAGAACCTTGATGGCAACGTCGCGCTTCAGCTTGGTGTCGCGCGCCCGGTAGACCTCGCCCATGCCGCCTGCGCCTATGGGCGCGAGGATTTCGTACGAGCCGAGTTTGTCGCCAGGAGAGAGCGGCATCTGTGCGATGCAGCCCAGTTTACCCGATCAGAGAGCGGTTAGCTCCTGTATGACGGCGCATCCTTCCACTATCCCTCGCCGACAATCCCAAAAGTTAGTGGAATGGTGTCCGACCAACCGTCCACTATCCAGCCAAAGCGTCTCCAATGAGAATGTTATTTATGAGAGATTTCCGCCGCTACCGGCGAGCCGACGTTACTTGCGTGCTGGCACTTTCCGCCGCAGCTCGTCGAAGAAGTTTTCGAGGAAGATGACGTGATTTTGCACCTTTTGGTCTTCCGAACCCTCGGCCGGCATGAGCGCGGCGATGCGTTTGCCATCCGGCGCGACATCATAGGTCGGGTTGTTTCCGCGAATCGCGAGCCTTTTCTCCGACCACAGCCGCGGCTTATCGGTCACGAACGAATCGCCCTTCACAGAGTAACTCGCGACCATGATCTGGTCGTCCAAACTAAGGAAGAACAGCTCGCGCCCATCGCGCGACCACTCCGGAAACACGCCACCAGTGTTGGAGACCTGCCATTTGCCGCCCTTGTCAGGGAAATCCCGCACGTAGATTTGAAAGGCGCCGGACCCATCCGAATCGTACGCCAGCCATCGCCCGTCGGGAGAAAAAGAGGGGTCCCGCTCGTTGAACGGCGTTTGTAGGAAAAGCTCGGGCTTGCCGGCCCGGAGTCCGGTGCTGTCGCTTACCAACGGCACGGTCCAAAGGTCATCCAGGGTTCCCGGGCCAAGTTGGTGGTAGGCGAGGCGCTTGCCGTCGGCCGTTACCGATCCCGGGAACAAGCCCGCCGTCGTGGTTTGCCTCAGAGACTGGGCTTTTCCTGCCCCGTCCGCGCGAGTCCAATACATGTCGGGGCCTGCCTGGAACACGACGTATTGGCCGTCGGGAGTCCAAAGGGGCAAGGAAGCGGGCGATCCCGCCTCGTAGGTCAAGGGCTTCATGATGTCGCGTTGCAGCTCGTACACCCAAATGTCTTGGTTTGATCCTTCGATGGTAGAGATGGCCAGCCGCAGGCCATCGGGTGACAGCTTCGGATCAAAATAGGGTCCAGGCTTAGCCAGCAGCGGCTGTAGCTTGCCTGCGCCGTCGAGCCACTGCACGGTCGCCAGCCCCGCCCCTCGCCCGCTACGGTAGACCAGTGTCCCGTTTCGAGAGAAATCCAACTGCGCGTAGCCGAATGGGGCAGAGTAAGCGACTTGCTCCACGAGCGGCACGGGCGCGCCGCGCAAGGCCAAGGTGTCGAGGTCGAAGGGTACGGCGAACAGAGTCCCCCCGTTGACGTAAAGCAAGTGACCGCTGGGGAGGTAGCGCGGGTAGACGCCGCCCCGCACCAGCGTCTTGCGGCGCCGGTCCGTCAAGGTCATCACGTCGATATTGGCTCCATCGAATCCGCCCACACCGGTGTGGGCCATGAACAGAATCGCCTTGCCTCCCGGCAGGACCTGGGGCCAGCGATGTGAAACTTCTCCGCGCGTGCGATCGAGCTCGGTTATGGGGGTAGGAGTACCCCCCGCAGCGGAGATCCGTGACAACGGACCTCCCACGGCGAGCGCCACGATGATGTTGCCATCCTCGCCCCAACTGCCGCCCGTGAAGGAGGTGCCCGAATCGCACAGGGCGATGGCCGAGCCGCCCTCCACCGAAATTTTCCGGAGCCTGTTTTGCGAGAAGAACGCGACCCATTGGCCGTCGGGCGAGAAGAAAGGACTGGTAGCTCCCTGCGTTCCCGGCAGCTCCGTGGCCCCGAGTTGGTCCAGCCGCCGCGTGAAGAGTCGGTTTTGCGACACGAACACCAGTCGCGAGCCATCGGGGGAAAGAATCGTGCTAGGCCCAGCGTTGAGGGAGACGTCGGGACCGAGATCGACGTCCAGACGCACCAGCGGCTTCAGTTCGGCGGGCCGCGTCGCACGATACGCAATCCACGAAACACCGATGAGGCCAATCGCGAGCACCGTCGCCAAAATCCATGGTAGGGTTCGGCCACGGCCGACCCTCTCCGCATTAGATGGGACACGCCCCGCCCCTACGTTCAGTAGCAACTCCCAATCCCCGATCGCCTGCAGCCTCTTCTTCGGCTCTTTTTCAAGGCACCGCTTGAGCAACGGCCGCATCTCCGGCGGAACGCGCTCCAGATCGGGATCTTCCTTCAGTACGCTCGCAAGGATGTCCGAAACTGTGTTTCCGCGGAAAAGCTGTTGGTCCGTCAGCATCTCGTACAAGAGCACGCCGAACGCCCAGATGTCCGAGCGCCGATCCGCATGCTGGCCGCGCGCCTGCTCCGGGCTCATGTACGCTGCTGTGCCTAGGATCATCCCCGCGCTCGTCGGCGACATCGTCAAGGTGGGAGAGTTGGTGGCTGCATGGGATTCGCCACTGGATGGCGGCGACACCGCCGCCAATCCAAAGTCGAGCACCTTAACCACGCCTTCGGGCGTGATCATGACATTCGCTGGTTTCAGGTCGCGATGCGTGATCCCTTTTTCGTGGGCTGCCCCTAACGCGTCGGCGATCTGCGCCGCCACACGCAGCGCCTCATCAAGTGGTATCGGTCCTTTGAGCGTGTGCCCAGGAACCAGCTCCATGACAAGCGCGCGACCGGCCCTCGATTCTTCGATCCCATAAATCTGCGCGATGTTGGGATGGTTCAGTGACGCGAGCACTTTCGCTTCACGCTCGAACCGCGCCAGCCTTTCGGGATCGCGTGCGAGCGCCGCTGGCAACACCTTAATCGCTACTTCACGATCCAGCTTAGTGTCAAGCGCCTTGTAAACCTCGCCCATGCCACCCGCACCGATGGGCGCGAGGATCTCGTAGGGGCCGAGTTTGTCGCCGACAGAGAGCGGCATATGAACGAGGCAGCTAAAGTTTAGCCGATCAGGAAGCAGATAGGGAATGTATCACGGCGCATCCGGAAGTTGTCTTTTGCCAGCCGGCTCGTCTGGGACCAGATCTAGGCGAGAAGCCAAGGCGATTGCCGCGCTGAACCATCCCAACAGCATCCGGCGGGTGAAAGGCGTCAAGAAACTCGGCGTGCGATTGGGAAACTGGTTGACCGCCGAACAAGGCGAAGCTCTTTGGCGAACTCCAGATGCCGACCGACGGAAGGGCAAACGCGACCGTGCTCTACTGGCTGTGTTGCTCGCCTGTGGCTTGAGGCGGCGTGAAGCGGTTGAGCTGAACTTCTCCCACCTGCAGCAACGAGAACAACACTGGGCCATTGTCGATCTCATGGGGAAGGCCGGTCACACGCGGACGATACCGATGCCGGACTGGGTCAAAGCGGTCCTTGACGTTTGGTTGAGGGACGCAGGACTGACCTCCGGAAGACTGTTTCGTCGAGTGAGCAGAGCGGGTCGGGTCTGGGGTGAGAGCATGACCGAGAAGGTTGTCTGGCATGTCGTCCGGGAGTTCGCCGGAAAAGCTGCCATCGAAAAGTTGGCACCGCACGACCTGCGCCGTACGTGCGCGAGGTTGTGCCACGCAGCGGGAGGTGAACTGGAGCAGATACAGTTCCTCCTCGGCCACGTTTCGATCCAGACCACAGAGCGATATCTCGGCTGCAAGCAGCGGATTCGGTCGGCCGTGAACGACCGAATTGGAATCGAGCCAAAGAGCGAATAGCGCGCCGTCGGACCGATAAGGGAAGGGTGCCCGACAATACGGACGGTATCCCAGCAACCCACTTCAGGACGAGGTGGACAAATGCCGGTGACCGCTCGCGAACGCTCGAAAGGGCCATGTCCACGGAAGCCCAGGGCGGCTGGCTACGGGGAATCGATTGATCGGGGGTCCCAATGCCTCGCGACTATACTTGAGGAGATGCCTGCTCTTCCGGAACGGATCGGCCCGTATACAATCACCGGAAAACTGGGAGAAGGAGGAATGGGCATTGTCTACAGCGCCAACGACACCCGGCTGAACCGGCCAGTTGCGCTCAAAATGATCCTCGATTCGGGCGATGACGAGGACAGCCGGAAGCGTTTTATGCGCGAAGCGCAGGCGTCCGCGCGAGTCACCCACCCCAATATCTGCCGCCTATACGACATCGGCGAAGTGGACGGCCGGCCGTTCTTGGTGATGGAACTACTCGAAGGGGAGTCGATATCCGAGCGCTTGAGACGTGGGCCGATGCCCCTGGCCGAAGCGCTGGAGGTTATGCTGAGCATCTTATCGGCGCTGGCAGCGCTGCATAAGTCGTCGATCGTGCATCGGGATCTGAAGCCGTCGAACGTGTTTCTGTCGACGCAGGGCGTGAAACTGCTGGATTTCGGGCTCGCTAAGCCGGTTTCGCCTCTCTCCGACGACGGGCGGACGCAAACCGAGCTGACCGCGCATGGAGTGATCGCGGGGACGCCGCGATACTCATCGCCGGAGCAAGTGACCGGAAAGCCGATGGACGCACGATCGGATCTGTTCGCGGCTGCCGCGATTCTTTTCGAGGCGTTGGCTGGTAAACCGGCTTTCGCGGGCAACTCGGCGGTGGAAATTTTTCACTCCGTGCTGTATGAAACGCCACCGGCGCTCAGCGGATCGCGGGCCCTTTCGGCGGTCGATCGCATCGCTCGGCGAGCGATGGACAAGAATCCGGCGAATCGCTTCGCTTCGGCGGACGAAATGGCGGCGGAGCTGCGCACGGTGATGCGTCCGGACGATTCGGGCACGCAGGCGGAGACGAGAGCAGTAAAGCGGCTGGTCGTGCTTCCGTTTCGCGTGCTCCGTTCCGATCCGGAGACTGATTTTCTGGCGTTCAGCCTGCCGGACGCGATCGCGGCGTCGCTGGCCGGCTTGAGCTCGCTTGTGGTGCGGTCGAGCCTTGCGGCGGCTCGCTTCGCTGGAGCGAGCCTGGATTTGAGAGAGATCGCGAAAGAGGTTGACGTGGATACGGTGCTCACCGGGACTCTTCTCCGCGCCGGCACGCAGTTGCGTCTCACGACTCAATTGGTGGAGGCCCCGAGTGGTACGCTCATCTGGTCGAAGGCGTCGCAGGTGGAGCTGCGCGACATTTTCCAACTGCAGGACACGCTGGTGAGCGGCGTCGTCGAGTCGCTCGCACTGCCGTTGACAGCGGGCGAGCGACAGCAGCTCGCCCACGATGCGCCGGCCAGTGCGACCGCGTACGATCTGTACCTGCGCGCGAATGAAGCTGGCAAAGGATTCAGCGGGTTTTCGGAAGCGATCGACTTGTATGAGCAGTGCGTCGCGCTCGATCCCGGATACGCACCCGCGTGGGCTCGTTTGGGGCGAGCCCGATGGCTGGTAGGCAAGTTTTCCGAAGGAGCGGCGGAGAAGTTGGCGGAAGGGCGCAGCGCGATCGAGCGGGCGCTGGAGCTCAACCCCGATCTTCCGCTGGCGCACAATCTGTACACGAACATCCAGGTCGACCAAGGCCACGCTATGGATGCGATGAGGCGACTGCTCAAACGCCTCCGCAGTTCGAAGACCGATCCGGAGTTGTTTGTGGGCATCACGCACGCGAGCCGCTACTGCGGTCTGCTCCAGGCGTCGCGTGAGGCGGATCGTCAGGCCCGGCGGCTCGATCCGAACATTCAAACCACGGTCACCCATACGTACTTCGCGATGGGCGATTACCAAGGCGCATTGGAGACGGCTAGCCGGGACTTTGGCTATTTCAAGCCGCTGCGGCTCGCGATGCTTGGGCGAGTTGAGGAAGCGATCGCGATGCTGCAGGAGAAGGAACCGGTTGTGCCGGAGCGGCGCGGCCAGATGTTTATGTTTGCTCTACGCATGCTGCTTGAAGGGAACCGGGAAGCCAGCCTTAACGCCAGTGATGAGCTGATCGATAGGGCCTTCATGGACCCGGAGGGGAAATATTACCTAGTGCGGCAGCTCGCCTATCTGGGCGACGCCGGTCGCGCGACCCGTCTACTGCAAAGGACCGTCGATGGAGGCTACTTCTGTTACCCGCAGATGGCTTCTGATCCATGGCTCGATCCGGTTCGGGGCAACGCCGAGTTCAAACGGATCCTACACAGAGCCCAGGCGCTGCATGAGGAGGCGATCGAGGTGCTCAGGGCTGAGGGTGGTCCTCCGCTGCTTGGTCAGGCGTAGGTGCCGCCCAAACCAGACTCAGAAAGCGCTGCTTGATTCGTACAACACAGTTCGTCTGACTACACGCGCCTCAGACGTCTCAATTGCGAAAACTTGGCTACGCTGCGGAGTCGATTCCGAGCGGATTACGCCGGACGGATAGCGGCATATCCTTGATTCAGCTAAGCGTAGCTGATCGGGAAGCCGCCCAACTCCTGGATGACGGCGCACTCGTACATTACTTTTTCAAAGTCGGCGTTTGGCGTCGAGTCGAGGTTCCGCTAAGAACATCAGGGAAGAGTGCACGACCAACCTGTCCATGGCGAATTCCGATTCATTCATCAAGTCCTCGATGAGACGTGGCGTCCTGATCCAGCCAATCGGGCTCCTCGTAGCTCATACCATTGCGGCCGGGAACCTTGCGGGCGGGCCCAGACTTGTAAACGGGGCAGGACAGGGGACCGTAGCAAAAGGTTTCGGTCCGGTACCGTCGCTTTTCGGGATTCCAATGGTCGACGATGATCTCCACAGGCATCGCACAGCCCCACATACAACTCTGACAGTTGGAATCGTAAGTCTTTGCCGCCAAGCGCCGGTGTCCGCGCTCCCGATAAACCTGCAGTGGGGGCGGAAACCCGTGCCAGGGTGCATCACTAGCCACGTCCTCTCCGCGCCGCAAGATTCTCAGTTTGCTGACCCGATAGAGGTCGACAATTTCCAACCGCGGGTCCATCACTGGGTGCCCGACTCCCTCCAACTGATCGCCGATGCGGAATCCGTATTTGGCATGGGCTCCGGCGCCCACGCCGACTCGAAATTCACTAGCCTCTCCGCCTACAGTCCCCGCGATCCGCAAGAGGTACCCCAGATAGGTGTGGCTTCGCTCGTCGAAAGAGCGGGTCAGGCGGATTCGTGGCTGGACCGCAGTGACGTTCCATACCAGGTGATCTTGTCGTCCATCGCCCGCGGGTCGACTTCAGGCGGCCATGGGCGTTTGATACAAGCCTCCACAATGTCGGCGCCATCCGTAAAAGCCGAGAGGGAGCTGAGTGCTGCGGTCGCCGGAAGTGAACGGTGGACGTCCGCGGCGTGCAGAATGCGTTCAGTGGTAGTTGTAATAATCCTGAAAATCTCGCAGTTTCGATTCCAGATCCGGGGCGGTCCAGAAAAGCGTCCTGTCCAGATACTCGCGCCGGATTGTGCCAATCAGTCGCTCTACAAACGGATGCGATAGAGGCACGTAGGGAACCGTCTTGATTTCGGTCACTCCGAGCACTCGAAGATTGGCGTGCCACTGATGGAATCGATACAGTGGGTCGTGATCCGAGCTTAAGTATTTGGGCAGACGGTGCCCACGGGTCGCTCGTTGGAACATGCGGCACAACGCCGCGCCGTCAACGATGCCGCGGTGGACGCCAAAGCCGACGAGGCGCCGGCTAAATTGGTCCATCACCACGAGAACCCAATGCGTTCTCAGCGTGGCCGACTCGCAGCGGAACAGATCGCAACTCTATAAGCTGTCCGTCATGTGGCCGAGAAACGTGAGCCAAAAAGGACCGTTCCCATGCGAGGGCGGCCGGTAATGAATGCTCAGGATTCGCCGAACGACATCTTTGTCGATGTCGACGCCGAAAGCCAGGGCGACCTGTTCAGCGATTCGAGGACACCCCCACGTGGGATTGCAGCACTTCATTTCGACAACGGCCTCGATCAGCTCCTTCGCCGGTCCCTTCGGGCCGGGCCGCACTCCGCGCCTTGGTGAAAATAGCAGCCGATACTTCTGTTGCGTCAAAAGCTTATGCAGGTGCAGGAGCGTCGAAGGCTTTAGAGCAATGGCGCACCGCAGTAGGCGCACTCGGCTGATGAACCGCGTGCACAAACCAGCGATTATCCGATCCGAGGCGCGCAGATTGGGGCACGCTTGCGACCCCGATTCAAGATGAGCAACTGATGCCGAACCAACACCGACTCGGCCACGACGCGGCGGAGTCCGCCGGGCTTGGCCAACCGGACTACGATCACGACCAGATGAACCAAAAGGACGACGAAATCACGCATTGCGGAAATGATAGCAGCACCGTGCAATTCCTTGATGGTGAATCAATTCAACGATTCGCCATGGACAAGCTGGGCTACACCGTTACGCTCACTCCTCCCCCTCTACTTGTCTCGGGTGCCTAGCGTGGACATTTTCGAGTGTGTCTCGGCAGCAAAGCAGTTAACCAATAGGTAGAAACAGTTCGAGGGAGATTTTTTGGCTCCTCAGGTAGGACTCGAACCTACAACCCTTCGGTTAACAGCCGAATGCTCTACCATTGAGCTACTGAGGAGCAACGGGAAGGCGCTCACTTATTACAACAAAGGGCGCTGGCTGTGTCAATTTTTTGAAAGCGACCCAGTTGGTCCTCGGGTTGTGGTTGGTACTCGTCGGAGGGAATCTTTTCCGGGTTGGGGCGACTTCAGGTCCCTCATCCGAAGACGGAAAGGGCACCCAGTCGCAAAACGCGGATGATAAGATAAAAGCCGCCGCTACTCCCGACCTGGAGCGAAAGGATCGTCATGGCCAAGCCGCAAAAGCCGCGGGTCGATCGCCGAAATTTTCTGAAAAGCGCCAGTGCAGGAGCCGCCGCCATGGTTGCCGGTTCCACCGCAGCCGAAGCTCAGCGGCAACAAGCCGCGGCACAGCAGCAAGTAGCGGCCGCCCCGCCACGTGCGGTCACGCCGCTGATGACCAAGGAGGCCGAAGGCGTCACGCCGGCTTCTCTTCAGGTGCTCGAAAACCAGCGCCCCGGATCGGACTTCATGGTCGACGTCATCAAATCGCTCGGTTTCGAGTATGTATGCGCCAATCCGGGATCGAGCTTCCGCTCGCTCCACGAATCGCTGCTCAACTACGGGGGCAACAAGAATCCCGAGTTCATCACCTGCTGCCATGAGGAATCCTCCGTGGCTATGGCGCACGGCTATTTCAAGATCGAGGGCAAGCCGCTGCTGGTGCTGGCGCATGGAACGGTGGGGCTGCAGCACGCCTCCATGGCGATCTACAACGCGTGGTGCGATCGTGTGCCGTTGTTCATCGTATTGGGCAATACCCTGGACCTCACGGTGAGACGACCCGGCCCCGAATGGGTCCACACCGTGCAGGACGCCGCCGCGATGGTTCGCGACTACACGAAGTGGGACGACAATCCGACTTCTCTCCAGCACTTCGCGGAATCCGCCGTGCGCGCCTATAAGACCGCGATGACGGTGCCCCGCGAGCCGGTGTTGCTGGTCGCCGACCTCGGTCTTCAGGAAGCCGGTATCAAGGATGAGAAGGCATTGCACATTCCCAAGACCATCTTGCCCACTTTCCCCGTAGGCGATGCGGGCTCGGTTGCCGAAACTGCCCGGATGCTCGTCAATGCCGAGTTTCCGGTGATCATCGCCGATCGCGCCGCGCGGACGCCCAACGGCCTCAAGCTCCTGGTCGAGCTAGCCGAACTCCTGCAAGCTGCCGTGATCGATCCCGGCATCCGCATGAACTTCCCGTCGCGGCATCCGCTCAATCAATCCGAGCGCCGTAAAGCGGTGCTGGCGACCGCCGACGTCGTGCTGGGGCTGGAGTGCAACGATCTGTGGGGCACCGTCAACGATTATCAAGACGTGCTGGTGCGTCATTCCGTGCCCAACATCAAGCCGGGCACGAAGGTGATCACGATCACGGTCGGCGACCTCTTCATTCACGCCAACTATCAGGACTTCCAGCGACTACCCGAAGTGGATCTCGCCATCGCCGCCGACGCCGAGGAGACGCTCCCCTCCCTGATCGAGGCTTGCCGGAAGCTGATTACCGCCGATCGCAAGCGTGCGTATGAGGCGCGCGGAGCGAAGCTCGCCGAGGCCCGCCGGGCCGTGCTCGACCGGGCGCGTCAGGATGCGAGTTACGCCTGGGACGCAAGCCCTGTCAGCACCGGCCGGATGGCCGCCGAGATCTGGAACGTGATCAAGGGCGAAGATTGGTCGCTGCTCTCGGCCGTCGATCACTTCAGCCGCTGGCCTCAGCGCTTGTGGGATTTCACCAAGCATCACCAGTTCATCGGAGACCAGGGCGGGGCTGGGATCGGCTACGGCGCTCCCGCGGCGGCCGGCGCCGCGCTTGCCAACCGCAAGTACGGACGGTTGAGCGTGACCATACAGGACGATGGCGACCTTATGTATGCTCCCGGCATTCTGTGGACCACCGCGCATCATAAGATTCCGCTGCTGAGCGTCATGCACAACAATCGCGCTTACCATCAGGAGTTGATGCACGTGCAGCGCGTCGCGAATGAGCATCAGCGGGGCGTCGCCAACATAACAGCCGGTCTGACGATCAACGATCCACCGATCGACTACGCCACGGTCGCCAAGGGCCTGGGTGTTTTTAGTCGTGGTCCCATCACGAATCCCAACGATCTTGGCCCAGCCTTGCGCGCCGCCGTGGAGGTCGTGAAACGCGGCGAGCCCGCCTTGATCGACGTGGTCACGCAGCCGAGGTAACGCGCATGAAATTCTGGCTCTTCCTTTCGATGCTATGGGCGGTTGGGACTTCGGCGCAAACCGCGCCTCATTCCGCGAAGGCAAAGCCTCTCGACATTTATTTCCTCGATACGGAAGGCGGCCAGGCGACATTGTTCGTGGCGCCTTCGGGAGAATCGATGCTGGTCGACACCGGCTTCGGCGGCAACGGAGGAATGCCCGTGGTTCCGGGCGCTCCGGCCATCACTCGCGATGCCGACCGCATCATGAACGCCTTAAAGCTCGCCAACGTTTCGGTGCTCGATACGGTGGTGATCACTCATTATCACGGCGATCATGTTGGCAGCGCCGCCGAGCTGGCCGCGCGCATCCCGATCCGCCGCTTCATCGATCACGGCCCCTACACCGTGGAACTGCAGCCGGGCCGCGTGGCCGGCTTCGCCTCTTATCAGCCCGTACGGGATAAGGCGCACGCAATCACGGCTAAACCTGGCGACCGGATCGCCGTTGCCGGTCTCGACGTGCAGGTGGTCTCCTCAGCCGGCGCGTTGATCACGAAGCCCATGGAAGGAGCTCCCGGTGCGGGGGCGCCGAATCCGTCTTGCCGGGGCGCGCAAAAAAAGGATCAGGATCCCACGCCCGAGAACTTCGAATCGGTGGGACTCGTCGTTCGGTACGGAGCCTTCCGCCTGCTCGACCTCGGCGATCTAACTTGGAACCAGGAGCATGACCTGATGTGCCCGAACAACCTGCTCGGCCTTTTTGACGTGTTTCACACCACGCGGCATGGCGATCCTCACGCGGGAGCGCCGCAGTTGGTGCACGCGATCCACGCGCGTGTGGCCGTTATGAACAATGGCGAGCGGAAGGGCGGCGATCCTTCGTATTGGCAGATTGTCCACCAAGCGCCGGGCCTCCAGGATTTCTGGCAGATCCATCGCTCGGCGGCGGGCGGGGCCGATCACAATTCGCCGGAACAGTTCCTCGCGAATCTCAATGAGACGGATCACGGCCACTACATAAAAATGTCAGTGCGGGCCGACGGCAGCTTCACGATGACGAATGAGCGCAACGGATTCACGAAAGACTATCCGTCGACCAAGAACGCGTCGACAAAGCCGGCGTCAAACGCCGTGGCTTCGGCCGTGAAGCCGTAAGAAGGCAAGAACCAAGAAATGATCTAGAACAGCACGCGGAAGACACTGTATCCCCACATCAGTGCGAGCACCACGGTCATCGCCAGCGCGGCCCATCCGAATCCCCGGGTGACGGGTTCCAGCTTATTGATGTGTTTCATGATTTCGCGCTGCTCGGCGGCCATGCGGGACTCCCCCGCGCTCAGGTAGAGGTTATCCTCCTCCTTCATCCCGACGATCGACCGGTACAGGAACAGCACGGCATAGATGATCGTGACCACCGCCCAGATCACGAGCACGATTTGAAGCGAAGAATACCCTGCCATGAACGTCCTCCTTGCACAACGCCTTGTACGACGCAGCCGTTCATGAATACGCTACGCCGATGCCGGTGTCAAGGGGCGGATTCCGCGAGTCCGTTGGGCGAAACGGGTGGTTCCAGGCAACCCGCGCCCGTCCGATCCGATGGTCAGTGGGGCACCGGCCGGGCTTTGGCTTCCTGGATGTCGCCGAGCACCACCTGAGCGGAGTGCGACGCGGGATCCAGGTAGAGCGCCAGACGAGCTTCCCGTTCCGCGCGATCCATCTGGCCGGTCATGCATAGGGAAACGGCCAGATTTGCGTGCGCCATGGCGTCGTGCGGAAACAGTGTGGCGGCTTCCGCCAGTTCCGGAATCGCCTCGGCCGTCTGGCCCAGCCGCAAATACTCGACGCCTAGCACACTGTGCGCGTAAGGGACCAGCGCGCGAACCTTGGCCATGCCTTCCCGCAGCGTGGCAATCGCCTTCCCATGCTCGCCTTTGTCGGCGTAAGCCAGTGCCGCGGCCAGCAGACGCTGGGCTTTCTCCGTTAGCGGATGCCGCAGCTCGTCGACCGAAACTTTCGGCTCGACGTTGGGCTCGGGGGTTTGCGAGACCGGTGAAGCGTCGAACGAAACCGGGTCCACATGCCGATTTTGCATGCGGTCGAAGATAACCTCGAATTCGTCCGCGTGCAATATCGGGGGCCGATGTATTCCCGGGGGTGTTCCTTGGATCTGGCTCTGTGCCGCCAGGGGCGCCCAAGGCGCGAAGAAGAATAGCAGTGACGTCAGCGCGACGGCCAGCGACCACGCTCGAAAAAGCCTTCCGATAAGACCGTAATTACACATATTGCCTCCGCTTGAAATCAGAAACACCTATCCATCTGGGCGGATGACCGCCTCTTCTTCTGAGCCTCTTCCCGGCCCCCATTTGGCCGCTCTTTCGTGCAGGGAAGCTCCGTTTACAGAGTGCTAAAGCCGGCTGCCCTCAAAACCGGCTCCATCTTCGACACCCTCTTGAAACTTGATTGAAACTTACTGTGAACTTGGCTCGCGATCAACGTGGCGGGTAATTCCCGACGACTGGGCCGGCTACCTAACGAGGAAAAGCTTCCTGGCAAGTCCAGAATACCCGACGACCTTTTCGGCGTCCAATCGAGAATCTTTATGTGGTTGATATCGGGCGGGAAATATTGATTTTAGCCGCGTAACTCGCGAGCGATCTCGACGGCCGCCTGGCGCGCCTGGGCGATCGCGCCGATTTCGAAGCTGATCGCTCCGACGCGCGGATGCCCGCCGCCGCCGTACCGTTCGCAAATGGTGGCCAGATTGTATTTCAAGGGGCCCTTGACCCACGGGTTCGAGCCCACGGAAACCTTCGTGCGGAAGCTGGACGTGCTGACCGAAACCGTATAGGTAGATTGCGGATAAAGGTAATACGGGATGAACTTGTTGTGGCCTTCGAGATCGTAGTCGACCAAGTCGAAATAAACCACGCCGTCTTCGCTGCGCGCCTGCTGGCGGATGATGTCGATGGAGCGCAGATGACGATCGTAGAGCGGCCGGTAGACGGCCTGGATGCCGGGATCTGCGGCGATCTCCTCCAGCGTGCAATGGCTCATCATACGGATGACTCTTTGCACGGTTTCAGAGCCTTTGCTGCCTTCAATCACCAGCGTCAACTGCGTGGCGGGCGAACGAAGCTCGACGGCTTCCTGCGGGTCGCGATACTGCGCCCCGTCGATGATGTCGGCCCACTTCACCAGCTCCTGCAAATCCTGGGGATCGTATCCGAACTTTTCCCGCGCCACCGTGGCGATGTACATGGTGCAGGAGCGGAAACTGGGGTCGAACATTTTCCGGCCGCTGGTGTCCTGGCGGAAATGCGCGGCGTCCTCGGGGGAAAGAAACGCGCTCTGGTGATGATCGAACCACCAAGTGAGGCGCGGATCGGTGGAATATTTGAAATCCACGATAGCGTTGACGTCGCCGTCGAAATATTCCGGCTCGAACAGCTGGGACGCCTTGTGCGCCATGCCGGTGTAGCAGAACTCCGCGCCGGGATAGAATTTATCCCCGGCGAGGCGGCTGAAAAAGGCCGCAGAAGCCGCGCCGTCGAAGCAATGATCGTGATACAGAATTCGAACCCGCATGGAGTAACGGAAAACCTGCTAGTGTCTCGCAAATCGAGGGCACAATGCAAGTGCTCCCTCCCGCCGGGTAGTGGTGCTCTAGCGGGGAGATGGAGATCCAGTGGCTCGTTCGACTGGTGTTTTAACTAATGGCTACGGGAGGAGGTTGCTCTATTTGCCCAGGAACTTTTCTGATCGGGGCGTGTGTTTTTTCGTAGATATCAAGGGCTTGCCGAAGCGCTTGCATTAGCGCCTGCGCATGCTCTAGGCTCATCGTCACCGCTACTCGGTCTTCGGTATACATCCCCTTTCCATCCGCATCCGCAACCATCTCTCCGAATACAATTGTTAGGTCGAAGAAGTTAATTCCGAAGCCAGCGTTGTTCGCATAGATCCGCAGGAAGTTTGGCGAGTGCCTGTGCTCAAGATCCTTTGCGTTGAAAACTTTCGCCTCTTGAGGAAGAGTGATTTCTACCGCCATGTTGATAACCCCCTTTGCACAAGAATGTGTGGCGCGGTCGTAGCTGCCGGTTGAGGAGGCGCATTGTGCACTAATAGGGGCACGCTCTGGTTGTTGTGTGACGCAGGCATCAGGGTTGTAGCAGCGCCCGTCGCTGCTATGGATATTGCTCCTACAGCTTCTGGCCTACAAAGCAACGTAGCAATGCCCATGGCCGAGGCAGCGGGCTTGTGCTCTATAAAACCCACATCATCAGTGAACGAAGGCACGTTGAACGAATCCGGCTCGAACTCTTCAGCCCATTTCGCCAACTCACTGAAAGGAGCAAAACGGACGATGAGAGCGCAATCAAATGCCTCCGCAACCCTACGAAGGGTCTCGATATTCGGGCGAGTTTTTCCGGGCTTCATAAGCCCGGAGATTCGGGGCTGAAGCATTCCAGTCTTTTCAGCGAGCGTGTCCTGGGTCCAACCTCTCGCTTTCATGAGCGCACGAATCTGAAACGGGATTCCGATGTTTATCTGCGAAGCGATGAACGCCTTCCGATAACCAATCTCCTTCAGTTTTTCCGCGATCTTAGAGATCGTATTCAACGGTTCTCACCTCTCCTCTTTCGATTTGCTTCTTATACCGTTTGGCGGTGTCAAGGGCGTCAGTGGGTTTATAGACTTGCTGTTTGTGCGTGCAGCCAACGACAGCATACCAGCAGCTCTTCCCAAAGAAACCGAGTAGTCGCTGCTGTTTGCCCTCCGATTCCCAGCGCAACTCGCCCAAACCGTCGCCATTCCTCAGCCGTACTCGATAGTCCGGCCATTTCCAATCCCGCGTCCGCCGTATGTTCTTTAGAAATTCATCGGCGTCCGCCTTCTCCTGAGCCGACAAATCGCCATACCAGTCAGCGATCCGGTTGTTTCCAGCCGGAGAAACGTAGCAGCGGATTGGAGTCTTCCACGCACTCACGATGATATCACAAAAAAGTTATGCTACACACACTTTTAGCTTGCCCTTGATATTCTTTTTTTGTTATACTTATAACGTGCTAAAAACAAAAGGCCAGCGCCCAGTCCGCAAACTGAAGACGCTGGCCTTAGTACCTTTTGGAGAGGTGCCGGAGCGGTCTAACGGCCCGGACTGTAAATCTGTGGTGGGTGCTACTAACACCCACGCGGGTTCGAATCCCGCCCTCTCCGCCAGATTAATTCGCCCCGTCCGTAGCGTTAACTACTCGCGGGGCTTAGCCTCGGGATTGCTCCAAAGGCAGAGTTGCTTAGACTCACTGTCATTTTGGACGCACTTGCCCGAAGAAAGCAAGGCCCAAATTGACGTGCCATTCATGCAAAATCGAAGCGGTGAAGGCGGGACGCGGACGCAACAGCGTCCAGCGGTACAAATGCCAGCAGTGCGGAAAGCGGTTCTCTGAGCCGCAACAGAAGCCATTCGGCGCTGATGTTCGTCTCCCCAATGAAATCGTGTGCCGAATCCTCCATTGCCTCGTGGAAGGCAACAGCGTGCGCGGTACGGCCCGTCTGTGCGATGTCGAGAAGCGAACGGTTCTGAACATCCTGAAGCTGGCCGGTGAGAACTGCGAGCGGATTCTTTCAACGCGGATTCAGCAGGTGCCGGTGGGCCAGGTTCAAGCTGACGAGATCTGGACCTTCGTTCAAAAGAAGGAAGGCCACAAATGGCCCCATGAGCGCGACGCGGAGCGGATCGGCGACGCATATACGTTCATCGCCATCGAGCGCGACACGAAGCTCGTGCTGGCGTGGCACCTTGGAAAACGAGACACGCCGAACACAGTCGAGTTCGCCCGCAAGTTGCGTGCCGCCACGTTTGAGGATCGGTTTGAGTTCTGCACAGATGCCTTCGGCTCTTACGTTCCGGCGGTCACTGAAGTCCTGTACGACCGCGTGAACTATAGTCAGGTAACGAAGGTATACAGCAAGCACGAAGAAGGGCGCGAGCGGTATAGCCCTGGCGAGTTCGTAACTGTTGAGAAGATGGCGGTACGCGGGAACCCTGATCTAGCCCACGCCAGCACGTCTCACGTCGAGCGTAAGAATGGATCGCTTCGCCAGTGGTGCAAGCGTCTCACGCGGCTGACCTACGCCTTCTCTAAATCGTGGGACAATCTGAGGGCCGCACTCGCGTTGCATTTCGCGTACTATAACTTCTGTCGCGTGCATTCCAGCTTGCGGGTCACGCCCGCGATGGAAGCTGGAATAGTTGACCACGTTTGGAGCCTACAGGAGCTAGTTTCCCCATGAACCCAGCAGATCGGTGGAAGAACCGCAGCGCTTTCTCAAAACTATTTGGCGAGTTCTTTTCTAACCAACACAACACAAGCGGACTGTTGGCTCTTTTGCTCGTTGGCGGGGTGGTGATAATGTCGGCTACGGCGAGGCCTGTACCGGATCGTCTATGGGATGCCGCGCTCGTTGTCGTTGGATTTTACTTCGGTGGAGTTGGCAAAAAGCAATGACGCGGCTATCTCTGTATCCCCGCTAAGACCCCACTACCCTCCCGCCGGCGCGCTTTATTTCTTCTTAGCGGAGGCGCCGCCGGAGCGGACTACGACGAGGATCGCCGAGTCGCCGCTATCGCCCGGGGCGTAGCGGACCGTCACGCGTGCGCCCGCGCGAAGGCGTCCTTCGACCTTGGTATCGGCCGTAACGGCGAAGCTATGCCGCTCCTTTTTCCCCAGTACCATGCGCGAAACAACCAGAGTCACCTCGGTGGACTCCACGACGGCACCCGAGAAGAAAGCGTCTGGTTTCTTGTCGGCCGCGGGACCCGATTCATCCGGACTCTGCGCTACGGGACTCTGCACGATGGGGTTTTGGGCGACGTGGGCTTGCACGCTGGCGCCCTGCGGCATGGCTGCGAGCGATCCCGCCACCAACGACGCAAAGAGAACGAGTTCCACGGTGGCTAAACGGGACACTGCCTCCAGGATACTTGAAGTCTTCCCCGGCGACGATGCCGGCCAGATGAAAGTTTCTTCACGAGTGAGATCAGAGCCAGTTACAGCACCAGCACAGGGTGATACACCAGCGGCAGTTTCGCTTCGCCGATGGCGATGAGATCGCCATGGGGAGAGATGGCCTTCACGTAGCGCGCGGCGGCCTTGGCATGGAAGGGCGACACGCGGAAATCGCGGCCATTGCGGATCTGTCCGGTGGTGACCAGGTCCACGAGTTCGGAGGGGAATTCGGGAAGAAGCTCGGCGGCGGGGGTCAGCGCGCTCGCCAGGCGACCTTCGGCCGCAAGCGTGGTCAATTGTTCGATGGTGCGCGCCTGCCCGATGGTGAAGTCTCCGGAGGATAGACGCCGGAGATCCCGCAGAAACGCCCCGCATCCCATGGCTTGGCCCGCCTCGTGGGCGATGGCGCGCACGTAGGTTCCAGCGGCGCAGGCCACTCGAACGCGCACCTCGCAGGTATCGCACTCCCCGCAGACGTCGCACGCATCGCAGCCGGCGATGGACAGGATGTCAAGTTGATCCACCCTGACGCGAACGGGGGCCAGTTCCACCGGCTGATGCTTGCGCGCGAGTTTATAGGCCGGGCGGCCATCGATCTTTTTCGCCGATACGGGTGGCGGATTCTGCAGAATCTCGCCGCGAAATCGATCGAAGAGCGTCTCGAGTGCGCCGCGCTCGAGGGTCACGGAAACCTCCGGCGATGTGGGTTCGCCGTCGGCGTCGTAACTATCGGTGGAATAACCGAAGTGGATTACGCCTTCGTAGACTTTGTCGTCGCGCGTGAAAAACTGTGCGAGACGCGTCGCACGGCCCAAGACCAGCGGCAGCACACCGGTCGCCGAAGGATCGAGCGTCCCCAGATGCCCGATCTTGCGCATCCCGGCCAGGCGGCGCATCTTTCCCACGACGTCGTGCGATGTCCAGCCGGCCGGCTTATCGACCACTATGACTCCGTCCACTTAGCCCTCGTATATAGCCAATGTAACAGGCCGCCAAGATACGCCCAGGTGAAATCGAAAACGGATGTTCGATGATCGATGATCTTCAGTTGCCGAGCATCTGTTTCGCGATCGTCAGCCGCTGGATGTTGCTGGTACCCTCATAAATACGGCCGATCTTGGCGTCGCGATAGAGTTTTTCTACCGGGTAATCCTTGGTGAAACCCACACCGCCGAAAATCTCCACCGCGCGCGAGGCCACCTGCTCGGCGATCTGCGAGGCAAAGTATTTCGCCATCGCTGCTTCGGTCAGGAACGGCTTCCTATCGTCGCGGAGGCGGGCGGCGTTGTAGGTGAGGAGCCGGGCGGCCTCGACCTCGGTGGCCATTTCGGCGAGCTGGAACTGCACCCCCTGGAACTCCGCGATGGCTTTGCCGAACTGCTTGCGCTGTTTCGCATAGGAGAGGGCGTGATCGAGCGCGCCTTGCGCAAGGCCGGTCATCTGTGCGCCGATGCCGATGCGCCCTTCGTTGAGCGTTTCGATGGCGATCTTGTAACCCTTGCCCACATCCCCCAGGACGTTCGCGGCCGGCACGCGGCAATCGTCGAGGATCAGCTCACACGTCGAGGACGCGCGAATGCCGAGCTTGTCTTCCTTCCTGCCGACCTGGAAGCCCGGAAAATCGCGCTCCACCAGAAACGCTGTGACGCCCTTGTATCCGGCAGCGGGATCGACGGTAGCGAAAACGATGTACAGGCCGGATTCGGCGGCGTTGGTGATCCACAGCTTGCGGCCGGTGAGACGATACTCGCCGGATCCGCTTGAGAAAACGGCACGCGTGGTGAGCGCGAAGGCATCCGAGCCGGAGCCGGCTTCCGACAGTGCATAGGACGCCACTGTATCTTTGGCGAGGCGGGGAAGATAGCGGCGCTTGTGGTCTTCGGTGCCCCAGCGCTGCAGTTGATTGGTGCACAAAGTGTTCTGCACATCGACGATGACGGCGGCGGAGGGGTCCACGCGCGCCAGTTCCTCGATCGCCAGGATGGACTGAAAAAACTCGCCGCCCTGGCCGCCATAGCGTTCCGGGACATCGATCGCCATCAGTCCAAGATCGAACAGCTCGGCGAGCAGATCCTTGCGGAACACGCCGGATTCATCCATTTCGCGCACGTGGGGGGCCAGCCGTTCGCGCGCGAATTTGCGCACGGCCGACAGAAAAAGTCGTTCCTCTTCGCTGAGCTCGGTAAGGGCGGGCATGCCACGATTGTAAAATGGCGGACGATGCAGAATATCGAACAGATGGCCGCGGCGCTGCGCGCCCGCAAGGTATCGTCGCGCGAGCTGGTGGAAGAGGCGCTGCGCAGGATCGCGGCCTTCGACGCGCGCCTGAATTCGTTCCTCACCGTCACCGGCGACCTCGCGCGGGCGCAAGCGGACGCGCTCGACGAAGAGCTCGAGGACGGCCAGGATCGTGGGATGCTGCACGGGATTCCCATCGCGCATAAAGATCTGGTGCGCACCAAGGGCGTCCGGACAACGGCGGGCTCCAAGATTTTCGCCGATTATGTTCCGAAGCGCGACGCTGCGGTGGTTGCCGCACTGGCCGAAGCCGGCGCGATTTCAATCGGCAAAACCGGATTGCACGAGTTCGCGTACGGAATCACGTCGAATAATCCGCACTACGGAGCGATCCACAACCCGTGGGACGTGGCGCGCATCCCGGGCGGATCGAGCGGAGGTTCGGCTGCGGCGGTGGCGGCCGGCATCGTGCCGCTGGCCACCGGGACGGATACGGGCGGATCGATTCGGGTGCCGGCGTCGTTCTGCGGCGTCGTAGGATTCAAGCCGACGTTCGGAAGAATCAACACGCTGGGCGTGCTGCCGCTCGGCGAAACCCTGGACCACGTGGGGCCGATGACGCGGACCGTGCGCGGTGCGGCGATTGCATTCCAACTCATGGCGACGAATCCGAGCGGTTATGTGCCGCCGGGTCGTTCTTTACAAAACGAAAAGACAGCTCTGCGCGGCATGCGGATCGGCGTTCCCCGCAATTATTTTTTTGAGCGGGTGGATGCGGAGGTTGCCTCGGCGGTGGAAAGGGCGATCGAAACGGCGGCGGGAAGGGAAGCGAAGATCGTCGAAATCGAGGTTCCGGACATGGCCGCGCTGACGGAGGCCGGGGCCACGTGCCTGCTTTCGGAGGCGGCGGCGGCGCTGCGGCCATATCTCGATAGGCGAAGCGACTTTGGCGAGGACGTCCTGGGACGGCTGGACCAGGGGCGCACGATTCTGGCGGTCGACTATCTGGAGGCGCTGCGCGTGCGCCGAAATATCGGGCGCCAGTTCACTAAATTGTGGGAGCGCGCGGACTGCCTGCTCACGCCTACGACGCCCATGACGGCGCCGAAGATCGGCCAGTCGACGGTGACGCTGGGCGGGGTCGAAGAGGAGGTTCGCGCGGCGGGTACGCGTTTCACGCGCGGGATGAACGCGCTGGGGCTGCCGGCGATTTCCATCCCGTGCGGATTTTCGCAAGCCGGCCTCCCGATCGGATTGCAGGCGATCGCCGGAGGGGATCGCGACGATTTCGCGCTGCGGATCGCCGCGGCGATAGAGGATGCGCTGGAACTCGCCGGACGCATGCCGCCCGATTTTTCGTGAAGACGGCTCCGGCGACGGGCGCAGGATTTACCGCCGCACAGTTATTGCCGAAGAACGGCGAAGCGGCTGATGGAGTAGCCCAGCGCGCCGCCCACGAACACATCGGAAGCGAAGTGCGCCGAAAGCGTCATCCGCGAGAATCCGATCAGCGCGGCGGCGCCGTAAGCCGCGTAGGGCACCCACTTGTGATTCCGGTAGCGCCGCGAGATCACGGTGGCCACCGAAAACGCCGCAATGGTGTGACCAGAGGGAAAGCTCCCGTTCGGCCGCCACCCGCCGGAGTGGTCCTCGAACCAGGTGTCGGAAAAATTGCCGCCGTGCCCGATCGTGGCCGGGCGCGCGCGCCGGTCGATGCCTTTCAGGACGGTCGTCAAAATCTCGGAATCGGCCACCGCTTCTCCAGCGAGCAGCGCCGTCGATTTCATTTTCGAATCGCCGAGGATGAGGCCCGCGCCGTACATCGATACCGGAGCGGCCAGGATCGCGAGCGACATACGGGTGCCGCCGAACGTGTTGTTGAAGGTGTGGAAGGCCGAATTATAGCGAAAAGATCTCGCAACGATGGGGTCGAGCGCCACCAGTCCGGCAGCGGTCGCCAGAACGGCCGCCGTAGGAACCCAGTGCCTGCGCTCCTTCAGCTTAAGGGGCGAGAGCCACAGGGCGCGTTGATCCTCGATTAGATTACCCGGCAGCTTGCGCCACGAGACTTCACGATCGGGGGGCGTCGCTGGAGTTATCTGCGGAGCGGGAGGAACAGAAGCGCCGCCGGCGTCTGGCTCCTGGGCCATCAGCCATATCGGACAAACCAGGAAAACAACGGCGGCAACTCGCGTCTTGCCTATATGGCACTCGAAAAATCTCATCGGTCACGACTTACCGATATGATAGACCATCGGCGCGGCGGCCAGCTTACGCAAGATCCGGGGCGGTGTGCGATAGGTGGGATCCGCGGCTATGCGCCGCTCCTCGCGATCGGCGAGCGCGCGGATGCGCTTCGATCGCGAACGGAATCCGAGCCTGGCGTAGAACCAGAAAGCGCCCGACTCGATGGCCTCGTCGTTTCCGTAGCCGAGCTGGTAGGGATCGACGAGGAACCGAGCGACGCCGAATTGTTGGCGAAAAAGCTTCAGTAGCCGCGCGTAGAGCCACGCCGTTTCACCCTGGCGGAAGGTGTAATAGAGATTGAAGCCCACTTCCATAACGCTCTGCGCCCACATCACTTCCACGTAACCCATGGGGATGCCGTTCTTGAAGTACATACCCGCGCAATATTCACGATGCGGCAGGCGCCAACGGCGCGGCACACCGCAGAAGAACAGATCCATGCCGCGGCCGAGGGCGGCGTGGAAGACGCGAGCTTCGTCGGGATACTCGAAGCCATAGAGCTCGCGATAGCGCACGGCCGAGGCGTCGACGATCACACCCAAGATCCGCCGGGCGCTAACCAGCGGCAAGCGCGTCACCCGAACGGGCGGCGTCGCGAATTCAGCCGCGATCGAAACATCCCGGCGCGAGAGCAACGGCCTTTGGTGATAGAAGATGGACCGCCGAGGGATACGGGCGCGGGAGCGCGAGGCCTCGGAATCGCCGAGTTCGAAGCGCAGCGGGATTTCGAGCAGGTCGTAAAGCTCCGGACTTACGCGGTCCAGCAGCCAGCGGACGCCGCCGCCGGTCGATTCGAACCACTTGCGCCAGTCGGCGTGCGGCGCGATGGCCCAGTCCTCGCGTGCCTCGGGGATCAGCCGGGCGAGTACGGGCCCCAGGCGTTCCACGTGTGGATAACGATCCCAAGCGATGCTCAGGCTGTTTGCGTGGCGGCTTGCGAGCGACCGCGCGAAGACATAACTGAAATTCGTGGTGAGACCTGTGCCCGCGATGCCGGAAACGTCGGCGTATTCGAAGTTCGCAAGCTCGGCTGGAGCGAGGCCCCAAAGCCATTTGGAGTAGCCGAACAGGATTTCGTCGCACAGGCGCAGCGCTCGGGGGCTGTGCGGATAGGCGCGCAGGAACAACAGCGTCTCGTGCAGATGGATCAAGGAATCGGCGGACCGCGGGCGGCGGTGTTTTATCAGCCAAACCTGCGCTTCCTTTAACAAACTCTCGGCACGGCGGGCTGCGGCGTGTCCGAATTGTGCCTTGCATCCATCGAGCCTGGCCAGCAGCCGCATCCGCTCAGTTTAGCGTGAATGCCGGAATGTTACAGTGAAAACACATGCAAAAAACCAGCGACGCCGTCGAGCTTGCGGCGATCTGCAAGAGCCTGCGGCGCGAGCTAGTCCAGATGATCACCGAGGCCAAGTCCGGACATCCGGGTGGATCGCTCTCGGCCACGGAAATCGTTGTGACGCTGTTCTTCGACGTGATGAATCACGATCCCGCGCGTCCCAAGTGGGAAGGGCGCGACCGGTTCATTCTATCCAAGGGCCACGCCGCCCCCATCCTGTATTCCGCGCTGGCGAAGTGCGGCTATTGCGATTGGGACCAATTGATGACGCTGCGCAAGCTCGGCTCACCCTATCAGGGCCATCCCGACGTGCGTTTCCTGCCGGTGCTGGAGGCGTCCACGGGATCGCTTGGCGAAGGGCTATCGCTGGCGATCGGCATGGGGCTCGGGGCGCGGCTGGACGGAGCTTCGTGGCGCACGTACGTACTGCTCGGAGACGGCGAGATTCAGGAAGGGCAAATCTGGGAAGCCGCGATGTTCGGCGCGTTTCACAAAGTGGATAACATCGTGGGGATCGTGGATTACAATCGCATCCAGCTGGACGGCTTCGTGAAGGACATCATGGAGCTGGAACCGCTCGCCGACAAATGGCGCGGCTTCGGCTGGCACGTGATCGAGTTGAACGGTCACGACATCCCGGCGCTCCAAAAAGCGTTCGCCGAAGCCCATGACACGAAGGGCCAGCCCACGTTGATCTTGGCCCATACGATCAAGGGGAAGGGTGTTTCGTTCATGGAAAATAATCCCAAGTTTCACGGTACGGCGCCGACGCCCGCGGAATGCTCGGCCGCGCTCGCGGAGCTCGCCTAGAAGGGAAGACCCACAGCATGCCCACGAATACGAAGTATGAACTAAAACTGGGCGCGGCGACGCGTGAGGCGTTCGGCCAGGCGCTGCTCGAACTGGGACGCTCCAACCCGGCTGTCGTCGCGCTCGACGCCGATCTTTCGAAATCCACCATGACGGTGTATTTCTCCAAGGATTTTCCGGACCGCTTCTTCGAGTGCGGAATCGCCGAGGCCAACATGGTGGCTATCGGCGCGGGCCTCGCCGCGGCCGGAAAGATCCCGTTTGCCTCGAGTTTTTCGTGTTTCGTGATGAACAAAGCGTTCGAGCAGTTGCGAGTGACCGCGGCGCATCCGAACGTCAACTTGAAGGTCGTGGGAACGCACAGCGGCATTTCGATCGGCGAAGACGGACCGTCGCAAATGAGCGTCGAGGATCTCGCTCTAGCGTGCGCGCTGCCCGGCTTCACGGTAATCTCTCCGGCCGACGCAGTGTCCATGGCCGCGCTGGTGAAGCGCGCCGCGGAGCACGTCGGCCCCGTGTTCCTGCGCGCCGGACGCGTGAAAGTCCCGATTGTTTACGGCGCCGGCCAGGAGTTCACAATCGGCCAATCGATCGAGCTGATGGAAGGCTCGGATGTGACGCTGATCGCGCACGGACTGATGGTCGCCGAGTCGATTCGCGCGGCCGAGACCCTGGAAGCCGAAAGCGTTTCCGCGCGAGTCATCGACATGCATACCGTCAAGCCGCTGGACACTGCGGCAATCGCGCGGGCCGCGCGCGAAACCGGTGCAGTCGTGGTCGCCGAAGAGCATCTGGCCGACGGAGGCCTGGGCGTGCGCGTCGCGCAGGCGGTGGCTCAAACGCATCCCGTGCCCATGGAATTCGTGGGGCTGAACTCTTACGCTGAATCGGGCACGCCGGACCAGCTGCTCGATAAGTACGGGTTGCGCGCTTCGAACGTCGCGGCGGCGGCGCGGCGTGTGCTGGGGCGCAAACGCTAACGGATGCCCGGACGCTCCGCAGCCGAAGAGCTGGCCGAGGCCTGCGTCAAGGCTCGCGCGGAAATGCGGCGCGCCAGCCGCGTACTTCACGACGAAGTCGGATCGCTCCTCGCCGTCGCCGGTCTGCGCCTGCAACTGCTGCAGATGGATTATCCCGAGACTTCGGACCGCACGGCGGAGCTGACCGAGGCGCTCGACGGCGCGATGCGCCACGTACGCGCGCTGACGCGGGAACTGGATCCGTCGCCCATCGCCCGCAGCGGCTTGAAGAACGCGCTGCTCGATCTGGCCGCTCGCTATCGCGACGGCTTCGGCGTCGATGCGCAGGTGCATTATTCGGCGGCCGCGACCGCCGCGCCGGAGCTCGCCGAGGCGCTCTACCTGGCCGCTGCCGATGCCGTGGGCGTCGCGGCGTTCACGCCGGGCGTCACGCGCGTTGGGATTTCGGCTTCGGGATCGCGCGCCGTGGCGCTGAAGATCTCCTTCGACGGCAAACCACGGGGCGTGCGTGCGCAGCTTGCGGCCGCGGAGCTTTTGGCGCGCCATGCGGGACTGACCCTCGGCGTTACAACGGGAAAAGGTACAATTGTTTCCATCCGCTATGCCATGCGACGTTCTGCTCGTCGATGATCACAAGATCATGCGAGACGGCATTCGCGCCATCCTCGGCCGCGACGCGGAATTTCGCGTGGTGGGCGAGGCGGAAAACGGCGCCGACGCGCTGCTGTTCGTCAAGAAACATCGCCCCGATCTGGTGTTGATGGATATCGGCCTGCCGGGCTTGAACGGCGTCGAGACCACGGCCGAGATTTTGCGCCATCATCCCGAGTGCAAGATCGTCATTCTTTCCATGTACGACGACGAGAATTCCGTGGTGGGAGCCATTCGCTCCGGCGCGCGCGGGTTCGTCCTCAAAAAGGTTTCCGATAACGACCTGCTGGACGCGTTGCGCGCGGTGGCGCGCGGCGGCGCGTATCTGAGCCCCCAAGTTTCCGACCGCCTGCTGTCGCGCATCCAGAAAGGCGACCTGGAATCGAAAGCGGCTCCCGCCGCGCTCGACGGGCTTTCTCCACGCGAGCTGCAGGTGTTGCGCATGGTGGCGGAAGGCAAGACCAGCAAGGAAATCGCCGTGCTGCTCGATCTGCGCGAGCAGACCGTGCGCAGCTATCGCAAGACCATGATGAAGAAGCTCGGTGTGAACAACGTGGCCGGGCTCACGCAACTGGCGCTCTCGACCGGCCTCACGCAGTTGGGCCCCGGGGAAGCGGCGGCGCGCGGGCAGGCCGGTAACAATGAGTGAAGTGCTGGCGCGGGAATCGCCGTGGGGACCCATGGTCGTGGTAGACGCGCACGTCCATTTCTTTTCGTACGGGTTCTTCGAAATCCTCGCGACTCAAAAGCCCGGCCTGACGATCGACGCGGTGCGTCAGCAACTGGATTGGCAATTCCCGCCGGCGCGGCCGGCCGAACTTGCGGCTACCTGGGCGCGCGAGCTGGATCGCCACGGCGTACATCGCGCGGCGCTGATCGCGAGCGTCCCGGGCGACGAGGCTACGGTCGTCGCGGCCGTCCGGGCGCATCCCGACCGCTTCTTTTCCTTCGCGATGGTGAACCCGAGAGCCTGGAATCCCGAGGCGCTCGCGGGCGTTCAGGTGGCCTGCCTGTTTCCGGCGATGCACCGGTTTTCGATGCATGAGGATGTGGCGGACCCCGTGTTTCAGTGGGCGGCGCAGGGCCAGCGGGCGGTGTTCGTCCACTGCGGAGCGCTGAGCGTCGGCGTGCGTGAAAAGCTGGGGTTGCAGTCGGCGTTCGATCTGCGTTATTCGAACCCGGCGGATGTCCACTCGGTGGCGCTGAAGTATCCCGCCGTGCCGATTGTCATTCCGCACTTCGGTGCGGGCTATTTCCGCGAGGCGCTCATGTTGGCGGATCTATGCCCGAACGTTTACCTGGACACGTCCAGTTCCAATCGGTGGATGCGCTACCAGGAATCGCAACTCGATCTGCGGCAGGTGTTCCGGCGCGCCCTGGACGTGGTGGGGCCGAGGCGGCTGCTGTTCGGCACGGATTCCTCCTTTTTCCCCCGGGGCTGGCACTATCAGATTTTCGAGGAACAGGCTAAGGCGCTCTATGAGTTAGGGGTAAGTGTGGCCGATGCCCGCGGGATTTTTGGGGAAAATCTCCTGAGAATTTTGCGCCACTAATCCAACAATTAATAGTGCTCGAAGGATTTCTCCGGCAACAGATTCTGGAACCCTTTCACTATCCGGTGCCACCGGCTCCTCGCACGGCCGTTCTGGTCCCCTGGTTCCGACCCCCGCTGCTGGCCTCGCAGCCGATCCGAATGTTTCCGCAGGGATTCGGAGAAGAAGCCATGCGCTTCAAGCCCTTGGCGATTGCCGCGACCGCCGAGCAGTGCCGCGTGATGTGTGGATTTTTGATCCCGTCATTGAGCCACGCGCTGATCGTGCTGGAGCGCCCATCGTGGCCGCGCCTGACCGAGGCGGATCGCAATGCGTTCTGGCGAGCGTTCCGGGTACCGATGTTCGAGCAGATCATTGGCCCGGCCGGACACTTGTTGGCAGGCGAGTGCGAGGCCCACGAAGGAATGCATATCGAAGCTCCGGGGCTGCGTCTGACCCAGGACATGCTGGATTCCACACCCTGTCCCTGCGGGAAAAGTGTCCCGCGCTTCGGGGTGCGGCCCGCGGCGCAGCAGGAACGGCGTGTGGCGGCGTACGCACGCTAAGAACCGTTACAATCGCTTCCCGCACCTGCCAAGCTAGCCGTGAGACAAGGTGGCTAAGATCCGGTGAACGGCGGCTGTGGGTGTTATGCGCTCTCCTTTCCAACGGGCATCCCAAAAAACGTTGATGTGTGTAGAGCGCGGTGAGTTGCGAAACGTACTATCCTGTTTCTACTGGAGCGTCACGATGTCACCTGTACCTCGAGCGGGATTTGTTCTTGTAGCGACTGCGGTTGCCCTCACAACCGCAGCGCCGGCCCAGCAAACGCGATATCCCAAACCAACCGAGCTCCCCAATCCCTATCGTCTGGCGGAGGGCTGGCCGACTCTGCCCAAGAGCATGAACGGAGGCCGCTGGGGCGAGGTCATCCGCGTGCACGTCCACGGCGACGGCAACATCTGGGTGTTTCATCGGTGCTTCAATACCGTTCCTCCCGGCCACGCCACCTGCATCGGGCGGGGCGACTCCAATCCGCCGATTTTGGAATTCGATCCGTCCGGCAAGCTTCTGACGAGCTTTGGCGTGGGACTGTTCGCGTATCCTCACGGCTTCACCATCGACAAGGACGGGAATTTATGGACCAGCGATGTGAACGATGAGGCCACGGTGCTCGGCATGCCGGCCAAGAATGCGGATGGCGTGATTATGGGCCAGGAAGTCCTCAAGTTGAGTCCGTCCGGCAAAGTGCTGATGACGATCGGAAAGGAAGGCGTGTCCGGGAATGGGCCGGATACCTTCGACCGGCCGACCGGTGTTGCCATCGCGCCCAATGGCGATATCTTCGTGACGGACGGCCATTCGCCCAACCAGCACAACTCCGCCCGCGTCGTGAAATTTTCCAAGGACGGCCGGTTCATCAAGACCTGGGGACACCTGGGACCGGCGCCCGGCGATTTCGACGAACCCCACGATATCTTCATCGGCGGTTCACAAGGCCGTTTGTATGTCGCCGACCGCAAGAACAATCGCATCCAGGTCTTCGATCTGGACGGCAACTTCATCGCGGCGTGGAAACAGTTCGGCCAGCCGAGCTCCGTGTTTGTGGGCAAGGACGACACTATATATGTGGGCGCGGCATTCCCCGATCCGGCGGCCAAGAAAGGCCAGTTGAGGGGCATCGTGGTCGGCAACGCCAAGGACGGCTCTCTCAAGGCCTTTATTCCCGATCCCGCGGACCCCGACAAGTTGGATGTCGGGACGACGGCGTCCGGCATCGCGGCCGATGACGCGGGCAGCATCTACGCGGCGGACGTCGCCGCACACAATTTGAGGAAATACGTCAAGGTGAAGTAGATGAATCAAACAACGGCATCCAATAACGCGATTGCAAGCGTCGAGACGATAGGCAACACCTCACGGCGCGCTTTCCTGGCGACGGCCGCGGGGATCGGCGGACTGGCGTTGGCGCGTAGCACTCCTGCGCGTGGCGCAGTTGTGCGTACCGACTTTTCGAAGCTTCCGCCTTACGGGAACGGCGTGCTTCCGGCCGGCATCCGATCGCGCCACATCGCGAACGTCAACGGCATGACCGTGCACCTTTTGGAGGCGGGTTACGAAACGCCCGGCCGGCCCGCGGTCCTACTTCTGCACGGCTTCCCGGAGCTCGCCTATAGCTGGCGCAAGGTGATCCCCGCACTGGCAAGTGCCGGCTATCACGTGATCGCCCCTGACCAGCGCGGCTTCGGCCGTACGACCGGCTGGGACGATTCCTACGATGCCGATGGCGATCCGTTTCGCATTCTCAACATGACGCGGGACGCCATCGGGCTGGTCTACGCGCTGGGCTATCGCTCGGTCGCGATGGTGGTGGGGCACGACGCAGGCGCGCCGGTCGCCTCGTGGTCCGCGCTGATCCGGCCCGATATTTTCCGTTCGCTTACTATCATGAGCTCGCCGTTCGAGGGCGCTCCTTCGTTGCCTTTCGACACAGCGAACGGCGCACCCCCGCCGCGACCGGCGATCACCGACGACGAGCTGGACGCCGAGCTCGCGAAGCTCAACCCGCCGAGGAAGTACTATCAGAACTATCAGCGCACCCGCGGTGCGAACGACGACATGCTGCACGCTCCGCAAGGTCTGCACAATTTCTTCCGCGCCTATATGTTCTGCAAGAGCGCCGACTACAACGGGAACCATCCGCATCCGCTGAAGGCGCGCACGGCGGAGGAGATGGCGCAAATTCCAAACTATTACGTGATGGAGAAAGACAAGGGCATGGCGGCGAACGTCGCCCCGTTCATGCCGCCCGCGGATTACATCGCGAATTGCAAATGGCTGACCGAGGCCGATGTCGATGTGTACGCGACCGAATACGGCAGGACTGGTTTCACCGGCGCGCTACAGGGCTATCGCGTACGGCGCGGCTCCGATCCCCGCAGTATCGCCGAGATGCTCACCTTTGCGGGCCGCACGATAGACGTGCCCTCTCAGTACATCGCCGGGAAAAGCGATTGGGGCGTCTATCAAACGCCCGGTGCGGTCGATAAGATGCGCACCAGCGCCTGCACGCACATGGTTGGATTCCATCTTCTCGATGGGGCGGGACACTGGGTGCAGCAGGAGCAGCCCGAACAGGTGAGCAAGTTGCTCATCCAGTTCCTTCGCGACTACGCAAAGTCCTGACCGCGCAGTGCTCTAACGCTGCGGTGCGTAAGACAGCTACTATTTCTTGGCTTCCGCGGCGGCCCTCTCCTGCGCGCGAGCTCCGCTGAGCAGGTTCGTCATGCCGTAGTTGCCCTCATGACAGGCGTACTCGTAGAGCGGATCGTCGGTCTTGGTCATCGGCAGCGACACGGTCCAGGGTTTCGTATAGGTAGAGGGATCGTCGACCGTGTACTGGTAGTCGAGCGTGTCCGCGTCAACGCGCGTGAAGCGTTCGATCACGTGCAGGTTCGCGCCGGCTCCCCGGCAGCAGTTGAATGCGTTGGAGACGATCTTGCCGGTGTAGTTGGTGGTGTCGACCACCAGCGTATTCCCCTCCCAATGGCCCACCGAATCTCCCAGCCACTGGCGGATGTTCTTGGCGAGGTGCGGGCGTCCGTCCACCGGAATCATGCGAACTTCGTGGATCATCTCCTGAAACATCGCCACATATCCGGGAGCCTGCACGATCTGAACGTTATTGTTATAGCCGCCGGGAAGTTTAGGCGCTCCGCGCGTGAGACAGCGCTCTCCTAAGCTGCGATCCTCCCAGGAATCGGCCGGGTCGCCGCCGCGCCTGCGCCGGTCCTCCGCGCGGGCTTCCTCCCGCTTCTGAGCTTCGGGAGTCAACGCCGGGATTCTCCCATCCGGGGGATCGATCACCAGCGACGTCCGCCGGGTCTTGACGATGTGCGATCCCGAGTCGTACCAGCCTTCGTTATAAGCACGATTCAGGTCGGCTTGGGCGCCACCGTCGCGGCGATCCCGATTAATGTTGGTGAGGAGGCTTTTCTCGTAATCCGCCACCTCCGGCTCCGTGAAAAATTCTTTCCCAGCGAGATCGCGCGGCCGTTCCAGGGGCGTCATGGTGGAGTAGTTCCAGGTTCCTTGCAGATCCGGCTGGCCGTCGGCCGTGCGGAGCCCAGTCTTCGCCACGGCTACGGTCTTCGTCTTGGCGACGACGGTGGAAGCCTGGCCAGAGGCAGGCGCGGACGCCAGCAATCCAACGGCGAGTATGGCCGTGACCGCGGTCATGGCAGCGGAAAATCGATTTCTCATGGAAAGCTCCTCTTTGCCCAAAGTTATCTTCGAATCCTTTCGATGTCAAGGCTCGCGGCTGCCACAGCAGCAGCTGCTTGGAGAACGGAGCGGTTGTCGCATGCAACCTGAAAGCGAGGTATGATTGCCGTTGCAATCATCCAGTGTTTTCGAAGATCTCCTTCTGGAGGAAACGCAGATGGCAACAGGACTAGGACTCTGCCGGATCGCGCGAGTGGCAGCCTGCCTCGGCATCGTATTCACCGTTGCGGGGCCAGCACGGGCGCAGACGCTCAGTGTGACTTTGACCGGCCAATCGATGATTCGGTCGGATACCCGCGCGCACGCGCCGGCGGCCGTGCCTGTCATTCAGTCGTTGCTAAAGGGCGACGTGGTTTTCACGAATTTCGAATCCACGATCCTCGACGCAAACAAGGGTCAGTCGCCCAAGGACGGCCGGTTTCTCTCGCCGCCGGCGGCGCTGGAGGCGCTCCAGACGTTCGGCTTCAACCTGATCTCGGTCGCCAACAATCATTCGTTCGACCTCAAAGTTCCCGGCGTTCAGAACGTGATGGAGCAGACGACCCGCTTGAACCTGGCTCACGCCGGCATTGGGAAAACGATCGACGAAGCGGTCGCGCCCGGTTTTTTGAAGACGCCCAAGGGCACGGTAGCCCTCATTGCGATGGCGTCCGGCCTGGTGCCGGAGGGAGGATCGGCCACGGCGACTCGGCCCGGCGTGAACGAGCTCCACGTGGATGGGAACAAGCCGAACGAACAGGATTCGCAGCGTATTCTGCAAAGCATTCGCGAAGCCCGCAAGAAAGCCGACCTCGTCATTGTGTACGAGCACAATCACGTATTCGATAAGCCTTTCCAGACGATCATGCTCGAAGAGCTGCCTGAGCGGCTGGGCCCGCCGGAGTGGCTCAAGAAATGGACGCACGCGGAAGTGGACGCGGGCGCCGATATCGTCGTGATGCACGGCGCTCCTCTATTGCACGGCGTCGAGATTTATCGCGGCCACCCCATTTTTTTCGATCTGGGCAATTTTATTTTTCAAGTGCCGCCGGCGGATACGTTATTGGACGAGCCGATCCTGTGGGAAAGCGTGGTCGCCTATGTCGATTTCCAGGGCAGGAACCTGCAATCCATCAAGTTCCGGCCGATCGCTCAAAATAAGATCGGCGAGGGCCAACCCGACCCTCATGACGAGCACAACGTTAACCTCTTTATGCAGACACGCGGCTTGCCGAGGCCCGCTACGGGCGAGCAGGCGCGCTACATCCTCGAACGCCTGGCCGATTTGTCGCGGCCTTTCGGGACAACCATTGAGGTGAACGGCGATACCGCGCAGATTAAACTGAAAGCCGGAAAGTAGGACGAAGTGCGACGGATCGCGCAGTCGATCGCGTCTGCCGGCAGGGCGTTGCGTTCGCGCGGCGCTTGCGATACATCAAGACGAGAGGGACAGGCCATGAAAATGCGCATCGCCGTTTCGATTTCCGTTTCCATGTTGTCGCTGGGGAGCCTGTGGCTCGCGGCGCAGGTGAAAGATTTCCGCACCGTCACCGAAGGCATGCTGCGCAACCCGGCGCCGGGCGACTGGCTCAACTGGCGGCGCACCGACAACGCGTGGGGCTATAGCCCGCTCGATCAGATCAACACGAAGAACGTCCAGGGACTTCAGCTCGCCTGGTCGTGGGCGATGGACAGCACCGGCGCCCAGGAAGCGACGCCGCTGGTCCACGATGGCGTCATGTACCTGCCCAACCCGCGCGGGGTCATTCAGGCGCTGGACGCCGCGACCGGAGACTTGCTGTGGGAGTATCGCCCCGCGCGCGGAAGCACGTCCACCGGAGGTAGCGGCGACGGCAACGGGGTCCAGAGAAACATCGCCATCTTCGGAGACCGGATCTTCGGGACCACGAATGACGCCCATATCGTCGCCCTGGACGCCCGGACCGGGAAGTTGGTGTGGGACGTTCAAGTCGCCGATTCGAAGCTCGGGTACGGGTACACGTCCGGGCCCATCGTGGTTCGCGGCAAGGTGATCGCGGGGATGACCGGCTGCAGCCGCTATAAGGAGGATGTCTGCTTCATCAGCGCGCACGACGCCGCCACCGGAAAGCAGGTGTGGCGAACGTCCACCGTCGCGCGTCCAGGTGAGCCCGGGGGCGAAACGTGGGGCGATCTTCCGCTGGCTTTCCGAGCCGGCAGCGACGCATGGATCCCCGGCAGCTACGATCCCGATGCCAATCTCGTCTATTGGGCGACGGCGCAGGCCAAGCCGTGGGCCAGAGCGGTCCGCGGAACCGACGGCGACGCGCTCTATACCAACTCGACGCTCGGGCTCGATCCCGACACAGGAACTATCAAGTGGCACTACCAGCACCTGCCCGGTGAAACGCAGGACATGGACGAAGTGTTTGAGAGCATCCTGATCGATACCGGCGGACGCAAGTCGCTTTTCAAGATGGGCAAGCTGGGGATTCTCTGGCAACTCGACCGGACGACGGGTGCGTTCATCCACGCGACCGATCTGGGTTACCAGAACATCGTGGAAGTGGGCCCGGAGACCGGCAAGGTCACCTACCAATCGGGCAAGATCCCCCAGATCGGCGTGGAGCTCGAAATGTGTCCCAGCACCGCCGGATTCAAGGACTGGCGCGCGATGGCCTTCAGCCCGCAAACCAACGCGTTGTATATCCCGATGTCCTTGACCTGTGAGAAAGCCACTTTCGGCGCAGTGGAGAAGGTGCTCGGCAAAGGCGGCGTCGGTCCGGTTGAGCGCAAGGATTACAAGCATCCGCAGTCGGAAGGCAACCTGGGCGAATTCCTGGCTATGGACATCCGATCTGGCAAGGTGTTGTGGCGTCATCGCACGCCGTCACCGTCCAACACGGCTGCGCTCGCCACCGCGGGCGGCCTCGCGTTCGGCGGCGATTGGGATCGTCACATGTACGCCTACGACGCGGCCACCGGAAAGATTCTCTGGCAGACCCGCCTGCTCACTTCGGCGCAAGGGTTCCCGATCACGTATCTGGCCAAAGGGAAGCAGTACGTGGCCATGCCGGCGGGGACGGGCGGCGGAAGCTGGTCCACGGCGATTCCGGCGGAATTGGCCCCCGAGATTCGCCAGCCCAAATCCGGCAACGCCATGCTCGTTTTCGCGCTGCCCTGAAGGCGCGGCACACCGCAATCGCAAAAAAGGCGGCCCGCCACCGGCGTATCGACTACACCGTGCCCGCGGGCTTCTCCGAGAGCTGAGACCTCTTCAAGATTTCATCGATCAGAAAAAGATCCGTCAGCAAGGCGCGCAGGTGAATGGACGCGTTCAGATTGTCGATCAACTGAGAGCTGATCCTCGGCTGGGCTAGGACCAGCTCGACGGCGGCGAGCGAGTCCTGCGCGTCCCTGGCAAGCACCGTCAGAAACGCGTGATAAGGCGCAGCGGGCTCGAAGCTTTCTCGCTTTACCGCAGTTTCGTAAGCGTCCGCGAGACCTGTCAGTGCGGCCGCAGCGCGAGTTAGAAAATCGCGGATCTGCGACCCGCCGCCTTCCTCGCCGGCCACGCCCTGCCCCGCGTAGGCCAGCATGTACTCATAGCATTCTTCAATGGTGTTGCAGCGATCCGCCAAATCCTTAAGCAGTGGTTCGGTGAGCATTCGTCGTGGAAACAGCCCTTATTTATTTCGGACTATTCCGACGGCGCCCACCGCTCGGGATCGTGGTGCTCCAGATAGTGCTCGCGGCTGATCGGGCCGAAGACCATGGACTTGGTAATCGCGAATTTCTCGGGCCGAAGAGCAAAGTAAATGTGCGCCATGATCAACGCGATCAAACCCACTCCGGCGAGCCCATGAAGAACGTACATCAGGCCCCAGGTCATGTCGCCGAAAACGTAGGGATTCCGGGTGAAAAATGGGGTTTGCACGCGCTTCATCATGAAGACGCCGGTGAGCGTGACCGAGAGTCCCGCCAGAAGAATGATGGCGTGATACGCCTTGTTTTCGAGCGGGTACTTCGCGAATTTTCGCGGCTCCGGCGCGGACTTTCCGGTGGCGCGCAGCCAGCGCCGTTTGGCGTCTTCGATGTCGATCTTGTCGGGCCAGATCGACCAGAAGTCCGACCAGAACGATGCGTGGAAGACGTGAAATACGATGGACGCCGTCAAAACCAGTCCCGCGATCCAGTGATAGGTCACCCACGCGAACGGATACCCGACCTTCGGGAGAAACGCGGTGATCAGCAGCGCCAGCATAGCGGCCGCCATGGTCCAGTGAAATAGCCGGGACGCCAGGCTATGCCGTGGGATTTTAGCCGGAACACGCGCGGACACTTCGGGAGGGACGGGTCCGGCGTGCTCTGCCTTCGCGACAAACTGCACGTAGATCGCGTGGACGATCAAAAAGGCCAGTCCGCCGATCGCGCAGACCCACATCAGGAAAAACGAGATGTGGATCGGGACGGTCTGCCCCCACGGGCTGGTCGCGAACTCGACTATGCCCATTTGGCCTCCTCGACCCCACCGATGGCCCGCTTTACCAGATTGCGCATCAGCGGGACTTTATAGCCGTTGAAGCGCAACGTTTGCGCGCCGGCTACCGCGAGCTTGCCGGCCATTTCGCCGGTTGCGGCGTTGCGAGGTTTGCCGCGTACGGCGTCTTCCACCGCCGTCAGGCGAAGCGGGCGCGCCGCGGCCGCGTTCACCGCGACGCGGACCCGCTCGATGTTGCCGTCCTTCACCACCATGGCGGAGGCGACGTTCAACAGCGGGAAATCCCACACCTGGCGATCGCGGACCTTTTCGAAATAGAACTGCGCGCCGGCCCACGTCGGCGGGATGCGGATCGCCGTCAATAGATCGCCGGGCTTCAGGATGGTCATGCGGGTGATGTCGATATCCGGACCGACGAAATAATCCTCGGCGTTCACCACGCGCTCGCCGCGCGAGTTGCGGACCACGAACTGGGCCTCCAGCGCGATCAGCGCCGGAGCGCTGTCGGACGGATTCACCGCCACGCAGCGGTCCGCGCCCAGGATGGCGTGCTCACGATTGATGGCAGTCGGCGTATCCGCGAAGCAGATATTGCCGCCCGCGCGATAGCACTTCCAGCCGCCGCGATAGTACCAGCAGCGCGCGTCCTGGGAGACGTTTCCGCCCAGGGTCCCTTGGTTACGGATCTGCGGCGACGCGGCGGATTCCGCGCCGGTCGCGAGTATGCTGAATTTCTCGCGGACCACCGGATGCCGCACCACCTCGGTGAGCGTGGTCATGGCGCCGATCTCCAGGCCGCCCGAAACTTCGCGCACACCGCGCAGTTCGTCCACCTGGCTGAGGTCGATCACCACCTTCGGGCGCTTGATCCGGTCCTTCAGCCAATCGAAACTGTCGAGACCGCCCGCCAGCACCCAGGCGTCCGGGCCGTTGCGGTCCAGTAAGCCGAGCGTGTCCTGAATCGTAGCCGGCTGAAAGAGCTCGAAGGCCGGCATGATGTCGTGAACGATAGCCATATTCGGGTCTCCTTATATGTGGGCCGTCAGGCCCTCTTCCATGGGGCGGCCTGCTTCGAGCGACGCGAGAATCGTGTCGGCGGTCACCGGGGCGCGCCGGAACACCTCGTCGCCGATCGCATCCGAAAGCGCGTTAAGAATCGCGCAGCATCCCGCTCCCACCGGAGGCTCGCCAATGCCGCGCGCTCCTACCGGAGTCTCGGGATCTGGAATATCGAGCGCGTCCCACTGCATCTTGACGGGAGCGTCGAGGATGGTCGGCGGCTTGTTGTGATGGAAGCGTTTGGCGACCGCCAGTCCATAGTGCTGGTCGTAGACCCACTTCTGCCCGATCGCGTGGCCGATGCCCAGCATCGAGCGGCCGAGAATCTGCCCGCCGAGCGCGCGCGGATGGATGATCGTGCCCACGTCGGCGACCGCCAGGTAGTCCAGGATCTGGTATTTACCAGTTTCCAGATCCACTTCCACTTCGGCAAAACCCGCCACATAGGAATGCGTCAGGCCATCGCGCGGCATGGTATCGCGCGCCACCGCCAGCAGTCCTTGGCCTTTCAGCGCCTGGGCCGAGGACACCGTGAATTTGTTGATGCCCTTGGGCAGCTCATGACCGTCGTAAATGCCGCCGAGCTCGATGGCGCGCTTGGCCGCCTGCGCGAGACTCATGCCGGCGCCGCCACCCTTCCGCGAGACGCGTTCGTTCGCGACTTCGTAGTCCTCGGGCTTGCCGCCCAGGTCCTTGGCCGCGATCTGCTGCAGCTTCTGCGTCGCGTCAGTGGCCGTGATGTAGGCGGCGCGGGTCATGGCGTGCGTCGTCTGGCTGCCTCCCGAAGGACAGCTCCACGGGAGGTTGCGGCCGGTGTGGCCCCAGGTGATCTCAACCTTCTCCCACGGGACGCCCAGCATCTCGGCGGCGACCCGGTGGCAGTCGCTCACCGATTCGGTGCCAAGGTTGCCGATGCCCGTCTGCACGTACATCTTGCCGTCCGGTTTAATGACCAGCAGCCCGTCGAATCCAACCGAGCCGCCGACGAAGCAACTGGTCGCCACGCCGATTCCGCGGGCCTTGGTTCCGCTGCGCTTGGCCTGCATCTTGCGTTCATCCCAGCGGAATAGCTCCTTCCCGCGATCGAGAGCGTCGCGAACAAAGGCGCTGGTGACGTACTGACGCTTGCCCCCCACCGGGGGTCCAATGAGGGCTTTCCCTTCGGGCGCATTGATCCGATGGATCGCCACTTGATCGAGCCCCAGCTTGCGCGCGGCTTTGGAAAGAACCGGCTCCATCAGCACGATTCCCTGGAAGCCGCCCGGCTGGCTTTGCGAGACGCGCGGCGGAGTGTTCGTCAGCACCGACAGGCCGCGCCAGCGCATGGCCGGGGGCTGGTACATCAGCGAGAGCTGCCGCCCTGCTTGGTTGGCGTCGCCCTGCGGATCGTAAGGACCGCTATCGCAGATCACGAACATATCGACGGCCGTGATGCGGCCATCCTTGGTGAATCCGACTTTCAGGCGCCCATGAATGCTCGGACGCGCTTTCCCGATGAAGTGCTCCTCTTCGCGGCTGACGCGCATCATCACCGGAGCGTTGACTTTCTTCGAGAGCAGCGCCGGAATGATCGCCTGGATGGAGGCGGTGATCTTGCTTCCGAAGCCGCCGCCGGTGTATTCGCTGATGACAACCACGTCGTTGGGATCCATGTGGAGCCAGCGCGCCAGCGCCGGAACCGTCTGCGAAGTGCTCTGCGTGGAGCAATGAATGAACACCTTGCCGTTTTGCCAATACGCCATCGCCGTGCGGGTTTCGAGCGTCTGGTGACTGGTGTTGGGCGTGACGAACGTTTCGTCGAGCACGAGATCGGCCTTCTTGAGGCCCGCTTCCCAATCTCCGTAGGTCCACTCGTCGGTGGCCTTGCCCATCGGCAGCTTGCCTTCTTTCATGTCGGCGAAATCCGCGTCGGTCCACTTGAGTTCCTGGACGGCTGGCGCGGGCGGCGGCGGAGGCGGCTGGCCGGGACCGGGGCTCGCGGCGACGGGGCGGAACCACACGTTGCCCTCGGCCCTGGCGTTCGGTCCGCCGGGCCGCAAAGTCACGAGCGGATCGACGACGTGCGGCAAGCGGTCGAAACTGATGCGGATCTTCTCGATGGCCTCGGCGCAGGTGAGCTCGTCGACGGCGCACACCGCGAGGATGGGATCGCCCTGGTAGACCGGATCGCTGGTCAGCGCGCGCTCCGCGAGTTTGTTCGCCGGAATCACCTGCCCCAGATCGGTCATGGCGTCGGCGGGCGCCGGAAGATCGTCCACCGTCAGGATCGCTTTCACGCCCGGCATGGCGAGCGCTTCGGAAGCGTCGATGCTGCGCACGTGGGCGTGCGGCATGGGACTCAGCACCAGCTTCGCGAACAGCATTCCTTCGGCGCGGTAATCCTCGGCGTACTTGGCCCTTCCGGTGACCTTCGCGACCAGGTCCGGCGTGACATAGTTCTTGCCGATCAGTCTATGGGCGGGTTTGTGGGGAGTGTTGGCAGGCATGTTAGCTCACCTTTCTCAGGTTCTCGGCGCCGCGCATCATGGCGTTGAGGATCTTGTCGTAGTCCTGGCACCGGCACAGGTTGCCGGAAATCCCGTGGGCCAGCTCCGCGCGCGTCGGGTTCGGATTGGTTTTCAGAAATCCGACCGTCGCCATGAGGTAGCCCGACATGCAGAACGCGCACTGGAAGCCTTGCTCGTCGATGACCCCTTGCTGCACTGGATGGAGCTTGCCATCGGCGCTGGCCAAACCTTCGACGGTCACGATCTTCTTGCCGCGCACGCTGTGCGTCAGAACCGAGCACGAGTAATGCGGGACGTCGTCGATCAGAACGGTGCAGGCGCCGCATTCCGAGCGGTCGCATCCCAGCTTGGTGCCCGTGAGCCCCAGCTTGTAGCGCAGCGTCGTCGCCAGCGTCTCCTGCTTCATCACGTCGGCCCGCCGCTGCTGGCCGTTGACGGTCAGCGTCACGAGCCTCTCCACGGAGCCGGCGGCCGGTTGCTGCGCCCGGACCAGGGACGTGCGGAAAAGGTAGGCCGCGGAGGACACCGATCCGGCCGCGATCACTCCCTTGATCAGATCCCGTCTGGATAACCCGCGGGGTGCTTCGTCCATCTTTTTATTTGTGTCAGCCATTCTTGGTTCACCTCAATGAGAGGTCCAGCCGATGTGGATGGCCGCGCTTGAAGCTAGCTGCTGGGAACGCCTTACGCCCGTGTTTCACCAAAATGTCAAGCGCCCAGCTTCAAAACCGCCCGCATCGGAAGGCCGTAAGAATTATACACCTCTTGGACGGGGAAACAAGGGGAGTGCCACAGGTTGGGTCTGGCTCGGGTCAGTCGCCACTTCGCCACGATTCGGCGTCCGCCGTAAACTTTAAACGCCGACGCCGTCGAAAGATCCGGTCGATGCCGCGATACTGCTGCCGGGAAAGCTGCGATCTTTCAATTCTCTTTGCAGTTGCTTCGAGCATCCTAAGGCGCGGTAGCCACTGCGCCGGTCAGCGCGGGGGTTGGCTTTCGCCCACCACGGCCTCTTCCACCGCGATGGACCAATCGACATCCGTTGCTTCGATGACCAGATGGTAGAGGCGAGGATCGTCGCCCACATAAGCGATACCGCTGCCCGCGCCCCGGCGCGGCACCGCCTCGGCGATGGGACGCCCGCTGACGGCGCTGTTGACCATCAGGTGAAATGTCCCCGGATCGGCTGAAGCATCCTGTTTGGCCTGCCACTTTAGGCGCCACTGTGTGCTTTCAATGTTGAAGGACTCGGTTTGCGTGTTGCCGCGGCCCGAGAATGAGATGATCGGACGCCATCCGATTTGGCTCGGTCTGGTTTCCTTCCGCGGTGCGGAGCCGCAGCCCACGGATGCGAGCGAAGCAAAGAAAAGAGCCCAGCGAAGGTGCGGTCTATGGGTCGAGATCATCGCGGCGATGCGATCAGAGGGCGCACCCACTCATCGCGCCTTCCATGTTACCGATTTACACCGCTTGAATTCGACGAGTTTTGCCCCTGGGGAATCGCAGGCATCGGCGCAAGTATGGGTATCCCCGCAGGAGCTTGTTGAAACGGGTAGTAGATCTAAGTATATGAAAAAAGACATGTTACAAGGATAATAGTTATATACACCCAACGAATATGCATCTGTCCTTGACAGCAAGATGACAATTAGTGTAACATGACGGTTCGTTAATCAAGTGCACTGCCCGTAGTTCTCTCCGGCCCACGATCGTTCGGGGGCGATAGGGTCCCCGGAGGATTTCGACCGGGCCAGATGACAGGAAAATGAAGCAACACTACTTCGTAGTTGTCCTCGCTCATTCTCTCCACGGACGCTTGCGGCGTATTCACGTTCCCCATCAGGCAATGTATGTCGTTCTAGGACTTGCACTTTTCGGTTCCATCTCGCTGTTTGGAATGGTTTCGAGTTATCTTCGCATGAGCTGGAAAGTAGCGAACTATAATTCGCTGCGTGAGCAAGTTAACACGCTGCGGAACCGCTACCAGGCGCTGGAACGCGAGAACAACGAAAAGCAGGAGCAACTGGCCTCGCTGCAATTAATGGCTAGCGAGGTCAGCATGGCGCTGGGCATGAAGCGGAACATCGAAGGCGCCGACACCATCGCCGACGAAGGTCCGCTGGTGCCGAGCTACCGGGAAACCATCGAGGAGTACAACTTCCTGAAATCGGCGAGCTTCTCGCGGATCGATCATATTTACGCGCGCACGTGGCAGAAGAATATCGTCCCCAGCATGTGGCCGGTGAACGGGCGGCTGCTGAGCCGCTATGGCGAACGTCAGGATCCGTTCTCGGGCGAAGGCGCCATGCACACGGGCGTCGACATTTCCGCACCGATGGGCACGCCCGTCCACTGCGCGGCCGATGGCATCGTGGCTTTTTCGGAATACTACGCAGGATATGGACGCGTGGTGATTATCGATCACGGCAACGGCATGACCACGCGGTACGCGCACCTTTCCAAATTCGAAGTGATTCCCGGGCAGGAAATCCGCAGGGGCGAGATCGTGGGATATTCTGGCGCGAGCGGTCGCGTGACGTCGCCTCACCTGCACTTCGAAGTGCGGTTGGGAGGCAGCCCGGTGAATCCGTATCCGTACTTGACCCGCTCGGCCATGCTGCAGCAGGTTCAGCCCGATCTTCCGTTCTGATCCGCCTGTGGTCCGCTCATTCCTCTTCAGCGGCTCCGTGAAGTTTCCGGTTCACACACTCTTTGTCCCGATTTATGGGTTGCCACGCTGAAGAGCCTTCAGTGAAAATCAGAGTTAAGGTTTTTGTCTGATTGCTGAAACAGTACCGCCTACCCTACCATCTCGGAGAGTACTAGAAATCTGTAGAATCTGTGAAGCCAACGACAGCTCCCTTGGCTAGCCGGGCTGTTCGCGCTTCTTAACTATACACACGCTTTTCCCCCGGACAAAAAGGATCATTTGACTAGAATGGATAAGACACTGGTTCTCGCTCTTTTCGCGATTATTACTCCTCTGGCGCACGCCGATCAAGGCAGTTTTACGAATTCGGGTGGATCGACTTCGGTTAGTTCAGGCGTCATCATAAACTCGTCTGTCGCCTCGCCGCCCGGCAGTTTGAGCATCAACTGTCCGCAGACCGCTACCTCCGCCTGCGCCGGCGGCAGCTTCAGCTTTCTTTCGACCGACGGGACCACCTCCCTCAGCGCCAGCTTCACCACCGGCAGGTTCGTCGAGGGCTGTTCCGGCGGAGGCAGGGGCGGACACGTTACCTGCTCCTGGACCTTCACAGGATCCTTCAGCGGAACGCTGACTGTCAGCGGCCAGACGCAGGCGATCGTCGGCTCGACCTACCAGGCCTTCGGAACCGGCGGTGCCGCCGCGAGCGGTTCGAGCGGCTACAATTCCTCGTACACTCCGATGTACTTCACCGACGGCAACGCCCGGATTCTGCGCTCCGACGATCTGAGTGGCACCAACGCGATCGCGTATGGGACACAAGGCTCGGGCGTTGGCCAATTTTACGGCCCCCAGGGAATTGCGCTGGATTCGGCCGGGCGGATCTACATTGCGGACATCTACAACGACCGGATCGTGCGGATCGACGATATGAACGGGACCAATTGGACGAGTTTCGGCGCCTACGGCACGGGCACAGGACAGTTCGTGAGACCGCAGAGCGTCAGCATCGATCCAGCGGGGCACATCTGGGTGCTGGACAACGGCAACGGCCGCCTGATCCGCATGGACGACATGAACGGAACCAATTGGACCCAGGTGGGCAGCGCGGGCTCCGGCGTGGGACAGTTCATATCGCTGTCCTCGGCCCCCGGGTTTGACGCACTCGGCCGGATTTACCTCGCGGACGCCGGGAACCGCTGGATTGCCCGCTTTGACGATCTGAGCTTCACCAACTGGACCACCTTGAGCCAGTCTCAGCCCATGGGCCCCTATATTTATCACTTTGGCTCGCCCATCGGCGTAGTGACCGATCCGGCCGGCAGGATTTATGTGGCCGACGGCACCAGCGTCATTCGCGTCGACGATATGACCGGCGCAAACTGGACCTCGATCGGCCTGGGCACTTTCGCGCCGCACACCATCGCCATCGATTCGAAAGGCATGGTTGTGTTGGGCAACGGATACAACGCGCAGATCGTCGAAAGCGAGGCCGCGGTTCTGACCTCCAATATCACCGGCCTGGTGCAGGGGGTCTATGTGAGCGTTTACGGGGCGGTGCCTCGTGCACTGCCCAGCCCGCTGCCCTCGGCGATCAGCTACACGCCTCCCGCGCCGGCCGTGACGCAGAACGTCGGCGGCCCCGGCACGCCGCTGCCGGTCACCATCGCGAACTTCGGCGGCAGCCCGATGAATATTTACTCGCTCGCGGTCAGCAGCGGATTCAGCGAAACCGATAACTGCTCGGGCGCGATGCTCCAGGGCGGATCGAGCTGCACGGCTTCAATCTCCTTCGCGCCCACGACCCAGGGCACCGTGAACGGAACGTTCACCGTCACGGACAATTCCTTCAATCTGGGCGGGACGCAGGTCATAGCGATTACCGGTACGGGAACAGCTCCGGCCGCGACGGTTTCGCCTACCAGCTTGAGCTTCTCATCGCAAATCGTCGGGACCGCCAGTGCCGCCAAAAGCGTCACCTTAACCAACACCGGCACGGGCCCGATGAATGTGACAAGCGTATCCGCAGCCGCGCCATTTAGCCAGACCAACAACTGCACGAGCCTCGCGGCGGGCGCCTTCTGCACGGTCAACGTTTCCTTTACGCCCAGCACGATCGGCACGGCGACGGGAACGCTGACCATCAATGACGCCGCCGGAACGCAAACCGTCAGTCTTTCCGGAAGAGGATCGGGACCGATCCAAATCTCACCCACTGAGCTTGACTTTGGTTCCGTGGCGGTCGGCGCCACCAGCGCGCCGCAGGCCGCGACCGTGTCCAACGGCGGCAGCGTGACCGTCAGCATCGCGAGCATCGGCGCCAGTTCCGGCTACTCCATTTCGAGCACCACCTGCGGCTCGACTCTTGCGGGCGGCGCGAACTGCATGGTCGGCGTCGTGTTTTCACCCACGGCGGCGGGCTCCGACGATGGCGCATTGAGCGTCGCCTACACGGGCGCGCTCGGCAGCCCGGCCACCACGGCCCTTTCGGGTAACGGCGGAGTACCGGCCTCGGTTTCCCCGGCGTCGTTGAATTTCGGCAACGTTCTTGCGGGGACCACAAGCAGTCCTCAAAGCGTGACTCTGGCAAACGGCTCGACGGCCATTTCAATCGCCGGTATCGCGGCGTCGGCCGGCTTCGCGATCTCCAGCAGCACCTGCGGATCGAGCCTCAACGGCGGGGCCAGTTGCACGGTCAACGTCACGTTTTCACCCACTGCGATAGGCCCGATAAACGGCACGTTGACGTTCACCGACAGCGCCCTTAACAGCCCGCAAGTCGTCAGCCTCACCGGGAGTGGATTTACGACGGCGAGTGCCTCGCCTACATCCTTGAGCTTCGGCGCGATCAAGGCCGGCCACACCAGCGCGCCCAAGACGGTAACGCTGACCAATAGCGGAGGCGTGGCGTTCGGTTCCGTGAGCGCCACTGTGTCTGGCACGGGCTTCAAGATTTCGAACGATACATGTACGGGCGTCCTTTCTAGCTGCAGCGTCTCGGTCACCTTCACCCCGGCTGCAAAAGGTACGTTCAACGGCACTCTGACGTTCGCCGACAGCGCTTCGAACAGCCCGCAGGTCGTGAGTCTTAGCGGGGCCGGCAAGTAACGCCCGCTTTTGGGCCGATTTCGAAGGGAGCAACCGAGGCATGGTGACGATCGTTCGCTTGCGGGCCATTGGGGAATTCTGGTCCGAAAGGCCGACGACCAGGAGGAGTAATCGCCTGGGCGGTAAAGTGGATGCACACACTGCGAGTTAACAACTCCCGATTTACAATTGAGACATGCATGGGCCATGCCGCTCGCCGGGCTTGCTGGGTTGTGCTTCTGCGAGCGGTGAAGGCACGGCTGGTAATTTAAAGCTGGTCTCGTCGCGGCGGCGCTTTGTCGCGTCCTTCGCTGCGGCGTCGGCTTGGGCGGCTTATCCTTCGGCCTACCAACGTGCCGCCGCCGCGGAAGGCACTCCGCGCGGACGCTCACTGCCGTCGGTAGCCGTGCGCTATCTGGACCCGGCCACTGAATTCGTCGTCGTCCGGCTGACAGACCCGCAATATTCGGCGCTGCTGCCTTCAGGCGGCGCACGCGTGTTGAGCTCCCGAGCGATGCTGTACGCCTCGGACGCATCCGGCAAGTGGGAAGCGCTCCGTATGGATCTGCACACGCACGAATCGAGGCAACTGACCGACGCAACCGCTCTCGATCCGCGCTCGCTGAGCTTCCAGAGCGGGGAGCGCGGATTCTGGCACTTCGACACGGGCCGGCTGATCGAGACGAATATAGGGAACGGCAAGACGCGTGAAGTCTACCGCACCGCCGACGAGTTTGAGAAGACGCCGGGCGTCAGCTATTCCGACGACGGACGCTCGGCCGCGCTCGTCGAAAAAGGCGGCGCGGGCTATCGGCTGCGCCTGCTCGATCTGGTGCGCGGGACGGCCCGGACATTAGTGGAAACAGCCGGCGTGGAAGCGCCTGAGGAGATCCGGGAGCCTTTATTACGTCCGAAGCATGGGTCGGTGCTATACGGGATCGGGACGGCGACATGGCTCGTGGATTTGACGGGCGGGAATAGCCGGCGCCTAGCCCTGGCCGAAGGGGACCTGCTGCAGTGCCAGTGGGCCGCCGACGGGCACGCGCTGGTGTACCTGAACCGTCCGCCGGACCCCGGGAAATTGGTCGCATTGCGCGAGTTTACGCCCGAAACGGGAAACGACGTCTGGCTCGCCAATACTAGCCAGTTCGCCCGGTTTTCGGCCAATGCCGACGCCAGCGTTTTCACGGGGGCGAGCGGGAGCAAGGCATCCCCGTACGTCCTGCTGCTGGCCAGAGCTGTAAAGCGTGAGTTCACTTTGGCCGAACATAGAGCAAGCGACCCGCGCATGGTCGCGCCGGTATTCACGCCGAATAGCCAGGCGGTTTTGTTTCAAAGCGACCGGCACGGCAAGCCCGCGATCTACTGGATGGCGGTGGAGAAGTTTGTTGCGGAAACGGAGGGAAGTTAAGAAATATGCGTGCTTATCTTGCCGCGGCGATTCTGATGGCGTTGACACTGACAGCCGCGCCGAGCCAGCAAAAGCAGTGCAAGAACCACTGCGACGTCGATTACAACTTCTGCAGGGAGAAGGCCATCGGGAAGCAGGGACGGAAGACGTGCGCCGCGAACCGCGCGGCCTGCAAGAAGGGCTGCCCCGCGCTCCGTTAGCCGGAGCTGCGTCGCCCTCCCATGAACCCCGCGCTGTGGCCGTTGGAAGCGGTGATCGTTACGGTGGCCGGCGTATGGCAGGGCATCCGCCAGGATTTCAACCTGCTGGAATTGGCGATGGTCGGGGCGTGTGTGTACGCCTGGACGAAAAAGGGCTGGCGGCCGAGGCGAATTCCGGCGATCCGCACGTTCCGGCATCCCGCGCTGGCGGCCGCGGCCATGATCGCGGCGGCGGTCGCGCTGCGTCTGGCGCTAATTCCGCTGCTCCCGGTGCCGATTCCCATCGTCACCGACGAATTCAGCCACCTGCTGCTCGCCGATACGCTGCTGCACGGGCGCGTGTCAAATCCGCCGCATCCTTTGTGGCGGCATTTCGAAAGCCTCCACATTCTTCAGCAGCCGCGCTACGTTTCAAATTATTTTCCGGGACACGCGCTGTTTCTGGCCGCCGGAAGAATCGTATCCGCGAGTCCGTGGGCGGGAATTCTGGCGGAATACGCACTGTTTTTGGCCGCCCTTTACTGGGCGCTGCGGGGTTGGATGCCTTCGCGATGGGCGGCATTCGGCATGGTCCTCGCGGCGGTGCGGTTTGGCGTCGCCAGTTATTGGGTCAACGCCTATCACGGAGGATTTCTTCCGGCGGCCGGCGGCGCGCTGATTTTCGGCGCGTTTCCGCGCCTGCGCAAGAATCCCGCGGGCGCGCAGAGTCTGATTTTGGGTCTGATTTTCGGTCTGGGACTAGCGGTGCTGGCCTCGACCCGTCCGTTTGAAGGATTCCTGTTCGCTGTGCCGTTCGGGCTGGTGCTGCTGTGGGAAATGCGGAAACGAATAGGCGCGCTGATTGGCTTAGCTGCCGCGGCAAGTGTGGTTGCACTGCCGGCGGTCGCCGGGCTCGGCCTCTACTTCGAGCGAATCACCGGCAGTCCCTTCGTCACGACATATCACATCAGCCAGAAAACCTACGGCTGGCCGATGGGATTCCTGTGGACGCCTCCGCCGAAAATCGAACAGCGCCACATCGAGCTGCAGCGCTACTACGATTACGAAATCGCCGAGCATGAAAAGGTGGCTGGAGTCGGCGGTTTTCTCGAGTTTCTGACGTTTCGGCTGCAGGAATATTGGCGCTTCTTCCTGGGTCCGGCGTTGACTGTTCCACTCCTGATGCTCGGACGGATGTGGAAGCGAAGGCCGCTGCTGGTGGCGTCGGCGGCGGGTGGCGTCGTGGCGATTGTGCTGGAGGGCGCGGCGTCGCCGCATTACCTGGCTCCAGCCACGGCGGTGATCGTTGCGATTGTGGTGGAGGGATGCCGGTACTACGACGGTCTGCGCGTGCGGTTGGCTCCGTTATTGATCGCGGCGATGGCGGTGGTAATCGTGCTGCGTATGGTAGCCGAAAAGGCGGGGCTGCCCTACACGCAGGCGTTGAATTATCAATCGTGGTGCTGCCGGGTGGAAGGGAATCTGGACAAGGCGCGCATGACAAAGGGGCTGGAACGCATTCCCGGAAATCACCTGGTGTTCGTGAAAGCCAAGACCGATCCGAACAACCTGTTCCAATGGGTCTACAACGACGCCGATCTTGACGTCGCGCGGATCGTGTGGGCCCGCGACCTGGGAGCGGAGAGTAACGCGCAGTTGGCCCGCTATTACGCGGAGCGCGAGACGTGGCTGGTGGATCCTAACGTCGAACCGCCCGCGCGCGTGTCATATTCTCCTGAGGCGGCCGGCGCGCCCGAGGCATGGAGCGGGGCGGCGAGCGCGACGCATCCCAATCCCGCTCAGCCCGCGCCTCGCTAGTTCACGGGCGGATCAATCTTGCGATCCCATAAGCCACGGCGGCAGCCAAGCCTCCGATGATCGTCGTGCGCACGGAGCTCCGCAGCTTCGGGGCGCCCGTGAAATGGCCCTTGATGTAGCCGAAGATCGCAAGCGCGACAATGGTGGCTCCCACCGAATACTGGAGCGCGGTCTGCGCTTGCGGAGTCGCGATGTAAGGGGCCAGCGGAATCATGCCACCCGCGATATAGGACAAAGCGATGATGACGGCGCTCTGCACAGCGCGGCGCGGTTCCGGCTCCTCTAGCCCGAGTTCGAAGCGCATCATCCAGTCGACCCATTTTTTCGGATTCTTCTCGAAAGCGTCCACGATGGGCCGGCTGTGCTCCCGGCTGATGCCGTAGGATTCCAGGATTTCGATCACCTCACGCCGTTCGTCCGCGGTGCGCTCGACGATTTCACGCTCCTCGCGGTGCTGTTCGCTCGCGTAATGATCGGCGTCGCCGCGCGCCGCCAGATATCCGCCGAGGCCCATGGCGATGGAGCCGGCGGCGATTTCGGCAAACCCCGCCACCACCACCAGGCGCGAGGCGGCAATGGCGCCCGTCAGTCCGGCGGCCAGGGCGAACGGCACGGTCAAGCCGTCGGACATGCCGATGACAATATCGCGCACGACCGCGGAGGATTCGAAATGTTTCTCAACATGCGGAGTGGCGGGCATGGATCTCCTTGGCCAGATATTGGCCCGTGTAAGAATTCGGCGCGGCGGCGATCTGCTCGGGAGTTCCCTCGGCGACAATGCGGCCTCCGGCTTCCCCGCCTTCCGGCCCCAGATCGATGACCCAATCCGCGCTGCGGATCACATCCAGGTTGTGCTCGATCACCAGAACGCTCGCACCCGCGCGCAGCAGCCGCTCGAAAGACGCGAGGAGTTTCGCGATGTCGTCGAAATGCAGGCCTGTGGTGGGCTCGTCGAAAATGTAGAGCGTGCCCTCGCTCGCCGACTGCGCCAGATGCGCGGCGAGCTTGACGCGCTGGGCTTCGCCACCCGAAAGCGTCGTTGCGGATTGGCCCAGCCGCAGGTAACCGAGCCCCACGTCGTCGAGGATCTTCAGGCGTTCGGCCAGCTTGGGCGCGGACGAAAAGAACGAGATGGCTTCCCGCACCGTCAACTGCAGAACCTCATGGATGTTCAGGCCATGATAGCGGACGTCCAGCACGCTGGGCTTGTAGCGGGTGCCGTGACAATCCTCGCAGACGAGTTCGACATCGGCGAGGAACTGCATTTCGACGGTGACGGTGCCGTCGCCCTGGCAGGTTTCGCAGCGGCCGCCCGGAATGTTGAAGGAGAAGTGGCCCGCGGAATAGCCGCGCCGGCCGGCCTCGGTGGTTTTCGAGAACAGCTCGCGTATCAGTTCGAAGGCTTTAATGTAAGTGACCGGATTCGAGCGCGGCGTCCGCCCGATCGGAGACTGGTCCACCAGCACCACGGACGTCAGCAGGTCGGCCTTCTCCACTTTGTGGCAGGTCAGCTTTTCGGGCGCGGCGCCCCAGTCCTCGGCGGCTTCCACGGTCGTCTGGCGATTCATGCGGCGCACCAGATTTTGATAAATCACGTCGTGAACCAGCGTAGACTTGCCGGACCCCGAGACACCGGTGATCGCAACCATCAAGTTCAGCGGAATGGTTACATCGATGCCCTTGAGGTTGTTGGCCTGCGCGCCCAGAAAGCGAACCGCGCGCTTGGGATGGGGGCGGCGGCGCGTGGTCATATGCCGGGTGGTAAGATCGCCCCGCAGGTAACGCGAGGTTAGGGTGTTCACGCTGCCATCCAGAAGCTTTGAAAACGGACCTTCAAAGACCAGACGGCCTCCCTGTTCGCCGGCGCCGGGGCCGAGATCGACGATATGATCGGCGGCGGACATCACGTCTCTGTCGTGCTCCACGACGAGAATGGTGTTGCCTAGGTCGCGCAGATCCTCCAGGATGCGGATCAGGCGGCCGGTGTCCCGGCTGTGCAGGCCGATCGAAGGTTCGTCGAGAACGTACGTCGCGCCCACCAGCCGCGATCCCAGACAGGTCGCGAGCTGAATGCGCTGGGCTTCCCCTCCGGAAAGCGTCGCGGAGAGGCGATCCAGTGTCAGATACTCCAGGCCGACGTCATTCAGGAACTTCAGTCGCTGCTGGATCTCGACCAGGACTTTCTCGGCGATCGCGGATTCCTCGGGCGAAAGCGTAAGGCCGCAGAAGAAATCGCGCGCCTCGGCGATGTTCGCCTTCGCGACTTCGGCGAGGGTCTTACCGCCGACACGAATGTACAGCGCCTCCGGCCGCAGGCGCGATCCCCCACAATCGGGACATGTGGTGTAGCCGCGGTAACGGCTCATGAAGACCCGCACATGGACTTTATATTTCTTGGTCTCCACTTCCTTGAAGAAACGACGCACGTGGCCGCGCACGAATTCGATTTCACTCTGTCGGAGCTGAAAGAAAGGCACGTTCAGGCGCACCTTCCCGCGGGCTTTGGGAACAAATTCGTGGCCGTAGTACCAGGAATAGAGCGGCTTGGTCCAGGGATCGACGGCGCCTTCGGCGATCGAGAGCGAGCGGTCCGGCACCACCAGGCTGAGATCGTAATCGATGGTGTTGCCGAATCCCTGGCAGCGCTTGCAGGCCCCTACGGGACTGTTGAAACTGAATAGCGAAGGCTCCGGCTCCTGGAATACCGTACCGCAGATTTTGCAATCGAACTTTTCGCTGAAGCGCACGGGAACGAGACCGGAATCGAGCGCGGCCACCGGCTCGGAAATAGCCGGCTCAAAGATCGCTTCGGCGCCCTCGCGGTAACAAATCTCGACCGTATCGACGATGCGCTGGTGACTCGACGGAGAGATCGCGAGACGATCCACGAGCGCAAAGACCGGCTTTGAGAAATCGATCTCCAGGAGCGATTCGGGCGTTGAGAATTCGAACACACGCCCGTTCTGGAAAAGGCGGGAGAATCCTTTCTTACGAAGATCGAACAAGCGGTCCCGCAACGCGTCCGTCGACGTTTCATGTGGAATCGGAAACAACGCGTACCAGCGCGAGCCTTCCGGTTGCGCGAGCATCGCCGTGGCCACGCGATCGACGTTGTCGCGGACGATTTGGCCGTGCCCGTTGGGGCAGAATGTACGTCCGGCGCGAGCCCACAACAGGCGCAGGAAATCGTAAAGCTCGGTGGCGGTCGCCACGGTGGAGCGCGGATTGCGCGTGGTGTTCTTCTGGCGGATGGCGATGGGAGGCGAGATGCCCATGATCTCATCGACGTCGGGCTTCTCCATGCGTTCGAGAAACTGCCGGGCGTAAGCCGAGAGCGATTCCACGTAACGGCGTTGACCTTCCGCGTAAATGGTGTCGAAGGCGAGCGAGGACTTTCCCGAACCGGAAACACCCGTGACGACAGTGAGCTTCTCATGCGGAATGTCCAGCGACACGTTCTTGAGATTGTGCACGCGCGCCCCGTGAATGGATATGGAGTTTGTCAAGCTGGTGCCGCTCCAGCGAATAAGATGCAAACCGCCATCTTCCAGTATAGAGATTTGTAGTATGGAGACTTGGACGTTCGCTCGATTCGCGTCAAACTCCTGCGCTGGTACCGGCGCGCCAAACGCGATCTACCTTGGCGCCGCACGCGCGATCCCTACTCGATCTGGATTTCCGAGATCATGCTGCAGCAGACACGCGTCGCGGCGGCGATGCCGTACTATGAGCGCTTCCTCGCTCGATTCCCTGACGTGGCGGCATTGGCGCGGGCTCGGGAAGAAGACGTGCTCGTATTGTGGAGCGGCCTGGGATATTATTCGCGGGCGCGCAATTTGCAGAAGGCCGCGCGGCAGATAGAGGCCGCCGGCGCGTTCCCTTCCACACACGATACGATCCTCGAACTGGCGGGCGTTGGCGAATATACTGCCGCGGCGATCGCGAGCATCTCATTCGGATTGCCGCACGCGGTGGTGGATGGCAACGTGCGCAGAGTGGCCTCTCGCCTGACGAACGACAGCAAGGTCGATGCGCGCTTAGTGGCGGATCGCCTGCTGGATCGCCGCGATCCGGCTCGCTGGAATCAGGCAGTCATGGAACTAGGGGCGCTGGTATGCCTGCCGCGGGAGCCGCGTTGCGGAGAATGTCCGATCGCGTCGCACTGCGCGGCGCGCCAGGCGGGGACGCACAACAAGGTGCCGGGCAAGCGGATCAAACCCGCGACCGAGAGACTCGCAAAGACGCTGCTGGTGATCCGTCGCGGCGGCAAGATCCTGCTCGCGCCGAGCTCGCGCGTCACAGGATTCTGGGATCTGCCGGAGCCGTTCAAAGGGGCTGCTCTAGGGGACACTGCGGGAGAGTTCGTCCACACCATTACACGCCGGCGCTACACGTTTTCTGTGTGCAGTGCACGCGGAACAGCATCGACGGAGTGCCGCTGGTTCGATGAGCGAAAGCTTGGCGAGATTCCGCTCGCGACGACGGCCAAGAAGGCGCTGCGGATGGTCCCCAAATAGGATTCGGCACGGTTAAACTCCACGCTGGTTGCCGTAAAGATCGATGTGCAGCCGCGGGCCATAGCGGTATTTTTCGGCCTTGCAGATGTCTACCAGCCAGCGCGAGCGATCGTAAATCGCCTGCGCGTCGGTGCCTTCGGGCATCAGAATCACGCGTCCGCGATCCGCGCCCGTTTCTTCGACGATTTTGTTAATCTCCTCCAAATCGTCCGGCGCGCACACCACGAACTTTAACTGATAAGGGGATTCGGCCATCAGCTTCTTCAGCACCCGCGGCTGATAACGGAGCCGATCGTGCTGGGCGGCCCAGCGTCCGCCCTCGCGGCTATGCGGCGTGGAATTCGCGAGCTTGGGACTGATGCTCATCAGATCGCAGACCAGCGGTTGATACACTGTGCCCGCGGTTTCAATGGTCACATGGAGTTCCATTTCGCGGAGACGTTGCGTCAGCGGAACGATGTCCTCTGTCAACATCGGCTCGCCGCCGGTGACGACCACGTGCGTAGGCGAGTTTCGACGCACGTCGGCCAGCATGCCGTCGAGCGTGCGCTCCTCGCCTTCTGGCTGCCAGGACGTGTACGGCGTATCGCACCACGTGCACCGAAGATTGCAGCCGCTGGTGCGGATGAACGCGCTGGGGACGCCTGCCAGCATGCCTTCGCCCTGGATGGAATAGAAGATTTCGGCGATTTTCATGCCGCATACTCCAGCGGATCCCGCACGCCCGCTTCCTCGAATCCCTTCTTCCGCAACAGGCACGAGTCGCATTGTCCACAGGCTCGTCCGTCCGGGGCGGGATCGTAACAGCTATGTGTCAAGCCGAAATCGACGCCGAGATCGGCGGCCAACTTCACGATGCCCGCCTTGCTCAGCTCGATCAACGGCGTGTGCACACGGACCCGGGTACGCCCTTCGACGCCGGCCTTGGTCGCCAGGTTCGCCATGCGCTCGAACGCTTCGATGAATTCGCGGCGGCAATCCGGGTAGCCGGAATAATCGATCGCGTTGACTCCGATAAAGATATCGGAGGACTCCAGCACCTCGGCCCACGCGAGCGCATAGGAGAGAAAAATCGTGTTGCGCGCGGGAACATAGGTGATCGGAATGCCATCGCCCATCTCTTCCATGGAGCGATGCTTGGGGACGGCGAGTTCGCCGCAGGTGAGGGCGCTGCCGCCGAACGCGCGCAGATCGATCGTCGCAATGCGATGCTCGCGTGCCCCGAGCGCCTGAGCCACGCGCGACGCGGTATCCAACTCGACGCGATGCCGTTGGCCGTAATCGAACGAGAGCGCGTAGCACTCGTAATCGCGGCGGGCCACAGCCAGGCACGTGGAAGAATCCAATCCGCCGCTCAGCAGGCATACGGCCTTCTTCCCTTTCGCCGGTGATTCGTCCATTCGCACCCTCATTGTAACCGCGCGGGAGCTGTGAGCTTGCTAAAAAGGTCTGCTATGATCGCGGAATTGAGCCGAAATTGAGAGGGTCATGAGCCAACCAGCCGAACCAGCCGAATCCGCAGTTCCGCGGGAGCACAGGCCCTTTGTTCCCGAAGGCGTAGTGATGAAGGAATTCACGCTGCGCACCGTCCTGCTGGGCCTGGTGATGACCGTGATCCTGGGCGCGGCCAACGCCTACCTGGGACTCCGCGCAGGTATCACCATCGCGGCGACGTATCCGGCGGCGGTGGTCGGCATGGCCGTTCTGCGGGCATGGAAGGGCACGGTGCTCGAGGAAAACCTGGCGCGCACGGCGGGATCCATCGGCGAATCGGTGGCCGCGGGCGCGATCTTCACCTTGCCGGCGTTCCTGATCGCGGGTTCGTGGACGTCGTTCGATCCGTCGCAGGCGTATTGGAAATCGACGGCGCTCATGATGGTGGGCTCAATCCTGGGCGTGCTGTTCGTGTCGCTGGTGCGGCGGACTTTGGTCGAAGATCCCGACCTGCCCTTTCCGGAATCGGTCGCGGCCTCGGAAATCCACAAGGCCGGGCGGCGCGGCGCGGAATCCGCCCGCTACCTGTTCTGGAACATCGGTCTCGGCGTGCTCATTCAGACGCTGGGGGAACTGAAACTGTATGCCGTCGACAAGGATTTCTTCTTCCGCATCGGCGAGCTCGGCAAAAGCTTCGTGAGGCTTGGACCGCTGAACAGCAATAACCTCGTGCAGACGGGCGCGGTATCGATGGCTTCGGCGCCGACGGTGAGCCCGGCGTATCTGGGCGTCGGCTACGTCATCGGGCCGGAGCTTTCGGCGCTGCAATTTTCGGGCGGCGTGCTGGCGTGGGGCGTCCTGGTTCCGCTGTTCATGTTTTTCCTGGGGCCGAATCTGCAGCAATTCGTTCCGCCCGGCGCGGCCGACGAGGGCTGGGCGGCACAGGCCGCGGCTGTATGGCGCTACATCGTGCGTCCTATCGCCGTGGGCGGAATGATGGTGGGCGCGGCGTACACGCTGTTCCGCATGCGCAAGAACCTGACGTCCAGCGTTGGCCGCGCGCTCGGCGAGCTGCGCCATGGCGCTCCGCGGATGGAAACGCTGAAGCGCACGGAGCGATACATGGGCGCGAAAACGGTATTCTCGCTGATCGGAGTGACGTTCGCGCTGATGATCGCGCTGTATATTTATTTTTCGGGCAACGTGACGGCGGGCATTGTCGCCGCGGTGGTGATGCTGGTGGTGGGATTTTTCTTCGCCACGGTCTCGGGCAACCTGGTGGGAATGATCGGGTCGTCGAACAATCCGATTTCGGGGCTGACGCTTTCGACGCTGATCATCGCCGCGCTTTTGATGGTCGCGCTGGGCGTTTCCGGGGCCGCGGGCGTGGCCGTGGTGCTGGGAGTGGCCGCGGTGGTGTGCGTTTCCTCGGCCGTCGCGGGCGAGCTCCTGCAGGATTTCAAGGCCGGATACATTCTGGGCGGCACGCCGCGCACGATTCAGATCGTCGAGCTGATCGCGGTGGTGGTCGCCAGCCTGGTGATGTATTTCCCGCTCTACGTGCTGCACGTCGGCAACATCAAGGCGGGCGGAACGGGCTTCGGGGACCGCGCGCTTCCGGCGCCGCAAGCCGGCCTGATGGCCGCGCTCGCGCAAGGGATCGTCGGCGGTGAGATGGCCTGGCCGCTGGTTGTGACGGGCGCGCTGTTCGGCGTCGCCATGATCCTGTTGAAGGTCCGCAGCCCCATGCTGGTGGCCGTCGGGATGTATCTTCCCCTGCCCACAACCTTTGCGATTTTCCTGGGCGGCATGCTCCGCGGTCTCGGCAATTGGCTGGGCGCCAGACGCGGGAACAACGAGGCGCAGAGGATGCGCACGGAAAGCGTCGGCGTTCTGATCGCCAGCGGGTTGATTGCGGGCGAGGCGCTCACCGGCCTGCTGTTTGCGACGTTCCGCTTCCGCGATATCAAAATCCCGCAGTTTTTTAGCGACCCATCGTATCTTGCGGGATTCTTCGTACTTCTGATCCTCGGGTTCGTGATGGTCCGGCTGCCGCTCGCGAACGCGGGAAATCCGGAGGATCCCGCCCCTCCGGCCGTGATGATGTAGCGACGCTTGTGTGGTGTCTCAGAAGCTCGTTGCCTTACGAATACGCCTCTTTAGAGTCACGCTTCACGCGCGTCATCCCGAGCGAAGTCGAGGGATCTGCTTTTTGCTCGCGTGTGTGCCAATTTACGCCGCGAGCTCGGGATCAGCCGCCCAACACCATATCCGCCAGCGCGCCCAAATCGTCGACGATGAAATCCGGGGCGGCGTGCTGGAATGTTTCGGGCTGAAATCCCCAGGAAACGCCGCAGGCTCGGACACTCGCGTTGCGAGCGGTCATGACATCGACGGCGCTGTCGCCCACCATAAAGGTCTTGCCGTGGTCCGCTCCGGATTCCTCGATCAATTTCTCGATGCCCATGGGATGCGGCTTTTTCTCTTCGAAGCTATTGCCGCCGTATATTCGGAAAAAGTGCCGGTCGAGCTCCAGGCCGGCGATCAAGCTGACACTGAATTTCACCGGCTTGTTGGTCAGAATCGCCATCGCGACGGATTCCGCGTGCAGGCGGTCGAGCGCTTTCCGCACGCCGGGATAAAGCGTCGTTGCGTCCAGCATGTGGTCGCGGTAATACTGCAGGAAGAACTTGTGTGCCTCGGCGTGCTCCTCATCCGTCAGATGCGGCAACGCCCGGCGGATCAGCGTGGCCGCACCGTTGCCGACGTAGGCCGAAACGATGTCGTCGGGCAGCGGGGGAAGTTGCTTCCAGGCGCGCGTGGCGTTGACGGAATCGGTCAGGTCGCGCTTGGAATCGATCAGCGTGCCGTCCAGGTCGAAAATCAAAAGATCGCGCCGCTTCACGTCGTCAGCCTCGTCACTGCTGACCCTGCTTCTCTTGGGCCTTCTTTTTCGCGGCTTCCTTCAAGCCGGGCTGCAGGAGCGAAGGCTTCGGAGGTTTGTCCGCTTCTTTTTCGATTTCGCGGCGGCCTACATCCAATTCCTTGCGAGCCTTACGCAGTTGTTCGACCCAAATCTGCCGGATTTCCAGCATCGAGCCCCTGAACGCGTCCTTGATCGGCGCCGGAGCTGCCCGCGAAACCATGTTCGACGCGTCGATGGCGTAGGGCAGCGATATGGAATTCACCATCCAGTTCGGCATCGGCCTGGGGACGAACGCCATCAGCACGGCGACAACCACCACAACGATCAGCCCCCCGCGCACCAGTCCGAACAACCCGCCCATTAGTCGGTCGAGCCAGGTGAGGCCGGTCCAGCGGAAGAACTTCGCCAACGCCATTCCGATCAGCGCGCCCGCGAAAAGGAACGCAAAGAAGATCAGGAAAAAGGCGACCAGGTTCGAAAGCGTAACGGAATGCACCGACCTATGCACCCACGCCGCCGGCACTCCGTAGAACCAGAATCCGAACAGCACGCCGAAAAGAGCCGCCAGGAACCCGATGCCGACGCGTGCGAATCCGCTGACCGAGCCGGCCACAACCGACGCGGCCAGAACCACGACGACCAGCAGATCGAGTAGGGTCACAGCGATCGCCCGGCCAGCGCCCGGAACGCTTCTTTATATTTTTCGCTGGTGCGGCGCGCGACCTCTTCCGGCAGCGGCGGCGCGGGCGGTAGCTTGTTCCAGTGAATGGATTCCAGGTAATCGCGCACGTATTGCTTGTCGTAGGACGGCTGAGGGCCGCCGGGCTGGTAAGTATCGCTCGGCCAGAACCGCGACGAATCGGGCGTCAGGACTTCGTCGGCCAGCGTGATCACACCGTTGACCACGCCAAACTCGAATTTAGTATCGGCGATGATGATGCCGCGCGTGCGGGCGTAGTCCGCCGCAGTCGTGTAAATCTTCAGCGTGAGGTCCCGGAGACGCTGGGCGGTTTCGGTGCCAAGACGCCCGGCGGTATCGGCAAACGAAATATTGATGTCATGGCCGGATTGCTCCTTGGTCGCGGGCGTGAAAATCGGCTCCGGAAGCCGGTCGCTTTCGCGCAAACCTGCCGGCAACTCGATCCCGCAAACCTCGCCGGTCTGCTGGTATTCCTTCCAGCCGGAGCCCGAAAGATAGCCTCGCGCGACGCATTCCACGTCGAACATTTCCGCCCGACGGACCCACATCGAACGGCCTTCGAACTCCTGTGTCAGCCCCGAGGTATCGGCGCTCAGGAAATGGTTGGGCACGATGGCACGCAGAAAATCCAGCCAGAACAGCGTCATCTGCGTCAGCACGCGGCCCTTGTCGGGGATCCCCGTGGGCAGGATGTAATCGAACGCGGAGATGCGGTCCGTGGCGACGATCAGCAGGCGGTCGCCGTCCTCGTAAACGTCGCGCACCTTGCCGCGCGCGCGCAATTTTAATCCGGGAGCGGAGCTTTCGACAAGCGTTTCAGAAGGTTTCATGTGGGGTGTGGGGATCAATCCCAATTATACTGGTCAGGAGTGTTTCTCTCGATCCTGATCCCTGTATATAACGAGCGCTCGGTCGTGGAGAAAAGCCTTTCGCTGGTGCTGGCCGCGCCTCTCCCGGAAGACATGGAGCGCGAGCTTGTGATCGTCGACGATTGCTCCAGCGACGGCACCGGCGCCATCCTCGAACGGCTGGCCCTGCAGGATTCGCGCATCCGGCTGTTTCGGCACGCAGTCAATCAGGGCAAGGGCGCGTCCGTCCGCACCGCGATCCAGTACGCGCGCGGCGATTTTTGCCTGGTTCAGGACGCCGATCTGGAATACGATCCCGCCGACTACGTCAAACTCCTGCGCCCGTTGCTCGACGGACACGCCGACGCGGTTTTCGGCTCTCGTTACATGGCCGGCGTACAGACGCGCGTGCTTCCGTATTGGCATTCAATGCTGAACAAGGGCCTGACCCTGCTCTCCAATATGTTCAGCAATCTGAACGTCACCGACATGGAAACCTGCTACAAGGTGTTTCGGACGGATCTGCTGAAAAGTATCCCGGTGCGCTCCAACCGCTTTGGGTTCGAGCCGGAAATAACCATGAAGTGCGCCAAACGCAAGCTGCGCATTTACGAAGTTCCCATCAGCTACCACGGACGTACGTACGAGGAGGGCAAGAAGATCGGCTGGAAGGACGGGCTGAAGGCGCTGGGCGTGGTTTTCTACTTCTGGCTGGTGGACGATCTTTATGAGCCCACCTACGGCCGCGGCACGCTGAATAACCTCACCGGGACGCCGCAATACGTCAGTTGGGTGACGCGCATCGTCCGGCCGCACCTGGGCGATACGGTGCTCGAAATCGGCGCGGGCCTCGGCAATCTCACCGGACGCTTGATGGGCCGCAAGCTGGAATACGTCGCCGGCGAAGGCGACCCGCTGTACCTGCATGCGCTCCGCAACCGCTTCCTGCGCACGCCGAACGTCACCGTGTGCGAACTGCACCCCGAAAACCCCGACGATTACGCTCCCTGGAAGCACCTGTTCGATAGCGCCCTGTGCGTCAATATGCTGGAGCTGGCCGACGATCCCGAGCGAGTGCTGGCCCTGCTGGGCGATTGCCTGAAGCCAAAGGGCAACTTAATCGTGCTGGTGCCGCGTGGCAAGGGACTTTTCGGACCGCTGGACGTGGCTCTGGAGCATCAGCGCCGCTTTTCGGAAGTGGAACTGGCGCAGTTGCTGGGCGCTTCAGGGTTCGAGATCGAGAAGCTGTACCACGTGAACAAAATCGGAGCGCTTTCCTGGTGGATCTTCGGAAAGCTGCTGGGCCGCAAGCGTATCCATCGCGTGGCCCTGAAGCTGTTCGATAAAACGGTGTGGTTCTGGCGCCGGGTGGACCGCATCTTGCCCTGGGGAGGTTTGTCGCTGGTGGCGGTGGCCAGGCGACGCATGTAACGCCTAAACTGATATCAGATGCCCAAGTTCGTCGTGACCGGCGGAGCCGGATTCATCGGCTCGGCCCTGGTCCGGAGCCTCCTGGAACTGGGAAGTGGCGAAGTCGAGATCGTCGACAATCTGCTCACCGGGCACGAGCGGAATCTCGAGGAGATCCGCGCCCCAGTACGGTTGCATCGCGTCGATATTCGCGACTCCGACGCCCTGGGACCGATTCTGCGCGGAGCCGACACAGTTTTCCACCTGGCGGCTATTCCCTCCGTGCCGCGCTCGATGGACGAGCCCCGGCTCTCGCATGAGATCAACATCGACGGCACCTTCAACGTGATGCGCGCCGCGGCGGAAGGCGGCGCCCGCAGGCTGATCTACGCGGCGTCGTCGGCGGCCTACGGCGATAGCGAAACGCTGCCGAAAGTCGAGACCATGCTGCCGCGGCCGAAATCGCCCTACGCGGTCCAGAAACTCGTGGGCGAGCATTATGCGTCGGTTTTCCACTCCTGCTTCGGGCTGGAGACGGTGTCGCTCCGCTTCTTTAACGTCTACGGCCCGCGCCAGGATCCGTCGAGCCCCTACTCGGGCGTTCTGAGCCTGTTCATGAAGCACGTACTGGAACGTTCGGCGCCCACCATCTTCGGCGATGGCGAGCAATCCCGGGATTTCACTTACGTTGAGGACGTTGCGGCGCTGTGCATAAAGGCAGCGGGCGCGTCGTCGAGTGTCGCGGGAAAAATGTACAACGCGGGCAACGGCGGCCGCTACACGTTGAACCGGATCTGGAGTCTGCTGCGGAAAATGGAAGGCGTGGAGATCGCGCCGAAGTTCGGGCCGCCTCGCGAGGGCGATGTCCGGCACTCCGTGGCGGATACGCGGGCGGTTGTGGCGGAGCTGGGGCACGCCCCGCGCTTCACGATCGAAGAGGGATTGAGAAAGACACTGGAATGGTACAGAACGGCCCACGTCCCGGCGACACGGGGGGCGGCATGAGGGGCGAACGCCACCGGTTGCTCGGTCCGCGCGGCGTGCGGCCGGCCGCTCAATCGACGTCGGGAAATCCCGCCGCTTCAACCGCTCAAGGCAAAGCTCCGCCTGCCGCGACTGCGCCGAAAAAGCGGGTGCTGTTCGTGTGTGTCGGCAATTCCTGTCGCAGCCAGATGGCGGAGGCGTTCGCCCGCGCTTACGGAGCCGATGTCCTGGACGTCCGCAGCGCGGGACTGGTCCCGGCGTTGTCGATCGCGCCGCTCACCAAGCACGTGCTCTCCGAGCACAACCTGAGCATCGACGGACAGTTTCCCAAGGGAATGGACCTCGCCGCCCGGGAACACTACGACACCCTCGTGAACATGAGCGGCACTCCCATCTCGCTGCCCGGCGCCCAGGTTCTCAACTGGCCGGTGCAGGACCCGATTGGACGGGACGAGTCCGTGTACCGTTCGGTGGCGAATCAGATCGAACGGCTGGTGATGCGCCTGATCCTCGAAGTTCGCAACGAAGCGCGCAACGGCGCGTGAATTCCGTGCCCGGCGCCGTGAGCCGCTACTTGCCCCAAAAGGCGAACATCACCGCCGCGCCCAGACACAGAAACGACGCCAGGTAGTTCCACCGCATCTGCTCGCCCAGATAGAAGTAGGCGAACACCGCGAAGACCACCAGCGTGATGGCCTCCTGAATGATCTTCAGCTGATAGCCGGTGAACCTGGTGAAGCCGATGCGGTTGGCCGGCACCTGAAAGCAGTATTCACCCAGCGCGATGAACCAGCTGATGAAAATAGCGGCGGCCATCGACAGGTTGTGCTGTTTCAAATGGCCGTACCAGGCATAGGTCATAAAGGTATTCGAGATGACGAGCAGCAAGACGGTGAGCACGAATCGAGCGTAGCAACTTCGGAGACCCGCGAGACTTCCGAGAATATTTGACTCTCGCAGCCCGGTCCTGGAAAATGGAAGAGCCCACCCATCGTGCGGATGTGGCGGAATTGGCAGACGCGCTAGATTCAGGTTCTAGTTCTCGCAAGGGAGTGGAGGTTCAAGTCCTCTCATCCGCACCACCGAATAAGTTCCACAATGTGCCCTGGGTTTCGGTTGCCCTGCCGGATACCCGTGGCTGCTCCCGTCCGGGATTCTGACTGGAACGGCCACATTCGCATTTTGCACGGCAATATCGCCATTTGAGATTAGCATTCGATTCTGATTGGATCCGGATTGCTTTGGGAGCACGAGCTTTGAAAAACGCTTGCAATTCTCCAGGCGCAGGTGTAGACTCCCGTACCAGCGAGTAACGGGTTTCGAATTGGTAATCGGCCTAATTTAATAAATGCTGGGCGATTCGAGTTTTAAGACGAGTGAATGGGTGATCCGACGGGATCGGATCTGAAGAACAGGCGGTAAATTCCGCCCGTGCGCTAAGCGATTTCCACTTCTGCCTCGGCGCTTGGGGCATTCGTGGCGAGTCCCAGGTGGGACGGGTGTGCGTAGACTTTGGGGGCGCTTCCCCCCAAGGTGGGGCGTTTCAGTTGATCGCAAGAGGGGTAACCAAATGAAATCTGCATTGCTTAAGCGGGCTACTGTGAGAAGAACTCTGTGCTTGCTCGCTACGACTTTAGGTGTGTTGTTGTTCTCTGCCTCGCTATTTGGGCAAGGCAGTTTCGGCCGTATTCTCGGCACCGTGACAGACCAGACGGGCGCGGTGCTGCCCGGCGCGATGGTAACGGTCTTGGACACGCAGCGCGGTCTCGCTCGAACTCTGACCACGGACGCGGCCGGGGAGTATAACGCTCCCAACTTGATTCCCGGCACCTATACGGTCCGCGTGGAGGCCAACGGCTTCAAGAGGCTGGACCGTCAGAACGTCGCGCTGGAGGTCGGCCAGGAAGTTCGCGTGGATCTGACCCCGCAGCCCGGCGATCAGACCCAGACGGTCACGGTCAGCGAGGCGATCCCGCTGGTGGATACCGCCAGCGCGACCCTCGGCGGCACGCTCAACAACGCGGACATCAACGACATGCCCTTGAATGGCCGCAACTATCAGAATCTGCTGAATCTGCGGCCGGGCGTGGTGATCCAGGTCGGCGGCTCGCCCTGGACCCAGAGCACCAATAATATCCGTCCCGACGAAACCGCCTGGATGTTGGACGGTGTGATCAACGCCAATTTCGTCGACGCTCGGCCTATCGCCAACATGCCGAGCCCGCTCACCGACGGCGCGACCATCCTCCCCGTCGACGCCATCCAGGAATTCAACCTGGAGGAAAACGCCAAGGCGGAATACGGCTGGAAGCCCGGCGCGGTGGTGAATGTGGGAATCCGGTCGGGGACGAATTCGTATCACGGCTCGGCTTACGCCTTCGGCCGCTATGACGGCTTTGACGCTCGCAACTTTTTCAATCAGGGCGTGATCGATGGAACCTGCGCGCCGAACCCGAGCACACTGGCGGTTTGCGATAAACTGCCCACGCAATTGGAGCAGTTCGGTGGAGTGGTGGGCGGGCCGATCAAGAAGGATAAACTGTTTTTCTTTGCCGGCTATGAGGGCCTGCGTTCCCTCGTCGGCAACGCATTTGGCTCCTCCGTTCCCGCGATCGGGCCAGGGTTGGGTGCGGGGAAGAGTGCGGTGGATGCCATCGCGCAGCTGCAGTCGCGGCAAATTGCGCTAAGTCCCGTCAGCATGAAGCTGCTGGGTTGCACCACGGGGCCAGTGGCCTGCACGGGCGGCCTGATTCAGGGCGCCTCGGCGGCCACCACCAGCTACCTCAGCACCTTCCCCAACAACAACGTCAGCGACAACGGGATCGCTAAGATCGATTACAGGATCAACGACAAGAACATGATCAACGGCATGTTCTGGGATGGCAACTACGTGGGCGTGGGAGAAGACCACGCGCAAGTGAATGCGGCGTTCAGCATTCCGATTCCCATCACCACCAAGACGTTGGTCGCTAATTGGGTTTACACGCCTAATTCCCGCATGGTCAACGAAGCCCGCTATGGTTGGAACGTTGCCACCTTCTATCAAGGCGTTGGCGACGGTAACATCCTCGCCGATGGCACGGGTGGTATGTGCTCAGTCGCCGGCTGCGGTGGCAAGGGCTACCCCATCAATACGGGCATCACCAGCCCCGGCGGTTTGCCGGACATCAAGATTAGCCCCTTTGGGTCGTACATCGGAGAATGGCCCAATCGTCCCGGCGGGTGGGGAAACCCCTATTGGGATTTTCAGGACTCGGTTTCTTACTTGATGGGCAAGCACGCTCTCAAATTTGGCGGCGGATACACTAATATCAACGTCACTACTTTCACCGGAAATACCTCCCGGGGCAATATCCTGTTCTCCGGCGGCAACGCCTTCGCCGGTTCTACGGGCCTGGAAGATTTCTTTGCCGGGGATCCCACCCAGGGAGCTCTCCTCACCGGCAATGGGCATCGCCTGTTGACCTCGCATGCCGCAGACGTGTTCATCCAGGACGATTGGCGGCTCACCCAGAGATTTATGCTCAACTTGGGCTTGCGCTGGTCCTTCGAAGCCCCCTTCCACGCGGCCGACAATCTCTTTGGGAACTTCGATCCGTCCTCGCCGACGGGAATGGTGCAGCAGGGCGACCCCGGTGTCGGAAGCACGCTGTACCACACTGACTACAAAGACTTCTCGCCGCGCCTGGGCTTTGCCTGGGATGTGACGGGCAAGGGAACTACCGTGGTTCGCGGCGGAGGAAGCATCATGTACTCGGTGCTCCCCTCGGGCAGGTTTACCACGCAGCTCGCGCTCCAGGACAGCACCGGAACGAACGTCGCCGCCGACCCGACCGGCGCCTGCCGAACAGCCGTTTCGGCCAACAGCTCCTGTCCGCCGGGGGGGACCTTTGGGGGGACCAACGTGCTGGGTAACTTTACTTACCCTGGCTCGGCGCTCAATTGGAACGGCGTCGTTTTCCCGCAGGGCGGCGGCCTCTCCTGCACCAAGAAGCTGCCGTGCAACCTCATGGGCGTCGATCCGAATTTCAAAACCCCTTACGTGGCGAGCTGGAATGCCAACGTGCAGCACTCCTTCGGCAACAACCTTTCGCTGGAGGTCGGCTATGTCGCCAACGTGGGCGAGCGATTGCTCCAGTTCATCGACGTCAACGAGATTAACCCGGCCACCCGCGTCCGCCCGTACGCCGCTCAGTTCCCGTATCTGAAATACATCAACCGGGGGTCCAATGGCGCCTATTCCAATTTCAACAGCCTGCAGACGACCCTGACCAAGCGGCTTTCGCATGGGCTCTCGTTCCTGGCCGGTTACACCTACGGCCACGGTCTGGACAACGGATCCCTAAATTCATTCGGAACGCTCCCCCAGAACAGCCTCGCTCCGGGCTTGGAGTACGCCAGCAGCGACTTCGACATCCGGCACCGCTTCACGCTCACCGGCAGTTACGAGATCCCCGGCAAGAACGGCTTCGGCCAGATATTGAAAGGCTGGAAGATCAACTCGATCGTGAACTGGCAGACCGGTCAGCCGTGGATCGCCTTCGACTCCCAAGATAACTTCAGTGGCAGCCTCGACAGATCCGACCGCTGGGACTTCTTCGGCAACCCCGGCAACTATACGTCGGGCTCGCAGTCCATTCCCTGGTGCTCCGGCCCGGGCACCAACGGCTGCAGCGTCGTCAGCGGCGTCTCGGGCGTTCAAAGCTTCTTTTCCGCCGCTCAGTCCACCGCCATGTGGGGACAGTGCGCCGCGGTCGCCCCCGATCCAGGTACGCTCGGTCAGGCCGGCTGCTACGTGAAGGGCAACGGGGTGCTGGTTCCTCCCAAGGCCGGTACCTTCGGCACCATGGGCCGCAACCCCTTCCGCGATTCCGGTTTCCAGAACGTCGATTTCTCTATATTCAAGAACTTCGTGTATAAGGAACGGTACAATGCCCAGTTCCGCCTCGAGGTTTTCAACCTCTTCAATCACCCGATTATCGCGAATCCCTACGGCGCGTCGAACGGCGCCGGCGGCGCCGGCGGCGGCGGCAACGACATGAGTAATGCTTCCGGTTTCGGCTGCGGGTGCTCCACGCCTGACGTGATAGCGGGCAATCCGCTGGTCGGCTCGGGAAGCAGCCGCGTGGTGCAACTCGGGTTCAAGTTTACCTTCTAGTTTGCGTCCGTAACGTTTGAGGGGAGCGCGAAATCGCTCCCCTCGAACGGCTCCGTCTCGCAGGAGCCCGAGGCCTTGGGGGGCGGGATTCCCGGTTTGTACCCCCTTTCCGGGGATCCCGCGTGGGATTCATCCTTCCGCACGGGAACAGCCGGCAGGGGTTAGCCGTAGTCCTTTCTCAAGACAACGCCGGCGTTGGTTTCGAGCAAGGATGCGTGGGGAACAAACGCTTTTGAACGCTCACGAAGCTGGTGTATACTGTTGAGCGGCCGGTACCGCCCGCCCCGAGGTGATCTTGATGCATCGCTGGTTTGAAGCCACGCTGATTGCCGTCGCAACGTTCGTTGCGTTGCCGGCGGCAGGCCAGCAGTCCCCCGCCGCCGGGCAGTTTCCAGCCACTTACCGGGCGCCGCATATGGCCGACGGCCATCCCGATCTGAACGGCATCTGGCAGGCGTTCGTCACGGCCAATTGGGACATCCAGGACCATGAGGCGCTGCCCGGGCCGCACCCGGAAATCATGGGCGCGTACGGTGCAGGTCCCCCCGGCCAGAGCATCATCGAAGGCGGCGGCGAGATCCCTTACCAGCCGGCCGCGCTTCAAAAAAAGAAGGATAATTTTGCGAAGCGGATGACCGTCAACGTTTCGAAGGATGAGACCTGGCACCAGACCGGCGATCCGGAGCTGAAGTGCTACATGCCGGGCGTACCGCGCGCCACTTACATGCCGTACCCGTTCCAGATCGTGCAAGGTTCGGGTAACTACATCCTGATCGCGTACCAATACACCAGCGCCACGCGCAGCATCCGCCTGAATACGAAGCAGGAGGCGCCCACGCCGTCCTGGATGGGATGGTCGCGGGGTCATTGGGAAGGCGAGACCCTGGTGGTGGACGTGACGGGATTCCGGGAAGAAACCTGGCTCGATCGAGCCGGGGATTTCCATAGCGACGAATTGCACGTGGTGGAACGGTATACGCCCGCCAGTCCCTATCACATGATGTACGAGGCGACTATCGAGGATCCCAAAGTGTACACGCGGGCCTGGAAAATCAGTTTCCCCTTGTACCGCCGGATGGAAAAGAACCTGCAGCTTCTGGAATTCAAGTGCGTGCCTTTCACGGAAGTCCTGCTCTATGGAGATTTTGTCAAGCAAACGGCCAAGTAAGTTAAAATAGATGGCAAGATAAGTGGCCTAGGATCGGCAGTAGCGTCGAAGATCAAATGGGCGAATGGAAGGAGTCAACATGAATCGTCGGTTCCACATCGGGCTCAGTATTCTGGCGGCCGCCACGGCTGCGTGGATCGCGCCGCTGGCCAGCGGTCAAGCACCCGCCGGCACGCCAAAACCGGCCCCCGCTAAGGTGGCGGCCAAGGCCACACCCAGGGGTGCCACGGTAAAGTTGACCACCCCTTGGGGCGAGCCGGATCTTCAGGGGGTATGGAATGACGCCACCAGCACGCCCTTGCAGCGTCCCAACGGGGTGACCGATAAGGACACTCTGTCGGATGAGGAAGCGGCGCAGTTTCAGGACAAGCTGGCCTTCGACCTGACGCGCGACCGCCGCGACGGCGTCGGCACGGTGGCCGATGTGAATCGCGCCTATAACGAGCACTGGATGGATTCGCGCCGCCTGAAGATCACGCCCGACCGCCGCACGTCGCTGATCATCGATCCTCCCGACGGGCGCATCCCGCCGCGCGTGACGCTGTCTCCGGAAAGACAGAAAGTGCGGGCCGAACGCGGGGCCGCCGCCGACCGCTTCAACGCCGGTCTTCCGGCCAGCTACACGGACATGTCCCTGCCGGTACAGTGCATCATCCGGTCGGACGATCCGCCCTATCTGCCGAACATTTACAACAACGATTTCCAGATCTATCAGAGCCCCGGAATCGTGGCGGTGGCTCCCGAAATGATTCATAGCGCGCGCATCATTCCGGTCAATGGGCAGCCGCACCTTCCCAAGAATCTGAAGCAGTGGCTGGGCGATACGCGCGGCCATTGGGACAACAACACCTTGGTGGTGGAAACCACTAATTTCCGCACCGACCCCGGTGTCGTGTACCAGAACGCCAATCCCGAAACGTTCAGCATCACGGAGCGCTTTACGCGGACGGGCCCGCGCACCTTGGACTACGAATTCACGGTCGCCGATCCGACCACCTGGACGCGTCCTTGGACCGCCCGAATCCCCTGGGTGAAGATCGATCCCGAAGAGCAGATGTACGAGTACGCCTGCCACGAGGATAATTACGACATGGTCCACTTCCTGTCCGGAGCGCGCGCCCGCGAAAAGAAAGCCGGCGGCGATATCCCGCTCAACCAGTCGAACGCCGCACCGCGGTTCGGTGAACCGTAGGAGCTGCGGTTTTTAAGGGAGTGTCCGAAGGCTCTCGGCGACAAACAGCAGCCCCGCAACGCATAGCAAGATGCCGGCAACCCGGTAAAGCCGGCGATACAGGGGCCCGTTGGCCATCTGGGCAAGTTGCCGGCGGCCCCACAGTTTAGCGGCCTGCTCCGGCACCGCCGAAAAGAAGATTCCGATCGCAATCGTCACAGCGCTCACCACCAGATTAATCGGCGCCGGAATCATTTCAGCCGTCCTAGTCCTGTTCCACGAATCCCGGATCCGCCGTCGGGAGCTTGTCGTGGTCGCGGGCGCACCACACGTACAGCGTGGGGAGCAGGTAGATGCTCATCAGCAGAGCCGCCATCAGACCCCCGACGATGACGATCGCGAAAGGCCTCTGCGAATCCGACCCGATCCCGTGGGACGTCGCGGCGGGCAACAACCCGAGCGTGGCCACTAGCATGGTCATCATGATGGGGCGCAGCCTCAGCACGGCTCCGTCGCACGCCGCGTCCACCACCGTGTGCCCGCGCGCCCGCATCTGGTTGATGTACTCCACCATGATCACGCCGGTCTGGACGGAAACGCCGAATAGCGCGAGGAATCCCACGCCGGAGGAGACGCTGAAGTTGGTGTGCGTTAGGTACAGCGCCGCGACCCCGCCGACCGGTGCGATCGCCATGTTGGCGGCGATGAGCGTCGCCCATTTCATCGATCCGAACATCGCGTAGAGAATCAGGAAGATGATGAACAAGGTCAGCGGCACGATCACGGCGAGCCGCCGCTGCGCGCGCTGCTGGCTTTCGTATTCGCCGGCCCAATCGATGTGATAGCCCTCCGGCAGCGGCACCTGGCGATCCACCTTGCCGATGGCCTCCTGCACTGCGCTTCCCAGGTCCCGCCCGCGTACGCTGTATTTGATGGCTACGTAGCGCTGGTTGCCCTCCCGGTAAATCTCCGAGGCGCCGTCCACCACGTGGTCCTGGGTGAGCTGGCTCAGCGCGACGCGTTCACCGGTCGGAGAGACCATGCGAATGCCTTCGATCGCTTCCTTCGTCGTCCGGAATTGCGGCTGATAGCGCAGCACCAGGTCGTAGCGCCGCTCGCCGTCGAGCACCTGGGTGAGCGCGTTGCCGCCCACCGCCGTCTGAACGGCGTCCTGAACGTCGGCGACGTTCAACTGGTAGCGGGCGGCGGCGGTCCGGTCCACGGTGAAATTCAGGTTCGGCTGCCCCAGGACGCGGAACAGCCCCAGGTCCTCGATGCCGGCCACCGTGCGCATCACATTGACAATTCGGTCTCCCCTGTCCTCCAGCACCTTGAGATCGTCGCCGTAAACCTTGATGGCGAGCTCGCCCTTCACGCCGCTGACGGCCTCTTCCATGTTGTCGGAGATGGGCTGCGAGAAATTCCAGATCACGCCCGGAATCTTGATCAGTTCCCGGTTCATGGCCGCGACCAAGGCGTCCTTGTCCTGGCGGAACATGGGACGCCACTGCTCTTTCGGCTTCAGGTCGACGAAATATTCTGTGTTGAAAAAGCCGGTGACGTCCGTGCCGTCGTCCGGACGGCCTACCTGACTCGTAATCACCGTCGCTTCCGGGAAGCTCGCCAGCACGATGCGGGCTTGATTGGACAGACGGATGCCCTCGGTCGGCCCCGTGCTGGGCGCCAGCGTTCCGCGCACCCAGATGGCTCCCTCATCCAGATGGGGAAGGAACTCGGACCCGATCAAGGTCGTCAGCGCATAGGCGCCGCCCAGGCTCGCCGCGGCCACCCCGACCGTCAGCCAGCGCCGGCGGATCGCCCAGTGAAGCGAGGCGCGATATCCGCGCGTCAGCAGCGTCATCAGCGGATTGTGCCACTCCTTGGCGCCCTTGCGGAACGCGAAGCTCGCCAGCACCGGCGCGACGATCATCGAAAACAGCAGCGCGCCCAGCAGCGCGAACGCCACGGTCCAGGCCATGGGCTTGAACAGCCGCCCCTCGACGCGCTGCAGGGTAAAAATCGGGAGATACGCGGTGATGATGATTCCGATCGCGTAAAACACCGGGCGCTGCACTTCGTGTGCCGCCTCGAAGATCTTCTGTTTCGGCGTCCTCGGCGGCCCGTCGCTGCGGCTCATGTGGCGCACGATGTTCTCGATCATCACCACCGCCCCGTCCACCACCATGCCGAAATCGAGCGCCCCCAGCGACAGCAGATTCGCCGGGATCTTGCGCAGGTCCAGGCAGATCGACGCGAACAGCAGCGAGAACGGGATGGTCAGCGCCACGATCAGCGCGCCCCGCAGGTTGCCCAGGAACAGGAACAAGATCAGCGCCACCAGCAGCATGCCCTCGGCCAGGTTGTGCTCCACCGTATGCGTGGTGTAGCGGACCAGGTCGCTGCGGTCCAGGAACGGAACCACGGTCACGCCGCGCGGAAGAATGTGTTCGTTCAGATCCTTCACCTTGGCGTGAATGCCTTCGAGCGTCGAATCCGAATCCGCTCCCTTGCGCATCAGCACGATTCCAGAGACCACATCGTCGTTGTCCAGGATCTTCCCATCCATGCGGTGAATGGCCTTGGCGAATTGACCCAGCCGCACCTTGGGACCCTGCTGCACCGTGCCCAGGTCCCGGATACGCACCGGCGTGCCGCCCTTGGACGTGATCACCGTGTCGGCGATGTCCCGGACGTCTTTCACCAGCCCGACCGCCCGCACGTTGATCTGCTGCAGCCCGACTTCGATAAAGCTGCCCCCGCCATTCGCGTTGTTATTGGTGAGCTGCTGCTCCACCTGGGCCAGGCTGAGCCCGTAGGAAACCAGCTTGTTCGGATCGACGCGCACCTGGTATTCGCGGGTAGGGCCGCCGAAGCTGGCGACATCGACCACGTTCGGAACCGACTTGAACTGCTTCTCGATCGCCCAGTCTTCTATGGACTTCAAGTCCATCGCGTCGTACCGGGGATTGGTGCTGTGCAGCGTGAAGAAATAGATCTGGCCCACCGGACTCCAGTCCGTGCCCATTTGCGGCACGACGCCGGGCGGCAGGGTGACCTGCGAGAGCCGTTCCAGAACGATTTCGCGATTCCACTCGTTGGCGGATTCGTCGTCGAAGATCAGCATCAGGCTGGAGAGACCGAACAGGGAAGTCGACCGGAGGTGCTCCAGGTGCGGGATGCCGTTGGTCACGATTTCGAGCGGAATGGTGACCTGCTGTTCGATCTGCTCGGCCGATATCCCCGGCCATTGCGTGATCACCTGGACGTAGTTGTTCGCCACGTCCGGATAGGCCTCCACCGGCAGACTCCGAAACGAGTAGACGCCCCACACGAACAGGACCAGCGCCAGCGCCACTACCAGCAGGCGGTTGTCGAGCGCGAAATCGACGGCGCGGCGGATCATGTGTCGGCTCCCTGGCTCACTCCACGTTCAGACCGGTAGTGGTCGGTTGCTGCTGGTGACCTCGGCTTGGAGGAAAAAAACGTTGGTATCTGCAGAAGCGGCAAGGCAATCTGGGAGCTGCCGCCATTTTGAGAGTCTGTAAGCTCAAGCTTAAACTTGGAGGCTCGGCCAGGAAACCAATCTTGCCGCTTGACAAGAGTGTCTTTAGATTCAAATAATCCTGCCCGAAGGATTATTCGCCGGGCAGTCTTTAGATTATGGGGGGCTGCAACTTATTGGATTTGAGATTGTTATTGAAAATCAGAGGAGATCACGGTAATCTTCGACGGCAACCCGCACCAATTGGCTTCGTGTGCGCACTCCGGTCTTGGCAAACAACTGCTGCAAGGTGTTTTTGACGCCGCTTTCCGAGATCTCGAGCCGCGAGGCTATCTCTTTGTTCGCGAGTCCCTGGACGAGCAGGCGCAGGACTTCCAACTCACGATTATTCAAAAGGATACGCTCCGACGGCACGGCGGGGTTCGGGCTTACGGGTCCGCCCGAGGGCTCCTCCACCTCAGTGAAGATCGCTGCCAGTTTGCTGGACTTTCCCCGCTTATAAGTGGAGAACCACACTTCGGCCATGAACGTCTCGCCATTGCCGCGATGCGCGTGGCATTGCATGGAGGCCCGAAACTGCGGAGCCTCCCCATCGCGCATCGCGTGGTGCAGCGCGGGAACGTAGGCGGCTACGGGCGTGCCTATCAACGTCCCGTCGCGCGGAACCAGCAGTTCCACGGCGGCGCGGTTGGCCAGTTCTATGAAACCGCGCTCGTCCACGGTAACGATGGCCGCAGGGCTGGTTTCGACCAATCCCCGCAGCGTAGCCTGCAACTCCAGGCTCAGCCGCCGGTTACGGACCAGCTCGGCCACGAACAGGCCGCTTCCCATCAGAGCCAAGGCTTCGAAACCAAACCGGACGGCGGATTTTTCCAGCGGGCTGAAAGCGTCGCTCAAAACTGCGGCGCCGATACCGGCCCCCACAATGGCCCAACGAGGAAGGAAGGCCGACGCCAGCATGATCGGAAACAAATATAAGAACCCCAGCGACACGTAGGGCGCTATCCACCAATCGGCCAATGCGATGGCTGCCGCCGCCACTATGCTGATGGTGAAGACAAGGAATCGGTTTTCGTCGTCCCAGATACGCTCAAACCGTAACATGGAGGGAAACTAAAGCTTAATTATCCCCCGTGAGATGAGCAGGGGCACGCAATCAAACGATTCGGCGGGGCAATCGAACAGACACGCAGTCGGACAATCCGGTTGGACGGGCAAAGCGTTGCCCGGCGATGTAGCGAACGTCCATCAGCTTCGGGCCGGCGGTAAGCCGCGGCTGGCGCTTGATTTGCCAGGGCTGCGGGGGCTCCAGGCTACCTCGCCTAGTCCCCTATATTTCGCTGTTCACTGGTTCTGGAGCCGGAAGCTTGTCGCTTTCCCGCGCCATCCACACGTACAACACGGGTAACAGGAAAACGCCGATGATCAGGGCGCCCATAAGTCCGCCTACGATGACGATCGCAAACGGCCGCTGCGAGTCGGAACCGATGCCCCGCGAGAGTGCTGCGGGCAGCAGGCCGAGCGAGGCCACCACCATGGTCATGAAGATAGGCCTGAGCCTGAGCACGGATCCGTCCACCGCCGCATCGATGATCGTGTGTCCCCGCGCCCGCAGTTGGTTGATGTACTCTAGCAGGATAACGCCTGTCTGGACCGAAACGCCGAACAGAGCCAGGAAGCCAACGCCGGACGACACGCTCATGTGCGTGCCCGTTATCAGCAGCGCCAGCAAGCCGCCGATGGGAGCCATCGCCACATTGGCAAATATCAACAGCACCCATTTCACCGATCCGAACATCGTGAAAAGAATCACGAAGATGACCAGCAGCGTAAGCGGAATGATAATCGCAAGCCTCCGCGACGCGCGCTGGGCGCTGGCGTACTCGCCGGCCCAGTTGATGGTATATCCAGTGGGAAGCTTGACCTGATCGCCCACCTTCTTAATGGCCTCTTCCACCGTGCTGCCTAGGTCGCGTCCGCGCACGCTGTACTTGAGCGCGACGTACCTGGAATTTCCCTCGCGATAAATCTGAGACGCCCCGTCCGAGACCTCCACTTTGCACAGTTGCGCCAGCGATACGCGCTCCCCGCTGGGAGAAACCAAACGGATATTCTCGATGGCCTCTTTCGTATCGCGATACTGGGGCAAGTAGCGCATCACCAGGTCGTACCGGCGCTCCTCCTGCAATACTTGAGTCAACGCCGTGCCGCCGACGGCGGTTTGGACCGCATCCTGAACGTCCGTCGCGTTGATCTGGTAACGCGCCGTCTGCGTACGATCGACCACGAAATTCAGGTTGGGTTGTCCGATCACGCGAAACAGCCCCAGGTCCTGGACGCCGCTGATCCCGCGCATGACATTGATGACTTCCTGGCCCTTTGCTTCCAGGGTCCGCAAGTCGCCCCCGTAGATCTTGACCGCCAGCTCGCCCTTTACGCCGCTGACCGCTTCCTCCATGTTGTCCGCGATCGGCTGCGAGAAATTCCAGGTAACCCCCGGAATGCTCTCAAGCTCCCGGTCCATGGCCGCGATGAGCGCCTCTTTATCCTGCCGGAAGACGGGACGCCATTCTTCCTTGGGCTTCAAATCGACGAAATATTCGGTGTTGAAGAATCCTGTTGTATCGGTTCCGTCGTCCGGACGCCCCACCTGGCTGGTGCACTGCGTAACTTCCGGAAACGAGCACAGCACAATGCGCGCCTGGTTCGCCAAACGAATGCCTTCGCCCGGGCCGGTGCTGGGCGCCAGAGTGCCGCGCACCCAGATCGCGCCCTCATCCAGATGCGGGAGAAATTCCGAGCCGATCACTCCGCTGGCCGCTAGATAAACGGTCCCGCCGAACGCCGCCGCCGCGACCGCCACAGTGAGCCAGCGAAACCGGATCGCACCCCGCAACGTGCGCCCATACTGCGTCGTGATGAAGGTCATGATCGGGTTGTGCCATTCGCTCGCGCCCTTGCGGAACAGAAAACTCGAGATCACGGGCGCGATCAGCATCGAGAAGATCAGCGACCCCAGCAGCGCGAAGGCCACCGTCCACGCCATGGGCTTGAAGAGCCGGCCTTCCACGGCCTGCAGCGTAAAGATCGGGAGGTAGGCGATGATGATGATCCCGATCGCGTAAAAGACGGGCCGCTGGACCTCATGAGCCGCTTCCCTGGTTTGCTCCAGCGGCGTCTTGGAGCGGTCTCGGGAATGGCTCATATGGCGCACGATGTTTTCCACCATCACCACCGCCCCCTCCACGACCATCCCGAAGTCCAGCGCGCCCAGCGAGAGCAGGTTGGCCGGGATGCCCTTCAACTGGAGGCACGTCGCGGCGAACAGCAGCGAGAACGGAATCGTGAGCGTGACAATCAACGCGCCGCGCATGTTTCCGAGGAACAAAAGCAGAATGATCGCAACCAGCAGAATGCCTTCCGTGAGGTTATGCAGTACAGTGTGCGTCGTCAGGTGCACCAAGTCGCTCCGGTCCAAAAACGGAACTACCTTCACGCCGGGCGGCAGAATATGCTCGTTCAGCTCCCGCACCTTGGCGTGAATGCCTTCCAGCGTCGAATCCGAATCGGCGCCCTTGCGCATCAGGACGATCCCGGAGACTACATCCGCGCCATCGACGATCCGGCCGTCTGGGAGGTGCGTGGCGCGGGCAAATTGCCCCAGCCGGATTTTGGGTCCCTGTTGCACCATCGCGATATTCCGGACCCGCAGCGCCGTGCCCGATTTTGTCGTCAGCACCGTGCTTTCGATGTCGCGCACGTCTTTCACCAGTCCAACCGAGCGGACGTTGATCTGCTGCAGCCCCGCTTCGATGAAGCTTCCGCCTCCGTTGGTGTTGTTGTTGGTGAGTTGCTGTTCCACCTGGGCGACGTTCAAACCATAGGCGACCAGCTTGTTGGGATCGACGCGGACCTGATACTCGCGCGTCGGACCTCCGAAGCTGGCCACATCCACGACATTGGGCACAGACTTGAATTGCTTTTCGATCACCCAGTCCTCGAGCGACTTCAGTTCCAGCACGTCATACTGCGGATTCGTGCTCTTCAGCGTGAAAAAATAGATTTGCCCGACGGGGCTCCAATCCGTGCCGATCTGCGCCTGCACTCCCGCGGGAAGCGAGACCTGTGAAATGCGCTCCACCACCTTCTCGCGATTCCAGTCGTTTTCCGAATCGTCGTCGAAGATCATCGTCACGCTGGAAAGGCCGGCGATCGAAACCGAGCGCAACGACGACAAGTGCGGGATCCCGTTCACGACGATCTCGATCGGCACCGTGACTTGCTGTTCGATCTGCTCCGCGGAGATGCCGGGCCATTGCGTGATCACCGTCACGTAGTTGTTGGCGACGTCGGGATACGCCTCCACCGGCAGTTGATGGAAGGAAATCCCGCCCCACACCAGCAGCAGGACCGCCGCGATCAGCACCAGGAACCGGTTATTGAGAGCGAAATCGACCAGAGCGCGAATCATCTGCCGCTCCGCCCGGCCTTCCAGGACCCGGGCAATCCGGCCCCCGGCGCGTAGTTAGTGAGCGCGACATCGAGAGTGCGGATCATGTATGAGTTCCTTGTGGTTCGGCCCGTCGGTTCAGGTTGGTAGCCTTCCGCTACCGCTGGCGCCCTCGGCTTGGAGGAGGAACAACTGGATTCCGCGCACATGGCAGGCAATCTGAACACCGTCGCCATCGGGGGTTATAGGATCAACCCAACTCTAAACCCAATCTTACCCGTTGACAAGGGAGCCTTCACTCCAAAAGATTATCAGCCAACGAATTCTTCAGACTTTCTATGTCGTAACTCGTTGTATTTTAGGCTGTTATTCAGAGCCTTGGCGCCCTCATCGAACGATTGGGCCGCGCCGTCAAGCGGACAGCCGATCGGACAATCCCGGCGATCGGCGTGAATCTTTTATGAAAACAGGCGGAGGCTACGGCAACTCGAACACCCACAGCGTCGCCGAGCGGTCCGGCGGATTCTGAATCTCCGGCACCAGGTTCAGGAACCCGACCGTCTGCGGCGCTCCACCGGCGGCGACCACCGCCAGGTACTGCTTGCCGTTCGCGCCGAAGCTGATCGGGGGAGCGTTCGGCGCGTCGTTGAGCCGCCCCTCCCACAGCACCTTGCCGTTGGCGTCGTCGAAAGCGCGAATCACCCGGTCGACCGACCCAACGAATACCACGCCGCCCGCGGTCGCGAGAGTACCGGTGCTGATGGGAGCCCTTTGCCTCTGCATCCAGGCGACCTTGCGCGTTTCGAGATTCAAAGCCTCCAGCCGCCCGAACTTTCCGTCGCTATCCGGCCGCGGCCGCACCACCATGCGGACGCCGGTCGAGAGGCTGGCCTTCTCGTTGCCTTTGACCGGAACCATATCCATGCAGGATTCCACCATCGGTACGTACAGCGTCTTGCGGTCGGCGTTGTAGGAAGCCGGCAGCCAGTTTTTTGCGCCGCCCACGTGCGGGCACACGGTCTTGATTTCACCGTCGCCCGGCACGGTCTTCGCATCGACGGTCTTCGCGCCGGTCTTGGGATCGATCGCGGTCACCGAATTCTGCAGCCCCAGGTCCATCGAGAAAACGTATTTCCCGGTGGCGGCGTCCAGCACGTCGTAGATGGCCTGCTTGCCGGCGGTAACCACCGCGGTTTTCATCTGGCCGTCGATGGGCAGCCGGATCAGTTGCCGCTCGAAGGCCCAATCCAGGTCCCACTGATCGTTGGGTTGATGCTGGAAATGCCATACCAGCTTGCCCGTATCCGGGTTCAGCGCGATGGTTGTATCCGTATACAGTCCGTCGTTGGTGATTCCCGGCTTGTTCACGGGAACGCGCACGGGAGCCGTATCGTAGGTCTGCCCGGGGCCGAAGAAGGCCAGGTTCAGCACGGGATCGTAGCTCCCCGCCGTCCATACGGAGGCGCCGTTGCGCTGCTCGAGCGAGAGGCCGTTCCAGCTGTCGCCTCCCGGCTCGCCCGGCCGCGCGATGGCGTAAAACCGCCAGGCTTCCTGCCCCGTATTCGCGTCCAGCGCGATGATGTAGTTTCCGCCCTGCGCGCGACCCGTGGTGCCGACCATCACTTTACCCTTGGCGGCCAGCGTTCCTCCGTTCATGCGAAACCCGGCCTTGAAATCGCCGATCTCGCGATCCCACACCACCTTGCCGGTCTTGATATCCAGGGCCACCATGTGGACGTCGGAGGTCGGCAGGAACACCTTGTCGCCGTAAAGCGATATGGCGCGCTTGACGCTCGGCGCGTACTCCTTGCCCAGCTCCCGCGAATATTGCCACAGCAGGTCGCCGGTGGCGGCGTTGATCGCCTGCACGCGGTCGCCGAATCCCTGCACGAAAACGACTCCGTCGTGCACCAACGGTGCGGTCTCGTTGGGGCCGTTGGGCAGCGACCAACTCCAGGCCACCCGCAGATTCGCGACGTTGCCTTTGTTGATCTGTTTCAGCGGGCTGAATCCCACGTCGTCCAGCGTGCGCCGCCAGCTCAGCCAATCCTCCGCCGGAGGCGCCGCCAGCTTCGCATCTGTTACCGGCGTGATTTTGTCCAGCGGATTCGCGCGCGCCGGGTACGGCGGCAAGGAGACGCCCTGAGCCAGGGGCGCCTGCGCCTGCGCCAGTCCCGCGAAAGACGCCAGACTCACCAGAACGAAAACGTGCAGTTTAAGATTGCCTGATGTCATCGGTCCCTTTCTAAACTCCTAATGTTCGTCCGCCATCCACCTGCAGGATCGATCCCGTGGTGAACGTCAGCGTGGTGATCGCCGCCGCCACCGCCGCCGCGATTTCCTCGGGCGTCGCGAGCCTTCCCATCGGCGTGCTGGCCGCCTGCGCATCGCGCCACGCCTGATCCAGCGATTTCACGAACTCCGTATCCACCAGCGCCGGCGCCACCGACACCACGCGGATGCGCGGCGCGAGCGCCCGCCCCAAAGACTTTGTCATATTATCGAGAGCCGCCTTCGACGCGCAATACATCACGTTGCTCCCGATCGCGATGTTGCCCGCCGCAGAAGAAAGATTCACCACCACTCCGCCGCCCTTGAGCGTACTCTTTTCGAGCAGCGATTGGAACGCCCGCACCGTCGCGAACGCTCCACGCACGTTGGTCGCCAGAATTTTGTCGATCAATTCATCGCCGAGCGACGCCAGGTCGGAATGCTTCACGAATCGCGTAGTGCCGGCGCAATTGACGATCGCGTCGCAACGTCCGTAATCGGCCGCGATCCCCTCGGCCAGTTTAGCGAGCGCGGCCGTGTCCGTTACCGGCGCGTGCCTCGCCGAATGCCCGTAGCCCGGGAGCGATTTCGCCAACACTTCGGCATTTCCGGTCGCGGTGTTGTAACCGACCACGACCTGTATTCCCGATTCGGCGAGTTTCCTGCAAATCGCCGAGCCGATTCCGCCCGCTCCGCCGAAAACAATCGCAACAGGTCGTCCATGAGCGTTCGCCATTTTTAATGCTACCTGGGGTAACTTTTCACTTGACAGACCGAATCCGTTAGCCTGACGGCGGAGTGACGGGCCGCGCGGTCTATTTTTTCAGCCCCTCAACCAACAGCTTTTGAAGCTGCAGGGACGGGTCCCATCGATCTGGTCGTGGCACGACAGTGCTGTGCCAATCCTTGCCACGTCCAATCCACGCCTGTCGTAGATCGTGAATGGTTGAGTTCACATCATGCAAACCAAACTCGGTTCCGCAGGAGGGGCAGATATTGTAATCCCTGGGTCCCTCGTCCATTTCATAACCGCAAACTGGACAGGTTTTGTCGGTCACCATTGCTTGCATGCCTCCCGGAAATACGTCAGGTTATCGGCCCAGCCATGGCAGCGTCCCTCTTGCCGCATCGCGTTCCGTAGCGGCATCGGAACCCTATGACATGGGATCGGCTTAAAGAAAGTGCGAATCATGTTATTTTTATCCACCGCGCCGAATGATTCGCTTCGTGTGTCAAATCTTAAAGTGTCTCCTCTCCTCCGCTTGCACTCCTCGACGTGTCGAGGCTTCGGAGAAACCCACAACTCATCGGCTAAGTGCGAGTAGTCTGCCATGGTGGCGCTTCCAAACTCGGCCCCGTGATCCGCATAATGCTCCGCTAACGTGCTGAAACCATTCGTGTTTGGCACGGCTGTGAACGCTGCATCATACCACAATGCGTACCAGCCTCAATGATAGCAGTTGAAATTGTGCGAGGTTGCTTGAAGGAAGAAGACGCACCCCGGGCATGATCGAAGGCCCGGAAGCACTTATGCTACCTTCGCGCCGTAGCGTCGCACCCGCAAATCCGCCTGCTCCTTGTGCGCGGCGAAATTCTCGATCGCGCACAGCCGCGAGCAATACTCGCCGATCGTCGCCGACGCCTGGTCCGTCAGCACTCTTTGATACGTGCAGGTCTTGATAAACTTGCCGACCCACAGCCCGCCCGTATAGCGAGCCGCCTTCATGGTCGGCAGCGTGTGATTCGTGCCGATCACTTTATCTCCGAACGCCACGTTGGTGCGCACGCCCAGGAACAACGCGCCGTAATTGGTCATGCGATCGAGGAAATAATCCGGATCGCGCGTCATCACCTGCACGTGCTCGGAGGCGATGCGATCCGCTTCGGCGACCATCTCCTCGAGCGTGTCGCACAGGATGATCTCGCCGTTATTCTGCCATGCCTCGCGCGCGATCGCCGCCGTGGGCAGCCAAGAAAACAATTTCTCGATCTGCGCAGGAGTCTTCTCCGCCAGTTCTCTGGAATTCGTCAGCAGCACCGCGGGACTTCCTGGGCCGTGCTCAGCCTGCCCGATCAGGTCGACCGCGGCCATCTCCGCGTCGCAGGTATCGTCGGCGATGATCAGCGTCTCCGTGGGACCTGCCAGCAGGTCGATCCCCACGCGTCCGAATAACTGGCGCTTGGCTTCCGCCACATACGCGTTGCCGGGACCCACCAGCATATCCACCGGCGCGATGCTCTCGGTGCCCAGCGCCATCGCCGCCACCGCCTGGACGCCGCCGATCGCGAAAATCTCCGTCGCTCCGCCCAGGTGCATCGCCGCGACAATCGCCGGATGCGGCGCCCCTTCGAAAGGTGGCGCTGCGGCGATGATGCGCTTCACGCCCGCGGCCTTGGCCGTCACCACGCTCATGTGCGCCGACGCCACCATCGGATAGCGCCCGCCCGGCACGTAGCAACCGACGCTATTCACGGGGATGTTCTTGTGGCCCAGCACCACGCCGGGGATCGTCTCGACCTCCACGTCTCGCAGTGCCGCTTTTTGAACCAGCGCGAAATTGCGAATTTGCGTTTGCGCGAATTGAATATCTTCGATCACGCGCTTCGGCAGCGCCTTGACGCAAGCTTCAATTTCGCTCTCTGAAAGCCGGAACGACGCCGGCGACCACTTGTCGAACTTCTCGGAATACTGCCGCAGGGCCTTCTCGCCGTTGGCCTGAATATCGTCGAGAATCGCCTCGACGGTCAGGCGCACCTGCGCGCTCGATTCCGCTTTCGCCGCCGCGGATTGCCCGTTCTTCAAATACCGGATCATTGCAAGATTGCTCCTCTAGGCACAAGCTTAATGATGCCACGGGAGAGGCAAGCCGCGAAGAAGCGCTGCGTTAAACTCCGGTTTACCTGCGTTCCGGCGCAACCGTCCGGCCGGTCACACGCCCCCGCACACTTCTTTTCGCCGCCTTTTCAAACACTTCCCTCTTCGCCAGGCTCCGTATTTTCTCTCCTTGGTTTATCGTGAAGCCGAAGGAGTTCGACGCGCTCTCCCATCGGAGGGCCGAATCGACCAAAAGCAGTTCTCCGGATAAACTGTGCGGGTCTTCGTGCGATGGGTGCTTGCCGGTGCGTTAACTGGCCCCAAGCCGCTGCGGGTTAAGACGGACAGCGCGCCGTGCGCGATAAACGACGGACTCTCCGCCGAGAGAGTAAAAAACGGCAGGGGGCGCCCCCACTATATGTGTGTCTTGTGTGACCGGAAGTGTGTCCGCGGCAGCGCGGCTGCCCCGTTGGTGCAGCGCATCCCGCCGGATGGCGAACGCCTAATTCTTCGCCGGAGTCGGGGCGGGCATGCTGGACGGCGGGATCACGCCGTTCATGCGGGCGTAAACGACCATTTGCCCGTAATGATCGAAACTGTGCCAGGCGATCTCCGATGCCGCCTCCACGCGCTTGATCTTGCCATCCCCGCCGGGCGCCGTGATGTCGTCGAGCTCGTTTTTTTGGGTCAGCGACGCCATGGCCTTGTGCGCGAAGGCGATCGAGCCTCGCAGGTACTCGACCAGTTGCGCCTTTGTACGCACCGCCGCCGGGCCGTCTTCGTCCGTGCCGATATCTACCGGCGGCCTCTCTCCCAGCACCGCGCCCGCAAGCATGTATATGACCGTCGCGAGGTGTCTGACCTGCTGGGCGTACGTTCTCACGCCGTGGAAAGCGCCGGCGCTCGGCGCGAAGTCGTACTTATCGGCGGGCATAGCTTCGGCCAGCCTGAGGATGTCGCCCTCGATGCTTTTGACTTGACCGTCGTAGATCTGCGTGACGCCATCGGCAAACAAGGCCGGCGCGAGCATCAAGGAAGGAATCAGAAAGCGACAGAGCTTCGGAACGCGGCACGGGGTTTGCATACCCCTCCATTCTACGGACAAAAAACTCGGCCGGGGCCTATTGCGAACGGCGATGCGTCCGTTTATACTGCTGTTTTTGGTGCGGCTATTTTTGGTGCCGATCATGGCAACGCCGGGCAAATGGATGGAGGAGACCGATCCCCTGGCTCCCCAGCGGGAGGCGGCGCTCTTTTACGGCCTGTTCCTGCGGGGACACTCGGCCGACACCCTGCGCCGCGATATCGACGTCCCCCGCAAACTGCTGGACAAATTGCTGCTGCGGCATCGCACGGAATCCCGGGTGAAAGAAAAACTCCATCGCGTCTATCAGTATCGGAAGCAGGTGCTGGCGATCTTCGACGAGCTGGTGACCAAGGAGCGGATCAAAGAGCGCGTGCACTAGGAAGGTGTCCCGGTCGTGACGATAGCAGTGCTTAACCGCTCTCTGCGGTCGCGGATCGTTGTCCCGATCGGATAGATCGGCGTGTGATTGCGATTTCGATACCAGCGAGGGCTTGCCCGGAGGCCGGCGGTTGAACCGCTTCCTTTGGTCACGGCTCCCTTAAACTGGTCGCGGCTCACCGAGACAGCATATATTTAGGATCGTGCGAGAAGGCGCCCTCGGACGCGGGATCTCCGCCCGCGTGCGGTAGAATCGTTCCAACCTCATGCCCCTGGATGCAGGCTCGCGCCTCGGACCCTATGAAATCCTTGCGCCCCTCGGCGCGGGAGGCATGGGCGAGGTATGGAAAGCGCGCGACGCGAGGCTGGACCGCATCGTCGCCCTCAAGCGTCTGGCCTCCGGGCACGCGGCGCGTTTAGAGCAGGAAGGCCGGGCGATTGCCGCGCTGAATCATCCGCACATTTGCCAGATCTACGACATCGGGCCGGACTACATCGTGATGGAGTACGTCCAAGGGAGACCGCTTTCCGGCCCTCTGGCCGTCGAGGAGGCGGTGCGGCTGGCAGTTCAGATCTCGTCGGCGCTCGAGGAAGCCCACGGCAAACGAATCCTGCACCGCGACCTGAAGCCCGCCAATATTCTGGTCACGGCGAAGGGCGCAGTAAAACTCCTCGATTTCGGGCTCGCCAAACTGCTGGCGGATTCCGATACCGGGGTCACGAAAACGATCGAAGGCTCGCTGCTCGGCACGGCCGCTTACATGGCGCCGGAACAGGCCGAAGGGAAGACGCTCGACGAACGCTCCGACATCTTCAGCTTCGGCGCGGTTCTGTACGAGATGCTATCGGGAAGACGCGCGTTCGGCGGCGACACCATGGCCCAAGTACTGAGCGCCGTTCTGCGCGACGAGCCAAGCCGCTTAGAAGTCCCGGCCGCGCTTGAACGCGTCGTGACCCGGTGTCTCGCCAAGCAGCCGGGCGAGCGATTTCAAACGGCCGCGGAATTAAAGGCGGCATTGGAGCAAGTCTTCGTCAAACCCATCGACCGGCAGCCTTCCATCGCCGTGCTTCCGTTCGCTAACATGAGCCGCGACGAGGACAACGAATACTTCAGCGACGGACTGGCCGAAGAAATCATCAACCTGCTAGCACAAATTCCGGGCCTGAAGGTGATCGCGCGTACCTCCGCGTTCGCGTTCAAAGGCAAGAACGAAGACATACGAAAGATCGCTGAAACGCTGGGCGTGACGAGCGTCTTGGAAGGAAGCGTGCGGCGCGCGGGGAGCCGCCTGCGCGTCACCGCCCAATTGATTCACGCCTCCGACGGGACGCATCTATGGTCCCAGCGCTACGACCGCCAGCTGGCGGACGTCTTTGATTTGCAGGATGAGATCGCACAAGCCATCGCCGCGGCTCTCCAGATGAAGCTTTCGGCCGAGCCTGCCCGGCACTACACGCCCAATCTTCCCGCCTATGAGGCTTATCTGAAGGGCCGTCATCACGTGGCCAGGTTCACCTCGGAAGCGCTGGCGCGGTCAAGAGAGTGCTTTGAGCAGGCGATCGCTCTCGATCCGAAATTCGCTCTGGCCCACGTGGGGCTTAGCGACTGCTTTCTCGACCGCGCGGTACTGGGTGTTATGCCGGCGCGAGAAGCCATGCCTATGGTGCGCGAGGCGGCGAGAAGGGCGCTGGAGATCGACCCCGCGCTGCCGGAGGCGCAAGCCATCCTGGGTGTCGTGGCTGGAATTTACGAATACGACTGGAAGGAGGCCGAGCGGCGATTCCGGCTGGCGATGGCTCGCGACCCGGTTCCAGCCTATGTGCGCGATCTTTACGGTCTTTTCTACCTGCTGGCCATTGGACGGCCGCGGGAAGCCGTGCACGAGGTCGAGCGCGCATGCAAGCAAGACCCTCTCAACGTTTTTTTCCGCATACGCCTGGCAGTATGCCTCCTCGCCGCAGGCAGCGAAGCGGAGGGGGAGGCCGAGCTCCGCCAGGTCCTCGAGATCGACGAAAACTTTCAGCCGGCGCTCGGCAATGTGGTCATAAGCTATGCGTTACGAGGAGAGCTTGCGGAAGCGCGCGCCTGCGCCGAGAGCGCATATGCCAGCACGCCCGGGGTTCCGCAGGTCATTGGACTGCTCGCGGGAGTGCTGGCACTTAGCGGAGATACTGGCCGGGCGGAAACGTTCCTTGAGAAGCTAAGACCGGGGCAGGCGTACGGAGCTCCGCGGGGCTTGGCTATTTTCCATGTTCTCTGCGGTGAAATCGAAAAGGCCGCTGACTGCGTCGCAAAGGCCATCGAACAGCGCGATTCCTTGATGATTATCTATCTGCGGCTCCCCATCGCCAAGGATCTGCGGTCGAGCCCGCGCTGGCCCAAGCTCGCGAAAATGATGAACCTGCCCGACGTGAAATAGAGACGCGGGATATCGGTTCAGTCATAGGTATCGCGGCGCCGCCTTCGAGCACGCGGAGTTTCCGCTAAAATCGAAAGACGATGGCTCCCTGGGTTGAGGGGACCGAGCTTGGTCCCTACGTCCTGATCGCGTCTATCGGAGCCGGGGGTATGGGCGAGGTTTGGAAGGCGCGCGACACGCGGCTCGACCGGATCGTTGCCGTGAAGCGCCTTCACGGACGGCACAGCGCCCGCTTCGAGCAGGAAGGCCGGGCGATTGCCGCACTGAATCACCCGAACATCTGTACGCTGCACGACGTCGGCCCCGACTACCTGGTGATGGAGTACGTGGAGGGCAAACCGCTGCGCGGGCCGATGCCCGCGGCGGATGCTGTACGCCTGGCGATCCAGATTGCCGCGGCGCTCGAAGAGGCCCACGGTAAGCGTATCCTGCACCGCGATTTGAAACCTGGCAACATCCTGGTGACAGCAAGAGGAGCGGTCAAGCTTCTTGACTTTGGGCTGGCCAAACTGATGGCAGACGCCGATTCCGACGTGACCAAAACGATGGACGGATCGTTGGCCGGCACGCTCGCCTATATGGCGCCGGAGCAGGCCGAGGGCAAATCGCTCGATGAGCGATCCGACATCTTCAGCCTCGGCGCGGTGCTTTATGAGATGCTTTCCGGCCAGCGCGCTTTTCGCGGCGAATCAACGCTCGATGTTCTAAACGCGGTCGTGCGCGGCGAACCGGCGCCTCTGGAGACTTCATCGGACCTCGCGCGCATCGTCATGCGCTGTCTCCGCAAAGCTCCCGCCGATCGTTTCCAGAGCGCCGCAGAACTGAAATTGGCTCTGGAACAATGCGCGGCAAGGCCTGCAGTTAGCAAGCAAGCGCAACCCTCGATTGCCGTGCTGCCGTTCGCCAACATGAGCGCGGACAAAGATCAGGAATACTTCAGCGACGGCCTCGCCGAGGAGATCATCAACGTGCTCGCGCACATTCCTGGCCTTAAGGTGATCGCCCGCACCTCCGCCTTCGCGTTCCGGGGAAAAGAGCAGGACATCCGCAAGATCGCCGAGACGCTCGGAGTCGCGACGATTTTAGAAGGCAGCGTGCGGCGGGCCGGCAATCGGATTCGCGTCACGGCGCAGTTGATCGATGCCGAGGATGGAGCGCATTTGTGGTCGGAGCGCTATGACCGGGAGATGGCGGACGTGTTCGAATTGCAGGATGAGATCGCTGCGGCGATCGCGGAAGCCCTGAAAATGAAGCTCTCTGCGAAGCCGTCTCAGCGCCAGTTATACACGCCCAAGCTTCCTGCCTACGAGGCTCTTTTGAGGGCTCGGCACCACCTGAATAGACTTAATCCTCAATCGATGGACCACGCCCAAGCGTGTTTTGAGCGGGCGATCGCGCTTGATCAAGGATATGCGCTCCCTCACGTCGAACTCGGTCTCCTTTTCGTTATGCGCGCCTCGTTCAGTCTTACGCCCGCTCATGAAGCCATGCCGAGGGCACGGGCGGCAGTGCGACAAGCGCTGGCCATCGATCCTTCGCTGCCCGAGGCGCTCGCTGCGCTGGGGTGGATAACTGGGCTCTACGACTACGACTGGAAGGAGGCCGGCCGGCTGTTCAGCTTGGCAATGGCCCGCGATCCCATCCCGCCCAGCGTGCATCAGCTTTACGCTTTTCATCTGTTAGCCGCGGGTCAGCCGCTGAAAGCCCTCGAGGAGATGGCACCCGCGCTGCGGGAAGATCCCCTCAACTCGTTCTTCCGGACGCAGATGGGACAATGCCTCCTTCTAGCCGGCCGGTACGCCGACGCGGTCAAAGAAGCGCATCGAGTAAGGGAACTCGACGAAAGCTACTTTACGGGGTATTTCCTGCCCGGCATGATTTATACGCAGCAGGGGAATCTTGAAGAGGCGGTTCACGCTGTTGAGAAGGCACATGATCTCGCGCCTTGGGCCATGCCGGTTATCGGCACCTTGGCTGGCCTGCTCCGGCGCACCGGCAATACTGGGCGCTCAGCGATGATCCTCCAGAAACTAGGAAACGGCACGGCGTACGACGCATCGCGCGGGTTCGTCTTCTATCACCTGGTCTGTTCGGAAATCGATCAGGCCGCCGATTGGGCGGAGAAGGCGATCGAACAGCGCTCGCCGACCATGCCCTGGTTCCTCCGGCTGCCCATCGCAAAGGAATTGCGGTCGAGCCCGCGCTGGCCGAAGCTCGCGAAGATGATGAATCTGCCCGACGTGAAATAGAGACGCGCGATAGAATCGAGTCATGCGCTCCATCGAGCTGCCTGAACGCGAAACCGTGAAGCTCGTGTTCGGCTCCGAACACGGCCTACCCCTCGAAGAGTACCTGGCGTTCTGCCGCGCCAATCCCGATCTGCGATGCGAGCGCACCGCAGAAGGAGAAATCGTCATCGTGCCTCCTGCAGGCCTAGAAGGCGCTTATCGTAGTGGTAAAGCGTACTCCCAACTGGATCGCTGGGTGGAACGCACCGGCCTTGGTAAGGCCTTCGATTCGAGCGCCGAGTTTATCCTGCCCGACGGCTCGGCGCTTTCTCCCGACGCCGCCTGGGTCTCCGGCGAATCTCTCGCCCGCGTCACGCACGCCGAGCGGCGTAAATTTCCTCGCCTCTGCCCGGAGTTCGTAATCGAGGTGATGTCGCCCAGCGACCGTCTCAAGACAGCGAAGGAAAAGATGGAAGTGTGGATCGCCAACGGCGTCGAGCTCGGCTGGCTGATCGACGGGGATCATCGGACGGTCTACGTATATCGCAAAGGCCGCGCGCCAGCGACGCGCAAGGGAATCGACGAGATCGCGGGTGAGGGCCCATTAAAAGGGTTGGTCTTGAAGCTGGACGCGATCTGGCGCGGGTTGCTGTAGAGACCGGCGGGCCAAGATACTGAAAAGACGCTGAACGGGGCGCTCGGACTACATCGGCTCGGGCAGCCGCAATTGCGCCTTGGCCAGCGCCTCATCGAGCGCCTTCACCGCATCCGATTCCGACCTGCCCCGCGACGTGCAGAACTCCACCGTCAGCATGTGGCGGGCCCGGTCGAGCATCTTCTTTTCCCGGAAGGAAAGCGGCTTCTCCGCCTGCAGCAGCAGCAGGCTCTTCAGCACCTCGGCGATCTCCAGCAGGCTGCCGTTTTTCATCTTCTCGGTGTTTTCGCGGAAGCGGTCTTTCCAGTCGCGGCTGCGCGCGCAGCGCCGCTCGCCCAGGTACTCCAGAACCCGCGACACATCCCCGTTGCGCGTTACCTTCCGCAGGCCCACGTGTTCGGCATGCGACAAGGGGACCATCACGGTGAGGTTGTAGGTGAGACGAAGCAGGTAATAGCGCTCAAAATGGCCGGCGAACGCGCGGCTGCTGATGTTCTCGATGGTGGCGACCCCGTGGTTGGGGTAAATGACCTTCTCGCCGATCTGGAATGTCATTCGAGGACCTTAGCGGAACAAGGCTCTTGCAGAACGAAACAGAATCTTAAGCGGAACTTTGCCGTCTGTCAACAACAAAAGTAGGCTTTTCAGTTCCAGCCGTCAGTTGCTTCATTTGAAAGCCCTTGTCGATCGGGTACCATGGGTGGATACCCCGATGGAATCCCCCGACCTCAAGAGTGACCTTAAGAAGACCATCCACCTTCCGCGCACCGATTTCCCGATGAAAGCGAGCCTCGCGCAATTGGAGCCGAAGCTCCTGGCGCGCTGGGGTCAGTCAGGCATTTACCGCCAGATTCGGACCACCCGCAAAGGCCGTCCGACCTATATACTGCACGACGGTCCGCCCTATGCGAATGGCAATATTCACCTCGGACATGCCTTCAACAAATTGTTGAAGGATTTTATCGTAAAAGTCAAGACAATGGAGGGTTACGACTCTCCCTACGTGCCCGGCTGGGATTGCCACGGGCTGCCGATCGAGATCAAAGTAGACGGCCAGTTAGGTTCGAAAAAGGCCGGCATGTCGGCGGCTCAAGTTCGCGCGGCGTGCCGAAAGTACGCCGAAAAGTACGTCGATCTGCAGCGCAAGGATTTCATCCGGCTAGGGGTATTCGGCCGCTGGGACGATCCCTACCTCACCATGAGCGCCGAATACGAGGCTGTCATCGCCGGAGCCTTCGTCGAATTTCTCGACCAGGGGTATGTCTATAAAGGACTGAAGCCCGTCCACTGGTGCATCCACGACCGCACGGCGCTCGCCGAGGCCGAGGTGGAATATGAGAACCATTCCAGCCCCTCGATCTGGGTGAAGTTCGCGCTGACGTCGGACCCGGAGGCCATCGACCCCGCCCTCAAAGGCAAGAAGGTCTGGGGGCTCATCTGGACCACCACTCCGTGGACCATCCCCGCTAACCTGGGCATCTGCTTCCATCCGAAATTCATGTACGCTGCGGCCGAAGTCCAAGGTGAGGATGGCGGCGAAGTCTACATCGTCGCCGTGGATCTCCTGCAAGCCACGGGCGAAGCCTGCGGCTGGGCTGAACCGAAGGTGCTCGCGGCCTTTGAAGGCTCGAAGCTCGATGGCGCCCTTTTCCGCCATCCCTTTCTGGACCGCACGTCGCTCGGCATCCTGGGCGATCATGTGACGCTCGAACAGGGCACCGGCGCGGTCCATACCGCTCCCGGGCATGGCCAGGAGGATTACCAGATCGGCCTCGCCAACGGCCTTTCCGTCTACTGCCCCGTGGATGGAGCCGGGCGTTTTTATCACGCTAGCGGCGCCGAAGGACGCCTGCCCGAAGAACTGATCGGCAAGACGGTTTGGGCGGGCAATCCGCTGGTCATTGAGATCTTGAAGCGTGCCGGCGCGCTCGCCTCCGAACGCAAGATCGAGCACAGCTATCCGCACTGCTGGCGCTGCCACAATCCGACCATCTTCCGCGCCACCGAGCAGTGGTTCATCAACCTGGAGCACAATCACTTCCGCCGGCGCGCTCTGGAGGCGGTTCAAAAGGTTAAGTGGAATCCCTCCTGGGGCGAGGAGCGCATCGGCAATATGATCGCGACGCGCCCCGACTGGTGCATTTCGCGCCAACGCGCGTGGGGCGTGCCGATCCTGGTGTTCTACTGTGAAGCCTGCCACGAGCCTTTCACCGATCGCAAAGTTTTGGACCGCGTGGTGGAGTTGATCCGCAAACACACGGCCGACGTGTGGTATTCGAAGAGCGCCGCGGAACTGATCGGCGAGGAAGGGGTCTGCAAGAAATGCGGCGGGACGTCGTTTCGCAAAGAGAACGACATCCTGGACGTCTGGTTCGATTCCGGCGCGAGCCACCTGGCGGTGCTGACCCCCCAGAACGATCTTCCGTGGCCGTCCGACATGTATCTGGAAGGCGGCGATCAATACCGCGGCTGGTTCCACAGCTCGCTGCTGGTTGCCGTCGGCCTGCGCGGCACGGCCCCCTATCGCGCGTCGGCCACCAGTGGCTGGGTGCTCGATGGCGAAGGCCACGCTCTCTCGAAATCCAAGGGCGCCGAAGAAGTCGAGAAGATCATGAACAAATATGGCGCCGAGCTGCTGCGCCTGTGGACCGCGTCGGTCGATTTCACCGAGGACGTGCGCTTCTCCGACACCATCGTCAGCCGCCTGATCGAGGCGTATCGCAAACTGCGCAATACGTTCCGGTATGCGCTGGGAAATCTTGCCGATTTCGATCCCGCCGCCGATGCCGTGCCGGCCGCGGAGATGCTCGAAATCGATCGCTGGATCCTGGCGCGGGCCGAGAATCTGGTCCGGAGCTGCCGCGCCTGGTACAACGAGATGGCCTTCCACAAGGTCTACCGCGCCATTTACGATTTCGCTACCACGGACTTGAGCGCCGTGTATTTCGACGTGCTGAAGGATCGCCTGTACACGGCCGCGACCAAGAGCCGCGCGCGCCGCAGCGGCCAGACGGCGCTGTACAAGGTCCACTATGCGCTGACGCGTCTCGCCGCACCGCTGCTTTCGTTCACCACCGAGGAAGTGTGGAGCTACACGAAGAAGCCGGCGGGCGCGCCGGAAAGCGTGCATCTTGCTTTGCTGCCGGACCCTGAGGAGCTTACATCGGGCCTCGATGCCGCGAAAATAGAGACCTGGTGGCGGCTGATGGAGATCCGCGAAGTCGTGTTGAAGGCGCTGGAAGAGGCGCGCCAGAACAAGCTGATCGGCACATCGCTCGAAGCGAAGGTGCGGCTCGCGGGCTTCCCCTTGCCCGAATACGCGGCCGATTTACCGGCGCTCTTCATCGTTTCGCAAGTGATCCTGGAGCCCGGCGCGGAGTTGCAGGTAACGGTCGAGCGCGCCGACGGCGCGAAGTGCGAGCGCTGTTGGAAATATTCCACGGCCGTTGGCGACGATCCGAAGTACCCAACCGTGTGCGATTGGTGCTCGGCGGCTCTTAAGGAAATGGAAGCGCCCGGGGAAATGCTCGAATGAACTCGCGCGTGCGCTCGGCGGTGATCGCGATCGCGGTGGTCGTGCTCGACCGCATCACTAAGTTGGGCATCCTGCACAACTTTTCTTCCGCCGACGTTTACCCGGTGATCCCCGGCATTTTCAATATTGTTCACGCCGAAAATCCGGGAGCCGCGTTCAGCATGTTGGCCGACGCGTCGCCCATTATTCGCAAGCTGGTTCTGATCGGACTTTCGACGGCAGTGCTGGCGATCGTCGGCATGCTGCTGTGGCGCGCACCGGACTCGCCGTCGGGCATTCGGGGATCACTCATGCGGACGGGGTTGACGCTGGTGTTCGGCGGCGCGCTCGGTAACCTGATCGACCGCATCTTCCGCGGCACCGTGACGGATTTCATCCAGGTGTTTATCGGGAGCTACGAATTCCCGTCGTTCAACGTAGCCGATAGCGCAATCACGATCGGCGCGGGACTGCTGGTGATCGATCTGATGAGGAACCGGAAGTCAGCGTAGGTTTGCCCCCCCACGTAGTCATATACACAACGCGCGTCATCCCGAGCGGCAGTCGAGGGATCTGCTTTTAGAGCACTGGCAACGGAAGGACAAAAAGCAGATCCCTCGACTGCGCTCGGGATGACAGTGGAGACCTCTACCGTGGACCACGGTTCGGTGGGTTCTTCAACTCGGACCACTCTTTCGACCAATCCATGTAAACGATGGAGTCCGGGTCGCCGACCACGCACGCGCGCTTTTTCAGCCGGGCAAGTTTGGTGGTAGGTTTGGCTGGTGCTACCGTCCGAGGATTCTTGGACGTGGATCGCTTCACAACCACAGGATAACGCGCAATTAGCCGGAATCTCTTGGCGGAAAATTCGGGGAACGGTGGCCGTCCATTAGCTTATGATCGATCGCGCACGCCACCTAACAGTTCCTCCAGATTGACGCCCTTGAAGTCAGCGTCGTCCACGCTTTCCCTGAGGTATGCCTCAAGCACATGCTTGTGGCCCTTCAGTCTTGGGAAGAACAACCTTGTTTCGTTAACCCAGTCAAACGCAGCCGACGTGACAAGTCCTCGAATGCAGCGCCAGTCGTCAGCGTCTTGATCTGTAACGCGTTGAGCTATCTTCGAGTCAATATATCGCGTCACGAGCTCGATCCCAAACAGCCCCTCCGCCGCGCTCTTAGCGGCAAGCATCGCATCGCGCTCGTGCGGAACGTCACACCAGCCGGAGACACCCATCGCCCGAACCTCAGGCATCGAAAGGTCGCTCAAGAGGCGCGTAACGAGTGCGTTTGCGGCCCAAAGCGTGGGCAAAAGGTCGTGTTGAACGAAGTGCCGCAGTTCGTGCGACAGGGTCATGGCTAGGCCTAGGTCAGTCGAACAGGTGCTCCCGTACAGATATACGAAGTTGTCAAATAGAGGCCGCCCTTCAACATCGAACAGGCTTTTGACGACGTAGTATGGCGCCATCTCCCAATCAGAGTCCTTCCTCCTGACGGGTTTGTAAAAACCTCGGCTCCGCGCGCCGGTAGCGGCCTTAAATGGTTGCCAATCCTGATCGTCAAGAAGACACAGCAAGCTGGCGTCGGGAAGCTGATCGCCGTGAAGATTGATCACGCGCTGCGCTGTCGCTTCGCGTTGCGCTCTAATCCCATCGTCAGGCGATTTGACCTCTATCGTCGGCGGCATTAGCAAATGGTTCCTGAAACAAGTGGCCTCATCCGTGACCTATTGAATTCATTATCGCCCGAGAAGGAAAAACCAAACTAGAAATCTGCCGCCACGTATACTTATCTGTGAATGCGCGGTGGATCTCTCAAACGCAATCTGGCCTACGTTTCCGTGCTTGCCGGATGCTTTGTCATCGGCACCTTGGCCGGGTGGCTGGGATCGCGCATCGATAATTACGCTTACGACACGCTGACGCGGATGTCGGCGCCGGACCCGCGCCCTCCGGAGTCTGTCGTAATCGCGATCGATGAGGAAACGCTCGGCGCTCAGGGCGGCATGCGCCGTATCCGTCCGATCCTGACGGAAGCACTTGCGCAACTAGCCGCTGCACACCCGAAAACCGTCGCGCTCGACGTGATTCTCAGCGATAAGGGCGACGATCTGGAAGACGCGCGTCTCGAAGCCGCGCTTCACGACACGCGCAACCTGATTCTGCCATGCGAACTGGTCGGCGAACCATCGCCGAATCATGCAAGCAAATGGGAAGATCCCCTGCCGCGTTTCGCGAGCGCCGCCGTCGCCCTGGGGCACGTGCATCCCGAGCAGGACCGCGCCGATGGCGTCAGCCGGGAGCTGTCACTCGAAGAAACAGCGTTGGAGGAAACCGCGCAGGGAACAAAAGGCAATGTCAGGCGGTGGGCGCTCGCACTCGAAGCCTTCCGCATCTTCCGCGGCGAGCCGATCGTGGAATCGCCCGACGACCTCCAGATCGGCTCCGTCATCATCCCGGCGGCCCGATCCGACCGGGGCCGCGCCATGCTGATCCGCTACCTGCCGGACGGCGTCCCCACGATTTCGGCGCTGAAGATCCGCGAGAACGCGCCGCTGCTCCAAGGCAAGGCTGTCTTTCTCGGTATCACCGCGCTTTCCGCCGCCCGCGACCGCCTGGTGAATCCGTACGGGCAGAATGTGCCCGGCGTCGCCGTACACGCGCACGCCTTTGAGACGATGGCGCGTGGACATTTCTTACAACAGTCTTCGAACCTCGCGACGGTGGGCGTGTCGTTGGTCTATGCCGCGGCGGCCGGCGTCGCGTTCGCGCTGCTCTCCGGTTGGATGTCCTACGCGGCGGCAATAGCACTACTCGCGATCGCGCACGCCTTGCCGGTGGTTCTGTTTCGCCAAGGAATCGTTTTCCCTTATTTCGGACCGGTCGCGGTCGCGTGGCTGAGCTGCGCCGGCGCGGCGACCTTCCAGTTCTTCTTCGTACGCCGCCAGCTCAAGCGCTCGGAGTCCGAAAAATCCCGCTACCAGCAAGCCATCCATTGGGCCGCGCACGAAATGCGCACGCCGCTGACTGCCATCCAGGGGTCCAGCGAGATCATGACCAACTACTCGCTTTCCGAAGCCAAGCAGAAGCAGTTGAGCGAGATGATCAACTCCGAGTCGAAACGCCTGGCCCGCCTGATCCAAACGTTCCTCGACGTGGAGCGCCTGGCCGAAGGAGAAATGGAGCTGAAGCGCGAGTCCTTCGCCGCGGCTTCGGTCGTCGACACGTGTCTGGCGCGCGTGGGGCCTCTTGCGGAGCGCAAGCGCATCGCCATCACGCTCGATACTCCGGTCGAAGGCACGCTGGTCGGCGACCGTGAATTGATGGAATACGCTTTCTACAATCTGTTGACCAATGCCGTGAAGTATTCGCCTCCCGACACGCGCGTTGCGATCGCGGCGGAGACACGCGGCAACGACCTGCGCATCGCCGTGCGGGACCAGGGCATCGGCATGGACGCCAAGGAGATCAAGAACATCTTCAAGAAGTTCTACCGCACCCGGAAAGCCGAGGCCTCGGGCGAGGCCGGCACCGGCATCGGCTTGTCCATCGTGGAGCAGATTGTCGCGCACCATGGAGGGCGCATGGAAGTCACCAGCGAACCGGGCAAAGGCTCGTGCTTTACCATGGTAGTTACCGCGGCTCATGCACAAGCTTCTGATCGTCGAGGATGATCCATCGGTGCGCAACACGATGGTCACGGTGCTGGAGCTGGAAGGCTACAGTCCCGAGGCCGTCGCCTCCACGCGCGAAGCCATGGAACGGTTGTCGGCGGAAGCGTACCCGATCGTGATTTCGGATATCTATCTGGACGAGCGCACCGGCATCGACGTGCTGCGCGCCGCCCGTGCATGCAACCCCGCCTGCGCCGTCATTCTGATGACCGGACGCGGCAGCATGGAAACGGTGATGGCCGCCACCGAAAACGGAGCGTTCGAGTACCTGGCCAAACCCTTCGAGATGGCGGAGATGATCGAGACCATCAAGCGCGCCGAGAGATCCTTCGTGCATGAGGAGGAGGACGAAGCTCCTTCCATCGACGATCTGCCGGATACCGAGATGGTCGGCAGCTCGTCGCGCATGATCGAGATTTATAAGACGCTCTCGCGCGTCGCTCCCACCGACGCGACCGTGCTGATCGAGGGCGAGACCGGGACCGGCAAGGAATTGATCGCGCGCATGATTCATCGCAACAGCCGGCGCGCGCAGAACGCCTTCGTCCCGGTGGATTGCGGGGCCATCGCGCCCTCGCTGCTGGAAAGCGAATTGTTCGGAGCGCTGAAGGGCGCGTACACCGGCGCGGACCGCGATCGCATGGGCGTGTTCGAAGCGGCCGCCAACGGCACCGTGTTTCTGGACGAGATCGGCGACATCGAATTCGGATTCCAGCTCAAGCTGCTGCGCTTCCTGCAGGAGCGCGAGATCCGTCCGCTGGGTTCCGCCCGCGCCCGCAAAATCGACGTGCGCGTGATTGCGGCGACTAATCGCGACGTGCAGAAGATGGTGGAGGAAGGAAACTTCCGCGAGGATCTGTGGTATCGCCTCAACGTGGTGCGGCTCACCGTTCCGCCGCTGTGCGAGCGCGCCAGCGACATCCCGCTGCTGGCGCATTATTTCCTGAAGCGCTATAACGAGCGCTATCGCCTGGACACGCGGCTCAACGAATCCGGCCTGAAGTCGATGGGAGCTTATAGCTGGCCCGGCAATATTCGCCAGCTTCAGCACATGATGGAGCGGTTGACGATTCTCGCGCCCGGCGGGCGCATCGACGCCGCCGCGGTTCAGACCGCCATCGAGCAAATGGATTCGCGCGACCATGCCAGCGATTCGCTCGCCGACACGGAAGCCGACCAGATCCGCCGCGTCATGGCCGCCACCAGCGGCAACAAGAGCCGCGCCGCGAAAATTCTGGGCATCGAACGCAAGACGCTGTACCGCAAACTGGAAAGGATGGGGCTGTAAATGCCGACTTGCACAAGCACGACGATCTTCCGGCGAGCCGCACTGTGTGCCGCCGTCCTGGCAGTGCTGGCGGGCGCCGCGCCGGCCGAGCCCAAAGCGATGACCTTCACGGTGGATGGCGCCGCCCGCAAGGCCATCGTGTATGCGCCTTCGAAGCAAGCCGGGAGCGCGCCGCTGGTGTTGGCGTTTCACGGGCACGGCGATACGGCGTCCAATTATGTGGGCGTCGATCTGCAAAGCGCGTGGCCCGAGGCGGTCGTCGTTTACTTCCAGGGCCTGCCCACGCGCGACGGATTAGCGGGCTGGCAGACGGAACGCGGCCAGGACGGCGATCGCGACCTGAAGCTGGTCGACACCGCGGTTGCTTCCCTGCGCAAGACGTTCAAGATCGACTCCGAGCGCATCTACGCCACTGGATTTTCCAACGGCGCTCACTTCACGTACTTACTGTGGGCGGAACGGCCTTCCGTGTTCGCCGCCTACGCCGCCGTCGCCGGACGCATTCGTCCCGCCGAAAAACCCACCGAGCCCAAGCCTCTGCTGCACGTGGGCGGCAGGAACGATCATCAAGTGGATTTCGCGGACCAGACGGTGGCGATGGAAACCGCGCGCAAGATCGACCGCGCCGGGGATCCCACTTCCTGCAGCACCGTCATGGCGGCCACGCGATGCACGTTCTATGAATCGCCGAACGGCACGCCCGTGATGACGCTGATCCATCCCGGCGGGCACGCGTATCCGGATGGCACCTCGGAGGAGATTGTGAAATTCTTCAAGCGCTTTACGCTCGAGCCGGTGAAGTCCGCCGGCCGGTAGAGCACGGCTAGGGCAAGACGACCAAGGTGTTGCGCGGAAACGCGAACTTCTTGCCGAGCTCGTCGATCACGTCCACCTGCGAGACGTATTCGCCGGCCGCGACGCGCGCGAGCGGCACCTGAAAGTTGAACGCCGCCACTCCCGGCCGCGACGTCGCCAGCTTGTTCACGCGAGCGGGCTGCGAGACGAAAGCCTTGCGGGCGCCCTGCATCAGCTCCAGGCTGGCCACCACGTCCGGCGTCTTGCGATCCGGGTCGACGCCGGGATCGTAGACCTCGAAGTACACATACAGCGTCTGATCCTTGCGGAACACGCGCGTGATGCTGGGCACGGTCTTCTGCCCGTCCTCCACCAGCGGATGATTCGCCAGCAGCTTCTTGTTGTTGTCGGCCGCGCCCACCGCGGCGGCGACGGCTTCCTTCTGATTGCTCAGAATCACCGAGCTCAGCCGCACCGCCTTGCCCGCGTTCAGATCCGGCACCGTGAATTTCGTTTCGAACGTGCCCATCTTGCCGGTCAGGTCCTCGCGCGCCAGAAACAACAGCCGGTAATTTCCGGGCGCGAGCGTCAGCCCCGTGTCGTACTGCAGATTCCGCTGGTCCAGTTTCTCGGCGTTGGCGTCGGTGAGCTTCACGGTGATCTGGTCGCGCACTCCGCCCACCAGCCGTCCGTTCGCGTCGCGCACCTGCCCGATGAAATCCAGAGCCGTGGATTGCTTCCCGTTCTTCTTGGCCAGGCTCACAGCCGAGCCCGGAAGTTTCACCGAAATCGGCACGAAGTAGCGGTCGCGCGCGACGCGGAAGTAATCCACTTCGAGCGCGAGGGGCAGCTCGCTCACCGGGTCTCCCAGCGTCAGCGCCTCTTCCAGCTGGCGCTCCTTATCGGCCGCCGTGAACTTCGCGAAGGTCTTCGACGCGTAATATCCGTTGCGGTAATCGAGCTTGGCGTCCTTGGCCAACGCCGACGCCGGCACGAGCTGGAGCTTGATGCGCCGGTACTTGCCGTCCTCGGCCGGGTTCGCCGGGTAGTAGCCGATGGTGTAATAGCTGCGAATATCTTCCTGGGCCTGGCGGATGCCGAGCGTCAGGTCGTTCACGTCGAGCAGCGCCTTGCCGCCGGTATCTTCCGCCAGCGTGTAGAGCGTCTCCTGCGAATCGTTGAAGCTCGCGCGCAGGCCGGCCTGCATGGTTCCGGTCAGAATCCCGGTGCCGCGGGGCGAAGCGGTCGAGGCGTCGCCGCCGGGAACCAGCGCCACCAATCCACGCGCGTCGACGGGATAAAACGAGACGTTCGAGCGCACCGCCGCATTCACCGTGGCTTTCAACTGCGACTGATTTTCGATGCCCGTTTTTTCCACGCCGCTCGAGAAATAAATCAGCGCCTTCTTTTCCGGGTACGCCGCCAGCTTGCGCGCCGCATCTTCCAGCGCCGTCAATTTGCGATCCGTGTTGAAGATATTGAACTCGGTATCGTCGGCCGTGAAGGACCCGCTGTCGTCGCCTTCGTCCGCCGCCGTCGCCGCCATGCCCGCCAGGTCGCTGCCCTCGCCCGTCGCCATTCGTCCGAGGGCCGCGATCAGGCTCTCGCGGTCGTCGGTGAAATCCATCACGGTCTTGAACTTGCTCGAAAACGTCATGATGGAGACCATGTCGGCGGCGGTCATCTGGGATTGCAAAAACTTGACGGCAGCCTCGTTCGCGCGCGCCTGCTCCAGCGGCTCCATCGAGCTTAAGTCGAAGAACAGGCCGATCAGGCGCTTGTTCAGATAGCGCTTCGGATCGCGCGCAGCCGGCGTGGTGACAGCCGCGCCCGGCGGAACGGCAGCGTCACGCGGGACAGCCACGGCGCGCTCTTCGAGCGTCTGCGGACGTGCGGTAAACGAGAGCGGCGCCATGGGCTCCGTGCTCAGCTCCTGCCGTTCGAAGACGGAGATCTTTTGCGGGACTCCGTCTTCCAGGATCTGAAAATCTTCCCGTTTCAGACTCGTCACCGCGCGCCCGGCCTTATCCTTGACCGTGACGTTGACCACCACCAGCTTGGTATCGACGACGAAGGTCGCGTCCTGCGCGATCAGCGCCGCGGCGACCAAAAACAGCCCACGTCCGAGGTTCATGGGCATTAAAAATTCAACCTCACCGTAATCGTAAGATTTCGCATCCCGCCAGCCGCCGCCGGCGCTCCGTACGTCAACGAATTCACCACCGTGCCCCAGCCCGTAATGTTGACATGGTTCGTGAAGTTGACCGAATCCACGCGCAGCTGCATCCGCAGCCGCTCGGTGAGCGCCACGGTGCGCTGCAGTGAGAGGTTCATGGAAAACGCGCCCGGCCCCGGAATGGTGTTGCGTCCGGCGTCGCCATATGTACCGGCTGCCGGAATGGTGAACGCGGCAAGATTAAAGAATCCGGAGCCGGACTCGACCGGCACTCCGGTGGCCTCCGCGCGTCCGCTGCCGAAATTGCCAGTACCGGCCGTATCGGAAAGGTTGCCGAGCACGCGCGCCGTCAGCGGCGTACCGCTTTGGATCGTCGCACTTCCCGAGATCGTCCAATCCTGAAGCGCCGTCGTGATCCATCCGCGATTCTCCAGGAATCCGCTGGTTCCTCCCACCGGCGATTGCCACACGTAATTCGCCGTCAAGTTGTGGCGGCGGTCGAAGCTCGACAGGCCGCGCTCGGCGGCGATGTCGAAAAAGTTCTGCGCCACCGTATTGCCCGCGCCGCCCAGCGTCGCGGAATCGTCGATGGATTTCGAGAAAGTATACTGCAGCGTACCGGAAAACCCGCGCCGGAAGCGGCGATTCAAGCGCGCCTGCAGCGCGTGATAAATCGAATTGCCGATGGGCGTGTCGTACGTGAATCCGGTGGCGTTGCCGATCGCCAGGCGCTGTTCCGACGTCAGCGGCGATCCCGGCGGCGCCTGATTGGGCGCCACCTGAACATCCAGGCGCGTGCCTTTGGTTCCCAGATACGCGAGCTCGCCCACCAGGGACCCCGGCAAACCCGACTGCACGCTGACGCTCCAGGACTGCGCGTACATATCGCGATAGTTCGGATCCACCGCGTACGTGTTCAGAATGGTCTTGCCCGCGGGCGTGACGGTCAGACCCGTCGCGAGCGTCAAGGGATCCTCCAGACTGGTGGTCACCGCGGTCGATTGCGCAAACGGCGGCTGTGCGGACAGGCGGCTCATGAACTGGTTGTACACGCCGGGATTGTAGTACCAGCCGTAGCCCAGCCGAACCACCAGGCTGCTTTTGGCCTTGGGCTTCCACGCGAGCGCCGTGCGGGGCGCAAAATTGTTGCGATCGGGCTTGATCAGCCCGCCCGGAAACACGCCTGAGTACGGACCAATCTCCCCCGGCGTTACGACTGCGACGGCGGTGAATCCCGGCGCGATGTCGAGGTTCGCGATGCGCCCGTATTTTTCGTGCCACGGCGCGAAGTACTCGTAGCGCAGGCCCAGGTTCAGCGTCAAGTTCGGCAACGGACGCCAGTCGTCCTGCCCGAACACGTTGTACGCATTGCTCCTGAAGTACGTATTCGAGCTCCCGTAGCGAATGGAATTCGATTGCGGTAAGCCCAGCAGAAAATCGGCGAAATCGAAACCCGTGCCCGCCATAACGTTGCCGTTCGAATTCAGCAGGCTGGTGGAGAGCCCGGTGAAGGTGAAGGTCCCGCGCCCGTTGGCGTCGGTAGCGGTGTTGTCGAAGAAGCGCGTATAGCCTCCGCCGAACATCCAATTGTGCTTGCCCTTGCGCCACGCGAGCGTATCGTTGAAACCCACGCTGTACACGGCGCTGTCGGAAGGACTGCCGTCGCTGAGCCCGCCGAAATTCGTGAAGCTCAGGTTCGGCGGGCCGTAGTTGAGCGGATTCGCCGAGGTCCCCTGAATCCCCAATTCTTGCGCGATGTTCGGACCGTCGGCAAAAAACGGCGTCGCGGCGTTGGTATTGCGATTGAATGTCCCGACGAGGTTGTTGAAAATTCCAGAGCCGAAGTTGTGGCGCCAGTTCACGTTCGCGTTGACACCGTTTCCGGAGGACGAATCCGTGAAGCCGAACAGCTGGGGGGCGATCGCGTCGCGCCCCTGCCAGTTCACGCCGAAGCCGAGCTGATCCTTGCGCGACAGCGTCTCGAGGGCGCGCGTATTGAGCGCCTGGCTGTTGTTGGGCGTCGCGGCGATGAAGCGGAAGTTGTTCACGGCGCCCGGCTGGTTCGGCAAGGGAATGTAGGCGAGCAGCCCTTGCGCGATCGGGTCGATCCGCCGCACGGGAATCCGGTTACCCCCGAACGGAAGGTGCGTCGCAGGATCGTAGATCGTCGAGCCCGACGCCGAGAAGTCGCCGCTCCGTTCGGCCAGCGTCGGTACCGTGCCCGTCAGGTCCTGTCCGTTGCGCTGCAGGGTGCCCGTGTAGTTCACAAAGAAGAACGTACTTTCGGACTTGAACAATTTCGGAATTTCCAGAGGCCCGCCGATATTGAATCCGAAACGGTTTTGCGCAAACGCGGCCTTGGTGTTGGCCTGCCCGTTCAGCGAGAACGGCGCGGCGTCAAAGGCCGAATTGCCTAAGGTGTAGAACAACGACCCGCGCACCTGCGAGCGCCCCGCGTTGCGCTGATTGCCGATGAAGGCCCCATTGCCACCCGGTCCACGCCCACCCCGTCCAGCAGGCCCACGCCCTCCGCCGAAGCCGCCCCCACCGCCGCGGCCTCCGCCAAAGCCTCCACCGCCAAACCCGCCGCCAGCGGGACTCCCTCCTTGGGCAAACACTACGTTGGGTCCCTGACCGAAGCCGGGCGCTCCGGCCGGCAATCCCGCGGCGTTCAAGCCGCCCGGAACGGCCGCAGATGCGGCGCCGAAGCCGATCGCCGCAGGACCGAAGTCGGCCGGCTGCGTGTTGATCCCGGTGCTGATGCTTCCGTTGACCAGGAAGGATTCGTTGGCGCCCGCCGCCGCCACTTGCGGGACGGCCTCGGCCGCGCCGCCTTCGCTCAGTGGCGCACTCTGCACGGACGCTTGCGCCTCCGCCGCGGCGGCCGCCAGCGGGTCCTGATTCACAGCATTCTCTCCGCCGGGATTCGGTGCGCCATTCGCTGGGCCAGTTGGTCCGGGGACGCCGGTCTGGGCTTGCGCGGTTCCAGTCTGCCCGGCGCCCGGCGCGCCATTTCCGCCGCGTCCGCCCGCGAAACCGCCCGGGCCTCCGCCGCGTCCGAGACCGCCGCCACGTCCCACACCGCCCGTTCCCGGTTCGCCGCCGCCTCCATTGCCCCCCGGACGGCCGCCGAAGCCTCCCCGGAATTCGCGCAATTGCAGCGCGAGATCGATCTTCACCGGCGACGCGCCGATCTGGATTTCCTTGCGCGCCGCGTCGAAGCCGAACATGGAGACTTCCACGGTCCAGGCGCCGGGCGTCATCTTGTCGATGGTGAACGCACCGCTCGCGTCGGTGAGCGTCGTCAGCACGCGCTCGCCCTGGGTGGCCCGCACGACCGCGCCCGGAATCGGCTGCCCGTCCGATTTAACGGTGCCGCTCTGGCCCCACGCGACCAGTGCAAGGACGCTCGCGAGCGCCGTGAATCTGAAAACTTTCATTGTCGATTGGATGTCCTGCCGCTAACCCCAGGTTACACCGCCGGTGCAAGGTTCCCGCGTGTTCGTAAGCGGATGTAACACTAAATACAGACGCATTCTCCCGCGTTTCGGATGACACCGGCACGTAAGCCAAATGCGGCCCGATAGGAATTACGCCCTAGAGGTAAATCGGTTCCATTGAAATGGATCTTTAACGACGGCCACCCGAGCGAGGCAACCGCTTTGGCCTCGCAGCTGGGTATCACGGCGCTCACGGCGCGTGTGCTTTCTTCCCGCGGCTATGGCGACCCCGCGGCCGCCCGCCGGTTTCTGGCGCCTTCGGCCGCCGATCTTCACGATCCTTTTCTGCTCGCGGATATGTTTATCGCCGCCGAGCGGCTGGCCCGCGCCGTTCGGGATCGCGAAAGCGTCCTGCTGTACGGCGATTACGACGTGGACGGAACCAGCGCGCTGGTGATTTTGAAAACGGCGATCGAACTCGCCGGAGGGCAGGCCTCCTGCCACGTTCCGCACCGCATTCTGGACGGCTATGGCATGAAGAGCGAAGTTGTCGAGGAAGCCGCCGCGCGCGGCGTGAAGCTGATCGTCAGCGTCGATACGGGCATCCGCGCCAATGAAGTCGTGAAGCACGCTTCCACTCTCGGCATCGACGTCATCGTTACCGACCATCACCTGCCGGAAACCGAATTGCCGCCCGCGCTCGCCGTACTCAATCCCAACCGGCCGGATTGCAACTATCCGGAAAAGAATCTGTGCGGAGCCGCAGTCGCGTTGAAGCTCGCGGCCGCGCTGCTGACTACGCTCGCATGGGACACCACGCGGCGCGAGCGTACGATCGAATCGCTGATGAAACTGGCGGCCATCGCGACGGTGGCCGACGTGGTGCCGCTCACCGGCGAGAATCGCGCGATCGTCAAGCTCGGCCTCGAAGGCCTGCGGAACGTGCGAAACCTGGGCCTGCGGGCGCTGCTTTATGTCGCCGGTTTTGCCGAGGGAGTGGTCCCCAGCGCCCGGCAAGTCGCATTTCAGATCGCCCCGCGCATCAATGCCGCCGGACGCATGTCGAGCGCGCGCGACGTACTGGAGCTGTTCGCCACGCGCGACGCCGTCCGCGCCCGCGCCATCGCCGCGCAGCTTCACGACTTGAATACGGATCGCCAGCAGACCGAAAAGGAGATCGTCCGCGCCATCGTGGAACAATGCACGTCGCAGCCGGTGACGGACCGGGACGCCGCGCTGGTGTTCGCCGCCGAGGGCTGGCACCGCGGAGTGGTGGGAATCGTCGCAAGCCGCGTGGTGGAACGCTTCCACCGTCCCGCATTCGTGCTCGGGATCGACGCGGGGGTAGCCTATGGGTCGGGCCGCAGCATCCGCGCGTTCCATTTGTTGGGGGCCCTCGAAGCGATGCCGGAGCTGTTCACCAAATTCGGCGGCCACCGCCAGGCCGCCGGCGTGACGCTCGACGCCGCCCACGTCGAGGAATTCCGCGAGCGGCTCCGCTCTTACGCGGCTACGCGCCTGACGCCCGTTGATTTCGAGCCGACGCTCGAGATCGACGCCGAGATCGCGCTGGATGAAGTGGACGATCGCTCGGTCGCCGAGGTGCTCAGCCTCGCTCCATTCGGGTTCGGAAATCCGCCGCCGACGTTCGTCGTGCGCAGCGTCGAAGTGGCCGCGCCGCCGGACATCCGCAAGGAAAAGCACCTGTTCCTGCGTTTTCGCGCGCCTGGCAATGATGCGCGCCCATCCATACTGAAAGCCAAGATGCTCAGGGCCAAAGCCTGGAACTTCGCCGAACGCGCAGCGGAGGTAACCTCCGGCGCCCGCGTCGATGTCGCGATCCAGTTCGAGGAAGACGATTATTCTGCCGCGCGCGGCTACGACCCGTGGCAGGCGATTTTGCGCGACGTTCGGCCGAGTGGGGCAGCTCCTTGAGCTGCGGCGGCCTCCCAGGCCGCCTCCTGCAGCGATAGTGAACGGTTAGCACGACCGAGGGTCGCGCAGGCTGGGGGCCTGTCCCACCGTCGCACCGATCGCGACATTCCGGGGCCACGTCGAGAAATCAAACCTTACCTCCCTGGGAGCGGATCCACGCATCTACCTGGCGTTCCAAAATATCGAGCGGAACGCTGCCGGTCCTGAACACGACGTTGTGAAACTCGCGCAGCGAGAATTTATCGCCCAGCGCCTGGCGCGCTTTCTCCCGCAATTCGACGATCTTCAGCTCGCCCATCATGTAGGAGCAGGCCTGCCCGGGGAAAACCACGTAGCGCTCCACTTCGCTCGCCTCGATGCCGAAGTCGATCCCCTGCTGGCGCGTCCAGTGCATGGAATGAATGCCGGTATCGACCACCAGCCGGCGCGCGCGAAACAGCTCATAGTTGAGCTCGCCGAGCAGGCCTTCGACATCGTCGCCGTACCAGCCCGATTCGGCCGCGAGCCGCTCGGCATACAGGCCCCAGCCCTCCGTGAACGCGGAGATCCCGCCGAGCGCGCGAATCTGGCGGAAGCGCGGCAGGTTTTTGTCTTCCACTTCGAGCGCGATTTGAAAATGATGTCCCGGCACGGTTTCGTGATACACGATGCTGCGCAGCCCGAAGCGGGTCATCATCTCCGGGCGCCGCGGGAATTGAAACGTCCCGGGGCGCGATCCATCGGGCGCGGGAACGTTGTAATTGGCGGCGGCGTTGGCTTCGCGAAAACTGGGGAAGGGCTGCGCGACCACCGGAGATTTCGGGCGGATATCGAACAGCAGCGCGGAGCGCGCCTCGGCGTCACGCAGGATTTTTTCGATGTCCTGCATGATCAGGTCACGGCTGGCTTCGGACGTGGGATTGGGATAACGCATATCCTCGGCGAGCTTTGCGATACGCTCCTTCACCGGTCCCGCGGTGCGGCCCAGGCGCCGCAGCAAGGTGTCCATCTCGCTTTCGATGCGGGTGACTTGATCCAGGCCGATCTGGTGGATCCGTGCGGCGGCAAGATTCGTCGTGGTGTAGCGATGCCGGAAATACGCGTAGGCGTCGGCCCCGTCTTTGAATCGCCACAGGCCAGCGTCGGCGCCAGCCCGCTTCTGCTGAGACGAGAGCAGCGCAATGGCCTTCTTCCAGGCGGGGTAAATTTGGGCCGCGGCGATCTTTTCCGCCTCCGCGCGCAGTTCCTCGCGGCGCGCCGCGGGCATCGAAGAAATCGCCGCGAGCTTCTGTGCGAACGCCGTCACGAACGGATTCTGCGCGGGCGGGGCATCGACGAATCCTTGCATCTGCTTGAGGGTGGCCGCGAGGATGAACGCCGGTGGAATAAATCCTAGCGCGGCTTGCGCGCGGGATTCGGCGATGGCCTCCTGCATGCGCGCGCTCACCTGGCCGAGCGCGGCGATGTAATTCACGGCGTCCTTTTCGGTCAGCACCGGATGACGGACGGTCATCGTCTCGACCAGACGGATGTTGACGCCGTTCATCTGTTCGAGAGGGAAGGTGTAATCGAGGAAAGGCTCCTCGCCGACAACGGTTTCGAGCTGCCATTGCATGACGTCGGCGGAGAGGCGCTGCCCATCGGTCATCTTGGAACGGTCGAATTTCGCGAGTTCTGCCAGCCCCTGGCGCGCGAGGCGAATGCGCTCGCGCTTGTGAGTCATGGTTTCCGGGGTAAGCTGGCGCTCGAAGCGATCCTGCTCCTCGCCGGTAAAGTAGCGTGTGGAGGCGGCCAGATTCGGGTCGGCGCGCACCCACTGGGCCGTGAAATCGCGGAAGAAATCGTCGATGTTGGTCGCGGGCGCTGGGGTCTGTCCGAAGGTCGCGAAGGCAAGCGAAAACCCGAGAATTGCCTGCTTCATGGCGCGGATGATACCACAGTAGTTGCATGCTCTGGAGCCAGCTTTCGATCCAAACGCTGCGCGAGGAAACGCATCCGCCGCTGGTGCGCGCAGGCTACAAACGCGGGAACGAGTATCTGTTTTTGGGCCGGCGCGTACTGGAGAAGATCCGGGCACTCGGCGATGTAAAGGCGGCTCTGGCAGAGTGTGGCGTCCCGTATGTTCGCGCGGGTGCGGACCTGGTCGTCGAGGATCCAAATGGCGACGACGTTGTGGTGCGCGGCCACGAATACGCGGAACTTCTCGGCAGGGCGATCAGCATCGCGCAGGCTCCCGAGGTTCCCGATCCCGGCGGCGATCCGGCGCCCGAAGAGTTTCACACGCCCGGCGTCAAGACTATTGCGCAGATCGCGACATTCTCACATTTACCCCCAACCTCGCAGATTAAAAGCGTCGTGATGGTGGCGGGGAGCGCGCCGATTCTGGTGCTGCTGCGAGGCGATCACCAATTGAGCGAATTCAAATTTGCCACCGTTGCAGGCAGTTCCAGTATTCGGCCGGCGACAGCCGAGGAGCTGCGCGCCAGCTTCGGCGCCGACGCGGGATCGTTGGGGCCGATTCTCCCCAAGAAGGCCGGCGCCGCGAACGTTCGCATCCTGGCCGACGAGGCTCTGCGCGGACGGCGCAATATGATCTCGGGCGCTAATCGCAACGATTATCACTTGCGCAATGTGACGCCGGGCAAGGATTTCCAGGCCGAGTTTTTCGATTTGCGGCAGGCCGCCGAGGGCGATCACTGCGTGACCGATGGCGGCCCGTTGACGTTCGCTCCCGCGCTTGTGATTCGCGATGCGAAGAGCGCGCTCGCGGTAGCAGTGGAGAAAAATCACGACGCGGACGGCATCGTACTGCCGCCGTCGATCGCTCCCTTCACGGCTGTGGTGACGCCGGTGCATCCGGATCGCCTGGAGGCCGCGAGAAAAATTTACGAGGATCTCCTGAGAGCAGGTGTTGATGCCCTGCTCGACGACCGCGACGCCCGCCCTGGCGTGAAGTTCAAGGACGCGGACCTGATCGGGATTCCGTACCGCATCAACGTCGGCAAAAAGCTCGCCGAAGGGCTCGTGGAATTCGTGGAGCGCAGCCCGCGAAGGTCCACCGACGTACCGGTGCGCGAAATCAGGATCCCTGGTTAGGGCGCTCGTATTCAACCGCAACCAGGAACAATCCGCGCGCTGGTGCGGAGGGTCCCGCCGGAATCGTGCATCCCGGTTGCAGGCGGGCTTCGAGATCCACCCGAGAGAGATTTCTCTTGCCGGCCTCGAGCAACACGCCCACCAAGTTCCGCGTCATGTGTTTCAGGAATCCGCTGCCGCGCACGCGATAGATCAGCAGTTCTCCGCGGCGCTCGGCGATGGACGAATAGATCGTGCGGACCTTGGAGAGGCCGAGCTCGTCCCGTTCGTCGGAAGCCGCGAAGGCGGAAAAATCGCGCTCGCCTTCGAACAGCGGAGCAAGCTCGATGACGCGAGTTTCGTCGAGCGGATAGGGATGATGATAGACGTAGAGGCGCTCGAACGGCGGGCAAATCTCCGCGCGCCAGATGCGGTATTCATAGGTTTTCGCGACGGCCTGGTAGCGCGGATGAAAATCCGGCGCGGCCTCGGCGGCTTCGATCACGCGGACATCGCGAGGCAGCAGGCGATTCAAGGCCTTGCGCAGGTTCTCGACCGGGATTGGATTGGCAAGCGTGAAAGCGGCCACTTGCGCGAGGGCATGCACGCCGGCGTCGGTACGGCCGGAGCCTTCGACTTTGACGGCGGCGCCTTCGATATCGGCGAGCGCGGTCTCGAGGGCGCCCTGGATCGTCGGAAGTCCCGGCTGCACCTGCCAGCCGTGGTAGTTGGTACCGTCGTAGCCGACCGTCAGACGGATGCGGCGCGAAATCGGGAACGTGCCGGGGATCATGCCCCTGGCCGCGAACCCGGCTTCACCACCGGGATGCCCTGTTTGCACAGTGGGCAGTCTTCGGGCGGATAGGCGACGACGTCCAGGGTCGCGAGCGCCACGCGTGGAACGCCCAGATCCGCGCGGCCTCCGCTGCGGTCGATGATGGAACCGGCTCCCAGGACCCGCGCGCCCGCCTCTGTGAGCAGTGTCACCACCTCGCGGGTGCTGCCGCCGGTTGTGACGACGTCCTCGATCACTACGGCGGTTTCGCCAGGCGCGACGGAAAAGCCGCGGCGGAGCGTCATCGCGGTGTCGGCGCCACGCTCGGTGAACAGGAACCTCACGGGTTTCCCGTGAACACCCCTCGCTCGCGCGACCTCGTGACCAATAATCAGGCCGCCGACCGCCGGAGAAACCACCACATCGGCGATGGGCAAGCGGGACGCGAGCTCGCGCCCGAACCGTTCGGCGTGGGCGGGATGCTGCAGGACCAGCGCGCACTGCAGATATTCATTCGAATGGAGACCGCTGGTGAGACGAAAGTGGCCCTTCAGGTAGGCCCCCGTTTCGCGGAAAACTTGCATGACGGAGTCGGACACGAAATCACTATAGCAACATCGTCTAAGCAAGCCACGACGGAACCTGTTCGAGCGTGCGAAACTGGTAATTTCCCAAGGTCAACATCCGAAGAATCAGTGGGATCGGCGGGATGCAATCGCGTTGCGCCGTAGCGAAACTACCGGCTGCGCGCCGTCGTCATGTAGGGAATACATTATGAAACAATTTCGATCTTTCGTCGCCATGGTTTGCGTGGTGCTGGCCGCGTCGCCCGCCACGTATGCGCAGAAGGAGGGGCAGGACCCGCGGGCCCCCCAGTTGGGCACGGAGCGCCGCCACTGGTATTCCGGCATTACGCGCGACTACGAGGAGCGCGCGGTGGCCCCGGTCAACGTGTCTAATTCCTCGCGGATGGATTCCCTTTTGCGCGCCGGCCGCCTGTATTTATCGCTGCAGGACGCCATCGCGCTGGCGATTGAGAACAATCTGGACGTGGAGATCGAGCGCTACGAATTCCCGCTCGCCGACGCGGACCTGCTGCGCGCCAAATCCGGCGCCTCGATTCAGGGCATTCCCATCGGCGTGCTGCCCGGCGTGCCGAATGGAGCTGGAAATCCGCTGGGCAGCGGAAGCGCCGGATTGTTTTCCAGTCCCGTCGCGAGCCCCCTCGGACCAGGCCAAAGTTACGATCCGGCCGTGATCGGCAACCTGAACTGGGGCCACACGACGGCGCCGCAGTCCAGTTCGTTCGTCAGCGGGACGTCGGCGCTGGTCACGGTGAACAAGACCGCGAACTTCGGCGTGGCGCAGACGTACGTCACCGGGGGGACGGCCGCTGTGACCTTCAACAACAACAGCGCCGATCAGAATTCGTTCCGGTCCTCGGTGAACCCGGCGCTCGCCACGACGCTGGATCTCACCTACACGCAGCCGTTGCTGCAAGGATTCGGCCTGGCGTTGAACCGCCGGACCATTCGGATCGCGCAAAACAATCTGAAGGCGGCGGACTACGTGTTCCGCCAGCAAATCACCAACGTCACGGCGAACGTGGTGGCGCTGTACTGGAACCTGGTGGCCGCCAACGCCATTGTCGGCGTGCAGACGCAGGCCGTCGCGGTGGCGCAAAAGCTGTACGACGACAACCAGAGGCAAGTGGAAATCGGGACGCTGGCGCCCATCGAAATCGTGCGCGCCGAGGCCCAGTTGGCTACCGCGCAGCAGGCGCTGGTGGCGGCGCAGTCGGCCGTGGATCAGATCGAAGTCGTGCTGAAGAGCGCGCTGAGCCGGAACGGCCTGGCCAGCCCCTCGGTGACGGAGGCGCGCGTGGTGGCGACCGATCCCATCCGCATCCCGGAGGTGGAACCGGTGCAGCCGGTGCAGGACCTGGTCGCGATGGCGCTCGACAACCGGCCGGACCTGGCGCAGAGCCGCATTCAGATCGATAACTCGAAGATCGCCCTGACCGGCACCAAGAATCAGTTGCTGCCGCTTTTGAGCGCGATCGGCGACGTGCGCGGCGGCGCGTTGGCGGGACCGCAGAATACCGTGATCGGTCCGGTGAATACAAACACCGGGCTGATCCAGAGCCCGCCGGTCGCCGATCCGTTTTTCGTAGGCGGTTTCGGGGACGTGCTCGGGCAATTGTTCCGGCGGGATTTTCCGACGTACTCGGTGGGCCTGAACCTGACCATTCCGATCGGCAACCGCGCGGCGCAGGCCAACATCGCCACGGCGACGCTCAACCTGCGCCAGAACGAGCTAGGGGTGCAGCGGCAGATCAACCAGATTCGCGTGGACGTGCAGAACGCGCTGCTCGCGCAGCAGCAGGCCCGTGCCCTGTACCAGGCGGCCGTCAAGGCGCGCATCCTGCAGGAACAGACCCTCGACGCCGACGAGAAAAAGCTGGCGGTGGGAGCGACCACCGTGTACCAGGTGATTCAGGACCAGCGCGACCTGACCACTGCGGCCGGGGCGGAAGTCGCCGCGGAGAACGCCTACGCAGAGGCCCGCACGGTGCTCGATCTGTCCACCGGCACTATACTCCAACGGAACAACGTCGAGTTCGACGAAGCCAAGAGCGGGCACGTCTCCCGGGCGCCCAGCCCGCTTCCCGCCGAAGGAGCCATCCCTGCGGTGCCAGTGAACGGCTCCAAGAGCTCCTTACTGATGCCAGCGGTAAAGCCCTGATCGCCCGCAGGCGAGGAGCATGGTTGGCTAAAACGGCCGAAAGCGTCCAGATTCGGCTTGCCATTTCCGTAATTCTTTCCGAACAGGGCCGGGTACCGGTGCCCACGAATCTCCGGAAGATCATCGTTTTCTATGGGATCGAAGTTCCTTGGGGCTTGGCGGGCGAGTTGGCAGGGAGATTGCACCCGCTAAACACCGTGAACAGTTTGCAAAGCTCAAGGAATCGCCACGACCCCTCCCATTCGTCACCTCGTTGCTCGTTCCTCAATTCTCTCCCCTAACACCCCTTCTACTCCCCACGTACGGGCGATTCCTTGAGTCTTCGGTTACACAAGTACCGATTTTCATTGATTCCTAATGCCTTGACGAGACGATACCGATAACCAATCCATGCCAAGCAGTCGGTCTCAAACGGATCCTCCCCAGCCTCAAGATATTCGTTTCCAGGTGAGCCTGTTGCACCTGCTATACCCCGGCACGCGTTCGTCCCCGGAGGTGACCAAACTGGAGGAACTCCTGAACCCGCCCGCGACTCTCGCCCCCACCCACTGATCCCGTCGCCGCCCGACTGACCAGCGCAGCTTTTCAAGCCGCGCCCCGACGCCAAGAAGACGCCGCTGCCCGCGCGATCGCTCTCGCGGTTCAGAATCGGCTCCGAAGCGTTTTCAACATCCTGCTGGACTTGCATTCAAGGTGGTTTATAATCGTGGCTAGCATGATGCTCCAACGAGTCGCCCTCTGCGCGCTTGTCATTACGGTTTGGGGATACGCCCAGGCCCCCGCTGCGGCTCAAACCGGCGCGTCGAACCAGCCCGCGGAGCCTTCCGGCCCACCGATCCGCGTGCAGGTGGAGGAAGTAATCGTTCCGGTGACGGTGACCGATCCCAAGGGCCGCTTCATTTCGAACCTGGAGCAGAAGGATTTTGAAATCCTGGAGCAGGGCAAGCCGCAGAAGATCGAATACTTTTCGCGGGAGCGCAGCCAGCCGGTAGTGGTGGGCTTCCTGATCGACCTGAGCAACACCAGCCGCGCCCAGTGGAAGAATTTCCAGACGGCGGCCACCGAACTGGTCCTGACGCTGCTGCCCGGCAAGGAGCAGTACGCGGGCTACCTGATCGGCTATGGGAACAAAGCCGAGCTAATGGTCAACACGACTTCCGATCCGGAATCCATTGTGAACAAGATTCGCGACCTGAAGCCGGGCGGGGGCGCCGCGCTGTACGATTCCATTTACATTGCCTGCACCAACCGGGCGCTGATCAAAGGCGAGCCCATCGAGCCGCGCCGCGTTCTGATCGTGATCGGCGACGGCAACGACAACGCCAGCCAGAAGACCCTGGACGAGGTGCTGGAGATCGCGCAAAAGAACCTGGTGACCGTTTACGGAATCAGCACGTCGGCCTATGGCACCAAGAACGAGGGCGACGCCAACCTGGTGCGGCTGGCCGAGGAAACCGGCGGGCGCGTGGAGTATCCGCTCGAAAACGTATACAAGGACGTGCAAGGCTATGCCTCGGTGCCCTCCGACGAAGGCAACTTCGCGTTCAAAGTCGGGACGGGCGGATTTGCGGCGGCCGTTTCTTCGTCGATTTTCCGTTCCATCGCCAACGTCGCCGGAGAGGTCACCACGCAGTACATCCTGCGCTACATTCCCGAGGACGACTCCGCGCCAAGCCGCAAGTACCGGGAGCTGAACGTAAAGGTCGCGCTGCCGGATGTGAAAGTGCGGGCCCGCAAGGGATATTACCCGACGGTTCCGTAGGCCATCGTTTCCGTTCTGCCACCCGCAGGTTGGCGCGCAAGCGCACTGCCCACAAGACCCCTCAAGTGACGTGGCGAACGCAATGATGGCGATCGTCCCCAAGGTACGAAAATAAGGCATGACCTTCGATGAGGTGATCGACCGGCGGGCATCGGAAAGTTACAAATGGCGGGAGTATCCCGAGGATGTGCTGCCGCTATTTGTCGCAGATATGGATTTCCGGTCGCCGGAGCCCGTCGTCCGCGCGCTGCGTTCGTACATAGAGGACGGCGTGTTTGGGTATCCGCGGGGCTTGCACACCTACGATCGCGCTCAAGTTCACGAGCTCGCGGGCCTGATCGTGGATCGCATGGCGCAACGCTACCACTGGCGGATCGCGGCGGACGATATTGTGTTCATCCCCGGTGTGGTGGCGGGCCTGAACATGGCCTGCCGTGCTGCTGGCGCAGGCTCGGTGCTGGTGCAACCTCCGGTCTATCCGCCGATTCTCGCGGCGCCGGCCAATGCGGACCTCGAGCGGGTGGAATCTCCCCTGCATTGTGAAAACGACGGCTCCTATTCCATCGACTGGAGCTCCTTCGGTTCGGGCGTCGCGCGGAACGCGAGACTGTTCCTTCTGTGCAATCCGCACAATCCGGCCGGCCGCGTTTTCCGCCGGGGCGAACTCGAGAAAATGGCCGAAATCTGCTTATCCGCGAATGTCACGATCTGCGCGGACGAGATCCATGGCGATCTTTTGTTCGAGGATCACCAGCACATTCCGATCGCGAGCCTGGACCCGGAGATCGCACGCCGCACCATCACGCTTATCGCACCCAGCAAAACGTTCAATCTTGCCGGTCTGCAGTGCGCGTTTGCGATCATCCCGGACTCCGAGCTCAGGCGCCAATTTCGTTCCGCCGGCAAGGGGTTGGTTCCGTGGGTGAATCCGATGGGCTTGATTGGCGCCGAGGCGGCGTATCGCGACGGCCAGGCGTGGCTCGACGAATTGCTGCCTTACCTGCAGGCCAATCGGGACTTCCTGTGGGACTTTGTAAATCGGGAATTACCGGGGATCAAGACGACGAAACCGGAGGGCACGTACCTGGCATGGCTCGATTGCCGTGAGCTAAAGCTGGACAATCCCTACGAGTTCTTTCTAAAACATGCGCGCGTCGCACTCAGCGACGGACGGACGTTCGGGGCCGAAGGGACCGGATTCGTCCGGCTCAACTTCGGTTGCCCTCGATCGATCCTCAAGGAAGCGCTGAGCCGGATGAAGTCTTCCTTGAACGCCCTCCAGCAGCCCTAGCAACCGGGGCGGAGCTCGCGGGTGGGCGCCTGCATGACGCCGGCCAGATAAAAGGGCTTCCGATACTCCCGGATCAACTCCAATTCGGGGGCCCATCGGAACGCGTCATGGATCGCGCGACTCAGGCGGGAGCCCGGATCGAGATCGCAAAAATAGTGATGCGCCAGCAGCAGAACGCCGCCGGGCACAAGCAGGGCGGCTACGCGCCGGCAAATCCGCTTGAGCAGCTCGTCGGGTAGCGGCGAAATGTAGTACAGAGTGTCGGCAAAGACGACCAGGTCGAACCGGTCATCCAGGCTCGGGTCGATGGCGAGCACGTCGGCCTGCTCGAAACTCACGTTGGGAAAACTTTGGGAAAGCTCGCGGGCTTGTTCGACGGCGAGCCGCGAAAGATCGAGTCCGAGCACCTTGTCGGCACGTGACGCCAGGTCCCGGGTGAGAACGCCGAGCCCGCAGCCGAGATCGAGAGCGCTTCGATACGGGCGCGGAGGTATGAGCGAGAGAAGCGTATCGTACTTCAGCCGTTGATAACGAAAATGCGGTGCGGTGCAGGCCCACGGGTCCACGAGCTGTTCGTAGAGGAGGTCGAGCGCGCGTTCGGCGCCATGCTCGCGGCGCAGGCGGGACAGCCGGGCGTCGGTGCGGGCGCTGCGAACCCACAGAGAGATGTCGCGCAGCGACATGAAAAACTTTCGCGCGCGCGGCGGATCCGAAACGTCGATGCGCGATGAGTTCATGCGGAACCCCTGGCCCAGTCAGGCCCGCTGGACCGGTCATCATCACGGTAGCATCCTGGCGGCGCACGCTCAGCTTCGTTTCACTCCTGCGAGCACGGGGAGCGGACGTTATAATGCGAACAGCTCCATCGCCGGAACGGCTTTGCCGAATGCGAACGTGGCGGAACTGGCAGACGCACTGGATTTAGGTTCCAGCGGCCGCAAGGCCATGGGAGTTCGACCCTCCCCGTTCGCACCAAGTTCTAAAGATCCCCCAATGCTGCCCGCGCAAGCGACGCTTGCCACGGTACGCCCCCAGAGCGTACCTTTGAAAGAGTGGCTACTTGAAGTATGAGCGCTGACAGACTCAAGAGGATCACCGTCGAAGAAGCAACTGTGGAGGCCGCCCGTGTATCCGGGGTCAGCGCCTTCGGGCTACCGACGTGCTTGAACTTCTGGCCAACGGCGCGACTTTCGATGAAATTCTAGCCGATTATCCCTTCGTCGAACGCGAAGACATCTACGCCGCGATTGAATACGCGGCCCGCCAAGCCGATCACGCCGTCCTGCAAGCGTTGTGAAGTTTGTGGTCGATAACCGGCTGCCCACAGCCCTCGCCCGCTTTCTATCTTCTCGCGGCGTCGAATGTCAGCACGTTCTCGACCCCGATCTGGGCGGCTCCCCGGATGCCGCAATCTGGGAGTACGCCAGCCGGAACGATTGCGTTGTCATTAGCAAGGACGAGGATTTCTTCTATCTGGCCAATATCTCCTCGTCCAAAGCGCGGCTCATTTGGGTTCGATTCGGGGAACTCCGAACCAAAGCGCTTCTTGCAACGGTGGAACGCTTATGGCCCAAGGTCGAAGCCGGATTAAAGGCCGGTGATCGAGTTATCGAACTTCGTCGATAGCCGCACCAGAGTTGAATTTTGCCGCGTTAGGAAATTCAGCGAGCGGCGACCACCGGCGTGGCCGTTGTATACTAGCCCCGTATGCGCATTCTGACGATTTCCCTGTGTCTCGCCGCTCTGGCCGCCTCCGCTTTTGGGCAGGGCGACAAGGGCTCGATTACCGGCACGGTCACCGATCCCCGCGGCAAGATCGCGGCCAAGGGCGTCACCGTGCAGGCGAAGAACACCGCCACCGGAGCCATCGCCAAGGCGCCCGCGGCGGCCAACGGCAAGTATACGCTCGCCGATCTGCCGGCCGGAACCTATGACATCACGGTCAACGTGCCCGGACTGCGCGGATTCGAAAGGAAGGCGGTTGCCGTGGAAGCCGCGAAAGCCACGAGCTTCGATGTACACCTGCAGGAGGGCACGCAGCTCAGCACGCTGGGCGAGGACACGGAAGCGATTCTCGCGGACCAGAAGAAGCACGCTCCGCCGACGGGCCCCGCTCCGCGCACGGCCGACGGGAAGCCGGATTTGACGGGCGTGTGGTGGTCGCCGGCGGTGACCGATCCCGGCAAGCCCGAATGGACGGCCTACGCGGTGAAGATCGCGGGCGAGCGGGCGGAAAATAATCGCAAGGACAGCCCGCAGGCGCACTGCCTGCCATCAGCCGTGCTGCGGCGCGGTCCGCTGTACGAATTCGTGCAGTCGAGAGACATCGTCGTAGAGATTTCCGACGACGACAGCCCCGGCTTCCATCAGATTTATTTAGGGCGCGCGCATCCGCAAGAGCCCGACCCACTGTGGTACGGAGATTCGATCGCGCGCTGGGAGGGCGACACGCTGGTGGTGGATCGCATGAACTTCGAAGAAGCCGTGTGGCTGGATCAGGAAGCGCATCCGCACAGCGACAAGTTGCACGTCGTCGAACGGGTTCGCCGTCCGGACCTGGGCCATCTGGAGACCGAGATCACGGTGGAGGATCCGGCCGTGCTGGCGAAGCCGTGGGCCTTCAAGCGCACGTCGGAGCTGGCCGCGGGCCACTACATCCGCGAATTCATGTGCACCGAGAACAACCGGGATATCGAGCACATGCTCGGGAAGTAAGACCGGAAAAAAGGGGACAGACAGCTCTGTCCACTCCGCCAGTTTGCAGGTGAAAATCAGAATTTGCGAGAGGGGACAGAGTAGCCTGCCCCCTTTCACTCATCCGCGCCAGCGATTGCAAATGTCGATGACGTGCTGGACTTCTTCTTCCGTCAAATAAGGATGGATCGGCAGGCTCACTTCCGACGCGCATAGGCGGCGGGCCGTGGGGCAGCCGTCGCGGTTCTCGTGCGGGGCGCTCGCCAGGGCGGGCTGATCGGGGATCGCGATGGGGTAATGCTCACCCGGCGTGATCCAGTTTTCCTTCAGGTGTCCCAGGAACGCGGCTTTCCGGTCGGGCGCGATGGCGACCGGGAACAGATGCCAGCTCGATTCGGAATGCTCGGGTTTTCCCAGCGGCACGATGCCGGGATGCGCGAGCCCAGCCAGGTAGGTCCGGGCGATGCGGCACCGCTTTTCGATCCAGCCGTTCAATTCCGGCAGCAGAACGCGGCTGAGTAAAGCCGCTTGCAGTTCGTCCAGGCGGCTGTTGCAGCCGATGAAATCATGGCGATACTTGGAGCTTTGTCCGTAGTCGCGAAACTGGCGCGCGCGCTGCGCGAATTCGGGATCGGAGGTGAGGATCGCGCCGCCGTCGCCGAAAGCGCCCAGGTTCTTGGTGGGATAGAAGCTGGTGGCGGTCGCCTGCCCGACGGCGCCGGTGGTGCGATGCGCAGCCAGGCCGTTCCAGCGCGCCCCGATAGATTGCGCGCAATCCTCGACGACGCGGAGCTGGAAGCGATCGCGAAGATACGCCAGGCGGTCCAGATCCAGGCTGTGCCCGTAGAGATGCACGGGAACGAAGTAACGGATATCGGGCGCGCGGTCCAGCAGTTCCTCGCAGGCGTCCAGCGAGATCAACCCGTGGGTGTCGCAATCGGCGAAGACGGGCACCGCGCCCAGCTTCAGAATCGCAAGCGTAGTGGCGAACGCGCTGAGCGGCGTCGTCAGGACTTTGTCGCCCGGCTGGCAGCCGAGAAGGCGCAGCGAAATTTCGATGGCATCCAGGCCGCTCCCGACGCCGACCGCATGAGGTACGCCCCACAGGCGCGCCAGCTCCTCTTCGAAGGCGGCCACCTCGCGGCCCAAGACGTACCAGCCGCTTTCGCCCACGTCTTGAAAAGCGGCAGTCAACGCGCGGCCGAGATCCTGCCATTGACGGCCGAAGTCGTTCGCGGGCACGCGCAAGCCCGGTTTTGCCAGAAAAGGTTGTGAGCTCAAAACGGCCTTTATTATACGAGCGTCGGTTTCGCTCGACAATACCTCACGGGAAGGGCGGGGAATAGTCTCCCGGCGGGATTTACCGCCTACGTCATCCGCCGCTTCTCTCTCCACCATGTAAGATGAAAATGACATCGTTGTGAATAAAGTACACATTCGGCGGCGGATTCTCGTGGCGGGCGCGTTTGCGGTCTTTTCGACCCTAACGCACGCGCAGAGCCAACGCAATGAAATCGTAGTGGCGGCCGCGGCGAATCTCACGCAGGCATTCGAGCGGGTGGGCGCGCGGTTCGAGGCCGAAACCGGGATTCACGTCGTGTTCAGTTTCGCCTCCACTGCGCAGATCGCGCAGCAGGCCGAACATGGCGCGCCTTTCGACGTGATCGCGGCGGCGGATACGCAACACGTTGATGAACTGGACCGTAAGGGGCTGCTGGTTCCGGGGTCGCGCGCGATCTATGCGCAAGGCGTACTGGCGCTATGGATTCCGCCGGGGACAGCCGCGCACGTCACCGCCCAGGTCACGGGGATCGAGGATCTGACGTCGGAGGAGGTGAAGGTGATCGCGGTGGCCAAGCCCGAACTGGCTCCCTACGGGGCGGCGGCGGTCGAAGCCATGAAGAGAGCCGGCGTGTGGGATCGCGTTCAACCGAAGGTGGTGTACGCCGAGAACATCAACATGGCGCGCCAGTACGGAGCGTCCGGCAACGCGGATGCGGTGCTGACGGCCTACGCTCTGGTGTTGCACGAGGCGGGCGCGGTTCAGCCGGTGGATCCGCGGCTCTACTCGCCGATCGATCAGGCCCTGGGCGTGCTGGCAAGCTCGCGGAAACAGTCCGAGGCGCGGCGCTTTGCCGAATTCATCCGGCGCGGGAACGGGCGAACGGTGCTCGGCGAATTCGGCTACGGGCGGGCGGCGAAGTAGAAGCGACTGTCCTGCATACAGTAGCCAATTATCCTCGGCGTCGACGCTTACGCTCCCGCGGCCTTGGCTGTCTTGTTTTCCAGATAAGCCAGCGCCATCGGCCACGCCACCGCCGCCGCAGCGGCGTTGTAGCTGCCGCGCTGGTCGCAGAAGAATCCGTGCTCCGCTTCGGAGAATTCGACGGTGGTGTAAGGCTTGCCTGCGGCCCGCATCGCAGCGATCACCTTATCCACCGAGTCCAGCGGGATGTGCGCGTCTTTGCCGCCCCACAGAAACAGCATGGGAGCCTGCAGCTTCGCCAACTGATCGAGCATCCCCGGTCCGAACGGACCCGGCCCGATGCCGCCGCCGTAAAAGGAAATTCCACACGCTAGGGGAGCGACGATCGAGGCCACCGTCGCCACGCGTCCGCCCATGCAGAAGCCGACGCAGCCCACCGGCAGACCGTGACTGGCGTCCCTGGCATATGCGTATGTCGCTTGGATGTCGGCCTCCAGGCCTTCCGGCTTCACCTGTTGCATGTGGCCGATGCCCTGGCCGATCTCCGCTTCCGAGTAGCCGCACTCGAATCCGGGGCCCGAGCGATGGAACAGCTCCGGCGCGACCGCCAGATATCCCTGGCGCGCGAAGCGCTCGGTGATATCGCGGATGTGCGAATTAATTCCGAAGATCTCCGGAAATACCAGCAGAGCCGCGCGGGGCGGCGTCGCCGGGGTCGCGACGTAGGAACGCATCTTGGTTCCGTCGCTGACGGATAGGTTGACCCATTCGGTTTGGATATCCATATAGTGTTTGCCCTTCAGACAGTGGGAATTATATCATCGGCATGTGGCTCTATCGTGACTTCGATTGTCCAGGAGGGACGTCATGCTGAAACCCATCTTGAAAAATGTACTTCTCGCTGCTCTGTTCGCCGCCGTCGCGCAGGCGGCGCTCGTCAAGCTTGATATCAAGGAGCGCAGCGACGTTCTGGACGGCAAGTCCTTTGGCTCGACGGGCGCCTATGAGCGGGTGATCGGCCGGGCGTACTTCGCCATCGATCCCAAGCTTGCCGCGAACCACGCGATCACCGACCTTGCGCTCGCGCCCAGGAACAAGGACGGCATGGTGGAATTTTCCTGCGACCTATTCATGCTGCGTCCCCGCGATCCCGCCAAGGGCAACGGGACTGTTCTGTATGAAGTGGCCAATCGCAGCGCCAAGCGCCTGCTGCAAACCTTCAACCTGGCCTCGGATTCGCGGGACCCTCGCAAGCCCGAGGAATTCGGCGACGGCCTGCTGATGGAGCGCGGCTACACGCTGCTGTGGCTGGGCTGGCAATTCGATCTGCCTCCCAACGGCGACCTGCGGCTGTACCCTCCGGTGGTCGAAGGCGTCAAGGGCGTCGTGCGCGCAGAAATGACGCCGGAGGCACACGTTTCAACGATGAGCCTCGGCGATCGCAATCATAAGCCGTACGCGGTGCTGAATCCCGACGATCCGAATCTAAAGCTCACCGTGCGCGACACGGTGGAGGGCGCGCGCACCACGCTCGACCGCGCGAGCTGGCACGTCGAAAAGGGATCGAGCGTCGTAATCCCCGCGGGCTTCGAACCCGGCCGGCTGTATGAGCTCGTTTACACCGCCGAGAATCCGCCCATCGCGGGAACCGGTTTCGCCGTTGTGCGCGACGTCATTTCCTGGATGAAGTACGGCGGCGAGATTACAGGCGCCCCCGCGCCCGACGCGCGTTACCCTCGCGCAATCGGCATGGGCATCTCGCAAAGCGGGCGCTATCTTCGCACCATGATGTACAACGGTTTTAACGGCGACGAGAAAAATCGCAAGGTGTTCGACGGCCTGCTTCCGATCGTCGGCGCGGCCGGCCGCGGCGTCTTCAATATGCGCTTCGCCCAGCCCTCCCGCGACAGCAGTCCGTTCACGAACACGCTGACCGCCACCGATTTATTTCCCTTCAACGATCTGGAATCGACCGATCCCGTCAGCGGCAAGAAGGATGGCTTGCTGACGCACGCGCTCGCGCCCGAGCTGCGGCCGAAAATCTTTTATCTCAATTCCTCGCACGAATACTACGGGCGCTCGCTCGCGCTGCTCCACACCAGTGCCGATGGCCGCGCCGATGCGCCGCTGGCGCCCGATTCGCGGTATTACTTCTTCGCCGGAGGGCAGCACGCGGTGGCGGCTTTCCCGCCCAAGCGCGGCGGGACGCAATATCTCCCCAGCCCGGTTCCCTACACGCTGACGTTTCGCGCGCTGCTCGACGACATGCAGGCGTGGATTCGCGATGGCAAGCAGCCGCCCGCTTCGCGTTATCCGACCATCGCTGCGGGCGAGCTGACGCCGCTTGCGAAATTGAAATTTCCCGCGATTCCCGGCGTCGCGCTCCCCAAGTACCCGCACTTCGCTTATCCATCGGACTACGGCCCGGAGTTTTTCTCGAAGGGGATCGCGACCAAAGAGCCCCCGGAAATCGGCAAGCCCTATCCGGTGCTGGTGCCGCGCGTGGATACCGACGGCATCGACGTATCCGGCGTGCGCATGCCGGAAGTGCAGGCGCCGCTTGCGACCTACATAGGCTGGAATTTCCGCGACCCGGAAATCGGCGCGCCGGAACAGATGTTCACGCTGGTCGGGGGGATGATTCCCTTCGCGCGCACCAATGCCGAGCGCATGGCAGCGGGTGATCCGCGTCCTTCGATCGAGGAGCGCTATCCCAGCAAGGACGAGTATCTGGCGCGCTTTGAAACCGCGGCGAAACAACTGGTCCGCGACGGATTCCTGCTGCCGGAGGACGTCGCCGGGCTGGTCAAGCGCGGCGGTGCGGAGTGGGATTATATCCAATCCGGCAGCCACTGACGGCCACTCGTTATACTTTTGAGGATGGCGCCAAAAATCGACCCGTCCGTGCTCGTAAAAATGCGTAGCGATTGGGACGAGCTGGCGCGCGAGAACGCCCGTCACTACGTCGCCACGGGCCAGGAGCAGTGGAGCGACCGGGATTTCTTCCGTACCGGCGAGATCAACGTGGCGAACGACGTGATGCCGGAGATGTTCCGCATCTGCGGGGGGAGCCGCTCGCCGCGGGATTTGAGCATGCTCGAAATCGGATGCGGAGTCGGGCGTATGACCCGCATGCTGTGCCGCATTTTCGGGCATGTCACCGCCGTCGATGTCAGCAAAGAGATGATTGAAGGCGCGCGAGTCAATCTTCGCGCCGGAGCTTCCCGATGGCGGCGTTTTGCCGGGATATGGAGGTTTCTGCCCGCCAGCGACGCGTGTAAGAATGTGACCTTGTTGCTCGGCGACGGCGCCACGTTGTCCGGAGTTCCGGATGCATCCCGCGATTTCGCGTTTTCGTTCATCGTGTTTCAGCATATCCCCAGCATCGACGTGATCCGTTCGTATTGCCGGGAGGTTTTCCGGGTGCTGCGGCCGGGCGCGCTGTTCAAGTTCCAAGTATGCGGCGGCGCGCAAGAAACCGACGACCCGGTGGCGGGTACCTGGGCGGGGGTGAGGCTTTCGGAGGAAAAAGCCGCCGAGCTGGCCTGTTCCACCGGCTTCGAGCTCGAGGCGAGCCAGGGAGCGGATTCCCAATACTTCTGGTTGTGGTTTCGGAAACCTTGGGGATAAAAAGGCCCGGCGAGCGCTACCGGGCCGCCTGCAATTCCTCCAAGTGCCCGCCCGTTTCCTTTTCGAGTAGCGCGTGCAGGCTGTTTCCGTGTGCGTCCATAGTGACGATCGCCAAGAAGTCGTGTACGTGCAGCTTCCACATGGCCTCGGGGACGCCGAACTCAAGCAGGCTGACGCCCAACACCTTGTCGACGCACCGCGCATAGTACTGCGCCGCCCCGCCGATGGCGTTCAGGTACACCGCGCCGTTCTCCTTCAGCGCCGCGAGCGTCTGCGCACCCATGCCACCCTTTCCGATGACCGCGCGGATACCAAAATTCTTGATCACATGCGCCTGATAAGGCTCCTCGCGGAAACTGGTGGTGGGGCCGGCCGCCTTCACGCTCCACGTGTCGCCCGATTTCAACATTACCGGACCGCAATGATACAGCACCGCGCCGCGCAGATCGACGCCCTCCGGCAACGGATTCTTCATCAGGTGCGCGTGCAAGGCGTCGCGGCCCGTGTATAATTCGCCGGTGATCAGCACCACGTCGCCAACCTTCAGCGCTAGGATCTGCTCCTTGCTGATGGGCGTCTGCAGGACGATTTCACGCCCCGTGAGCGGGAAGCCTTCGCTCGTCGTCATGCGCTCCACGGGGCGCGACGGATCGCGATACAACCACCTCTTGATCGCGCCGCTCGCGGCGTCAAGACGCACGCCGAGCCGCCGGAACGCCCAACATTCGTAGGCCACGGAAACGAAAAAGCTGGCGGGGAGGCGATTGGCAACGCCGATTTTGCAGCCGATCAGCGATACCTTTCCGCCGAAGCCCATCGTGCCGATTCCCAGGCGATTGGCCTCATCTACGATTTCCTGTTCCAGCTTGGCCAGCTCCGGTATAGGATTCGTGTCGTCCAAGGTACGGAACAACTGCTCCTTAGCGAGATCGTAGCCATGTGCGCGATCGCTGCCGACGCACACGCCGAGCGCCCCCGGCGCGCATCCCTGCCCCTGCGCCTGCCACACAGCATGCAGCAAACACTTGCGCACGCCTTCCAGATCCCGTCCCGCCTTGCCTACGTGATCCAGATCGGCAGGCAGCGAATACTGGATATTCTTGTTCTCGCAGCCGCCGCCCTTCAGGATCAGCTTCACTTCGATCTCATCCTGCTCCCACTGGTCGAAGTGCATCACCGGCGTTTCGGCGCCCAGGTTGTTGCCGCTGTTCTTGCCGGTGAGCGAATCGACCGAGTTGGGACGGAGCTTGCCGCGCTTGGTGGCCTCGGCGACGGCCTCGCGAATCGCTTTCCTGACGGCGATCTGGCTCACGCCCACTGGCGTATGAACGTAAAAGGTCGGCATACCGGTGTCCTGGCAGATGGGACCTTCGTCGTTTTCGGCCATGTCGATGTTCGAAGCGATAATATTCAGCGCCTGGGAGGCTTGCGTGCGCGGAGTCTCGGTGTGCAGCGCGTCGCTCATGGCCGCGCGCACATCCGGCGGCAGATTGGTGGAGGTCTGGGTGATAAGTTCGATCAGGCTTTCGGTGAGAAATTGCATCGCCTCTTGATTTTAACGCGCAAGGGTTCGCGCGTTGCCCGAAGGCGGCTCCTCAATCCACGTTGCGCCGGAATTCGCACTGGCAGCAATCGCTGCAGCGAAGGCATTTTTCGCAGCGATGATTTAGGCAGCAGTCCTTGGTGCAATAGACGCAAATATCCTTGGCCGGCTCATTACAGATGCTGCAGAGATATACCGCGACTTCGCTCATGGTGTTTTATTTCGCCGGATTTGCCTTGGGAGCCGCCGCCGGAGCGGGTGCGGACGGAGCGTTTGCAGGCGCCGAAGAAGGTGCGGAAGAAGGCGCCGCCGCCGGTTTAGGAGCCGCCGCAGGCCGGGCCGCGGGCTGCCGCGTCAGGACGCCCCTGCATCGCTGCGCTTCTTTATCGGCGATCAGGAATTCCTGCTCGCGGGTTTGCGCCAGGTCGGTGATGTACTGCCGCAGTTGATCGCGATTGGCGGAATTTGCGGCCAGCACGCTGACGATCAGGTCTCCCACCGCAGGATTCTGATAATGGCGGACGCCGTCGATCAGCGACGCCATCTGGGACTCCACGGCCTGCATCCGAAAATACGTTTCGAGCGCCACCGTCAATTTCTCCGGCTGCTTGCCCAGATTGTCGGCGGCGCCAACCAAGTACCCGACCTCGTCGCGCGTGTTGCGCCTTTGCTCGACGTAGGTGGCCGGCGCACCCTTGGCCTGCCACTCTTCCGGCGTCAGTTGATCGAGCAGCGGGGTGAGCCGCGCCGCCTGCGCCGAAAGGTCCTTGGCGGTTTGCGAAATATCCCACGGCGCCGAAACTCCCTGCGCCACGGCCAGCGCCGGCAACGTCGGGCAAAGCAGCAAAAGATGGAGGATGCGCATACGGCTATCCGTAGTTTCTCACGACCCGGCGCGGGCGCGATACGAGGATGCCGAGAAAGGGGACAGACCGCTCTATCCAATCTACGTTCGCACGCGAAATCGGAGCTTTGCGGGTGGGACAGAGTAGTCTTTTCCTCTTTTCCCGCAAGCGCTACAGCCGCCATGTGAGGCATGGACGTCGCGGGCATGTTACCGTTTTCTTATGAAAAAGACAGAGCCTTCCAGACGCAAGCTGTTGAGCTTGGGCGCGAGCGTTGCGACGGGCGCGGGTCTCGCGACGCTCACGGCCTGCGCGAAAAAGGAAGCTCCCAGCGAGCTGGGAGCGCCGCTCTCGAGCTACGGCGCGCGGTCGCCGCATGAAACTTCGGCGCGAGCGCTGCCGCCGGCCGATTCGCCGACGCCATCCACGGGAGCTTCACGCACGCCGCTGCAGGATTCCTACGGCATCATCACGCCGTCCTCGCTGCACTTCGAGCGGCATCATTCGGGCGTGCCGGATATCGATCCGGTGAAGCACCAATTGCTGCTGCATGGGCTGGTGGATCAGCCGCTGGTGTATTCGGTGGAGGACCTGAAACATTTTCCGTCGGTCTCGCGAGTGCACTTCCTCGAATGCTCCGGCAACGGGCGCAGTGAATACTCGGCGAGTCTCGGACCAACGCCCCAAGCGAGCCATGGCCTGGCAAGCTGCAGCGAATGGACGGGCGTACCGGTGACGGCTTTGCTGAAGGAAGCCGGCATCAAGCCGGAAGCCAGGTGGATCATCGCCGAGGGCGCCGATCCCTGCCACCTGACACGCAGCATCCCGATCTCGAAGATCTTGGACGACGCGCTGATCGCCTACGCGCAAAATGGCGAGCCGCTGCGTCCCGAGCAAGGCTATCCGGTGCGGCTGCTGCTGCCGGGTTTCGAGGGCAACACCAACATCAAGTGGCTACGCCGCCTGATGGCCGCGGTCGAGCCCGCCATGACCACGCACGAGACCGCTTATTATACGGACCTGATGCCCGATGGCAAGGCGCGCATCTTCACGTTCGATCTGGAGGCGAAGTCGGTCATCACGCGGCCTTCGGGCGGCCACAAGCTCGCCTACGGTCCTGGGGCTTACGAAATCACCGGGCTTGCCTGGAGCGGACGCGGCAAGATCACGCGCGTGGAGATCTCAACCGATGGCGGCAAGAGTTGGAAGGACGCCGAGATGCAACAGCCGGTCTTCAGCAAAGCGTTCACGCGGTTTCGCGCGATGTGGAACTGGGAAGGCCAGGCGGCGTCGATTCAATCGCGCGCCGCCGATGAATCCGGCTACCGGCAGCCCACCGGCGACGAACTGGTGGCGGTCCGTGGGCGGAATTATGGCTATCACAACAATCAAATCAAGGTCTGGTACGTGAAGGCTGACGGGAGCGTGTCGCATGCGGAGAATGTGTAGGTCGGAAGGGGACGGGGGTCAGGGGCCAGTCTGGAACGGCCGCAAAAAACGCGGGGCCAGGGGCCAGAAATTCCTCCTAGTTGCGATGGCTTGTGGCGTTTTCGCGGGGCAAAATTCCGCGACGGCTCAGAACGCACGCATCGGAAAGCCCGCGACCGAAGCGCAGATTCGAGCCGTCGATCTCACCGTGTTCCCGGATGGCACGGGGCTTCCCATCGGTAAGGGCACGGCCGCCAAAGGCAAAGACCTTTACAAAGATAAATGCGCGGTGTGCCACAACGACAAGGGCGAGGGCCGCGAGAATCAATATCCGGCGCTGGTGGGAGGGATCGGGACCATTACGTCATCGAAGCCCATCAGAACGGTAGGCAGCTACTGGCCGTACGCGACGACCATCTTCGATTATGTCCGCCGCGCGATGCCCTACGACCATCCCGGCAGTCTCCAAACCGACGAAATTTATTCGGTAGTGGCGTTCGTCCTGAACCTGAACGGCATTATCGCCGAGAACGACGAGATAAACGAGAAAACGCTGCCCAAGGTGAAGATGCCGAACGCCGGAAACTTCGTGCCGGACGCGCGGCCGGATGTGAAGTCGAAGAGATGATTTTGACGTCACGCCTGGAGGGATTGCATGTGCACCACATGCAATAATATGGATGAGATGTCCAAGATGATCCAGTTGCGCCACGTGCCCGATGCCATCCACCGTAAATTGAAATCTCGCGCGGCAAAGCAGGGCATGTCTCTCTCTGACTATCTGGTTCGGGAAGTCACGAGACTGGCGGACCTTCCCTCGATGGAGGAATGGCTGGAACGATTGCACACCCGCGAGCCCATAGAACTGGCGGAGCCGTCGGCCGTTACGATTCGCCGGATTCGTGAGGGTAAATGATTGTCCTGGACGCCTCGGCTGCGTTTGAGATGGTCTCCCTGACGCCGCTGGGGCGTGAGATAGAAACGCGGCTCCTCGATGAGACTCCGCCGCACGCCCCTCATTTGCTAGACCTTGAGGTGGCGAGTTCACTGCGGCGCCACTGCGCGCTGGGTGCCCTTTCACCGGCGCGGGCGCGTCAGGCTCTGCTCGATTTGAGCGAGATGCCCCTCATTCGCCATCCCCACTATCCGTTGCTGCCGCGCATTTGGGAATTTCGCCAGAATTTCACGATGTATGACGCCTCCTATCTGGCGTTGGCCGAGGCATTGGACGCCACTTTGCTGACCCGCGACGGCGCGTTGGCGTCGGCCCCACTGCACCGGGGCAAGATCGAAGTGGTTTAGATTTATCGCGCCGCGAGCAAGGCTCGGAGATGGCGGGCGCGTTCCGGCGACCGGAGTTGGCGCAGCGCCTTCGCTTCAATCTGGCGGATCCGTTCGCGCGTGACGTCGAACTCCTGGCCGATTTCCTCGAGCGTGTGCTCGCGCTCGCAGCCGATGCCGAAGCGCAGGCGGATGACCTTCTCCTCCTTGGGAGAAAGCGTCTTGAGGATGTTGGCCGTCTCGTCGCGGACGTTGGTGTCGATGACGGCGTCCACCGGCGAGCCCACCCAACGGTCTTCGATCAGATCGCCGAGCGCCGATTCGCCGTCGCGGCCCACAGGAGTTTCGAGCGAGACGGGATCGCGCGAGATGGTCTTCAGCTTCTGGACCTTTTCGACGGGAATATCCATGCGCCGGGAGATTTCTTCGTTGGTGGGCGCGCGGCCCAGCTCTTTTTCCAGCTCGCGCGTGGCGCGCAGGAACTTGTTCATCGACTCGTTCATGTGAACGGGGATGCGGATGGTGCGGGACTGGTCGGCTATGGCGCGCGTAATGGCCTGCCGAATCCACCAGGTGGCGTAAGTCGAAAACTTGTAGCCGCGGCGGTACTCGAACTTATCGGCCGCGCGCATCAGCCCGATGTTGCCTTCCTGGATCAGGTCGAGCAGATGCAGGCCGCGATTCACGTACTTCTTGGCGACGGAAACCACCAACCGGAGGTTGGCCTCCACGAGGTCTTTCTTGGCGCGCTCCGCTTCGATTTCGCCGTGACGGATCACCGCGAGCGTGTGACGCAGCTCCGGCATGGTGGCGCCGGCCGTGTGCTCGCGCTTGCGAATCTCGCGCTTCAGCTCGCGTACCTTGGCTTGCGCAGTTTGGCTGGAGCGGACTTCGAATTTTTTAACATCCTGCTCCAGATGGGTCAGTTCCTCTACCGCGCGCTCGATTTCCTTGGTGAACTGTTTCCACTGCGAGGCGTAGTAGGGAACCTTGCGGATGGCGCGGGAAAGCTCCACCCAGGCGCGCGCGACCCTTCCACGGGCGCGTCGGCGGCCCCTCTTGTTGCTCAAGGGAATCGCCCCGGCCCGTTCGACTAGTTGTCCCAGTCTCCTGTGGAGCGTGGCCACGTCAGTGAGGCTCTGCCGGACGTCAGTGCGCTTCTTGATGAAAGCGGCGCTGTCCACTTCCAGGTCGCCGAGATCCACGTAGGTTTCGAGATCCTCGGATTCGCGGCGGATCTGCTCGCAAATTTCGACGGCCCGCAACTGAACCAGGGCGGAGCGGCTGATGGCCTTCTGCATCCGCAACTTGCCGCGCTCCATCCGGCGGGCCAGATTCACCTCGCCTTCGCGAGTCAGCAGCGGAACGGCGCCCATCTCGCGCAGATACACGCGGACCGGATCGTCCGTATAGATGGATTCCTCAACCGGGTGCGCGGACGGGAATTCCTCCGCCTCGTGGGCCTCTTCGGGATGGAAGAATCCACCTTCTTCGTCGAACGGAAGCCCGAGCGGTTCGTTACTTATGAACTGATCCTCGAACTGATCCAATGTGCCGTCACCTCCCCCGTTCGGAGACTGATTCCGCCGGGGCTGATAAACCACGGGACTAAAAGCTGCTAACCTATTCTACACAAAGGGAATATCTAAACACACGACCGCTTCCCCGATAATTCCGGGCCGCCCTTCAGTATAACAAGCTTCGCCTTGCGTGTTAAGTCCCTATTTCAAAAGATGTTTGGCGAAGCGTCTGGTTTCAGCCATTTCGGGTACCCGGTACCCTACCGCTAGCTCCGGCGTTGGAGCAAGTCCTTCAGCTCCGTCACGAACGCCTCCACGTCCTGGAAATCCCTGTAAACCGAGGCGAACCGGACATATGCGATCTTATCGAGAGTACGCAACCGCTGCATGAGGAGTTCGCCAACCGCCGTCGTAGAAACCTCGCGATCCTGGCTATCTGCTAGCATCGATTCGACTTCGTCGACCACCTCGGCCAGCTTGGCCATGGGGACCGGACGCTTCTCGCAGGCTTTGATGAGCCCCTCGAGCACCTTCTGCCGGTCGAACTTCTCGCGTCTCCCATCTCTTTTGACGACCATGTAGGGCACTTCGTCACTGCGCTCGTAGGTGGTGAAGCGCCGCTGACACTTCAGGCACTCTCGCCGGCGCCGGATGACGTCGCCTTCCTTGGTCTCGCGGGAATCAATGACGCGGTCCTGACGGTGCCCGCAGAATGGACAGGTCATGAGGGGATTAGACGCAACGCGATCTTATAATCTCCTAAGTGTCTCAGATTACGCCTTTCAGACTGATTTGGGAAGTCTGAAAATGGGGGCGGGATGGTTCCGGACCCGCAGCCAGACCCCGGATAGAGGTCTGGCGAGCCCAGGAGATGGGAGACTGCCAGCTTAATCGAACTTGTTATGATTGTTTTTCGTCTTAGTTACCAGATTCGGGAACGTGCGGCGGTGGAATCCGCGCGGCGGGAATCGGGAGAGCCAAGACACCATGGCGTATACAGCCGTAATCGGGCAGCAAGTCATGAGCGGGGTTGCGTTATATGGCCCGCCGAGGTTTGGCCGAGCGGGGACGCGCACGGAAGCGGCCGGCGCCGCGGGGATCGGTTGCATGACTGCCTCCAGGGGAGATGCGGACGCCGAACTCGTCGAGCGCTGCCTCGCTGGGGAGAGCGCCGCATGGGAGAACTTGGTGCGCAACCACACGCGCCGCGTCTACGCGATTTGCTACCGGTTCACGGGGTCCAACGCCGACGCCCAGGATCTGACTCAGGAAGTATTTCTGCGTGTGTTCAAGTCGCTCGGGAGCTTCCGGTCGGCGACCGGATCGTTCAACGTGTGGCTGACCCGGCTGACGCGCAACCTGCTGATCGACCATTACCGGCGCACCAAGGCGGACCGTTCGACGGGGTCGATCGAAGACCACCTGCCGGTGCTGGAGGAAAAATCGGCGGTGTCGGGACGGACCGAAGGGATGGTCGCCGGGCGCGAAGCCAGCGAGCTGCTGCAGGGCGCGCTGCAGAAGCTTTCGCCGGAATTGCGCGAAACCGTGATTCTGCGGGATCTTGAAGAGCTGGAATATCGCGAGATAGCCGAGGCTCTGGAGATTCCGGAAGGGACCGTAAAATCGAGATTGAACCGGGGACGGGCGGAGTTGGCGCGCGTTCTGCGGCGGCAGGGAGTTGGAGTATAGGCATGACGCCCGAGATCAGGCTGACCTGCGCGGAGTGCGCGGAGCATCTCGCCGATTTCTTCGATGGCGCGGAGGGCGACGGCAGGCTCGGTGCGGAGCTGAACGCTGCGGTAGAGGCTCATCTCGCGGGCTGCGCCGAGTGCGCGGAGCTGGCTCGGGATGCGGGCGCGGCGGTGGCGCTGATGGAAAGAGCCGCGGTGGTAGAGCTTCCGCCTGCGCTGGTGCCGCGAATTCTCGCCGAAATTACCACGGGTCCCAGCCGCGTGCTGGTGCAACCGTCGCTCGCCGAACGGATTTTCGGCCGCTGGATTCGCCCCGTTTTGCAGCCCCGCGTCGCGTTGAGCCTGGCTATGGCCGCGCTTTCGATCGCCATGATCCCGCGTTTCTGGAAGTCCACTGCTCCGGACCCGGGCCGGATCTTGATGGTGGCGGAGAATCGCGTGTATCGCACTTTCGACCGCGCGGTGAAGGGCTATGAGAGCCTCGCGCTGGTGAACGATGTCCAGAGCCAGATCGACGAATGGAACAGCTCTCAATCGGGCGAATCGCCCGATGGCAAAAATGCCGAAGGACTGCGTAATAGCAACACGCCGCCGGAAGCCGGCGCGGGAGCCGATCAGCGATGAACCCGACCGCGCCGGTCAATCCCGAGCTTCAATCGCCTTCGGGCGCTCCCGCGAGTCCGGAGCCGCAAGTGCCCGAAGTGCCGGCCGAGCCCGCCGCTGCCGCGCCCAAGATCGTCGGCTATTGCCGCGAGTGCGGCAAAGCGTTGGATGAGACGAGTGTCCAGCATGCGCTCGGCACGATTTACTGCGAGGAGCATCGTCCCGAGGAGCCGTCCCCCCGCGCCGGAGGCGATGCGTCAGGATCGGCGCCCCCGCCACTTGCGCCGGCATCGTCGAACCCAGTGATAAACTCAGGCTCTCCGTACACCGCTCCCCCTTACCACGCGAACCAGCCGCCGCCATTGCCTCCCTCTTCTACCATGAGCGTGAGCGCGTCGCCGGCACTGGCTTTCGCGCTGGGGCTGATTCCCGGCGTGGGCGCGGTTTACAACGGGCAATACGCCAAGGGCCTGATGCACGTGGTCATCCTTGGATCGGCGATAAGCCTGGTCAGTAGCGGGGCGGTCTCGGGCTTCGGGCCGTTGTTCGGCCTACTGATCTCCTGTTTCTGGTTCTACATGGCGTTCGAGGCGTATCACACGGCCAAAAAGCGCCGGGCGGGCGAACCGGTGGACGAATTTTCCAGCGTCTTCCCGCCGCGTGGCCCCGCGTCGCGGGTTCCGGTGGCTCCCATCGTGCTGATCGCACTGGGCGCGCTCTTTCTGCTGAGCAATCTGGAAGTCATCGAGATGCGCAAGCTGCTGCGATACTGGCCGGCGCTGCTGATCGTGATGGGCGTCTACATGATCTACGCCAGAATGACGGTAGCCGCGGAGGGCAAACACAATGGTCAATAGAAGCGTGATGGCCGCGATCCGCGGGCCGATCGTGCTGATCACGCTCGGCGTGCTGTTCGCGATCGACAATGCGGCGGGCATCAGCTTCGGAAAGACGTGGCCCGTTCTGCTGATCGTGCTGGGAATCCTGCACCTATTCCGGCGGGCGGGAGCTAGCCAACCGTGAGACGAGCTTCTTTATTCGCGCCGCTGCTGTTGATCGCGCTGGGGGCGCTGTTCCTGGCCCGGAATCTGTACCCGGACTTGCCGCTGACCGATTACGTGGCGCGGTACTGGCCCTACATTCTGATTCTGTGGGGCGTTCTGCGGATTGCCGAGATTCTGTACTGGGCAAGTTCATCCAAGCCAATTCCGGCTCACGGCGTTTCGGGCGGCGAGTGGTTTCTGGTCGTTTTTCTGTGCCTGATCGGCATCGGCGTGCATGCGGCGCACTACACCGCGCGCGGTTGGTTCGAAAGAATTCCGTGGGCCAGCGTCCAGGTGATCGGCGAACGGTTCGACTACCCGGTGAACGCGGAGAAAGCCGCGTCTAAGGCGCCCCACATTGTCATCGAGGATTTTCGCGGCGACCTGCAAATCACCGGCTCGGACACCGACGCGGTGAAAGTGACGGGCCGCAAGTCGGTGCGGGCCATGGACCAGGACGGGGCCGAGAACGCCGACAAAAATTCGGGGTTCGAAGTCACGGGCGATCCCGGCCAAATCACGGTCCGGCTCCACGAAGGTTCAGGCGTGAGCGGGCGGATTTCCTCGTCGCTGGAGGTCACAGTGCCCAAAGGCGCGAGCGTCGAAGCCAAGCGCCGCGACGGCGATTTGCATATTTCGAACGTCGAGGGAAACGTGACTGTCAGCGGGCGAGCGGCCGATCTCGACGTGCGCGACGTGGGCGGCGCGGTCAGCGTTGAAGGAACCTACACCGGCGATATCCTGCTGAAGAACGTGGCGAAATCCCTCCGCTTCAAGAGCCAGCGTACGGACTTCACGACCGCGGGTGTGCCCGGTGAAATCCATATCGATCCCAGCGACTTCAACGCGGACGGATTGACCGGACCGGTGCGGCTTTCCTCGCGCTCCCGCGACGTGCACGTCCAAAATTTCCGCAATGCGCTCGAAGTGGACCTCGAACGCGGCGATCTGGATCTGCAGCCGGGCCAAGTACCGCTATCGCGGATTCAGGCCACGGTGCGCTCGGGCGACGTGCGTCTTGCACTGCCCGAATCGGCGGCGTTCTCACTGAAGGCGACGACCAGAAACGGCGATATCTCGAACGGACTCGGCGCCGGATTCAAGGTGGATTCGGAAGGGCGCAGGCATACGCTGCAGGGATCGAGCGGCGCGGGCCCGGAAATCAGCCTGGAGCTCGAACGTGGCGATATTTTTGTGACCAGAGGCTCGCCGAAGACGCCGGCGAGGGAAACAGCGCATCCGCTCGAGACGATCAATCAATAGCGCGCATTACTCCGGTACGGACCCGCTCATTGACATTCGCGGCTTAGTCTTGCGCCGCGCCCGCTCATTGACATTCGCGGTTCAGTTGATGAGCATCATCCGAACGTCCATTACGTTGGTTCCGGTCGGTCCCGTCTTGATCAGCCCGCCTTCACGCTCGAAGAACCGGTAGGAATCGTTTTCGTCCAGGAACTGGCGCGTGTCCGAGGGAATTCTGGCGGAGCTTTCCGCAATGGCGCCCGCCGCGTCGGTAGGGCCGTCGCGGCCGTCAGTTCCGGCGCTAAAGATCGTCACGCCCGGCGTGCCTTCCAGAGCCTCGAACGCAGCCAGGACGAATTCCTGATTGCGGCCTCCGAGTCCCTTGCCGCGCAGCGTGACCGTGGTTTCGCCCCCCGAAAGAAAGCATACGCGACGGCGGCTTTGATTTATCGTTTGGTGGCTAATCATCTCCCGAGCGATGGCCGCGTGCATGCGCGCGATGTCACGGGTTTCGCCGTCGATGGTGGTCGAAAGAACGATGGTGCGGTAGCCGAGGGACTCCGCTGTGGCTCTCGCCGCTTCGATCGACTGGCGGTTGCTGCCGACTATCAGATTTCGCACGCGGCGGAACGCGGAATTGCCCGGTTTGGGCGTTTCCGTGAAAGGAAGGCGCGGAATGCGGTAGCGCCTCAGTACGCCGAGCGCGCCGGCGCAGGTCGTCGGATCGGGGACAGTGGGCCCGGAGCCGATGGCGTCCAGGTTATCGCCAATGACGTCGGATAGAATCAGCGCGAGCACCGTCGCGGGATACGCAAGGCGCGCCAGATGGCCGGCCTTGATCGCCGAAAGGTGTTTACGTACCGCGTTCATCTCGTGGATGGTCGCGCCGCGCGCTTGCAGGAGCCTAGTGACGCGCTTCTTCATGGCCAGTGTGACCCCCGCGGCGGGCATCGCCATCAATGCCGACGCGCCTCCAGAAATCACGCACAGCAGCAGATCGCGAGGGCCGCACTCGCGGGCGAGGCGGGCGATTTCGCGTCCCGCGGCGACGCTGTGGCGGTCGGGAACTGGATGAGCTGCTTCATGCACATGGACCCGGCGGAGATTCGAAACACTCCCGTAGGGGACGCTGATCGATCCGCCGACGATGCGATCTGCCAGCAAATCCTCCAGCGCGCGAGCCATCGGAACGGCGGCCTTTCCCGCTCCAACGATCCATACGCGGTCGAAATCGGCAAGGCGATAGCGCGCGGCGTTCGAAGAGACGCCGGCGATGAGTGTGCGTCCATTGACGCGAACGTGACGAAGCACGGCGCGGACGGGATCGGCGGCCTCGAGCGCGGCGCGAAAAATTGCGAGCGCGCCGCGGCGGGACTTGGTTTCCTTAACGCTCACGCTCATGGCGTGAACAGCGGCAATTCGAGGATGCGTGCCACGATCTTGGCGGGGTTGTCGTCAAGGGGTTCGATGCGAAAATCGGAACGCGAATAGTCGTCGCGCCGGGCTTCGTACAAGTGGCGCATGCGGAGCGGATCGCACGCCAGGGGCCGGTGCGTTTCGGCGGCGACGCGGCATTCGATCAACTCATAGGGCGTATCAAGCCAGATCGTGATGCCGTGATTGAAGGCCAGGTCGAAGTTTTCCCCGGTAGAAAACGCGCCCCCGCCGAGCGCGATGACTTGCGGGCGGCCGGAGCGGACGTTCGCCACGCGCTGCTTCAGGGCAGCCGTCTCCAGCTCGCGAAAAGCGGCTTCGCCGTTCGTCTCGAAGATGTGAGCGATGGTGCAACCGGCGGCCTTTTCGATATCCTCGTCGAGGTCGAAAAAACTCCACCCCAGTTCGTCGGCGAGAGCGCGGCCGACGGTCGATTTGCCGCATCCCATGAACCCGACCAGATAGATTCCCGGGGTCAACTTCAGCTTCAGAATCATGTTGACGCGAAAGGGATAATAGTAGCATGCGCGAATGGTTGCCGCTGTTTCCCTTGCAAGCAGTTCTGCTGCCAGGGGCGGAGCTCCCGCTGCATATTTTCGAGGAGCGTTACAAGGAGATGATTCGCGAGGTGATGAAGGAGCGCCTGGAATTCGGTGTGGTGCTGGCGAGCGACAAAGGAATTTTGAGCACGGGCTGCACGGCGACCGTGGACAGGCTGCTGCGCGAGTATCCGGACGGGCGCATGGATATCCTGACCACGGGGCGGCGGCGTTTCGAAATCCTGCGGCTGAACGAGGAGCGGGCGTTCCTAAGGGGCGCAATCGAGTTCTTCGACGACGAAGACGCCGCGGCCCCGGCCGCCGAATCGCGCCGGCAAGCCATCGCGGCCTATAACGAACTGCTGAGCCTTTCGTCACAGGGGCCGCTCGAGCCGGCCGAAGCCGTCGATCCGCAATTGAGTTTCCGGCTGGCGCGTACGGTTACGGATTTGAATACGCGGCAGACGCTGCTCGCCATGCGCAGCGAAGCCGACCGCATCCGGCAGTTGGCAGCGTTTCTGCCGGGGTACCTGATCCGCGAGCGGCGCGTGCAGCACGTGAAGCAGGTGGCTCCGCGCAACGGCCACGGCCGTACCACTCCGGAAATTGGATGAACCTCCTGATCGACGCCGACGACACACTGTGGGAAAACAACATCTATTTTGAGCGGGCCTTCGACGCGTTCTGCGGCTTTTTAGATCATTCGACGCTGACGCCGCCACAGGTGCGCGACGTATTGAACGAAATCGAACTAGTGAACGCGAAAATCCACGGTTACGGGGCCGTGAATTTCGGACGCAATCTCCAACAAGCCTACCGGCATTTGGCCGAACGGGAAATCCGCACCGACGATCTAGAGCACGTTCTTTCCCTGGCGTCGCGCATCCTGGAACAGCCGCTCGAGATGATCGAAGGCGTGGAGGAAACGCTCGCGTACCTTGCGGAGCGCCACGAACTGACGATTTTCACCAAGGGCCAAGCCGAGGAACAGCGTCTGAAGATCGGCCGCTCCGGCCTCGCGCGTTTTTTTCCTCACACCGCGATCGTCAAGGAAAAGGACGCCGCCGCATATCGCAGCATCGTGGAGCGGAGCGGATGGCGCTGCGCGGAAACGTGGATGATCGGGAACTCGCCGAAATCGGACATCAATCCCGCGCTGGAGGCAGGGCTGAACGCGGTCCTGGTGCCGCATGAGCGCACGTGGGTGCTGGAACATCAAGATCTGCGGGCGCCTGGAGATCAACAATTTATGGTGCTGGAGAGGTTCTCAGACCTGCGCAACCACTTCTGATTTTTCGCTCATGGAAAGCCGCTGGCGGCCGATAGGCTATCATGTGATCGACTTTTCCACGCCTCTGGCCGGGATGAATGCCGCGGCCGATAGCTTGAACCGCGTGGCTGCTAACGTCGCCAACATCGGGGGCAATCCGGTGGGCGATTCGGTGGATCTCGGCGCGGAAGCGGTCGCGATGATCGAGGCGAAGAACGCCTTCGCCGCGAACGCCCAAGTGGCTCATACCGCCGACGAGATGACGCTGGCGCTGCTCAATATTCTGGCCTAGACCGCGTCAATGAGCACCGCCGCCCGCAGCGCTACCGGTAGGACTCGATCGCCTTGCGCTGCATCGAATCGGGGGTCACTTCCATCAGCTCCAGCCGGACGCCGTTCGGGTCGGTAATATTTGTAAGCGGCGCGTTGCTGTTGCCCACGCGAGCATCGGACACCATAACGCCGCGCTTCCGCAATTCGGCGACGGTGTCGCTGATGTTGTCAGCCGCCATGCCGATGTGATTGATCCCCACGGGACGCTCGGCGGTCGCGGGCGCAAGCTCGAGGAAGGTTTCCTTGCTGACCTGCACGTACACGGTGGTTACTTTGCCGTCCTTATCGCGGAAGACAAACGCGTTGCGGAAGCCCAGGGTCTTGGTGTAGTAATCGATGGACTGCTGGAAGTCTTTGACGAAGATGCCCACGTGGTTCACGTGGACGCCGATTCCCTTGTCCTGCTGGGCGGAGACGGTCTTGATCGCCACCATCCCGAGCACTAGCCCCGCCACGAACAAAACCGAACCACGAATCCAGTTCCGCATAAATAGTCTCCTAACGGTCTGCGTTTTGCGATCCCAGCATCTCATTAACGAAGAGAACCGCCGGTAACGACTAGTCAGTATAGCGTAAGGCGCCAGCAGGAATTGTTTCGGCGAATCGAAGGGCGTTACTTCAGCGCCGCGCGATTCGCGGCATCCAGCACCCAGCCGGGAAAAATGCCGAGGAGGAGCGTCCCCACGGCCGATGCGTAGACGGCGAACTGCAAGGCTGCGCCAGCCGGAACAGAGGCCTCCGCCAATGCTTCGGTCGAGGCCTCGCCCAACTTCGCGGGCTCCCGCATGTACATCACGACGAGGATGCGAAGGTAATAGTAGGCCGCCACGGCGCTATTCAGCAGGCCGAGCACAGTCAGCCACACCAGGTTTGAATCGAGTGCGGCTTTGAAGATGTAAAACTTGCCGAAGAAACCGCCGGTCAGCGGAACGCCGATCAGGCTCAGCAGGAAGATGGTCAGCATGGCGGCCATGGCGGGCTGGCGCTGGGCGAGTCCCGCGAAATCGTCGATGCCGACGCGTTTTTCCCCCTTGCGCGCGATATGCGTCACCACGGCGAAGGCGCCGAAGTTGGTCAGCGCGTAAGCCGCCAGATAAAACATCACGGCGGCGGAGCCGACTTCGGAGTTGGCGGCGACGGCCACCAGAACGTATCCGGCGTGCGCAATGGAACTGTACGCCAGCATGCGCTTGATGTTGCTCTGCTGCAGCGCGGCGAAGTTGCCGACGATCATGGTCGCGAGCGCGACCACCCAGACGATCGGCTCCCAGCGCGCGGCGATGGGACCAAAGGCGGTCATGAAGACCCGCACCAGGATGCCGAACGCGGCCGCTTTCGGCCCGACCGAAAGAAACCCGGAGACCGGAGCGGGCGCGCCTTGATACACGTCGGGCGCCCACACTTGAAACGGTGCGGCGGAAACCTTGAAGCCGAAGCCGACCAGCATCAGCGCGGCAGCCATGCCGGTCAGCACCACGGGCGGGGCACCCGGCGACGCCAGCGACTGACGGATCTGGAACAGGTTGGTCGATCCCGTCAGGCCGTAAATCCACGCCACGCCGTACAGCAGGAAGGCCGTCGCGAAGGAGCCCAGCAAGAAGTATTTCAGCGCGGATTCGTTATTGCGAGCATCGTCGCGCAGGTAACCCGCCAGCACGTAGGACGCGATCGAGGAAATTTCGAGGCCGATGAACACCATGATTAGCTCGTTGGCGGTCACCATGATGGATTGGCCCACGATGCTGAACAGAATCAGCGCATAGTATTCGCCGGTATTGGCACGCTCGCGTTCCAGGTATTCGATGGACGCGAAGACGGCCAGCAGGCCCACACCGATCACCAGCACGCGGAAAAAGGTCGCGAATCCGTCGACCACCAGCATGTTATGGAACGCGCCGCCCGGATCGCCGCCGGCGGAGATCGCCGCGCCGAGCGCCGCGCCTAGGCCGACGATCGTCAGAAACCCGAAGATTTTCTTTTGATCGTCACGAAGGACCGCTTCGAGAAACATGATCAGCACGCCGGCGAGCGTCAGCACGATTTCCGGCAGCGCCCGGAAGTATTCCACGCTGGTGGGGAAGGCGTTAGCGGGCATTGGCCACCTCCTTCACCACTGGATGCCGGGAGGCCACCGCCGTGCGATTGGTCTGCCCGAGAATTTGTGCATTCTGCGCGCTGATCGCGGGCATGAAACTTTGCGAGTAGACGCCCATCCAGAACATCAGGATCAGCAACGGAAGCACAGCCGCCCATTCACGCCCGCTGAGATCGGGCATATGGTGGCTGAGCGATTCCGAGGCCCGTCCGAAAAACGCCCGCTGATAGAGCCATAGCATGTAGCAGGCCGACAGGATCACGCCGACGGCCGCGAACACCACCCAACTGAAGTGGGCCTGCGAAGCGCCCTGCAGCACAAGGTATTCACCGACGAAGTTGTTCAACGCCGGCAGTCCGATGGAGGCGAGCGTGGTGATCAGAAACACGGCCGAGAGATTCGGAGCGGGCGTCGCCACGCCGCCGTACGCGGAGATTTCGAGCGAATGACGCCGTTCGTAAAGATAGCCGACCAGCAGGAAAAGCGCTCCGGTGGAGATGCCGTGATTCAGCATTTGATAGACCGCGCCGTCGAGTCCCGCCTGCGTGAAGGAGAACACGCCCAGTACGACGAAACCCAGATGGCTCACCGAAGAATACGCCACCAGCTTTTTCATGTTCGGCTGCACCATGGCGACCAGTGCGCCGTAGATAATACCGACGATCGCGAGCGCCGCGATCCACGGTGCCGATGTGTGCGCGGCCTGCGGGAACAGAGGCAGGCAGAAGCGGACCAGCCCGTACGTCCCCATTTTCAGCATGACGCTCGCCAGCATGATGGAGCCGGCGGTGGGCGCTTCGACGTGCGCGTCGGGCAGCCAAGTGTGCAAGGGGAAGAGTGGAACCTTGATAGCGAAAGCGAGGAAAAACGCCAGGAACATCACCATCTCGGCGCGATCGCTCAGCATAATGCGGCCCGAACGGAGCTGCTCCAGAATGCCGGTGTAATCGAAGGTGCCGGCCAGATTGTAGAGGTAAATGATCGCTCCCAGCATCAGCACTGAACCGGCAAACGTATATAGGAAAAATTTCACCGTCGCGTAGATGCGCCGGTCGTGGCCCCAGATGCCGATCAGGAAGTACATCGGCACCAGCGACACTTCCCAGAACACGTAGAACAGGAACAGGTCGAGCGAAACGAACACGCCGATCAGCCCGAATTCCAGCAGGATCAGGAACGCGTAGAAGGCTTTCACTCGATGATCGATGTGCTTCCAGGAAACCAGCACGGCGATGGGCGTCAGCAGCGTCGTCAGGATCAGCAGCCACAGGCTGAGGCCGTCGAGCCCCACGTGATACCGGATGGGCGGATAGGTGATCCACGGAGTACTGTTGACGAAGGTGTAGCCATCCGCTGCGCCCGTGACTTTGCCGATCAGGCCGAGCGAGGCTACGAAGACCAGCAGCGAGATCGCCAAGGCGCCTAGGCGCGAAACGCTGGCGGGGGCGATGAGCAGCGCGAAAAATCCGAGCAGGGGAAGGAAGATGACGGCGTCGAGAAGCGTCATTTGGCGCCTCCCGCAAAGCCGGCGAAGATAATCATCAGAATGGAGCCCAGCACCACCCATGCCGCGTAGCTGCGGATCGACCCGGATTGCAATCGCCTCAACATCGCGCCGATCGCGCGCGCCGTTTTCCCTGTTCCATTGACGAGGCCGTCGATGCCGCCGGCGTCCATGGTACGCCACAACAGCGACCGGGAACCGTCAACGGTCGGGCTGACGACCAGCGAATCGTAAAGCTCGTCGACGAAATACTTGTTATAGAGCCAGCGATAGGGACCGCTGAAGGTGCGGGCGAGCGATTCGGGAATCGACGGCACGACGACGTAAAAAAAGAACGCCAGCGCGATCCCGCCCAACCCCGCCGCGGTCGCGACGTATTCCAGCCACGCGGCGCCGCCTTCATTTAGGGGGAACATCGGATCGAGGAACTTCGGAATGTCGATGTGTCCGCCCACCAGGCTCAGCACCGCGAGAATCGCCAGCGGCAGCCACATCACGGCGGGCGATTCGTGCGGAGTTCCGTGACCGTGATCGTCGTGGGCGCCGTGACCATGGGGTGACTGCGCTTCGCCGCGATATTCCCCGAAAAACGTCAAGCAGAACGCGCGGGTCACATAAAACGCCGTCATGCCCGCGGTGAAAACACCAACCCAATACATCCACGGAGCGTGGTCGTAAGCGGCTTCGAGGATCAAGTCCTTGCTGGCCGCGCCCGAAAGGCCCGGAAAACCGGAAATCGCCAGCGTCGCGCAAGCCAGCGTCCACATGGTGATCGGTGTGTATTTTCTCAAGCCGCCCATCTTGCGAAGGTCCTGCTCGCCGGAGCAGGCGTGGATCACGCTGCCCGCGCCCAGGAACAGCAGGGCCTTGAAGAAGGCGTGCGTCATCACGTGGAAGATTCCGGCCGAAAACGCTCCCGTGCCGAGGCCCAGGAACATATAGCCGAGCTGCGAAACCGTCGAATACGCGTATACCTTTTTAATATCGTTCTGCGTCAGGCCGATGGTGGCTGCGAAGAACGCCGTCGCCAGGCCGACCAGGGCCACGACGTTCAACGCTCCGGCCGCGTGCAGGAAAATCTGCGAGCTGCGCGCAACCATATAAACGCCCGCGGTGACCATGGTCGCGGCATGGATCAGCGCGCTGACCGGCGTGGGGCCGGCCATGGCGTCCGGCAGCCACACGTACAGAGGAATTTGCGCCGATTTTCCGCACGCGCCCAGCAGCAGCAGCAGCGCAATCGCGGTCATCCATCCGGCGCTCGATTCCACCGGCATGCCCTTGACCTTGTCGAAAACCGTCGCGAAATCGAGCGTTCCGAAGTGAATCACGATCAGGAAGACGGCCAGCGAAAAGCCGAAGTCGCCGATGCGGTTCACGATGAACGCCTTATTGGCCGCGTCGGTGGCGAATTTTTCCAGGAAGTAAAAGCCGATCAGCAGGTAGCTGCACAACCCAACGCCTTCCCAACCGACGAACAACAGCAGGAAGTTCGCGCCCAGCACCAGGATCAGCATGAAGAACATGAAGAGATTCAGGTAGGCGAAAAAGCGGGCATAGCCGCCTTCATGGGCCATGTAGCCGACGCCGTAAACGTGGATCAAGAACCCGACGCCGGTGACGATCATCAGCATGATCGCGGTCAGCCGGTCGATGGCGAAATCCACGCCGATGTTCAACAGGCCCGATCGGATCCAAGTGAAATAGTGCTCGCGGTACGCTTCTTCGAGCGCGTTGCCTCCGGAAAATACGCCCAGCGAACTCAGCGTTTTCAACACCCACAGAAATGAGAGCAGCACCGAGCCGCAGGCAATCATGTTAACAGCCGTCTTGGACAATCGGCGTCCAAAGAGGCCGTTTAGCGCGAAGCCGGCGAGCGGCAAAAGAGGGATGAGCCAAAGTTGCATGAGTTAGTTTTTCAGCGAGTTCAGCTCGTCGATTTCGAGTGTCTGGCGGTTCTTGAAAACCGTCAGGATAATGGCGAGGCCGACGGCGGCTTCCGCGGCCGCCACCACCATCACGAAAAAGCTGAAGATGTGTCCGTCCACCTGTTTCAGTTGGTAGGAAAACGTAATGAAACTGAGGTTCACGGCGTTGAGCATCAGCTCGATAGACATGAACACTGTAATAATGTTGCGGCGGAACAGGAACCCGGCCACCCCGAGTGTGAACAGCACGGCGCTCAACATCAGATACCAGGACAGAGGAGCGGCGGCCGGAATCGGGAGCGGCGGCATCAGTCGATCTCCTTTCGCGCCAGAACGATCGCGCCGAGGATCGCGATCAGGATCAGCACGCTGGTCACTTCAAACGGCAGCAGGTAGGTGGTGAACAGCGCGCGCCCGATCTCCTGCGCGGTGCCCTTGCGGAATTCGCCGAAGACCACGTTTTCCGAAGGCGGAGCGATACGCTGGACCAGCAATGCGACCAACCCGAGAAATGCGACCAGCAGCGGCACGCCCGCGTATTTCGCCCAGGAAGCCTTGTGGATCTTGCGCTCGGTTCCCGCGTTCAGCAACATGATGACGAAGATAAACAGCACCATGATGGCGCCCGCATAAACAACCAACTGGGCCGCGGCGATAAACTCGCCGCCGAGCAGCAGATAGAGCGCCGCGAGCGCGGCCATCACGCCGACCAGCGAAAGAGCGCTCGAAATCGGGTGCGTTTGGAGCACCAGGTTGACGCCGCACACGACGGCGACGGCAGCGAAAATCATGAAGAGAAGCGCGTCCATATCAGATCAAGACCATTACGTCAGCGCCACCCACAGGGCGACCAGGAAAAGGTTCACCACGGCCACCGGGAACAGAAACGTCCAGGCAAAGTTCATCAACTGATCGTAGCGGAAGCGCGGAAGAGTGCCGCGCACCCAGATGTAGACGAACAGAATCGCGATGGCTTTCGCGCAGAACCAAAACAGCGGCAGTAACGCTTCTCCCAGCGCGGGAACCAGAAAAATCCCCGCCATGAAAAATGCCGCGAGGCCAAAAGAAACCACCCCGACTACCGGAAGCGTGTACTTGTCGAACGGGCGCGCCGGGCTCCCGGCGTGCATGAAGCTGATCAATCCGGCGCCGACGAAGATCAGCGCGGGAATGTATTTCGAGCCGTATTCGGACGGGAAAAGCGGATGCCAGCCGCCCAGGAACAGAAGCGTCGCGACGCAGGAGACCGTCACCATGTTGCAGTATTCGGCCATGAAAAACGCCGCGAACTTCATGCTGCCGTATTCAGTATGAAAGCCCGCCACCAGCTCGTTTTCCGCTTCCGGCAAATCGAAAGGGACGCGGTTGGTTTCGGCGAAAGCGGCCACCAGAAACAGGAAGAACGCGACCAACATCAACGGAAACGGCCCCTGGAAAATGGTCCAGCGCGGAATGAATCCCGCTATGTAGCCGGCCTGCGAATTCACGATCTGGCGAAAACTGAGAGAGTTCAGCGCGAGCAGCGGCGTCGCGATCGCCAGCGCCATCGGCAATTCATAGCTGATCATCTGCGCGGAGCTGCGCAATCCGCCGAGCAGAGAATACTTGTTGTTCGACGCCCAGCCGGCCAGCGCCACGCCGTAGACGCCCATGCCGGAAATTCCCAGGACAAACAGCACTCCGATGTTCAGATCGGTAAGCTCCATCGCCGTGTGGACAGGCCCGATGGTGACGCCGCCGACGGTGATCGCCGGGATATCGAGACCGGCGCCGAAGGGAATCACCGCGATGGGGATCAGCGCGAACATCACCGCTATGAACGGGGCGAGCAGATAGAAAACCTTGTTGACGTGCGAAGGAATCATGTCTTCCTTGGTGATGAGTTTCACGACGTCGGCGAGCGGCTGCAGAAGACCGTGCGGGCCCACTCGACGCGGCCCAACACGGAGCTGAATATGCGCCAGGACCTTCCGCTCCAGCCATTGCAGGTAGGCCAGCGCGGTCAGCAGAATGAACGCGACCAGAGCGGCTTTGATAATGGAGAGGAGGAAGAAGTTCATAGGCGGGAAGTGGCCAGTGCCCGGTGGCCGGTGGCCAGTTTCTCAATGGAACGGGAAAGCCCGTGAATCAGGCGCCCAACCTCCGCTGCTTGTTGTATAAAACCGGCCAATCGATCTTTATCCACATAGCCGAGCCGTCGCGCAATCTCGATTTGGGTTTCGGTTTCGCTCAAGGACCCATGCGCGATCTCGAGGTAATGAACAAATTCGCGGCTGCCGCGACTTTGACCTTCCGCGATGTTCGATGGAATCGATACAGCTGCCCGGCGCACCTGGCTGGTCAGGCCGTACACTTCGCTCTTTGGAAATCGGTCCGTAATTTGGTAGACGCCCTCCACCAGATCCATCGCCTTCTGCCAAGCGATCAGATCGCTGTACTGTTTGACGGTCATGATTTTACTGACCACTGGCCACCGGTCACTGGCCACTCTCCCCCGGCCCCTGTCCTCTGGTAAAGTCCCCCCGGCGCCTCCATCACCTCATTGAGAATCTTCGAGTAACGGGAGAGCGTGCCCGAGGTAAATAACGTGTCGTTGGCGGACTGGATGATTCCGGGAAGCGCGCCCACGTGTCCATTCAGCGGCACGGTCGGGGCCGCGCCTCCGGACGCGACGATAGGCAGGGGGACGTTGTAGCCGCGCACAGTCCTGCGGATCTCCTCGAACATCTTGTCCGGCAGCCAGATGCCGAGATTCAGGCCCATTTCCTTGGCGATCAGGCCGAAGATTTCGAGATCCGTCTTCGCGCCCATCACCCGAACGGCCTGCTTAAGCTTCTGCACTTCGCCGCAGATATTGGTGACCGTTCCGTTCTTTTCATACGCGGAGGCCGCCGGAAATACGATGTCGGCCTGCTTGGCCGTTTCGGTCATGAACAAGTCCTGCACAACGACGAAAGCGTTCTTCGATGCGAGCGCCGCATCCTTCAAAGGGTTCTCTCCGACAATCCACAGCGCATCCAAATCTGCCGCGGCCAGCATTTGTTCGCGTGACAGGCCACCGTCGCGCGGGACCATTCCCATATCGAATGCGCCGCGGGAGTTGGAGTCGTCCACCAAGCAGACATATTTCACGGGGACGCCTAGCGAATCGCCGAAGGTGACCAGCTTGCGGAGTGCGTCGCCCTGCACGGCGTCGCCAAAGACGATGACAAGGTTGCCCTCGGCCACGAGCTTCGCGCGCAGCGACTCCACGCCCGCCAGCTCCCCGCCTTTCTGGACGCGAACCGCGGCGGTCGCGTAGTTATCCTCGCGCACAGGACCGGTAGTCACCGCATAAACATGCGCCTGATGATGCCGCGAATTCGCGCGGGCCTGGAAGCTCAGGAACGGATGCTGTTGCGCGAGATCGGCGCCGACCACGAGCACCGCCTTCGCCGTGTACACGTCGTCGGTGGTCGCGAGCGTGTCGTTGCGACCGGCGAGGGCGTCGAAGAATGTCGCCAGGTCGCCGGTGCGCCGATGATCGATGTTATTCGTTCCCAATCCCTGCCGCGCGAACTTCGCGAGGAAATAGTTTTCCTCGTTGGTGGTGCGGGTCGAACCGATGACGCCGAATTTGCCGCCGCGAGCCTTCACTTCAGAGAATTTCCGGGCGACCGTCTCGAGCGCCTTGGCCCAGGAAATCGGCTCGTGCCCGCTCGCGGTCTTTTCCATGGGGCTGAGCAGGCGTTCGGGATGTTCCACGAAATCGAAGGCGTAACGCCCCTTCACGCACAGGAACTCGCCGTTGATGCCGCTGCGGTCGCGATTGTTCCCGCGAATGATTTTATCGTTGCGTACGCCGAGCGTCGTGCGGCAGCCGTCGGAGCAATGCGTGCAGATAGTGCCGACGTGCTCCATTTCCCATGGACGCGTCTGATAGCGATAGCTGCCGCTGGTGAGCGCGCCCACCGGGCAAATATCGATGCATGCGCCGCATTCGTCGCACTCCAGGTGATCCTGGCGATTGGGCACGATCTCGGAGATCACGCCGCGGTTGGAGACGCCCAGTGCACCCACGCCCATGCCTTCGTTGCAGGCGCGCACGCACCGGTAACACAAGATGCAGCGCGGGGCGTCGAAGAACACCACCGGCGACCACTGTTGCTCGTCGGTATGCACCTTGCGCTCCGTGAAGCGGCTCTCGCCGGCCCCGTAACGGAACACCATGTCCTGCAGCTCGCACTCGCCGCCCTTGTCGCACACCGGACAATCCAGCGGATGATTGGTCAGCAGGAATTCGAGCGTCCCCTTGCGGGCCGCCTTCACCACGTCGGATTCGGTGTGAGCCACCATGCCCTCGGCTACCGGCAGCGTGCACCCCACCTGGAGTTTTGGAGTTTTTTCCACTTCCACCAGGCACATGCGGCACGCAGCTTGCAGCGTATATCCTTCGTAGTAACAGAAGGACGGGATTTCAATACCGGCCTGGCGTGCGGCTTCGATCAGCAGCGTGCCCTTCTCGGCCTGAATCGGCTGTCCGTTGATGGTGAGCGTTACGAGTTCAGCCATGTGGTTCGTCGCGGATTAAACCGCCACCGTCTCGCGCGCCGTCTCCGGTTTTAGATACTTCTCGAAATCTTCCGTGAACTTTTCGACGATTGAAATCGTCGGCAGTGCGGCCGCATCGCCCAAGGCGCAGAACGTCCGGCCCAGCATGTTTTTGGAAAGCTCGCCCAGCAGCGCGATATCCTCGCGGCGGCCCTGCCCGTCGCAATAACGTTGCAGGATTTGGCGCAGCCAGGTGGTGCCCTCCCGGCACGGAATGCACCAGCCGCAGCTTTCGTGCGCGTAAAAGCGCATGATGCGCAGCGCGAAACGGACCATATCGGTGGTTTCGTCGAGCACCACCATACCGCCCGAACCCAGCATGCTGCCGCATTTGGCGAGCGTGTCGTAATCCATCGGGATGTCGCACTCCTCCGCGCGCAGGATCGGACACGACGATCCGCCCGGCACCACGGCCTTGAGCTTCCTGCCGCCCGGAATGCCGCCCGCAACCTCATGGATCGCCTTCATCATGGGAAAGCCCAGCGGGAGTTCGTAGACGCCCGGCTTATTGACGTGACCGGAGATGCACAGCAGCCGCGTGCCGCCGTTCTTAGGTGTCCCCAACGCGGCAAAAGCGGCGCCGCCATCGCGGATGATCGCCGGGATCGCGCTAAACGTTTCCACGTTGTTCAGCAGCGTGGGCAGCGCCCAGGCGCCCGCCACTGCGGGAAAGGGAGGCTTCATGCGGGGAATGCCGCGCTTGCCCTCGATCGAATCGAGCAGCGCGGTTTCCTCGCCGCATTCATAAGCGCCCGCGCCTGAATGCGTATACAGATCGAATTTCCAGCCCATGCCCGCCACGTTGTCGCCCAGGTAGCCTCGCGCGTAGGCTTCGTCGATGGCGCGATCCATCTCTTCGATCAGGTAACGATATTCGCCGCGGATGTAGATGTATCCGACGTGGGCGTCCACCGCCAGCCCGCCGATGAGAATGCCTTCGATCAACTGGTGCGGATCGTATTCCATCAGCAGCCGGTCCTTGCACGTGCCGGGCTCGGACTCGTCGGCGTTGACCACGATCACGCGGGGCTTCGGAGAATTGCGTGGCACGAAGCTCCACTTCAGACCCGTGGGGAAGCCCGCGCCGCCGCGCCCCCGCAGTGCCGAGGTTTTTACTTCCTCGACGATCGCCTCGGGCTTCATCTCCCTGGCCTTGCGGAAAGCCTCGTAGCCCTTGTTCGCCAGATAAACGTCCAGAGTTTCGGAACCTTCCAAGCTAAAGCGCTGGCTGACGACCCTGGTTTCGAGCGGGCTCGGTTCGTTGTAAAGTACCTTGGGCATCGCGCTACTGGGCTTTCCTCACTGAGCTCGCCTCAATCCATCCATGAGCTGATCGAACCGCTCCGGCGTTACATAGTGATGAAAGTCGTAGTTGATTTCCACGGCCGGCGCCCAGGAGCACGCTCCCACGCACTCGACTTCTTCGAGCGAAATCAGCCCGTCCGCCGTCACCTCTTTGTGTCCGATGCCGAGTTTTTTTTTGGCGTGCTCGTAAAGCTCCTCGCCGCCCACCAGCAGGCAGCTGATGTTGGTGCACACCTGCACGTGGAACCTTCCGAGCGGCTTGCGGTGCAGCATGGAATAGTAGCCCACCACCTCGTCCACCTGCAACGGCGTCACGCCGCAGCGCCGGGCCACTTCCTCGATCAATTCCTGTGTGATTGCGCCGGTTTCGTCCTGCGCGTAGATCAGCATCGGAACCACGGCCGAACGCGTCCGGCCTTCCGGATAGCACTTCAGCATCTTGGCGAAGCGCTCTTCGAGCTGGGGAGAGAAAGTCATGCGGGATTACCTGTCCGTGTCTCCCAATACGAAATCCATGCTGCCTAGAGACGCGATGGAATCGGCGATCAGCGTGCCTTCGAGCAACGCCGGCAGAGCCTGCAGATTTCCGAAACTGGGCGTGCGCATGTGCAGCCGGTAGGGCTTCGAGGTGCCGTCGCTGACCGCGTAATAGGCGATTTCCCCGCGCGGCGATTCCACCGCCTGGAACACCTCGCCGGCCGGCACGCGATAGCCCTCCGTGACGATTTTGAAGTGATAGATGAGCGCTTCCATCTGCGTTTTCATCTTTTCGCGGTCCGGCAGCACCACGTGCGGCGCGTCGGCCTGCCAAGGGCCCTCCGGCATGCCTTCGAGCGCCTGTACAACGATGCGCGCGCTCTGGCGCATCTCTTCCAGCCGCACGCGGTACCGCGAGTACACGTCGTTTTCGGTGCGCGTCGGGATGGTGAAATCGAATTTTTCGTAGCTCGAATAAGGCTCGGTCTTGCGAACATCCAGAGGTATGCCCGCCGCGCGGATCATCGGCCCCGTGACGCCCAGGTCGAGCATATCCTCGATCGAAATAAATCCCACGCCTTGCGTGCGGATCTTCCAAATTGGGTTGTTATCGAGCAGGTTTTCGTATTCGTCCACGCGGCCCGGAAATTGCCGGATGAATTTGCCCACCGCCTGCGCCCAGCCGCGCGGAGGCTCCAGCGCGAGGCCACCCGGGCGGATGTAGCTGGTCATCATGCGCTGACCTGAAAACATTTCCTTCAGCCGCAGTACTTCTTCGCGTTCCCGGAAACAGTAGAAGAACATGCTCATCGCGCCGATATCCAGCGCGTGCGTCCCCAGCCACACCAGATGGCTGTTCAGCCGGTCGATCTCGCACAGCATGACGCGCATCCACTGCGCCTTGGGCGGGATTTCGAGCTGCAGGAGCTTCTCCACCGTCAGCGCGTAAACCAGGTTGTTGGCCAGGTTCGAAAGGTAATCGACGCGATCGGTCAGCGTGACGGCCTGCGCCCAGTTGATCGCCTCGCACTGCTTCTCGATCCCGGTGTGGAGGAAGCCGATATCGGGATCGGCCTTCTTGATGGTCTCGCCCTCCAGTTCAATCACGATACGCAGCACGCCGTGCGTCGAAGGGTGCTGGGGACCCATGTTCAAGGTCATGCGCCGCGGCGCGGAAGGACTCGCGGGCGGTTCCTGGAGGGCGGCGATCGTGGCGACGTGATCTTCGAGCGGCTGCTTCATTTCGCCTCTTCGCCCTTGTAGCTGTACTTATAGCCGTGGGTTGGATAGTCCTTGCGGAGCGGATAGCCTTCCCAATCGAGCGGCATCAGGATGCGTTTCAGATCGGGATGGCCGCGGAACGTAATGCCGAACATGTCGAACGTTTCGCGCTCATACCAGTTGGCGGCCCGCCACACGCCGGTCACCGAATCGATCTCGGGATTCGTCCCGCTCACCCGGCATTTCACGCGCAGTCGGCGGACCGCGGGAGTGGACCCGGTCGGCGCGGGTTCGACTGCGTGCAGATGATAGACCACCTCGAAGCGCGGCTCGGCCGGATGCCAGTCCACGGCGGTAATGGAGCACAGACGGTTGAATTTCTGTTCGTCCTTCAGATACCGGCAAAAATCGACGATCCGCGAGGCGTCGGCCATCAGCGTGGTCTCGCCGAGAGCTTCCTTGGTCTCAACAATCGCCGCGTGATTCAGAGAGACGTTCGCAGGGAAGCTCAATTTCCGGCTCCCTTGCGGGCGCCGGGCCTGGCCTGGGACCAGTCCAGCGCGCCCTTCTTGTACACGTAGAAGAATCCGACCAGCACCAGGGCCACGAAAACCAGCATTTCGAAGAACCCGAAGATCTTCAGCTCGCGATACACCACCACCCATGGATACAGAAAGACGGCTTCGATATCGAACAGGATGAAAATCATTCCCACTAGGTAGAACTTCACGCTGAAACGCTCGCGCGCGGAGCCCACCGGCGCCATACCGGATTCGTAGGGAGTGTCTTTCAACGGGCTCTTGGCGCGCTTGCCCAGCAGCGCCGAAATCCCGATCAATCCCGCGGCCACTGCAACGGCAATTACCGCCTGCACAATGATCGGGAAGTACAGTTCGGGATAGGTGGTTGGCATGCTTTCGATGGCCGGCTACCGAAGCGACCAGGCTTCCGGCGGCGCGAGTCTCAGGATCTAGTCTAACAGGCTGCGGAAAAACCAAGTAGGGGGCGTGATTCCGTCGCCGTGGAATTCGTTTTGTGAGTAAATTCGCGTCCCGGTGAGGCCCGAAGGGGCAGCACCGGGGCCATGGCCTGAGGCTTCAGGCTGCAGCTTGCGTC
>DASYXM010000017.1:0-79511 GCA_035934795.1 Bryobacteraceae bacterium | reverse complement strand
GTTTGCAGTGGTACTGAACTCTCGTAGGCTTGTTAAAGGCTTCGCGTCGAGCGACTATAAGGACGCCGGCGACGGGAGAATTTGAAACCGGTTTCATTACACCGGGAGCCAATGCCGGTACGGGTTGGCCACCAGGTCATCAGAGAGCGTGGTAGTAAGACGAGCAAACCCGGGACGCCATCCAGCGACTCCCCAGTCCCCTCGGGCGAACACGCGCTTAACATCATGGGCGGCAGTTAGCGCACAGCGAATGCGTTGTGCGCGACTTGAAAACGGATACGCACGGCGATAAGTCCGCGAAGCCCCGGCCGCCCGCAACGCCCGAAGTGTTTTTTTTGTGGGCAGGCCCGTGGCCTGCAGCGGCCTCTCAGGCCGCCAGCAACGGCGCTCGCATTTCACACTCGTAGTGTTTTTTTATTGCCCGTGTCCGGACATGTCGGCGAAAGTGATCTTGGCCGGATTGGCGGACGCCCATAAGCTATTAGTTCGGGCGGACCATACATTGCGTTGTCGATGCTTAACCGCCCGGCGCCCGCCGCCTTCGACGGAGGACGACTCTACACCCTGGTGGTTGTATAACGCTACCAGCTCACCGCAGGCGCAGCTCTCCTCGCAGACCTTAGCGCAAAGGCAGCCGCGCTACTTGGAGGCGAGCTTCTGCACGATTTCCAACGCCTTTTCCACGTGCTGATCGGGCGAAATCTTGTCGTCCGCCGAGGACAGCGTAGCGACGATCTTGTGGTCTTTCCCGATCACGAACGTGACGCGTTCGATGAAATCGTGGTCGATTTCCACGCCGCGCACATCCTTCGCGCCGGCCTTCAGGCTGTTCACCGTCAGGTTGTAGGAGTTGGCGATCTTGCGATCCGCGTCGGAAGCGACTGGAAACTTTCCGGCGCAATAATCCGGATCTGCCGAGAACTGATTCAGCCGGGCGATACTGTCGGCCGAAACGCCGATGATGGTAGCCCCGGCGGCATCGAACTTATCCTTTTCCTGCGCGAAGGTGTGAGCTTCCAGATCGCACCCTTTGGTGAAGGCGGAGGGATAGAAATAAACCACGACCGGACCTTTTTTCAGGGCGTCCGGCAGTGAGAAGTTGAATTCCTTTCCCGCTAAGGAAGCCCGGGCTGAGAAATCGGGCGCCTTATCGGCTACTTTGAGCGCCGCCAAAACCGGTAAGCCGACGAGCACCGAAAGCACAAGTCCGAGAAACAAGTTCTTCATGGCAATTGCCTCCTTGGGTTGAACTATTTGGAAGCATATCACAAGCGATGGCGCGGGGTAGCCACCAGGTTCCACCTGCGCGAAAGGTGGGCCCTCCGCTATGGGGCGGAGCAGTTCCACCGCAAGCCCACTCCCTCTAAGCAGGCCGATGGGCTCGCAGGAACGAACTATCTGGCTTATCCATATTCGGCGCCCTCCTGGATCGTTATCACGGCCGGTGCCCGCGGCTCGAAGCGCAACAGTGCCGCGTAGATGACAGATTCAGGAACGATCAGTGGTGCGGAGTTCTAGCACAGGTTCTATCGGCGCTTGCCGCCCAGTTTAGTGCAGCACCAGTTTCTGCACTCGCAGATTGCCGATTTCGCCCACGTAGAGAGTGTTCTCGTTGCGGCAATCGATGGCATTGGCCGTTCCGAACTCCTTCGGCAACTTGCCGGCCCTGCCGAATTTGCCTATCACGGTGCCGTCCAGCTTCATCTTGTAAATCTCACCGTCGCGGTCGATGTCGGTCGGCGGATTGGAATTCGAAACGTACAATACCGGATTCGCTCCCTTGGTCAGGCACAGCGCCTGGGCATTTCCGACATTGGCGATGGCAGTCTTGAAGACGCCGTTATTGTCGAAAACCTGGATGCGCTTATTTCCACCGTCGGCGGCATAGACATTGCCTTGCCCGTCGACTGCGATGCTGCGGACATTGGCGAACTCCCCGTTCGCCGTTCCTTTCTTGCCCCAGGACTTCACGAAAACGCCGTCTTTATCGAACTTGGCGACACGCGCGTTGCCCAGGCCGTCGGCGACGAATATGTTCCCGGCCGCGTCCCACGCGACGTCCGTCGGACGGTTGAACAGGTCGGTCTGCTGTCCCGCGCCGTCTCCCGTCACCGGACGCGCCGGAACGGGAACGGATTCCGCTTTTCGCCCCAGCAACATCCCGACGTGTCCTTGCGGATCGAACTTGATAACCATGTTGGTCATCTGATCCACCACCCAGATGTTGTCGTTTGGATCGACCCGAACCTGGGCGGCGAACATGAAGCCATACGAGTTCTTGCCGATTTCGCGGACGAAGGCGCCGTTGCGGTCGAACTGCAACAAACGCGAGCCGCCGTGGGCGAAGGGGCGCGCGCTGCCGATCGTGACAGTGGGATGGCCGGTCCGCGTGTAGACGAAAATATCGCCGCGCGAATTGGTCGCCACCCCGCCCACTTCGCCCAGATAGAGTCCGGCGGGAAGCTGGAGAGCGTTGGGGACGGAATCGAACCGGATTTCGGGAGCATCCTTCTGGGCAAAGGCCGGAATCCCGGCCAACATTCCGACCAGCAGCGTCGCAGTCAACGGAGCTTGCGTTACTTGTATCAGGCGTTTCATGGGCGTTCTCATGGGTTTTTCGTTTTTCTAATGTTCCGCTGGCGTCGTTACTGCGCGCCGCTGGGTCCTGTCTTCGCCTTGGCCGAGGTGGCCGGGTGGCCGGAAGGCTGGAGCATCAGTTTCTGCACCCGCCAGGACTCGATTTCGCCCGCGATGATCTCATTCGGATTGCGGCAATCCATCATGTGGACCACCTGGAATCCAGGAGCCAGTTTGCCGGGGTGGCCGAACTTGCCGAGCACCGTCCCGTCCAGCTCCGCCTTATAGATTTCGCCCGTGATGGCCCAGGATCCCGGCAGGTTCCCGTTCGGGTTGGAGTTCGAAAGGAACGCGTACTGGTGGGGACCCGCCGAAATGCACACCGTCCAGCCGACGCCCAGATTCGTTATTTCCCGGATGGGTTTCAGGTTGTTGTCGAGCACCTGATAGCGGAAGTTGGAGCGATCGGCGACCCACACGTTCCCCTGCCCGTCCACCTGCATGCCGTGCGGCAGGTTGAATTCCCCTAAAGCGCTGCCGGCCTTTTCGCTGCCGGCCTGCGCCAGGAAGCGGCCGTTCTTATCGTATTTCACGATGCGGTTGTTGCAGTAGCCGTCGGAAATGAAGATGTTGCCCTGCGGGTCCCAGCCCACGTCCGTCGGCCGGCAGAAGATATACTTCTGCGCCGGGACATTCGGTCCGGGGGGCGCGGCCAGGACGCCCTCGACTGCCGGCGGCCGGCGCCCGAGCACCATCAACACCTTTCCGTCGGGGCTGAACTTCGTGATCATGTTGGTGCCCTCATCGACGGTCCAGATGTTGTCGTCCTTATCGACGCGCACCGAGTGGGCGAACTCGAAGCCGTAATAGCCGGCGCCGATTTCCTTGACGAAGTTGCCGGCTTGGTCGAATTCGAACAACCGCGTGTTGGCGCTGCGGTGATAGACGAAGATATGGCCCTTCGAGTTGGTCGCCACCGCGACCGATTCGCCGAGATACTCACCCGCCGGAAGTTTCAATAAGTTCGGCACCGACGAGAATGCAATGTCCGGCACATTTTCGATGGTCGCCTTGCGCTGCGCAAACATCGGCGCGGCGGCCAGCACCGCCAAAGCCATTAACGACGTCACAATCCGCTTCATGGAAGCCTCCTGGAACTCTTCAAATCGGACTCTTTATTCTAAGGGAAAGTTTAGCCCGATGGAAGCCACTTCGCTCACGCGCTCCCCCGATTTCCACGGCGGCCTGTCATTCACCCGCTCCGGCGCCCGCCATACCCAGTTCGATGTTCCGTCGAACTCGAGTCGCCATATACACACCAATACACGTTTCCTTCTGCGGCCGGTTTGCAACCGGCTATCGCACGCGTGGGGAGTAGGGCATTTTTCCCAAGTCGCGTAAACCGGACGGTAACATACACAGGTATGAACACTTTGAAGGTTGAAATCAGACAGGCAACCGTCGGCGATGTGGATCTGCTCGTACCGTTATTCGATGCTTATCGACAGTTTTACCGCCAGCCGAGCGAGCCCGAGCGGGCGCGGCGCTTCCTGCTGGATCGTTTTGACTATCACCAGTCGATAGTCTTTCTCGCATTCGCGGGCGCAACTCCCATCGGGTTCACTCAACTTTACCCAAGCTTCTCGTCTGGGGCCATGGCGCGGATTCTCATCCTCAACGATTTGTTCGTTACTCCACAAGCGCGGCGTCGCGGAACGGGGCTCGCGTTGCTCCAAGCGGCGGCGGAGTACGGACGGCGCGCCGGCGCGTTGCGGCTTGTTCTTTCTACGGAAATCACCAATACAACGGCTCAATCCCTATACGAGAAAGTTGGCTGGAAACGCGACATCGTTTTTTGTACGTACCATCTGGCACTCTGAGACCGGAGGGACCTGGCTCGAACTTTCTGTGCGCTTGATCTACTGGCTCGAGGTTCCGAACCTGAAGCTTTCCCTGAGACGGCTCGCGGGATTGTCTCAACTTCGGGAAATCCGGGTGCGTCTTCAGGGTCCTTTCAGGTTTGCGGCGTAAACTTGCGTGAGTAGGCCCATATGCGACTACAATCGATCTTTTACCTTGCGGTCGGCCGCGGCTTGGAGTTGTACGATTCGTTTTCGAGTCTAGTCGTGGGGGGTTAGCGTGGGAGGAATCGGCACCCTGTACGCGGAGGAGCTCAAAGCCACGATGCGCGGCCGTTTCGCTTGGCTGGGCGCCGCTGTCGTTCTGCTGGCAATCGGCGGTCTCGCCACCGTTGGTACGCAGGACACCTGGCTCGACGGATACGGCATCGTCGCCTACGGCCTGGTCCCGCTGGCGTTCATTCCCTTCGCGGCCGGCGCGATCGCGAGTCCTCGCGCAAATCGCTTCGTTGAAAGCGTTTTCACCGCGCCGGTACAACGCCGCGACTGGCTGATCGCCAAAGTTCTGGTGCTCGTTACGATCGCCGCCGCTTACTACGTCGCGCTGGTTCCGATGCTGCTGGTGTACATGCACCACGTGGGACTCCCATTCCTGCTCGGCAGGTTCCTTCGCTGGACGCCCGGCATCATGATCACGAGCGTCGCTATCGGAACGCTGGTCGGTGTGCTCTTCATCGGCCGGAGCGTGGCCGCGCCCGCCGCCACCGGTATGGGCGTCCTGCTCGCTTATGTCGGCCTGGTCCCGCTTCAGGAGTTGATGGTGGCGCGCGGCAACGGCGCGACCACATCCGCCCACATCGCGCTGGCGAGTCCCGCGGTGCTCCTCAAGAACGCGCTCGGGTTCACGCTGGCGGTGGGCAGCATTCCAGCGACAACCGCGCTGACGTGGATCAGTCTGCTGGCGATCACGATCGGGGCTTTCGCTCTGGCGGTGTGGATATTTTTGCGCGCCCAGGGGGTAGAAACGTGGGAGACGACCCGCGGCCAGCGGTGGACCATCACGCTGGCAATTGCCGCGATCGTTTTGTTGCCGGTGATGCTGGCAGACACCAACTACGATGCCGCGGCTCCTGCGGCGAACCGCGCCCCGGTCCTCCGCGGCATGGGCGGACGGGCGAGCGGCAGTCTTGCGCTGGTATCGGCGGGCCGCAACCTCCCCGCCCGCTGCTGCAGCCTCATACTGAATCGCGATACGGAGCCTCTCGCGACGGATGAGCGTACGCGGCAGGAGCTGCTGCTGCTTCTCCCCGTGGACGCCACTCAGGGTATTACCGACCTGAGCGTTCAAGTGGTTGGGGAGAACGGGCTGGAGATCACAAGCGACGCATCGCCCGAGCTGGAGGCGCACACTTACGCTAGAGACGCCGGACCAGCAGCGGACGACGGCCACCGTATCGTCAACGGCTGGATCGCGCGCGTCCCGGTCACGCTGATGCCGGGTAAACCGTGGGACATCGGCGGCAATCGCTATCCGCTGAATGTTACGGCCACCTATCGTATCGCGCCCGACCAACCAACACGCAAGTTTGGCGCGCGTGCCGCAATCGAGGCCCAAGTCTCCAGCGCGATTTATGAGATGGGGGCGGCTTCGTCCCTACTGCCGCTCCTCTGTCTGGGAGCGGCATTCGCCCGCTGGCGGCGGACTCGATGAGCGCCGAGACCGAATATGCCATCGAGACGGAGGGCCTCTCGCGCCGGTTTGGCGATTTCGTCGCGGTAGACCATGTCACTCTCAAGATTCCGAAGGGGCACCTGTTCGGTTTTCTCGGCCTCAATGGCGCCGGCAAGACGACCACCATTCGCATGCTCACCACGCTGCTCCCGCCCAGCGCGGGAACCGCGCGGCTGTGGGGACACGACGTGGCCGCCGAACCGCTCGCGGTGCGCGGACTGGTCGGGCTGGTGAGCGACGAGACCAGCGAGAGCCAATCGACCTGGACGGCGCGAGAGTACCTTTCCTACTTCGCCCGCGTCCGTCACATACCCAATGCGATGAGTGAAGTCGAGCGCATCCTGGACGACGTCGGGCTGGACCTCCGGTTTCGAGGCAAACTCATCGGCACCTACAGTACGGGGATGAAGCGCCGGGTCGAGATTGCCCGCGCTCTGATGGGCCGGCCGAAGGTACTGTTTCTCGATGAACCGACGCGGGGGCTTGACCTTCCCGCGAAACGCGAGATGTGGAGCCTGCTTCGCCGGCTGGCGATGGAAGAGAAGGTCACCACATTCCTCAGCAGTCACGACGCACAGGAGGTTCGCAGCCTTTGCAGTGAGATCAGCGTGATCTCGAGCGGCCGTGTCGTCTACACAGGTCCCGCGCGTGAACTCGGAGAGGACCTCGATACCTTCGAGGAGCGCCTGATCGAACTCCTGACCCGGCAGACCGTCCTGCGTGAAAATATCACCGGATCGTACCGCAAGTCGCCATGAGCCGGCCGCAAGTCAGCTGGCGATGGACGTCGCAACGTCGCGCTTGAACGAATCGGTCGCGGCGCGAACTCGCGATCAAGCCTTTTCGTCTTCCCACACTACCGGTTTCCGTCCGGCGATTTGCTCCAGGCTTGCCGGCTTGGGACGGTACGGTACGCCGTAGTGTTTGTCGATTTCCGCCCGGTACGTCATCAGCGGGCCCGGATATCCGATCAGCTGCCATCCGATCAACCCCGCGTTGCCGCCGTGCATGGGGTCCGCGAACATGCCTTCGATCGTGTGCATGCGCAACATCTGAAAGAAACGGCTCTTCTCGATGGCGGTCAGTTTTTGAGTCTGAGCTTCCACGGACAGAGTCGCGAAGCCGTCGCCGAGCTCGCGCAGGCCCTGGCGGTAAATCTCCCGCGGAGTCTCTTTGCCTTGATAGCCGTGTTCCGGGCGCGACTCGACGAACGGGCCTTTGACGTATCTATACTTGTCGCGGCCGTAGGGGCCGGCGAGCTGGCGGTCGATGTAGATCGCCACGGCGGCTTCGGACGCGCCGGGGCCGCTCGCGTCGCTCGGAAAGATGCGTTCGCAGGCTGCGGAAATTACCCGCGCCTCGGCCTCGGTGAAAAAGCGCAGCGGCACGCGAACGGTACCGTTCGTCTGGGCGGAAATCCGGAGCGGCTCTCCCGCCAGCGTGTAGAGCAGCAGTCCGCCCACGGCCTGGCGCGGCAGGATCAGGAATTCACGGCGTTTCATGCCCCGGCTCTTCATGCGACGCTCCCGGGATGCTTCAGGTATCGCTCGATGAGCGCGTCTGCCGCCCACGTGGTGGTGGCTAAGATGGTCAGCGTTGGATTGTGAGACGCGTTCTGCGGTATACACGAAGCGCCCAGCACCCATAGATTCTGCATGTCCCAATGCTGCTGATACCGGTTGACCACGCTCGATTCGGGCGACAAGCCCATGACGGCGCCGCCTTGAATGTGGGTGCTCTGGTAATTGACGACGTTGTACGGGGCGCGGCCTCCGAGCGGCTCGGCGAGGACGGCTCCCATCGCCGGCGCGATCTTTTGCGCAATTTCCTTGGCATACTCCGACTGCCGGTACTCGTGCTCGGTCCAATCGAGGGTGAATCGCAGAAGAGGATCGCCGAACTTATCGGTATACGCCGGGTCGAGATCCATGAAGTTCTGCCGGTAGGAGAGATGCTCGCCGGAAAGTGAAACCGTCGCGTTGCGGTCCCGCCATTTCAGCGCGGCAGCCTTCCATTCCGATCCCCAATTTGTTTTCGCCGACCCGCGGGGAACGGCGTCGAAGGTGGCGATGGGACGGCTTCCATTCGAAAGCACGCCGATCATGCCCATCCGCAGCAGGCCTTCCGAGCCGTTCAGCCCGTGGTCGCCGTCGAAATCGGAAATGCGCATGGCCAGCCCGCCGGTGCCCATGAATGCATTCAGCGGCTTGTCGAAAAAGACGCGCGTGTTTCCTTCCACCTGGTGTGTGAGATTCTTGCCCAACGTTCCTTTCCCCGCCGCGGCATCGTAGGGAGCGCCGATCTTCGAAAGATACAGCAGCCTGACATTGTTCAAGGTAAACGTCGCCAGCACCACGATGGAAGCGGGCTGGAACGTCTCGCGTCCCTGGGCGTCGATGTATTGAACGCCCGTCGCCCTGCCGTCCTTGTGAAGGATGCGGCGCACCCAGCATCCGGTTCGCAATTCGAAATTTTTGCGGCGTTGCAGAACCGGAAGCAGCGTGTTGGAGGGCTGCGATTTCGCTCCGATCATGCATCCGAACCGCTCGCAGTAGCCGCAATAGGCGCACCCGGGCCGCGTGATGCCGTCCGGATTCTTGTAGGTTTCACTCAAATTCGCCGCCGGCGCGGGATGAGGATGATAGCCCAGCTTTCGCGCGCCTTCTTCGAACAGGACCGAGAGATGCGACTTCTTGAGCGGCGGGAGCGGGTATTCATTCTTCCGCTGCCCCTCGAAAGGGTTGCCGCCATCGACGATCTTACCGTTCACATTGCCGGCCTTTCCGCTTACGCCCATCATCTGCTCGGCGCGCCAGTAGTGAGGCTCCAGATCGTCGTACGTCACGCCCCAATCCTGCACGGCGAGGTTCCCGGGAAGCCGCGCGGCTCCGTGCTTCTCGGTCAAGTGCGTCCGCAGGGTAAAGAGGCTCGGAAGAAAGCGCCATGCCGCTCCATTCCAGTGTTCGCCCGCGCCGCCCACCCCCGAACCGGGGAGAAACGACCCGTATTGACGCACGGGCACGGCCGGCTCGCGCATCGAGTGCCGGTGCGTAATGGTCTCCTCGGCGATGTTCTGCATCATACGGAGGCGCACGGCATAATCAAGTTCGTCCATGTCGAGCGCGTAGTCGGACGTTTTGCGCGGGATGCCGCGCTCAAGAACCGCGACGGTCAAGCCGGTCCGGGTCGCGATCTCTTTCGCCATCATCAGGCCGGTCCAGCCGCCGCCGACGATGGCCACGTCGACCGGTTTGAGGTTTTCCATTAGATTGGTCTCCCGACTCCTCCGGCAAACCGCCGAAGTGGCGGCACCGGGTTCCTTCGAAATGGCGTTGCGGGAGTTTGAGTCGCGACCGCCACCGCCGATGTTACTTCTTTTTCGCCTTCGCCGCCGAGGGGCGCGCCGTCGCGCCGAGCTCCCGCAAATGCTGTTGCGCGCTGGTCGCCAGGCTGTGCGTGGGATACTGCGCGAGGAAATCCTTGAACTCCGTGGTCGCGTCGGTCTTGCGCCCCGCCTTCATCAGGTCGACGCCTTTCATATACCGCGCATCGGGGGTCTTGGGATTCTCGGGATACCGCTCGAGGACGGCGTCGAACGCCTGCACCGCGTCGTCGTATTGCTTGGCGCGGTCGTACAGCTGCCCGATGTAGAACTGCGAGGCGGCCGCGTTTTCGGTCTGCTGCGGGAAGTACTTCAGGTAGTCCGTGAACTCGCTCATCGCCAGTTCGTCCTTGCCGCTCGAATAATCGCGGAAGGCGTTCTGCCACAGGCCTTCTGCGGAGACGCCGGGCGGCGGCGCAGGCGCGGCGGAAGCGCCATTGGCCGCGGGAGGGGGAGGAGGAGCGGAGGCGGCCGAGATCGCCCGGATCGCGCTCGAAATATCGGCGAGCTTGTTGTCGAGGCCGCTCAGCCGGTTGTTCAGCGCGGCCACGTTTTCGCGGATCGCGCGCACGTCTTCCGACGACTGATCGAGGCGCGCGCCGACGTTGGCGAGGGGAGCCTCCATCTTAGTCTGCTGATCGGCCAGGCGGTCCGTTACAGTTTTCTGCAGGGCTCCGACGGCGGCGCCCAGGCGGCTCGATTCCTCCACCGCCTGCTGCACCAGCGCCTGCAGCGACGCCATTTTCTGGTCCTGCGAGGATTGCAACTGCTTGACCTGGTCCTGGAGCTGCGCGACGTCGCGCTGGATGGACAGAATATCCTCGCGCTTTTGCGCCACCAGAAATCCGGGGCAAACGAGAAGCCCGACCGCGGCCAACCGGAAAGCCGTCATCGTTATTCTCCCTCTTGAAATGGAGACGGCCCCGGCCGTCGCTCACCTAACGGACGGCCCAGCGCCCTCCAGCGTTACGTTGGGGACGGCCCGCAACCGTCTCCCGATACCAGCGTAACGCATCGGCCTTACTGGGCGGGAGCCAAATGCACGTGACGATTGCGCTGGTAGCAATCTTCGGTGGCTTCCGTGCAGACCGGGCGGTCTTTGCCGTAGCTGATGGTCCTGAGCTTGTCGGCCGGAACGCCCAGCCCGACCAGAAACTCTTTGGCCGAGGTCGAACGCCGGTCGCCGAGACCCAGGTTGTACTCGGCCGACCCACGCTCGTCGCAGTTGCCCTCGAGCGCGACCGAAAAGCTCGGGTCGGCGGCGAAAATGCGCTTCAGCAGGTCGGCGTCGCGCGTCAGGGCCCCGCGCGCGTCGTCGCGAATATCGCTCTTGTCGTAGTCGAAGAACGCGTCGGTAGCCTCGCGGTTCAGCATGTCGGCGCCGGAAACTTTCGGAGCCGACGGCGGCGGCGGCGGCGGCGGCGGAGGCGCAGTTACCGCGACGGTGACCGACCGCGTGTCAGTCCCGCCAGCGCCCCGCGCGGTCAGCGTATACGTGGACGTGTTGGCTGGAAACACCTGGCGATTGCCGTTGGCTTGCACCGCGCCCACGCCGTTGTCGATCGCGATATCCGTCGCGTTGGCCACCGACCATGTCAGCGTTGCGGCCTGTCCCCGCTGAATGGAATTCGGCTCGACCGTGAAACTCACGATGCGCGCGGCGGCCAGCGGGGGCGGCGGGGGTTCTACTTTGGCAACGGCCGGAGCCGGAGCCGGTGGCGGGGCCGCCGCTACCTTCTTCTTGCAAGCGGTGACGGACAACAACAGCACCACGGCGAACACCGCCAAACTCAGCGTTCTCATGTTCCTATGCATGGTCGAACCTGCCTCCTTACCTTCTCCGGCTGGAGAGACGCACAGCCCGATCTCGATCGTCCCGGCACAACTCGAAATGTAACTTAGACCGCCTGCTGCCGGCCCCTCTATCTCAGTCCGCCGCACACGACGCCTTCCGATACGGGCCGGAACGGCATGTCTTTTTAACCTTAATTAGTTTACTCCGTTTGCCCACACCGGTTGGATATTATTTCCCTGTGTCGTCAACTGCTGCACGCCGGTGCCGTCGGCGAGCATCGTATAGATCTGCGTGGCGTTCCCGCGCTTAGAGGAAAACACCAGGTGCACCCCGTCCGGGGCCCACCACGGATTCTCGTTGCGCCCGACGCCCTGGGTCAGCTGGACCGGCTGCAGCGTGGCCACGTCCATCACGAAAATATTGAAATTGCCGGGCTCGTAGCCGCGCGTCCAGGCAAACGCGATGGTCCTGCCGTTGGGATTCCAGGATGGATTGGAAACGTCGCCTTCGCCGGTGGTCAGCCGCTGCAGATCCGCTCCATCCAGCGTGCTGCGCCATAGCTGCTGGCGGCCGCTGCGCCCGGAAATGAACAGCATGTCGGTGCCGGTCTTCGGATTCACCCGCGGCGAAACTTCAATCGACCGCACGTTGGAGATCCGCCGGAAGCCGCTGCCGTCGGTTCCCGCGACGCAGATCTGCACCCATCCGTCCAGCGCAGTCGCGAACAGCAGTTGTTTGCCGTCCGGCGTGAATTCCGGCGTCTCCACCACCGAGGAGACCGGATTGTAAAACGGCACTCGGCGGCCGGTCGTCGTCGAATGGATGCGGATCTGCGGATTGCCGCCCGCGTAGGTCGTGAACGCGAACATCGACCCGTCGGGCGAAACGGCCGGCATATTCGAGGTCGATTTGTACTGCGTCAACTGCTTCTGATTCTTTCCGTCGTAGTCCATGGACCAGATTTCTTTGTAGCCGCTGCGGTCGGAGACGAAATAGATCTTGGTCCCCGCCAGGCTCTTGGCGCCGAACTGCTGCAGGATATCGGCGGCGAAATCGCGCGCCACCTGCCGGGCCCCCGCGGCGTCCAGCGGCCCGAAATATACCTTCCCGATCGTTTGCGCGCTGTTTACATCGGACTGGCCGACGTTGAACAGCCACCCGTACAGCGCCAGCCTCCCCTCCTGTACCGCCGTATATCCGAACGCCAGATAGTTCGCGCTCACCGGAGGTCCCGACCAATCCGTCAGCCATGGCCCGTTCTTCTGCAGGGGCATCGGGCGGCCGCGCGTCGGCGGCGTTTGCGCGGAACTTACTGTCGGCGGCTGAAAATCCTGAGGACGCTGCGGAACCTCCAGGGGGTACATGCTTTTTGCCACCATCTTCAGGATTCCGGCGTTAGAGATTTCATCCCACAGCGTCGAGTTGAAGGCGTCCATGAATTTCTGCGCGTCCCCGGTGCCGCGCATATCGGCAATGGCGATGGAGGGCCGCTCGGAAGTGGTGATGACGCCGCTGATATCGCTGCGCTGTTGCCCAAAGAGCGCCCCGGCGCCCACGACGAGGAGCGCAGCGACAATTCCGCCGACGATTCCAGTGGCGACGACAACAGTTGCGACTTTGTGAGGTTTCATCGTTTTAACTCGAACCAGAATTCCACTCTTGCCGAATCCTTCTCGTATCCCAGCGGAATCGGCGGAAAGGGGCTTGCTTCCAATACCGCCCGCTGAACCGAGTAGTCCAGCGCGGAATTCCCGCTGCGCTGCAGGATCTGAAAATTCCTGATGCTGCCGTTGCGCATCAGCTCGAACGTCGCGATCACCGTCGGGGCGGTTTGCAGATTCGCGTCGACGTCGGTGGTGCGCCACTTCTGCGCCACCAGTTCCTGAATCTGCTGCGCGTAGCCCGCGAACCGCGTCCCAAGCGTTGTGTTGGCTCCGGTGGAGATGCGGCCCGACCCCGGCATCGCCGAAAACAGCGGATTGGATACCTGCGGCGCTTGCTTAGCGAACACCTGATTTTGATCGATATCCTTAAAAGGCCGGAATCGCTGGCGTTCGCTCGCGACGTCGGTCAGGCGCTTCTTCTCCCGACTTTTCAGGGGGATCGCGTCGGGCGAGATTTTTTCCTTCTTGGCCTGCTCGATCGGCTTGGCGGGCTGTTGCGGAATCTGCGACTGCGTATCGTTTGCCACGGGATTCGCCATGCCGGAGTGCTGCAGGGGAATCGCGTTGACGGCCTGGATGCCGATCGCCCCTCCGCCCGCGTCCTTGGCCCCGAACATTTCGCCGTGCGATCCCATCCAATTATAAAGAGCCAGCGCGGTGACCACCGTTACATGCAGAACGATGGCGTACGTCATCGGCCGCCCCATCGGCTCCCGCTGGTCGAGGATGTCGGCGTGTGTCATCGTGGCTTACGTCATCGTCCTCGTGCAGAACTGTCTTCGGGTTTCGCCACCAGCCGGATCCCCAGCTTGGCGTCGTTCAGCGCGCTGATCACCTGCGCGATGGGGTCGAACGTGGTCGCACGGTCGGCCCGCACGTACACGAATTTTGCGTTTTTGAAACGGCTCGCCACCTGATCCGGGAGCTGGTTGATGTTCACCGGCTTCTCGTTGAGGAACAGCTTGCCGTCGCGCGTGATGCTGACCACCGGCAGGTCCTCGGCGGAATCCTTCACTTGTTTGACCTCCGGCACGTTGACCTCCATGCCGAACTCCATCACGTGAGCGGTCAGCATGAAGATGATCAGCAGCACCAGCACCACATCCACCAGGGGAATGATGTTGATTTCCGCCAGCGCCCCCCCGGCCTGGCGGAAGCGCCGCCCGCCGCCCGTCCCGGCATTCGATCCATTCGACGAACTCATCGAAAATGCCATGTCAGCCCTCGAAGGTGCGCTCGGTCAGATTCAGAAACTCGAGCGAGAAATCTTCCATACGGGCGCCCATTTCCTTGATCATGTGCCCGAAGTGGTTGTAGAAAATCGCGGCCGGAATCGCCGCCGCGAGTCCCAGCGCCGTCGCGACCAGGGCGCTCGCGATGCCGGGAGCCACCACCCGCATACTGGTGGAACCGCTCAGGCCGAGGGCCTGAAACGCGTTGATGATGCCCCACACCGTCCCGAACAGGCCGATGAACGGCGATACCGAGGCCGTGGTCGCGAGCCAGTTCATGCTGCGCTCCAGTTTGGCGACCTCCTCGCTGACGCCCAGTTGCAGGCAGCGCTCGAGCGCCAGGAAATTGGTGATCCTGCCCTTCAAGGATACCTGCCGGCTGACCTCGCTGTAGCCGAAATCGAACACCGCCGCGAGCGGCGCCGCCTCGTATTGCCGGCCCGCGGCGGCGATGCCGTCGAGCTTGTCCGTTTTGCGGAACGCGCGCAGGAATTTCCGGTTCGCCGAGCGCGCCCTCCGGAAGAACGACCATTTCGAAAAGATGACGGTCCAGGAGACCAGGGAAAACAGCAGCAGGAATCCCATGACCGCGACGGGGATCGGCTCCTTCGTGCTGACCAGGTCCCAGAAATTGACTTGCAGTAAGAAGCCACCCGCTTGCGACACGTCCACGACTTCATTGTAATCCGGCCCGCGACTCAAACAAACAACCAAATAATTGTTTCGGACTGTTTTACTTGTCGGGCATGTGCCGCCGTTAGAGCGATTCCGCCAAGGATTCCACGGTAACAGCCTTCCTCTGAGCGACCTCGGCGAGGATGCCGTGAAGAGTGCCGGTCTTCAGCGGGTTGTGGAACGGGACCGTAATCGTGTGGACGGGAGGGCCTTCGTGGCGCAGCCTGACGTGGCTGCCCTTTTGACGGATCACAGCGTAGCCGAGGTGTTCCAACGCATGAATGAGACGCTCCGCGGATACGCCGCGCGGCAATTTCATGCGGCTTCGACCGGGATCAACTCGTCCTTTACATAATGCAGTTGCACCAGGCGGGGCTGCACCTCGCCGTCTTCGAAGTGCAGCGACGCCGCCTCTAGAACGTTGGCGCGCAGTTCGTCCCAGGTCTCCGCTTCCGTGAAGATGGCATGGCCCAGCGCCCGCGCGCAGTAGCCGCCTTCCTCCCCGTCGCGAACTTCGAAAATCAATTCCATGTCCATAGAATACCTGAGGCCGAGGGGAATGATAGATCCGCCGCCGGCCGGAACCGGCGGGAAGGGAATTTTCAGCAGTGAGCCAGATCCGAGGCCTCTAGCCATTTCCCGGGCTGGGGAATGGCAGTTCGCCCACGTATGACGAGCGATCTGTAATTCCCCTCCCGTGCCAGTCGACGTCGGGGTCAAGGAGCGCGCCAAGGCGGGCGGCGAGTTGTGTCGCAATAACAAAGAACGCCGCCAGAGCCACGCCAAATCGCACCAGGGCATTATAACAGCGGCCTCCCGCTGTGTGGCGCACGTACTCTCTGCGTGCCGTGTCGAGACTTTTCTCGACACCTGCATCGCGTCGGCACACGAACCGACGGTCATTTTGCCGGACGCTATAATTCAGTCAATGCTGGTCGAGCTGACGGTGGAAAACTACGCCGTGGTCGAGAAGGTCCGCGTGCGGTTTCGTCGCGGCCTGAACCTGCTGACCGGCGAGACCGGCAGCGGAAAATCCATCGTTGTCGACGCCCTGGCGCTGCTGTTCGGCGCCCGCGCCGCTCCCGAAATGGTGCGCACCGGCGCCGAGCGCGCGCGCATCTTCGGCATTTTCGAGATAGATTCGTCCAAGCTTTCGGAGCGGCAGCTCCCCGATGGCGTCGAAGCCGAGGACAGCGAGCTGATCCTCGAGCGCGAGATCCTGGCCAACGGCAAATCGCGAGCTTTCGCGGGAGGCCGTTCCGTAACCGCCGCGCTCCTCCGCGAGCTTGCCGAACATCTTGGAGACATTCACGGCCAGCACGATCAGCAGCAGCTCTTCATGCCTGAAGCCCAGCGCGACATGCTGGACGCTTTCGCCGGCGCCGCCGATTCAGCCGCCGAAACCCGCGCCGCCTTCGACCGCTGGCGCGCGGTTTCCGAGGAGCTGGCCGAGCTCGATCGCACCTCCCAGGAAAAGCTGCGCCAGGCCGACCTGTGGCGCTTCCAGCTTACGGAAATCGAAGCAGTGTCTCCGCAATCGGGTGAGGATGCCGAGCTCGAAAACGAGCGCCGCGTGCTGCGAAACGTCGTGCGCTTGCAGGAATCCGCCGCGGCCGCCTACGCTGCTCTGTACGAGGATCCCGAGAGCGTCGCCGCCCAGTTGCGCACGATTCTGCGCCGTCTGGACGAGGTCGCGAGGATCGACCAGGACATCGGCGACGTGCTCGCGACGCTTCAGCCTACCTCGATCGGCGTCGATGAGGCCTCCCACGCCCTGCGCCATTACCTGGGGAAACTGGAATCCGATCCCGCGCGACTGGAGGAGATCGAAAGCCGCCTGGCGGCGCTCGAAAAACTCAAGCGCAAATACGGCGCTAGTGTGGATGAGGTCCTCGCGTTTCTCGAGGACGTGCGCACCCGGCTCGCCGCCGTGGAAAGCTCGGCCGAGCGCCAGGAATCCCTGCGCAAGAATGTTCGCAGTTTGTCAGCCGCTTACGAATCCGCCGCCGGAGCGCTTTCGGCGCGGCGTAAGGACGCAGCCCGGAAGCTTGCCAAGCGCGTGGAGGCGGAGCTGGCCGCGCTCGCGATGGAACGCTCCCGCGTGGAGATTCGCGTCACCCCTACGGAATGGTCGGCGTCCGGCATCGACGCGGTCGAATTCCTCCTTTCGCCCAACGTCGGCGAAGAGCCCAAGCCTCTCGAGAAAATAGCCTCCGGCGGCGAGCTTTCGCGCGTCGCCCTGGCGCTGAAAACCTGCACGGCGTCGCATGCGCGAGCTGCGATTCCGCGCACTCTGGTATTTGATGAGATCGATGCCGGCGTCGGCGGGGGCGCGGCAGAAGCGGTGGGACGCCGGCTCAAGAAGCTCGCTGGAGCAAGCCAGGTTCTCTGCGTAACCCATCTCGCCCAGATCGCCGGCTTCGCGGACCACCACTACTTCGTTGAAAAGCACGCCGAGCGCGGCCGCACGGTTACCACCATCGAGGAGTTGAACGCTTCCGCCCGCACCCGCGAAATTGGCCGCATGCTCTCGGGCGAGCGCGTCACGCCCGAGGCGCTACGCCACGCCGAACAATTGATCAAGCTCGCCGCCGAATGAGAGCCGGGACTGCCTACTGTGTCCCGAGCGGTTGCTCCAGGGCGGTTCAAGCACCAGACGCCCTGCGGCGAGCGGACAGAGCGGGCTGTCCCAGGTTCTTGGCTGGAGACCGTCCCGCTACAATGGAACCCATGCGTCCGATCCGGTTGTTCGCCGCCTTCGCGCTGATCCTGACCCTCGCCGCTCCCGCCGCAGCTTGGAATTTTTCGGGTCACTGGATCGCCGCCGCCATCGCCTACCAGCGCCTGAGGCCTGCGGTCCGTACCCGTATCGACGAGCTGATTCGCAACCATCCCGACTACGAACGAATGAATTTCGCGGACGCTCCGGCCGACGCCGAAAATCGCGCGCGCGCCGCCTTCATCCGCGCCGCCAGTTGGCCCGACGAAATCCGCGAGGATTCTCGTTTTTACGACGACGCGCGGCAAGACCCCGTGCCAACCCCCACATTAGCCGGTTTCCCCGGGATGCAGCGTCACACCAATTGGCATTACGCGGACCTGCCGTTTTCGACCGACAATACGCCGCTGGTGCAGGCGGCGCCGCCCAACGCGGTTACCGAAATCCGCCGGATGCTGGATGAGATTGGGCCCCCCGCCGACCCCACGGCCGCAGCCTACGACGTCCCGTGGCTAGAGCACTTGGTCGCCGATATTCATAACCCCCTGCACGCCACCAGCCGTTTCTCGAAGGCCCTGCCGGAGGGTGACCAGGGCGGCAACCTCGTTTTCATCCCCGGCCGGACGTTGCACGCCTACTGGGACGACGCGGCGTCTCCCCGCGACATCAAGTACGACGGTATCCTCAAGGACGCGCGAGACTTCATGGCGCGGCAGGCCCCGCCCGTCAGTTCCTCGCTGAATCCCCGGGTATGGCTAGAGGAAAGTTTCAAGCTGGCCAAGTCCGATGTCTATACCTTCGGCGACGAAAGCGGAAGCAAGGAGAAGCCCGTCAGGCTGCCGCCAGGATATGGCGAAAACGCGCAAAAAGTTGCCCGCCAGCGGCTTATCTTATCGGGATATCGCATGGGGGCTGTACTCAACGCCCGCTTACGATAGGAAAGCCGCGCCCTCCGACAAGTACCGATAGGTCCTTTATCCCCGAATTCCCGCTGTACAGACTCCTTTTGGTGGTGCTAGTATAAAAGTGTCCAGTTGTGGAACACGTCGGTGTTCCACCGCGTCTCTTTCTCTAGGGAAGGTGAGCCAATCCTGGCGAGCCGCCCGAAAGTTCGGCAAGCTGCAACCTTACGGATGTGGTGAGCCGGCCGGTGAGTATCTTCCTCCGAGTGCTCACCGGCTTTTTTCTTTTGGGCGTCCGGCAAACGCTATATTGTGCGGTCGCGATCCGCTGCTATACTGTGGGCAGATTGGTTAGGGATTTGATGCGCACTCTGGTCCCTGTGGTTCTCGTCGTGACGCTTCCGCTGGCGCTGTTTCCGGCGGACCAGGATAGCAAGCCCGCAGCCGGCCCGGAGCCGACTGTGAACATCGAGCCGCGCGTGCGCGCCAAGGCTCCGGACGCCTCCGAATCGATCACCGACCGGCGCGCCGATATTCGCGTCGATACCACGCTGGTGCTGATTCCCGTCGCCGTCACCGATCCGATGGCGCGCTTCGTGACCGGCCTGGAGCGCGAAAACTTCAAGGTTTACGAGGACAAGATCGAACAGGATATCAGCCAGTTTTCGAGCGAGGACGCGCCTCTTTCGGTCGGCATCGTCTTCGACACCAGCGGCAGCATGGGCGCCAAACTCACGCGCTCGCGGCAGGCCGTCGCGCAGTTCATGAAGACCGCGAACCCGCAGGACGAGTTTTTCCTGGTCGAATTCAACGACCGGCCCGAGATGGTCCAGGCCTTCACCAAGGAAACCGAGGAGATCCAGAACCATCTCACGTTTACCCAGGCCAAGGGACGCACCGCCTTGCTCGACGGCGTCTACATGGCGATGAGCCAGATGAAGAAAGCGCACAATCCCCGCAAGGCCATTCTGATCATCTCCGACGGAGGAGACAACTCCAGCCGCTACACGGAGACGGAAGTGAAGAACGCCGTGCGCGAGGCCGACGTGCAAATTTACGCGATCGGCATCTTCGAGCCCATCAGTTCGCGCGGGCGGACCATGGAGGAATTGAACGGCCCCGGATTGCTGACGGAAATCGCCGAACAGACCGGCGGCCGCCATTTCTCGGTGGAGAACCTGGCCGAGCTGCCCGACGTGGCCGCCAAAATCGGCATCGAGTTGCGCAACGAATACGTGCTGGGTTACAGCCCCAAGAACGCAGCCCGCGATGGAAAATACCGTCGCGTTCAGGTGAAACTGGTAAAGACGACGGGATTGCCGCCGCTCAAAGCCATGTTTCGAACCGGATACTATGCGCCCGCTCAATAGAACCTGCCTTCTCCTTACGCTCGCCGCCTGCTCTGGATTCGCGCAGAATGCGGCTCCCCCCAAGGCCGCACCGCCGAACGCCGCCACGCCGCATGCCACCCAGCAGGACGAGATTCCCGTTTTTACGGCCGACACGCGCCTGGTGGTGGTGCACGCGAGCGTTCTCGACAAAAACGGCAAGCTGATCACCAGCCTGCCCGAATCCGCCTTCAAGATCCAGGAGAATGGCGCCGATCAGGCCATCAAGCTGTTCCGCCGCGAGGATATTCCGGTGTCCATGGGCATCATCATCGACAACAGCGGCAGCATGCGCGATAAGCGCGCCAAGGTGGCCGCCGCATCGCTCGATCTGATCCGCGCGTCCAATCCGCAGGACGAAATATTCGTCGTCAACTTCAACGACGACGCGTTTCTGGACCAGTCCCTCACCAACGACATCAAGAAACTGGAGACCGCCCTGGAACGTTACGACACTAAGGGCGGCACCGCCATGCGCGACGCCATCTCCATGTCCATCGACTACGTGAAGGAGAAGGGCAAGAAGGATAAGAAAGTGTTGATGGTGGTCACCGACGGCAACGACAACACCAGCAACCAGAGTCTTGAAGACCTGGTCCGCAAGGCGCAGCAGAGCGACGTGGTGATCTATTCCATCGGGATTCTGAGTGAGGAGGAACCGCGCGAGGCGAAGAAAGCCAAGCGCGCGCTGCATGAGCTGGCGCTTGCCTCCGGCGGCGTCGATTACTATCCCAAGGACTTGGCCGAGATCGACCGCATCACGCCGGAGATCGCGCACGAAATCCGCAATCAGTACACCATCGCCTACACGCCGACCAACACGGCGCTCGATGGCACCTTCCGCAAGATCTCGGTTGTCGTGAACGCTCCGGGCGGCAAGCCTACGGTGCGCACGCGCAACGGCTACTACGCGACGGCTTCCAATAAGTGAAGATGCGAGGGGTGCTCGCGCCCTCGCGGCTCGAGAAACGAGACGTGTTCCAAAAGAGGTGTAGCGTTTCGGTGACGAGACGCGTTTCTGAAAATGTTAAGCGCGGTCTGGCGGCTCTCCCGAGGCTATCGCCTGCGCCCGTGGCGCAGTCCGTATTTGCGATGGCGCATCGAAACCTACGCGGGATGGCACGCCGAGCGCGTCACCGCCCGCGATTTTTGGCGCTTCGTGTGGAACAACCGCCGCGAGCTGATTCGTTTTCTCCGCTGGGCCGATCGTTTGCAGTCACGCCGGGTACGTCCCACGCGGAATTTTCCCGCTAAACTTCCATGACCTCGGCCGAATCCGAATTCCTCGCCTTCTCCGCCGCGAAGCTCCAGCAGTTGCTGGAGCGTATCGAAACCTGCGTCTCGAAGCTCACTCCGGACCAGATTTGGGCGCGCGATGGCGAGCGCCAGAACGCCATCGGCAACCTGTTGCTGCATTTGAGCGGCAACGTTCGCCAGTGGATTCTCCATGGCGTCGGCGGCCAGCCCGATCGCCGCGACCGTGACCGCGAGTTCGCGGCGCGCGAAGGAAGCTCCGCGGCCGGGCTGCTCGCCGGCCTGCGCTCCACGGTTGACGAAGCCGCCGCCGTGATCCGTTCCCTCCCGCCCGAGCGCCTCACCGAGCGCATCCATCCCCAGAGTTATGAAGGGACCGTGCTCGCGGCCATTTATCACGTGGTGGAACACTTCTCCGGCCACGCCTTCCAGATCTTCCTGTTGACCAAGCGTTTCACCGGTGAGGACCTTGGATTCTACGCGTATCTGAGCGGACCCGGTGGGCCCAAGGATCCGTTGCCGTAAGGATCGCTGGAATATCCACTTCTCAGACGCTACTGTCGGTAGACCTCGCGCCAGCCGCCCGTGGGGATCGCTGCGCCGATCACCGCACCGACGATCGCGCCAACGGCGGTGAATCCACCTACCACCGCACCGCCTACATTGGGTCCGAAGCAGGTGCCCTTGCAGGAGTCGGCGGCGTTAAGTCCAGCGCCAATGGCGAGTCCAGCGCCCGCTCCGATCGCCAACCCTATCAAGGCATGCCGTCCCCGGTGGCCGGTCTTAACGGACACCCGGGTGACCTCCTGCCGCGCGAACATCTCCGGGCCCTTGCCGGAGTTGACCGAAATCGAGTCGTCTGTGACGCCTTGAACCTGGCCGCTTACGGTGCGCGAGCCGGACACAACCCGCACGTTGGTTCCGGCCGCGAGCGCCTTTACGTTATTCCAATTTTGTGCCGGGGACTGAGCCGCCGCCGCGTGAGCGAGCAAGAAAACAACCGCTGCCACCCGGATGTGCTTGAGCATGGCCGCTCAGCATAGCAACTCAGGATTGCGATGTCGACGATGCCTTGTGCGCCCGCCTGCGAGCTCCCGGCCGCACCACCGGCGCCTTCCCGCTCCAGCGTCCCAGCCGGTATTCTCGCCCGTAGTTCGAAGTAAGATTGCGGATCGTCACCGTCACCGCGCCCGCGGCATTGCAGGTATACAACTCCTCGATCTCCTGCGTCTCGGCGCGCGCCGATTTGTGCACCGGAATTTCTTCGAGCGACTCCGCCTCCGCCAGCTCCGGATCGAACGGAAACCGGATTTCGTCCCACACCGCGATGTCGCCTTTCGGCTGAAGGTTTTCGTCGAGATAGCTCGCTTCGAGGTACCGGAAATCGCCGACGTTGTGCACGGGCCGGTAAATCCGGCTCACCGTGAGCGCCGGTTCGCCTGCGCCCGGCAAACGCGTTCCGCGCGGGAAGATCGGGTCCAGGATCAGCCGGTTACCCGCGTCGCTCTCGCGCCACACGGCGAAATTGCGGTGGAACATCTCGCGCAGCTTATATCCGGAGGCCGCGTCCGCCTGGATCGCGAGACCGATCGCCGTGGCGGAGCGCGTATACTCGCTCCGCTTCACCCTGCGCCCGAATTCCTCCCGCAACACCCGGGCCACCAGCGGAAGCTCGCTCCCGCCCCCCGTCACGTACAGAGCTTCGATGTCCTGGCCCTCGGCCAGCCGCGCCGCGACTCGCACCGATTCCTCCAGCAGCGGCCGGCACGACGCGTAGAAATCGCCAACGGCCACGGTGGCCTGCCCCCATCCCTCCTGCGCCGCGTCCAGATCCACCACGATGCGCCGCGAATGCGGATGCAGCGCCTCTTTCTGTCGCCGGCATTCCTCCAGCAGCCGGAACGCTTCGGCCAGCGTCAGCGAATACATGCCTTCCTTGCCGGCGGCCAACTCCGCCAGCGCGAGATCGAAATCTTCGCCGCCGAAATTGGAGATGCCGTCGGCGGCCAGAACCGTGTGGACGCCTTCCTCCATTTCCACTAACGACGCGTCGAAGGTTCCGCCGCCCAGGTCGTAGACCAGCAAGCGTCCCTTCATCTTCTGGCGATGTCCGTACTCGATCGCCGCGGCCGAAGGCTCGTTCAGCAGGCCCAGCACTTGAAATCCCGCGTTGTGAAAGGCGTCGATGGTGAGAAATCGCTGGTTGCCGTTCGCATTGGCCGGGACGCCGAGCATCGCTTCGAGCGGCTCATCCTTGCCGAAGCGCTCCCGCAAGGCGCGATACAGCGCGCTGGTCAGTCCGCCGAGCAGATCCACGAGCGGGAAACAGCGATCGCCCACCGCGAGACTCGTCGCCGGGCCGGAATCTTCAAGTTGCCGTTTCACCGAGCGCAGGACGGTCCATCCCGCCTCGGTCTGCGCCTGCCATGCGTCCCAGCCGAAACGAACCTCGTCGCCGCGGGTCGCGACCAGCGTGGGGAACCAGTCGCACGTGCCTTCGGGTGTCTCGAAATCCAGGATCGGATAGTTGCCACGATCGGCGGCGGCCACGATGATTCGCGTGGTGCCGAAATCGATTCCGAGCCTCACACCCCATCTTTGCATTTTGGCTGGCAGGTTTTCAGCGTGGCGCTCGCCGCTAAAGACATCGCTCGGACGGTCCACTAGAATGGTCTGGTATGAAAATCTCTGCCGCCCCTCTATTGCTTTGCCTCGCGCCGTGCCTTCTGACGGCCCAGTCCTCGCCCCACTTCTCCAATCCCAAGCAGGTGACCCTGGGAGGATCGAACGGCGAATCCTACTGGGCGCCCGATTCCAAGCGCGTCATCTTCCAATCCACGCGCGGCGATGCCAAGTGCGATCAGGAATACATCATGAACGCCGATGGCTCCGATCAGCACATGATTTCGACCGGCAAGGGCGCCACGACGTGCGGCTACTTCCTCAGCGACAACATGCACGTCCTCTATGCATCGACGCACGAGGGCAATCCGTCCTGCCCCGCGCCGCCCGATCACAGCAAAGGCTACGTGTGGGCGGTGCATCCGACCTTCGATATCTATCTGGCCACGCTCGACGGAAAGATCCAGAAGAAGCTGACCGATCAGCCCGGCTATGACGCCGAAGCCACGGTCAATTTCAAGACCCACAAAATAATCTATACGTCTATGGCCTCCGGCGATCTCGACCTGTGGACCATGAACGAGGACGGCAGCGGCAAAAAGCAGATCACGCACACCGAAGGCTATGACGGCGGCGGTGTCTTCTCGCACGACGGCAAGAGGATCGTCTGGCGCGCCTATCGTCCCGATACACCGGAGAAGAAAGCCGCCTATGAAGCGCTGCTCAAGCAGAATCTCACCACGCCCATGAAAATGGAGCTGTGGACCGCCGATGCCGACGGCTCGCACGCCCGGCAGATCACCAATTTCGGATGCGCCAGCTTCGCGCCCACCTTCACGCCCGACGACAAGAGGATTCTGTTCGCCACCAATAAAGACAAGTGCGACTCCAGCACCTTCGAGCTGTACCTGATCAACCCCGACGGCACCGGCCTCGAACAGGTCACCAACTACGGCAAGTTCACTTCGTTCCCGGAATTTTCGCCCGATGGGAAGAAGCTGATCTTCTCCTCCAGCTACGGCAGCAAGAGCAACTACGAGTTCAACCTGTTCACCGTCGATTGGAAGCCGTAGAAGTCCGTTGAAATAGGGGACCGACGACTGTCCCCGATCGAAAGTGGCCGATTCAACCACGAGCGCTCGTCGTGGACAAGGCTGTCTGTCCCCTTTTTCAGCGCGAGCGTACCCGCCCGCTGTGCTAGACTTTCCCCTTCACGCACAATAATCCCCATGCTGAACGCCACGAAAAACAAGGTCCTTCCGGCTACTATCATCGGCTCGCTCCCTCGGCCCACCTGGTATACCGAAAACCTCGGCACCCGCTCTTTTCTCGACGCCATGGTGAACTCGCGCTACCGCGAGCAGTACACCGATGCGCTCTCCGCCTACCTGCGCGACCAGGAGCTCGCCGGGCTCGATATCTGCACCGACGGCGATTGCCGCTTCGATCAGGACGTCGGCGGCCAGAGCTGGACCAGCTATCCTCCGCACCACATGTACGGCTTCGAGCACACCCATCCGAAGCTCGCCCGCGCCGGCGCCGGCGGCATCGCGTTCCCGCGCGGCCACATCCTGCACGATTATCTGGAAGCCCGCGTCATGCCGAAAATCACCGGCCCCGTCAGCCGCGGCGAGATGCAATACGCCGAGCTGTGGAAGGCCGCGCAGCGCATGACCACCAAGCCCGTGAAATTCGGTACTGTCACGCCGGAGCTGGTCGCCTTCGCCGTACAGGACGAGCATTATAAGGACCTGCCCTCCCGCATCATGGGCCTCAGCGACGCCTTCAACGAGGAGCTGCACGACCTCGCCGACGCCGGCTGCCCCGTGATCCAGATGGAAGAGCCGCAGATCCACCTGCTCGCCGCGCGCGGCATTGTCGATAGCGTTATCAATCCCGAATTCATGCTCAAGGTTTTCAACAACACCGTCCGTGGCCTGCGCGCCAAGACCGAAGTGTGGTGCCACACCTGCTGGGGCAATCCCTCGCAGCAGCGCATGTTCGCCAAGGTGCAGTCCTATGAGCCCGCGCTCGACCTCCTGAATCAGGTAGACGCCGACGTCCTCACCTTCGAGACGAAAAGCTCCGGCGCGATCGACCTGCCCTCCATCGGCCGCAAAATCACCGATAAGAAAATCGGCATCGGCGTGATCGATCACCACACCTTGCAGGTGGAAACCGCCGAGGAGGTCGCCGATCTCGCGCGCCTCGCGCTGAAGCATATCCCGGCCGAGCGCCTGATCCTGTGTTCCGATTGCGGCATGGGACGCGAGGGGATGAGCCGCCGCCACGCCTTCTACAAAATGGTTTCGCTGGTCCGCGGAGCCAATCTCGTCCGCCGCGAAATCGGCGCACCGGAGGCAGAATGCCTCGCCGCCGATCCGAAGTTCTCGTTGATTCGCACCTCGTAAACTGACCCGTCCCGCTCTGCGGGATCAACGCCCGAACTGAGCCGCGCACGAAGTAAGCGGTATTTCGCCCCGGAGTAAGCCGCGACCACAGGGAGCGAAGTTTCGCGCCCGCCGGAAAAAATGTATACTTCATCCCGGAGGCCCAGCATGCACCGTCCGACCCGCACGCTCCTCGTCGCTCTCGCCGCGGCGTCCATCGCGCCCGCCGTCGCATTCGCCCAAGGCTATCTCAGCGCGCTCGAAAGCAACAAGAAGGTGGTGTTCGATTTCTACCGCCTGGTCGTCGAGCCGCGCAACCCCGATCTCCTCGAGCTCTACCTCGCGCCCGATTTCTTCGACCACGATGGCGACCAAAAAGGCCCCGAGGGCGTCGTGAAATGGCTGAAGTCGCTCCCCGCTCCTACGAGCGACGATGTGGCCGAGACCTTGCGAAATCCGCCCGCCTTCATCATGGCCAACGGCGACCTGGTCACCTGGATGTTCAAGCAGAGCGTCCCAGATCCCAAGGACAAATCGAAAATGGTGGAGCGTTACTCCGTCGACGTCTTCCGGATCAAGGACCGCAAAATCGCCGAGCACTGGAAAGGCACCGGCAACCTGCCGTAGTCGCGCCTACTCCTACTTGTGCGCTCGTGTCTGCGTCGCCGTCACGCGCTAACAATGAAATTGTCTGAGGTAATCCTTCCCTCGCAGCCTCAGCAGCCACCAGGCAACCGAGTTGGTCACAAGCTTTGCTTCTTTTGGGGCTTTAGGAACCGAAAGCTTCACACCATTTTGAGGAACCATCAGGCGCTGGGCATCTTCGTTGTCCGTGGGCAAATAAACGAAACAACAGGCACCGCCATTCATGGTACAAATGGTCTCAAGCGCAACTCCGGCTTCTCTGCTCGCCGCATAGTTAAACCGTGCCTCGGCGGATGATGACCGATCATCGCTCCTGGTTCTGAAGACGTAGAGCGAACCGTTGCTGACGATCACATCTCCCGAGTCAACCCATATTTCGTGAGACGGAAGACCGTTGTCCAGCCTGAACTGACGGAATCGCATTCTTGCTTCGCCGAATGACTCCATACCTCTAAGCATCTTATATTGTCCGCTCGGCACCGGCCCCTGGCCCCCGGCCCCCGGCCCCTGCCAGAATAGTGGGTTCATGTCCCGCATCCAGCGCGCCCTCGTCAGCGTCACCAACAAATCCGGCATCGTCGATTTCGCCCGCGCCCTTTCCGTTCTCGGCATCGAGATTATTTCGACGGGCGGAACCTACCGAGTTCTCGTCGAGGGCGGCATCGCTTCTGTCCGCGAGGTCGCCGACGTCACCGGCTTTCCCGAAATGCTCGACGGCCGCGTCAAGACTTTGCATCCGCGCATCGCCGGCGGCATTCTCGCCATGCGTTCGAAGCCCGAGCACATGAGCGCCCTCGCCCAGCACGGCATCCCGTCCATCGATCTTGTTTGCGTCAATCTCTACGAGTTCGAAAAGATCGCTGCGAACAAGGACGCCACGCTCGAAGAGCTGATCGAGAACATCGATATCGGTGGTCCCACCATGATCCGCGCCGCCGCGAAGAACTGGCAGGACGTCGCCGTGATCACCTCCATCGGCGACTACGCCAAGATCGTTGAGGAGTTGCGCGCCTCCGGAGGTTCGCTGTCGCAAGAGACTCATTGGAATCTCGCGAAAAAAGCTTTCTCCACGACCGCCGCCTACGATCGCGCCGTCAGCGCTCGCCTCGCCGAAATTCCACCCACGGGCGATCCCTTACCGGCGATCCTCGATATCCGCGCGCCGCGTACGCTGGCCTTGCGTTACGGTGAGAATCCGCATCAAGCCGCGGCGCTTTATTCCGCCGGATCGGCCGGCATCGCGGGAGCTTCCCAGCTCCACGGCAAGGAGCTTTCCTACAACAATCTGGTCGATCTCGACGCCGCCTGGCAGTTGATTGCGGAATTCGACGCGCCCGCCTCCGCCATCATCAAGCACACTAATCCGTGCGGCTGCGCCGAAGGATCGACGCTGGCGGAAAGCTACACCAGCGCTTTCGAGGCCGACCCGGTGTCCGCCTTTGGGGGCGTACTCGCCTTCAATCGTCCCGTCGACGCCGATACGGCCCGCGAAGTCTCGAAGACGTTCATCGAAGCCATAGCCGCGCAGGACTACAGCGAGGAAGCGCTCGCCATTTTGACCGTCAAGAAAAACTTGCGAGTGCTCAAAGTCGCCGTCGCGCCCGACTCTCTTGTGATCAAGTCCATCAGTGGAGGATTCCTCACGCAGACGCCCGACGCGCATCGACTCTCGCGCGCCGAGATCGAAGTGAAGACCAAGCGCGCTCCTACCGATGACGAATGGACGGCGCTCCAGTTCGCCTGGAAAGTCTGCAAGCACGTGAAGAGCAACGCGATCGTATACGCGCGCACGCTCGGCGGCCACGGCCAGTTGATCTCGGCCGGCGCCGGGCAGATGAGCCGCGTCGATTCCGCGAAATTCGGCGCGATGAAAGCCGTCTTGCCGCTTACAGGTTCCGTGCTCGCCTCCGACGCCTTCTTCCCGTTCCCCGACGGCCTGGAGGAAGCCGCGAAGCACGGCATCACGGCTGCAATTCAGCCCGGAGGATCGGTGAAGGATCGGGACGTTATCGCCGCTGCGGATCGCCTGGGCCTCGCGATGGTGTTCACCGGCATCCGCCATTTCCGGCATTAGAGAGGATATAGCGCTGGATCGGACGTGGCGCACGCACTCCTGCGTGCCGCGTCGAGACTCCTCTCGACGCCCTGGTGCGGGAAACCGAGCCTAATTCTCGCTGAACAATTTCAGCTGATTGTCCACCATCGTCACGCCCTTGATCTTTTTGACGACCTTCGTCGCCTTCTCGCGGGCAAGCGCGTCCACGACCGTTCCCTTCAGCGTGACGGCGCCATTCTTGACGGTCACCTCGAACGCCGCGCCCTTGATGTCGGGATCGTCGGCCAGTCTGCGCCGCACCTCGTCGTAGATGCGGTCGTCAGTCACAACGCGCTGCGCCACCAGGAGCGGCGCGATCAGCGCGGCGATCAGCAGGAGCGGAATAAGGCGCGTCATCTCGCTTACATTCTACAACCACTCGCCAGCTCCGATGCGGCCAACCGAGCCGCGAACGCGGGGAACAGTCAGGCGCGTGCTACGATCCGTGGTGATTGCGCGAATCTCACACTTCCCGCGAATTTCACACCACCAGCGACGAGGATACCATCGAGCTGGGCCGCCGCCTCGCGCCCCTGCTGCCGCGCCGCGCCCTGGTGCTGCTGGTCGGCAATCTCGGCTCCGGCAAAACCACGCTCGCCAAGGGTATCGTCAGCGGACTCGGCGCCGCCCGGCCCGAGGAAGTCGCAAGCCCCACCTTCACCCTGATCCACGAATACGGCTCCGCGGCCGCGGGCGGCTCCCTTGATCACGTGCATGTTTATCACGTCGATCTCTATCGCCTCGACCACGCGGCTGAAGTTGCTACACTCGGCCTGGATGAAATCCTCGATCGGGACGCCATCGTCCTCGTCGAGTGGGGCGAGCGCTTTCCGGAGCTGCTTCCCGAACCCGACATAGAAATCCGTCTGAGCGCGGCCGGCGCCAATCCCGACACTCGCCGCATCACCGTGATAGGAGAACTTTCCTCGCCTCTGCCCACTTAATTGATACAGTGAGATCGAGAGCGGAACATGGCTACGATTCCCCATCTTCTGACGTACGAAGAAATGCTAGCGATGCCGCGCGAGACCGAAGGCAAGGAAGAAGTCGTTAGGGGAGAACTCCGCCGCATGCCTCCCAACGACTATCCGCACGCCGAGGTTATTCAGCGCCTGATCAGTCGCATGGTCCGGCAAATCGATGAGAAGCAGATCGCGATCCTCGGCTCCAACTTCGGCCTGCTAATTAGCCGCGATCCGGTCACTTGCCGCATCCCCGAGCTGGCTCTTTATTGGCGCGATAAGATGACGATCCGCGACAAACTTTATCATTCGGCTCCCGGCCTGATCGTCGAAGTCCTGTCCCCTTCGGAAACCAAACGCCGCAAGCAGGAAAAGCTGGAGGACTATGCCTCCATCGGCGTCCCGGAGGTGTGGATCGTTTCTCCCGAGGCCCAAAGCGTCGAAGTGCGGCTGCTTTCCTCGGGCGTCCTCTCGACCAGCGCCATCCTGATCGCCGGCGATCTCCGGCCATCCCTTTTCCCAGGCGTTTCGATTCCCGTCCGCGACCTCTGGCCCGATTGATCTAACTTGAGTGACCTACACGCAGGAATTTTGCGGGCGGCATCACACGTCGTCAACCGTCATCCTATCTGGAGATTTATTTTATCTTTAATATCATTCGTTTACAGCTAAGTCTTGTCACTCCTCGGCCGAGTGTGCTAATAATAGAGCTTCGGATGTCACCCTCTGGCGGCGTTCCGATAAACCAGGCAGATAACCAAGCCAACAGATTCCTTTGAGGAGGTACAAGCGATGAAAATTCGTCCGCTCTACGACCGCATCGTGGTCAAACGGATTGAAGACGATACCGAGAAAACGGCCGGTGGGTTGTTTATCCCCGATTCGGCCAAGGAAAAGCCGCAGCAAGGCGAAGTCATGGCCGTCGGCCAAGGCAAGCGCAACGAAGAGGGCAAGCTGATCCCGCTCGACGTGAAGGTCGGCGATCGCATCCTGTTCGGCAAGTACTCCGGCTCCGACATCAAAATGGATGGCGAAGAGTACATGATCATGCGCGAGGACGAGGTATTGGGCGTTCTCGATCCCGTCGGAAAAAAGGCAAAGGCTTAAGAGGAGATTGAACCATGGCAGCAAAACAGATTGTCTATAGCGAGAATTCCCGCCAGGCGATTCTCCGCGGCGTGAACCAGTTGGCCGACGCGGTGAAGGTCACCCTCGGCCCCAAGGGACGCAACGTCGTCCTCGAAAAGAAATTCGGCGGCCCCACCATCACCAAAGACGGCGTCACCGTCGCCAAGGAAATCGAACTGAAGGATCCGCTCGAGAACATGGGCGCCTCGATGGTCCGCGAAGTCGCCTCCAAGACTTCCGACGTGGCCGGCGATGGCACCACCACCGCCACGGTTCTGGCGCAGGCTATCTACCGCGAGGGCGTGAAAGCGGTCGCGGCCGGCGCGAATCCGATGGAGCTCAAGCGCGGCATCGAGATCGCGGTCGATGCGGTGGTCGCCGAAGTCAAGAAGTTCGGCATCGACACCAAGACCAATGAGCAGATCGCCCAGGTCGGGACCATTTCCGCCAACGGCGACGAGACCATCGGAAAGACCATCGCCGAAGCGATGCAAAAGGTCGGCAAGAACGGCGTCATCACGGTCGAGGAATCCAAGACCATGATCACGGAGCTGGAGACCGTCGAAGGTATGCAGTTCGACCGCGGGTACCTGTCGCCCTACTTCGTCAGCGATCCGGAGCGGATGGAAGTCGTGCTCGAGGATCCCTACATCCTGATCCACGAGAAGAAAATCTCCAACATGAAGGACCTGCTGCCCGTGCTCGAGCAGATCGCCCGCTCCGGCAAGCCGCTGCTGGTCATCGCCGAGGAAGTGGAAGGCGAGGCGCTCGCCACGCTGGTGGTCAATAAACTCCGTGGCACGCTGAACGCCTGCGCCGTCAAGGCTCCCGGCTTCGGCGACCGCCGCAAGGCCATGCTCGAAGACATCGCGATCCTCACCGGCGGCAAAGCGATTTTCGAGGAGACCGGCATCAAGCTCGAGGGCGTGAAGCTGGAGGACCTCGGCAAGGCTAAGCGCGTTACGGTCGACAAGGAAAACAGCACCATCATCGGCGGCTCTGGCTCCGACAAGAATATCAAGGGACGCATCAAGCAGCTTGAGACGCAGATCAAGGACACCACTTCCGATTACGATCGCGAGAAACTCCAGGAGCGCTTGGCCAAGCTCGCCGGCGGCGTCGCCGTGATTAAGGTCGGCGCGGCCACCGAGACCGAAATGAAGGAAAAGAAGGCCCGCGTCGAGGATGCCCTGCATGCCACGCGCGCGGCGGTCGAGGAAGGCATCGTTCCCGGCGGCGGCGTGGCTCTGCTGCGCGCCGTGCACGTGCTCAAAGGCCTAAAAGCGGAAGGCGACGAGCGCATCGGCGTCAACATCGTGCGCCGCGCCTGCGAGGAGCCCATTCGTCAGATCGTTGCCAACGGCGGCTGGGAAGGCGCCATCGTGATGGAGAAGATCCTCGCGAGCAAGGACCACAACTACGGCTTCAACGCGCAGTCCGGCGAATACGAAGACCTGGTGAAGGCCGGCGTCATCGATCCGACCAAAGTCACTCGCTCGGCCCTGCAGAACGCCGCTTCGATCAGCGCTTTGATGCTGACCACCGAGGCGATGATCTGCGAAATCCCGGAGAAGAAGAACTCGGCTCCGGCCATGCCCGGCGGCCACGACCACGGCGGCGGAATGGATTTTTGATCTAAGAAGTCAGGAGACAGAAGTCAGTCGCCAGAAAGGGCCGCCTCACAAGGGGCGGCCTTTTCTTTAACCGAGATAGTAACAAGCATGAATCGTACAAAAAAGAGGGCCGCTGCGGAGGTGCTGAAGCCCACAGTCGGCCGTTGCCCACTTTGCCTCCGTTCCGACCAAGTTCTCCAAGATAGTCATTTCATGCCCGCCGGTGCTCATCGCCGCCTTAGGGATGAGTCGCAGGCGAACCCTAACCCGTTTCGGATTGGCAGCAAGGGCTGGATCCAGGATTCGAAGCAAACTCGAGACTATCTCCTGTGCTGCAACTGCGAGCAGCGACTCAGCAGGGGCGGTGAAAATTGGTTTCTGAGGAACTGTTGGCAGGACGGTGGCCTCTTCCCCCTAAAATCCACGCTGGAGACCATCGCACCAACCTTGGTTGGGCAGCGGTTCAAAATGTACTGTACTGCGTCGATTTCCGCGATTGACAAGAATGCCTTCGCCTATTTTGCGGCTAGCGAGTTTTGGCGCGCATCCGTTCACCGATGGCCGGACGCCAAAGGAATCAGGCTAGGCCCCTATGAGGAGGACCTGCGCAAATACTTGATGGGCGAGGCACCATTTCCGGAGGACTGCGCGCTGTGGGTCTCCATCTCTGACACCACAACGCCAATGACGGGCTTGGTCCTATCGCCTTATGGCGACCGACACGGCCCCTGCCACGCTTATAAGCTTGTGGTGCTCGGAGTTGGTTTCAACCTGCTTGTCGGTAAGCGCATTCCACAGCAAGGCCGGGAAATGTGCTTTGTCCGGGGGGTGGGTAACCCTATTTTCCGAACGGACATGCTTGAAGACGCCTTGCTGAAAGACATTGAGCGCAAACATCGATCAGAGCCGCGACTGATGGAATCGCTTCACGCCGGTTCGACGAAATAAACTCCACCCGCTGTTCCTGAGCAGTTCCGCCGCACCGACGTGGCGCGGACCGCCAGATCTGCTGAGTCGAGAGTCGTCTCGACTCTTCCCAACGCGGCAGGCGTAGGCGCTTGCGCCACGCGGACGACAAAGTCACTCTGGCTACCTGGCTAAATGCCGCCGATGTTATCCTGAGGTCGGAGATCCGGAAATGACCCTCCGAGTTGTCTATCGCGGCGGTACATTTCGGCCAGAAGGCGAGTGTCACCTAGAAGAAGGCACCCAAGGCATCGTTGTGGTCGAACGCCCTTCCGAAGCTCCGATGACTGCAAGCCCCGAAGAGCGGCGTCGACTGCTCGCGGAACTGGTGGAGAGGATGAAGAACAATCCTTTGCCGCCGGATAGCCCCAGGCTTACCCGCGATCAGATGCATGACCGCGATTGACACTAATATTCTGCTCTACGCTCGGGACGCGCGCGATCTCCGCAAGCAAACTGTAGCGTCTCATCTGATCACGTCGATCGAGGATGTTGTTCTTTTGTGGCAGGTTGCTTGCGAATATGTGGCGGCGAGCCGCAAGCTGCGGTCCGCCGATTACGGCCAAGACGAGGCGTGGCGTGACATTCTTGATTTCGCGAAGATCTGGCCTCTCCGGCTACCCTCGCCGGGGATTCTTACCACGGCCAGGGAACTATGCGTGGCATATTCGCTCTCCACCTGGGACGCCCTCCTCCTCGGTGCTTGCGTGGAAGCTAACGTCACATGCCTGTTTTCGGAAGACCTGCAGGGTGGAGCGAATATAGCCGGCGTGGAAGTAGTCAACCCGTTCGCATAGCTGGGGAGATTTTGCCTCAAGCAACGCCTTGATGCGGACCGATCCCCGAAGCAAGCGCCGGCCGAAAGTGCCGATGGCCGCTTACATCCGAGATCGCCACGTATCCATTCCGAGACGGGGATTGCATTCGACACACTGTACTGCAGGTAGACCTTGCCTCCTCCACGGAACCGCACCTTGTACCCGAGTGGTCCTCCGCGCCCGCGCCACTCGGCAACCTCTGCGATTTCAGATAGATCGCGGGTCTGCGTATCCGCCCTGCCGAGCGTTCGAAATCGCAGCGCGCGCCTGTCGTAGGTGAACTCGGTGACCAGGCGATTCCGAAACCAGAACTGCGCTCCAACGCCGAAGGCCGCGATTCCCACGCCCGCAAAACTGCTCACGATCAGCCCCCGAGGGGGCGCCGGTCCAGAACGGAAAAGGAAGCTCGCGCTGAGCACGCCAAAGCCACTGGCCAGAATACACATGAATCCGCTGGTGGCCGAATGAATGAAAGATGCGCTGCCACTTGGGCATTGTCCCGGAGATCATTTTCGCTTTCACGATGTTCTCACGGCGGCTGCATTCTTCCGACCCGTGGTCACCGGCACCCCGCCGCTGTTATCACCTTCTCAACGCGCGCCTTTTTCTCCGGCTGCTCTGGGAGACGCAACACATGAAACCACCGATTGACTCTGTTCTTTTTCACTACGGCGTTCCTCGCGCCCGCGCCGGCGACCGCGCAGTGGCTGCATAATCGCGACCCCGCGATTCCTCGCACCCGCGACAGAAAGCCGAACCTGGCGGCGAAGGCTCCGCGCACGCGCGACGGCCACCCGGATCTTTCGGGCATCTGGCATCCCGCGGCCGCGCTCCGCGAGCAGATCCTGCGCTATTTCAAGGACGGCATCAACGGCCTCGGCGAAGACGATCCCGACATTTATTTCCTCACCATCCTGGAGGATTTCGGTTTCAAGGACGCTCCGCTGACTCCGGCGGCGGCCGCCATTTTTCGGGCCCGCGCCGCAGAACTCGGCGCCGGTAGTCCACCTCTCCGTTGCCAGCCCTGGCGAGGCGGATCGGTTATTTGGCGCGAGGTGGCGCAGATGTGGGCGTAATCGCGCACTGTGCCGCCTGCCATTCACATGCACATCTTTGATGCACAGTGTCTTCGGAATTCGCCGCTTGGTCCGAGAGATGCAACCCGCCTTGGCAGAAGAAAGGAGGACAACCTCACGGGCCGCGGTGGGCCTTTGATTTAAACCTCGAATTAACCAAAGCGTGGGCCCAGTGAGGATGGTGCCATGTTTGAATACAGCTTGGTTCCGTGTGGTAAGGCTAACCCGTGGCCGCTCGCGGTTGCCTGTTTGAGCGAGGCCATAGTGCTGACGGGATTGGCAGTGATTCCGTTGCTATTCGTGGATACTTTGCCCGAACCAGCGCTGTTCAATGCGCTCATGCTGCCTCCGGTTCCGACGGCGCCACCGTCCCCTCCTCCGCCGATGGTGGCGGCCAAACCGGTCCACCGAACGGCTCGGGCGCCTCGGATGTTCAACCCAGATGCTCTGGTGAGCCCGGCGGTCGTGCCCAAGGCAGTGGCAATCATCAACGACACCGCTCCCCCGGAAGTCGACATTATGGCTGGGGGCGTGCCCGGCGGGATCCCGGGCATGGCCGGGATCGGCGGAGGGATTGGGTTGTTCGGCAACGCGTCTAGCGTAGCTCCACCGCCGCCCCCTCCTCCTCTGAAGATCCTGGCGCCCACCACGCCGCCGCCGGCCGTCACGCCGATGCAAGTTTCCGTCGGAGGCGACGTGCAAGCCGCGCTGCTCCTGCAAAGGATCGAGCCGATTTACCCTAACCTGGCGCAGCTAGGCCGCATCAGGGGTAATGTTGTTCTGAGGGCGGTGATCGGCACCGACGGCCAAATCAAGAATCTCACCGTAGTAAGCGGCCACCCGTTGTTGGTGCAAGCGGCGGTGAGGGCCGTGCGGCAATGGCTCTACCGGCCCACGTTCTTAAATGGCGCTCCTGTCGAAGTGATCACGGAAATTGTAGTGCGCTTCAAACTCACCTCATTACGAGACCGCCCATCGGCGCGGGCGGCATGGTCGAAGCGGTGAGGACGGAATTTGTCTTGCACCTGGGTAAGAAGCTGACGGTTGTGGACGTCAAGACGGCGGTCCGGAAGTTACCATTGCCCACTATCCTAGCGGCGAAGATCCACGGCTTTACTTCAGTTCGTTCCGGTAGATCACGCCGCCTTTCATCACGAACCTGACCCGTTCCATCTCGGAGATGTCGGTGAGCGGGTCGCCGCTTACTGCGACCAGGTCCGCGAACCTCCCTTTTTCGATGATTCCGATCTGCTTGCTCAAGTCGAAGTTCAGGCCCTCGGCGGCGTTGGTAGTGGCCATCTGCAAGGCCTGGGCGGGGGTCATGCCCCATTTCACGTAGTAGCCGAATTGAAACGCCTGCACGCCGTGCCCCACGTCGTGAACGCCGCTTCCGAACACTTGTTTCACTCCCGCGGCCACCAGTCTCTTGAAGCTCAACTCGGTAAGGCTGAAGCGCGTGTATTTTTCGCGGCTGCCCTTCAGGTCCTTTTCCTCCAGGTCGCCCATCAGATCCCACAACGTCTGTTGGACCGGGCGCAGGGTGCCGTCGGCCAGCGGTTTTTTGAAGTACTGTAACGTCTCATCGTCCAGTCCCGGCGCTCCGCTCACGCCGACGATCACGTGGATCGGCAAATCCACGCCGGCAGCGAGGCAATTGCGCAGGCCCTCGCCACCGTAGGCGTGGCAGGCGACTTTCAACCCTCTGCGGTGCGCTTCGTCCACGATCGCCTGATTCTCCTCGAGCGTTAGGGACGGAACGTTGATCATCTTGCCATCGGGAGTGAAGGCGCCCCCATTGGCGGGAGTGGGATAACCGCCGCCTTCGTAATCTTCGGTCTCGTAGATCTTGATCCAATCCACCCCGTAGTGGGAGCGCTCGCGCGCGGCGGCGCGCGCCAGCCACGGCGAATCGATATCCTGCACGTTCTGCCAGATGGCGATGCCCGTGCCGCGGCCGAAGGGGACAGGCTCCGACGGCGCCGCGTAATAGGTGGCCCCCCTGGGGTTGATCGCGGGACCCGCTACTTGCAACCGCGGTCCGGGCACCTGGCCCCGGTTGATGGCGTCGCGCAGTTCGACGGTCGCATACGTCGACGAGTTCATGTCCTGCAGCGTGGTGAAGCCCGCGTACAGATCCTTCAGCGCGTAATGCAGCCCGCTGAACGCCAGCCGCGCGTCATTCGGCAGCACCTCCTGCATCAAGTGGACATGGCGGTCGATCAAGCCCGGCAGCACAGTGGCGCGGCTCAGATCGATCACCTTGGCGCCCTGCGGAATCTGCACGCGGTCCGCCGGCCCGACGTCCGCAATCCGGTAGTCTTTGACCAGGATCACCTGGTTGGTCAAATTCCGGCCGGCCTTAGCGTCGAACATGCGCCCGGCGCGAACCGCGAAACCCTGGGGAGGCGGCGCTTCCATGCTCAGCCGTGTGGGATCGAACGGTCCAGCTTCGGGACGGAGCGTGACGGTCTGTGCCCTCAGCCCCACTGAGCAAAGTGAAAGGAAGGTCAGAAATCTAGGAAGATGCGATGCACTCACGGCCTCTTACTTTATCGCATTTTATACGGGAGGGCCGCGGGATACACCTCATCGACATGACGATGTTCTACACGCAGACCGAAGATCAGCGCTAGCGCGAACACGCCGGAAGAATCTTGGAGCGGTTCGAATAGCGAAAAAGGAAGCGCCGAGCTTCATGCCGTCCAAGCGAGCGGTCGAGTCTAGTGAGATCCGAGGGGCCCGGATCAGGCACGGGAAGATTTACAAGGAACGCGTTGACTGCTTTTGAACGATGGTGGACCTGGTGAGATTCGAACTCACGACCTCTTCCATGCCATGGAAGCGCGCTCCCAACTGCGCCACAGGCCCACTTGATTCAACGACTTAGAAAAAAGCGTTGAGGGCGTTGGCCGCTACCCTCCCTGGGAAAAATCAGCCAACATGCTTGAGTATAACATCGCCTACACAACACGCTCCGGGGACTCGTCCGGAGTGCAAGGTCAAGGGTTCGTCTCGACGGCTTTGCGAAATTCCGTGAACGTCATCACCTTCTGACCGTGGACGGGAACAATTTGATCTACGTTCAGGTTCAGGCGCTGGAGATTCTCCAGGAGATTCCGGTTGAGGCCGACCAGCGTCCTGGCGCCCGGCCGTTCGTGATTCACGCTGTACGAATCCGCTTCCACGAGAACTCTCTCCTTCGGCAGGTACGCGATAAGCAAGCCGGGATTGTGTGTGTTTCCGCTGCCCTGGACCAGGTGGAGTTCCATCGTGCGAGCGCCATCGGTCAGCACGTACTGATCCGTTTACGGTCAAGAACACCGCCGGCTTCGGGTTTTGGGCAAGCTTGTCCGGCTTGACGGTGTGGGGTCGCTGAAGGATTTGCTCGAAGAACGGCTTGTTCATCTCATGGGTAATAATGGTCGAGCCTTCGGCTACGTAAGTGCGAAGTCCGCCTGCGTGGTCTAGGAACGAGCCGGGACCTATTCTAACCGAGTTTTTTTAACCGTGCTTGGCCCGGCGGCAATCGCCCTTTTCCTTTCGGCTCGCCGCACGCGCGACTCATCCATGCCGAAATAGTGGGCGATTTCGTGCCAAACGGTATCCGCAACCATCTGCTCCAGTTCGGCTCGGGTACGCGCCGAACGTTCGTGCGGTCCCTGATAAATGGTGATTTTATCGGGCATCGCGAACCCGGCGAAGACGGAACGGCTGGGAAGCGGGTGGCCCTGATACAGGCCGAGGAGACCGGGCCGTGGCGGCTCCTGCTCGACTACGATGGCGACGTTGTGCATGCGCTCGCGGAATCGTTTGGGAATAAGACGGAGAGCCTCTTCAACCAGCAAATCGAACTCAATTGAGGAGAGCATTTAACTCAATCCTATCGCGGGGAGGTCCTATTTTGGCTGGAGGTCGGGCAAGACGCACCCGTAATCCGTCGCTAAGAAAGAGTTCGGCCGGGAGGCCGAACGCGGGCGGGGCCGCCCGCCTACGAGCGCCAGGTAGGGCGGATCGCCTGATCCGCGGCCGACGTCCTTCGTCGGCCACCTCATCGGTGGCGCAGCTTCAAGAGTCCGCGGGTGCTCCGTAAGGCTCCCGCACCTATTGTGAATTCTTACGGACGGATTACAGGCAAGTCGCGCCAGGTGGAATGCGGGCGCGCGTTGTATACTGACAGACATCGGTCACGATAAACGGGAGGTTTAAAATGCGCAACTTCCTCGGTCCATTTTTCATGGCGGGCAGTCGGGCGGCGATTATCACCGCGGCCGTGCTGGTGGCGCCCGCCGACGCGCAGACCCGGCCGGGTAGCGCGCAGAAGCCGGCCCCGGCGTCATACACGAAAACCTGGATTGCGCCTCGCACCGCGGACGGGCAGCCGGATCTGCAGGGGGTCTGGGTCAACGCGACTCTGACGCCGTTCGAACGGCCCGCCCAGCTGGCAGGAAGGGCCACCATCACCGATAAGGAAGCGACGGAGTTCGAGCGGCGAGCCGCCGCCAACCGGGTCGATCGCCCGCCCCAAGCCGGCGACCCGGGCAGCTATAACCAGTCCTGGTCGGATGGCGGGTCGACGTGGTTGCCTACTAGACAAACTTCGCTAGTTGTGGATCCGCCGGATGGCAGAGTTCCGGTGAAGCCCGCAGCGGAAGCTGCGCGCAAGTACGATCTGGAGCACGTCGCGGATTCCTGGGAATACCAATCGACGTGGGAGCGGTGCATCACGCGCGGCGTGCCGGCCGGGATGTTTCCCGCCGGCTATAACAACGCCTATCAAATTGTGCAGACTCCCGGGTATGTGGTGATTCATTCCGAAATGATTCACGAGGTGCGGGTCATCCCAACCGACGGCCGGCCGCATCTGCCGCGGAACATGCGCCAGTGGAACGGAGACTCGGTCGGGCATTGGGAGGGCGCGACGTTGGTCGTCGACACGACCAACTACAGCGGCCAAGGCGACATCGCCACCAGCGCGGCCACGGGCCGCATCAAGGGCATTCACGAAAGTCAGGCGCTGCACGTGGTGGAACGCTTCCAGCGCACGGACGCCGAGACGATCGGCTACGAAGTCACGATCAACGATCCGGAAATTTATTCCGCACCGTGGAAAGTGTCCATGCCGCTGACGAGAGATCCTGACTATACCCTTTACGAGTACGCGTGCCATGAGGGCAACCTGGCCATGGAGGACGTTCTTCGGGGAGGACGCGCGAAAGACGAGGAATCGACTCGGAAGTAGGGATTTTACGCAAGGATTTCTGCCGGCGGCGGCCCGATTAATTTATTTCCCCGCCGTGGCGCGCCCGAGCAGCGCTCTCGCGCATCCGTACGGCGACAGCTCCCTCCGGGCCACCCGATCGAGGTCCGCGTCGAAGGCGCTGCCGTTCGTCGCTTCGGGGCGGTGCAGCGTGTCGGCCACCATCCCCTGCGCGAGTTTGAGTACGCGCGATTCCGCCATGCGCCGCTCTCGGGGGCGCAACTCCCCGCTCGAGCGCAGGTGAGCCATATGCTCGGCCATCGCGTCGAGCAGTTCGGCTACGCCTTCGCCCCGCAACGCGACTGTGGAGATCACGGGCGGCTGCCAAACCGTCTCGTGAATCATTCCCAGGGCGAGCATGGCGCTGATCTGCGCCGCCGTATCTCCGGCTCCGTCACGATCGGCCTTATTGACGACGTGAATATCGGCGATTTCGAACAGCCCGGCCTTCAGCGTTTGCACGTCGTCGCCCAGCCCGGGCGCGCTCATGACCACGGTCGTGTGGGCCACCCGCATCACGTCCACTTCATCCTGCCCGACGCCGACCGTCTCGACCAGCACCATTTGGTAGCCCGCGGCGCGCAGCAGATCGATGCCCCCGGCCGCGGCCTTGCATAAGCCGCCGAGCGCGCCGCGCGTGGCTAAGCTCCGGATGAAAACCCCAGGATCGTCGAAAAGTTCGTGCATGCGGACGCGATCTCCCAGGATCGCCCCGCCGGTGAACGGCGAAGACGGGTCTACCGCAAGGACGCCCACGGTGATTCCGCGCTCGCGCGCCACTTTGGCGAGAGCCGCGACCAGCGTGCTTTTCCCCGCGCCGGCTGCGCCGGTGATGCCGACGACGTGTGAGCTTCGCATATCCGGATACAAAGCTTCGACGAGCGCCTCCGCGCGATCGCCACCCGCCTCGATCCAGCTCAAGCCGCGGGAGACCGCGCGCACAGATCCACCGCGGATGGCGGTGGCAAGCTCGTTGACGATGGCGCCGGAAGGGGAGTTTGAGCCCAAGCCTTAGGATAAATCCATCGAGTGCGAGTGAGCCGCAACGCCGGAGCGTGCGGTCCTTGGTTCAGGATCGGAGGGTTTGCGATGATTGCTTCTTGGCTCCTCACGCGGAAACACACGCGGGCCCCACTCTCCTGCAAAGGATCGCGCGGATCGTGGCGGCGGTCGGGCTGGTCGCGGGCATCACGTTCGTCTTCTTCCGCATGGTGCCGGTCAACGCGACGACGGCCGGGTTCGCCTATCTGATCGGCGTGCTGGTGATCGGCGCCACCTGGGGGCTCGCGGAATCGGTCACCGGCTCGCTGCTTGCGGTCCTATTCTTCAATTTTTTCTTCCTTCCGCCGATCGGCACATTCACCATCGCGGACCCGCAGAACTGGGTCGCGTTGTTCGCCTTTCTGGTGACTTCCATCACCGCCAGCCGGCTTTCCGCGCAGGCCCGCACACGCGCCCGGGAAGCGCAGGAGCGGCAGGAGGAGATGGAACGCTTGTACGCGCTGAGCCGTTCCATTCTGCTGACCGACCCGGGCCAGGCGATTTCCAAGCAACTGGCCGGACTGGTGGCGCGGACGTTCGGGGCGCGCGCGGTCGCTCTTTTCGATCGCGCCGCCGGGGAAATTTATCGCGGCGGGCCGGAAGATTTTCCGGGGCTCGACGAGCAATTGCGCATGGCCGTGCTGGCCGGGACGCAGTTCGCATCCGCAACCAGCGTCATCACGGCCGTGCGGCTGGGCTCGGAACCCATCGGCAGCCTGGGGATGACGGGCGTCCAACTTTCGGATTCGGCGTTGCAGGGCGTCGCAAACCTGGTGGCGATCGGGCTCGAGAAGGCACGCGCCCAGGAGGCCGCGACCCGGGCCGAGGCGGCGCGCCAGAGCGACGAGCTGAAATCGGTGTTGCTGGACGCGATCGCCCACGAATTCAAGACTCCGCTCACCACCATCAAAGTATCCACCACGGCGCTGTTGTCCGGGCGCCTGGAAAGCGCCGAGCAGCAGCGCAATTACATCTCCCTGGTGGACGAGGAGACCGACCGGCTCAATGGCCTGGTGAGCGACGCGATCCAGATGGCCCGGCTCGAAGCGGGCCACGTTCAGTTGCACCTTGCCAGCATCGATCTGGCGGAGATCACCCGGCGTATGCTCGATCGGATGCACCCGGCGTGGGAAGATCATCCCGTGGAAATCGCTTTTCCGGCGGAAATGCCCAAGGTTCCGGTCGATCCCACACTGATCGAGCTGACGCTGCGCCAGTTGATCAGCAACGCCGTGAAATACGGCAGTCCGCGGGCTCCCATCCACATCTCGGGGGCCCTCGAGGACGGCCGCGTCGCGATCAGCGTCCAGGATCACGGCCAGGGCATTTCAGAAACGGACTTGCCTCGCATCTTCGATCGCTTTTACCGGGGGCGCGGTTTTCATAACCACGTGCCGGGCGCTGGGCTCGGCTTGTTCATCGCGCGCGAAATCGTGCGCGCTCACGGCGGTGAAATCTGGGCCGAAAGCAAGGCCGGAGTTGGCTCCGTTTTCCACTTTTCCCTGCCCCTGGCGCAAAAAGAGGAGACGCGATGAGCATCGGCCGCATCCTGGTGGTGGACGACGATCCGCAGATTCGCCGGGTTTTGAAGATGACGCTCACCAGCGAGGGCTACGAAGTGGAGGACGCGCGGACGGGCGAGGAAGTCCTGGAAACCATTCGCTCAGGCCGCTACGACTTGATGCTGCTCGACATGAACATGCCGGGTATGGGCGGGCTGGAGACTTGCCGCGTGATCCGGGGCTCCTCCGAAATTCCGATCATCATGCTCACCGTCCGCAACGCCGAGCGGGATAAAGTGGCGGCGCTCGACGCGGGCGCCGACGATTTCGTCGCTAAACCCTTCAGCACTCCTGAACTGCTCGCACGCATCCGTGCCGCGCTGCGGCGTGCACCGGTGCCGCCCGAAGGAGGGCCCCAGCGTCTCACGCTGGGAGACGTCGAAATCGACTTCGGCCGCCGGTCTGTGGTCGTCCGTGGACAGCAGTTGCGGCTCACGCCGAAAGAGTTCGATATCCTCCGCTATCTTGCCTGGCACCCGGACCGGGCCATTCCCCACCGCGAACTCTTGCAGGCGGTGTGGGGTCCCGATTACGGCGACCAAGTAGAGTACCTTCGGGTCTTTATCAAGCAACTGCGCCAGAAAATTGAGTCAAATCCCTCTAAGCCCATCTACATCGTGACCGAGCCCTGGATTGGTTATCGCTTCCAGCCGGCTCCGGATTCTTTATAGAATCCTTACGGCATTCCTATTACTTACTAACGTCCGGCCTCGTATGCTTTGGATTGGGAGCAAGGCCATGAATGGCACGGAGGAAAACACACATGCTTGATCTCGCGTATGTCGCGGTGGGTTGCGTCGTTCTGCTGGCGTGCTGGGCCTTCACGAAGGCCTGCGACAAACTTTGAGGATATCGCTCGCACAACGGAGCCTGCGGCCCTGTGCGAGCTGGGAGAAGATTCCATGGATTACATCATTACCGGGATCGCGGCACTCGGTCTGTTCATTTACCTGGTGTACGCCCTGCTGCGCCCGGAGAAATTTTGAGAGGACACCATGACCGCTCTCGGTATTCTGCAAATTGTGATTTGTTTCGCGCTAATTTTTGCATGCACAAAGCCGCTCGGAGCCTACATGGCGCGCGTCTTCGAAGGACAGCGCACGTTCCTGCATCCGGTTGTGCGATGGCTGGAAGTACTGACTTACAAAGTATCCGGCATTCATGAGGAGGTCGAGCAGCGCTGGACGCAATACACCGCGTCACTGCTGAGTTTCAGCATTTTCGGATTCCTGCTGGTGTATTTCCTGCAACGGATGCAGGGATTCCTGCCTTTCAACCCCCAGCACTTCGGAGCGGCGCAGGTCAGCCCGGATCTTGCTTTCAACACGGCTACGAGCTTTCTCACCAATACGAACTGGCAGGCGTACAGTGGTGAATCGACGCTCAGCTACTTTGTACAAATGGCGGCGTTGACCGTTCAGAACTTCGTTTCGGCGGCGGCCGGCATGGCCGTCGCGGTCGCCGTCGTGCGAGGTTTCGCGCGCCACCAGATGAAGACCATCGGCAACTTCTGGGTGGACATGACGCGCGCGTCGGTCTATGTCCTGCTGCCCATCGCGATCGTCGCCGCTCTGTTCTTGTCCTCCCAGGGAGTGATCCAGAATCTGAAACCGTACACCGAGGTGACGACGATGGAAGGCGCCAGGCAAACCATCGCTCAGGGACCGGTGGCGTCGCAGGAAGCCATCAAGGAGCTCGGAACGAATGGCGGCGGCTTCTTCAACGCCAACTCCGCCCATCCCTTCGAGAATCCAACGCCCGTGACGAACCTGTTCGAGATGTGGCTGCTGCTGGTCATACCCGCGGCGTTCACTTATACCTTCGGGCGGATGATCGGGGACGCGCGCCAAGGGTGGGCCATCTTCGCCGCGTTCCTCATCATGTCTCTGGCGGGCGTGCTGGTCTGCTATGGATTCGAGCAGGCCGGCAACCCCATCCTCGCGAACCTCGGAGTGCAGACCGCAGCGACTCCCACTCAAGCCGGCGGCAACATGGAGGGCAAGGAAGTCCGCTTCGGAATCGCCAACTCGACCTTGTGGGCGAACATCACCACGGACACTAGTACAGGTGCAGTGAATTCGATGCACGACAGTTTCCTGCCTATTGCAGGACTGGTGCCGCTGCTCAACATGATGACCGACATCGTCATTTTCGGTGGCGTGGGAGCGGGGCTGTACGGCATTCTGATCTACGCCATCGTCGCGGTGTTCATCGCCGGCTTGATGGTGGGGCGAACTCCCGAATACCTGGGTAAGAAATTGGAGCAGAAGGAAGTGAAAATGGCGATGCTCGCGATCATCGTCACCTCGGCCAGCATTCTGGTTTTCACCGCCATCAGTTCACAAATCCATTTCCCGAAGAAAGGATATTGGAATCCTCCCGGCGCCGCGGTCGCCAACATCAACAACAGCGGCCCACACGGGCTGAGCGAAATCCTGTACGCGTATGCCAGCAGCACCGGCAACAACGGCAGCGCCTTCGCGGGTATCAACGTCAACACGCCGTGGTACAACCTGACACTGGGGCTGGCGCAGCTGATCGGGCGCTTTCTGTTCCTGATTCCGATTCTCGCCGTCGCGGGGAGTCTCGCCGCCAAGAAGAAAGTCCCCGTCACCAGCGGCACATTTCCCACTCACGGCCCCTTATTTGTCGGGCTGCTGATCGGGACCGTGATCATCATCGCGGTGCTCACTTATTTCCCGGCGGTCTCGCTGGGTCCGATCGTAGAGCACTATCTGATGCACAGCGGCAAACTCTTTTCGACGATCTTACTGCCGCACGGGATTTGGAGCTAGCCATGCCCACAATATCCACAGCGCCAGAGACGGCCTCCCGCATTCAGCAGGACGATCCCAGGTCTCTTTTACCGAAGAAGCTCGTGAGGGCGCGTCCGTTCTTCGACCCGGAGATCGTCCGCCGGGCGACGCAAGCGTCCCTGGCCAAGCTGAACCCGATTACGTTACTGAAGAATCCCGTGATGTTTGTGGTGGAGGCGGGCGCGGCGCTCACAACGATATTCCTCATCCGCGACATGTTGACGGGTGGCAGCGCCATCGGCTTCCAAGTGCAGATCGCTCTATGGCTGTGGTTTACTGTCTTATTCGCGAACTTTGCAGAAGCCATGGCGGAGGCGCGCGGCAAGGCGCAGGCCGAAACCTTGCGCAAGACCAAGACCGATAGCATCGCGAAGATAGTCCTGCCGGGCGGGAAACTCGAAAATGTCCCGGCGTCCAAACTCAGGGCCGGCGACATCGTGCACTGCGAGGCGGGCGATACAATTCCCGGCGACGGCGACGTGATCGAAGGGATCGCCACCGTCGACGAATCCGTCATCACCGGAGAGAGCGCGCCCGTGATTCGCGAATCCGGCGGCGACCGCAGCGCCGTCACCGGCGGCACGCGCGTGCTTTCGGACTGCATCCGCATCCGCATCACGTCGAACCCCGGCGAGACATTCCTCGATCGCATGATCGCGCTGGTGGAGGGCGCGGAGCGCCAGAAAACGCCGAACGAAGTAGCTCTCAATATCCTGATCGCCGGGCTGACCCTGATCTTCCTGCTGGCGGTGGTCACGCTGCAGCCGTATGTGGCCTTCAGCGTCACGCAGGCCGGTTCGGGATCGGTGCCCACGGTGGCGGTTCTGGTTTCGCTGCTGGTGTGCCTGATCCCGACGACCATCGGCGGGCTACTTTCGGCGATCGGCATCGCGGGCATGGATCGCGTGATGCAGCACAACGTGCTCGCCATGAGCGGCAAGGCCGTCGAAGCTTCCGGCGACGTCAACACGCTGCTGCTCGATAAGACCGGAACCATCACGCTGGGCAATCGCCAAGCCGTTGAGTTCCTGCCGGTCGCAGGCGTCGCCGACGGCGAACTGGCCGACGCGGCCCAGCTTTCGAGCCTCGCCGATGAAACGCCGGAAGGCCGCTCGGTGGTGGTTCTCGCGAAGGAAAAGCACGGCCTGCGCGGCCGCGAGATCGCCGATCACGAAGTCAAATTCATTCCGTTTTCCGCCTACACGCGCATGAGCGGCGTGGATTTGAACGGCCGGCAGTTGCGCAAGGGCGCGACCGAAGCCGTCTCCAAATTCGTGGGGGAACTGGGAGGCGTGGCGCCGCCGCAGCTCACTGAAATCGCGGATCGCATTTCGCGACAGGGCGGCACGCCGCTCGCGGTGGCAGACGGCCCGCGCATTCTGGGAGTGATTCATCTGAAGGACGTGGTCAAAGGCGGCATGAAGGAACGCATTGGCCAGTTGCGCGCCATGGGCATTCGCTCCGTTATGATCACCGGCGACAATCCGCTCACTGCGGCGGCCATCGCAGCCGAGGCCGGCGTCGACGATTTTCTGGCGCAGGCGACGCCCAAGGACAAGCTCGAATACATCAAGCGGGAACAGGCCGAGGGACGCCTGGTCGCGATGACCGGCGACGGCACCAACGACGCTCCGGCGCTCGCGCAAGCCGACGTCGGACTCGCCATGAATACCGGCACCATGGCGGCCAAGGAGGCCGGCAACCTGGTGGATCTCGACAGCAACCCGACGAAACTGATCGAAGTGGTGGCCATCGGCAAGCAGCTCCTGATTACGCGCGGCGCGCTCACGACGTTTTCCATCGCCAACGATGTGGCCAAATATTTCGCCATCATTCCGGCCATGTTCGCGGCGACCTACCCGGCGCTGGGAGTCCTCAATATTATGGGTCTGCACACGCCGCAAAGCGCGGTACTGGCGGCGGTAATTTTCAACGCCCTGATCATCATCGCGCTGGTGCCGCTCGCGCTGCGCGGCGTGAAGTACCGGCCCCAGGGGGCCGCGGCCCTTTTGCGGCGGAATCTTTTGCTCTGGGGTGTCGGCGGAATCCTCGTGCCGTTCCCGGGCATTTGGGCCATCGATCAAGTGCTGGCGCTCTTTCATCTGGCGTAGGAGGCAACCACCATGTGGGGACAAATCTTACCGGGACTTCGAATCAATATTTTCGCGACGATTCTGTTCGGCGTGGTTTATCCGCTGGCCGTCACGGGTGTTTGCCAGATGCTCTTTCCACATCAGGCGAACGGCAGTCTAAACACATCGGGAGACAAAGTGATTGGCTCGGAAATCATCGGGCAGAACTTTTCTAAGCCTGAGTATTTTCATCCGCGGCCGTCATCGGCCGGCGGCGGGTACGACGCGACATCGAGCGGCGGTTCGAACCTGGGGCCGACCAGCGCCAAGCTCTTCCACGGCACAACCAAAATGGACGACAAGAAAAACGAGGTCGTCGATTTCGATGGTATCAACCTGCGCATCGTGCATTACTGCGTCGAAAACGAGATACCCTATGAATCGTCGGTGCCGCTGGACCGCTTTAAAGATTCGGGCGGGAACCTCGATGACGTGAAACTGATCAAGGCCTTCAACGACGGCAAAGTGCCCTTGCTGTTTACGGCGAAGGCTCCAATCGCCGCCGATGCGGTAACGGCCTCCGGCTCTGGTCTTGATCCGCACATCAGTCCCGCCAATGCCGAGGCGCAAGCCGCCCGCGTCGCGAAGGCGCGCGGTATCTCCGTGAATCAGGCGGCTCAGCTCATCGCGCAGTACACGGAAGGTCCGACCCTGGGCCTGCTGGGCGACCCGCGCGTGAATGTACTGCTGCTGAATCTCGCGCTGGACCGGCAGGCTCCCGTGAAGCGGTAGAAGGCGCATGGAAACGCGACGCCCTACACCCGAGGAGATGCTTCGGCTCTGCGAAGCCGAAGAGGACGGCCAGTCCCGCGGGCGCCTGAAGGTATTCCTCGGCTACGCCTCGGGCGTCGGCAAATCGTTCCGCATGTTCGACGAAGGCCGCCGCCGCAAGGAGCGCGGCGAAGACGTCGTCATCGGCGCGATTCAACCCAAGACCAGCGGCGAAGTCGCCGAGATTATCCAAAAAATCGAAGTGGTGCCTTTGCGCCATGTCGATGGGTCGCCGGTGATGGATATCCCCGCGCTCCTCGCGCGTCACCCCGGCGTCTGCCTGGTCGATGGATTGGCGTACGACAATCCGGTGAGGCCCAGGGACCCTTTCAAGCCTGTCTCCCACAATTCCAGCCGCTGGGAGGACGTGCGCGATCTTCTCGCGGCGGGCGTCTCGGTCATCACGACGATCAACATTCAGTACATCGCGGAGCTGCGCGAGCGGGTAGAGACTCTGACCCACAAACACGTCGGACAAACCGTTCCGCGGAATTTCCTCTACAACGCCGACGAAATCGTGGTGGTGGACGCGCCACCGGACGCGACGTTTCAGGGGTTCGGCTCAACCGGAGAAGAGGACGCGGTCCGTGCGCGCAGGCTTTCGGAATTGCGGGAGATCGCGCTGCTGCTGGCCGCCGACGTGGTGGACCGCCAGCTCGAATCCTACTTGCGCCGCAATGGATTGTCGACGACGCTCGGCGCTCAGGAGCGCATTCTCGTGTGCGTCACCCCGCGGGCGAACGCGCGGCCCATGATCGAAAGCGGCCGCCGCAACGCGGACCGCTTCCACGGCGAGCTGATCGTCGCTTACGTGCGGCAACCTGATTTGCGCCCGGAAGATCAAGCCGCCTTGGACGGGCATCTCGCGGTGGCCCGCGCGGCCCGCGCGCAAATTGAAATCCTGGATGGCGACGAAGCCGTCGAAGCGATCCTAGACTTCGCTCGCGAGCGCGGAGTGACGCAGATCTTCGTCGGCCACAGCCTGCAGAAGGGATGGTTGCGGCGCTTGCGCGGAAGCCACGTCGACCGCATCATTCGCGGCGCCGACGGCATGGACGTGCGCGTGTTCCCGCACTGACGGTTTCCATCCCGCCTCCGCATTCGTGTCAACATCGAATTTATGCAGCCAACCGCGCCGCGCGGCAAACTGAAGGTTTTTCTGGGCTACGCCGCCGGCGTGGGCAAAACCTATCAGATGCTGTCGGAGGCCCAGGAGCTGAAGCGCAAGGGTCTGGACGTTGTGATCGGCTACTTCGAGCCGCACGGTCGCCCGGATACCATCGCACGCACCGAGGGGCTGGAGACGATTCCGCGCCGCCGCATCGAATATCGCGGCGCGGTGTTCGAGGAGATGAATACCGCTGCGATTCTTGCGCGGCGCCCCGGCGTCTGCGTCGTCGATGAGTTCCCTCACACGAACGTTCCTGGCTCGGAGCGCGTCAAGCGCTGGCAGGACGTCGACCTGTTGCTCGATGCCGGCATCGATGTGCTCACCACCATGAACATCCAGCACCTCGAAAGCCTGAACGATCACGTCTGGCAGATCAGCGGCGTGCGCGTGCGGGAAACCATTCCAGATTGGGTGGTCCAGCAGGCGGATCAGGTGGTGATGGTGGATCTGGCGCCGGAGGCGTTGCTGAATCGCCTGCTGCGCGGCGTCGTATATACGCCGGAAAAAGCCAAGCGGGCACTCGAAAACTTCTTCCGGGAATCCACGCTGGTGGCCTTGCGGGAGCTGGCCCTGCGGCAGACCGCCCACGAAGTGGAGGCTCGCCAGGACAGGCTGAATCTGCAGCAAGGCGCCGGTAGCGAACCGCCGGCGCCCTCCGAAGCCGGGGAAACTCCCGCGCCGCGCGTCGACCGGATTCTGATCCACGTGACGCAGGACCCGTCCACGGCCATGGTCATACGTCGCGGAAAACGCGTGGCGGATTATCTCCACGCCGATTGCTTCGCCGTCGCCGTCCACAAATTAGGGAGCCCCGAGTCGATTCCGGCCGGGGAGCGGGACGCCCTGGAGCGGCACTTGAATTTCGCGCGCAACCTGCACATCGAGGCGCGCCTGCTGCAGGGTGAGGATGTCGCTGAAACCCTCCTCGAGTTCGCCCGTTTGAACGGCGTGACGCAGTTGTTTCTCGCGCGCCCGGTGGAGCATCGTGCTGGGGCCTTTTTGCGCCGAAACCTGGTGCACCAGGTAGTCGCGCTGGCGGCGGATATGCAGGTGACTATCGTCGCCGAGCGCAAGCGCGGCTAAAACGGCGGCCTCGAAATCCTCTCCGGCCGTTTCCGATCGTGAGCGATCGGCCTCGCTCACTGTTACACTGTTTAGGGTATTCGGTTCGATGAGCACCGCCACGGAATCTGGTCTTACGGCGCTTTCCAGCCGCCTTGAATCCAAGGATTTGATCCGCGCATTCCGCTATATGTACGCCTCCCGCCGCATCGACGACCGGGAGATCCTGCTGAAGCGGCAGAACAAGATTTATTTCCAGATCAGCGGTGCCGGGCATGAGGCCATTCAGGTCGCCGCGGGCTTCGCCTTGCGCGCCGGATACGACTGGTTCTTTCCGTATTATCGCGACCGCGCTCTGTGCCTGACGTTGGGTATGACGGCGGAGGACATGTTCCTGCAGGCCGCCGGCGCCGGCTCCGATCCTTCCTCCGGCGGCCGTCAGATGCCCTCGCACTGGAGCTCCACGAAGCTCCATATCGTCTCGCCGTCCTCGGCCACCGGAACCCAGTTGCTCCCCGCCGTGGGATGCGCCGAGGCCAATCGCCACCTGGACCGCTCTTCCGACGCCATCACGCTCACCAGCTGCGGCGAGGGAGCTACAAGCGAAGGCGAATTCTGGGAAGCCCTCAACGCCGCCTGCCTCGAGAAGCTCCCCGTGATCTTCCTGGTGCAGGATAACGGCTTCGCGATTTCCGTGCCGGCGGAATATGAGACTCCCGGCGGCGACGTCTCGAAGCTCGTTTCCGGGCATCCCAACCTCCGCGTGTTCCAGTGCGACGGCACCGACCTGGTGGCCTCCTACGCCGTGATGGCCGAGGCCGTGAACTATTGCCGGTCTGAGCGCAAGCCCGCTCTGGTGCACGCCGCGTGCACGCGCCCCTATTCGCATTCTCTTTCCGACGACGAGAAACTGTACAAGACCGCCGCCGAACGCGACGCCGAGGCGCTGCGCGATCCTGTGCGCAACTTCCAGGCGTGGCTGATCGGGAATGGAGTCGCCGACCGCAACCGGCTCGACCAAATCATGCTGGAGGTCGATACCGAGATTCAGGAGGTCAGCGCGCGCGCGTTGAAGGCGGCGCCTCCTCCTCGCGGATCGGCGCTGCGTCATCTTTATTCCGAGCGAGTCGATCCCGCCTCCGCGCAGCTCGAGGCCGAGCCGCATTTCGCGGGCAACCCCCGGACCATGGTGGATTCCATCAATCTCACCTTGCATGAGGAGATGGCTCGCAATCCCAACATGGTCGTGTTCGGCCAGGACGTCGCCGATTGCAGCCGCGAGGAGCATCTCAAGGAAGTCAGGGGCAAGGGCGGCGTGTTCAAGGCCACGCAGGGCCTGCAGACGGCCTACGGCTCCGAACGCGTGTTTAATGCGCCGATCGCGGAAGCCGCGATCGTCGGCCGGGCGTCCGGGATGGCGATGCGCGGCGTCAAGCCGGTGGTGGAGATCCAGTTTTTCGATTACATCTGGCCCGCCATGATGCAGATTCGCGACGAGCTCGCGTCCTTGCGCTGGCGCTCGAATAACGCGTGGTCGGCGCCCCTGGTGATTCGCGTCGCGGTGGGCGGCTACCTCAACGGCGGCGGCATTTATCACAGCCAGTGCGGCGAATCGATCTTCACGCACACTCCCGGGCTGCGTGTGGTGTTCCCCTCGAACGCGCTGGACGCCTGCGGGCTGCTGCGGACGGCCATCCGCTGCGACGATCCGGTGATGTTTCTGGAGCACAAGCGCCTGTACCGCGAGCCTTACAATCGCTCGCCGCATCCGGGACTCGCGTACACGATCCCCTTCGGCAAGGCGAAAATCGTGAAGCCCGGCGCGCGCCTGACACTGGTCACCTACGGCGCTCTGGTGCAGAAATCGTTGCAGGCGGCCGTGCAGATCGAAAAGCAGAATCCCGATATTGGCATCGAGGTGATCGATCTCCGGACGCTGTCTCCCTACGACTGGGGCACCATCAAGACCTCGGTCGAAAAAACCAGCCGCGCGATGGTGGTGCACGAAGACACGCTTTCCTGGGGCTATGGTGCGGAAATTTCGGCGCGCATCGCGAGCGAGCTGTTCGGAATGCTCGACGCTCCGGTGGGCCGCGTCGGCGCGCTCGACGCCTGGATCGGCTACAGCCCTGCGCTCGAATCCGAAATCCTTCCGCAAGTCGAGAACATCGTCGAGGAAGCCCAGCGCGTGCTGGCGTATTGATCTAGCCATATGCACGGCGCGTCCAGCATCCAAGTACCGCGGCCATAACAGTAGGGTGGAGACAATCGAGACGGGTCTGCCGAGGAGGTGGGTCGGTGTCCCACAAGAAGGCAAAACAAGAGAGAAAATCCGGCCGACAATACTCTGGGCTGGACCGGCACAAACAAACCGGTCGGACACTTACGCCACCATGGATGACAATACCAAAAATGACACCAGCCTCATGGCTAAACGAACGATTGCCAGAAATGGTTTGGGTAGCCTTGTTGGTGACACATTTGGATCGCCGAGCGGCATTGGAGGTCATTCGGGAGGTGGCCACGTACGTGGGGGGCCTGCCGCCACACTTGCGTCCACGGTCAATAACTCATTCCGCGCTCGGTGAAGCTAGCCCCGAAGTGGTGAACGGTATTGTTTCGATCATCGCGCGAGATCTTTCAAACCGGCTCTTCCTGAAGTCTCTGCTACTCTACCGCGACCTACCAGCTCGATCAGCGTGGGTTAAATACATTGGTGAACCGAGCGAAGAAATCGACTGGACACCGCTGGTCATCGCCGTGGGCCGTACACTTAATCACCAGTCCCAGGAGGCGACGGACTGCCGGTGGGCCAAAGTCCTACTCAGAATCGCCTCGGATAAACTGAGACTGGCGACTCAGGAAGGAGTTCGCGAGATAACCGAATATCCCGATTTCGGCGATCAACGCAAGGTTCGCCCAACCATCCGCGCCACAGAGATTGCCTTCGCGGGGCCAGGGGGCGACGAACTCAAGACTTCATGGCCTGAGCAATTCTGGGACCAGTGTCTCATGGAAACTCCGTGCACTCTCCTTCGAGAGGAGGTGATGGGACCTGTCACCCCGGGGGTCCCCAAGGAGACCGTTGAGGATCTCTACGCTGGACTCGTCCGCCATGCATTAGCAAGCCAGACTACGTCTGAAATAGATGCCAAACACGATACGGTGTTTGGAATGGGACTCTTCTGCGTTAACCTTTTGCGGGAATTGTTAATTCCGGGAAATGAGCGATCTGCGCTCGGCCGGATGGCGTTGCGAACAATATTGGAATGCCTCGTGACCTTGGCCTACCTCGTTGAGAAGAACGACCCATCGCTTTGGCTGTCAAACCGCGTGTATGGTGCTGGCCAAGCGAAGCTGTCGTTTCTGAAGCTGGATGACGGTGAATCTCTGCCTAGCTACGTATCTCTTGAAACGTTGGAATCGCTTGCTAACGAAGACCAATGGCAAGAGTTCCTATCAATAGATCTTGGACATTGGGACAAGTCCAACTTGCGCAAGATGAGCGAAACGGCGGGCGTGAAGAATCTGTACGACATGTATTATCCTTGGCCTTCCGCTTTCGTACATGGACATTGGGGTGCCGTGCGAGATACGGTGTTGACCACATGCCTCAACCCATTGCATCGTTTGCATCGAGTACCAGGACCGAATCCGCGCCCACAGAATGGGGTGGTTAACGACGCATGCGTGCTGCTCGACAAGATAATGGCGCTCGTCGATAGATGTTATCCCTCTTTTCCGCTCCGAGTGAGCCGCGCCCCTGGTTCGCCATAAATTACGTCTCCCTGTGGGCGAATCGCGCCTAAACTTCACCGAGTATCTGAAGGACTGGCGGCGAGTGACTGAACTTCTCCCATATGGCCCAGTGATCGACCGTATCTCGCCGAACCTTAGATTGTCACTTATCACGACAAGAAACTGCCCGAGGCATCGAAGTGGGCCCGCACGGTAAGATAGTTTCTTCGGAAGGCGACGTCTCATCCTGACGAATTTGCGGAGTTTGATACCTCGGAAGGTGCCCGCGTAAGAGGAGTGTCTTGCTGTCCTTACGAGCCATGCGTACGACGGTCGCTATAATACTCGCCGGGCTCCTCTGTGCGGCCGCAGCCCTTGCGCAGGACGCGGCGCGGGGCAAGGTCGTCGGCGGGCCATACGCCGTCAACGTGACGCAGACATCCGCGACCGTCGCCTGGGTGGTTCAGGCCGGGCAAACATCGCTGGGCGCCGCCCCGGGCAAGCTGGACAGAACGGCGCCGGTGTTGCGCCTCGAAAAGGTTTCCTACGCGGCGCTGGAACCCGGCAAGACGCATTACTACGACGTACTCGGGGGACGCCCGGAGGGCAAAGGCTCTTTCCGGACGGCGCCCAAGGGCGATGTTCCATTCGAATTTGTGGTCTACGGCGATACACGTACGCGCCAGGATGTGCATCGCAAGGTGATCGCTGCAATGCTGGCCCACTCCTCGCCGGAATTCGCCCTGCAAACCGGTGACCTGGTGGAAAACGGCGTCGATTCTGCGCAGTGGTCGACATACTTTGATGTCGAGCGCGAATGGCTGCGCAAGGTTTCCTTCTTCCCGATGGTAGGCAACCACGAGCGCAACGACCGCCAGTTCTTCGATTTCTTCGAGGCCAAGCCCTACTTCGCATTCGACTGGGGCGCCAGCCATTTCATGGTGATCGACAGCGATATCTACACCGCTTCCAGCAATCCAGCCGGTCGCGCGGCGTTCTGGGCCGAGGAAACACGCTGGCTGGAGGAAGAGCTAAAGAACAGCCAGAGTGCGGACATGCGATTCGTGGTCGCGCACCATGGACCGATTTCCGCCTACTCGTTCCGCGCACCCGAAGCGCATATGACGGCGCTGATGCCGCTGCTCGAAAAGTACAAAGTCACCGCGGGCTTCTTCGGGCACGATCACAACTATCAGCACTACCTGCGCAACGGCGTCCACTACGTGATCTCCGGCGGAGGCGGCGCGCCTCTCTACGACGTCAGCAAACCGCCCCCCGGCATTACACAGAAGGTCGCGATGATCGAAAATTTCCTGGTTGTGAAGGCCTTCGGCAAGAAAGCCCATGTCGATGCGATCGACATCTACGGAGCCGTCATCGAGAGTTTCGATATAACATCGCAGTGACTCGTGCGCCGTTGCCATCCAAGACTGAGTCTTAGCGTGAAAAAACCTCTTGGCGCCGTGCTGTTGTTCCTAGGAGCGGTTCCTGCGCTGTGTCAGGACCGCCCGGCCATGGATACGCCTGATCCGGCAGCGGTTGGTTCGAAACTGAAGTATTTCGGCTTGGTGGATGACGGTGTTTATAAAGGTTCGGCGCCCACAAGCGATGCCGATTACCGGCTTCTCCAGTCGCTACACGTGCGGTACATTGTGGACCTGCAAATTCTTCCCTGGAGGTCTCCGCTGGAACAACGGAAGGCTAAATTATATGGAATTACTGTGCTTCCCGGAAACATGAACGCTTCCCCGTTTCCGCCGTCGGAAAAGCATATCGCCAAAATTCTGGCCATCTTGCGAGATGAACGTTATCATCCCGTCTATTTCCATTGCAGACTCGGCCGCGACCGGACCAGCGTGATTGCCGCGCTTTATAAAATGTATTTTCTCGGAATGCCGCCCCAAGAGGCCATGCAGTATCTACGTGAATTGGGTTACGGATTTAAGTATGGGTGGCTCCGCAGCGGGCTGACGCGATACGTCAAAACACATCCTACTCCGCCGGCCAACTTGCTTTCTATCTCACCTTAATTTAGTGCCGAGTCATGTCGTGTTCGGATATCTGGATTCCTTGCGAACGATTCAGGCGGCGCCACAGATCGTTGTAGCGATCCTCGGCCAGCGACTGCTTCAGTTGGAAATGAAACTCCGTCGGCGATCCGTGGTACCAACTCTCGCGTTCGGGCGTGAGCAGAGAGAGATCGAACGGTCCGGAGCGGCTGACGTTATCGATGTCCGAATACCGCCACGTGTGCGAGGCGCCCTTGTCCGTCTGATACACGATCCGGTCTTCGCCCACGGTCAGAGTGCCTTGTGTCCCGCCCCGCCCGTGCGTTAGCTTGGCGGGAAGGCTCCACAGCGGTTTGACGTCATCGTCGGCTAAATTCGCCGAGAAGCGCTGATCCATGACTTGCCGGAAAAACGGATACAGTTGCGTGGCCATGTTTTTTGGCAGCTGATCGAAGACATACTCGCGATCGCGGCCCAATTGCCATTTCTGGTCCTCGTACGTGACGATCTTCAGTTCCCCCGGGCTCAGCGTCAATTGCTGGATGTCCTCGTACTTCCAGGTGCGCGAGTGCGCGGCCTGCTTGCCTTTTTCCTCAAACGAAATGGACGCCGGGCCGACATCCAGCACGCCGGTTGCGCCTTTGCGCCAGTGCCGGTGCCGGACATCGAACCTTGCGGGGAACGTCGCCGCCCGGGCAGGCGGCGCGCTCGCCGCCATCAGGCCGGCGAGTGTCAGGATGCCGATTGCGCCAGTTCGGATTTCAATTCGGAATGCCATTTCCACACCTCATATATTGCCGGATATACTACTAATTCCAATAGAAAGGAAGTAAATATTCCACCGATCATCGGCGCGGCGATGCGCTTCATCACATCCGCGCCCGCGCCCACCGACCACATGATCGGCACCAGCCCCAAAAACATGCACGCCACCGTCATGAACTTCGGCCGGATACGCTTCACCGCGCCCTCCCGAATCGCGACGCGCAACTCGTCGAGATTCCGCAGCCGCCCCTCCACCCGAGCCTGCTTATACGCGAGATCCAGGTACAGCAGCATGAATACGCCGGTCTCCGCGTCCACGCCCATCAGCGCGATCAACCCGACCCACACGCCGATGCTCATGTTGTAGCCCAGCGCGTAAAGGAACCAGATCGCCCCGACGGCGGAAAACGGGACCGCCAGCATCACGATCGCCGTTTTCGCCAGCGACTTCGTGCCCAGGTACAGCAGCATCAGGATCAGGAACAGCGTCAGCGGCAGAACGATCTTCAGCCGCTCCTTCACGCGCGCGATCGCCTCATACTGGCCACTCCAGGTGATGGTGTAGCCCGGCGGAAGGCTCACGCCGTCGCGGACCTGCGGTTTGGCTTCGTCGACGTAGCCACCGATGTCGCGCCCGGCGACGTCGACGTACACGTAACCGCTCAGCAGTCCATTTTCGTCGCGCAGCATCGACGGCCCCGACCGCACCCGCACCGCCGCCACTTGCGAAAGCGGCACTTGCGATTTCCCGTCCATCACCGGCACCAGTACGCGATTCAACCGGTCGATGCCGCTGCGATAATCGCGCAGGTAGCGCACGTTCACGGGATAGCGTTCGCGGCCCTCGATGGTCGTCGTGACGTTTTCGCCGCCCACGGCGCTCGTGATCACCTCCTGGACGCTCGCGATCGACAGGCCGTAGCGCGCCATCTGGTCGCGGTTCCAGTCGAAATCCAGAAAGTAACCTCCGCCGGTCCGTTCGGCGAATACGCTGCGGGTGCCGCGGACGCGCGGCAATAGGGCCTCGATCCGGGCCCCGATGCGCTCGATCTCATTGGTATCCGCGCCGCTGATCTTGATGCCGACCGGCGTGCGCACACCCGTAGTCAGCATGTCGATGCGGCCCTTGACCGGCATGGTCCACGCGTTGGCGGTCCCCGGCAACCGCAGCGCCGTGTTCATCTGCTCGATCAGTTGATCCGTCGAGATGTGATCCGGCGTGAGGTGATGCATCGCCGGCAGCAGCCAGGGCGGCGCCCACGCATCGTACCAGGTGGGGATCTTGCGCCACTCAGTCTGCGGCTTCAGCACGACCGTGGCTTCCACCATCGAAAGCGGAGCCGGATCCGTCGACGTTTCGGCGCGGCCCGCTTTCCCCAGCACCGAGGCGACCTCCGGGAAAGAGCGCAGAATGCGATCCTGGGTCTGCAGGAGCTTTTCCGCCTCGGCGACGGAAATACCCGGCAGCGTCGTCGGCATGTAGAGGAGGCTGCCCTCATCGAGCGGCGGCATGAACTCCGAGCCCAGCTTCCGATACACCGGAACCGTCACCGTCACCAGGGCGAGGGCGCTCACGATCACCACCCATTTCCAGCGCAGCGCCCATGCGCAGACCGGCTCGTACAGACGAATCAAAACGCGGCTGATGGGATGTTTCTGCTCGGAGCGAATCTTACCCACCAGAAACGCGTTGACGATCGCGCGCAGCCAGCGCGGCCGAAACTGGAACGCCTTGACGCGCGTGAACAGAATGCGCAAGGCCGGATCGAGCGTAATCGCAAGCACCGCTGCGACGATCATCGCGAAGTTCTTGGTGTAGGCCAGCGGCTTGAACAGGCGGCCTTCCTGCGCTTCCAGCGTCAGCACCGGCAGGAACGCGACGGCGATCACCAGCAATGCGAAGAAGCTCGGCCCACCGACTTCCTGCACCGCTTCGACGATCACCTGCTTGTAGTCGCGCACGCCGCCCGCGCCTTCCCATTCCTCCAGCTTCTTGTGCGTCTGCTCCACCACGACGATGGCCGCATCGACCAGCGCACCCACCGCGATCGCGATCCCGCCGAGCGACATGATATTCGAAGAAAGCCCGATGGCCTTCATCGGAATGAACGAAATCACAATGGCGATCGGAATGGTGAACACTGGTATCGCGGCGCTGGGAAAATGCCACAGGAACAGGAAAATCACCAGCGACACCACGATCATTTCCTCCAGCAGCGTCTGCTTCAGATTGTCGATCGAGCGCTGGATCAGCTCCGACCGGTCGTAGGCGCTGACGATCCGGACGCCCGGCGGCAGCCCCGGCTCGATCTCGGCGAGCTTCGCCTTCACGCGCCCGATCACTTGCATCGCGTTCTCTCCCTGCCGCATGACGACGATGCCGGCCACGGTGTCCCCTTCGCCGTTCCAATCGGCGACGCCGCGCCGCAGATCAGGTCCCAACTCGACGCTGCCCACGTCCTGGATACGAACCGGCACTCCACCGGCGTTATTCGCGAGCACAATGCCCCCGATGTCGTCCGCGGATTTTGCGTATCCGCGGCCCCGGACCATGTATTCAGCGCCACTCAATTCGACGAGCCTCCCTCCGACATCATTATTGCCCGAGCGCACCGCGTCCACGACCTTTGAGATCGGTATGTTATAGACCTGCAAGCGATTAGGGTCAATATTTATTTGGTACTGGCGCACGAACCCCCCCACGGGGGCGACCTCGGCGACGCCCGGCACAGACTTGAGCTGGTAGCGCAGGAACCAATCCTGCAGCGATCGCAGCTCCGCCAAGCTGTGCTGGCCCGTGGTATCCACCAGCGCGTATTGAAACACCCAACCGACGCCCGTCGCGTCGGGTCCCAGCTCGGTCGACACGCCTTGCGGCAGGCGCGGCAACACGCCGGAAAGATATTCGAGCGTACGCGAGCGCGCCCAGTAAATATCCGTCCCTTCGTCGAAAATAATGTACACGAAGGAGTAGCCGAAATCGGAAAATCCTCGTACGGCCTTCACTCGCGGTGCGCCGAGCATCGTGCTGACGATGGGATAGGTGACCTGGTCCACCATGATGTCCGGGCTGCGGTCCCAGCGCGAGTACACGATCACCTGCGTGTCGCTCAGATCCGGAATCGCGTCGAGCGGAATGTTCTGAATCGACCAGATGCCGACGCCGGTCGCGAAACCCACCAGCAGGAAGACGATCAGCTGGTTGTGCGCGGAGAATTCAATGATCCGATTGATCATGGGGATGCTCCATTTGAGAATGATCCATGCCGGGCGTTGGTATCGGTCCAGTCTTCGAAGGCGAAGGCGACTTGGAAGCGGGAAGCGCAGGCGGCTTTGACGGATTATCCATGCCGGGCATGTTGGCCATCGCCGCGTCCGCGCCGGGTGATCGCAAGTGGCTTTCGGAGTCGATTAGAAACGTCCCGGACGTCACGATTCTTTCGCCGGCCTTCAAGCCCCGCGTGATTTCGATACGCTCATTCGAGCGGTCGCCCGTCTCGACCGCGCGAGGCTCCAGGTACCCGTTGCCGCGATCGACGAACACCGTCTTGTGGGTTCCGGCGTCGAGCACCGCGTCCACCGGCACGGTGACGCGCACCGGCCCGCCCAGCCGGAAGTCGACGTTGACGAACATGTCGGGCTTCAGATCGTGGCCGGAATTCGCGGCTTCCAGCCGGATTTTCAAAGTTCGCGTGGTGGGATCTACCTGCGGCTGGACGTAGTTCACGGTGGCCGCCACAGCGCGGGCGGTGGTGTAGGGCAGCGTGATGGACGCGGCCTGACCCACGCGAATTTTGGGCAGATCCGTTTCGAACACATCGGCCATCACCCACACGCGATCCAGATCCGCGATCGCGTAAAGCTGTGTCTCCGGCGTCACGCGCTGGTTTGGGAAAGCGTTGCGCTCCATCACCAGGCCGCCCGCGGGCGCATACAGCGTGATGGAGTGAATCGGCTGGCCGGTCTGCTGGATCTGGTCGATCTGCGCCTGGCTCAGGTCCCATAACGACAGGCGTTTGCGCGCGGCGTCGATCAGGGCTTCGTTGTTGACGTAGGCTTCGCGCACAGTGCTGTCGTGGGTCATCTCGCGGGCCTTCATCGCGAGCAGCAGCTCTTGCTGGCTGGCCAGCATCTCGGGACTGTAGATGGTCAGCAACGGCTGCCCGGCCGCGACCGGCGCGCCGACGAAATCCACGTTGACTTTTTCGATCCAGCCCTCGATCTTCGAATGCAGGCGGCTGATCCGCGTTTCATCCAGCGCGACCTTGCCGACGGCGCGCAGCGCGCCCGCACCGGAGGTCATTTCGGCGACGCCATAGCGGACGCCGATCAATTGCTGGCGATCCGGACTCACCTGGATGGTCCCAGGCGACAGATCCGCGGGCCTCGTCGAACTCACGTTTTCACGGCCGTCGGAACCGTCGGCGTACACCGGCTGCAATCGCATCCCGCAATCCGGCGCGATGCCCGGTTTGTCGGACGTGTACGCGGGATGCATGGGATCAACGTAGTACAGCACGCGCCGTCCGCTGGCGTCGGTCAGAACTTGCGGCGCGCGCCGCCGCTCATAATACAGCCCGCCCACGAACGCCGCCGCGATGGCCACTAACATAAGCAGAACTCGAAAGGTCTTCATGGCGTTCCTCATTGAATCAATGTGAGCCCGGTGGATTCCTCCAGACGGGTCAGCGCTTCGCGGTAATTCTGCATTTGATCGTGGTAGCTCAGTTCGATTTCCACGATCGCAATGTAATTGGTCAAAACCGGCAGGAAATCGATGGCGCCGGTCTGGTAGGAGGAAAGCGACGATTCGAGCGCCAGCTGCGCCTGCGGAATCGCCGTATGGAGATACAGATTCATCAGCTCGAACGCGGTCTTGGCGGAGGTGTAGTCTCCGCGAATTTGCGCATGGATAGTCTGATCGGTGGCCTCGAAGCCGCGCCGCGCGGCCGCCAGGTCGTCATACTGTTCGGTAACGGCAGCTCTCTGCTTACGGAAATAGTAGGAGGGCACGGTCATATCGAAGCGCACGGTGTACATGGGCGGCATGGAACCCTGGTTATAATAGCCGCCGGTGATCGAATAATCCGGATAATAATTCTTGCGCGCCAGGTTCAGCGCCACTTCCGACCGCTCCACCAGTTTTTGCTCGCGCTGCAGCGCCGGGGCCTGATTGACGGCGTGTGCGTACAGCTCCTCCAGGCTCACTGCGATCTCCGCCGGAACGATATCGATGGGAGGCGGCAGGAGCGACGCCGGCGGACGATTCACCAGCGCCAGGATTTCCGCTTCCGCGGCGGTGCGCTCCTGCTGGAACTGGAGGATCTTCACCTCCAGCAGCGATAGCTGGATCTGGTTCTTGAAAATATCCTGCTGCATCGCCTTGCCCGCGGCGTAGCGAGCTTCAGTGGCGCGCAGCAATTGTGTCAGCACCTCGCGATTGCGGCCGAGTACCTCTGTCGCGTCATAAGAGTGCAGCAGCCTAAAAAAAGCCTGCTTCAGCCGGCGAACCACGCTGAGCTGCACCTGTTGATAGTCGAGCGCCTCCACGGCGGCGTCCTTGGCGGCGACGTTTTCGCGCAGCTGGCGCTTGCCCGGATAGGGGATCGGCTGGGTGACGCTCACGCCGATATTGCTGGTGGGGTTGGTTCCGAGTCCCGCGCCGGGCAGTGGATACCCGTTGCCGGCGAATCCCGCGGAAAACGTCGGATCGGGCAGGCTGCCCGCCTGGCGGGGCCTCTGGCGCGCGGCTTCCAGCCGCTTCTGCGCCGCCGCAATCTCGCGATTGTTCGCGAGAGCTTCGGCGACCAGCGTGTTCAAATCCAGCGTGGGAATCTGGCCGAGCGCCGCCACCTGGCACATCGCCAGGAGCATCCATACAGCTCTCATAACGTTCCTTTCTCGAATTGACTGGAAACGGCTTGCGCGATCCGCAAAATGGGCGCGGCAAGTCTTAACAGAATGCGAGCTGGACGTTCAGATACGCAGAACGAAGAGGGAGGAAGGATCGGGCAGCGCGGCGCGGCCCTGTGTCACGGCGTTCCATGACGCGTTCCACGCCGGGGCGGCGGATGCAAAACGGGATCCACCATGAAAAGCTGACGCGACGGGCATCCAATGCGACACGGACAAAGCCAGCACGGGCCGCGCTTCGGAATAGGGTTGAACGGTCGGGGCTCCGCAGAAGGGCAGACCTTGGGAGCCCGGCCGCGAATCCGAATCGCCACAATTGTTCTTGTGCGAGTGCGAGCAACATGGGGAACTTCGCGCAATATTGCTTGTAATCCCGCAGGCCAGGCAGTTGCCGAGCATCACCAAGCTGAGGGAGATAGACAGCAACGCGCTCGAAACGCGGCCGATCGCGAATTTTGCGAAGCCCAGGTCCATCAGGTGCCTGATCTCCTTATAGCACGAAATCGGCAGAATCGTGCCTGGCCGTTAGCTTTGCCGCAAGAGTGCGGGCCATGCAAGCGTGATGTAGACTAGCAGTTTCCGTACGGGGAGGTTTCCATGCATCGCGTAGCCTTTGTGAGTCGCCTGCGTCGGTGGTCGTTGTTTTCAGCCTGTGTTTTGCCGGCGGCCTTCCTTGCGACCAAGTTTGCGGCCAGCGTGGAAGCGCAAGGACCCCCGCCCAATGCCGTGACGGTCTACGAAGGCGCGCGGCTGATCACGGGTGACGGTAAAGCGCCGATCGAAAATTCCGCGTTCGTGGTACAGAACGGCCAGTTCACGGTGGCCGGCAGGAAGGGCGCGCTCAAAGTTCCCGCCAATGCCGCGCACATCGACCTGACGGGCAAGACGGTGATGCCCGCGATGGTCGATCTGCACGGGCATCTCGGATATCAGAACGTGCCCGCGGGAACCATGTCGAAGGCGACCTTCACGCGTGAGAATCTGGTCGATCATCTCGAGCGGCTGGCGTATCACGGCATCGGCGCCGTGGTGGACGTCGCGAGCCTGGTGGATCGCTCGGATATGCACGGCGGCAGGACCAATTGGGGCGACGTGCCGTTGCGGGTGCGGGACGAAATCATCCCGGGAGCGGCGCTGTTTAAGACGGCGGGCACGGGGATCTCCTGGCCCAACGGCGGACCGACTGGGGATCCTTCGCGCGCGGACGTGCCCTATCCGGTGTCGACGCCGGAAGAAGCGCGGGCGGCGGTGCGGGATTACGTCCGCATCAAGCCCTCGTTCATCAAGATCTGGGTGGACGACCGCGGCGGCACCAAGCCCAAGCTGACGCCGGAGGTCTACAAGGCCATCGCCGACGAAGCGCATAAATTCAACGTGCCGGTGGCGGCCCACAACGTCACGCTCGCCGACGCCAAGGAGCTGATGCGCGCAGGCGTCGAGGGATGGCTGCACGTTCCGGTGCGCGGCGCCGACGTTGTGGACGACGAGCTGATCGGTATCGTCAAGGATCGCATCGCGAGGAAAGATCGCCCCAACATGTGGATGACGCCCGCGATGGGCGAGCCGTTTATGAGCCTCGGCGGCGGGCATCCCGCGTGGCTCGACGATCCGCTTCTGCACGACACGTATTCGGCCGAACAGATCCGTCAATTCTGGGGCGATCCTCTGAAGAACATGAAGCCGGAGCAGATCGCGCGCGCCAAGGAAACCTTCGCAGCGCTGAGCCGCAATGCCATGAAGCTGCGGGCGGCAGGCATCAAGGTCGCCATGGGGACCGACACCGGGCAGACGCGCTTCTGGATCGGCTATACCACGCATATGGATCTGGAGGGTCTGGTCGCCATGGGGCTGACGCCCTCGGAAGCGATTGTCGCGGCGACTTCCGATGCCGCTCAGATCGCGCATTTCAACACCGGGCTGGTCGCGAAGGGACGGAGCGCCGACTTCATCGTTCTCGATGCGAATCCGCTCGAGAGCATTTCGAACACCCGGCGGATCAATAAAGTGTTCCTGCGCGGGCAGGAGGTTCCGCGTGCCGCGCTGCGAGCCAAGTGGCAGGCTCAGTTCCGGACGATTTCGGCGAAACAATAGCCGCGTCATTCCGAGCGCAGCGAGGGATGGCAAACGTTGGGGATTTAGGGCCGATGCGTCCTACTACTGCGCGCCCGGTCCGCCGTCTGTATCGGAGCCGCCGAAGATGGCCTTGCCGTTGATATAAATGCGGCGTGCATCCATCAGGTGCGAGCCGTCTTTGGCCGCGTAGCCGTCCACCACCAGCTTGTCGCCTAGCTTTATGTCGCCGCGCTTGAAGCCGCGCCGGCTTAACTGGCCGGGATTGGCGCCCTCGCAGCCCCAAGTCACCATGCTGCCCTTGTCGTCCTTCACGTCAATGTAGAAATACGAGTGGGGATTGGTCCACTCGATCTTCGACAGGTTTCCCTCGATGCGGAGCGGCTTCTGCCCGTCGAACTCCGCCGAAAACGAATGATGCGCGAATGCAACGCCGGCGGCGGTCGCGCCCAGGGTCAGGGCAAACAGGACGTGCTTCCAGTTCACGGCAACTTCTCCTCATATCACTTTCGTGCAAATGCGCGGCGCGGTCAAGGGGCACACGAACCGCATCCAAGCCAGTGACCAAGTCGTCGTTGGATGGAATGCCGGACACACTGGCGTCCACGTCATAACGATAGCAGGCTGAACCGCTTCCTCCGGTCGCGGCTCATGGCCGGCGATCAGAAAAAGCATGGACTCGAGCCGCGACCACAGGGAGCGGTTCAACGGCCGCCTGAAGTCAATATTCTCGCTAAGCGAATCACTGGGGCGGTCCACTAGCACCGATCCGGCAAAGATGGCATGATTCTTTAAGACGGGAGAAATCCGCCATGCAGCAACACCCTCATACCAGCTTAAGAACTGCCGCCCTGCTGTCGATCCTCGCGGTCGCCACCGTCACCGCATTCGGGCAGGGGCTGAGCGTTCCGGACTTCAAATCCAACCGGCCCACGCCGAAGACCGCCGGCGGCCATCCCGACCTCAGCGGCTATTGGAAAGGCACACGCGAGACCAAGCCGGTAGGCAATCTCGCGAAGGATCTACCGGGTCTCAAGCTGCCGCTATCGCCCGCCGGCGAAGCGGCGTTGAAGCACAACCTCACGGCGACCATCGATCCGGAAAGCCTCTGCATCATCGGCGGCATCCCGCGGCACAATGCCAGCGCGCTGCCGTTCGAAGTCCTGCAGGGCGCGAACAAAATAGCGTTCCTGTATTGGTACACGTACTACCGCCTGGTCCCTATTGACCAGAATCGTAAGCATAGCGAGGACCCCGACCCCTCCTTCTTCGGCGAGGAGCTGGGCCATTGGGACGGCGACGCGCTGGTGGTCGATTCGATCGGCTTCAAGGACGAAAAAGTGTGGGCGGACGAGAACGCCGACCCGCATAGCGACGACATGCACGTGGTGGAGCGCTGGACGCGTCCCGACGGCGACCACATCCACGTGGACACGATGATCGACGACAAGAAGTTCTTCACCCGGCCGTTCAATTACGCGCGCACCTGGGTGCTGGGCAAACCCGGCGAGGAAATTCACGAATACTCGTGCAGCGAAAACAACGTCGATCGCGATCACCTGGGCTTCGGACCCGGTCCCATCCGCCCCGACGGGTCGCGTGGGTACGAGGAATTGAAACCGCTTCCTCCGCCGCTGGACGCCCCGAAGAAGTAGACGCGCTCAAGAGCAGATGCATCGCAGAATTGCGCGCCGTACAATCATGCGCCCCATGAACCGATGAGCGCTACATCTCAAGAGCCGGCGCCGGCGAACCTTCGCGAATCGTCGTTTTTTGGTTCATCTGGTCCAGGCCCATCCGGTCCCTGGTACAAACAGCTATGGGTGCAGGTGCTGATCGCCATGGCCGCCGGCGTCCTCCTCGGCAAATTCCAGCCCGACTTGGGAGCCCGCATGCAGCCGCTGGGCGACGCCTTCATCAAGGCGATCCGCATGCTGATCGCGCCGATCATCTTTTGCACCGTGGTTCACGGCGTGGCGCGCATGGCAGACATGAAGCGCGTCGGCCGGATGGCCATCAAGGCGATTATCTACTTCGAAGTCCTGACCACCGTCGCGCTGGTCGTCGGGCTGGTTTCGATGAACGTTCTGAAGCCGGGAGCCGGGATGAATGTCGATCTCTCGCGCGTGGACGCTTCGACCGTGCAGCAATACGTAGCCGAGACGAAGAGCCAGACGGCCGCGCAGTTTCTTCTCGGCATCGTTCCGCAAACCATGGTCGGCGCGCTGGCGGAAGGCAACGTCCTGCAGGTCCTATTCGTCGCCGTGCTATGCGGATTCGCCCTGATCAAAATCGGCGACCGTGGCAAGCCGCTCCTCGATTTCATCGAAGCTGCCTCGCGGATGCTGTTTTTTGTCGTGGGCATCGTGATGCTGGCGGCTCCCGTGGGCGCATTCGGGGCGATTGCGTTCACCGTCGGACGATTCGGTGCGGGGACGCTCGTCTCGCTGGGAAAATTGCTCGCCGCGTTTTACCTGACTTGCCTGATCTTCATCTTCGGCGTACTGTGGCCGGTGTGCGCGGGGTGCGGCTTCAGCTTGTGGAAGCTGATCCGCTATCTGCGCGAGGAGATTCTCATTGTCCTCGCCACCACGTCTTCGGAGACGGTGCTTCCGCGCGTCATCGCGAGGCTAGAGGACCTGGGCTGCGAGGAAAGCGTCGTCGGCCTCGTGATTCCCACCGGCTATTCGTTTAATCTCGACGGAACGTGCCTGTATCTGGCGGCGGCCGCTCTTTTTCTGGCCCAGGCGACCAATACCCCAATGACGCTAGCGCAGCAAGTGGGCCTGCTCTTCGTGCTGCTGCTGACCTCCAAGGGCGCGGCGGGCGTAGCCGGAGCCGCGTTCGTGGTGCTCGCGGCGACACTTTCTACCGCGGGCACCATTCCAGTGGCGAGCGTGGCGCTGGTGCTGGGTATACACCGCTTCATGTCGGAGGGGCTCACGCCAACCAATCTGATCGGCAATGCGGTGGCCACGATCGTGGTGTCCAAGTGGGAAGGCGCGCTCGATAAAGAGCGCCTGCATCGTGTTCTGAGCGGCGGCGCGGCGTCTTAACTCTTATCCACTGTTGTTGAAAAAGGGGACAGACCGCTCTGTCCACTCCGATGTTCTCACGTGAAATCCGAATATTACGGGGGGGACAGAGTAGTCTTTCCCCCTTTTTCGATTAAGACAATTCGTTCGTGACCTGGGGATAAACGCGCTGAAACGCCTCGGCGTACTTGATCTCTTTCGGCCCGTGGTTGCGCACGGCTTGCGTGCCGCGCCGCTTCCCGATCGCGCCGCCCGCACGCCACACGAAATCCGCCGCGTGCGCGCTGAAGACCAGGACGTTCTTTGCATCCGCCATTCGCTTCAACTCGCGCTTTCTTCGACCAGCGATGATGGAATCGTGGCCGCCATGTGATGAATCTCGGCGACGGTGAATCCGGCGTCCAACATTTTCTGAGCGAACATCGCGAAACCTTCCGCGACCCCTGGATTGACGGTCTGGCCGAGGTCGGTCGAAAGCAGGGTGCGGTGCGTACCGACTTTCCGCGTGGCCTCGAACATGCCGTCCCACGACGCTTTGCCCGTGTGCATCGTCGTGAAGCAGTGCTCGATCGTCGCGCCGAGCTCGGCCAGCTCGAACTGCTCGTCGGCCGTGAAGTTCTGCGACGGAAATTCGGCGTGCGTGACGATCACTTTGCGGAGCCCGATTTCCTTGGCCGTTTTTACCAGCGCCACGATCTCGCGCTTGCCCAGGTGTCCCGTCGCCAGAATCATGTTGTACTTCCTGATGAGTTCCAGGCACGTGCGCGCGTTCGACGTCAGGCTCCCGGCGTCGTCGATCACCGTCATCGGAGGCGGATTAATTCCGGTCGCGGCCAGCTCCAACTGAATCTTGGCCCAGAACGGCAGCTTGGTCTTGACGCCGTCGGGACGGCCCGCGGTTTCGTTGGCCGCGTCGACGGTGGGCATCCACACGATCCTGTTCCCGGAGCGCCCCGCGAGCTCCACTGCCACCGGGTTCAATCCACCGGCGCTGTGGTTCAACGCGATCGCTCCGAACGCGCGAATTCCGGGAACGGCTTTCGAGACCACTTTGGCTCGCTCGGCGGTAGGGAAATAGTGCGATTTCAGGACGAAGCCGCGCAGCCCGTGTTCGAGGAACTCCTCGGCGAGATCCAGGTCGTCGATCCGGCGCTCGATCACGTCGGGGGCGACGTGCACCTGTAGATCGTACGCTCCTTGTAATGCTTCCCAGGCGGCTGCGGATGGTGTCGCCACGCTGGGTCTGGCGGGATTTCCAGTGCTCATGGGCATATGAACAAGTCGCCACGCACGCCGGGCGGACAAGCGCGGGAAAGTTTCAGTCTACATCAGGACTGGAGAAACGCGGTTTCCCACCTTGTCTGTACTCTAACCACTAGTGGGAGCCGAAGGACTATCGTGGTAGAGCACTGGAGACGGAAGAGTCGAGATATATCTCGACTCAGCAGGCCTGGCGGCCCGCGCCACGTCTGTTGAGACCTTCTACTTCTTAGGCCACACGACGCCCTGATCTTTGGACGCCACCGGCGCCAGACCTTTATAGACGAACTTCTGGACGCGCTGGCCGCGATAGGTTTCCCCGGTATAGATGTTGCCCTTGGAATCCGTCGCGATGCTGTGTACGCCGTAGAATTCGCCCGGCTGCCGGCCGCCTTCGCCGAACGTGGTCAGGAGTTCGAGCGTTTGCCGGTCCAGAATGTGGACGCGATCGTTTTCGCCGTCGGTCAGGTAGATGTACTTCTGCTGCGGGTCCTTGGAAAACGCGATGTCCCAGGCCGATCCGGAGCCGAGCGTCTCCTTGGCGACGAACATCTCCTTAACGAAGGTGCCGTCCGGATGGAACACCTGGACGCGGTCGTTGGCTCGATCGCACACATAGAGGAGGTTGTCGTTGGAAAGCTCGGCGCAGTGCACCGGATTGCGGAACTGCTGCGGCGCGGGAGCGTTGGGATCGTACTTGCCCTGGTCGGTGTCGTCCGGCTTGTGGCCGTAGGCGCCCCAGTGCCGCTTGTATTTCCCGGTGTCGGCGTCGAACACGATGACGCGGTGGTTGGCGTAGCCGTCGGCGACGTACAGCTCGTTGGTCTTGGGATCGACGAACGTCTTGGCCGGCAGGCGCAGATTGTCGATGTCGTTGCTGCCCTTGCTGCTGTGCGGCTTGCCGATCTGCATCAGGAATTTGCCTTCCTGGGTGAACTTCAGCACCATGTTGTCGGCGAAGCTGTCGACGCGTCCGGCGCCGCTTTTCCCCGTCGCGAGCTCCTCATCCTGTCCGCCGATTGCTCCCCGCGCGCTCTGCGGGCCGCGGCCGTTGCCGCCGATCCACACGTTGCCCTTATAGTCGATGGTGATGCCGTGGTTCGAATCCGGCCAGTCGTAACCCTGGCCCTTGCCGCCCCAACTTTGGAGCAGATTGCCCGCCTGATCGAACTCCAGCACCGGAGGAGCGGCCGCGCAGCATTGGGCGATCTTCGGAGTCGCAGAGGCGTGCAGCTCGCCCGGCTCGAGCGACCCAGCGCGATGGATCACCCAGATGTTGTCCTTGGCATCCACCGAAACGCCGATGGTCTGGCCCTGCAGCCAGTGGTTCGGCAGAGGCTTGGGCCACAGAGGGTCCACTTCGAACCGGGGGGCCATGACCGACGCCGCGTGCACCACGCTCTTTTTTTCGAGTAAAGTCGAGCCCACACCGAGTGCGGCCAGCACCGCGAGGAAACTCAAACCGACATAGAGATCGCGCTTCATTCTAGGGTCCCTCCTTCGGGACGACGCACGTCCATCGGCAACGCTCTATAAACGACGCCGCCTGCCGATCAAAGGTATGGTACTCGAAATTCGCGGGCAAGGAAAGCCGGTCCTGGCAAGGGCGGCAATTATCAAGGACGGCCTACGTCGGCCGGAACAGCAGTAGGTCCAGGCTGAACGTGACCCGCATCGATTCCGGTGGACGCGCTCGTGACGGCCGGTAGATCGAAATGAGTACATCGTGGACGGCATCGGCGTCGAGATCGGCCGCAGTGGTCGCGCGGCGCTGGTCGATCAATTTGAAATCGCGCGCGAACGCTTCCACGGTGCGAGGCACACGATCTCGGCCCACGCCGCGCAGTTCGATCAGATCCTCCGGCGAAGGAATCGCGACCAGCAGGCGTCCGTCAGCGCACAGAACGCGCCGGAATTCGGCCGCATTCATCCGCGCGGTGATCGAAATGACCAGCGAGAACGAGCCGTCCGCATAGGGCACGTAGCGATCGGCATTGGCCACGATCCACTCGAATCGTCCCTCGCTCGGGGGAAAGCGCCGGGCCGCCGCGCGAATCGCGGGAACCGAAATATCGACGCCGTGCGCATCGAAGCCGGTCCGGCGGGCCAGGGTTCCAAGAAAAAATCCATCGCCGCAGCCGGCGTCCAGAACGACGTCGTTTCGGGACGCAGCGATCATTTCGGCGATCGCGTCGACCAGTGGGAGGGTCACCCCGTGATCGTTGAGGCGCCGTCGGGCCGCAACGGCTGCGGGAGTATCGCCGGGCTGCTTCGAGCGCCGTTCCTGCGGCTGCAGCAGGTTGATATATCCGCTGCGGGCGATGTCAAAGGAGTGTCCCCGCGGACAGACCATTCGATGGGCATCACGTACAACTGGGTCGCGGCAGCCGCGAACGGGGCACATCAGCATGGAAAAAGGGGACAGACCGCTCTGTCCACTTCGATGTTCTCACGCGATATCGGAGATTTACGGGATGGGACAGAGAAGTCTGTCCCATTTTTCAACAGGCTCCTGGAGTCGCGACGCGCGTTGCAGTATGATTTGTAATCGGGAAGCAAATTCCCGATCGCAATCGCGTTCACCAAAGAGGATCATCATGGCGACATCGAAGAACACGGACCGCCGCGGGTTTTTGAAGGGAGCGGCTGCGCTGGCAGGCACGGCGCCCATCGCATTGGCTCAGCAGACGCAGCTCGCGCAGAATCGCGCCACCGCGGCCCCGGCCGAGGTCTCCGGCAGCCCCATCGAGGTGCTGACCAACGAACGTCCCGGCGCGGACTTCATGCTGGACGTGATCAAGTCGCTGGGCATCGAGTACACGGCGGCGAATCCGGCTTCGAGCTGCCGCGGCCTGCACGAATCGACGATCAACTACGGGAGCAACAAGAACCCCGAGCTGCTGACCGCCTGCCACGAGGAATCTTCGGTCGCCATGTGCCACGGCTACGCCAAGATCGAGGGCAAGCCGATGATGTCCATGGTGCACGGCACCGTCGGCACGCAGCACGGCGCCATGGCGATCTACAACGCCTACTGCGACCGTGTCCCGGCCATCGTCATTCTGGGCAACGAAATGGACGCGGTGGCGCGCCGCAGCTACGTGGAGTGGACGCATTCGGCGCAGGACGCCGCCTCCATCATCCGCGATTACACGAAGTGGGACGACGCGCCCACCTCGCTCCAGCATTTCGCCGAATCCTTCGTGCGCGCTTACAAAATCGCCATGACGCCGCCCATGGGACCGGTGGCCATCATCGCGAGCGGCAAGCTCCAGGAAGAACCCATCGAAGAAAAAGACCTGCGCATCCCGAAACTGACGCCGATGCTCGCGCCGTCGGGCGATTCAGGGGCGGTCGCCGAAGCCGCCAAAATGCTGGTCGCCGCCGAGAATCCGGTGATCGTCGCCGGGCGGCTCGCGCGCACGCCGAACGGGATGAAGCTGCTGGCGGAGCTCGCCGACACGCTGCAGGCTCCGGTCAACGATCAGCGCAACCGCATGAACATCGCTTCGAGCCATCCTTTCTACAACACCGGCAGCGTGGCCAACGCCGATTTGATCCTGGCGCTGGAAGTGGAAGACATTTTCATGCTGACGCACCGCATGTCCCCGCTGAACCGCATCGGCATGGAAGCGCCGCGGAAGATCATCAAGGATACGGCCAAGATCATCAGCGTCTCCAGCGTGGATCTGTTTCAGCGATCCAACTATCAGGATTTCGCCCGCTACAACGAAGTGGATATGGCGATCCCCGGCGACGGCGAAGCGACGCTGCCGGCCCTGATCGAAGCCTGCAAGAAGTTGATCACCAGCGACCGCCGCATGGCCATGCAGGCGCGCGGGGCGCGACTCGCCGAGCAGCACAAGAAGAATCGCGAAACGGCGCTCGCCCAGGCCACGCTCGGGTGGGATTCCAGTCCGCTCGCGCCGGCTCGCATTTCCGCCGAGCTGTGGGCGCAAATCAAAAACGAAGACTGGTCGCTGGTGGGCAACGATGTGTTCTTCAACCGCTGGCCCACGCGCCTGTGGAATTTCGACAAATACTATCAGTTCATCGGCGGCTCCGGCGGCGAAGGCGTCGGCTACGGCGCGCCGGCCGCGGTGGGCGCGGCGCTCGCCAACAAGAAACACGGGCGCCTGACCATCAATATCCAGAACGACGGCGATCTTAACTACGCCCCCGGCGTGCTGTGGACGGCCGTGCACCATAACATCCCGATGCTGACCGTCATGAACAACAATCGCGGCTATCACCAGGAGGTGATGTTCGTCACCACCATGGCCGCGCGCGCCAATCGCGACGTCAGCCGCGCCGGCATCGGCACGAAACTCGAGAGTCCGTTCATCGATTACGCGAGCATGGCGAAAGCTTACGGCATGATGGGCATCGGGCCGATCACCGATCCCAAAGACGTCGGTCCGGCGATCAAGCGCGCGCTCGAAGTGGTGAAGCGCGGTGAGCCGGTGTTGATCGATACGGTCACGCAGGGCCGCGGATAAAATGGCAACCCATCCGGCGGCCATTCCGATCCCGCTTGGGGGGAGAGGAACCTGCTTTTTGCGCGCGTGTTACCGAAAGCTTAGGAGCAGGTCCCTCGACTCCCGCTAGGGATGACTGGCGTTCGATAGGGCTCTGGGGAGGAATTATTGTGACGAAGTTACTGTTTCTGCTGGCCGCGCTGATGTTGAGCTCCGCCGCGGTACAGGCTCAAGCCCCCGCGCCCGCGGGCAACGCGGAAAACGGCAAGAAGCTGTTCCTCAAGAACAACTGCTACTCCTGCCACGGCTACGACGGACATGGCGGCGCGGGCGTGAAGCTCGCACCCAAGCCGATCGCGGTTCAGGCGTTCATTGCCATCGTGCGGCGTCCTCCGGGAAGCAACATGCCGACCTTCAGCGCCAAGGTGATCCCGGATGCCGACCTGCGCGATATGTGGGCCTACCTTAATTCCATTCCCGCCGCGCCCGCAGTGAAGGACGTGTCGCTGCTGAACGCAATTCAGTAGCCGTCGTTTTGAAAAGGGGACAGACCGCTCCGTCCACTCGCGCGAGGACACGCTCAGTGGGAAGTTTCAGAGAGACAGAGTAGTCTGTCTCTCTTCGTCTACTACAACCGTTTGAGCGGCCAGGCCGCTTCCACGCGATCGCCGCGGCAGGCGTAGATCGTAGCGTATAAAATCGCCGTTGGGTCGCAGTGCGGCGGCACCATTTCGATCTTTTCTCCGAGCGCCGGCAACTTCGCGGAGCCGTCCACGTCCAGGTATCCAAACTCGTCCCCGCCCCAGCGATATTTCAAGCCGCTCAGAAACGCGGGTTCGGGACCGTAGCCTCGGTCGGTGGCGAACGCCTTAGTTCCTCCATCGATGGTGACCGACGTAGCGTGATTCGCGCTAATCACCGTCGCGAGCACCTCAGCGCCTGCTTGAAATCGAGGCCAGCGCGCCGGTAGGCCATATCCATAAAAATGTACGAGCCCGCCTGCAACTCGGTCAGCTCCGGAATTTCGGTATCGATATCCCACGTCCCCGTACTCCCGCCGGTGAGAATCTCCGTGCTGAGCCCCTTCTGAGCCATGGCGTCGCGCATCGCCCTGGCGTGCGCAAACGTTTCGAGCGATAGACGAAAGCGCTTTCACGCCCAGAGCCGTGGGATCCGTGGACGGAATAGGCCTGGAGGCCGCGCAGGCACAAATGAGTGGAATGGTCCACGGCCTCCGCGATGGCAAGCGCCTGTACCACGGAACTCGCGCCGGTGCGATGATCGCCGACGTCGAGATCGACGAGAATATCCATCATGCGGTTCGCCGCACGGGCCGCCTCCTGATACCAGGCCGCTTGCTGTGCGTGATCGACCACGGCTATCGCACCTGTATCGACGACTCTCGCGATCTTCAGCGGATCAGCGACGGGCGACGTCAGCAGCAAGCCGGGGATGCCCGCGCTGGCCATCAGTTCGGCCTCGGAAATCGTCGCGACGCACAGGCCGATCGCTCCCGCCGTGATCGGCATGGTGGGCGATCTCCACACATTTGTGCGCCTTCGCATGCGGGCGGAGATTCTTCCCGGCCGTTGCCGGGTGGCCGGCCATGCGCGCGATGTTCGAGTCGGACTTATCGAGATCCAGCAGCAAGGCGGGCGTGGGAAAGTTGGCTCTTGATCAGCACGGTAGTGCGTCGCGAATCCCTATTTTCGTTCAATCCGGGCTCGAATTGAACCATGTGGGCCTTCACGCTGGGTGAGTGAGAACTTATGTGGGTAAGGCCCGTGTAAGTCTTTGGCCATTGCGAGCCTTCTCTTCCTGGGTCCACGCAAAAATTCCCGGCCCACGCCCGACTGCGGCCGGTCACGAAACGCCATGCCGTGGCAGTCGGCGGCGAGTACTCTTTCGCACGATCCCCACACAAACTGCTCCACCCTTTGCAATTTTCTGATGAGCGGATTAGACTTCTTTCCTGGTAGACGCTTGGGGAGGGTGCATGTGAGGGTCGTGGTTTGCGCCACGGCGGCAGTGTCTGCATTCTCAGCACATTGCATCCGCAGCGGCACTTTGCAGAATCGCAATTATCAGGCGCGTTTGCGTTGTCGTGGGCGCGTTCTTCGAAACAGAGGCTGGTTTGACGCATAAGGGGCTAAATTTTATGACGTACGCAATTTTGAGAAAAGCTAGTGCCAGAAAGACCGTGCGCTTGCTCGGTATCGCTGTAGGAGCGTTGTCGATGGCTGTCTCGCTATGTGCCCAAGGCACACAGAGCCGCATTCTGGGAACCATCACGGACCAAAGCGGCGCGGTGATCGCCGGGGCCATGGTAACCGTTCTGGATGTCCAGAGAGGCATCCCGCGAAACTTGACCACGACCCAAGGTGGCGGTACGTCGCTCCCGGCCTGCTTCCCGGAATTTCCGCGCGGGGTGCGATTTCCCAGGATGTCGTCTCTCGGAAGTAATCGATTGCCTCAAGATCGGAGATTTAGCGCCAACCGAGAGCAGGGGCGAGAATAGTGAGAATTGCCTCAAGGACATGAGCATTGTAGGCAACGCCTAGTTGGTTTGGGACGGTTAGCAACAGCGTGTCTGCCGTCGCGATCGCCTCGTCTTTCCTAAGCTGTTCGATCAAAACATCCGGTTCCGCTGCGTAACCTCGGCCGAAAATCGCTCGTGTGGTCTTGTCAAGATAGCCGATCTGGTCCTCTTCCTGACCTCCTCGTCCGAAATAGAAACGATCACGATCGTCGATCAAGGGAAAGATACTGCGGCTGGCGGAAATGCGCGGAGTGCGGGCGTGGCCGGCCTCCTTCCAGGCTGCCCGAAAGGCGCGGATCTGCGCGGCTTGTTGGATGTGGAACGGCTCACCGGTCTCGTCGAATTTGAGGGTTGAGGATTGCAAATTCATTCCGAGCTTGGCGGCCCATGCTGCTGTGGCATTAGAAGCCGCCCCCCACCAGATCCGATCGCACAATCCTTCGGCGTACGGCTCAAGACGCAGCAGCCCTGGCGGATTGGGAAACATCGGATGTGGGTTCGGCTGAGCGAAGCCCTTGCCGCCCAGTAGTCCGAGAAATTCTTCGGCGTGCCGTCGGCCCATGCCTGCATCGTCCTCGCCTTCAACCGGGTGATGGCCAAAATAGCGCCACCCATCGATTACCTGCTCGGGAGAACCGCGGCTGATTCCCAACTGCAGGCGCCCGCCAGTTATGAGATCTGCAGCGCCGGCATTCTCCGCCATGTAATGAGGGTTCTCATACCGCATGTCAATCACTGCCGTGCCAATTTCAATGCTTCGCGTCCTAGCACTGATCGCCGCGAGTAGCGGGAAAGGTGACGCTAGTTGCCGCGCGAAGTGATGAACGCGAAAGTACGCTCCGTCCATTCCCAGGCGCTCGGCCTCCACGGCCAGGTCAATGGACTGCAGCAGCGCGTCAGCCGCCGATTGCGTTCGTGACTGCGGAGCAGGTGTCCAATGGCCGAATGAGAGAAAGCCAATCTTCTTCATGCAAGATAAGTTTACTGTGGATCGGTCAGTGGGCCATCCGGGAGTTGGCGGGACGTAAGTACGTTTGGAAGAAATCAGCGCGCGTCATTTGGTATCAACGTAAACTCGGCCGGGAGCCTGCACACTCAACTGTTAAGTTTGATTATGGCCTTCGGTCTGATTGCCGTCTTTGCGTGTTCGCTGGTCGCTTTGAAGACTACGTTTGCTCTGTTTGCGGTTGTACTTTTGCTCCTCCTGGCGATCGCGGAAGCTCCGAGCACGGTGCGGTTTGGTCGCGATGTCGCCGGTAGGCGATCACGATCGTGGTTTACGATCGAGGAATGCCCGTTCCGGTCAACGTCCAGACTATTCACACCCGCAAGTTGGCCGCGAGGAGTCGTATTTTACTTCGGGCGCCAGCCGATCACCCTTGAAGAAAAACCAGGTTCGATTCGTCACAGTGATAGGCTTACACTCAAAGACAAGCTTGACCGGGGAGAGTTGGCCGTGTGGAAGGCAAGGCGCTGCTGCTGGAGGCGGTAGTCACTTGTCCGTGTAACGCTAGCAGGCTGCTGAAAAGCTCTGTAGGAAAGTATCCAAAAAGCGAGTGAGCCCGTCTTCTCTATCTGAGCGGAGAAGACCAGACACAGCACGAGTTATTCGGATATGGATCGCCGGAGGAGCGGGTGCCGGAAGACCACCCGCGCGACCGATCCGAGCGATGGTGGACGAAACGTTGAGATCCTCAAGGAGCGCTTCGACTCGCTCTACGACGAAGGACGAGCGGAAGTCGATTCCGCCAGGGCGGCTGTTGTGGGCGTTGCTTTTGCAGATGCTGTACTCGATTCGCAGCGAGCGGCTGCTGATGGAGCAGCTCGAATACAACCTGCTGTTCCGCTGGTTCGTAGGATTGAACATGGACGAGCCGGTGTGGATGCCCACGGTGTTCAGCAAGAATCGCGACCGGCTGCTGGAGGGCGAGAGTGCCGCGAAGTCCTTCGCCCAGGTGCGCGCGCAACCGATGTGCTGTCGGATGAGCATTTCAGCGTGGACGGCACGTTGATAGAGGCGTGGGCCAGCCACAAGAGCTTTCAGCGCAAGGAGGACCATCCGGCTCTGCCGCCGGACGATCCGGGCAACCGGACGGTGAATTTTCATGGCGAAAAGCGCAGCAAGGACACGCATCAGTCGACCACGGACCCGGAGGCGCGGAACATGCGGGCATACCAGTGCCACGAAAATGCTCGTGAACAACTCACGGGGAGGATAAGTGCCTTCGCCGAGTATCTTTTTCAGCAACCTGCTAATTTAGCAGGTTGCGGAAAAAAGGCGGATTCCGACGTGACGCCGGAACAGACTGCGTCGTCTATGTTTTATGCGAGGCGACGACCAACAACAAAGTGGAGTGTTCAGCTATATCTCGGCGGAGCAGCGGGTCCCGCAGAACCA
>DASYXM010000010.1:0-110544 GCA_035934795.1 Bryobacteraceae bacterium | reverse complement strand
GGACGCCGCGTCACCCGTGGGGTGGCCGACGAGGGCGTCGGCCGCGGATCAGGCGATCCGCCCTACCCGCGTTTTGTAGGGCGGGCGTCCTCGCCCGCGTTCGGCCCCCTGGCCGAACTCTTTCTTAGCGACGGATTACGGCCCGATAGGTTGGCCCGATAGGTTGGGCCGATAGGGTGTGGAGCGTTTTGGTAGTTTGGCGCAGGAGCGGGCCGAGGGTTCACTCCGGATGCACACGTGGGAGAAAGTTTCCGGCCGGGCGAATCGCAAGCGATTGTTTCCCCGGCAGAAATATTTTTTCCAGGGAAGGCACCTGCACCTTTGCCAGGTTTTGCCCACGCGCGCCGCCAAGTGCCCCACAATCAATGCGATCGAGGTTTGAAAAATCACAACGCGTTTGCGGAGGCGTAGCGCGACTTTCAGGGCCTTCCCCACCCCAAACTACCTCTTTTTTAAAATGCCCTCCAGGGCCATTTCCCGGCCCGTGGCGCGATCCGCGGTTTTGCGACTGGTCCTGTTTCGGCTTGGTCCAATTTCGGGCCGCGAAAGTGAGGGAGCGGACACGGCTCCCCCTCAGGCAGAGTACCTCACTCGTCCTGTTCGGCTCACCTGCGCAGTGGGGGCTGCGGTTTGTCATGATGAAGGCGGACGCCGAAAGAGAAGGCAGATGCACTCCGTCAGACACGAGGTCGTTGGCTTGCTCGAACGTCTGGGTGTTCCCGGCGGCGCGTTCCATAAGGGAGACCTGGAGGTCCGCAGCCCCATAACGGGAGAAGTGATCGGTTGCGTCCCGAGCACAGCCGCCGCGGATGCCCGTCATCGAATCGAGGAATCCTCCCACGCGTTCCGGTCCTGGCGGAAAGTCCCTCCGCCTCGGAGAGGTGAACTGATCCGCCTGTTCGCCGAGGAGTTACGCGCGCACAAGGAGGCGCTCGGGCGCCTGGTCACGCTCGAAGCCGGCAAAATCGTCTCCGAGGGCTGCGGCGAAGTTCAGGAGATGATCGACATCTGCACGTACGCGGCTGGGTTGTCGCGGCAACTCTACGGCTCGACCATCGCTTCGGAGCGCCCGGATCATCGCATGATGGAAATGTGGCACCCCATGGGTGTGGTCGGCGTGATCTCGGCCTTCAATTTCCCGGTAGCGGTGTGGTCGTGGAACGCGGCGCTGGCGCTGGTATGCGGAAACACCGTCGTCTGGAAGCCGTCGGAGAAGACTCCGCTCTGCGCACTGGCGGTCCAGGCGATATTCGATCGCGCCGTGGCCAGGTTCGGGGACTGCCCGCCGGGACTTTCGACACTGCTGATCGGCGGCCGCCAGACGGGCGAGCTTTTGATCGACGATCCGCGTGTGCCGGTCGTATCGGCCACCGGCTCTACCGCGATGGGACGTTTCATCGCACCGCGGCTTGCTGCGCGTTTTGCCCGCGCAATTCTCGAGCTCGGCGGGAACAATGCGGGGATCGTCTGTCCTACGGCGGATTTGGATCTGGGGCTGCGATCCATTGCTTTTGGAGCGATGGGCACGGCCGGGCAGCGGTGCACCACGATGCGTCGATTGATCGTGCATGAGGACGTGTACGAAGCGCTGCTGCCGAGCTTAAAGGCTGTCTACCGGTCGGTTCGCGTCGGCGACCCCCGTCAGAATGAAACGCTGGTCGGGCCGCTGATCGGCGCCGCGGCCTTCGAGAGCATGCAGAGAGCTCTCGCGGAAGCGTCCGCCTCGGGGGGCATAGTCACGGGAGGAGAACGCGTTCATCCGGAGTTACACCGCGAAGGGGCGGAGTTACATTCCGAAGGGCAGGCCGAAATACATCCCGAAGCGTATTATGTGAGGCCCGCGATCGTCGAAATGCCGGCGCAAACGGATCTGGTCAAGCGGGAAACCTTCGCGCCGATACTTTATGTGATGAAGTACGCTCATTTCGAGGACGCCGTGCGGATGCACAACGCCGTGCCGCAGGGTCTCGCCTCGTCCATCTTTACTCTCAATGTGCAGGAGGCCGAGCGTTTCCTTTCGGCGGATGGCTCGGACTGCGGCATTGTCAACGTGAATCTCGGCCCCTCCGGCGCCGAAATCGGCGGCGCGTTCGGTGGAGAAAAAGAGACCGGGGGTGGCCGGGAAGCGGGCTCGGACGCTTGGAAGAACTACATGCGCCGCGCCACCAGCACCGTCAACTACGGCGCCGCGTTGCCCCTCGCCCAGGGAGTCCGCTTCGATGTCTCCTGATTCCCGGGCCACAGGCAAGCGTCGCACAGGCAAGCAATGACCGCGCCCAAAATCGTCACCCCTCTTCCCGGTCCGAACGCGCGGCGAGTCATCGCCGAAGACGCCTATTACATGTCGCCCAGCTATACGCGCTCCTATCCGCTGGTCGCGCAGCGGGGCCGCGGCGCAGTCATCGAGGACGTGGATGGCAACACATTTCTGGACTTTTCCGCCGGCATTGCGGTGGTCTCCACCGGGCACTGTCATCCCGAGGTGGTAGCCGCCATCCAGAAACAAGCGGCCGAGCTGATCCACATGTCGGGCACCGATTTTCATTACGATCAACTGAACCAGTTGGCCAAGAAGCTGTCGGCGGTCGCGCCCATGCCCGGCCCTCATAAGTTTTATTACGGCAACTCCGGCGCCGAGGCGGTGGAATGCGCCATAAAAGTGGCGCGCTATCACACGCGCCGGCAACATATCGTCGCCTTCTATGGAGCGTTCCACGGCCGCACGCTGGGAGCTCTCGCGCTCACTGCGTCCCATCCGCAGCAGCGCCGGCGCTTTGCGCCGCTGCTTCCGGGCGTGACGCACGTTCCCTATCCATATGTCTATCGCGATTGCCACGGAGGACCCGCGGAGCAGGAGGCCTTCGCTCTCCAGTGCGCGCGGTTCATCGAGGAACGCTTGTTTCGCTCCACCGTAGCGCCCGAGGAAGTCGCCGCCATCGTTCTTGAGCCCATTCAGGGCGAGGGCGGCTACGTTGTCGCTCCGGCCAACTTTCTCCAGGAAATCCGGCGCATTTGCGACCGGCATGGGATTCTGATGATCGTCGATGAAGTCCAGTCCGGCGCCGGCCGCACCGGAAAATGGTGGGCTATCGAGCACTCCGGCGTCGAACCCGACGTGCTGGCGTCGGCCAAGGGAATCGCCTCGGGCATGCCGCTGAGCGTGTGCATGACACGGGCCCACATCATGGATTGGCCGCCGGGTTCGCACGCCTCGACGTTCGGCGGCAATCCGGTCTCGATCGCGGCGGCCTTGGCCACCATGGACATCCTCGAACGGGAGGCGATCGCGAACGCCGCTCAGATCGGCGATCACATGATGCAACGGATGCGGACGTGGATCGCCCGGTATCCCATCGTGGGCGACGTGCGGGGGCGCGGCTTGATGCTCGGAGTCGAAATCGTCCGCGATCAGGAATCGAGGACTCCGGCGGCTCGCAAGCGGGACGCCATCGTGAAGCGCGCCTTCGAACGCGGCCTCTTGTGTCTCGGTGCCGGACCGAACACCATCCGGCTATCGCCGCCCTTGATCGTTTCCAGGGAACAGGCCGACACCGCCTTGGATATCTTCGAAGAGTGTATTGATGAGGTCGCGGGCGGTGGAAATGCGGAGTGAATCGAACCCGCGGGTTAGGAGGCTGCTGAAAAACTCGCAGTTTGAACCGCTCCCTGCGGTCGCGGCCCCGTAAGCCGCTGTAAACATAAAGCGCCCATTATGAGCCGCGACCATAGGAAGCGGTTATAGGGCGTTTTTCAGCAACTTGTTAGAAGCTCGGAATTAAAAATATGAAGACTGAAATCGGCATCGGCGCGGAGCAAGGCTTGCGGTCGCGGCCGGATTTCGTCATCCTGTTGTGCGCGCCGTCTGTATCGTTTATGCTCTCTGCAGTATCCTTTTACCGAATTGGCTGGAGATAAATGGTGCGTCTGACTCCATGGAGCCGACCAGGCTTGCGCTACGCAATGGGTGCGGCCTTGTGCGGTTATGCGCTGCTCGGAGCGCTCTCGCTCACCGGGCAGGCCCCGGAACTGCGATCGGTCACTGAGGGTGTGTACTCCGCTGGGCAAGCGTCCCGTGGGCAGCAGCTGTATAAGGCTCAATGCGCGGGATGTCACGGCAATGCCATGGAAGGCACCGCCGGTCCGCCGCTGGTGGGAGACGATTTTCTGTCGAATTGGAGCGCCCAGCCGCTCGCGAACGTCGTGGATAAAATTCAAAAGACCATGCCGTTCAATTTGCCTGGGAGCCTCTCCAGGAGCCAGGCGACGGATCTCGCGTCTTACATTCTGCAAGCGGGCAAATTCCCCGCCGGGCCAGCCGAGCTGAGCGAAGCGGCGCTCGCAAAGATCGTGTTTCCCATCGTACGGAAGGCCGCGGCGCCCAGCGTAGCTAACGCTGCGGGCGCGTCCCTGCCGCCGCCGGAAGGAAACCTGGCCGAGTTGATGCGGGCCATCGCTTTCCCGAACGCCAACATCATCTTCAATGTTCAGCTTAAGGATCCCGGCGCGCAGAAGAAAAAGCAGCCCGCCGCCGCGCCTTTCGATTATGTCGATTGGGGGGCTACGGTTTACCCCGGATGGCTCTCGATCGATCAGGCCGCCGTGGCGATCACGGAAACGGCGCCGCTCCTTTTGACGCCGGGACGCAAATGCCAGAACGGCAAGCCCGTCCCCGTGGATCGCGCCGACTGGAAGCAGTATGTAGCCGGACTCATTGAGGTAGGAAAACTCGCCCGCAAGACGTCGCAGGCGAGGAATTATGAAGCGTTCATCGATGTCAGCGAAAAACTGAACGATGCGTGTGCCAACTGTCACAAAGTCTACCGCGACAAGGGCGGCACCGAAGGAAGCGGAGCCACCCGCTGTCAGCCCCCGTCCGAGGAGAAATAAAATGCGCCTGATGCCACTCGTTTCGACCGCTTTAGCGCTCTCGGTAGCCGCACCGTTATTCGCCCAGGAATGGGTCGAATTCGCCAGCCGGGAAGATCGCTTCACGTGTCTTTTCCCGACCCAACCGAAGGTGACCGAGACCACCTACTTGTCCCAGCACGAAGCCAATCTGCCGGCGCGCGTCTATACGGCCGCGCAAGGCAAGAGCACTTTTAAGGTGACGGTCGTCGATTACAACCAGGCCAAGCCGATCCTCACGGAGAAGGCCAAATCCTGTCCGGCGGGCGCCGAACCGTGCCTGGGAGGCCCGGGCGACGAGGGGCACTGGAAGTCGGATATCCGCGGAGCGCTGGACTGGGAGACCTGGCAGCTCCTGAAACGGGACGCGAAGGTGACGCTGTTTACGTGGGCCGCCATGGACCAGGTCGAAGGGCGCACGATGCAGCTCACCAACAACGCCGATCAGTCGCGGACCTTCATCGGACTTTTCATGCATGAAAACAAGCTCTACATCGGCGAAGGAACCGTGCCGAAAGGTTACCCCGAGCCCGGTTTGTTTCAGCAATCGATGGGATGGCTCGACGAGAACGGGATTGGACTGCGCTATACGGCCACCTACAACAACAGCTACCCGCCGCCCCCTCGTGTCGACCGCGCGCGGCGGCCCGGTCAGGGCCGGATTGACGCCCCTGGCGCGGTGGTGAATCCGGCCAAATAATATAAGGAGACAAATATGCGGTTTAAATCAGCTCGCTTTCTATCGATCTTTGGAGTCGCCGCAATTTTTGTGGTGGGCGGCGTACTGCCGGCGTGGGCGCATCACTCCCACGGTAACTACGAAGACACATTTATGGATCTTGAGGGCGTGGTCAAGGAAGTGCATTTAGTAGTGCCGCATTCCTGGATCTACGTGGAGGTCAAGGATCCCAAGGGCGGCGAGCCGCAAATGTGGGCCATGGAAGCGACCGGCCGTCCGCAGCTTCAAAAAATAGGAGTCACGCCCGATTACGTCAAGCCGGGCGACACCGTGAAGGCGCGCTGCCATCATCTCAGGGACGGCTCCAACGGCTGCCTGCTCGGATTTCTAAAGGCCGCGGATGGAACGGTCAAAGATTGGGATGGCAACGGCGCAGTTCTGCCGGCTGACTTCTAAGAGTGACGCCTTGGTGTTTGGCCTGATTGGTTATATTGGAATTCTTTACGTCACTGAAGCAGACAGTGCGCACTTCAATGGGATTTTCTGTGGAAAACAGCTGCTCCCGCCTGGCTAAGAAAGCTTCAACACCTGCTCCATCGCCAGCCGCGGTGCGCGGTCGGGGTCCTGCTCGACGCGCAAAGTGTTGTTGAACAGCATGGTGTCCCGCGATCCCGCGGAATACGCAGGCCATCGGGGCGCGCCCGGTGTGTTGGGATCTCCCGTGCGAGCGAAAGCCACCCACGCCGCGCTCGTCTTTTCGGCCAGCGCGTACGCCTCCGGCATTTTCGAGATCAGCGGTCCCGCAATCGCGACGTTGTGAAACACGAACGGAATCTCGATTGTGTGCGGCGACCGCATGTGCCCGCCGCCCTCCGGCGTCTCCCAATCGAAGCGATATAGATAAGCCGGCGCCGCCGCCTGCGCCGCTTTGCGTTTCGCCAGCTCGCGCGCGTAGATGCCGCGAGGATGGTCGGTGGCGATCAGGATATAAAGATCCCACGGCGAAGCGTCCGGATGCGCTTTACGGTACGTCTCGATCACTCGCGACGGATCCATGCCGAGACGCTTGGCGGCGCGCGCCTTCAGCCCCGCCTCGTCGAGCGCCAGGGTCTCGGGCGTCGGCCGGTCGTAGAGGGTTTCCTCGGTCCGGGCCCATCCCATGAGCAGGGGAATTTTCGCCGACAGAGCGGGGCCTGCAGGGTCCCAAGGATGGGCCGGGATCGCCTTGCCGTCAACCATCGGCGTGTTTGGCGTGTACCCCGGCGCCGTCTGGTCGGTTTTCTTCAGGGCCGCCGCATTGGCAGCCAGCAGCCGGTCCAGCGGAACCGATTGCAGTTCGCGCGCCTGATCTCCCCGCAGCCCGAGTTCCGCCAGAAGCAGCTCACTGTAGTGGATCGCATCTTCCCGCGTCATCAGCCGCAGCACGGCGCCGCTCTCGATAATCGCGCGGTGAAAAAGCCCCTGGGCCGAAGGCATCGACATCAGCGTCGCAACCTTGCGGCCACCGCCGGACTGGCCGAAGATCGTGACCAGATTCGGATCCCCGCCGAAGTGGGCGATATTGTCGCGCACCCATTCCAGCGCCGCCACGAGATCGAGCAACCCCACGCCGCCCGACAGAGCAAAATCCGAGCCGGCCTGCTCCCCGAGATAGGTAAAGCCGAGCACATTCAGGCGGTGGTTCAGGCTGACCACCACGACGTCGCCGCTGTGCGCCAGATTCGTGCCGTCGAGAATCGGTCCCGAACCGGAGCCCGTAGAGAAGCCGCCGCCGTGTAGCCAGACCATCACCGGCCGTTTCGCCCCGCCGCTCAAGGACGGCGTGAAAACGTTGAGCACCAGACAGTCTTCGCTCTCGGCGGGCCTCGCGGCGGCGGCGCCCCGGCGCTCACCTACCGTCTGTGGCGCGGTAGGACCGTAGGCGAGAGCGTCCCGAACTCCGGTCCAGGCACCGGGCTTCACCGGAGGCATGAAGCGGTTCTGACCGCCCGTATTTCCACCGTAGGGAATGCCTTTGAAGATCTTGATATCGCCGGAAACGGCGCCGCGCACTTTGCCGTACGACGTTTCGGCGATCGCGTCGGTTGTTTCGGCGCCCAGCGCGAGCCGGCCGAACGAGCCGGCCTGAGTGGCGGCCAGCAGCGCAGACGATTGTCTGAAGAAACTTCTTCGGTTCAGTAAGGGTGTCATCTCGCCTCCACACGCTTCTCGCCGCCTACCGCAAATGAACGACGAGCGATTGCTCTATCGCGTCTCTCCGGACGGGAAGACGCTCGTTTCGGACGAATTTCGCCCCCGCCGGCGACAGCGGCCATGCCATGTGGGACCGAATCGAACTGCCGCCACGTTCGCCTGCCGCCCGCTTCAGGAGCTATTTCTGGCGTTCGTACTTGTAGTCGCCGGACACGCGACTCTCGACCACGTGCGAAGCGATGCCACGGTCGTCCAGGATGAACTGGTAGCCGAATCCGGTGCCGGCAAAGTTGGTTTCCGATTGCGGAAATACAACACGCTTCTCCCCTCCGTTTAAAGCGACGAACAGTTTACCGTCGGAAAGAGTCACCTCGACCACCTCAGCGTTCCGCAGATAGATCCCTTTGTAGACGCCGACGTATTTCGCCAGGACCTCGGGAGCGACCTTCACCGCTTTGGTCTCGGCGTCCGAGGTCTTGCCGATCCAGTGCTCCTGCTCGTTGTTGGGAAATTCATTGCAGACCGCTTCGATCAGTTCCGTGTCGGCGGCAAATCGCGAATGGACCGGAACGGTCCAGGCCCGGTTGAAAGCCTCGGGATCCTGGAAGGTCACGGCGACATCCAGGTGGCCGAAATCGGGCCGCCGGAAGCGCTCCGTGATGCGCAACGATTCGGTGTGCGGACGGTAGCCCATCAGCCATGTCCGGTTGTTGAATCCGTTGCTCTCCACTACCAGCGTCTCTCCTTCCCAGTGGCCCACCGAATATCCCATCCAACTCGGATTGGGATCGCCCTCCAGGGCGCGGCCGTCCGTGAAGATCTGCCGGTATGTGAGATCGTCGTTCAGGATGACCATCATCGCCGGAGTCTGAATGAACCTCTTGAACCCACCGGCGGTCGAGTAGATGGGGCCCTGCGGCAGACACTTGTAATGGGGGTTGTCCCGGCCGAAGTTTTCCGTGCGCTGCTGAATCAGCGCTTGCGCCCACGGCTGAACGTCGGCGGGCTTGATGTCCGCGGTCGTGCGGCCTTCGACGTCGGTCACGACCTCCCACAGACCCGAGAGGTCGGGTTTGCCGGCGGCGGTGCGCGGCGCCGGGGCGGCCAGGTTCGCTTTGCCATTGGCGGTGCGCGGGATGGCGGGCGTGGGATATTGCGCCCATTGCGCCGTGAGCGGGGTCATCAGGGAAGCCAACATGAACGTGGTCGTGAAGATCTTCATCGGCCCATATACCTCCAGCGGATACTATACACCCACGGAGAGCCGGACGCCCGAGGCGGCGGCACGGGGTCGTTTCGTTTCAGCCGCCACCACGAGCTCGGGTATGACCACGATAATGCCGCGAGCAGGATGCTCTTGAGAAGATCACGCGATCCGCTGAACCCATTGGCTCCGCCAAGCGGGCGCCTCGAAGGGCTCCGCGAAATACTGTGTCTCGTGCACGACCTTACCGTTGTGGGACTCCATAATGCTCACTGTGTACGCTGGTCGCCCCTGATAGGTGATTGTGTATTCCGTGATCCAGAGATCGCCTTTCCCGAGAATTCGTCTGACGTTGAAACCCGACGGCTTGCCCGGATGGTGACTCCGCAAGGCCTGCAAGTTTCTTCGCCCGAAGATTCGTTCGCCCGACTGAGGATAGTCGCAAATGGCATCTTCATCGTAAATGTCGTGTTCCGCGTCGGCATCGCCGGCCGCCGACGCGTGCCAGTGCTTATTCAGAGCTTCACGTATTGGTTCATCTTGCATGATCATCTCTAGCATCTCCCCTGGCTAGGAGAGCCTTGAAGTAGCCGGCCTGTTTCAGCTACGCTGACGAAGAATCAACATTTTCGACAGGCAAGGAGAATAACCGATGACTTCCACGAAACTGGCCATGGCCGCCGCACTGATCGCGTCGGTTACCGTCGTGAACGCACAAGACAAAGGCGGCAAGAAGCAGGGCCCGCCTCCGATGCTCAACATAAAGGTCGCGGATTTCGCGGATGGCGCGCGCATTCCCGCCAGATTCACTTGCGCCGCGGGGCAGAACAGCCCGTCGCCGGCCATCAGCTGGTCGAACGCGCCCGCGGGCGCACAGAGCTTCGTCCTGATCATGCACGATCCAGACCCGGTGATCGGCGGTTCCACAACCGATGTGCTGCACTGGGCGATTTTCGACATTCCCGCGACATCGAAGGGCTTGCCGGAGAACGTGGCGAAGGGCGATCAGGCCGATGGCGCGAAGCAGATTAAGAATATCGCCGGCGGCGACGGCTATTTGGGTCCCTGCCCGCCGCCGGGACACGGCGATCATCACTATACGCTGGAAGTTTTCGCGTTGAGCGCGAAGCTCGGCCTCCCGGCGTCGACCTCGCGCGCGGACCTGATGAACGCCATGAACGGCAAGGTGCTGTCCAAGGGCGTCTACATCGGCATTTTCGGGCGGAATTAGGTCTGTCCCTTTTTCAACTACGTTCCGAATCTCTGCGCGGCTCGAGCTTTCGCACGGGCGGCCTCTTCTTCGCGAGTCTTCGGGGGCGCGTTCGTCTCAAGCGAACGGAGAAGGCGCGTCGAGACGCCGGCGATTTCCTCGATCGCCGCAAGAAACGGGCCTTGGTTGGCCTTCGACGGCTTGTTGAAGCCGCTGATCTTTCTCACGAACTGGAGCGAAGCCGCGTGAATCTCCTCGTCGGTCACGGGCGGATCGAAATTGAAGAGGGTTTTGATATTCCTGCACATTTCAGTTTGATCTCAAAGTAGCAGAATCGAATGAGCCGAGATGAAGCGGGTGTGAGTTATCATAAAAACCCGTGGAGACCCCTCTCACTCCCCTGGATTTTGCGCGGCGCGCGCGCCGGCTGTACGCGGATCGCGAGGCGGTGGTCGATGGAGACCTGCGGTTCACCTACGCGGCGTTCCTGAAACGGTGCGACTGCTGGTCGGCCGCACTGCAGTCGTGGGGCGTCCGGCAGGGCGACCGCGTGGCTTATATCGCGCCCAACACGCACGCGCAATTGGAGTCTTTCTACGCGGTCCCACAGATCGGAGCGGTGCTGGTTCCGCTCAACTACCGCCTGACCCCGGCGGATTTCGCGTACATGATTCGACACAGTGGCTCCCGCGTGGTGTGCGTCCATTCGGATTACCTCGACGCGGTCGATTCGATCCGCGCCGAAATTCCGAGCGTCGAACACTTTGTTGCTCTTGAGGGAGCTCATGCGGGCTGGCTCGATTACGAGCGGACGATCGCCGCGACGTCTCCCGCGTTCGAGCGGCCGGAGATCGGCGAGAACGACGTCCTGACCATCAACTACACCAGCGGCACCACGTCCCGGCCCAAGGGCGTGATGATCACGCACCGCAATGCGTATCTGAACGTGGCGGGGACGCTGATTCACTTCCACATGACGCCGGCCGACCGCTACCTGTGGACGCTGCCCATGTTTCACGCCAATGGGTGGACGTTCGTATGGGTGGTGACGGCGGTGGGCGGCGCGCACATCTGCCTACGAAGAGTGGAGCCGAAGACTGCCTTTCCCTTGATGAAGCGGGAATCCGCCACCATGCTGTGCGCGGCTCCCACGGTGCTGATCGCGCTCGCGAACGCGCCGGACGAAGTGCGCAAGGATGCTCCGCGCGGGCTGCGTGTTCTGACGGCCGGAGCGCCGCCGGCCGCGGCCACCATCGAACGAGTGGAAAGCGAGCTAGGGTGGGAGCTCACGCAGGTTTACGGCATGACCGAGACCACACCCAAGATTTCGATTTGTGAACCGTTGCCCGAGCACGCCTTGCTCGCGTCCAAGGAGCGTGCCGCTATCAAGGCGCGCCAGGGGGTCGAGCTGATTACTTCCGGGGAGCTGCGCGTGGTGGACCCTCAGGGCAATGAAGTGCCGCACGACGGCCAGACGCTGGGGGAGATTGTCGCCCGCGGAAACGTCATCATGAAAGGGTATTTCAACGACCGCGAAGCCACCGTGCTGGCGATGCGGGACGGGTGGATGCACACGGGCGACGTGGCCGTGGTCCATCCCGACGGCTACGCCGAAATCCGCGACCGGCTCAAGGACGTGATCATCAGCGGCGGCGAAAACATTTCCTCGGTGGAGGTCGAAGGCATTCTGCTGCGGCATGCCGCCGTGCAGGAGATCGCGGTGGTGGGCGTTCCGCATGAGAAGTGGGGCGAGGCGCCGCACGCATTCGTGGTCCTGAAGGTCGGCGCATCGGCGACCGAACAAGAGCTTCGGGAATTCGCCCGCGCCCACATGGCGCATTTCAAAGTTCCGGACGGTTTTACGTTTTTGCTGGAGCTGCCGAAAACCGCGACAGGGAAAATTCAGAAATATGTGCTCCGCGACGGGCGGGCGGCCATCGCGCCGCAGTGAAGGCCGATCCTGAAAAATGCCCAACAACGTTTCTGCGTCCTATTTGCGCCTGGTTGAACTATTGAGCGGATCGCACATCTCGCTCGCGCTCCGGACGGCGGCCGAGCGCAACTTCGCCGATCTCCTGGCGGATGGGCCGAAAACGGCGGAAGCATTGTCGGCCGCGACCGGTCTCCCGGCAGGCAACCTGGGCCGGCTGTTGCGCGGATTGGCGGGGCTCGGCGTATTCGAGGAATCCGCCGACGGCCGGTTTTCCAACACCGAGATTTCCAGCTACATGCGCAGCGACGCATCGCCGTCGCTACGGGCGATGATCCTGATTTTGAACGACGACGCGATGTTGAGAAGCTGGCAACATCTGCCGGCGGTTCTGGAATCGGGCGCCCCGGCTTTCGCCGCCGTCAACGGCATGCCTTTTTTTCAGTACATCGCTTCCGATCCCAAGCGCAGCGAGCTCATGAGCAAATTCATGGCCGGCATTTATGGGCCGGAAGGCGCCAAGATCGCCGATGGCTTTCCGTTCGCTCGCTTCCGGTCGATCGTCGATGTTGGCGGGGCTCAGGGACATGTTCTGGCGGACATTCTCGCGCGGCATCCCGACATAAGAGGCGCGCTGTTCGACCTGCCACGCACGGCTGACGTCGCGCGTGAGTATCTGTCCGGGAAGGGATTCGTGAACTGCGAAGTGCTCGCCGGCGATTTCATGGAGTCGGTGCCGCCCGGGTTCGACGCGTACTTCATCAAGTCGGTTTTGCACGATTGGGACGACGAAACCTGCGTGCGGATTCTCCGCAACTGCCGCGACGCCATGCCCGCGCATGGATGCGTGCTGGTCGCCGAGATCGTGGTCGAGCCCGGTAAGCCGGTAGGCCACCCGTACCGGCTGATCGATCTGGAGATGATGGTGACTCTGGGAGGCAAGGAACGGACCGCAGATGAGTTCGTGCGGTTGCTGGATGCGGCCGGCCTGAAGTTGGAACGGGTCGCTCCGATTGAGAATAGTTTCTTCTCCGTGGTGGAGGCATCCCGCCGATAGGGCCGGCTGCAATATCCAATACCCCGCTGGATCACGCCCCCCAGAGGATCGGCCCTCTTTCAGGGGCCGCAAAACCCCTGCGGTAATTCCGGTTTTCTGCCGAATAAGACAGTGCGGGCGACGCCCGCCACGACTTCAAGACGCGGGGTGATTGGATTATGGCTTTAGTTGCAGCAGTTTGGGCGGGTTTATTTAGCAGCTTCGCACTTTTCCAGGTGTATCGCCGGACGGGCAAGAAGCCCCTGCCAAGCTGGATGAAGGCGCTGGAGGTGCCGGAGGGCGCGCTTCCCAACACCTACTGGCGGCTCCTGATCGTGAGCGTGCTCGGATTGTTTCTGGAACTGCTGATGATCCGGTGGATCTCGTCGGAAATTACGATCTTCGCGTACTTCAAAAACTTCGTGCTGATTGCGTGCTTTCTCGGATTCGGCCTGGGCGCGTACCTCTCCAAGCAGCCCGTCAACCTGCTTTCGCTGTGCGCTCCGATGGCCTACTTCGCGCTGCTGATCAAGCTGCCGTGGGATGAATTGCGCCGGCTCATCCCGATGCTCACAGCGCTGCTCGGCTCGACGACGGAGGTGGAGGTGTGGGGGGGGCCGAGCCTGCCGTTGAACAAGTTGACGCTGACGGGTCTGGGGATAACGTTGCTGCTGGTGGTTCCGCTGTTCTCGCTGCTGTCGCTGATCTTCATTCCCGTGGGGCAGATCACGGCGCGCATGCTGGAACGATCGGCGGATGGCATTAAGGGATATTCCGTCAACATCATCGGCAGTCTTCTCGGCGTGCTGCTCTATACGGGTTTGTGCCTGTTTTATCAGCCGCCTTCGGTGTGGTTTCTGGTGGCCGGCGTGTTGATGCTGACTTCGATATGCGTAACCAAGCGAACGCGCTGGGCGGCGGTGGCAACCACCATCTTCTGCGTGGGCATGGTGAGCCTCCCGGCATCCAACAGCTCGATCCAAGATGTGCTTGTACCCGGGATGGGGGCGGGCCAGGCCCACAGCGAGTGGTCGCCGTATCAGAAGCTGACGTGGGCCGCCAGCACTTACCAGGGGGAGACGGTCTCCTATCAGCTGACGACCAACGACAGCTGGTTTCAATATGTAGTCGATTTGTCAGACAGTTTCGTCCGAGCGCGCCAGGAGTTGTTCCAGCGTGTTCCGCCGGAATGGAACGCTTACAACATCCCGTATCATTTTTATCGAAATCCTCCCACGGTGCTGATTTTGGGCTCGGGAATGGGCAACGATGTCGCCGCCGCGTTGCGTAACGGCGCAGCAGCCGTGACGGCGGTTGAAATCGACCCCATGATTCTCAAACTCGGCAAGCAACTCCATTTCGAACACCCGTATTCCAATCCGCGTGTGAAAATCGTCAACGACGACGCGCGAAGTTATATGCAGAATTCGCATGACCGCTTCGATCTGATCCTGTTTTCGCTGCTCGATTCGCACACCACCAGCTCCCATTACTCCAACATCCGCATCGACAATTACGTGTATACGCGCGAGGCCCTCACGGCGGCTCGGAATCTGCTGAAGCCGGACGGCATCATGGTCGTTAAATTTCTAACCGGCAAGGCGTTCATCGCCGGAAGGTTGAAGGCTACGCTCACGGATGTCTTTGGGAGAGATCCACTCGCGTTCGGCGTCGATCAATCCTTCAATGTGTCGCCGGGGACGTTCTTCATCGTCGGCGATAAGAATCGCATCGCTGCGGCCATTGAAGAGCCCGGCCTGAAGAACCACATCGAGAAACACCACGATATACCCATGCAGGACGCCCAGATCACGACCGACGATTGGCCGTTTTTCTACCAGCGGGCGCCCGGGCTGCCCAGCAGCGTGCTGCTGATCTCGCTGGTTCTGGCGTTCGTTTGCTGGTGGCTGATGAAGCGCACGGCGATTCCGGTGGAGCAGATCGCGTGGCCGTTCTTCTTCCTGGGAGCCGGATTCATGCTGATGGAATCGCAGATCGTGAGCCGCATGGCGCTGCTGTTCGGAACCACGTGGATCGTGAACTCCATCACCATCTCGGGCCTGCTGCTGTTGATCGTGGTGGCGAACATTCTGGAGAAAGCCGGGTGGCGAATTCCAACTCCAGTCGCCTATGCGGGCCTGCTGACGGCGCTCCTGGTGGAGTATCTTGTGCCGGTCTCGGCGCTCTTTTCCAACTCGTTCGCGCTCAAACTGACGGGAGCCGTAGTGGTCCTGTGCAGTCCGGTGTTCTTCGCGAGTATCCTGTTCATTCGCACGTTCGCGGCGGCGCGATTCAGCGGATCGGCGCTAGGATCGAATCTGCTGGGAGCCCTGGTGGGCGGCTTGCTGGAATCCCTTTCGCTGTGGATGGGCTTGCGCTCGCTGCTGCTGCTCGCAATGCTGCTGTATACGCTGGCGTATGTATCGCAGCGCCGCGCGCCGAAGGAAGTGCCCGTCGAGAGCGAAGCCGTCATGGCTTGAGAACGAACACATCCGCTTCATCGCGCGTGATTGGGATAAAATCGTTCTGACTTAGGCTTTTCGGCTCCGGAAACACCGGACCGCCGTGGAGATCGGCCAGGAGTGTGCGATGTACCTGCGTGGATCGGTTCTTGCGGTGGTGTTCGCAATCGGGCTCTTTCTCGTAAAGACGCCAGCGGCGGAAACACCGGCGGCGGGAACACCGGCGGACCCGCTGTTCCAGGCGATCCAGAAGTCGGACCCCGCGGCGATAAAGCGTGCGCTTGACCGGGGGATCGATCCGAACGAGCGGAACGCCGAAGACACACCCGCCTTGATGGCCGCAGTGCTGTACGCCGACGCGGGTTGCGTCAAGTTGCTGCTCGATCGCGGCGCAGATCCCAACGCAATCAACAAAGCGGGCGCGACCGCTCTGATGTGGGCCATGCCCGACGTGGCCAAGGCCAAGCTTCTGATCGCCTCCGGAGCGGACGTCAACGCGCGGTCTAAGAATCTGCAGCGGACGGCGCTGCTGGTCGCCGCGAGCTATCCCGGATCGGTGGCCGTCTTGCAGTTGCTGCTCGATCACGGCGCCGATCTTCATGCTAAGGACCGCCTCGGCATGCACGCTCTGGGCCGGGCGGCGGTGTCGGCCGACGTCGATGTGGTCCGGTATCTGGTGGATCGCGGCTGCGATCCCAATGAACCCGGGTATGGAACAACGGTGCGCTACGCGCGCCAGTACCGGCCCACGCTGGAATATTTGCTGTCGAAGGGCGCAAGAATCGAAAAGGACGCCCTGGCGATGTCGGCCCACTGGCAGGACCCGCCGCTGATCGAGAAATGGATCGAGCGCGGAGCCGACGTGAACGCGGAAGCCGGCCCGTACCACCGCACGGCGTTGATGACGGCGGCGGCTTCGGAGCAAGCGGGAGCGGCCACGGTCAAGCTGCTGCTCGAAAAAGGAGCCAACCCCAACGCCGAGGACATCGACGGAGAGCGCCCTCTCGATTGGGCGATCTACCGCGCCGATCGGGACAAGATCGCCGCGCTCGAAAAGTTCGGAGCCACGCGCGGTCACGGGCCGCGTCAGAGAACGTACCCGAATCCGCAAGCGGGCGGCATCGCCGATCCTCGCGTTTCGGTCGAACGGGCCGTGAATTTACTGCTGCCCGCCGCGCCACCGGCCTACCTGAAACGCGGCTGCATCAGTTGTCACAGCCAGGCCTTGGTCGCGATGGCCGCGGCGGAAGCTCGCAAAAAAGGGATCGCCATCAACCAGGAAATGGAGCAGACGAATCTGAAGCAGATCGAGGCTTCGTATAAAGTGGCTGGCGAACTGGCGATGCAGGGCGACCAGCCCGGAGGTAACATCATCACGATCGGCTATGTGATGATGGCTCTCGCAGCCGAGAAATATCCTCTTAACACGATCACCGCCGAGCTCACCCACGCCGCAGCATCGCTCCAAATGCCGGATGGGTCGTGGACGCCCAACGGTGTTTCGCGCCCGCCGATGGAAGACACTCTCGTTACGGCGACCGCGATGGGCGTGCGCTCGCTGACTCTCTATCCGCTGGCGGGACGCCACGGTCAATTGGAAGAGAAAATCCGGCTCGCTCAACGCTGGCTCGCGGCCGTGAACGCGCGCTCGGCCGAAGACCGTTCGATGAAGCTGATGGGGCTCGTGTGGGCGAAGGCTTCAAAGTCCGAAGTAGATGGGGCAGTGCGACAGATCCTCGGCCAGCAACGCGAAGGTGGCGGCTGGGCGCAGCGCGACGATATGGAACCGGACGCCTACGCAACGGGGATTTCTCTCTACGCGCTGCATGTCGCAGGTGTATCGTCGACGAACGACGCTTACCGCAACGGCGTTCGATTCCTCGAGCGGAATCAGTATCAGGACGGTTCGTGGCTAGTGAAGACCCGGTCGTTCCCCACGCAACCGTACTTTGAAAGCGGTTACCCGTTCGGCAATAATCAATTCATTTCGGCGGGAGCGGCGAGCTGGGCCGCGCTCGCGATCGCGTACACTCTGCCGGACGCGGGCAAATAGCCGCGGTCGATTCTCACGGCTCCCGATTGTTATCCGCTCCCGATTGTTATCGACTATAGATCAGCAGAACAAACGTGTTCGGGACGATCGTCGGGCGCGGCCGAGGGATCTCGGCTGTTGGAGGTCCCGGCGGGCCAAGGTCCGCGGTCACCGTGTACACATTGTGATTCTTGGTGTCGATCGCCATGGTGCGCGCGCCGCGCTGTGTATTGATGGTCTGGACCACTGTGTACTTGTCGGGTGTGTCCTCGTGCGCCACCGTGATGGTGCCGTCGCCGCAGGACGCGAACACAAGTCCCGTCCCCGGGTCGTACCGGTTTGCATCCACGCCCTGCCCGATCGGAATGGTTGCGACTTCCTTCCCAGTCGCATAGTCCACCACGGCGATGATGTTGCTGTGGCAGCCCGCAAACAGGCGCTTATGCGCCGTATCGATGGCCATCCCCGCCGGCTCCTCACACCCCGGGACGGACCAAACATTCAGAACCTTGAGAGTTTTGGAGTCGATCGCGGCAATCTGGTTGGTGTCCTCGACGTTCACATAAACGTGCCCGGCGCCATCGGCTTGTCCGGTTTCCAGCTTTCCGCCGAGCGGAATGCTGCCCACGATCTCTCCCGTCTTGGCGTCAATGGCCGTCGCTTCGTGGTCGTTTCCGCCGTTAAAGGAGAACAGGCGCTTGGTGGCCGGATCGTACAGAATTGCATCTGGATTGCGATTGGGGATCGGGACTTCTTTGATGGTGTCGAGCGTCGTCAGATCGAAGATCGAGACCGAGTGAGCGCCGCCGTTGCTGAGGAAGCCACGTTTCAGGTCGGGTGCAAACTCGACCGAATGCGAACCTTTGAGGTTTCCCACATCCTTCAGCAGCTTGCCGTCCGGATCCACCACCATCATGTGGGTCTGGCGCGGGATGAACACGCGGTGCGTGGCGGCCTCAGCTTCAAAATAATCCCAACCGCCGTCGCCGTGCAGGTCGACCTTCTTCACCAGGTGATAGCTGGCGCCCTGCGGCGCCGCGGTCGCGCGGCCTACGAGCATCGCGGTGCAGGCGAGCGCCAGCAGGACCGCGCACACAGCCAAAATATTCCCAAACGTCGTCCTCATCGAACACCTCCTATTCGCAGGTCAGGAGACGTGTCAGGTCGCGCGATTTCCGTGCCGTCCGCCGTCTAAGCTAGTGTATCTCCAACCCGCCGCGGAAAAAACGGACAGCTCCCGGCAGCCCGTAGAGCCGCCGCGAGCGATATGCTCATGAAATGGATCGCCGCGACGTGGTCGAGCTGCTGGAAAATCCGACCCTCCCCGAAGAGGTCGTGGCGGATGCGTACAACAGCCTGGCGCGAATGCACCACTGGCTGGGAGACACGGCGGCGATTCTCAACCGGCTTCGCGACAGCCACGCGCGCAGCGTGCTCGATCTCGGATGCGGGCACGGTGCCTTGCTCCAGGAGATCCGCCGAGAATTGGGAGTGGACGTAATCGGATTTGATTTACGGCCTGCTCCTGAGTCGTCGCCCGTCCCCATACTTGCCGGCGACGCCGTTGCCGATCCGCTGCCCCGCGCGGATGTGGCTCTGGCGGTCTGCCTGGTCCATCATCTATCGGAAGCGGATATTGTCCGGCTGATCCGCAACGTCTCTAAGTCGTGCGGTCGCCTTATCGTCCTCGATCCGGTGAGGCACTGGCTGCCGTTGTGGTTGTTCCGCATCTTCGTGGGTCCGTTTCTGCCGCCGATTAACGTCGCTGACGGGGCCACCTCGATCCGGCGCTCTTACACTCCTCGCGAGTTGCGAAGAATCGTGGACATCGCGGTTCAGGGCACGGGCGCGCGTGTGCGCCATGCGGTCGCGCCGCTATATATCCGCCAGGTGATCGATATCTCCTGGCAAAGCGATTCGTAATGGACGCGCGTCCAGTCACGATCATCGGCGGGGGGCCAGCTGGCAGCGCGGCGGCTCTCGCGGCTTTGGAGGAAGGCGCCTCCGTGACCGTGTACGAGAAGTCGCGATTCCCGCGTCACAAGGTTTGCGGCGAGTTCTTGTCGCCGGAGATCCTTTCCATTTTCGAGTCGCTGAATATGGCGCAAGCCTTCGTGGCTGCGCGTCCTGCGTTTCTCAGAACAGCCGTGCTGCATATCGGCGGTCGTGAGAAACGTTTCCGTCTACCGGAGCCCGCATACAGTCTGAGCCGCTTCGCCCTGGATGGACTTCTACTGGAGGAAGCGGTCCGGCGTGGAGCGGAGCTGCGGATCGAGGCGATAAAGACGCCGGACGCGCCTTCCAACGCCACTGTTATCGCTCATGGACGCCAGAAACCGGCTCCCAAGGGCGAGCGGCTCTTTGGGTTCAAGGCCCACTTTCGGGGCGCGGTGGATGAGGCGGTCGAGATGTTCTTCTTCGGTGGCTGCTACGCCGGCGTCAGCCCGGTGGAAGACGGCGCGGTTAACGTATGCGGTTTGGCGCCTGAGGATTTGTTGCACACGTCGGACTTCCAGCCCGAAGCGCTGTTCCCGGAGAGCTTGCGCGAGCGATTACATCCGCTCGAACGCAGCTTTGACTGGCTGATCTCCGGTCCCCTGGTTTTTCACGACGAATTCCGCAATCACGCGGCCGCCTATCTGGCCGGAGATGCCATGGGTTTCGTCGATCCGTTCACCGGATCGGGAATCTTGTCCGCGCTGAGCACCGGTAAGCTCGCCGGCCAGAGCGCGGCCCGCGGAATTTCAGTTGCATCCTACAACGCGGAATGCCGGCGGATTCTGCGGAGGCAGTATAGCGTCGCGTCGATGATAAGGGGAGCGCTCGGCGCGGGTTTCGCGGAAGGGCTGGCGCGTTGGATTCCAGGCCCCGTGCTCTATCGGCTGACGCGCCCGGCTCTTTGAAAAAGGGGACAGACTACTCTGTCCCGCTCCCGTAAATTTCTGACTTCACGAGCAAACGGGGGAGTGGCCAGAGCTGTCTGTCCCATTTTTCAACAAGCTAGTTCACGGTGCGCAGGTAGGCGAGAATCGCCGTCAGTTCCGCGTCGCTGTATCCGCCGATGACGGAGGAATGCTTCCAGGAGCTGCCGTCGCGCGTTTGAATCGCCGCCGGAGCGGCAGTGCGAAGCACAGGTGGGGCCATCGTCAAATCGTAAAATGCGACCGACTGAGCCCGTCGAGCGACCATCAGGATGGGCATGGTTTCGCCATCGACGGTGGCGCTGGAGACGTTCGGGGTCGCGAGCGATTTCAAGGCGGCGGCGTTGGTGGGGACCGTGGAAATGGGAGTCGTGACGGACATGCCAATGCTGTTGACTTCGTGACACGTCGAGCATCGTGCAAAACCACGGGTGGCGTCGGAGAAGAGCTCGCGTCCGCGGGCGGCTTCGGGCGAAAGTTGCGGAGCCGCGGCGACGGGCGCCGCGAGCGCTCCCGCGATGTTGGGGTTCGCCACGCCGTTCAGAGTCGCCAGGTAGGCTGACACCGCCACGCGATCGGCAGCCGGGAGGCTCGTTCCAAAAGCGGGCATGGATGTGTCGGGCACGCCTCGCGCAATGGTGGTCGCGATGTAGGCCTGCGTGAATCCTCGCGCGGCCAGGCGCGGCGCGCCCGCCGCGACCGCTCCTTTCGAGCCGTGGCAGTAACCTGCGGCGCAGGTCTTGCCGAATACTTCTTCACCGCGTTGGAGGACCTCTTGCAGATTCTGCGCTCGCAGCGTGGATACCGCGGCGGTCGCGAAGGCGATCGTCACTAGAATCGGGAATAATCTCCGGCTCATTTAGCCGCCTCCGGCAGAGCGAAGACGACTAACGTGGAGCCTTGCCGCCAAGTCTCCTGCGGGAACAGGCCGGCGGCCGCGCCCCCGACCACGGTCTGTTGCCATCCGGTGGAGGTCGCGACATACTGACGGCCATTGACGGCATAAGAAACGGCCGCGCCGCGATGGCCGGCGCCGGTCTGAAAGCTCCACAGCTTCGCGCCGGTGCGCGCGTGAAGCGCGAAGAAGTTGCCCTCGGGATCACCGGTGAAGACCAGGTCGCCGGCGGTCGCGAGCATCGAGGAGAGCAAAAGAAATTTGTAAGGATAGCTCCAGGCGCGCTTTCCCGTAACCGGATCCCAGGCGTCGACGTGGCTGTAAGTAGCGCGGCCGGGCGGACGGACCAGGGGAAAGGAGCCATTCATGTAAGTGCGGCCCTCCTCGGGCTTGTCATCGTTCGGGGTCGCGTTTTCGCAAATCTCGTTCACCGGGACGAAGAGAAATCCGGTGCGAGGAGAATAAGCGGTGGAGTTCCAGCTCTTGGCCCCCGCGACGCTGGGACATACCAGGGCCGTCTTGCCGACCTTCGGCTCGTTTCGACCAACCAGCGTACCGTTTTCGGTGACGCCCACGATCCAGTTGAAGACCTCAGGGACATTGAATGAGCCCAGGTATTCTCCCGTCGTACGGTCGAGCACAAACGTGAGGCCGCTCTTGTTCATGTGGACGAGAATCTTGCGCATGCGGCCGCGCACTTCACGATCCATCAGCAGAACTTCATAGGCGGAGTCGAAATCCCACAGGTCGTCGGGGACCTCCTGGTAGTACCAGCGCAGCTTGCCGGTGTCGGCGTCGAGAGCGACGACGCTCGCGGTGTAGAGGTTCACGTCCTTGCTCTTGTCCGTGGTGGCGACGCGGTCGCCATCGAAGAAATCGGCGGCCGCATTGCCGGTGCCCCAATAAATCAGGTTCAGATCGGGGTCGAAGGAGCCGGTGAGCCAGGGCGCGCCCCCGCCGAATTTCCACGAGTCGCCCTTCCATGTTTCGTTGCCCTTTTCGCCGGGGCCTGGGATCACGTACCAGCGCCACGCGAGCCGTCCGTTCTTGATGTTGAAAGCCGTGAGATAGCCGCGATGGGCTGCGTCGCCGCCGTTGCCTCCGACGACAACCTTGTCTTTCACGACGAGTGGAGCGGCCGTGATGCTGCAGCCGCATTGTTTGGTGTCATCGACGCTGACCCTCCAAACCTCGCGTCCGGTTTTCTGATCGAGGGCGACCAGGTAGCTGTCGGCGGTCCCGAACACGACCAGGCCGGCTGAAACGGCGAGGCCGCGGTTGCCGTTGAAATCGGCGATCGTGCCGGGCGCGCCCAGCCGCGGAGCGGGCGAGCGGTAATGCCAGATAACGTTCCCCGTAGTGGCGTCCAGCGCGAAGACCTGCGCTCGCGGCGTGATCAGGTACATGACGCCGCCGATAACAATCGGCGTGGCCTGCAGGTTTTCCACGTAATCGCCGGTTTGAAAGATCCAGGCGGGGGCGAGGTTCTTGACGTTGGTCGTGTTGACTTGATCGAGCGCACTGTAACGCCAGGAGAACTGCGTGCCCCCATAGTGGGGCCAGTCGACGCGGGTGGCTGCGGCGTCCTGGGCTTGGGCAGCTGCCGCGGCTAGCAAGAAAAGAGCGATTCGCATGGTGTCCATCATAGATCGGAATTCGCTGCGGGGCATCCTTTTCGCCCCTTGCCCGTTCCCTTTCCGTCGCGCATCCCCGCTGCATGGTACACTTCCTCGATCTGCCGCCAGCATTCCGCGGTCATCCTATTTCAGTCCCGCCCGCCAGTTGGTGACAACCGTCAACGGCGCCGCGTGCTCGGCCACCGATACTTCCTCCACCAGGAAGCGCTGGCCGTCGGGAGTTACGTCGTAAGGACTGGTTATCCCTGCGTTTACAGAAATGCGAAACAATTCGTGCGGCGTGTCAGTCTCGACGCCAGTGGCCGTCATCCGGATGCCGGCTGCCATCATCCTGGTCGGTCGGAGGTTCAAATAAAACAGCTCCTTCCCATCGCTCCGCCACCTGGGCCACATCCCGCCCTGGTTAGACACCTGCCATTTGCCTCCTGCCGATGGCGCAGCTGGAGAAAACGCCCGGACGTAAGCTTCGTCTTGGCCTGACTCATTGGAATAATACGCAACCCATTTCCCGTCCGGGGAAAACATTCCTCCGCCCTCGTTGAAAGGAGTTTGCAGCACCCCCATTGGTTTACGCTCGCCTTCCAGCGGAAGCGCCATCAGGTCGTCGCCCCCCTTTCCACGGCCCGTGTATAGCAGATATCGCCCGTCGCGGCTCCAATCCGAGAGAGTCTTGTTACTAGGACCGCTGGTAAGCTGCTCTTCCTGCCCAGCGCCAGCCGAGTCTTTCCGGTAGAGCTGATAGAACCCGCTTCGGTTGGAGCTGAAGGCGATCTGGCGGCCATCCGGCGACCAGACCGGCCCGGTATCGTCTTTGGGGTCGAATGTAAAGCGCGTGAACACACCCCGGCCGAACTCGAGCAGCCAGGTGTCATCGTAGCCGGCGGGATCGCGTCGCCCGACCGCTGCTCGTTTGCCATCCGGAGAAAGCCGCAGGGACGCGTAACTGTCTTCCGGTCCCGCGTTCCCCAGGGGCCTCCCGTCGCGGCCGATCCAGACCAGCTTCGCCTTGGAGTAATTTCCACCGGTCCGGTATACGAGCAGACCCGCGCCAGAGGTCCAAAAAGCCGCCCGGTTGCCGTTCAGAGCTATGTCCTCGGCGAGTGGCGTGGGATCTCCTTCCAGGCGCAGGGTTGCGGCGCCGAAGCGCTGGGCCAAGAGAGTCTGCTCCCGCAGCCATAGGAGGTAGCCAGGATGGCTGGCCACCGCCGGTTCGTAGAGCGCCTTGGCGTCGGTCCGAAGGATTTGCACCCGATCCTGGGGCCGATCCAAAGAGCCGGCGTAGATTCCTTGCGTGTTCGAATTGCCGCTCTGGACGAAGTACAGGAAGCGTTTTCCGTCCGGAAGGTACTGAGGATAGCCGTGCCCCAATTCCTGGCCGGCAGCATCGGCCTTGGTCAGAAGCATCGGCACGCCGCCGGAAGCCAGAACGCGGTGCAACCCATCCGGCGCTCCCAAAAGAATCACCCCGTCACGGTTCCAGGCGCCGCCCACAGAGCCGTTGCCTGCTATCGGAGCATCGCACAACACCAGCGGCGCGCCACCCTCGACGTCAATGCGCTTCAGTTTGCCGCTGGCGAAGAATGCGATCGATTTGCTGTCAGGAGACCAGAACGGGAAATTGCCGCCCTCGGTACCGGGAACGGAGCGAGCGGCGAGTGAATCGAACGGCCGCAGCCGCAGGTTAGTCGCGGCGGAGCCGACGGCTGCGCTGAACACCAGGAATCGGCCATCCGGCGAGATCGCGGTGGCGGCAAATTGATTTGTGAAGATCGTATCCGGCGGCGAATCGACGGTGAACTGCGAGGTCAGGGCCAGCGGGGCGGGCCGCGTAAGAAAATAGCCCGCGACGCCCGCGGCGGCAACCGTCATGACGGCCGCCACGGCCCACGGTAGGGGTCGCGAACGCCGGACTCGCTCTGGCGGAGCCTGTCCCACCGCCCAACCTAAAGCATGCTTCAACTCCCGCGCGGACTGCCACCGGTCCTCCGGATCTTTCTCCAGACACGTCCCCAGCACGCTTTCCAGTGCCGGCGGCTCGACCGGAGTTCTGTCCTGCCCCACCCGTTTGCCGGTCAGCATCTCATACAACACGCACCCGAAGGCATAAATATCAGTCCGCGCGTCGCAATCTTTGCCTTCGCGCTGCTCGGGAGCCATGTAGGCGGGCGTGCCCATGATTGCGCGGCTGACGGTCAGCGTCTCGTCGCCCTGCGTTCTTGCCAGCCCGAAGTCGAGGACCTTGACGCCTTGCTTCGTCACCATGACGTTGCCCGGCTTCAGATCGCGATGGATGATTCCCTTCGCGTGTGCCGCCGCCAGCGTCTCGCCCTCGACGAGCTCCATGACCAGATAGTTGGGTCCGACGTCGTAGAGCGTACAGATATGCGGATGATTCATCGCGGAAATGGCTCGGGCTTCGCGCTCGAATCGCTCGCTAAATTGCTTCGAGCCGATCTTGATCGCCACCTTGCGGCCCAGGCGCGTATCAACCGCCCGGTAGACTTCCCCCATGCCTCCTGCGCCGATCGAAGCCTCGATTTTATATGGCCCGAATTGCGCACCGGGGCCGACGATCATCTGAGTCGGCTGGTCGATCAGACTTCCCGGTTGACCGAGGAAGCTGGGCGCTGCCTCCCATGCTGGACGGTCCAGAATTTTTTCGCCCGAGGCGTCTTGCGCCAGCAGTGCCTCAACCTTGCCCCGCACTTCCGCGCTCGCTTGGGCCAGCAGCGCCTCGCGCTCTCCCGGCGCGCGCTCGCGCGCCGCATGGTATAGTTCCTCGATCTGGCGCCAGCGCTCCGGCTCCACTTCAATTCTCCTGGCTCGGCTCGCGCAGCGCGCGCCGGACCCCCGCCCGCTTGGCCGCCTCTTGGGCTTGGGCGATCGCCGCGGAGGGCAAGAGAAGCGCGATTCGCATGGTGTCCATCATAGACCGGAATGGCCTGCTCGGCATCCTCTCTCTGGGTTTGTCGGCGCGTAGTAGAATCTAGGCATGAAATACCTGCTTGGAGCTGTGTTGATGACCACGACCGCGTTTGCCGCCTCCAGCGTGCATGAGTTTACCCTCGACGCCATTAACGGCGCGCCCACCCCGCTCGCTAACTACAAGGGCAAGGTGATGCTGATCGTCAACGTCGCGAGCCAATGCGGCTACACTTATCAGTACGAAGGCCTGCAGGCGCTGTACGTGAAGTACAAGGATCGGGGTCTGGTGGTGGCCGGGTTCCCGGCCAACAACTTCGGCGCGCAGGAGCCGGGCAGCAACGCCGAAATCGGCGCGTTCTGCAAGTCCAAGTTCGGCGTCACCTTCCCTATGTTCGGCAAGATCTCGGTGGCCGGCAAGGATAAGGCTCCGCTGTATCAATTCCTCACCGACAAAACGGCGAATCCGAAGACGGGCGGCGAGATTCCGTGGAATTTCACCAAGTACCTGGTGGACCGCAATGGCAAGGTGCTGGCGCGCTTCGATGCGCCGGTCGAGCCGGGGTCGAAGGAGATCACCAGCGCGATTGAAGCGGCGCTCGCCGCCAAGTAGCGCTCGCATCGTGCGCGGGTCGGCGCCCGCCGGACTCACTTGTTCACGATCGCGAAAATCTGCTGCAGCAGCTTGCGATCGTCCGGGGTGAATCCAGCGCTGTTGGCTTGCACCAGGTCCGTCCGCACCACGAGCGCGCCTCCCAATCCCAGCGGCTCCGCCTGCAGCTCCTCATTGGGCAGAAGATCCCGCACCGGCAGGGGACGCGCCGCGTGCCGGTCGTCCAATCCGGTGGGATCGGCAGGTGCGGCGATCCACTGCGGGAAGCCGGTGGACAAATCCCACCGTCCGGGCGCACCCATGCCGCCCGAATTGAAGGCCGCAAGCAGCATCCCCACGTTGACGGGATTCCCGGCGATCAGGAACGTCCACATCCGCCGCGGCTCATTAGCCGGATAGATGGCTGGAAATTGTGTGCTGGCGCCTTCGTCGGCAAGACCCGAGCCGCCCAACTGCCGCATCAAATCCGCTGCACTCGTCTGCAGGCTAAGGTACTGGGGATTCACGCCGGCGCCAGCTCGCGTCGTGCCCGTGGGAGCGATCACGTAGGGCGCGTATGTGACGGCACCTGGAATATTGACCGCAGCCGCCTCCGCCGCCGGGATCACGAGCTGGCGCAGCGCCGGCGTCCCCGAGCTGCTGTCAACCACTTTGTAGACGGCGACGTTCGACGGCGTCGAAACGTCCACCGTCGAATCGAACCAAAACTTCGGCGCACGCAAGGCGTCCCACGCGGGGGCCTGCACGCCGAACGCGGCGAAGTACGTGTCGCGCGAAAACGTCTTGAACAGCGCAAGGACAGCGGGGCCGTAGGTGGCCTGGTCAGGCTGCGCCGGAATCGCCGGGACACTCGTAGGATTCATGGAAAGTTCCTCCGGGACCAGCATGGGGCCTGGGAGGAAACGTCCTTCCCCTTCCAGATCCTATGTAGTTGTCGCAGGAAGACTTAGCCCCAATCGACACCTCGTGACCCGCCGCCCGGCGATGGGCAGACGTTGCGCTGGTTACGGCAGCGCGGCCGGGAAGCGCAGCCACACGGAGGCGATCGCCCTCACTAGTGGCCGGACCGCTCGTCTCCCGTCCCAGTGGTTCGTGCGATAAGTCAGCGGGGTAGGGCAGTCCCCCCGGGCCGCGGCCGACGCCCACGTCGGCCCTATTGGGCTGCGATTCAGAAGCCGGACCAAGGGGTCCCGGCGCGGACGAGGGCGTCCGCCCCACCCGGTTTTGTTCATCGAACTTCAGGGACAGGAGACTTGCTACACTTCGGCGACCAGCGAAAGTTCGCTGGACTTTTCGGAAAGGGCCCGGCTCAGGGATGCGCCGGTAACTTCTTTTTCCCACCGCGCGACGACCAAGGTCGCGACGCCGTTGCCCAGCATGTTGACGCAGGCGCGCATCATGCTCATGAAGCGGTCGATGCCCAGGATCAACGCCATGCCCGCGACCGGAATCGTGGGAATCACCTGCAGGGTCCCGACTAGCGCGATGAACGCGGCCCCTTGCACGCCGCTCGCGCCCTTGGAGGTCAGGACAGCCACCGCGAAGATCGCGAATTCCTGAGGAATCGTGAGCGGCGTATGAGTCGCCTGCGCCACGAACAGCGCGGCGAGCGTCATATAAATGCTGGTACCGTCGGTGTTAAACGTGTAGCCGGTGGGAACCACGAGTCCGACCAGCGCCGGCGAGCAGCCCAGGCGCTCCATCTTTTCCATCAGCGACGGCAGGGCGGGTTCCGAGGAACTGACCGCGAGCGTCAGTATGATTTCTTCCTTAATGTAGCTCAGATACTTGATGATGCTGAAGCCGGCCACCCGGCAGATAATGCCGAGGATCACCAGGACAAACAGAATGGAGGTGATGTAGAACGTGCTGATCAGCTTCAGCAGGGGCTCCAGCGATCGAATGCCGAAGCGTCCCACGGTGAAGGCCATCGCGCCGAAAGCGCCGATCGGGGCGAGCCGCATGACGATATTCACCACTCCGAAGACGCCGTGCGTCAGCGCCGCGATCCAATCCACCAGCGGCTTGCAGCGCGGTCCGGCCATGGACAGCGCGAACCCGAACAGCAGCGCGACCAGCACCACTTGCAGAATGTCGCCCCGCGCGAAGGCGTCCACGACGGTGGTCGGGATGATGTGCAGAATGAAATCCGAAACGCTCTGCGCCTTGGCCTGCCCGGCGTAGGCCGCCACGGCCTTCGCGTCCAACGCCGCGGGATTCACGGTGAAGCTGCCGACCGTATCGACCATATGGCCGACGACCATGCCGATGAGCAGGGCCACGGTCGAGACAATCTCGAAATAGAGCAGCGCCTTGCCGCCCACGCGCCCCACTTTCTTGATGTCCTGCATGCCGGCGATGCCGGATGCCACGGTGCAGAAGATCACGACGGTGATGATCATGGTGATCAGCCGGATGAATCCGTCGCCCAGCGGCTTCATCGCGGCGGCCTTCTCGGGCGCGAAATACCCGAACACTATGGCGATCGCGATGGCGACCAGAACCTGGGTCGTCAGGTCGGTGTACCAGGGTTTTTTGGCGGTTTTATGTTTGCTCATTGGGTTTGCTCAATATGCAGCGGCCTGCGTCGAACTATCGTACTTCCTATTGCGCGCCACCGCAAGACGAGGCGTTACCCTGGTAAACATGTTCATAGCCGTGGCGCGGTTTTTCAGGACGACAAGATGAGCGGACCAGTCGCCGGAGTTCTAGGGCTGGGAATCATGGGCGGCGAATTCGCCGGGCACCTGGCGGCGGCGGGTGTCCGGACCCTGGGCTTCGACGTCCTGGACGACAAGCGGAACGCGCTGACAGCTCGCGGCGGAGAGACGTGTCCCTCGCCGGCGGCGGTCGCGGCGGAAGCCGACATCATCCTTACGTCCTTGCCCAGCGCGAGCGCGCTCGAAGCTGCGTTATTCGGGGATCGGGGCGTGGTTTCCTCGGGACGCCGCGGGATTCTCGTCGTCGAAACCAGCACCTTGTCCCTGGAGGCCAAGGAAAGCGCGCGCCTTCGGCTTGGCGAGGCGGGTATCGCGATGATGGACGCCCCCGTCAGCGGCACCGGATCGCAGGCGGCCTCGAAGGACATCACGGTGCTTGCGAGCGGTGACCGCGCCGACTACGATCGCGCCGAGGTCCTGTTAAAGCACCTTGCAAGCTCGGTGCATTACGTGGGCGCGTTCGGCGCGGGATCGAAGATGAAGTACGTCGCGAACTTGCTGGTGACCATCCACACATTAGCCGCGGCCGAGGCGATCGCGCTCGCTGAAAAAGCGGGTCTCGATTCCAAGCTGGTCGTCGAGCTGCTGGCGCGCAGCGGCGCGGGATCGACGATGCTGCAGGTGCGCGGTCCGAGCATGGCCGCGGGAACATATCGGACGCCGCTCATGAAAGTGGGCGTGTTTCAGAAGGACCTCGATATCATCGCGAGCTTCGCGCGCGAGACCGGGTGCGCCGTGCCTCTGTTCAGCGCGAGCGTCCCGTACTTCACCGCGGCGCAGGCGCAGGGGATGGCCGGCTACGATATCGGCGCGGTGGTCGAGATCCTGCGGGAGCTGGCTGGATTACCAGCGTGCTAGGGCATTTTCATCGATGGCGTAGACCGTTCTTGTGGGGCAGCCCTTCCGGGCTGCAGCCGCGCTTCTGCGCGGCTTGCCCAGTGCTTTTGGCGAATCGCCGGGCAGAAGCCCGGCGGCAAGGCGGAAGCCATGCCCCACAACGGACCACGATAACTGTGAAAATGCTCAGACGAACTTGAACTCGGCGTTACATGCGAGGCGGAGGCTGAAGCCCGCTCCACGTTGGCCGCTGCACACCAATGGGATGTTACGCCGGCGTTCCCACCGGCTCGCCGCGCTCGACCACTTTCTTGCGTCCGAGCTTCTGCTGCAGTGCCGCCATGTAGGTGTAAACCACCGGCGTCAGGTACAGCGTCACCAGCTGCGAGAACACCAGGCCGCCGACCACCACCAATCCCAGCGGCTGCCGCGCTTCCCCGCCCGCCCCATAGCCCAGCGCGATGGGCACCGCGCCCAGCAGCGCCGCCATGGTGGTCATCATGATGGGCCGGAAACGGATCAGGCAGCCTTCGTAGATGGCCTGGCGCGGCTCGCGGCCCTGGTTGCGCTCGGCGTCCAGTGCGAAATCGATCTGCATGATGGCGTTCTTCTCCACGATGCCGATCAGCATGATCAGCCCGACGAAGGCGTAGATGTTCAAATCCATGTGGAACAGCAGCAGCGTCAGCAGCGCGCCGAAGCCCGCCGACGGCAGGCCGGAGAGGATGGTCAGCGGGTGAATGTAGCTTTCGTACAGGATGCCGAGCACGATGTAGACCACCATGATCGCCACCGCCAGCAGCAGCGACAGATTGCCGAGCGAGCTTTCGAACGCCTCCGCGGCGCCCTCGAAACTGGTGGTGACCGTGGAAGACAGGTTGTCCGACGCCAGCCGCTGAATCTGCTCCACCACCTCGCCGAGTGCAACGCCCGGCTTCAGGTCGAACGAAATGGTGACGGCGTTCAGCTGGCCGTAATGATTGATGGACTGCGGGCCCACGTCGGTGGTCACTTTGGCCAGCGTATCGAGCGGGATCAGCGTCCCGCCGCCGGACTTGAAATACAGCAGCGAGAGCGCCTTGGGATCGGCCTGATAACTGGGGAGCAGCTCCATCAGGACCTTGTATTCGTTCACGGAAGCGTAGATCGTCGAGACCCAGTGCTGGCCGTAGGCGTCGTAGAACGCGCTCTCCACCGCGTTCACGTCGGTCTGCAGGGAAGCCGCCTTGTCGCGATCCACGTTGACTTCCACCTGCGGGCTGGTGACGGCCAGGTTGCTGGTGACGTCCACGACGCCCGGCAGCGCGGCGATCAGCTGGTCCATCTTGGTGGCGTTGTCGTACAGCTCCTGCTTGGCGGCCGATTGCATCGAGAACTGATATTGGCTCTTGGTCACCTGTCCGCTCAGATTGATGGTGGGCGGATTCTGCAGGTACACGTTGATGCCGGGCAGCTGTTCCATCTTCGGCCGCAGATCGGCGATGATCTGGTTGACGCCGCGCTTGCGCTGATTGCGCGGCTTCAGCCGCACCGTAATCTGCCCGAAGTTCGGCCCGCCCAGGTTGGTGGCGGCCGTGCCGCCGATGGTCGACATGAACGCTTCCACGTCCGGATCGGCCTGGATCGCCAGCGACGCCGCGCGCTGGTAATCCTTCATCTGATAAAACGAGGTCCCCTGCGCGGCTTCGATCACGCCCGAGATCTGGTTGGTGTCCTGGTCCGGAATGAAGCCTTTGGGAATGTTCATGAACATCCACACCGTGCCAGCCAACACGGCGAACGACGCCATCAAGGTCGCCAGGCGATGGCGCAGGCACACCTGCAGCGTCCGGTCGTAGGCGCGCAGCATCCCTTCGAAGAAGGCCTCGGTGAAACGGTACAGGCGTCCGTGCTCGTGGTGGCCGGGCGCGCGCAGGAAGCGGCTGCACAGCATGGGCGTGAGCGTCACCGAAACCACGCCAGAAATCAGGATAGCGGCGCAAATCGTCACCGAGAACTCACGGAACAGGCGGCCCAGCACGCCGCCCATGAACAGCACCGGGATGAACACCGCCGCCAGCGACAGCGTCATCGAGACGATGGTGAACCCGATTTCCTTCGATCCCACTAGCGACGCCACCAGCGGCTTCTGGCCCTGCTCCATGTGCCGGAAGATGTTCTCCAGCATCACGATGGCGTCGTCCACCACGAAGCCCACCGAAAGGATCAGCGCCATCATGGACAGATTGTCCAGGCTGTAGTGCAGCAGGTACATGACGGCGAACGTTCCGATAATGGAAAACGGCAGCGCCAGGCTCGGAATCACCGTCGCCGAGACGTTCCGCAAAAACAGGAAGATGACGCCGATCACCAGGCCGAGCGTCATCAGCATGGTGACCTGCACGTCGTTATAGGATTCGCGGATGGTCTCCGACCGGTCGTACAGCACGTCCATGTGCACCGAAGGCGGCAGCTCCATCGTGAACTGGGCCAGCAGGCGCTTGATGCCGTCGGTGACGTCCATCGTGTTGGTGCCGGGCTGCCGCTGGATGGCGAGAATAATGGCGCGCTGATCGCCCTCGGGCGTATAGAACCAGGAGGCGGTCTTATCGTCCTCCACGCCGTCGATCACCTGGCCCAATTCCTCCAGCCGCACCGGCGAGCCGTTGCGATAGGACACGATCAGCGGACGGTAGGCCGCGGCGGTCATCAACTGGCCGCTCGCCTGCAGCGTAAACGCCCGCTGCGGACCGGTAATCTGCCCGGCCGGGAGGTTCACGTTCCACGCCTTGAGCGACGCCTCCACTTCGTTCAACCCCACCTGGTGCGAGGCGAGCGCATGCGGATCCATCTGGATGTGCACGGCGTACTTCTGCGCGCCCAGCACCTCCACCTGCGCGACGCCGCTGATCATCGAAATGCGCTTGGCGATCTGCGTTTCCGCGTACTCGTCGAGCGTCCACAACGGCACCGTCTTCGAGGTCAGCGCCAAATACAGAATGGGCTGATCGGCGGGATTGACCTTGGTGAAGGTGGGCGGCGTCGGCATCCCCAGCGGCAGGAGCCGGGAGGCCTGTGTGATGGCGGCCTGCACGTCCACCGAGGCGCCGTCCAGGCTCCGGTTCAGATCGAACCCCAGGGTGATCTGCGTGGACCCCAGCGAGTTCACCGAAGTCATGGTGGTGAGCCCCGCAATGGTCGAGAACTGGTTCTCGAGCGGCGTCGCGACCGAGGACGCCATGGTCTCCGGGCTCGCTCCCGGAAGGCTCGCCGTCACCAGCAGCGTCGGAAAGTCGACGTTCGGCAGATCGCTCACCGGCAAGCCCCGGTAGGCGACGACGCCGAACAGCGCGATGGCCGCCATCAGCAGGCTGGTGGCGATGGGCCGCCGGATAAACGTTTCGGAGAAATTCATGCGACGGTCATCCGGGCCTTAATCGGAAAATGTATAGTGCGGTTCCGCGCTCGCCAGATCGGCGCCCTCTTCCGCTCGCCGCTTGCCGAGAACGGATGCCATGAAGGTGTAGACCACCGGCGTCAGGTACAGCGTCACCAGCTGCGAGAGCAGCAGGCCGCCCACGACGGCGAGGCCCAGCGGACGGCGCGCTTCCCCGCCCGCTCCGTAGCCCAGCGAAATGGGCAGCGTGCCGAGCAGCGCCGCCATGGTGGTCATCATGATCGGCCGGAAGCGGATCAGGCAGCCTTCGTAAATCGCCTCCACCGGACTCTTGCCTTCCTTGCGCTCGGCTTCGAGCGCAAAGTCGATCTGCATGATGGCGTTTTTCTTCACCAGGCCGATCAGCATCAGCAGTCCGACGAAGGAATAGACGTTCAGATCCACCTTGAAAATAATCAGCGTCAGCAATGCGCCGACGCCCGCCGACGGGATGCCGGAAAGAATCGTCAGCGGGTGGATGTAGCTTTCGTACAGAATCCCCAAAACGATGTACACCACCATGATCGCAACCGCCAGCAGCAGGCCCAGATTCTTGAGCGAGCTTTGGAACGTAGCCGCCGAGCCCGTGAAGTACACCTGCACCGTGTCCGGCAGGATGCGCTGCGCCAGGTCCGTGATCGCGTCCACGGCTTGTCCCAGCGAAACGCCCTTCTTCAGATTGAAGGAAATGGTGACCGAAGGAAGCTGGCCGGTGTGCGCGATGCTCTGCGCCATGGAGTCTTCTTTCAATTTCGTGACCACGTCGAGCGGCACCAGCTGCCCGCTGGTGGATTTGAAATACAGTTTCGAAAGGTAATCTTTGTGTTCCTGATACTTGGGCTGGATCTCCATCAGCACGTGATACTGATTGATGGGCGCGTAGATGGTGGATCCGATGCGCGGCCCGAAGGCGCTGTACAAAGCGTTTTCGATCTGCGCGGCGTCCAGATGATAGGTGGCCGCGCGATCGCGGTCGATGACCACGTTGATGCGGGGGCTGCGAATCTCCAGGTCGGTGGCGATGTCCAGCACCTCGGGGAGCGTGGCGATGGCGTTTTGCAGTTTCACGGCCTGCGTATACAACTGCTCGGTGTCCTGGCTCTGCACGGTGACCTGGAAAGTACTGGAGCTTACGCGCCCGCCGACACGAATCGAGGCCGGCAGGTTCATAAACGCGCGGAACCCCGGGAAGCGCGAAATCCTCGGCCGCAGCTCCTCGACGATCTGCTGGGCCGTCAGCGGGCGCTGGCGGCGCGGCTTCAGGATGATGTTCATGTTGCTGCGGTTGGTGCCGCGGCCTCCATAGCCGCTGCCGACGCTGGTCATGAACGACAGCACGTTGGGGTCGCGCCGGATGACGTCGGCGATCTGGCGCTGGTAGATCACCATCTGGTTGAAAGACGTGCCCTGCGCGGCTTCTATAGTCAGGTTGATCTGGTCGTTGTCTTGATCCGGGATGAAGCCCTTGGGAACCACTCTGTACAAGTACACCGTGCCGGCCACCACCGCCACGAACAGCAGGCCCATCGCGTAGCGGTGCCGCAGCACGCCCTTCAAGCTCCACTCGTAAGTGCGGTACATCCCGTTGAAGCCGCCGTCGGCCAGGCGATAAAACCAGCCGTGCCGCTCGTGGGGATCCTCGCGGCGCAGCAGGCGGCTGCACAGCATGGGCGTGAAGGTCACCGAGACCACGCCCGAAATCAGGATCGCGGCCGTGATGGTAACCGCGAATTCACGGAACAGGCGGCCCAGGATTCCGCCCATGAACAGAATCGGAATAAACACCGCCGCGAGCGAAATGGTCATCGACACGATGGTGAAGCCGATTTCCTTGGAGCCGATCAGCGCGGCGCGAAACGGCTCCACGCCTTTTTCGATGTGGCGCACGATGTTCTCGAGCATCACGATGGCGTCGTCCACCACGAAGCCGATGGAGAGAATCAGCGCCATCATCGACAGGTTGTCGAGCGTGTAATGCAGGCCCGCCATCAGTGCGAAGGTGCCCAGAATCGAAAACGGCAGCGCCAGCGCGGGAATCAGCGTGGCGGAGGCCCGCCGCAGGAACACGAAAATCACCCCGATCACCAGCACCAGCGTGAGCAGCATGGTAAATCGCACGTCTTGAAACGCCGCCTGAATGGTTCTCGAGCGGTCGCCGCGCACCGTCAGGCGGACCGCGGGCGGCACCTGGGCCCGGAACACCGGTATCAGCTTGTTGATGGCGTCGGCGACGTCGTTGGTGTTGGCGCCGGGCTGTTTGTAGATCGCCAGCATGATCGATCGCTCGACCGTGTCCTTGCTGTACAACCAGGACGCCTGCCGGGTGTCCTCGACGCTGTCGATCACGTGGGCCACTTCGTCCAGCCGGATCGGCGCGCCGTTGTGCCAGGAAACCACCAGCGGCCGGAACGCCGCCGCGTTCATCAGCTGCCCGTTGACCATCACGTTGAAGGCCTCGTGCGGTCCGGTCAGCGCTCCGGTCGGCACGTTCACGTTCCATTTCGCCAGCGCCTGCCCGACTTCGTTCAGACCCACGCCCTTGGCGGCCAGCGCGTCCGGATCCAACTGCACGCGCACCGCGTACTTCTGCTGGCCGTACACCTGCACCTGGGCGACGCCGTTGATCATCGAAATGCGGGGTCCCAGGGTTGTCTCGCCGTATTCATCGAGCTGCGAAAGCGGCATGGTACTGGAGGTCAGCGAAAGGAACATGATGGGCTGGTCGGCGGGATTGCTCTTGCGGAAGGAGGGGGGCGTCGGCATGCCCGGCGGCAGCAGCGGCATGGCCTCGGCAATGGCCGTCTGCACGTCCACCGCGGCTCCGTCGATATCGCGATCCAGGGTGAATTGCAGCGTAATGGAGGTCGACCCGGTAGCGCTGCTGGAGGTCATGGAATCCACGCCCGCGATCGTCGTGAACTGGCGCTCGAGCACGGTCGCCACCGACGAGGCCATGGTGCTGGGATCGGCGCCGGGAAGGCTCGCGTTGATCGAAAGCGTGGGATATTCCACGTTCGGCACGTCGCTCACCGGAAGCGCCCGGTAGGCTAGCACGCCGAACATCGTGATGCCCGCCATCAGCAGGCTGGTCGCGATCGGCCGCCGAATGAAGATCTCGGAGAAATTCACCATCGCCTCGTTTCGATTCTACTCTCGCGCAGGCTTACTCGCTTCCGCCCTGCGAGCCGCCGCCGGTGCCCTTGAAACCGCGCTTGCCGCGCCCCTCGCCGCCTTTGCCAAATCCGTTCCCGCGTCCCTCGCCGCCGGCCACCGCCGCGCCATCGCCTCCACGCGCCGCCTGACCTGGACGCCCGTTCCCGGCTCCGTCCCCCTCGCGACCGCCGTTGCGAAATCCTTTTCCGCCGGCCTCGCTACTTGCCCCTGCCGCCGCTTCGTCTGCTCCGCCAGCGCGGCCCGCGCGTCCACCTCCATCGCGGCCCCGTCCGCCGCCGCCGGGCCCATTGGGACCCGTGATTTGCACGCGGCTGCCCTCGGCCAGGCGCAACTGGCCCTCGGTGACCACGGTTTCTCCGTCCTTGAGTCCCTTATCGATCACCAGGTCCTGATCCACGCGCGCGCTCGAAACCACCGGGCGCATGGCGACGGAATTATCCTCGTTCACCACGTAGACGTAGGAACCGTCCTGGCCCGTCTGCACGGCCTGATTCGGCACCACCAGGGCGTTCTGCCGCACCGCCATCCGCAGCACCACGTTCACGTATTCGCCCGGCCACAGGGCGCGATTGGCGTTGCCGAAGGTGCCCTTCAGCTTGATGGTTCCGGTGGTGGTGTCGACGTTGTTATCGACAAACGTCAGCTCGCCCTGCGCCGGCTGCTGCAGGGATCCGTCCTGGGGGATTGCCTCCACAGCCAGTTTCGACTGCGCCATGTAGCGGCGAATATCGGCGAAGTGCGTTTCCGGAACCGAGAAAGTGACGTAGATCGGTTGCACCTGGGTGATGTTCATCAGCACGGTCTGGTTCGCCACCACGATGTTGCCCTGCTTCACCGTCAGGTTCCCGGTCTTGCCGGTGATCGGCGCGTAGATGACCGTATAGGCGAGCTGCGCTTTCAGGTTGCGGATGTTGGCCTCGTCGGCCTTGATCTGCGCCTTGATGCTGTCGACCGCCGCGCGGTCCGCGCGCACGGAATTTGCCAGGGCGTCGGCGTTCGAGTTGAACTGCTCGCCCTGCTCGCGCGAGACGACGCCTTCCTCGAACAGCTTGCCATAGCGGCCCGCCTGATCGCGGGCGTATTTCTCGTTGGCCGCATCGCGCGCCAGGTTGGCTTCCGACTGCGCGAGCAGCGCCTGGTCGCGCGCCATGTTCGCCTCCGCCTGCGCCACCTGCGCCTCGATCAGGCTGGGGTCGATTTCAAAGAGCTTGGCGCCCTTGTTGACGTAATCGCCCTCGTTAAAATAAACTTGGTTGAGTTGCCCGCCGATTTGCGCCAGGATGCTGACCGTGGAGTAGGCCTCCACGTTTCCGACGGCCGTCACTTCGATGGGCACGTCCCGGCGTGTGACCTTGGCCGCCACTACAGGCACCGGTCCGCCCCCGCCGCGGCCGCCCTTTCCGCCCTTCTTGCCGCCCTTTTGCGCGGCGTCCCCTGCGGGAGCGTCGGACTTCGAGCAGCCGGCCACAACCAACATTCCGCACAAGAGACAGATAACACCGCCGCCCGCGATCCACCGGGCTGAATAAAGCTTCACGTCGCTCCTTAAAATTGCCGCGAAAAGCGGCCGACTGCCTCTTCTAACAAGGCGCTTCTCGAACGCTGCAGGTTTCCCCTCAGCCCCTGAATTTTACCGCGCCCGGAGGGCCCGTGGGCAAGTTCCGGCGGGGGATCTCCATGACAGCGCGGGATTTTCAGAATTCCTCCATGCGTGACCGGCGCACGCGGCCCTCTCTATACCCTTTCGCATAAAGTTCGCCGCCAATCTGAAGACGTTTTCTGGTGGCCCCTTAGTTCTTGTCGCCCCCTAGTGTCCTGTCCCAGTGGTTCGTGCGATAAGTCAGCGGGGCAGGGCGGTCCCCCCGGGCCGCGGCCGACGCCCACGTCAGCCCTATTGGGTTGCGATTCAGAAGCCGGACCAAGGGGTCCGGCGCGGACGAAGGCGTCCGCCCCACCCGGTTTTGTTCATCGAACTTCAGGGAGACTAGAAGAGCGCGATCCGCGCGTCCCGAGAATCCGACTCCGAATCACAACAGCAGCGACAACGATGGCGCCCCGTGGGCGGACATCGCCAAGGGTTCCGCCCTGTTCAGCGGGAGCTGGAAGGTGAGAGTGAAAATGAGCGCCACAACGAACAAATCCATCGTGATCATGAACGGATTGCTGTGATACAGGCGGTTCGCGTCGGAAATAGCCAACACGACGCCCGAGGCCGGGACCGTCGCGAGGCCCGTCATGGTCCACGGCAGGGCTTCGGCCGCGATCTGGGAAATGGTCCAGGGCTCGTCAAAAACGGCGGGTGTCACAACGACAAAGGCCTGGGTGTCTCCCGCTGAGGCGTCTGCCACGCCCGGGATACACGCAGGCCTTTCAAAACTCGGGCGTCTTAGCCTTCGAGGCTCGCGCCGCTTAGTCGAAGCTTCCGCCCCACTTCCAGCCGTCGGAAGGACGGGTGATGTTCACCATGCGCATACGGTGATCTTCGGGATTGCGACCGGGATTCCCGACGATAATCACGTGGTCGCCGGGTTTCAGCGTGTCGCGCGTGACGCCCGCGCGTCCCAGCTGCCCGCCGGCGCCCCACTCCACGGCCCAGCGCTGCATCACGCCGTGCTCGTCCTCCGCTTCCACCTGGATGAAGGAATGCGGATTGCGGAACAGGAACTGCACCAGGTTCCCTTCTACCTTCTGCGTCTTGTCTTCAAAATACGTCGCTGCGAAAGAGTGATGGGCGTAAGCCCGGCCACCCGAAACGACCGCCGCCGCGGCGATCACTAAGGCAAGCAATGTGCGCTTCATCAACGTTCCTCTCCTTCAAACATCAGGGGCAGTATTGCGGTCCCTGACACGTTATCACGGGCCTGTAATCCGGTCAAGGCAGGGACCACGCTGGCCCACAAATCGAGGATAACACGCGATCGCCACAGCGCAGCGAGGGAGTGGTCAGGTTCGCGTCAGTGACCGGTCAGTGACGGTGGGCTCCATGGGTTCTGAGCGGCTTGCCGGTGTTCGTGCTATCCTTCCTCAGGATTCGATCCTTCACGGAGCGACTGCTTGCATCCTGAATCGGATAATTCGACGCTATCTGCCCGCGTGATGGCCGTCATCCGCGTCGCTTCCGGCAATTTCCTCGAGATGTACGATTTCATGGTCTTCGGCTATTACGCCGCTGGCATCGGCCGGGCCTTTTTCCCGGCACAGAGCGATTACGCGTCGCTGATGCTTTCGTTCATGACCTTCGGCACGGGCTACCTGATGCGTCCTTTAGGAGCGATCGTCCTGGGCGCCTACATCGACCATCACGGGCGGCGCAAAGGTCTGCTGCTGACCTTCGGACTGATGGCGATCGGGACCCTTTCGATCGGCTGCATGCCGGGTTACGAAACCATCGGGCTGCTCGCTCCGCTGCTGGTGGTCGCCGGACGCCTGGTGCAGGGGCTTTCGGCGGGCGTGGAGCTGGGCGGCGCAAGCGTGTATCTGGCCGAGATCGCACCGCCGGGACGCCGCGGATTCTACACGGCGTGGCAATCGGGCAGCCAACAGGTCGCGGTGATGTCCGCGTCGTTGCTGGGGCTGATCCTGTCCAGGATCCTGCGCCCCGAGGAAATGGCCGGATGGGGCTGGCGCGTACCGCTGCTGATCGGTTCGCTGATGATCCCCTTCGTGCTGATGATGCGGCGCTCGCTCAAGGAAACCGGCGCGTTCCTGGCGCGTAAGCATCACCCGGGCGCCCGCGAAATTATGCGGACGGTGGCGGCCAACTGGCGCCTGGTGGTGCTCGGCATGATGCTTTCGACCACGACCACGGTGACGTTTTATGTAATCACGGCCTACATGCCCACCTACGGCACCAGCGTCCTGCGCCTTTCGACTACCACCAGCATGCTAGTGACGCTGATTGTAGGATTCTCGAACTTCATCCTGGTGCCCACCGGCGGGTTCGCGTCGGACAAGCTCGGCCGCAAGCCGATGCTCGCGGCATTTTCGCTGCTCGCGTTGCTGACGGCGTACCCCATCCTGCTGTGGCTCACCAGCGCGCCTTCGTTCGGCAGGCTGTTGGTGGTCGCGCTGTGGTTTTCCATGATTTTCGGCGGTTATAACGGCGCGATGGTCGCGCTGCTGACCGAGATCATGCCGGCCAAGATCCGCGCCTCGGGCTTCTCTCTGGCATTCAGCCTGGCGGCGGGCCTTTTCGGCGGCTTCACGCCGGCGGTATCCACTTATTTGATCCACGTGACAGGCAACCGCGCCATGCCGGGATTGTGGCTCTCCTTCGCGGCGCTGCTGGGCCTCGCGGCGACGGCCCTGATCTCGCCCGCCATGCAGACCTCCACCGAAGCGGCATTTGGAGTGCCGCATCCGGCGTCACCAGCTCCCGCGTCGAGCCCCGTGGCTTCGTCGTGATACACCATACTCTTTCGCGAGTTCGCCGCGTAGTCTAAAATGAGGCTCGTACGCTGTCACACGCCCGGGTGGCGAAACTGGCAGACGCAAGGGACTTAAAATCCCTTTCTCCGTAAGGAGAGTGTGGGTTCAAGTCCCACCCCGGGCACCATTGATTTTTTCCCGATCCACCTGTTCGATGGCTCGGCGCCTCACCAGCCGGCGAGGCTGGCCGAAATGCACCATCGCGGTGGAATCCGGCCATCGTAAATACGTCATTAGCTATTTTATTTCAATAAGATAAAGGTGGCATTGGATGTGCTTCCCAGCACGGCGTGAGAGGAGCGTTACCCATGAAGACCAAACTGGTTCTCGCGACGCTGCTGCTGGCGTCGAGCGCTTTCGGGCGCGGTTTTGTCAGCTTTGGAGTGGGCGTCGGACCGGCCTGGGGCTTCGGCTATACAGGCGGTTACTACGGAGGTTATGTCGCTGCTCCTCCGCCCGCGCCTTTGCCTCCCGCCTACTACGAGGCCCCTGGTCCTGGCTATGCGTGGGTGGACGGTTACTGGTATCCCGAAGGGCGCCGTTACGGGTGGAGGCGAGGCTATTGGGCGAGACCACCCTATCGAGGCGGCTATTGGGTCGGCCCGCGCTACTACGGCGGCCGTTATTACCGCGGCTACTGGCGGCGGTAGTCTTACCAACTCGTTTCGCGGCCTTAGAGGCCCCAGCATTTCATTTTCGAGCTGCACATGATCACACCCGCTTGGAAGATCGCTGCGTTTAACCTCGGCACGGCCGCAGCGCTGGTCGGCGTGACCGGCGTGATCGGTTACATCGCCGGCTGGGCGTTCGGATTCCTGTGGAATCGTCTGGCAGCCGGCCCGGGAGCCCAGGCTTAAACAGCTATACTCGTCCCAAGGCTCACGGGACCAGTGTCGACCTCGCTTAATCCATCCGCTTCCTCCAGCGGCGCAGCCGTGGAGCGGCAACTCAAGCGCAGCCTGGGCCTGTTCGATTCCACGATGATCGTCGCCGGGTCGATGATCGGCTCGGGGATTTTCATCGTCTCTTCCGAGATGGCTCGCAACGTCGGCAGCCCCGGGTGGCTGCTACTCTCCTGGGCGATCACCGGCGTCCTGACGCTGACCGCCGCGCTCTCCTACGGCGAGCTCGCCGCGATGATGCCGCAGGCGGGCGGCCAGTACGTTTATTTGCGCGAGGCGTTTTCGCCGCTGTGGGGCTTCCTCTACGGCTGGACGTTGTTCATGGTGATCCAGACCGGCACAATCGCTGCGGTCGGCGTGGCCTTCGCGCGGTACCTGGGAATCCTGTGGCCCACGATTTCCGAAAGCAATTACCTGATTCCTCCCTTACACGTTTCCACTGGCTACGCGATTTCTCTTTCGACGGCGCAACTGGTGGCGATCCTGGTGATCCTGTTCCTCAGTTGGACGAACTCGCGTGGGCTGCACTACGGCAAGCGCGTCCAGAATTTCTTTACGGTCGCCAAGATCGGATCGCTGGTGGGACTGGTCGCGTTGGGCCTCTTCTTTGGCTGGAATCGCGCCGCGGCCGGCGGCAACTTCGGCGATCTGTGGACACCGCGAGGGTTCACGCCCTCAGCGCCGGGGCTAACTCCAGAGACCGCGTTTGGGCTTTTGGTCGCCCTATGTGTCGCGCAGACCGGGTCGCTGTTCTCGGCCGACGCGTGGAACAACATCACGTTCACGGCGGGCGAGGTGCGCGAGCCGCGCAGGAACGTCCCGCTTTCGCTCGCCTTCGGCACGGGCATCGTGATCGGCCTGTACATTCTGGCGAACGTGGCGTATCTGGCGGTGCTGCCGCTCGCGAATATCCAGACAGCGCCGCTCGATCGCGTTGCGAGCGCGATGGTAGGGGCGGTGATTCCTTCGGCGGGCGCCGAGATCATGGCGATCGCCATCATGATCTCCACGTTCGGCTGCATCAACGGCATGGTTTTGGCCGGGGCGCGCGCGTTTTTCGCCATGGCGCGGCACGGCTTGTTCTTTCGCGGCGCGACGTCCATCAATCGCGCTCAGGTCCCCGGCAAGGCGCTATTCATGCAAGCCGCCTGGACGGCTTTTTTGGTTCTGCCGCGAACTTATATCCCTGGGACGAAAACGTATGGGAACCTCTACGGCAACCTGCTGGACTACGTGATCTCCGCGGCGCTGATCTTCTACATTCTGACCATTGCGGGCGTTTTCGTGTTGCGCTGGAAGCGCCCCGACGCGGAGCGTCCCTATCGGGCTTTTGGATATCCGATGGTTCCGATTCTCTATATCGCAGGCGCAGCCGTGATCCTCGCGCTGCTGTTTGTATATCGCCCGGCAACGACGCTGCCGGGGCTCGCGATCGTTCTGATCGGCGTGCCAGTGTTTGTGATGTTCCGGCGGTATGGCAATGGCGTCTGACCGGCGCGCCAGGTCTTTCGGAGCCCACGCTTCGTTGTGGATCAAGAGCCCAAGTCATTCCTGACGTTCCCCTCGGATACCACTTCGGCGGTTCGCGCGTTACACGTCCGATCGCGCCGACGAGGCCCGCAATCCGTAAGCTCCCGATCACCTCGTCTCCGCGGAGAGCTCACTAAACGTTGCATAGTCGACCGTAAGCTCCTCGCCTACAGATATATCTCGCAGCGCAGCGAAATCGTAGCTATCCTTCAGGCATTCTACATTGGGTGACTTGCCCCTGACCGGTTCATTCAGGTACCAGGACATCGTCAGGCGATTGAAATTCTCAGGGCATCCATACCTTCCTTCACTTAGGACGGCGAAGTCCTCGTACAGTTTGCGAACTTCCTTAGGCAACCGATGAAAATTGGTTGGCTTGATCCAGTGCATCTCGTCGTTATCACCAAGAAAGAGCCGCGTGCCTTTTCCAATGCGACGGATCGCAAACACGCCTACGCCGTGTATGCTCGACGGTCGAAGTCTCGTGTAAACGTTCGCGTGAGGTGGTGAAAGTGAGTTCACCTTCCACCTATTGCACACAGTCCGACCCAAACCGTCCAAGTCCGGAAAAATGGTCGCTTCGTCAATGCCTGTAGTCTCAAGTTCCCTCTTTATGCTGAGCACCTTGGAGCTTGGGATGATGATCTTCATCAAACAGGTGCCCTCAAGACAATCGAGCCCGTTTGGATCAGAGCCGTGAACCGTGAAACACGCTCGCTGATTGCTCATCCGGCGTGCGGTGTGCGTTGGATAGACTGCAATCGGCTGCCTAGGTATCTTCGAGCTGCTGAACCTTAGTGGCAACCACGGGGCGACACGTTTCTTGTCTCTTGCGGGGAGGCCCGGCTCGTTCGGAGCATAGATTTCTTCGCGATGGATTGCGCGCTTCTTCAGCCCGTAGGGATCGAGCGCCCAGACTGCTGCATCATAAAGCCCTGGGTTATCGCGCACGGCGAAATAGAGAGCGATCAACGCGCCCTCCGTCCAGTCCAGGAGTCGAGTGGGAGCTCCAAAGTGTTGCATAAGGAAGTAGAGCCCCCAGGGGTCTGCGGCGATCCTCGTTTCAGACAAAATGGGAGCCCGGACAGCGAACTCCTCTCGAATTTCATCCTCTACTTGGTTACTCTCCAGCTCGTCTAAGGTCCCGTAGTAACGATAGAGATTGGGACAAAGGCTCCAGGAAGCTTTCTTCTGTCCGCGAAACAAAGGCCCCCAGGCGTCGTCTGAGTCAAACCATTTCTCTCGGACTCCCACAACGGAGTCAATAAACTGGCTGACGCTAACGCAAATGCGTGGGGTTCTTTTCATATTCCAAGAAGCCTCCATCCGTATTCAACCCAAAGGTAACCAATCAAATAATCATAACTTCATCCGTCTTCATTTGATCATTCACGCGTAAGACGCTTTTGAAGGGTTGACGTTCCGCACGTCGAAGTTTTGGGTGAAAATCCGGGAAAGCGAACGGAAAACCGGCCGCTACCGTTCGACCGTCTTCCTTGGCCTGCCTCCAAGTTTTCCATTTGCTCTGGAGGCAGCCTGCTTTCCTTTGCTCCGCGAACGGCCGCCCATTTGCCCCAACCTGGACGCCATCCACGCTTTGGAGCCGAGGAAGCCCTCCAACAGACCGGGCACGTAGAGATCCGCATCCACTGCCGGAAAGTGGAGGCCGAAGCCGGATGGACTGATCTCGATTTCCCTGAGCTGCGCAGGCTGAGCGCCTTCCAATCCCTCCGCATCGGCCGGCGCGAAGCTCACGATCAACCCGGAACTGAGATGAACGACGATCCGCGCGGTCTTGCGATCGTAATGCGCGGAAACCGCTCGCGGAATCCGCGCCTTCAGATCCTTCGCCCGTTGGTGTCTCAAAATACATCGCCTCATTCCCGAATCTGCCATTTACAACGATGTCCTCGTCATTCCGAGCGCCAGTCGAGGAATCTGCTTTTTCGGCCGCTTCCAAAGCTTTAGAGGCAGATCCCTCGACTCTCGCTCGGGATGACAAGCGTGATCACGACCACGCTCGGCCTTATCACCGTCGGCAGGACTCTTATCATACGACATATCCTAAGCGCTTGGGTTATGACTTTGTGTCACTCGGCTGCATCATCATCCTTTGCCTCTGAGCCGCACCCGACAAATTGTTTCCCAAGTATTTCAAGCTCTTGCTAAGCTGGTATCAGATGACCCTCGACGAACTGGAAAGAGAATACGTTACGCTCCGCCAGCAGGCTGACGCTGTGCGGAGCTATCTTTGACGCACCCCTCCGCAAGTCCCAGCTAGCCGCCCTGGAAGACCAGATCAACGCGGCGGATTTCTGGGCGCAGCCCGAAAAAAGCCAGAAGGTGATGCAGGATCGCAAGCGCCTGGAAGAACAGGTCGGCCAGGACGGCAAGATCGCCGCGCTGACCAGCGACCTGGAGACTCTGTTCGAGCTGGCGCGCGAGGGCGAGAGCGTCAACGGCGATCTGGAGCGCGAGATGCAGGACCTTTCCGGCTATCTCGCGGCGCTCGAAACGCAGATGCTGCTGGGCGGCGAAAACGACGCGCGCAGCGCCATCGTGACCATCCATCCCGGCGCCGGCGGCACCGAAAGCCAGGACTGGGCCGAGATGCTGCTGCGCATGTACCTGCGCTGGGCCGAGCGCAACCGCATGGAGACCGTAATTACGGACCGCCTGGAGGGCGAAGGCGCGGGGATCAAGTCGGTGACGTTCGAAGTGAATGGCGAGAACGCCTACGGGCTTCTTCAGAGCGAGGTGGGCGTGCACCGGCTGGTGCGCATCTCGCCGTTCGACGCGAACGCCCGGCGGCATACGTCGTTTGCTTCCGTCTTTGTTTATCCGCAGATCGACGACGAGATCAAGATCGATATCAAGCCTGAAGACCTGCGCGTGGATACGTTCCGCGCGGGCGGCGCGGGCGGCCAGCACGTCAATCGCACCGATTCGGCAGTCCGCATGACGCATTTGCCCACCGGCCTGGTGGTGCAGTGCCAGAACGAACGCAGCCAGCACAAGAATCGATCCAGCGCGATGAAGCAGATGCGCGCGAAGCTCTACGAATTCGAGATGGACAAGAAGCGCGTTGCGGAACGCAAGCTGGAGGATACCAAGCTGGGGATCAACTTCGGCAGTCAGATCCGCAGCTACGTGCTGGCGCCGTACAGGATGATCAAGGACCATCGCACCAAGCTCGCGGTGGGGGACGTGGATCGGGTGCTGGACGGCGACTTGGACGAGCTGATCCATGCTTTCTTGGTGTGGCAAAAGACCGGCAAGACGGTGGCGGCGAGCGTGGATAAGGATGAACTCGAGTAGCGCGGTGAGTTGCATACTTTCCTGGGTTTCAAAAGCCCCAAGTCATTCCAAGCGGGATGCCGCGCGATGTGAGTATGACCACGTGCGGCAGAAATGCTCGATGAACTTATGACTCAGGACGCTAATGTTCTGCACGGTCAAATGACAATTTCCCTAGAAGACGCCGCCGCCCGGATTCGCGCGGGGGATTTGGTCGCCTTCCCCACCGAGACGGTTTACGGTCTGGGCGCGAATGCGCTCGATCGGTCGGCGGTGGAAAAAATCTACACCGCAAAGGGCCGCCCGCCGGCGAGCCCGCTGATCGTACATGTGTCCTCGATTGAAATGGGGCAATCGCTGGTGTCCGAATGGCCGCCGGAAGCCGAAGCGCTCGCGCGCCGCTACTGGCCGGGACCTCTGACGCTGGTATTGCCGAAGCGCTCCACGGTGCCGGATATCGTCACCGCTGGACTTCCCACCGTAGGCGTGCGCATGCCGGATCATCCTCTCGCGCTCGATTTGATCCGCGAGGCGCGCGTTCCCATCGCCGCACCGAGCGCCAACAAATTCACGGGCCTCTCGCCGACCACCGCCGCTCACGTGCGCGAAAGCTTAGGCGACGCCGTCCCGGTTCTCGACGGCGGTCCCTGCCGCGTCGGCATCGAGTCGACCGTGGTTTCAATCTCCGCGGGGAGGATTACCCTCTTGCGGCCTGGACGGATCGCGTTGAACGCGATCACCGAAACGGTGGGAAGTACGCCTGGTGAAATCGAGCGGGCGGCCGCGCCGGGAGCCAATGCCGCTCACGAGGCGCCCGGGATGCACGAGCGCCACTACAGTCCGCACACGCCGCTGGTGCTGACGAGAGAGCCCGATCCACGCGGGATATATTTGTTTCACACGCACGCTGCCAAAGCGGTGCGCGTCATGCAGATGCCGACCGATCCTGAGGCGTACGCCGCGCGGTTGTACAGCGCTCTGCATGAGCTCGATCGCGAGGGCTGGCCGGTGATCAGTGTCGAGCCTCCTCCAGACACATTAGAATGGGCGGCGATACTCGACCGTTTGAGGAGAGCGGCGGCCAGGTGAAAAGCGGGGCGGAGCTCATCGCAGAAATCGATCAGACCATCACGGCCACGCCGACGCTATGGTATCTGGGTCACGCCGGGTTCGTGGTGCGCTTCGCGACCATCACGTTTTATGTGGACCCGTATTTATCCGGCGCCGGCTCGCTTCTCGACCCGCAGCAGGTTCGCCATGCCGACATGATTCTCGCCACGCATGCGCATCCCCGGCATCTGGACGCGTCCTCCATCGTGCCGATGCTCGAGGCGTGTTCGCGCGCGAAAGTGGTGCTTCCGAAGAGCGCGGGCGACGCGGCCCACGCGGCGGGCATCGATTACGCGCGCATGACCACGACGGATTCCGACCTGCGCGTCGAATACTGGAAAGATAATCTTTACGGCCGCGTGTACGCCGTGCCGTCGGCGCATCCGCGGCTCGATTGGACGGCCGCGGGCGGATATCCATACCTCGGATATCTGATCCGCTTCGGCCGCTGGACCATCTATCATGCGGGGGACTGCGCGCCCTACGAGGGCCTAGCGGACCGGCTGCGTCCGTTCAACGTCAATGTCGCGCTGCTGCCGGTGGGCGGAAAGAATTTTGCCGCGAGCGACGCCGCCGAACTGGCCTCCGGAATCGGGGCTCGCTGGCTGGTGCCGATGCACGCCTCGGGCCCCGACGAGAGCGCGTTCGTCGACCACATGCTGGGCCAGCGCCCGGATCAATCGTTCAAATTGTTTCAGCCCGGCGAAAAGTGGACGGTGCCGGAGGAATAACGGCGTCCGGGCTAGGTCGGGCGTCCGTGGCCATTGCCGCTTCTTCTTAGCGAATCGAGAAAAGCCTTCTGGGATTTCGACAGTTCGCGCACGGTTTCTTCCAGCGCCTTCTGCCGCCGGCCGTTGTCGAGGACTATCTTCATCCCAGCCTCAACCAGTTTCCGCGTCGCCTCGAGCCGCTGGTCGAACTTCTCCATGCGCTGCTCCGCGCGATCCATGCGCCGCATGGCATCCTCATGGCGCCGGTCGGCCTTCTCCATGCGCTGATTGAAACGGATTTCCATGTGGTTCTCGCGCTCGGCCATGGCGTGTAGCAACGCCTCTATGCGCTCGAACCGCTCTTCTACCGCGCGTTCCATATGTCCTAAATTCTAACAACCTTCGGGGCCCAGCGCGACGAGCGTCACCGCTCGTCCCGTTTCCCGCCGGGATTGGCGGGGCGCGCGATGCCAACGTGGTCCGCCAACTCATCCGCATACCCCAGCGGTCCCGATCTGATATCGGACGCATCCGGAAGCATCGTGGCGTTCCATTCTTCGTAGGCGGCCGCCATGCGTTTGAAGGCTTCCGGCTGGCGGTCCTTCAGATTCGCGCGCTCGAGCGGGTCTTCGACCACATTGAAGAGAAATTCGTTGCCGCCAATGCGCAGGTACTTCATATCGCCATCACGCATGGCCCGCTGCGAATTGAAATGGTAGCGCCAGAACAGGGTGCGAGGAACCGGCGCGACGCTCCCGGTCAGCTGCGGCAGCAAGTTCATCCCATCCGAAGGATATGCGGGATCCGGTTGCGTCCCGGCGGCGGCCAGAAACGTCGGCATCCAATCCATGCTGATGGCGACCTGATCCGTCGTCGCGCCCGCGCGAATGTGACCGGGCCAGCGGGCGAGTGCCGGAATGCGCAAGCCGCCTTCGAGCAGATCGGATTTCTTCCCGGTGAACGGCCAGGTATCGGAGAAGCGTTCGCCGCCGTTGTCGCTGGTGAATACGACGATCGTGTTGCCCGCGAGGCGCGCCGCGTCCAGCGCCTTCAGGACTCGCCCCACCTGCACGTCCATTTCCGCAACCATGCGGGCGTATGTTTTCATAGAGCCCCCGTCGCGATCCACCATCGCCTTAATGCGCTGGGACTCGGCCTCATCGCCGGGTCCTTCCCATGGCCAGTGCGGCGCGTTGAAGTGCAGGCTCAGAAAGAACGGCTGCCTGGCCGAGGCATAATCGCCGATCACCTTCACGGCGCGATCGCCCATCAAATCGGTAAGATAACCGGTCTGGTGAATCTTCACGTCGTCGTCCCACAGATCTTCCGTGTCGGTCGCCGAGATGCCGTACTTATGGGTGAAATAATCGAGCGAACCCCAGCGGAATCCCCAGAAATGGTCGTAACCGCTTTTCAGCGGCCCGAAATCCGGCAGCCCACCCAGGTGCCACTTTCCGATCAGCGTCGTGCCGTAACCGGCTTTCTTCAGCAAAGATGGCAGCGTGGGATGCTCGGGGGGCAGGCCATACTTGCTTTGATATTGGATCGGCTCCTCGAGGCCGACGCGCAGACGGTACTGATAACGCCCTGTGATCAAACCTGTGCGGGTCGCCGAACAGACGGCCGAATTCGCGTACGCCTGCAGGAAACGCGTTCCCTTCACGGCTAGGCTGTCGATGTTCGGCGTCTTGTATTCGCGACGGCCATAGCAGGAAAGATCCGCGTAGCCCATGTCGTCGGCCATGATGTAAACGATGTTGGGTTTCGGCGGCGCTTGGGGAAGCGCGACGTTCGGAGCCAGGGCGCCGGCGGCGGTCGCCGCTAGAACTTCACGCCGCGTCATGGGAAAAGACTTCACTGTGGAGCCTCCAGAATTGCTCGGAACTACTCTTCCATCGGAGCACATTTTCGAAAGGCACTAAGAGCTTGTTGAAAAAGGGGACAGACCGCTCTGTCCACTCCGACGCTCCTACCCGAAATCAGAAACTTATGGCAGGGGACAGAGTAGTCTGTCCCCTTTTTCAACATCCTCCTAACCTAAGCCCGCACGAAAGCGATGGTCACGGGACTCGCGTTCGAAACCACCGGGCCCGCGGGCATCAGGCGGCCGTTCGCGGGGTTCGCGCGGAAGGCGACGATGGTATCGCTAATTTCGTTGGCCGCGAACAGAAAATGGCGCGAGAGGTCCAGGCCGATGAATCGCGGGCGCTTGCCGTGCGTAGATTGCCATCCAATGGAGGTAAGCAGGCCGGTTCTCGGATCCGCCGCAAAAATCGCAACGCTATCGTGGCCTCGATTGGAGCAATACACGAACCTTCCGCCGCCGGAGACCGCGATCTCGGCGGTCGTGTTTTCGCCGGTAAACTCCGGCGGCACCGAGGGAAGTATCTGCGCCGCCCGCAGCTCCCCGCGCTCGCCATTCCATTGATACGTCGTCACGGCGGTCCCGATTTCGTCCAGCACCCAGGCAACCGGCAGCGCCGGGTGAAACGCCATGTGCCTCGGCGCGTAACCGGAACGGGCGGGGGCGGACCCTTGCTCGGTGGGAGTGAGTTTGCCCGTCGTGGAATCGAAGCGGAAGATGAATACGCGGTCCAGCCCCTTGTCCGGCACCAGCACGAACTTGCCGGAAGGATCGAAGACCACGTTGTGCGGATGGGAGCTCGCTTGCTGCGTGCGATTCGGACCGGGCTGACCCTTGAGCTCGACCAGTTGCGTGAAGTCCTGGAGCGTTCCATCCATTCGCACCGGCAGCACCGCGACAGTACCACTTGCGTAGTTCGCCACCACCATGAAGCGGCCGGTGGGATCGAAAGCCTGGTGGACGCCGTTGCTGCCGCCGGTCGCCGCGCGGTTCAGAAGCGTGAGATGGCCGGTTTTCCGGTCGATCGCGAATGAAGTCGCATAGGCTTCGTCGCCATGCACCGAATAGAGAAAGCGCTGATCGCGGCTGGCGACCAGAAACGAGGGATTCACCAGATCGCCGGCGTGCTGGAGATGCGTCCACGCCCCGGTTTCCGGATGCATGCGATAGACGTGGATGCCGTCGCCGCGGCCCTCGCGCTCCTTGGTGGTGTAACAGCCCACGTAGGCGTATTGCGCCGCCGGTGGGGCGTCCGGCGAATGGCCCTGCTGCGCCTGGGTGTTCGAAATCAGGCCCGCCGATGTCAGCGATGCCGCGGCAGCCGCGGTATTCCTCAAAAACGCTCTGCGATTTTCAGGGGCCATGGAACGCGATTATAGCGAAGCTGTCTTCCGAGAAACAGCGTGGAATGCGCCGCCAGCTCACTGGATTAGAGTGAGCGCTCTTGGCGGGCTAATCCGCGTCGCTCCAGGCTTGCCAGCGCCGCACCCGGGGAGGGAACACCAGGATCAGCAGCATCCCCGCGATGAACCCGCCGATGTGCGCGAAAAACGCCACGCCGCCGCCGGTATAATCCGTCTCGGCCAGCGACCCGAAGCCGCTCGCCAGCTGGATGATGAACCACCACAACAGCATCAGCGCGGCGGGGATTTCCATGGTGGTGATGAAGACGATGATCGGCACCAGCGTGACGATGCGGGCGCGTGGAAACTTGATCAGGTAGGCGCCCATCACGCCGGCGATGGCGCCGCTCGCGCCTATAGTCGGAACCCGCGAATAGGGATTGGCGATCACCTGCGTCACCGCCGCCACCAGGCCGCACACCAGATAAAACGCCGTATACTTCCCGGAGCCGATCAGATCCTCGACGTTGCGCCCGAACACCCACAGGAACAGCATGTTCCCCAGCAGATGCATCCAGCCGCCGTGCAGGAACATGGAAGTCAGGAGCGTATAGAGGTGGCCGGAGATTTCGTCCGGCACGATGCCCCAGCGCTCCACGAAGGAAGCCAGCGCGTACTGGCTCATGCTGGCCTGATACAGAAACGCCAGCACGTTGACCGCGATCAGCGTCCCCGTGGCGATAGACTTCGAGTAAACCCGTTGCGTGGATCGAAGAGGAATCATGCGCGGTTGAAGCCGCTCAAGCGGTTAATTCCGCGCAGGAGCGTCGGCCTTTGCCGAAGGCAAATCGTAACCCTTCGACGGAGGCATCTCGTAGACATAAATAAGGTGCACGTGGCGGTCGTCCGCGCGCTCGACGCGAGTGGGCTTCCAGCCGGGGACCACGTAATCGTAGGAAATCACGCGCGCGCCCGTCTTCAGAAATCGCTCGAAGCGCGGCCGCAGTCTGCGATTCAACGACGTCGCCAGATAAATGGTGACCACGTCCGCGCCGCTGAGATCGGTATCGAGCAGGTCGCCGTTGATGACGCGAGCCTGGTCGGACTGCCCCGACTTTTCGATATTGGCCTGCGCTTCCGCCGCCAGCCTCGGGGAAATCTCCACGCCCACGGCCTTGACTTTATACTTCTCGGCCGCCGCGATCAGGATGCGTCCGTCGCCGCAACCCAGATCGTAGAGCGTTTCGCCGGACTTCAGATTCGCGAGCTCCAGCATGCGCTCGACAATTCGGGCCGGAGACTTGACGAAGGGCGCCAGCTTATTGCTGTAGCGCGGATTCTGGGCGGCCGCCGGCAGTGAAGCCAGAGCCATGGCGGCGACAACAACAGGCCAGCGCATAAAAAATCACTGAGGGGATTCGACGAAACCCCGCCCCTGTTTTGATCTTACTATACGCGAGACCATTTCGGACATCGAAAACCACAAATCCCGAGGTTTGCTGATGGTAAATTCGGTGCCCCGGAAGACGCGGACGGCCCGGCCGATGGAATCGCGCCACGGAATCGCTTGTGGATTCAACGCGTAGTTGACGTAAAAAACTGGATAGTCGATACCTGTCAATGGTTTGAGGGAATCTTCGGGAACTGAAGCATCCAGCATCACCTTGGGACCGGCGAACACCAGGGCGTCGGGGTGGTCCTGGCCCTTCATTTCGTTCTGAATCAGATCGGTCAGGAATTCGGTGTCGCCATGCTTCGCCTGTAGCCGCCGGGTGTCGACCACGCCGAGCTTAATCCCGTGCAGCGCTTCACCCAGGGCTGGAAAATCGATCTTGTCCTCGCTGTCCTGACGATATAACACCTTCTGTTCCTGCAGGTTAAAGGCAACCAGGGAGAACCGACCAAATTCCGGCTGCCGGGCTATCCGCCGCAAGATCGAAATCAGCGCCACGGTATCCTGAGGCCGCATCGTCGACGCCGAATAGTTCTGCGGAGCGAAATTCAGCAGCACCTTGATCTTCAAGGGTGACGGGGTCAGAACGCGGCTGACGGGCGGCTCCTCGGTGAACTGCTCCTCGTGCACGGGCTCGATGCTGCCCGCCGCCTCCTCCAGCTTCATCTCGCGGTCCTTGGAGGGCAGTTCCGCTTCCATATCCCAGTAAAAGGAACACACGCTTTCGGTGCGATCCCGCATCATCCAATCCACGTGATATTTGCCCTCGCCGATATCGATCGCGCCTTCCAGTTGGGCGTCGCCGCCTGCGTCATCCTCGATCATGGGAACTTTGAAGTGCTGAATGAAATAGGAAGGCTCGCCCTTGCGATCCGTCGGCGTGACGCGAAACAGGATGTTCAGGAAATTCTCGGAGCCCGCGAGCTCCTTCAGGGGAACCGTCACCGCGTATCCGGCGTGATAGCGGAGGTCGAAACCGAGCACGGGCTTTACCGGCGTCACCGCGCAGGAGAGTTCCTTGCGGACGTCCTGCGCTTCGAGCACGGCCTGATCGCTGCCCACCAGATGCACCCGGCCGCCCGGCGTCCCGAGCAAGGCCTGCGCCCCAACGGGCGCCGCGAGCAACCACATGCCGGCCACACATGCGGCGCTTTGAGTCAATCCGCGGATCAGCTTTTTCGCAGCCATCCGAACCTTCCTCCGAAAAACTGCTATTGCCAGATCATACACCCGTTGGAGGCTCAAACGGTGACAAATGTTTCATCGACGGGCGTCCCGCTCGTCTGTATGGTAGCTTTGAGAATCATGGCCAGCCGTAGCGTCAACAAAGTCATTCTGATCGGGCACCTCGGCCGCGATGCTGAGACGTCCTATACGCCGTCGCAAGTGGCGGTTACGAAATTTTCCGTGGCCACTAGCCGCCGCTGGAAGGATCAGCAAACCGGCGAGTGGAAAGAAGAAACGGATTGGACCCGCGTGGTCCTGTGGCGGGGTGAAAACGTCGCGCCGTATTTGACTAAAGGCAAGCAGGTCTACGTCGAAGGGCGCCTGCAGACGCGCAGTTACGACGATAAAGACGGCAAGAAGGTCTGGGCTACCGAGGTGGTGGCCGACGAAGTGATCCTGCTCGGCGGGCGCGGAGAAGGCGGCGGGCAAGGGGCGGACGAAGGTTCCCAGGAGGCTTCGTCATCAATGCGTTCGGCTCCGCGAGGGAAACAGGCTGCGGCTCCGGCGGCGGGACCCTCGAATCAAGGCATCACCGACGACGACGTGCCGTTCTAGCTGCAGGCAATTCCCGAAGAATCACCCCACTACAAACGACAAATGCCGATGATCGAAATGCAAATCGGCGATCAGACCATCCGTTACGATCACGAGGCGACCGTGGCCGTTTACGAAAAGATCGAACACGGCTGGGCCGAGAAGTGCGGTTGCGCCGGGTGCAGGAATTTCGCGGCTCAGCGGGATGTGGTTTATCCGCCGTCGTTTCGTGCGTTGCTCGATCAACTCGGCATCGATCCGATAAAAGAGAGCGAGATCGATGAGTATGGGCCGATCATGGACGGCTATCCGCACGACAGACTTCACTTCTACGACGGCTGGCTGAGCTTCGTTGGGGAATTAGTAACTGATGGCGGAGGCTTAGCCAAGGCCGCCGACGCCCACGAATTCGAATTCTGGTTTTCACCCGGGCTTCCTGCTCACGCGGAGTTTCGCAGCGGCCCATACCTGACAGTTGAGTTCAAGACTCACGTCAAATGGGTGCTCCAGGAAGGGCCCGAGTATCGAACGGCTGCGCGGCGGCAATCTACCACGGATACCAAACCCTAGAACGCCGTGAGGCCGGCAGCGCCTTACCTGGAGCCCGCACACCCCATCGCGACGCTCACCTTCGCGGCCAGCTCGCAGACCCGTCGATCGCCGAGTTGCCTGAGCCGGCCTTGCGGTTCGATCAGGCTTTGCTTGCGAACCACCGTGATGTCTTCGGCGCGGGCCGCCGAGTCCGCTGGCAGACCCGTCTCGCCCGCGGGCAGAAATACGTGCGTGGGGACATCCTTGTGAATGCTGGTCGTCAAGGGAATGACCATAACCGTATCGGCGCGCTCGTGGCGATTCCGCGCGTCGAGCGAGACCACCACCACGGGCCGCCTGCCTTTCCCAGGCGGGTCGGCGGGGAGCTGGACAAACCAAATCTCGCCGCGGAGGGGAGATCGGCGCGGTGCGGGCACTCAGGCGCGCTCCTTCGGGAATTCGCCCAACGCAAACTCGCCCCACGTGCTTTGCTCCGCCGCTTCTTCGTTCGACAGCGACCCATAGTAGTCCGCGACCGCTCTTTCCACGGCCGCTTTGCCCTGCTCGCGCCGGGCAGCTTGCAGAATTGCATCGAGCACGGCGGAAACCGACGGAGCGCGGCGTTGCTTGCGCATCGCTTCGAGAAAGGCGACCGATTCCGGCGAGAGAGTAAAGCTCTTTTTCGCTCTTAGATTCGTCGTTTTTCGATTCCGGTGCGGACGATTGGTAAGAGTCATGATCTTACTATCTATCCTACCAGAAACCCCGTAAGCTGGGCGCCGCTGCGAACGGGCGCGGGCGCACGCCTGCTAAAATCGAAGTTTCCCAGATGGAAATCAATAAGGTGTACGAGCCCCAGCGGTTCGAGCCGCACTGGGCCGAGTGGTGGGTCGACCAGCACATCTTCCGCGTCGAGGCGCGACCTATTGAACCCGGCCAGCCGCGGGAACCTTATTTTTCGCTCGCGATTCCGCCGCCGAACGTCACCGGCTCCCTCCACATGGGCCACATGTTCGAGCATTCCATCATCGATGCGCAGATCCGCTGGCGCCGGATGCGCCGGACGCCCGAAGGCAAGATGGTCAACACGCTGTGGCTTCCCGGCACGGATCACGCGGGCATCGCCACGCAGATCATGGTGGAACGGCAGCTCGCCGAAGAAGGGCTGACCAAGCGGGACCTGGGCCGCGAGAAGTTCGAGGAGCGCGTGTGGAAGTGGAAAGAGCAGAACGGCGGCCGCATCGTCGAGCAGATGAAGCGCGCCGGCGTGAGCTGCGACTGGTCGCGCGAACATTTCACGCTAGACGCCGCACTTTCGCGCGCCGTCCGCGAGGCTTTCGTCCGGCTCTACGAAAAAGGTCTGATCTATCAGGGCGATTACATCGTCAACTGGTGCCCGCGTTGCCAGACCGCGCTCTCCGACCTTGAAGTGGAGCACGAGGAGATCGAGGGCAGCCTGTGGCACATCCGGTATCCGGTGGTGGATAGCGATGAGTTCATCGTCGTTGCGACCACGCGTCCCGAGACGATGCTCGGCGATACGGCCGTTGCGATCAATCCAGAAGATCCGCGCGCCGCGCGGCTCCATTTGAAATCCGTGAAGCTGCCGCTGACGGATCGTGAGATCCCGATCGTGCTCGACGAGATGGCCGATCTCGAGTTCGGCTCGGGCGCCGTGAAAATTACGCCCGCACACGATCCCAACGATTTCGAAGCCGGCAAGCGCCACGATCTGCCCATGATTCAGGTGATCCGCGAGGACGCCAAGATGACTGCGGCCGCCGGTCCCAAATACGCCGGGCTCGACCGCTACGCGGCGCGGAAACAAGTGGTCGCCGATTTGGAAGCGCAGGGGCTGCTCGCGAAGATCGAGAAACACAAGCTGAACGTCGGCAAATGCCATCGCTGCAAGACGGTGGTCGAGCCGCTGGTTTCGAAGCAATGGTGGATGAAGATGAAGCCGCTCGCCGCCCCCGCGATCAAAGCCGTGGAAGACGGGCGCATCACCTTCGTCCCGGCCAACTGGTCGAAGACGTATTTCGAGTGGATGTACAACATCCGCGACTGGTGCATCTCGCGGCAATTATGGTGGGGACACCGCATCCCGGCGTGGTATTGCGGCGATTGCAAGGCAGTGACCGTTGCACGCGAGACGCCGGCGCAGTGTTCCAAATGTGGATCGGCGAAATTGACGCAGGAAACCGACGTGCTCGATACGTGGTTCAGCTCGGGCTTGTGGCCGTTCTCGACGCTGGGGTGGCCGGATCGAACGCCGGATCTCGCGGCGTTTTATCCCACCTCGCTGCTGGTCACCGGCTTCGACATCATTTTCTTCTGGGCCGCGCGCATGATCATGTTCGGCCTGGAGATGATGGGCGACGTTCCCTTTGACAAGATCCACATTCACGGCCTGGTGCGCGACGCCGAGCGCCAGAAGATGTCGAAAACCAAGGGCAATGTAATCGATCCTCTGGTCGTCAACGACAAGTACGGTACCGACGCCGTGCGCTTCGGGTTGCTGGTCGCCGCGGCTCCGGGCAACGATATCGCATTGAGCGAAGAAGTGATTCTTCGGGGGCGCAACTTCGCGAACAAGATCTGGAACGCGTCAAAGTTGTTGTTCGGCAAGGACAAGGGCGAACCTGAGTGCGGATCCCTCGCCGATCGCTGGATCGGAAGCCGGTTGAATGTGGCGATTCAAAAGGCGAATGATGCGTTTGAAAATCATCGCTATCATGAGGCCGCGGACGCCTGGTGGACCTTCTTCTGGGACGAGTTCTGCGATTGGTATCTGGAGCTGAAAAAGCAGGATACCGACTGGAGCTTTGCTTATCAGATGCATGAAAAAGCGCTGCTGGGTCTGCATCCTCTGATGCCGTTCATCACCGAAGAGCTGTGGCACCGGCACGGGCATGAGACCTCGATTGCGCTGGAAGCTTATCCGCAGGCTGACACGGCGTTGGACGATCCGGCTGCAAAGCGGGCCATGGATATGTTGAAGCAGGCCGCTGGACTGATTCGCGGTTCGCGCTCCGATAACAAAATCGATCGCAAGCGTGTTTTGGAAGGACGGATCGGACCGGGCCACGGAATGGAGCGCGGTGGTGCGATACCTCATTGGAGGGAACTTGCTCAGGACGTAAAAGCAGTCGAGAAATTCGAGAATGTCGCTCTTGAGATAGCCAACGAGGCGCGTCTCGAAGCATTCAATGTTCCGGCTGGTTTTATGCACGTGAGCTTCCAATTGTCGTACGTCGATGCAACAGGAAAAACCGTTTACCCGTGCATTATAGATCTCGCAATACCGACGCCGGAAGTGGATTCCGGCGAATCCCACGCGCGACTCCGGAAGGACAATGCGCAACTGGAGAATGTGATCGCGAACTACAAACGCCAGCTCGAAGACGAGATTTCCGTGAGCAAGAAGCCTGCGCAGCTGGTCCAAGCCATGCGGACGAAACTCGCCGAGTACGAAGCCCAGCTCGCGAAGAACAAGGCGGCGCTCGGAGAATGAAGACGCTGGCAGATGTGGGGCGGCCCTTCCGGGCTGCAGCCGGGCTTCCGCCCGGCAGGGATAGCCGGATGGAAATCCGGCTGCAGGCTGGAAAGCCCGCCCCACAGCGCACCATCAGGTGAAAAGTGTTCGACATCACTCATCCCGATGTCCGCCGCGCGGTGGAGATCGCTCTCGAAGAGGACATCCGCACGGGCGACGTCACCACGGATTCCATTATCCCGGCCGATCTTCAGGCTGAGGGACACTTTGTTGCTAGACAAGACCTGACGCTGGCGGGAGCCGAGTTGCTCCCGCTATTGTTCGATCACGTTGCACTTAAGCACGCCAGTGGCGATCAGTTGAAGCCGGGTGACGGGATCGCGACGGTGCGCGGGCCTGCCCGTCTATTGCTGACGCGCGAGAGAGTGGCTCTGAATTTCATGCAGCGGCTTTCCGGCGTCGCGACGCTCGCGGCGAAATACGTCGCCGCGGTGGAAGGAACCGGCGCGAAGATTCTCGACACGCGCAAAACGACGCCGGGACTGCGCGTGCTCGAAAAGATGGCCGCGGCGGCGGGCGGCATCGTGAAATATCGCATGGGGCTGTGGGACGCCGTGCTGATCAAGAACAATCACATCCGCCTGGCGGGAGGCGTGCGGATCGCCTGCGAGCGCGCCATGGAAAAGGCGAAAACGCTCGGGATCGCGGTGCAGGTGGAGGTGCGGACCCGCGCGGAAATCGAGGAAGCGCTCGCGTGCGGCGCGACGTTGTTGCTGCTCGATAACATGACGCCCGCGCAGGCCGCGGAAGAGATCCGCTTCGTCCATAAATATGCCGCGCCTGGGAAACGTGCGAAGGTCGAGATTTCCGGCGGCGTGACGCTCTCGACCGTCCGCGCCTATGCCGAGGCCGGCCCGGATTTCATCTCGTCGGGCGCGATCACGCATTCGGCAACCGCGGTGGATATCAACTGCGGCATTTATGCCCTTTGACATCCAGTGGGTGCGCGAACGCCTGCCCGGCCGGCGCATCGAATGGTTCACTTCGGTCGATTCCACGATGGCGGTCGCTGCGCGGTTCGCTCGTGAAGGCTGCCCTTCGGGAACCATTGTGGGAGCGGATGAACAAAGCGCGGGTATCGGCCGTCACGGGCATTCCTGGCATTCCGAAGCGGGCGCGGGGCTGTACGTTTCGTTCGTTCTGAAGGCGTCCGCGGCAGACAGCGCCTTGCCTCTGATGATGCTGGTGCTTGGCCTCGCGACGCGGGATGCGATCTCCCGGACTAGCGGCCTCGCGCCCGATCTGCGCTGGCCCAACGACGTATTGCTCGATGAAAGGAAATGCGCCGGAATTCTGGCTCAGATGGAAGGAGACGCGATTGTAGCCGGGATCGGAATCAACGTCAGCCACCGCGAATTTCCCGAAGAGATTCGCGAGGTGGCGACGTCGCTGGCCCTTGCCAGTCCGCCCTCCGGTGTCTGCGTCACGCGCGAGGATTTATTGGTGGCGCTCGCGCGCGCCATCGATGAGCATTGCGAAATTCTGGCGACACAAGGGCCGTCCGCCATCCTGAACAAGTTCACCCGCGCGTCGAGCTATGCCGCCGGACGCCGCGTGCGTGTCGATCAATCGGGCGCTGTGGTCGAAGGCGTCACCTGCGGGCTGGACCCTTCGGGTTTTCTGCTGGTGCGGCAGGATAATGGAGTGGAGACGACCATTCTTGCCGGAGGCGTCAGGCCGGCCTAGGACCTCCATGCTGCTAGCTCTCGACGCGGGCAACACCAATATCACGATCGGCGCCTTCCAAGGGGAAGCGCTCACCGGCCACTGGCGTTTGCGGACCATTAAGGATCAGACGCCGGACGAGTGGGGCATTCTCCTGCGGAATCTTTTCTCGCTTTCGTCGCTTGATCTGAAAGCGATAGACGGCGTGGTGATCTCCAGCGTGGTTCCCGCCGTCGATCAGCCGCTCACGGCGATGGCCGAACGTTATTTTGGCCGCGCGCCGATGTTCGTGACGCCGGCGACGGATCTGGGGATCACGGTGCGTTACGACAATCCTCGCGAGGTGGGCGCGGATCGCCTGGTGAACGCAGTCGCGGGGTTTCGCAAGTACGGAGGGCCGTGCGTCGTGGTGGACCTGGGCACCACGATCAACTTCGACGTGGTCTCGAAAAACGGCGAATTTCTGGGCGGCGTGATCGCCCCTGGCATCGGCATGTCGATCAGCGGATTGTTCGCCCGGACGGCTCGGCTGCCCATGGTGGATTTTCGGGAGCCTGAAAAACTCGTGGGCAGCAACACGGTGGGAAGCATCCAGTCCGGTCTCTACTACGGGTTTATCGGGATGATCGACGGCATCATCGAGCGCATCGTAGCGCAGTTGGGCCTGGAAACCAAGGCCGTGGCGACGGGCGGGCAGGGCGAGCTGATCGTGGAGGGATCGCGCTCGGTAAAAATCTACGACGAGAACCTGACCCTGGAGGGGCTCCGGCTGATCTGGGAACGCAATCACCAAGCGTGACGGAAAACTATTTCAACTATTTCACAGAGATCGAGGATCATTTCCAGCGCGCGCGCGGCACCGGGCTGTTTCTGCTTTCGCCGCTCGATTGGGCTCTGATCGAAGCCTGGAAGAACGCGGGCATCCCTCTGGAGGCTGTCCTGCGCGGCATCGACGAGGCGTTCGAGAAATGGCGGGCGCGTCCCTCCAGAGCCCGGATTCAGATGGTGAATTCGCTGGCCTACTGCGCCCAGGCGATCGCGGCGGAGGCGCAGGCGATGGCCAACGGCGCGAGCGCCAAGCAGGCCGGCGCGACGGCTCCGCCCTTCACCATCGAAGCCGTGCGCGACTACGTAAACGCCAATGCCGGCGCGCTTCGCGAGGCCGGCCGCGAAGATCTGGCGGCGTCGCTCGAAACTCTGGACCTCGACGCGCTGTACCACGATTTGGAACAATTGGAGCAGCGGCTCACGGCGATTGAGGAAAAAATGATCGCCCGGCTGCGCGCGAGCGCAAGCGAGGAAGCGCTGTTTGAAGCGCGGCGCTCGTTCGATGCGGATCTGAAGGCGTATCGCAGCAAGATGAGCGCCGATCAACTGGCCCTGCTGGAAAAACAATTCCTGGAGCGCAAATTATTGCAAGCGTCGGGCTTGCCGAGGCTTAGCCTCTTCTACCTGCACTCGTGACCATTTCATGTTTGGTGAGTCTTCGAGCGCCTCCCGGGCGTTTGGGGACACCAAACGCAACAACCCTTGAGAATTTTCCCCGGTCCGGCGCACCTATTCCTGAAGGAGTTTCCCATGCCATCGGTCCCTGGGCCATCGGTGGAACGCGCCCGCATGATTCTGCAAACCCTCCAGCAAATGGAGAAACAATTCGGCAGAGGAGCCGTGGTGCAACTTGGCTCGAATACGGTTCTGCAAGTCAGCGTGATCCCCACAGGCTCGGTCTCGCTCGACGCGGCGCTCGGCGTGGGAGGCTACCCGCGGGGCCGCGTGATCGAAATTTTCGGTCCCGAATCGTCGGGCAAGACGACGCTCGCCTTACACGCCATCGCGCAGGCGCAAGCGGCGGGCGGAACAGCCGCGTTCATCGACGCCGAACACGCGCTCGACGCGAAGTACGCAAAAGCGCTGGGCGTGGACACCGATAATCTGATCGTTTCGCAGCCGGATTACGGCGAACAGGCGCTCGAGATTACCAGCGCGCTGGTGTCTTCGAACGTGGTCGATGTGATCGTGGTGGATTCGGTCGCCGCGCTGGTTCCCAAAGCCGAGATCGAAGGAGAAATGGGCGACAACTTCATGGGTTTGCATGCCCGCCTGATGTCGCAGGCGCTGCGCAAACTGACGGCCGCGCTTTCGCGCGCCAATGCGTGCCTCATCTTTATCAACCAGATTCGCGAGAAAATCGGCGTGGTGTTCGGAAATCCTGAAACTACCACGGGCGGCCGCGCGCTGAAATTTTATTCGTCGGTACGCATCGAGGTTCGCCGCATCGCCACTCTCAAGGACGGCGATCAGCCGGTCGGAAACCGCACACGCATCAAGGTGGTCAAGAACAAAGTGGCATCGCCGTTTCGCGAAACGGAGGTGGATATCCTCTTCGGCCACGGAATTTCGATGGAAGGCGACCTGATCGATTTCGGAGCCGAGCGAGAGGTCGTCGAAAAGAGCGGATCGTGGTACAGCTTCGAGGGCGAGCGGATCGGCCAGGGGCGCGACAACGCGCGCGCGTTCCTGATCGAAAATCCAGCGATTCGGGACCGCATCGACACGGCCGTTCGCACCAGGATCGGGTTGCAGCCGGAAACGGCACAGGCCAAGCAGCCGGAGGCCCAGGCGGCGCGGGCCGCGGCGAAAACCGCGTAATCGTCATCGGCCGCTGAGAAACTAGGAACTACCGCTCCCTTTGGTCATGGCTCCGAATGACGCTTTTGTTTACGGCGGTTGAAGCCGCGACCAACAGAGTGGTCATTTGGGGACGTATTTCAACAGCCTCTTAGTTTAGTGCAGAACCTCGTTCTTCGGAGCCAGCGTAAGATTGATGGCGAGCGCCAGGCACGCGCCCGCGGCAATCACGGCGACCATCGGGATCGACGTTCCGTTATCCAGGCCGCTGACCAACATGCCGCCGGCGCCCCCGATCGCGAACTGCAGGCACCCCAGCATCGCCGAGGCATTCCCGGCGACCCTCCCGTGCGGTGCCATGGCCAGGGCCGTTGCGTTGGGAAACGCAAATCCCAGCGAACCGATGGACAGGAACAGCAGCGCAAGCAGCGCTGGGAATCCGCCCAGGCGCGCCGCCTGCGAGACGAACAGCGCCGCGCCGGAAGCCGCCGAGACGCACAGCGCCACGCGCAAAATCGTCCCGGGATGCGCGCGGCGCACCAGGAAGCCGTTGATCTGCGACGCTCCGATCAAGCCTGCTGCGATGACGCCGAAGAACAGGCCGAAGCGTTCCGTGGAGACGTGATTCAGCTCGATAAAAACGAGCGGCGATCCCTCCAGATAAGCGTACAGGCCCGCCATCACGAAGCTCCCCGCGAGCGCGTGGACCATGAAGGTGCGGTCGCGCAGGAGCCTCGCGTACAACCTCAGAACATCGGAGAATTGGATCGTACGGCGGCGCTCGCGGGGCAGCGTTTCGCGCAGGAAAAGAGCGACGCTGATCAGGCAGGCGAAGCCGAGCACGGTTCCCACCCAGAACGTCGAGCGCCAGCCGGCGTGCACCACCAGGTATCCGCCCGCGAGCGGCGCGACCACCGGTGAGACGCCGATCACCAGCATCAGGAAAGAATAGATTCGCGCGGCTTCCCGGGGCGGGAAATAATCGCGGACCACGGTGCGCGCGATCAGCATCGACGAACAGCCTCCGACGGCTTGAAAAAACCGCAGCACGGTCAGCATGCCGATACTGGTGGAAAAGGCGCAGCCAATCGCGCTCACCAGATATAACGCCAGGCCGACGTAGAGCGGCGGCTTCCGTCCGTAACTATCGGCGAACGGGCCGTAGAACAACTGGCCGAGGGAGAGCCCCACGAAATAAACCGCGAGCGTAACCTCCACTTCGCCGACCGTCGTGTGAAACGATTGCGCGATCGCCGGGAACGCGGGCAGGTACGTATCGATGGAAAACGGTCCCAACGCGGCGAGCGCCCCCAGCAAGAAAATCAGCCAGAACATCTGGCGGGGAGCTTGCGCGGCTGGCGGGGCGTGAGCCGGTGCGGTCGGGGCGGTCTCCATCGATATAAGAAGTATAGGCTGGGCGAACCGCTCGCGGTCGGGCCGTCTCTCAACAGGGGAGATCCGCATTGAAGGGGAGATCCGCATTGAGCTTGTGACGACTGCTCCATGTCGCGGCTCTAAATAGGCGGCATGCGTTTACTGCGGCGTGCCGAGCCGCGACTGTGAAGGAGCGGTACCACGCTCGTGGCGGCGAGAGCACTAACTCGAGTCTTCCTGGCCGCGCGCTCCCGGCACCACCGCGGCCTTGCGGAGCTTGGCGAGCTCGCGCCGCGCGACCGTGGCCCACTGACTGGACGGATCCAACTTCAAATACGCCATCCAATGGTGCACGGCCCGAAGCGGCTGATTCGCGCCCTGGTACAGCAGCGCGATGTTGTAGTGCGCGTCGGCGTAATTCGGTGAGATCCGCAGCGCGCTCGTATAATGTTCCAGCGCCGGACCGCGCTGTCCACGCTCGTCGTAAAGATTCGCCAGATCGAAGTGCGCCAGCGCATATTCCGGATCCACCTCCAACGCCTGCCGGTAACAGCGTTCGGCCTGCGTAAGGCTGCGCGCGTTGAAGTACAACGTCCCCAGGTTCACCAGCGCGCCGGCCGATTGGGGATCCAGATCCAGGGCCTTTTGATATGCCTCCAGAATCTGCGGCATGGGCGCGCCGGTCTGATCGAGATCCAGCCCGCGCTGGAACCACAGTTCGGCTTCCCCGCGGCGCCCGGCGTCGGACTGGGGATTCTCGCGAGCCTTGAATTCCAGCAGACGGTTGATTTCGCCGGGCCCGAAATCCAGTAGCAACTGTCCGGTCTCGGCCTCCATGTGGCGCCCGTCGATCTCCACGCGAATCCGATGGCCGTCGGCATACAATTGGAGTGTGGTCAGCGGAAAGTCGACGCCGTCCAGCTTACTTGCGAGCGCGTGCAGCGCACGGCGGACCTGGGCCGTCGCCACGCCTTTCTTGCGGAGCTGGATCAGCGTGCGCAACGCGAGCAGCTCGCCGAATCCGTAAGTGGTGGCCGCCGCGACCAGCTTCTGCCGCTCCCAACTGCGCAGCTGCCTTTCGGAAAGGCGTAGCAGCCGCCGCGCTTCCTCCCGGGAATACGATTGCGTCATCGGCTGGGATGCCACTGTGCCGATTCTAACATTGGAACCGCGGGATTTAGCGCACTACCACCGCGAGATTGCCGCAATTCCGGCGGCGCCCGCCGCGACGCAGGCGCCCTCGTTTTCCTCCGTCACGCCTCCCAACGCGAGCACCGGGATCTTCACGGAGCGCGCCGCTTGCCGCAATCCCGGGAGTCCCCGCGCAGCGAGCTCGGACGGCTTCGACCGCGGAGGAAACACGGGTCCGAACACTCCGTAATCCGCTCCGCCGTTTTCGGCCGCGCGCAATTCCGGAATCGTGTGGCAGGAGACGCCGATCAGAAATCCCGGTGGCGCAAGCCCTCGCAATCGTTCCGGCGTGGGCGATCCCGCGGGCAGATGCAGGCCGGCCGCGCCCGCCGCCAGCGCGACGTCGAATCGCGTATTGATCAAAATCTTCACACCCATGGGCGCCTGCGCGGCCACGGCTTCACAAGCCATGTCGAACAATTCCCGCGCCGATAGATCCTTTTCGCGAATTTGAATCCAGTTTGCGCCCGCGTCCACGGCTCGCGCGATGGCTTGAGGAAGCGAAACGCCAGCCGCGACCAGCTTCCGATCCGTGATGTAACAGCGCAGCACGAATTCAGTTTACGCGCAGTCTACCTTTGGGTGTGCTATAACAACTCGGTGGCCTTGGATGAGCGCGCCTTTTTTCGGGAGTCCCAGACGACCAAGCCGGTGACGTTGAATTGCCCCTTCTGCCGGACGGCGGAGACCTACGAGTTGAAGTGGCTGGTGCGCAAGAAGGTGGAGCAGCTCCCGCGCGGGGCCGACGAGCGCGATCGCGCTCGCTTCGCCAAAGCCGCCAGCTATATGGTCCTGCTGGACGATAAGGCCATGTGCAAGAATATGCGCTGCCGCAAGCGTTTCGACGTCTCCGGCGTCAAGACTACCGCGTTTATTTAGACGCTTGTGGCGCAAGCTGTCGAGCTTGCCGCGTCAGACAATCATGCCGACGTTCTGACCGGTCAGCGCGAAAAATAACTGCGGACCGCGGCCGGCGGATCGGTCTTCTTAATCGCGAGCCACAAAATCGCATTCAGTTCATCGTCGTCGGCGCGATCGGCGTCTCTGAAATCGAGCTGGAGCGATCGCGCGGCGGTAGCCGATTTCTCTGGATTCCGTTCGGTCAATGAAATGCGCGGCTTCTCGGCCGCATACGGCGCGTCGTTGGGTGCGTTGGCGGAAGCTGCTCCCAAGGGCCGTGCGCCCGCGTCGAAGTGCGTCATGGGCCGCAATCCCAGAATTAATTCTATTGTGCGCAGCACGGACGCCGTGTTGTACATCGAGCTATCGACGATCCCGCGCCGCGTGTACGGCGAGAGCGCCAGCATGACGGAGCGGTGCGAATCGACGTGGTCCGGCCCGTCCTGGGCGTCGTCTTCGAGCACGAAAATCGCAGTCTTCGGCCAGAATTTGCTGCGCGAAACCGCTTCGACGATGGTGCCTAGCGCGGAATCGTTGTCGGCGAACGCTGAAAGCGGAGCGATTTTGCCGGGAGTTGTGCCCGAGGTGTGGTCGTTGGGAAGGCGCAGCACGATCAGCCTGGGCATCGCGTTGCTCGCTTCGAACTGCCGTAGATCGTCGAGAAATACTTTGGCGCGCTCCACGTCGGGATAATCGGTGTCGAAGCTCTTGTAATTCTTGTTGGTAATCTTCTCGAGCGCGGGATCGCCGAGCTTGTCGCCGGTCAGCCACTCGCCGTAGTTGCGCACAGTCAGGCCTGCGGCAAGCGCATTGGTCCACAGGTAACCCGCGGGCGGGAGATTGGCTGGTTCGCCGCCTTCGAAACCATAGTATTTGGATCTGCGGCCGTAGTTGCTGGGCCACAGCTTCTGGTCGAAATCCGGCGCGATGGCGGCAGTGGACCAATTATGGCCGTCCGCACTGACATCGGCGTTGACGTAGAAATTATCGAAGAGCACGAATTCCCGAGCCAGTTTGTAGTGATTGGGGGCCGCGGATTCGTCGAACAGCGTGAGCGCGGGATCGCCGTTGCCCTTGCCGATCTTGCCGAACACCTGGTCGTAGGTTCGGTTCTCCTTGATGATGTAGATCACGTGTTCGATCGGCGAGGGGCGACCGGCGCGAGAATAGATCACGCTGTTTTCGGAAACGTCGGGCGAATCGAGGTCGGCGTCGCGATAACGCGCTCCGCGCCGCACCGTGGCGCTATATTCGTCGAGCTTCTCTGGCGACCACGGCCCTATGACAGACATGGTTCCTCGCTGCGAATTGGCGACGTAGCCCGCGCGCGGGTCCTCGCCGTTTTCTGCCGGCCGCTTGTACCTCGGATTGGGACCGCTTCCCAGGCCGCGGCCGTTCAGAACCAGCAGGCGGCCGTCGGCTAGTTGACGCACGGCGGTCGGATACCAACCGGTGGGCACGAATCCATCCACTTGGCTCCGCGCGCCGGAAACGTCGGCGGCAGCGACCGCATTGGCGTCCGAGCAGACCACGAATAAATGCTTCTGGTCCGGGGAAAGAGCCACGGCGCTCGGCGTCATGCCGGCGGGCTGCCTAGGCGTCAGTGCGACGTTGATCGTTTCCAATTGCTTCAGCGAATTGTTTTCGCTCACGCCGACGACGTAAACACTATTGGTATTGGCCGCGGCCACGAACAGGCGATAATTCCATGCGTTCCCGCGCGCGGCGCCCGGGGCATTGTCGTCGTCGCGATCCGGTTTGCGCGCGCTCAGCGCCATGTCGGTGGTGTGCGGACCCAGGCCAATACGGCCCATCCGCTCGCCGCTCGCCGCATTGTGCTGATAGACGCTGGAATCGGCCCAACTGGAAACGAACAGCGATTTGCCGTCCGGCGCGAACAGAATCCGGTAGGGACGCCGCCCGGTTTTCCAGCGATCGATCGCGCGCCCCGATTGCGGGTTGATCACGACGATGGAATCGCGCAACAGATCGGCCGCGTAGATCAGCCGTCCGTCGGGCGAAAGCGCCACGTCGCCGATGAAATCGAATTCCGTGTGTTCGGCGGTCGCCTGCATCTCGCGGAGAAGTTTTAGCTCGCCCTCGGCCGAAAACGAAAACTCGAAAACGGTGCCGCGCGATCCGCCGCTCGCGTATACCAGCTTGCCCCCAGGCGCGAATGTAAGGCCGAGCCACGCGTCGGCCACCGGGACGCGCGCGATCTCCTTCACGGGCGCCGTGGTCATCACGCTAATGGAAGGAGGACGATAGCCGCCATTCAGCACCAGCAGGAACTTGCCGTCGGGCGAAAGCGCGGTGGACATCGGCATGGTGTCGAGCGGGATCTGCTCGCCCGCCGGCCGCAGGGTCCATCCGTTCGGCAGCAGAAAACCGCCGTCGGCCTGACGACCCACCTGCTCCCGGCCTCCGGGCTGCGAGGAAAGTATCGCAACCGACAGCAGCAACATGAACGCCGCGGCGTATTTATTCATCGCTAAATACCTCTAATCCGGAGTGTATTTATCCGGAATATCTCTGAGCGATCGGCATCCGGCGGCCGATGCCGAAGGCCTTGGTGGTGACCTTCAACCCCGGCGCGGCCTGCTGGCGCTTGTATTCGTTGCGATCCACCTTGTTGACGATATTCTCGACCAGTTCGAGCGGCAGCTTCAGCTTCTCGGCGATCTCGCGCGGCGGCTGGTAATGCTCCACGTAAGCTTCCAGAATCGGGTCCAGCACGTCGTAGGTCGGCAGCGAATCGGTGTCCTTCTGATCCGGACGCAACTCGGCCGAAGGCGGCTTGCTGAAAACACGTTGCGGAATCGCGCCGTGGTGACGCCGGTTGGCGATGCGCGAAAGGTCGTATACCAGCGTCTTCGGAACGTCGCTGATCACCGCGAGTCCGCCGCACATATCGCCGTACAGCGTGCAGTAGCCGACCGCTAGCTCGCTCTTGTTGCCGGTGGTGAGCACCAGCGCGCCGGTCTTGTTGGAAAGCGCCATCAGCGTCACTCCCCGCAGACGCGATTGCAGATTCTCCTCGGTCACGTCGCGGGGGAATCCGTCGAACACCGGAGCCAGTTCCCGCTCGAAGCGTTCGCAGACGCCGGTGATGGAAACCACTTCGAAGCGAATGCCGATCCTTGCGGCCATCTCCCGTGCATCCGTCAGGCTGTGCTCGGAAGAATACGGCCCCGGCATCGCAACGCCCGTGACGTTCTCCTTGCCCACCGCTTCCACCGCGATCGCCGCCGTTAGTGAGGAATCGATGCCGCCGCTCAGCCCGATCAGCACCTTCGAAAAGCCGCATTTGCGAATATAATCCCGCGTGCCCAATACGAGCGCCTCATAGGCAGCTTCGCACTCGTCCGTGAAGTTTCCGTGACGATCTCCCGTGGCGGCGTCGACATCGCAGATAGTCAGATCTTCATCGAAGGAACGCGCCGCGGCGATCACTTCCCCTTGCCCGTTGATGGCGAAGCTCGATCCGTCGAAGACCAGCTGGTCGTTGCCGCCCACTTGATTCACATACACAATCGGCTTCGCGTAACGGCGGGCCGCCGAGCGATAGACGCCCTGCCGAATCGAGCGCTTGCCCATGTTGTAAGGCGAAGCGTTGATGCAGATCATCATTTCCGCGCCCGCGTCGAACAGCTCCTCCACCGGATCGCGCGAGTATAGGCGCTGTTTCCAATATTGGCGATCGTTCCAGGCGTCCTCGCAAATCGTGAGCGCCGAGGGACGGCCGCGCAAAGGGCACAGGAATTCGCGTTCGGCCGGACGGAAATAGCGCGCCTCGTCGAAGACGTCGTAATTCGGCAGCAGCATCTTGCTTTGGCGGAACAGGATCTCTCCGGCGTCCAGCACGGCCGCGCTGTTCAGGGCGCGCTTGCCGGTTTCCGCCTCTGACCGTCCGACGTAGCCGCAGATCACGCTCAGGTTCAGCCCCGCGGTGGCGGCCGCCAGTTCCCGCAGCGCGCGCTCGTTGGCTTCGATGAAACCGGTCTTTTCGACCAAATCCCTCGGCGGATATCCCGGGATGGAGAGCTCCGGGAACACCACCAGTTCCGCTTCGCGCGAGGACGCTTGGTGAGCGAAACGCGTCATACGCTCCACGTTGCCCGTGAGATCCCCGACCGTGGGATTGATTTGCGCCAATGCGATGCGCATGGAAACTTCTATTCTAACCGCGCGCTACCGTGAATTCGAAGAATCGATGTACTCCGCGCCAGCGGGCGGCTGGAAATGAAACAGCGCATCCTCGAGCGGCGGATCCTTTTTCTCGTCGTCGAACACAAACTCGAGCAGCGAATTGTCCTGCCCCTTCACTTCCAGATGGCGGATGGTGCTGTCGGGAGCGGCCAGGAACGAGACTTCCGTGTACGGCAGCTTGTCGGACTTCGGGATCGCCGTGATGAAAACGCCGCCGTCTTCGGGATGCGCCCGGAATTCGCGAAAATCGTCGGCGAAGTGCAGGCGGCCGAGCAGGAACGCGAGCGGCGCGCGCAGGTCGTCAGCTTCCTTCAGCTTCATCTTCTCGGCGCGATTCTCCTGCGGAGTGTAAGTGTAGATAAACTTTCCGTCGGATACGAAAAGCTTGCCCGCAGGCGCCGCGTACTGCCAGCGCATGCGGCCGGGCTTGCGCAGGTAGAGCTCGCCTTTTTCCACGCGGGCCCGTCCCTGCTGGCGGTACGTTTCGGTGAACCCGAGCTGCAGCGTCTGCGTGCGGTTATAGCGATCCTCAATGCCCTTGAGAGTCCGATCGATGTCGACTGCATCGGCGGCGTGTGCGCTCCCGCCGGCGAATACCAGCAATGCAAGAAGTCTCATGGCCTCTTCCAGTATGTCGGATGCGCCGTGCGGTCTGCGAGGTCCGCCATTTTCACGGAGAAGTCCTAGCCGCTCCAAGCACTATCAAATTAAAATACAACCGGCTCCCATCTCTGTGATCGAGCGCCGTATCTACTTGATTCGCAGCGAGAAAGTGATGCTCGACGCGGATCTCGTGCTGCTCTACGAAGTCCCACCCAAGCGCCTCAATGAGGCCGTGAAGCGAAACCTGGACCGTTCACGTTTCAGCTGACCGAGGAAGAGTTCGAGAGCTTGAGGTCGCAAAGTGAGATCTCAAGCCTGCCGGGCGGCCGGCGCTACCGCCGCCTGAAGGATGCCGCAATTGGGTACGCTGGGATGGACATGGAAAAAATCCGCAAAACCGACGCCGAGTGGCGTGCGAAATTGAGCCCCGTGCAGTATCACGTCGCACGGGAAAAAGGCACCGAGCCCGCCTTCACTGGCGAGTTCTGGGACAATCACGAAAATGGAGTATATCGCTGCGTGTGCTGTGGGGCCGAACTGTTCGACTCGCAAGCAAAGTTCGACTCGGGCACGGGCTGGCCTAGCTTCTACGCTGCAGTGAACCAGGATCGCCTTCGCCTGGAAGACGATACCAGTTACGGCATGCGGCGCGTCGAAGTGACGTGCGCCCGCTGCGACGCTCACCTGGGGCACGTTTTCCCGGACGGCCCCCGGCCTACCGGCCAGCGTTACTGCATGAATTCGGCCTCTCTGGACTTCCAGAAAAAAGACTAAGCCCCCTAGTACTCTTAAAGTTCTAGTAATCCCCGGCCGATCAATCTCGGGAGGAGGATCGCGTGGATTTCATCGAGGTGTTCATTCGTGAAGTCATCACCATCATCGGCTATGCTCTCCTGTTTGTGAGCGCGTACAAGCTGTATCAAATATCGAACGATCTGCGCGAAATCAAGGAAACGCTGAAGGGACGGGTGCAAGCGGCACCACCCCCGATTTCCGCCGCGTCATCCTCTCTGGCGGACCTGCACGCCTCCGACGACGCCTCGGCGTACGCCGAGAATCTCCTGCGGGCCGTGAATGCGGAATCCCGTGCGCCGGTTCCTGCGGTTCCGCCGGCTACCTCCGAGCCCCGATAAACGGCACGGCGCGCGGCCTAGCTCGGCGACTTACAGCGTCCCGGGACGCTGAAGCCCGATCGGTCCCGCTCGCGATCCGTTGATCTTCTGCACTCGTCACTTTCGCTGTCCTGTTCGTCTTCCTGTTTGTTACAATGGAATTTCCTTCATGCGCTTCGGTGTCGTCGTGTTTCCGGGTTCCAACTGCGACCACGATGCCTGGTACGCGGTTTCCCACAACCTCGGCCATTCGGCGGAATTTATCTGGCACGATTCGGTGACGCTCGGTGAGATTGACGCCGTAATTCTTCCCGGCGGATTCGCTTACGGCGATTACCTGCGCTGCGGAGCGATCGCGAAATTCTCGCCGGTGATGAAAGCGGTTCGCGAGTTTGCCGCGCGCGGCGGCCTGGTGCTGGGGATTTGTAACGGATTTCAGGTGCTGGTGGAAAGCGGCCTGCTCCCCGGAGCGCTGCTGCGCAACCGGGAATTGAAGTTCGTGTGCCGTCCCGTCACCGTTCGCGTCGAGACGGCGAAAACTCCTTTTACCTGCCAGGCACGTCTGGGACAGCGATTGACGATTCCGGTGGCGCACGGAGAAGGCTGCTATTTTGCCGACGACGGGACGCTCGCGGCGTTGAATCGCCAGGACCGCATCCTGCTTCGGTACGTCGATAATCCCAACGGCTCGCTCGACGATATCGCCGGGATTTGCAGCGAGGGTCGCAACGTGATGGGGATGATGCCGCATCCGGAACGCGCCGCCGACCAGTTGGTAGGCTCGGCCGACGGCCGGGTGATTTTCGAATCCATGATCCATTTCTTTGCCGCAAAGTCACGCGGCGCCGCCTCCGAGCGCGCCACGGTCCACGCATGAGCGATCTCACGGCGCCCGAGCTGGATAAAGTCCGCGCGATCCTGAAGCGCGAGCCGAACGAAACCGAAACCGGCATTTTCACGGTGATGTGGAGCGAGCACTGCTCCTATAAGAGCTCCCGCCTGCATTTGAAGAAGCTTCCGACCAGGAGCGATCGGGTGCTGGTGGGTCCCGGCGAGAACGCAGGCATCATCGATATCGGCGACAACTGGGCCATTGCGTTCAAGATTGAATCGCACAATCATCCGAGCTTCATCGAGCCGTTCCAGGGAGCCGCGACTGGCGTCGGCGGCATCCTGCGCGACATTTTCACCATGGGCGCGCGTCCCCTTGCCGTGATGGACGCACTGCGCTTCGGGCCTTTGGATGACCCGGTGGCGGGGAGTCGTAACCGGCGAATTCTCGAAGGCGTCGTCGGCGGCATCGCGCACTATGGCAACTGCTTCGGCGTGCCGACGGTGGGCGGCGAGTGCGTCTTCGAGCCGTGCTACAACGGCAATCCTCTGGTGAACGTCTTCGCGCTGGGGGTGTTTCGCCACGGCGAGATTTTCTTCGGCCGCGCGACGGGCGTCGGCAACCCGGTGATTTACGTGGGCGCGAAAACCGGGCGCGACGGCATCCATGGCGCCTCCATGGCTTCCTCCGAGTTCACCGAGGAATCCAAGCAAAAGCGTCCCAACGTGCAGGTGGGCGATCCGTTCATGGAAAAGCTCCTGCTCGAAGCGTGTCTGGAAGCGATGCACACGGGCGCGATCGTGGGCATTCAGGACATGGGTGCCGCGGGCCTGACCTGCTCGACGTGCGAGATGGGCAGCCGCGCCGGAACCGGAGTGGAGATCGACCTGGCGCTGGTTCCGCAGCGCGAAACCGGCATGACACCGTACGAAATCATGCTCTCCGAATCGCAGGAGCGCATGCTGCTGGTGGCGGCATCCGGACGCGAGCAGGAAGTATTCGCGGTGTTTAAAAAATGGGGCCTGGATGCCGTGACGATTGGCCGGGTAACCGACGACGGCATGCTCCGCGTGAAGGATCGCGGCGTGGTGGTGGCGGAAATTCCGAATCGCGAGCTGGCTGACGAAGCGCCGTTGTACGACCGCCCGCACGGGGTTGCTCCCTACCGTCCTGCGCCGATCGAGCCGCCGGCTTCCTTTACTGCGTTCACGCGGGAAAAGCGCAACTTTAATGCCGATCTGGAAACCTTGCTCAGTTCCGGCGATCTATGCTCCAAGCGCTGGATCTGGCAGCAGTACGACTACATGGTCCGCACCAACACGATCAGCGGGCCGGGCGGCGACGCCGCGATCGTACGCATCAAGGACACGGACACCAGCGTGGCGATGTCGCTCGACGGCAACAGCCGCTACTGCGTTCTTTCGCCGCGCGAGGGGGCGCGCTTGCTCGTCGCCGAGTGCTGCCGCAATCTTTCGACCGTGGGGGCGACGCCCGTGGCCGCTACCAACAACCTGAACTTCGGCAATCCGGAGCGGCCGGAGATCATGGCGCAACTGGTGGAAACGATTGAGGGATTGGCCGAGGCCTGCCGCTTCTTCGACACGCCGATCACCGGCGGCAATGTCAGCTTGTATAACGAAACGCTGGGCGAGGCGATCTGGCCGACACCCGTGCTCGGCATCGTCGGGTTGATGAAAACCGCGCCGCCGGTGACCATTCCTTTCAAAAACGAAGGCCGCACGGTGATGCTGGTGGGTGGCCTCGGTTCTTGCGACGAGATCCGCTTCGGAGGGACGCAGTACGCGAAAACGGTGCTTAGAACCCTATGGGGATTGCCTCCCGCGCTCGATATGGATTACGAGAAGCGCGTACAAACGGCCATCCGCAAGGTCGTCAACGAAGGGCATGCCGAATCGGCGCACGATGTGGGCGGCGGAGGCTTGGCGGTCGCACTGGCGGAGTGTTCGATGCACGGCATAGGGGCGGCGATTGAGATCTCGAGTGATTTGCACTTTGAGCTGGCTTTGTTCCACGAGGGCCCGTCACGGATTCTGGTGTCCACCCCGGCGCCAGAAACGGTCGAGCGCATCGCTCGCGAGAATAATGTCGAAGCGCTGCGCATCGGCGTTACAATGAAAGAGAGGTTGCGGATCGATCACAATGCCGTGACATGCATTGATTCCCCCCTGGATCGGCTCCGTGGCGTATTTGAGCACGCTTTGGAAGATCAGCTGGCGCCGCAACATGCCTGACGAATTCCAGTCCGATAAACTTCACGACGAGTGTGGCGTTTTCGCCATCTACGGCCATCCCGAGGCCGCCAATCTTACCTATCTCGGTTTGTACGCGCTGCAACATCGCGGGCAGGAAAGCGCCGGCATCGCCTCAAGCGACGGGCGCAACATTTATTGCCACAAGAGCATGGGCCACGTGGCCGATATCTTCACGCCGGAAGTCCTCGGCTGCCTGCCGGGGGATCTGGCGATCGGCCACACGCGCTACTCCACGGCCGGCGATACGGTGCTGCTGAACGCCCAGCCGTTTTCGGTAGCCTGCAACAAGGGCCGCATCGCGGTGGCGCACAACGGGAACATCACCAACGCGGGCGAGCTGCGCCGCGAACTGGAGCGCGAAGGCTCAATCTTTCAGGCCTCCAGCGATACCGAAGTGATTCTGCACCTGGTGGCGCGCTCGCGGGAACGCACCCTGGCGGGAGCCTTGCGCGAGGCGCTGCTGCAACTGGAAGGCGCGTTTTCGCTGGTCTTTCTGGCCGGCGACCGCGTCATCGTGGCACGCGACCCGCACGGATTCCGGCCGCTGGCCCTGGGACAGATGGAGTTTTCCGGCGGGGCCGCTTACGTGTTCGCGTCGGAAACGTGCGCCTTCGACCTCATCAACGCCGCCTACCTGGGCGACGTGGAGCCGGGCGAGATGGTGATCGTCGGCAAAGAAGGCATGACGCGCGAGCGCTACGCGCCGGTTCGCAGCCATTCGCAGTGCGTCTTCGAGCACGTGTACTTCTCGCGGCCGGATTCCGTCGTATTCGGGCGCCCCGTGCAGGAATCGCGCGAAAAGCTGGGCCGGCTGCTCGCTCTCGAACACGCCGTGGACGCCGATATCATCGTGCCAGTGCCGGATTCGGGCACCGCCGCCGCGCTTGGTTACGCCGCCGAATCGGGCATTCCCTTCGGCCAGGCGCTGATCCGCAATCACTACGTGGGACGAACGTTCATCGAGCCTTCCCAGGCCATTCGCGATTTCGGCGTGAAGCTGAAGCTGAACCCGGTGCGCTATCTGCTGGAGGGCAAGCGCGTCATCCTGGTGGACGATTCGCTGGTGCGGGGAACAACCAGCCGCAAGATCGTGCGCATGGTGCGCAGCGCCGGCGCGCGCGAGGTGCATCTGCGGATCTCCTGCCCGCCGACGATCTCGCCGTGCTTCTACGGCGTGGATACGCCGAGCCTCGCAGAATTGATCGCGGCCAACAATACCGTCGAGCAGATCCGCCGCTTCGTGGAAGCCGACACGCTGGGGTATCTTTCGCTCGCCTCACTGCGCGAAGCGGTGGAGGATACCAACCACGATTACTGCTACGCCTGCTACACCGGCAACTACCCAACCGAACTGGTCAACATCAAGGAATTGATGGAAGCTAAGGAGCGGCGTGGTTAGATCGCGCGGTGGTGTGGGGCGGGATTTTCACCCTGCGGCCGGTTTGTAACCGGCTATCGACAGGCACTCGCGGTCAGCGCGGTTGAAAACCGCGCGCAGCTTAAGAAGCCGCCCCACATCCCGTTCCCGATACTGTCTAAGAGGTGTGCCGTACTATACGAGCGCTCCTTCGAATTCTCGAAGACCGCGATGCATCTTCCGCGTCCGACTCCTGGGCGGTCAGAATATCAGCTTCAGGGCGAGCTGGAGTTCCCGTTGCTGCCCCGCTGCGACAATCTGCCCGGCGGTTGGGCTGTAGTTGCTTCCCTGAAACACAATGGCATTCGGGTAGAAGAAATTGGCATGGTTGAGAAGATTGAAGGCCTCCGCCCGAAGCTGCATGCTCACTCTCTCGGTGACGGCGAACTTCTTGAAGAACGAAGTGTCGATGTCGACCAGGCCCGGGCCGGTGAGGGAGCCGCGCGACACGTCCCCGAACGTCCCCGGCGTCGGCGGCAGGAAGGCTTTCGGATTGAACCAGTGATCCGGATTCCCCGTCACCACGGGCCCCTTGAAGTTCGGGTTCCAATTGGGTACGTCGGAGACGTTGGTATCGCCGGTCCCGGAAATATTAGAGCCAATCTGAGGCGTGAAGGGGAATCCGCCCTGGGCCGTGAAGATTGCGTTCCATTGCCAGCCGCCGATCAACTGGTTCAGGAACCGGCTGGCGTTGCCTCCGAAGCGCTGCCCCTTCCCGAAAGGCAACTGATAGCTGAAATTGGCGTTGAACTGCTGGCCGAGGCTGTAGGCGGCCGGACCCCGGTTCAGGGCCAGATCATAGGGACTGAAAACGTCGGCCGGCTCGTTCTCGCCGGTCACCGCCAAGGCGGCCGAATTCAAATCGATCACCTTCGAATAGCTGTAATTGACCTTGAACGCGAGCCCGTGACTGGCGCGCTTGACCAGTGAGACATTCAGCGCATTGTAGTTGGTGGCGCCCTCGTTAAAATAGGCCTGGTTATTGGACACGAAGGGGTTGGGGCGCTGCGTCAGCGTGACGCCGTTTACTTTGACGGGAGGCGTGAAGGGGAAGTACGTCGTTCCCGTCGCCACCGTAGCGCTGGCCGTGCCCACGCCTCCCGCGAGGCACCCCGCCGCGTTCTCGCACACCTGAGGAGCCGGCGAATTGGTGTCCATCGTAAGGGGGGTGTGATAAGACTGGCTGCCCACATAAGCCACCGAAAGCATCAGGTCCTTGACCAGCTGGCGCTCCACCGTGAACGTCCACATCTGGATGGTGGGAGTGAACATGTTCGGATCGAACCCGCCGGGTTGATAAATCGCGCACCCCTTGAACGTAGCGGCTCCGGGGCCGCAGGTAGGCGGCAGCGCCTGGTTCTTATTGAGCGGAAGCAGCGCCAGGAACCCAGCCGCAGGTATCGCCAGTTGCTCGCGCGCGCTGAACGGCGGATCGTTGAAGGCCTTCTGGCCGAGACTATCCAGCAGATCGTTGTGGATTCCGGCGCTCGCCCGCACGGCCCAGGTTCCCGTGCCGGTCGGATCCCAGGCGATACCCACGCGCGGCTGCCACAGCGCCAAGGCGTTGTTCTGGGCCAGACAGGACGGGCCGATGTGCGGGTTGATCCCTATCCCATATGTGGGGTCGGAGAAATAGTTGGAACACCGGCCCGCTTCCTCGCTCCATCCGTTGGTCATCTCGTCGCGCAGCCCCAGGCGCACGGTCAGATTCGAGCGCAACTTGATCTCATCCTGGATATACCAAGCCGCTTCGAACGAACGGTAGCCGACCATATTCGGATTCCGGACCACGATCGCCTGGCTGGGCTTGTCCTGGAGAAACGCCAGCACCGTGGGGTAGGCGACGTTCGCTGCCGATGCCTGGGCCTGCCCACTGAGGTTCTGCTGAATCCGCTGGAGCCAGCCGCCGAAGCTGAAGGAGTGCTTACCCCTGTTCCAGCGCACGTCATCAGACTCGGTGAAGTAGTTTCGCACGCCGATGGTGAGGTTGTTACCGCCCGCCGCCGCGACCGCCGACGGCGAAGCCGTGATCACCCCGCCTCCGATGATGATCGAACCGGGATTACCCCCAGGCATAAACACCAGATCCGACGGGATCGACCCCGCCGGAACATTGACCAGCGTTGCATAGGTACGAGCAAACCCCAGAGTCGCGATATTCACCAGGTTCGGCGAGAAAATATGCGTTTCCTGCATGCTGATAATATGCGTTTCAACGCCGGAATCGTTGTTGAAGGCGGGGTCCACAAAAGGCTGGCTCCGGACTCCGTTGTCCACGTTGTAGTGTGTCGCGAGAGTGTCCTTAGTGGAAAGATTGTAGTCTAAGCGGGCCAGACCGAAATCCTCGCGAACGCTTTGTGGCGGGTTCGAAAAAGAGATAGCCGTTCCGTTGCCCAGATCCGGGCCGGTCGGGGCCGGCCAGAAGGCATTGGCATAGGGCAGGATGGCCGGGTTCAGATTCGGGACCTTAGAACCGTTCGGCATGAGACCCAGGCGGGCGTTGGCGCTGGGCACGACTGCCGTGCTGCTAAACGCCAGAGCCTGCCGGAACCCCTCATAGTTCAGGAAGAAGAACAGCTTGTCCTTCTTGATGGGCCCTCCCAGCATCCCTCCGAATTGATTGCGCTTAAAGGGAGGCGTGCCGATGGTATTGTCGCGGAAGTTACGGGCGTCGAAGTCGCTGTTGCGCAGAAACTCGAACAAATCTCCGTGCCATTGGTTGGTCCCCGAGCTGGTCACGATGTTGATTTGGCCGCCGGCCCGCTTCCCGTATTCGGCGCCGTAGGTATCGGTGAGCGCGTTGAACTCGCGCACCGCCTCCACGCCGAGCAACTGCTGGCTGATGCCGAGCGGTGTGATGAAGGAGCCCGGGGCATTCCCGCCAATCCAGTCGACCCCGTTGATGAGAAACCGGTTGGTTTCCGGCCGCTTGCCCGCCACCGAGTACATGCCCCAGGCGCTGTTGTTGAGTGTATTCGAACTCGCGTTCGACGTGCCGACGTTGAGCATGATGAGCTGATCGAAGCTGCGGCCGTTGAGCGGCAGGTCCTTGATCTGGCTTTCATTGATCAATCCGGAGGTGGAGGCCAGCGTTGTGTTCACCAGCGGAGCGTCGCCGGTGACCGTCACCTGCTGATCGACGCTGCCGACCTCTAGCTTGAGGTCGATCCGCGCTTCCTGGCCCACCACCAAGTCGATCCCGCGCCGCACTTCGCGCCGGAATCCCATCTTTTCGGCGGTAATCTCGTAGGCGCCGACGGGAAGCAAGGGTACCCGATAGCTGCCGTCGCTATCGGCCTGGACCTCGCGGGTCAGCCCGGTTTCCACACTTCGCACGCTCACTGCCGCTTGCGGCACGGCGGATCCGGTGGCGTCCGTCACCGTGCCCACGATTAAGGCCGTCCCCCCCGCGCCTTGCGCGAAAACCCGTCCGTTTCCAATTGCAGCCAATAAGATCAGCGCCGCCGCGAGACCGGACAGTGCGGATAGTACTCTCCTCGTTACTCCAACCATATTTCACCTCTTTCCCCTACGCGTCCCTATGAGTGCTGTACGTCCCTATGAGTGCTGTATGAGAGGCGAAACTGTCTTCAGGAAAATATATGTGCTTTCTTTTGAGATGTCAATGGGGATCGTGCGACAGGTTTGCCCGCATAGGGGTCGCCAAGGCCATTACCAGTAAACTATTGATAATAAAGATTGTAAGCCTCACGTTCGAGCTTGGATCAAGGAAAGCACTAACTCAGATGGTGCGATCTGGCAGGCTGTTCAAGCGCGCAGTGGATTCGTGTATTGTGAAAATGAAGGAGAAATTGCCACGCACGAAGCCTTGACGGAACGGGCCTATGCAGGCGCCGAGCGGCTGGACCTGCTCGGTACCGCCGAACTTCTGGTCCTGATGAACCACGCCGATCAAGCGGTTCCGGGAGCGGTGGCAGCCGAAATCCCCGCGATCGCGCGCGCCGTGGAGGCGATTGTTGCCACTCTTTTTCGGGGCGGCCGGTTGTTCTACATTGGCGCTGGTACCAGCGGACGGCTGGGTGTGCTGGACGCCGCCGAGTGCCCGCCGACCTTCGGCGTCCCTCCGGATTTGGTCCGCGGCATTGTGGCCGGAGGCGACGCCGCGCTCAGCCGCGCGAGTGAAGCGTCGGAGGACGATCCCGTATCCGGCGCGCGCGACCTGCTAGCCGCCGGATTCGGCCGGCACGACGCGGTGGTGGGAATCGCGGCCAGCGGCCGGACGCCTTATGTGCTGGGCGCGATGGCGAAGGCTCGCGAGCTTGGCGCCCTCACCTGCGGTATCAGTTGCGCGGAGAACTCCGCGTTGTCCCGCGCCGTTGACTTTCCTATCGAACCCAAACCGGGCCCCGAGATCCTCGCGGGATCGACGCGCCTGCGGGCGGGCACGGCCACCAAACTCGTGCTGAACATGATCAGCACGGCGGTCATGATTCGCCTGGGGCACGTCTACGGCAACCTGATGGTGAATGTCCAGCCGGGCAACCGGAAACTGAGGGATCGCGCGTGGCGCATTATACAACGGGTCGCCGGAGTTTCCCCGAAACGTGCGGCGGAACTGCTGGATCTCTCGGGAGATAACGTTCGTACGGCGATCGTGATGCACAAGAGAGGCGTCCCCCGCGAGGAGGCCGAGCTCCTGCTCGCCGCCGCCGGCGGACGGATCCGAGGAGCGCTGAAGTAGGTCTTGGACCTGAAGTAGCGGAAAATTCGCTTGGAAAAATTCATCGTCAATGGCGGCGTGCCGCTCGCGGGTGAAATCGCGGTAAGCGGCGCCAAGAATTCGGCGCTTCCCGCTTTGGCCGCTAGTTTGCTTACGGACGAATCCGTCACGCTCGATCACATTCCGCGCGTCCGCGACATCCGGACCATGGAAGAGCTGCTGGAGTGCACCGGCGCCCACGTTGCGATAGTCGACGGTGCCGTAGCCGGCGCGAGCGGCGCCGTTAAGGTGGACGCGCGAACCATTACGCGTCCTGAAGCGCCCTACGACGTGGTCAAAACCATGCGCGCATCGAGCCTGGTGTTGGGACCCCTGGTTGCGCGCTGCGGGCGCGCCCGTGTTTCGCTGCCGGGCGGCTGCGCCATCGGTGCGCGGCCCATCAATTTGCACGTTTTCGGACTCGAGCGCCTGGGAGCTAGAATCCGGCAGGAGCACGGCTATATTGAAGCGGACGCACCCCACGGCTTGCAAGGCGCCGAGGTCCATTTCGACCGGATCACGGTGACGGGAACCGAAGACCTGGTGATGGCCGCAGTGCTGGCACGCGGCGAAACCGTGATCGGCAACGCGGCCCGGGAGCCGGAAGTGGTGGATCTGTGCGCGCTGCTGACGAAAATGGGCGCACAGATCGCGGGCGCCGGGACTTCCACTATTCGCATTCAAGGAGTCGCGCAGCTTGTGGGCGCGCGGCACGCGATCATTCCGGATCGCATCGAAGCCGGGACGTTCCTGATCGCGGGGGCGATCACCCGCGGCGACTTGCTGGTCAAAGACTGCGAACCGGAGCACTTGCGCGCGCTAATCGCGAAACTGGAGCAGGCGGGCGCCGCCGTAACGCAACCTTCGTCCAGCGCCTTGCGTGTTCGCGTTCCAGGCAAGCTGAAGAGCGTTGACGTCACCACCGAAGAGCATCCCGGCTTTGCCACGGACCTGCAAGCCCAGTTCATGGCCCTGATGACGCAGGCGGAAGGCATCTCCATCGTCACCGAGACCATCTTCGAGAATCGCTTCATGCACGCGCAGGAGTTGGCCCGCATGGGAGCGAACATCCGGCTGGACGGGCGCCGTGCATTGGTTGCCGGGCCGACGCCGTTGTCGGGAGCCCAGGTGATCGCAAGCGACTTGCGCGCCAGCGCATCGCTAGTGCTGGCCGGTCTTGCGGCGAGCGGCGAGACGGTGGTCGACCGCGTGTATCACATCGATCGGGGGTATGAATCGATCGAAACCAAGCTCGCCGGCGCGGGAGGGCGCATTCGAAGAGTGAGCGACAAACGGCCCAATGAAAGACCCGAGGAGGCAAGTGCATGAGCACACCCCATAAGAAACACAATCCCGGATTCGTGGCCCTGGTGGACGACGCTAAGACACGCATCCGAGAGATCACCGCCGCGGAGTGGGGCGCCTCAGCCGACGGCCTGCTGATCGACCTCCGCGAGGACCACGAGTGGGTCGACGGCCACGCGGCGGGCGCTACGCATTTGAGCCGCGGAATTCTGGAACGCGATATCGAAACCATAGCGCCGGAAAAATCGGCGAAGATCGTGCTGTATTGCGGCGGAGGGTATCGCTCGGCGCTCTCGGCGGAATCGCTCGCCAAGATGGGCTACACCAACGTCTGGTCGCTTGCGGGCGGATGGCGGGCCTGGCAAGCCGCCGGATTGCCGATCAAAAAAGACTGAGCCGCTCAGGCTCAGTGGACGATTCCGGAAACGACGGCGAAGCCGGGGTTGTCCGGCGTCCCGTAACGCAAATCCATCAGTTCCACAAGCGTCCCGCCGGACACCTTGGTGATTTTCCAGAACGGCGCTTGCGAAAAGCGCAGCATGGTTTGAAATCCGGGAAGCCGGCGCGCCGCTTGGACGACGGCCCCCGGCGGAGAGTCTTCAAACGTTCGCTCTAGCGCGGGATCGTAAGCCTCTTGGACATCCAACGGCACGATCGTCACGAAGCCGTTGCCCCGTACGATTCCCTTCCACCGCCCGGGATGCACGAAGTCCATAGGAACAGCCAGTACCTGGCGTGGCGGCGCACCTTCCGCGGTAACAGTGGCCGCCGCGGCGGACGCATGATAGGTCCGCGAAGCCAGCATCTCCACCGCCTTCGCATGCATCGCGAAGCGCGCACCCTCGTACGTCACCAGCGCCGACAGCGCGACCCACGCCCACGCGGCCCGAGGCGAGCGCACGGAATCGCCATTCTGCCTCATCGTTCTTACAAGCTCGGGCGCGATCAGGCCCATGAACAGGATGGCCCAGATCCACACGTCGGCGATGTTGGTGAAGTCCAGCATCAGGCGGCGGTGCGAAAACGGCAGCAGGAGCTGGATACCGTAGGGATTGGTCCAATCCAGCAGTACATGGCTGAGGACGCCGGCCAGCGCGGCCCCGTAAGAACGCCAGGAAAACTTGGCGCGCACCAGGGCCATCGGCAGCAAAGCCACCAGCGGCGCGCATGCGAACGAGTGCGTGTAGCTGCGGTGGTAATCGAGATAATGCAAACGGTCGAACCAGAAAACGGCGTCGATATCCGGCGCGTTCGCCGCCAGCATCAGCATGCCGGCGCCCCGGACGGTGGTCTTTTCCAACCCGCAGCGCGCCATCATCAGGCCGACCAATGTGTGCGTCAGATTTTCCATGCGCGTTTCATTGCCTGACTGCTCCGGCGGTTGACCACTAGCGGTAGGCGGCGGGCAGCAGCACGTTCAGCGCATCGGGCACGATTTCGAAGCGGCCGGGCGTGCGGCCGGCGTACTCGCCGTCGAGTTGCACGGGGACGTCGGCCGAGCATTCCACGGACTTCGTCCGCAGGGTGGTCACTCCCGGCAGAAGCTCCAGGCAGCGCGCGCCGACTCCCGCCAGATAGCCGGCGTATTGCAAGCCGTGGGAGCCTTCGAACATCACCACTTCAAAGTCGTCGTGCAGGAGTGAGGCGCCCCGGGCGATTTCCAAATCGCCGCCGTAATTCCTGACGCGCGAAACCAGCGTCAACCCGGACTGCTTGCGCGTTCCGTTGACGCGCGTCTCGAACTGCGCCACGCGCTGGAGCGTTTGTCCCAATCCAGCGGCCCAATAGGCCAGTTTACCGGCCCTGGCTTTGAGCTCGGGATCTACGTCCAGCACAATCGAGGCGTCCAGCCCGACGCCGGCCATCAGCAGGAAATGGCGCGATCCCACAGAATTCGTAAATCTTCCCAGCGCGACGCGCCGCTCCACGCACTGCGTCAGGCGCTCCGCCGCGCGCCCCAGGTGCGAACCAAGCCCCGTTTCCATCGCAAATACGTTCGCCGTGCCGCCCGGCAAAACGCCCAAAATGGCCGAGGAGTGCGCCATTCCGTTCACTACTTCGTTGATGGTGCCGTCGCCGCCCAGCACCAGAATCAAATCCGCGCCGCGCTCCGCCGCCTGGCGCGCCAATTCCGTGGCGTGACCCGCCGCATCGGTAGGCAGCGGTTCCGGTTTCCAACCAGCGTGGGAAAGCGCGCCGGTGATACGTTGTAAAATGCCTTCGGGATCCCGCCGCAATTTGCCCGCGGTTGGATTGTAAATGAGGACCGGCTGGCGATAGTTGGCGATTCTTCGAGTATAGCGCCCCGTGATCTCCGCCTTACAAAAAATCGAGCAGCTTCGCGAAGCGCTGCGCCGGCACGAGCATCTGTATTACGTCGAGGACGCTCCCGAGATCACCGACGCGGACTACGACAAGCTGATGCGCGAGCTGAAGGCGCTGGAAGACGCTCACCCGGATTTCGCCAGCGACGATTCGCCCACCCAGCGCGTCGGCGGGAAGCCTCGCGAGGGCTTCGTCAAGGTGGCCCATTCGAGCCCCATGCTGTCGCTCGACAACGCGTTGAATGAAGAAGAGCTGCGGGCCTTCGACAAACGCGTTCGGGATTTGTTGGGAGATGAGAAGACCGAATACGTCGCGGAATTGAAGCTCGACGGGCTGTCGCTCGCCGTGCATTATCGGCAGGGGAGATTCGCGCAGGCCATCACGCGCGGTGACGGAAGCGTCGGCGAGGACGTCACGGAGAACGCCCGTACCATCAAGTCGATTCCGCTCAAACCGCGCGATCGCCGTGTGGAGGATCTGGAAGTCCGCGGCGAGGTGGTTTTCAATCGCAAAGCCTTCGAGGCGCTCAACGACGAGCGCACGGCGGCGAATCTTCCCGTGTTTGCGAATCCGCGCAACGCGGCCGCCGGATCGCTGCGGGTGCTGGACCCATCGATCACCGCGTCGCGAAGGCTGGAGTTCTTCGCGTATTTCCTGATCCCGCCGCCGCCGAAACAATCCGATGCGCTGCGCGAACTCCACGAAATGGGGCTGAAGGTCAATGCACACTGGAAGGTATGCCGCGATATCGGGGAGCTGGTTGCGTTCTGCAGGGAGTGGGAAGAAAAGCGCGACGCGCTGCCCTTCGAAATCGACGGAGTGGTCGCGAAGGTGGATCGCGTCGATCAACAGCAGCGGCTCGGGTGGACGGCGAAAGCTCCGCGCTGGGCCATCGCGTTCAAGTTTCCGGCGCGCCAGGAAAAGACGGTGGTCGAAAATATCGAAGTGCAGGTGGGACGCACCGGCGCGCTGACGCCCGTGGCCCATTTGCGGCCGGTCGTGGTCGGCGGCGTTACCGTCTCGCGCGCAACGCTGCACAACGAAGACGAGATCGAGCGTTTGGGCGTGCACATCGGCGACACCGTTCTGGTGGAGCGCTCCGGCGACGTGATTCCGAAAGTGGTTCGCGTCGTGTCCGAAGGCCAGAATCGGCGGGCGTTCCGGATGCCGAAATCCTGCCCGGTGTGCGGAGGCGAGATCGTGCGGGCCGAAGGAGAAGCCGCCAGCCGGTGCATCAACACGAACTGCCCGGCGCGGCTGAAGGAGACGATTCTGCACTGGGCGGCGCGCCGCGTCATGGATATCGACGGCCTGGGCGACGCGCTGGTGGATCAGCTGGTGGATACGGGGCTGGTGCGCAACGTCACGGATCTGTACGAGCTGACACTCGATCAGCTCGTGAATCTCGAACGCATGGGCGAAAAATCTGCCACCAAGCTGCTCGCGAACATCGAGAAGTCGCGGAAGGCGCCCTTGCCGCGGCTGATCAACGGCCTCGGGATTCCCTTCGTGGGGGAGCGCACCGCGCAGATCCTGGCGGAAACGTTCGGGGATCTGGACAAAATCGCCACTGCGGATGAAGAAGAGCTGCAGCGCGCCGAAGAGGTCGGACCCAAGGTCGCCGCCAGCCTCCGCCGCTTCTTCGCGGAGCGGCATAATCGCGGCTTGATCGATAAACTTCGCGAGACCGGTTTCCGCTTCCAGTACGCGGTGACGCGCAAATCCGGTAAGCTTGACGGGTTGACGTTCGTGATCACGGGGACCCTGCCGAACCTGTCGCGCGAGGAGGCCAAGCACAGAATTGAAGGCGCGGGCGGCAAGGTCAGCGGCTCGGTAAGCGGCAAGACGCGTTACGTGGTGGCGGGGGAGGACCCCGGATCGAAGCTCGATAAAGCGCGCGAGCTGGGTGTCGAGGTGATCGACGAAGCCCGGCTGTTGGAACTCATCGGATAGCCGTTGGAGCTCACGGGATAGTTGCTAAACCGGTCGAATCATTCATGCGCCACCTGCGCGACGTTCTGATATCGTGGGGCCCGCTGGGCATCCTGCTGCTCGCGACCATCGAGTCGGCGGGCATTCCGAACCCCGGCGGCACCGACGCGCTGTTGCTGGTGCTGGCGATCGCCCGGCCGCAGGAAGCGATGTTGTGCGCGGCGCTGGCGGCCGCGGGGTCGCTGATCGGCAGCGTTATTTTCTACGAGATCACACGCCGGGGCGGCGAGAAGTTTCTGGCGAAATACGCAACCGGTGGCAATACGCAGAAGTTCCGCGAATGGTTCGGCCGCTACGGTTTGATCACGGTGTTTATTCCGGCGCTGCTGCCCATCCCGATCCTCCCATTCAAGGTGTTCGCGGCCTGCGCGGGCGTGATGAGCGTGCCCCGGCATCGCCTGCTGATCGTGCTGGCGGCGGCGCGCATTCCGCGTTACGCGGCGCTGGCATACCTGGGCCGGGAGCTCGGCGAGAATTCGACGGACTGGCTCAGGAGCCATTTATGGCAAATGGTGGCGCTCGCCGCCGTGATTGGCATTGCTCTGTACGCCCTGGTGAGGTGGGTGGACGGCCGCAGGACAGTGGGTACTGTTTGAAATCTGCGCCCGCCGGACGGCTACAATGACGGTTACAATAGGATTAAGGCCCTTCCCTGATGGTTGAAATCTCTTCCGTAGTCGAGGATATCGCGGAGTTGAAGAAATCCCGCCAGGCGGTGATCCTCGCCCATCATTACCAGGACGCCGAAATTCAGGAGCTGGCCGACGCCATCGGCGATAGCCTGGAGCTGGCGCGCGTCGCGCAGAACTTCGACGGCAACGTCATCGCCCTGTGCGGGGTGTGGTTCATGGCGGAAACCGCCAAGGCCCTGAACCCCCACCGCATCGTGGTGGCGCCGGATCGCAACGCCGGCTGCAGTCTGGTGGACGCCTGTCCGGTGGAGGATCTGCGGGCCTGGAAGCGGCACAACCCCGGCTACGCGATTGTTTCCTACATCAACACGTCGATTGAGGTGAAAGCCGAGAGCGACATCTTGTGCACGTCGCGTAACGCGGTGGATATCGTGAATTCGATTCCCGCGGACCAGCCCGTGATGTTCCTGCCCGATATCAATCTGGGCAGTTACGTCCAGCGGCAGACCGGCCGCGGGAACATGAAGATCTGGCCGGGAGCGTGCGTCGTGCACGCGACGTTTCCGGCTCGGCGCGTCTCAAAAGCGCGCGCGGAGCATCCCAACGCGCTGGTCGCGGCGCACCCGGAATGCCCGCAGGACGTGCTTCTGATGGCCGATTTCGTCGGTTCGACGTCGGCGATCGTGGACTGGTGCGCGCGGACGGCGGCGGAAGAGTTTATCGTTATGACCGAGAGCGGCGTTCGCTACTCGCTCGAAAAAGCGGCGCCTCACAAGAGGTTTCACTTCGTCGCCAACGAACAGTGCAACTGCAGCGAGTGCCCGTACATGAAGCTGAACACGCTCGAAAAGCTGCGGGACGCGCTGGAGAACCTGGAGCCGCGCGTTGAGGTTCCGGCTGAGATTATGATCCGGGCGCGCGTGCCCATCGAACGCATGCTGGCCGTGAAATAGGCGCACTCTTGGAACCACTCATCGACACTTTCGGCCGTACCCACGACAACCTCCGAATCAGTGTGACCGACCGGTGCAACATCCGGTGCTTCTACTGCATGCCGGAGGAGGGCGTCAAGTTCCAGCCGCATGACCAGATCCTGCGCTTCGAGGAGATCGAGCGCTTCGTGCGGGTGGCCGTGGGCCTGGGCGTTCGCAAGCTCCGCATCACCGGCGGCGAGCCTCTTTTGCGCCGTGATCTTTCGAGGCTCATCAAGATGCTGTCCGCCGTCGAGGGCGTCGCCGACCTCGCGCTAACCACCAACGGCGTCTTTCTGACCGATCAGGCGCAGGAGCTCTACGACGCCGGATTGCGCCGTATCAACGTCCATCTGGATACTTTGGACCGTGCGCGATTTCTCCAGATCACGCGGCGCGACGAGTTCGACCAGGTTATGGCGGGCATCGACGCGGCCCAGCGCATCGGCTACAAGGTCAAGCTGAATGCGGTAGCAGTGAAGGGTTTAGTGGAGCCGGACATCGTTCCCCTGGCGCGTTTCGGGCGCGAACGGGGCATCGAGGTTCGCTACATCGAGTTCATGCCGCTCGACGCGCAAGGGCTGTGGGGCAGCGGCCGCGTGCTCACCGCCGATGAAATGCTCGCGATGATCGCGCGCGAGATAGGCGCCCTGCGCGAAATCCCGGACCAGGACCCGCGCGCTCCCGCGACCGAGTACGAATTCGAGGACGGCGGCGGCCGCATCGGCTTCATCGCGTCGGTCAGCCGCCCGTTCTGCCTGAACTGCAATCGCATCCGCCTGACGGCCGACGGCAAGTTCCGCTACTGCCTGTTCGCCATCGACGAGATGGATATGCGCACGCTGCTGCGCGACGGCTCGCCGGACGAAAAAATCGCCGCGGCCATCCGGGAGTGGGTGAAAGCCAAGTGGCTCGGGCATGAAATCAACTCCCCGCAGTTTGTGCCGCCGCCGCGTCCGATGTACTCTATCGGTGGCTAGACTAAAGCTTGCTGGCTTCTGTCGCTAAGATATCTTTGTGAGCCGCGTTAAAGAAATCGAACGTGCCATCGACTCGCTAACTCCAGAAGAGTTCCGTCAAGTGGCGCTTCACGTCAGCTCCATCGAACGTCTGAGGGCTGACATTCAAATCGGTCTGGATGCCGGCGATAGCGGGGATTTTGAAGAGTTCGACGAAAGCACGACGGCGGCGCTCGCCGAAGATGTAAAAGCACGCGGACGCGAGAAGCTCGCGCGCGTGAGCCGTAAAACGGAAACTTGATTGGGAAATACCGGCTCGCCGGGCCCGCTAAGGCCGACCTGGACGAGATCTGGCTATACTTTGCCCGAGAAGCCGGCGCGGAGATAGCGGACTGAATCATCGAGGGCATCTCTTCCAGGTTTCCGATCATCGCGTCAATGCCAAGAGTCGGCAGAGCTGCCGACGGACTTGCGCCAAATATTCGAGTCCTCCCCGTCGATGATTACCTCATCTACTACCGCGCGGACGCCGATGGCGTCCTGATCGCACGCGTGATCCACGGCAGGCGGGACCAACGAAAGGCGTGGAGCGGGTAGCGGCGTTTTTGAACAACGACCGCATAGTTTGTGCCGCCACCCAGCCCGAGGTACCCTATTCGGTGGATGACCCCTTCCGTTGAAAGCGTGCGCCTGGCCTTCGGTCGCGAAGGGCTGTGCATCCATCTGAGCGACGATTTTGAACACCGGATTCTGGCATGCCCGGTCGTCGCGCCGCTGGCCGATCCGCACGCGGCGATTGAATCCGCGCTCGACCGCCCCTTCGCCGGACCGCCCCTTTTCGAGATCGCGCGTGGGAAACGTTCGGCGGCGATCGCCGTGTGCGACATCACCCGCCCGGTTCCGAACCGCGCGACGCTGCCCTCGGTGCTGAAGCGCCTGGAGGGCGCCGGCATTCCGCGCCAGGGCATTTCGATCCTGATCGCCACGGGCCTGCATCGCGCCGCGACGGCCGCGGAAATTCGCGAAATCGTGGGCGAAAACGTAGCTCAGTGCTACACCGTCCTGAACCACGACGCCCGCAACGCCGCGTTGCATCGCGCCCTGGGCGCGACGAGCTCCGGGACCACTTTCGCCATCGACGCACGATTCCTGGACGCGGACCTGCACATCACGCTGGGGCTGATCGAGCCGCACCTGATGCTGGGATTTTCGGGCGGGCGCAAGCTGATCGCGCCGGGGCTCGCCTCGGAGGCGACCATCAAGCAACTCCATAGCCCTCGCTTCATGCGCGACGGGCGCACGCGCGAGGGATTTATCGACGATAACCCCTTGCACGCGGATCTGCTGGAGATCGCCCGCGCGGCCCGCCAGGATTTCATGCTGGACGTGGTTCCCACGCGCGACCGCGGCATCGCGGCGGTTTTCGCGGGAGAGCCCGAGGCGTCGCACGCGGCCGGAATGAAATGGGTCGCGGCAGCCACCATGCAAAGGCTCGACGCGCCGGTCGATGCCGTCATCACCACCAGCGCCGGTTATCCCCTGGATCTCACTTTTTACCAGTGCATCAAGGGCGTGACGGCGGCTTCGCAGATCGTGAAGCAAGGCGGTCGCATCCTTCTGTTCGGCGCGTCGAGCGAGGGCGCGGGAGCCAGCGAATTCCGCGAGATGCTGACGCGCTACCGCTCCGCCCAGGATTTTATGGACGCGACGGCCGGCGCTCCCGTCACCATCGACCAGTGGCAGCTCGAAAAGCTAGCGCTGGCGGTGAAGAAAGCGAAGGTCTTCTACTGCGTGCCCGGTCTTCCCGCGGAGCAGAGGAACGCGCTGTGGGGCCCGGCCTTCGACTGCGCGGAAAATGCACTTCGAGCTTTCTACCAGGATCTTCCGCGCGGCAGCCGGATCGCGGTGATCCCAGAAGGTCCGTACGTGCTGGCTGGAGTTCGTTAGGGCGGATCGGCGGACCGCGATCTTAAGCCGGGATAACAACTTGCGCATCCGCGCAACGCCGGGGGCGCGGCGTGCGTCGATAGGTTGTTATACTGAAACATTCCGCGCCGTTTTAGTCATCGCGCATGCACAAAACCTTCGTTCTCCTGTCGCTGTGGACCAGCCTGTTTACAGGTGCTGTAAGCGCGCAAGTGTTCATTACCGGACAGGCCGCGCGCGCCGTCATCGGACAGAGTACGTTCACCTCCCAGACGTTCGGCGGCACGGTCAGCACCTCGACCACCACCGGAGTCCCTGCTTCAGACACAGTCTTCGGCGCGATCGGCGGGGTCGCCTACGGCGGGAATACACTGTTTGCTACGGACGATAACCGGCTCGGGCTGCTACCCCAGAACAACCGCGTCCTGGTGTTCAATAACCTCGGCCAATTGTTCCCGGCGGCGTCGGCCGAAATCCCTCCGCTGACGGCCCGCTGCCCGCTGTGCGGCGGGCGCGCCAACGTGATCCTGGGGCAGCCCGATATCGCGACCGTCACGGCGCTGAATCCGCCCACTGCGGCGAGCCTGCGGTTGCCTCTGGGGATCGCCTCCGACGGCCATATATTGGCGATAGCGGATACGGCCAACAATCGGATCCTGTTGTGGAAGTCGCTTCCGTCCGTGACCGGCCAGGCGGCCGATCTCGTGCTGGGCCAGCCGGATTTCGTTTCGTTCAATTCGTCGGGGGCCAGCTCCTCCACGGTGCGCGGTCCCCAAGGCGTGTGGATTCAGAACGGCAAGCTGTTTGTCGCCGACACCGGCAACAACCGGATTCTGATCTGGAATTCGATTCCGTCTGCCAACAACCAGCCCGCCGACGTGGTCCTCGGGCAGCCGGATTTTAATAGCGGCGCGCAATACAACCTGGTCAACCTCACGCTCACCGCGGCCGCTTCCATCATGGCGAGCCCCACCTCGGTCACCAGCGACGGCACCCATCTTTTCGTTTCCGATCTGGGCTTCAGCCGCGTGCTGATTTGGAACTTCATCCCCACGCTGAACCAGCAGCCGGCCGACGTGGAGATCGGGCAGACGGATATGACGCAGTCCACCGCCAACGACACCTCGCACTTGTGCAAGTCGAACGGAACCGATACCAGCGGGAATCCGACCTACCCTTCGGTCTGCGCGGCGACCCTGAATTTTCCGCGCTTCGCGCTCTCCGATGGAACGCGGCTCTACGTGGCTGACGGCGGGAACGATCGCGTGCTGGTCTACAACCAGATCCCCACGACGAACGCGGCGCGCGCCGACGCTATTTTAGGGCAGCCCGACGAATTCTCCGACGTGGTCACCAGCAACGGCTCGGTTCTTCAGTCGGGCGCTCCCTTGGTCCAGTCCGCCGCGAACGTCACGCCCACGCCTACCTCGCTCGCCTGGGACGGCGCGAACCTCTATGTGGCCGATCCGACCGACTACCGGATTCTGGTTTTCTCGCCCGCCACGCCGAACGTGCCCCTGACCGGCGTCGTGAATTCGGCCAGCCAGGGGATTTTCGCCCAGGGCACCGTGACGATCGGCGGAACGATCACGGCCAAGAATACCGTGACCGTGACCATCGGCACCACGGGAGCCACAAAACCCCCGGCGTACACCTATACAGTGCTGTCGACCGACACCCTGGATTCGGTCGCCCAGGGGATCGTCGCCGCGATCAATGCGTCGAACTCCACCGCGGGCGATCCGAACGTGCTGGTCTACGACAGAACCGGCCTCGGGATCATCGTTCTGGTGGCCCGCATCCCCGGCCCGGACGGCGACAATATAACGGTCACCGCGACGGTCTCGACCAGCGCCACCATCACAGCGACGGCCAATGGCGGGAATTTGGGCGGCGGAGGCAGCGCGGGACAGGTGGCGCCCGGCACGCTGATCTCCATCAACGCCGCCACCGGCTTCACTCTGGCGGACGCAACCGTGGCGGCGCCCAACGCCCTGACGTCCGCGCACCTGCCCTGGGAGCTCGGAGGCGTGGAGGTTTATTTCGACGGGGACCGCGCGCCCGTGTTCATGGTCTCCCCCACGCAAATTAACGCGCAGGTCCCCTGGGAACTGGCAGCTTCGAGCTCCGCCAGCCTAACTCTGCGCATCGCGCACGCCGACGGCTCCGTGACCGTGACCAATGCGATCGGGGTCCCGGTGATTCCCGGCAGTCCTGGAATCTACGCGAACCCCGGCCCGGAGCCGCGCGCCGCGATGGCGTTTCATGGTTCCAACTTCGCGAGCGGCAGCCTATCGCTAACCTTCGGCGCGATTCAGGCCGGCGACGCCGGCACCATCAACATTGGGGACCGGAACTATACGTACACGGTGAAGGCCACCGATACGATGTCCGGCGTCCGCGACGCGTTCATCGACCTGATCAATGCCGATCACGAAGCCGTGTTTTCGGCCTCGGCGGGGCAGATTGGTTTCACCGTGCTGGTGACCGCGCGAGTTCCGGGGCCGCTGGGCAACGGGATTCCCATCTCCTCCACAACCACCACGGCGACCGCCAACTTCAGCTCGAAGATGGCGATTACTGCGAACACCAAGCTGACTTGCTGCGCCAACCTCGTTAACGCGCCAGTGACCCAGAGCAATCCCGCGCTTCCCGGCGAGATGATCTTCGTCGTCGCGACCGGAATCGGCCTGGTCTGTACGCCCGCGAATTCAAGCAACGGCAACTGTACCGAGCCGGACCCCGCCAAAGACGCCCTGATCAGCGGCGCCGCCTACGCCGGCCCGGCCGTCAACGTGCCGCTGGCCACCGTGGCTGCCGCCGACGGGGGCGCCGCCACCACGCTTGCGGCGGGCGTGGTGCCAGGCACCATCGGCCTTTATCAGGTGGTAATCCAGTTGCCGGACACGCTTACCAGGGATCCGTTTCAGCAGCTGACGCTTAGCCAGAACTTTACCACCAGCAACATCGTCACGATTCCGGTGGGCGATCCGCTGAAATTCTGAACCGCGTACAAGACCGGCTGGATCAGCCCTGCGATTCGTAAGGCTCAAAGCCGGCGCCCGTCATCACCTGGCGCGCGGCTGGTGCGCTTTCGGGCGCCACGTAGAAGAAAGCTCCCACGCGCTCGGTGCGAAAGATCACGCCGCCGCTGTAGCGGTCCGGTTCCACCAGATAATCGAGCCCGGCGTCCGTGAACACCTGTTCCAGCCGTAACGCTTCCTTCAGCCGCTTGGCGACGTACACCAGGTCGAGTTCCTGGTCTCCGAAATGATCGGGCTCCTGGCGCATGCGCTTTCCAATGGCGGGCACTACCTCGCAGTGTACAGCCCCATGCAGCGCTTCACCTTCTCGACCGTGTCGCGGGCGAGCGGCGTAACCCGCTCCGCGCCCTCTTGGAGCACTTTTGCGACGTAGCCGGGATCTGCCGCGATCTCCCGATACCGCCGCTGGATCGGGTCGAGCGCCGCGATTACCGCTTCCGCCACCTGCTTTTTCAGATCTCCGTAGCGCATGCCTTCGAAATGCGTCTTCATCGCCGCGTCGTCCCAGCCGGTGAACGCCTGGTGAATCGCGAGCAGATTGCGCACGCCCGCTCCCATCGTGGTGAAATCCACCGCCGGTTGGGAATCCGTCGTGGCCCGCAGGATCTTCTTGCGGATCGCCTCCGGCGGATCGAGCATTCCCACCGCGTGCCCGGACCCCGGCGCGGATTTACTCATCTTCTTTTCCGGATCGTCCATGCCCATGATGCGCGCCCCCACCGCCGGCAGGTGCGTCTCCGGCATGGTGAACGTTTCGCCATACAGCGAATTGAAGCGTTGCGCGATATCGCGGGCCAGTTCCAGGTGCTGTTTCTGATCCTCGCCGACGGGCACGATGGCGGCCTGATACAGTAGGATGTCCGCCGCCATCAGCACGGGATACTGCAAGAGCCCGTCGCCGATCGTTTCTTGCGCCTCCGTTTTGGCCTTGTACTGCGTCATCCTTTCCAGCCACCCGACCGGCGTGACGCAGGTCAGCATCCAGGCGAGCTCGGCGTGTTCGGGAATCGAGGATTGCACGACCAGCGCCGAATGTTTCGGATCGATCCCGATCGCGAGCAGCATCGAAGCCAGCTCCACGATCTTGGAGCGCAGCTCGGCGGGATCCTGGTAGACGGTTACGGCGTGCAAATCGACGATGCAGTAAATGCTCTCGTAGTCGTACTGGATTTTGGCCCAGTTCTTCAGCGCCCCCAGGTAATTGCCGATGTGCGGGCTGCCGGTGGGCTGAATGCCGGAAAGAACTCGTGCTCTCATGGAGATGGATTTGGGAGAAACCTCTATCGTAAACGATGTCTTCATCGACAAGTGGGTTTACGGCGGCGAAGCCCTGGCGCGCCTGGACACCGGGCGTGTCGTCTTCGCGCCCTTCGTGCTGCCCGGCGAGACCGTGCGGCTCAATATCGGCGAAAATGTACATGCTGATCTGATCGAGGTGGTGAGCCCGTCGCCAGAGCGCATCGCGCCGGTTTGTCCCGTGTTCGCGCGCTGCGGCGGCTGCCATTATCAGCACGCCTCTTACGGGTTTCAGCTCGCGCGAAAAGCCGAGATTCTCCGCGAGCAATTGCGGCGCGTGGGCAAGATCGAATACTCCGGCCAGGTCGAAATCATCAGCGGGCCGGCCTTCGGTTATCGCAATCGTGCGCAATTTCACGTGGAGAATGGGCGCATCGGATATCTTGCGCCACGGTCGCATACGCTGGTTCCCGTCACCGGGGATTGCCCCGTCGCGTCGCCGAAATTGAACGAAGCGCTGGCCGCAATGCGCGAGCGCGTCCGCGATCCGCAATTCCCCCGCTTCGTGCGGTCGATTGAGTTGTTCACCAACGAGACTGGCGTGCAGGTGAATATCGTCGAATCCGACAAACGCGTGGCGCGCTGGTTTTTTGAATGGTGTAATTCAGCCGATGCGATTGAATATGAAACCGGCGTGGGAACCTTTCGCGTCGGTCCGCGCTCATTTTTCCAGGTCAATCGATTCTTGATCGACAATCTGGTCGAAGCGGCCTTAGGCCCCGCTTCCAGCGATGACTCGGGGAGCTCCGCGCTCGATCTGTATGCCGGCGTGGGTTTGTTCGCGCTACCCCTTGCCAAACACTTCGGCGAGGTGATCGCGGTGGAAGCCAATTCCGGTGCCGCCCGCGACCTGGAATTTAATGCCGCCCGCGCGCGCGTAGCGGTGCGCACCGAACATGGGCGCGTCGAGGACTTTCTGGCTTCCGAACATCACAACCCTGGCGAATTTGATTTCATTCTGGCCGATCCGCCGCGCGCGGGACTCGGCAAAGTGGTCGCCGGACACCTCGCGCGCCTCGCGCCGCCTAGAATCACGATTGTTTCCTGCGACCCCGCCACGCTCGCGCGGGACGTCGCGACGTTGAAGGATTATGAGATCGAGAAACTAATTCTGGTTGATTTGTTCCCCCAGACCTATCACCTGGAAACGGTCGCGCATCTGCGCCGGCGGGCCAAATAAGTACGCTTGCTGGATCGGCGTTTTGGGGGCGGCCCCACGGAAGTAACCGTCTAAGGATGACGGGTCACCTTTCGGGCGACCCGCCATCCACGACATCGACTGTCAGGATCAACTGTCAGGCGTTTTGCGCCGCGCAAATTCATCGATAGTACGGGTGCCAATAGCCCCATCGATCGTAATAGCCGGCGCGGTAGGGGTGCCAATAGCCCCACCTGTCGTAGTAACCGTCCGCGTAGTGTCTCGGACCGAATCCGAGGAAAACGCTGAACCGGTGGTGATGATGTTCACGTTCGTATTCTCGTGCCTGAGCCGCACTCGGACCTAACAACGCGAGAGCCGTTCCGAGGATCAGCGCAGGGATCTTGAGTTTCTTGAACATATCTCACCTCCTGTTCAGTTAGACGTTCTGGCCCTGCTGCGGTTGCTCGCCGGTAAGTGCCTGTACTATAGGATGCATATCTGAGGGTTGGGAGGCACGACTCCGTTCGCGGGCTTTTCGAGCGGTTCCTCATGAGGTAAGGGTAAAAACGATCGCTTTCGCCGCCGCGCGGCCCGTGCGGATGCAATCGGAAATCCCGATGCCCTCGTAGGCGTTGCCGGCCAGATACAAACCGCTGAGCGCCGCTGCGCGCGCGCGAATCTCGGCGATCCTGAGGCCGTGGCCTACTGTGTATTGCGCCATCGAACGCGGCCAGCGCGCGATCACGTTCACGACCGGCGCGGCTTCGAGCCCCAGGATGCCGCGCAATTCGTCGCGCGCAATTCCGACCAGCGCGTCGTCTGTCTCATTGAGAATCGCCGCATCGCCCGCGCCGCCGAAGAAGCAGCGCAGGGCAATTTTATCGCCGGGAACGCGATAGGAGAACTTCGTGCCGACGAAGGTGCACGCGGCGAGTCGTTGGCGCTCCTTCTTAGGAACCAGAAATCCGAACCCGGCGCGCCGGCCGTCGAAATCGTCAGCCCGATAAATCAAGGAAACCGTAATCGAGGAACTATATTCAATGCCTGTCAGCAGTTCAGCTAGCGTCCCGTCGATCCCTCCCACAAGCCGACCGGCCGCCCACGCCGGACACGCAAGTACCACGTGATCGGCGCCGAGCCAGTCTCCCTTGGCCCGTACCCGGAACCTCGCGCCGTCGCGCTCGATCGCTTCGACTTCAGCGTTCACGATCTCGGCACGCGATGCCAGCGTATACACCAATTTGCCGAGACCGGGTTTCAAGGTTTGAAACAGCGGCATCGGACTAGGCGCGGAGCGCGTGCTTCCGCCGCGAGTCGCCACGACGCCGCGCACCAGGCTTCCGTATTTCTTCTCCATTTCCAGGAAGCGCGGCAGCACGCCTGCAATGCCAAGCTTCGCGGGATCGCCTCCATAAACGCCCGAAAGGAGCGGCTCCGCCAGGTAGTCCAACGTTTCCGTTCCAAAGTGTTCCGTGACGAAATCGGCCACGCTGCGGTCCCCGCGATCGCTGGGCTTGTGAAAATACTCGAGGCCCATCTGGATTTTCGTCCGCCACCCCACCAGCGGCGTCTTCACCATGGGCATGACGCGCGAGGGCACCATCATCATGACGCCTTCGGGCAACGCCACGAGACGTCCCCGCTTCCAGATGTAGGTGGTGCGCTGACGATCGTTCGAGCCGATCACCTCGCCGCCCAAGCCGAGTTCGTCGATCAGCGCAACGGCTTCCGGTTTGGCCGCCAGGAAACTATCGGGTCCGCATTCGAGCGTGCAGCCTTCGACGACGCGCGTAGAGATGACGCCGCCCGCGCGGGACTGCTTTTCGAAGACGGTGGTTTCTACGCCCGCGCGCGCCAGATCGTAGGCGGCCGCGAGCCCGGAGATCCCCGCGCCGACGATCGCTACGCGCTGGCCGGAGCCTGTCATTTCCTAAGAGCTCGTCGAAGAAGTGAGAAAGACCGCTCTGTCCACTCCGACGCTTACCGTGAAAATCAAAAATTCGCGTGTCATCCCGAGCGAAGTCGAGGGATCTGCTGTTGCTAACGTCGGCTCACAAGGGAGGCCCCTGTCATTTACAGTTTGAATTCGCGCACGATGTCCACGCACGCCTTGACGTTATCCACCGGCGTTTCCGGCAGGATGCCGTGGCCCAGGTTGAAAATGTGGCCGGGCCGCGAGCCGGTGCGCTTCAGCAGCTCGTGTACGCGCATGCGCAGCTCCGGAATCGGAGCCAGCAAGACGGCCGGGTCCAGGTTGCCTTGCACGGCCGAACGATAGCTGATGTCCATCCAGGCTTGATCGATGTTGACGCGCCAGTCGACGCCCATCACGTCGCCGCCCGCCGCATGCAGCTCGCGAAAAAATCCTGACGCACCCGTGCCGAAGTGGATCACCGGAACGCCCGCCGCGCGAATCCGGTCTATCAGTGCCCGCGAGTAGGGAGCCACATAGCGCACGTAATCGTCCGGCCCCAGCGCTCCCACCCAGCTGTCGAAAACCTGGACGATGCGAACGCCGGCGGCCACCTGCATCACCGCGAAGGAGCCCAGCACGTCCACCAGCTTGCCCATCAGCCGCCGCCACAGCGTCTCGTCGCGGTACATCATGGATTTGGTTTTGATGAAATGACGCGACGGCCCGCCCTCGATCATGTAGCTAGCCATGGTGAACGGCGCGCCGACAAAACCGATTACCGGGACGCGCCCGGCGAGCGCGCGGACCACCGTCTGAATCGTCTCGCCGACGTAGCCGAGGTCGTCAGTATTCGAAATCGACAGGCTGTCAACGTCGTTCGAGTTCCGAACCGGGTTGCTGATCACGGGGCCCTCGCCGGTGGCGAAGCGCAGCTTCAATCCCATGGGTTCCACCGGCAGGAGCAGGTCGGCGAAGATGATGGCCGCGTCCACGTCCAGAATTTCCACCGGCTGCAGCGTCACCTGCGCGGCCAGATCGGGACGCTTGCAGATCTCCAGAATTCCATGGTGCGCCCGGATGTCCCTGTACTGCTTCATGTAGCGGCCAGCCTGCCGCATGAACCACACTGGCCGAACATCGGTCGGCCGGCGGCGGCAAGCGTCCAGAAAGCGGCTGTTCATCGGAGCCACGCGCATGTCATCCACTCCCGCTGAGCTACGTCACATAACATAATTGTTTTCAATGAGTTTACCCTGATTGAGCGAACTCTCCAGCGGAGCGCTCTAACTGCCTGTTTCCAGGATCGTGAGCCGTCCCTTCTTGTTGGAACTAGGCCCCTAAAGTCCAACTTAGCATACCGGTTGCTACAGGGTTGGTTTTTTTTGGGCCTACGCTTTAGGCCGTCCGCGGCGAATCCGCCTCAGCAACTGAGGGGCTTTAGCTCCGATTTGTGCCGGCATATCGGCGTCGAAGTGCAGTTCCGGCGTCTTGAAAAGCTGTAACCGTTCCGCTAACTCTCTTCTTAAGTATGTTTTAGCGTGTTCCAGCACTTCTAGCGTCGTCTGTTGTTCCGCGGGATCTCCCTGGAGGGCGAGGCGAACGTGCGCGTGGCGATAATCGGGGGAAATATGGACTTCAGTGACGCTGGCGTTTCCCACACGCGGGTCGGAAAGCTCGTAGCCGATCAGCTCGTCCAGTTCCTCTCGGATGCTCTGGCTGACCCGTTCATGGCGGTGAGGGTCCACGCTCTCAGAATAGCGTGGGGCGTCGGTCCGGGTGTGGTCTTTTTCAAGCGACCATTCCCGCTAGCCTTCCATCTCGATCTGAATGACGACGCCACCGGTTTGCAACCGGGAGGCATTCAGAAAGTATGCAACGTATTTCCGGCTCAAGACACACTTAGAATGGTGATCGGTCGTAAGGAGGGTACGATTCGCGAACTCCCATGCACCAGGCGGTCGCAGTCTGGACCGCTTGCCGCATTAGCCAATAGCTAGAAAAATCTAAAGCTCCCCTTCCATCGGAGGGGACTGCGTTCGTCCAAGGAGGATTCAATGCGAAGTCCAAGAGGATTTGTGTGTCTTCAGGGCGGTCGGCGCGGCAGTATGCGTCAAGTGACTCTATTATTAGCGTCCGCTCTTCTTTTGGTCCCCGCAAATCAAGCCTTCGCTCAGGGTGTCAGTTCGGGCCCGGTCGTCGGCCAAGCGTTGGGACCGTTTGTATTCAATGGGGACCTCCGCAGTCTGCCTAATGCAGATCTGAACGCCAACGCCAAGCTCCGGTCGCATCCGCGGGCGCTTCCTACGGGTCTTATAACGGGTCCGCCGCAAGGTGGCCCGCCAGATCCGCTGCTGCCTCCGTCCAGTTCGCAGAAGACCGCTTCATCGGCTCCCTTCATAGCATCCCCCATCGTTAATTTCGACGGCACCCCTGGCGGCGATCCGCCGGATACGAATGGCGTCGTCGGCCCCAATCATTACATCCAGACCATCAACGTCGTGTACGCCATCTGGGACAAGACGGGCAAGCAACTGGTTGCTCCGACGAATTTCACTTCGCTCTTTGGTGCCGCCCCGGCGACAGGTACGTCCTGCGACGGGACTGGCCCGGTCTCTGACCCGGTCGTGCTCTATGATCCGCTGGCGGATCGTTGGATACTGACCATCCTGGCGGGTACGAGTTTCAAGCCCGAGATCGGACCTTTCTATGAATGCATCGCGATCAGCAAGACCAACGATCCGGTAAGCGGCGGCTGGTTCAAGTACGCCTTGAAGACGGACGACACCGCCCTTAGCGATTTTCCCAAGCTGGGCGTCTGGCCGGACGCGTATTACTTCTCCGCCAACATGTATCCAAGCGTGGGAAAGCCACTACCACCGACCTTTCCTCGTGTATGGGCGCTCGACCGCAATACGATCCTGGGCGGCGGCTTGATGCACGAGGTGCATTTCGATGTCCCCGTTGGGTTCTTCTGGCTGCTGCCCGAGAACATGCACGGCACACCGCCGCCGGCCGGCGAGAAGAACGTGTTTGCCGCGGTGGACTTTAACAACAACAATATAGTGGATCTTTGGAACTTTCACGTGGACTGGGTGACGCCTTCAAACTCCACGTTTGGCGACGGCACACACAATCCCGACCACACCGTCAATGTCGCGGCCTATACTCACCTTTCACAGAATATTCCTCAACCCGGCACGACCGTTGTGTCCCTCGATGCGCTGGGCGGCGGTCTCGACTATCCGGCGCAGTACCGGAGCATCGGCGGCACCGAGTCGCTATGGCTCAACCATACGGTGGACACGGGTGGCAACGTCGCGGGTATCCGCTGGTATGAGATTCATGATCCCAGCGGCTCACCAACTCTCTTCCAGCAAGGCACCTGGAACAACACAGGTGACGGCGTGCACCGCTGGATGGGAGCCATTGGCGCCGATCAATTCGGCAATATGGCAATCGGCTACACCGTTTCCAGCGACGGCATCGCCCCCAACCCCACGCTCTATCCCGGCATTCGCTACGCGGGCCGCCTGGCAGACGATCCATTGGGCATGCTGGCGCAAGGCGAGGGAACGCTGATCGCCGGCACCAGCAATATCATCAATTGCACGCCTGACGCCAGCAAGGGGCAGACGACCTGCGTGGGGCGCTGGGGCGATTACGGCGGAATGTCGGTCGACCCGGTGGACGACTGCACGTTCTGGTTCACCAATGAGTACGTTGCGGGCGGGAACAACAAAACGCGAATTGGCGCGGTGGCGCTGCCGGGCTGTAATGCCGACGTGAGCGTAACCAAGACCGCGCCCGCCACCGTGGCGGCCGGAACGAATCTGAGCTACACCATTGTGGTGTCCAACGGCGGCCTCGTCACCGCGGAGTTCGTGACGCTGACGGATACCACGCCTCTCAATACGACCTTCGTCGGTCTTTCCCAGAATGGCGGGCCTACCTTCGATTGCACGACCGCGCCGGATACTCTGCCGGCAGTCGGCGGCACCGGCGCGATCCAATGCTCGATTGCGGCTTTGGCCAATGGGGATTTCGCGACGTTCACGCTCGTGGTGAAGGTCAATCCCAGCGCGCAAGGCACGATCGTCCAAACCGCAAACGTGAGCGCCTACGAGCTCGACCCGAACACCGGGAACAACACAGCTAGCGTCTCCAGCGTCGTGATCCAATCGGCCGATCTGTCGGTGACCAAGACCTGCAAGCCGGACACCACGTCGGCTTTGGCCGGAACCACCGCATATTGCACTATGGTGGTGACGAACAACGGCCCCTCTGACGCCTCCGGCGTTTCTTTGAGTGACACTATCGTCGCCAGCACGCCCTTCACCATTGGTACCGTCGCGATGACCCAAGGTAGCTGCTCGGCGACTCCTGGCACCATTACGAGCGGCAGCGTGACCTGCAGTTTGGGCACGATCCCCGCTGGAACCACGGCGACCGTCACGGTCAACTTCTCGGCCCAGAGCGGCGGCACCATCGAAGATAACGTCTCGGTGACATCGACCACGCCCGATCCCAACAATGCAAACAACACCGCCACCGGCGCAGTCACGTATATTTCTTCAGCCGACCTCTCCATCACCAAGACGGCGTTGCCGAGTCCTGTGGTTGCGGGCGCCAATCTGACCTACATCATCACGGCCAGCAACGCGGCGGGGCCATCCATGGCAACCAACGTGGTTGTGAAGGACACCTTGCCCGGCCAGGTCAGCGTAGTCAGCGTTACGCCGAGCGTTGGCACCTGCTCGGGCGGCATACCCGGCAATCCGGCCCAGCCGCTCATCTGCACGCTCGGTTCGCTCATCAAGGGCGGCTCGGCGACCATCACCGTTGTTGTCAAGGTGAACTCCTCCACTCCGGACGGTACCATCCTGATCAACAACGCGTCCATCGGCAGCGAAATCAATGATCCGAATAACGCCAACAACGTCGCGACTGTATACTCGCCCGTGGTCGCGCATGCCGATCTCGCGATCGTGAAGACGTCGGACAAGGCTATCTACAAACCCACGTCGACCGTCACGTACACGATCAACGTGACCAACAACGGCCCGTCGGACGCCTTGGCCGTGATTGTCACCGACAATCTGCCGACTATCAAGCAGGCCCACTACCAATCGGATACGGGAGGCTGCACCCTCACTCTCGCCACCGATGTGCTCACATGCAACCTAGGCACCATGCCCACCGGCACGACCAAGAGCTTCAACATATACGAGCTGATTATCGGCAATAAGGGCGCCATAACGAATACGGCGTCGGTGACCAGCGCAACCACCGATCCCAATACCGCGAACAATACCAGCACCCGCATAGTGGGCGTCAAGTAACGCCGAGCCGATCGCGAGCGAAGGAGGAGCCTCGGCAAAAAGGCTCCTCTTAATTCGGTTCACAGCGTTCGTCGCGACGAGCTATCGTTCACACCGGCAGATTCTTGCGGAACGTTAGGATATTCCGCCCGTCCTGAAACTCGTAACGCAGATCGTCGGCCAGTTGCTTCACCAAGAAAATCCCCAGGCCGCCGGGCGTCCGCTGCTCGATGGGAAGATCGAGATTCGGATCGGGGCGCAGCAGCGGATTGAACGGCATGGCGTCATCGGATATCTCCAGTTCGTAAACACCGCTGGCAAGCAGTGAGATGCGGACCTGGATATCGTAGTCGCGCCCGGGATCGCAGCCGTGGCGGATCACGTTGCTCAGGATCTCTTCGAGCGCGAGCGTCGCGTCCATTTCCGCCTCCGGCGGCAACCGATGCTGCACCCAGAAATCGGAGAGGATCTGGCTGGTCCGGGGAACCTCGTGGATATCGTTGCGAGCGCGGATTTCGATGGTGGCCGCCGTCATTTGCAACCGGACACGAGAGCCACAACCGCCACCGTTCGGCGAATACTTCGCATACAATAAAAATCGCATGAAATGGGCGTTCGCGGTGACGCTCGCGATTCTGCCCGCGGCCGGGCAACCGCTGAGCGTGTATTCGGAATTCGCAAAGATCGACGCGCAGGGCCACGTGACGGCGCCGGATGCGCCCCGCGAAATTCTATCGCCCGCGCTGGTCCGCAACGCGTTCACCTCGTTCCAGGTGGTCGTGCAGCTGCCCCCGTCGAAGCCCTACATACTGCGGATCGGCCAGAATCCAGACAACGCCGCCCGAGTGACGTTCTACCGATTGAAGGAAAACCAGATGGAGCCCGCCGCCGAACCGATCAACGGCAACGCCACGCAGGTTTTCTGGATGGATGTGTGGATCGATAAGGACGCGCCCGTGCGCCGTATCAAGGTGGAGCCGCAACTGTATATCGATGGCGATTGGGTGATCTACCCTATGGAGATGCGCGTGCGCGAAAACGTCGTGCCGGAAATGCCGTCGCCCAACGCCCATGCGTCCACCGCCACGGCCGCCCCTGCTGCGTCTCCCTTCGACATCCTGCGGGCCTACCTATGCGGCGCACAGCGTTCCGCTCCCGCGTCTCCGGAAGCGACGACCGCCGAAACATTTCATGTGCGCAACGCGCGGCAAGACGTGGCGCTCGCCTCGCTGCTTTCCCCGGCGGATCGCGAAGACCTTCGCAAGCGGATGGGGGGCTGCAACGCCCGCACTCCCGAAAATCCCGAAGCCTACCTGCGGCTGCGCGATTACTTCGTCACGCCGCTCTGGATGAAGGTCGCGCACGGAAATTGAACGCACGCGGTCTATCGTTTATTTCAAATCGGCAAGGCCGATGCTAGACTGAAGAGTCACCCTCGCGGAGAGATGGCCGAGTGGTTGAAGGCGCACGCTTGGAAAGCGTGTTTAGGGGAAACTCTAACGAGGGTTCGAATCCCTCTCTCTCCGCCAAACTTTTCTAACTTTCAGTGGCTCAGTTGGTTACGAAGCATGATAGCTTCTTGATGTCGGTAAAACCGGCCAAAAACAGACACCAAGGGATCGCAAGTGGCAGCCAAGAAAAGCGTCCGGATCATCAAGGAGGGTCGCGAAGCGAGCGGCGTGTGGCGCTTCGTATCGCTCAAAAAAGCGGGCAAGCCCGAAATTCTGGAACTCCGATCAAGGTGCGCAGTTCACCTCGGCCGACTTCCTGGCTCCGCTCAAGCAACGCGGCATCTCCATCAGTATGGACGGCCGCGGACGTGCGCTCGACAACGTCTTCATCGAGCGTTTATGGCGCTCGCTCAAATACGAGCTGATCTATCCCGGCGGCTTCGCGTCAGGTCTCGAACTCTTTCCCGCGTTGGAAAACTATTTCCACTTCTACAACCATCAGCGCCCGCACCAGGCGCTCGGCTGTCAAACGCCCGCGGACTTGTTCCCGTACCGATCCAAAAGGGAAAGGGCATCCTCCCGATGGGGGCTCCGCCCCCAAACCCCTGGGATTAACCGCTTTTGTTCTCCAGAATGGATGATTTTCTCTTTACTCGAAACGGCACCTGCCGTACAATCGAAATGCTTGCTAGGAGGATAGGGCAACGCAGGGATGCGACCCGAGCGCCGATGCAAGTCCGGAATGGATGGCGGCCTCCTGGCCGCCTCCTTGGTCAGCCCGCTACACCATCTAAGGACGCCCGGTTTTTTGTCCAAACGATGGGGTCCACCTCAGAGAGACCATCTTGGATGATGCCATTCATCCCGCGGCGGGCCGGCAAATCGGCAATTACCTGTTGAAGGAACAACTAGGCGCCGGAGGGATGGGGATCATCTTTCGCGCGGAGGATCTGAAACTCCGCCGCACCGTCGCCCTAAAATTCCTTCCTCCTCACCGAACCTCCGATCCGACGCAACGTGAGCAGCTGTTGCGCGAAGCCCGCGCAGCTTCCCAGCTGGACCACGTCAACATCGGGACCATCTACAGCATCGAGGAAACCGACGATGGTCAGATCTTCATCGTGATGGCGTGCTACGAGGGGGAGACGCTGAAGTCGCGTATCCGCCGGGGACCGCTGGCTGCGACCGAAGTAAAGGACATCGTCGTGCAGCTCGCCGAGGGTCTTCGCGAGGCGCACTCCCGCGGCGTAGTTCATCGGGATATTAAGCCCTCCAACCTCATCTTGACGCGTCAGGGTGTGCTCAAGGTTATCGATTTCGGCTTAGCCAAACTTGTCGAACCGGAGACGCAGACCGTGAGCGGAAAGCTGACCGGCACGGCCGCCTACATGTCGCCGGAGCAGGCTCAGGGCAAGCGGGCCGATCAGCGCAGCGATCTGTGGGCGTTGGGCGTGGTCCTATACGAGATGCTCACGGGACGGCTGCCCTTTCATGGCGACACCACTCCCGCGCTGCTTTACGCGATTGTTCAAAACACGCCCGCACCCGCCAGCCAATTGAGCGGCCGGTGGAGCGCAATTGTGGACCGCGCTCTCAGCAAGGATCCCTCGCGGCGTTATCAAAGTGCGGCTGAGGTGTTAGACGCCGTTGAAGAACGAACCGACTCCACGCTTGCCGAGACCGAGACGATCGCGCCGCCCCACAACACCACCGGTCCGCAGCCTGGCGGGCACGTGAGGAGGTGGCTAGCGGCGGCGGTCGTCATCGTAGCGTCGGCTGCGGCCGGTGTTGGTCTGTACTTCGCCCGCGGCCCCGCCCCGCTGCCGGGGGCGGGTCCGCAACACGTCGCCGTGCTCCCCTTTGCGAACGTAGGCGACGATCCCGCCAATCGGGTTTCGAGCGATGGCTTATTGGAGACGCTGACCAGCAGGCTCGCGGAGCTGGATTCTTCCGGGAAGACATTATGGGTGGTCCCAGCCAGTGAAGTGCGTCAACGAAAGGTAACCGAGCCAGGCGACGCTCTCAAGCAATGGGGGGTCAACTTAGTGGTCACCGGGAGTGTGCAGCAAAAAAGGAATGGCGTCCAACTGACCGTGAAGCTGATCGATCCCCGGAACCTGCGGCAAATTGGGGCCGCGGTGATCTCCGAAAGCGACGGGAATTACTCGACGTTGGAAGATGGCGCGGTCGTGAAGCTGGCCGAGCTGCTGCGGGTGGACCCGCGGACCACCGGTTCCGCTCAACATCCGCGGGCCGATCCGGCCGCCTACGAACAGTATCTGGAAGCGATGGGCTACCTGCATCGATGGGACCAGCAAGGGAACCTGGAGAAGGCCATTGCCCTGTTTGAGAAGGTGGGGCGAGAGGACCCCAAATTTCATCTGGGCCTGGCCGGCCTAGCCGAAGCCTACCGGCTCCGTTACGGGCTCGACCACGATCAGAAATGGGTGGATCTGTCGCTACAGGCTGCCAACCGCGCCCTGGGGGCCGACCCTAAGCTGGAGTCCGTCTACGTCACGCTGGGACGGGTTCACAACAGCACGGGGCAGTACGAGGTTGCGATGGAAGAGTTCGAGCGTGCCATCGATCTGGCGCCCCGAGACGCCGATGCCATTCAAGGCATGGCGCAGACCTACCAGCGGCTGGGCCGAAATAAAGAAGCGGAAACAATGTTTCGCCGGGCCACTGTAATGCTTCCGGACTCCTGGGAAGGATACTTCCGCCTGGGAAACTTCTATTACAACGTGCGGCGGTTCCGGGAAGCCGAATCGCAGTACCGCCGCGTACTGGAGTTGGCGCCGGACAACGCCTTAGCCTACACCAATTTGGGTACCGTGTTGACCAACGAAAACCGATACAGCGAGGCGCGAACCGTCCTGGAAAAGGCGGTCGCGCTAAACCCCAATTATTCCGCCTACAATAATCTGGCCAGCGTGTTTTACCTGGAAGGCCGTTACGCGGATTCGGCCGGGATCTATGAAAAGGCTCTGCAGTTGAACCGCGGCGATTACCAGGTATGGGGCAACCTAGGCGAGGCGTATATCGTGGCTCCCGCCCTAGCTTCTCGAGCGCCGGCGGCTTTCGAAAAGGCCGTCACTCTGGCAGAACAAAAAGCGCGAGAGGCGCCGGATGCCGCCGCTCAGTCCGACCTGGGCGTCTATTACGCGCATCTGAAAATGCCCGAGAAGGCGCGCGTGAGGCTGGAGTCCGCCCTCGCGCTGGCGCCGCAGGACCCCACGGTGGCGCTGACCGTAGCCGAGGGATACGCGATCCTAGGCGACGCCGCGAACGCCAAGCTGCATTTGCGGAAGGCGCTCGCGCTCGGCACCTCCTTGGAGTATGCTAGCCGGATACCGGCGCTGAAAGACATAGCCCGGGAACAATCCGTTGAGAATTTCAAGTAGTACGCACATGCTGTAATTTTGTCGTCATTACGTACCTTGTGATGGCGAAGAATTTAACGAACCGGCCTGTTCCAAGGCTCGGCTTCAGGGACGATTTAGGAGAAAAACATGGCGACACTACCACCGATCGAAATCGATGCGACCGGCAATCTGGATCCGAGGGACCTGACCGTGACCGGCGGGGATCAAGTCTCCTGGCAGGCAACCGACCCCAATGCGCTGGAGTGGTACATCTGCTTTCTGACCCCCTTCAAAGAACAGGTCATTGCTACCAATAAGAACACGGGCGCGACCAAGACACTGGAGGTACGCCAGTCCGCTGGATATTGTACCTACACGGTTACGGATGTCGATCCGAGGCTCCGAAAGAAAAGGAAGGGGCTTCCGCGGAAAAAAGAGAGAGGGTTTCACAGCGGCGGAGGAATCATCATCGACAACTAGCACTTCGAGTCCACGTCGTTCAGTCCAGTGAGCGGTACGAAACGATGCCCGGTTAACGCGCCCAATGCGGTCGAACCGAGAGTGGCCGTCTAGCAGGTTGCGGAAAAAGTCCGACTCCGGTGTGACGTCAAAGCAAAGAGCTTCGTCTTCTGTTTATGCGAGGCGATGATCAACAACAGAGTGGAGTTTTCAGCTACATTTCGGCGGAGCAGCGAGTGCCGCAGAGCCAC
>DASYXM010000007.1:0-5485 GCA_035934795.1 Bryobacteraceae bacterium | reverse complement strand
GTGGCTCTGCGGCACTCGCTGCTCCGCCGAAATGTAGCTGAAAACTCCACTCTGTTGTTGATCATCGCCTCGCATAAACAGAAGACGAAGCTCTTTGCTTTGACGTCACACCGGAGTCGGACTTTTTCCGCAACCTGCTAGGAGGATGCTGAAAACCCCCTAATAACCGCTCCCTGTGGTCGCGGCTCACAGTGGGCGTTTTGTGTTTACAGCGTCTTGCCGAGCCGCGACCACAGGGAGCGGTTTACGTCGCGCGTTTTTCAGCAGCCTGCTAAGAGGGCGACGGGTGCAGTGTGATCTACTATACCTATGAAACTCGCATGTGTACTTGCACTCGCCTTTATCGGCGGAGGGACACCCACGTTCGCTGAGAGAAAGATCATCCAACCTAAGGAATTCGCTCCCGGCGGCCCGTTCAACCCGGCGATCTTAGTGGACGGTACGCTGTACGTCTCCGGACAAATCGGGCGGGATCTGAAAACCCAAAAAGTGCCTGATAACTTTGACGCCGAAGTGCGCCAGGCGTTGGACAACATCGGCATCATTCTTCGGGAAGCCAAGATGACCTACGCCGACGTGGTCGCAGTCCAGGTCTACCTGACGGACATGGGCCTGTTCCCGAAAATGAATGCCATCTATACCACGTACTTCAAGACCGACCGGCCGGCACGCACGACCCTTGGCATAAGCAAACTTGCCGTCCCGGAAGCCCACATTGAGATCACCGTCACCGCCCGCCGCTAGCACCCGGCCATTCAACTGGCGGCAGAGTGTCGCCTTCCTTCCTAGCGTGCGACAGCTGAGCCAAGTTGCTCAGTGGCCCGCCCCGTGGATACAAATATTCGATTGGTTTCGGTTCTGCAGCCTACTTGTTGCCCATCTTGATAAGCGCTGACCGGGCATGTCCCCACTTGGCAAGCTGCACTTTTCGAGAGAATTCCAATTGAATTCTCATCCCCTGAGAAACACGGAAGCTCCAGGAAATGTTCTCTCGAAAAACTCTTGCACTTTTCAAAACTTCCGGGTAGAATCTGACCACAACGACTGGGTGATTTGCGGGCTCCAATTTTTTAGCGCTGTTCTTATTGTGAAGGGTTCCCGCAAGAGCGAGTGATCTTGCAAACGCGTGAAGAGCCGTTGCGTCTGCCGCCAGCGGTCCATTTTTACGGCCTGATACTTCGCGCTATCCGCGAGGCGGCGTAGGAGACAGCCACCAGATCCAGCTTGGATTTGGGTTCCGGTTCTAGAAGCATCGCCCCGGTGCGACGGCAACGGGCGAATAACATGCCGGTGCGAATCGCGTTTGGGCCGGCAGTGGCGTAAATCCGGCAGTGGCGTAAATAAGGATACGCCTTGAGAAGGTAGTCTTTATGCGGGGATTCGTGCAAGGAAGGAGTAAGGCGAAGATCGGGTACGCGTGCGTTTCAGTGTATGACCGGAATCTGGAGTTCCAGTTGAGCGTGCTGGAGAGGGCTGGGTGCGCGCGGATCTTCCGGGAAATGTCGCCGGGTCCAAATCGACTGCGGCCAGAACTTCAGCGCATGCTTGAAGAAATCAGACCGGGCGACATTGTCGTCGTCTCGGCGCTGGACCGGCTGGCTCGCTCGACGCGGGATCTGCTGGAGGCGACGCAGCGAATCCACAAAGCGGGTGGCGGATTCCAGTCGCTCTCGGAGCCTTGGGCTAACACGGCAACCGATGCCGGCCAGACCATCATGACGGTTTTCGCGGGTTTCGCCGAGTTCGAGCGCGCTTTGACGCGCGAGCGAATCGGGGCCGGCCAGGAGGCCGCGAAGCAACGCGGCGTGCGGTTCGGTAGGCCGCGCAAACTCAAGCCGGATGAGCTTCAAGTGGCATGCCAACTGCTGGCCGATGGCGAGCCGATTCGCGACGTGGCCAGGACCTTCAAGGTCCACGAAGCGACGATCTATCGCTTAGCGGCCGAGCTGTGAAGCGTCGCACGTCTTGAGCGGCAACGGACCGAACCGGCGGCTTATACGGTCAGCGGCGACGCCTGCTATCGTGCGGCCTGAAATCGCGACGCGCGAGGAGCCTGCTCGAACAGTTTCAGCTGCCGCGGATCGATACTGGGGTCGTCCACCAGCACGCCTACGTACCCGGTCATCATTTCTTCCCACGTCTGCTCGCCGAAAAAAACATCCCGGCTCGGATTGGGATTGTACTTGTTGTTGACGGAATTATCGAAACGCGCGTCGACACGTATTTTCGTGCCCTTGGGCACCTTAATGGAGCTGTCGTACTCCAACTGCCAGTTGAAATCGTAACGCGGCACATCCAGAACTTTTTCCACCCGGCCATCGGGATAGGTCAGCGTGAAAGTCATCGCCTTTCCACGAACGTGCATGTGGGGCATCATCGAGAATATTTCCACGTCTCGCGTGAAGGTGCCTTCTCCAGGCAAAGCGGCCCAGTCCCCATCGTTGGCGGGAATACGAAAATGCTCCCGATCCGTGGGCCCCGAGACCAGGACCATCAAGACCTGCCGCTGGGGAGGTTCCTTGGCGACGGTAAAACCAACCCTCACATGGGTGCGGATCGGGGTGCCGTTGGGAGTGTAATGCAGGTTCAGGAAGACATCCGTGTTGGCCGGGATCAGCCTGGCTGCGTTGTAGGGCCGGTAGTCCGAGACCGTGTGACCCGGGACGTAGGTATCCTGATGGCCGCCGCCGATCGCGCTTAGCAGGACCGTGTTGGGCGAATTTTTTTGCCCCGGGATGGTGATCAGATCCGCGTCCCGCTCCACCCGCTGCCAGATGGGCTCGTTATACTTGACCTCCGCCGTATGAGGGATGAACGCGATGCCGGTATGATGGACCACCGCGGGGTCCACAGGCTGATATTGAATGGAAGTGATCCACGTGTCCTTGGTGAACATGGCGCCCGGAATCGCGACCCAGAACCAGTCGATCACGCCCTTGGCGGGGACATCGAACTCCGGGCCGTCGATGACGATATCCGGCTGCACTTCCCAGCCGCCCGTCGGCCACTGCTTGGGAGGGGGCGCGTCTTTCGCGTCGCCTTCGGGCGCCCCGCGGTCCGCCCACGCCACCAGCGTGTCGATCTCACTCTGCTTTAAGGAACGATCGTTCGTGAAATGGCCGTACTGAGGATCCGCGGACCATGGCGGCATCTTCCGTGACGCGACCGCGGACTTGATCGCCTTGGCCCACGGACGCACGTCCTTGTAAGTCACGAACGACATCGGCGCCACCTGACCCGGACGATGACAACTTTGGCAGTTGGACTGCAGAATCGGCAGCACATCCTTGTGGAACGTCACCGAAGACGGAGCAGTGGACTCGGCGGCCATCGCGGCCGCTGCAACGATCATTCCCACGGCGCAGAGTCGAAGCATATACAGACCCTCCGTGGCGCTCGAAACGCCACACGCTGATCATCAGCTTCTTTCGGACAGTACGGTACCTACCTTAAGCGGCCTGAGTTTATCATTTGCCAGCACTGCAGTCAATCCGTGATCCGTCGCCGTGATCCGTCGCCAAGGAAGAGTTCGGCCAGGAGGCCGAACGCGGGCGAGGACGCCCGCCCTACAGAACGCCAGGTAGGTCGGATCTCCCATTCCGCGGCCGACATCCTCGTCGGCCACAGCGTGGGTGGCGCTGCTTCAAGCGTCCCACACCGCCCCGTAAGGGTTCCCGAAATTCATCGCGAATTCCTACGGACAGATCATGGTCAAGCGAGGTGGGAAATAATGCTTGACACGCACTGAGCAAGATGCTACACGAGTAGCTGCGAACCGCGGTTAGATGCCAGGGAGGACGATCATGAATCGCACTTTTAAAGGGATCCTACTGGGCAGCTTCGCCCTGCTCCTGACGGGGATTCCCGCTCTGGCGCACCACACCATCGCGGCCGAGTTCGACACTCGCGAGACGGTGACTCTGACGGGCGCATTCACGCATATCGATTGGATCAACCCGCATATCTATTTCTTTATCGACGCGAAGGACGACAGCGGTAAGGTGACGAAGTGGGCCATGGAGTCCTATCCTACCGGCTTCTTTCACCGCGCCGGCATCACCAGAGATCTGTTCAAAATCGGGGATACCGTCACGGTGACCCTGTACCGGCCCAAGGATGGAACCAGCAACCTCGGGTATTTGAAACAAATGATCTTGCCCGATGGCCGCAAGATTGAGTTCGATAACGGAAGACCTCCCTCCAGGTAATGGAGCGCCGGTCCTAACGGACGGTACTTGCCAGGCATGCAGCGCGTGAAAATCCCGACTGCGGCGCGCGAGGGTTGAGGAACTCGGAATATGAAACTTAACTTTCTTAGCTACGGTATCGCTGCGGTGGCGGTTGTCTGGTGCGTCGCCCCAACCCGTGTGATCGCGCAAAACCGCTCGGATCCCGCCGCGGCGGCTGCCGCGCTGAAGGCGGCGGCGGCCAAGCCCACGCCCCGCGCGGCCGACGGGCATCCCGATCTCAATGGGTATTGGAACTTCCCCGAGTTCGATGTAAACGCTCATCGGGATTCCAGCGGCACCATCTATATCGACGTTCCTCCCTCTAAGGGCGGCACGCTGCCCAAACTGGACGCTTCTCTCGACGAGCAGTTGCAGCATCAGGCGGACCCCAATCCGCCTCCGTACAAGCCCGAGGGGCTGGCGAAAGTGAAGGAGCTCGCTTCGGACACCGTTCATACCGATCCGGCATTCCGCTGCAAACCTCTCGGGGTCCCGCGCGCCGGCGCTCCGCGGCAAATCGTCCAGACACCGAAGCTCACGGTGATTCTCTATCAGATCGACGCCGGCGATGGAGATCAGCCCGGAAGTTATCGCCTGGTGCCCACCGACGGCCGGTCTCATCGCGAGGACGTGGATCCTTCGTACTTCGGCGACTCCATCGGTCACTGGGAGGGAGACACCCTGGTGATCGATGTGACCCACTTTAACGACGACACCTGGCTGGCGGCGATCCCCGGCCAAGGGGGAAGCGGGTATTTTCATAGCGAAGCGCTGCATGTCGTCGAACGGCTCACGCGCATCGGGAATACTCTGCGCTGGGAAGCGACGGTGGAAGATCCGAACGTTCTGGCGAAGCCATGGAAGATGACTCCGCGCACGGAGGTCCTGACCGACGGAATGATCTACGAGCAGCCCATCTGCGAGGAACGCGAAACCCCGCACATGGTCAATAAGTATTAGCGGCCAGCGGACCCGCTCATTGGGGCAATTCGCGGTTCGGTAAAACAGGCTCACTCACGGCCCGCTCAGTGGGCATTCGCGGTTCGGTAAAACAGGCTCACTCACGGCCCGCTCATTGGCATTCGCGGTTCGGTAAGACCGATTTCGGACACACGTATAGTGGGGGCGCCCCCTGCCGTTTTTTACTCTCTCGGCGGAGAGTCCGTCGTTTATCGCGCACGGCGCGCTGTCCGTCTTAACCCGCAGCGGCTTGGGGCCGGTTAAAGCACCGGCAAACTCTCATCGCGCGCAGGCCC
>DASYXM010000082.1:0-90268 GCA_035934795.1 Bryobacteraceae bacterium | reverse complement strand
TCCGGCTGGCTCCCGGTGGCTTCCCGCACCGCTTGCACCATCGGTAGGAGCTGGTGCCGGTCGACGACTTGTTGCGTCAACTCCGCCGCCACGATGACTTGCGCGTGTGCATCGGCGGCGACCTGCGCGTTGTAGGAAACGGGAAACGTGGAAACGTGGGAAACGTGGGGACAGTCCGCGTGTTTCCTAATTTCGTTTGCGAGAAATCTCTCGCGAGCCGCACTACATCGACATGCCGAGAATGCCCCGGGCTGTGCTTTCGGGAGTAGCCCATCACCTGACGCAGCGGGGGGTAGACCGGCAGGACGTTTTCTTTACCGATGCGCAACGGGATCCTGGGGGATCCTGGGGACAGCCCGCATGTTTCCATCTTTCGTTCATTCTTTGCCCCCACAAACAGGGTAGCCTGCTCCAGAATGCTGGTTGCAGGGCGGCGCCATGGCATTCCAGCCGATCCATGGCGTCAAAATCTGTGCGAGATCAAACATTTCCGGATTTTTAGCGGCTCACTTGTAGGCGTCCTTGCGGTTACGGACGCGGGTGACTTCGATGCAATCGCCAAGGTCCCGGAAGATCACACGGTGGTCCTGAGTCCGGAGCCGGTAGAGCGGCGGCTCGACGCCCTGCAGTCGCTTGACGTTGCCTTCATCGGACTCGAGGAATCGCGCCAGAGTGCGAAGGATCTGCAACGCGGCGGCCTGTGGGATGGCGCGGAGGTCGGTCTTGGCCTGATCGGTGAAGGCCACGCGTTTAGCCATTCGGCTTGCTGTTTTCGGCAGGCAACGGAGTCTTGGCCATGGTTTCCCAATCGGTCCTGGTGAGCCCGAAATCCGCCAGGACATCCTCCAGTGGAATCGGCTGGTTGTGCTTGCGCCACTCGTCGGCTTCGGCGACGGCCTGGCGGTCCCCCTCGGTGAACGGTTCATCGTCGATGGGCGCCAGCGCCAATTTGCGCGAGAGGGGATCGAGCATCGATTGCAAGATGGTTTCCAGGGCGGCCAGTGGAACGGGCGGCAGTAGATCGATCAGGGCGTGGACGTGTTGGCGGGTGTCACTCATCGCGATCCTCCGGAATCGGCCGCGGCCAAACGGCGCGACGCTTCCTTCATCATATTTGCTTCCATGTCCATTCTTTGCCCCCCACAAACAGGGTAGCCCGTTCCAGAATGCCGGTTGCAGGACGGCGGTATGGCACCCTAGCGCGATTCGTGGGAACATGTTCTGAGGAACGTCGGAAGGAGCCTCAACGATGCTTCGAAGACCAGAGTTCTTTGGTTTTCTCGTGATGGTGGCTGCGCTGATCGCCATCTGTCCGGTTCCGGCGATGGCGCAGGCGGCCGGACCCAACGCTTGGCAAAACGATCTGACGGCCATCGGTCCCGCGGACTGGAACTACGACCTGGCGGCGCATCTGATCGAGCGCGCGGGATTCGGCGGAACACCGGAGGAGATCCAGGCCCTCGCTAAATTGACGCCCGCGCAGGCGGTCGCGCGGATGGTGCGCTTCGAAGGCGTCCCCGAGGTGAAGCTGCCGCCCTTCGAGCATTCGGGCGTCCACGATCCGGGGCTCGAACCGTTTCCTCCCAGCCGGCCGGCGGTCACGGACCTGGCCGAAGAGAAAGGCGAAGCGCTCGGCATCAAAGTGAAACCGTCCGGCAACCGGCGGCTGCAGCCGATCGTCGACGAATTCTTTTATTGGTTGCGCGCCAGCGTTCTCGAAACCAATCGCGTCGCGTATTGGTGGGCGGACAGGATGATCGCAAGCCCGCGGCCGCTCGAAGAGAAAATGGCGCTGTTCTGGCACGGCCATTTCGCCTCCAACGAAGCCAAGGTCCGGGATTACAGGAAGCTCCTCAACCAGTTGGAAATTTTCCAGAAACAAGGATTGGGTAATTTCCGGGATCTGACGGTGGCCGTGGCGCAGGATCCCGCCATGCTTTCGTTCCTGGACGCGGGCGTCAACGTCAAGGGAGCATCCAACGAAAATTTCGCGCGCGAAATCATGGAGTTGTTCACCATGGGCGTGGGTAACTACACCGAGAAGGACATTCGCGAAGCCGCGCGGGCCTTCACTGGCTGGAACTATGTGGACACGAAATTCGTGGTGAACAAAGACCAGCACGACGACGGTGAGAAGACGTTTCTCGGCAAGACCGGCCGTTTCGATGGCGTCGAGATCATCGACGCGATCATGCAGCATCCGGCGACCGCCGATTACATCGCCGGCAAGATCTATCGTTATTTCGTCCGCGAAGATCTTTCTCCCGATCTTCAGAAGAAGTTGGGCGCGGTGCTACGAAGCTCCCATTACGAGATCCGGCCGCTGCTCGAAGCCATCTTTCTGTCGCGCGATTTCTATAGTCCCGCCTCGGTCGGCACACAGATCAAGGGTCCGGTGCAGCTCGCCGTCAGCACCTATCACAAGCTCGGGCTGAATCATACGCCGGGCGTTCCGGATTTCAATTCGTCGACGGGCGCCCTGGGGCAGCAGCTCTTCTCGCCGCCGACGGTCGCGGGCTGGGGCGGCGGCACCAGCTGGATTACGCCTGGTTTGTTGCTGGAGCGCGCCAATTTCGCGCGCGACATTCTGTTTCCGGATATCAGTTTCCTTCCGCCGGACCGGTACACGGGCAGCGGCGAGGTTCGCCGCGTCGCCGACCGCATCCGCCAGGGCATGGACATCTCCACCGCGACGAAGGACGATAACAAGAGCGGCGAGATGGCGGAATCCAACAAGCTCGCGGACCGCAACGAGGATTTCAATACCCGGTACGGCAGCTTTCGCGGGTCGCAGATGGCGGTGGAGCGGGTCAAACCGATTCTGCGCGATACCGCGCAGGTCAACTTAGCCAAGATGGTGCTGGCCGCCAACGCCAAGAACACAACCCAGGCCGTCGACGTGCTGATCCGCCGGTTCATGCGGGTTCCGCCGGGCGACGACGCGCGTGAAAAAATGATCGCGTTCCTCGACCGGGAGCTGGGCACGTCCGACATCGCCACGGCGCAAACATATCTAGAAGAACCGCTGCGGCTGGTTCTGCACCTGATCATGAGCCAGCCCGAGTATCAACTCGCTTGAGGAGGCACATATGAAAACGAAACGTTTCGCGTTCTCGAATTCCAGCCGCCGCGATCTGCTGCGCGCAGGCATGTACGGCGTTTGTGTGACCGCGGGCTCCGGTCTTCCGATCCCGGCGTTCGGGCAAGCAGCCGCAGCGCTCGCCACTCAAGCCAAGGGCGATGGAAAGATCCTGGTGGTGCTGGAGCTGTCGGGGGGCAACGACGGACTGAACATGCTGGTTCCTTACGGCGACGACGCTTACTATAAACAGCGGCCGAATATCGGCATCCCCAAGAAGGACCTGAAGGTCATCGACGATCACTTCGGGTTCAGCGGGGGCATGGCCGGGTTCCAGCGCCTATATAAGGATGGGAAGCTGGCCCTGATTCACGGCTGCGGCTACGACAATCCGTCGTTTTCGCATTTTTCGTCCATGGCGTACTGGCACACGGCCGCGCCCAACAGCGGGGAGCCGTACGGGTGGGTGGGACGTCTGGCGGATACGCTCGCTCCGCAGGCGCCGCCGAATTTCCTGGTGAACATCGGCGTGCGGCAGTCGCTCGCGGTGCGCAGCCGCAAGCATGTCCCGGTGGTGTTCGACGATCCGGCCAAGTTCACCCAACAGGAATTCTACGAAGAGCGCGAGGCCCTGGAGCCGATCGCCGATACCAAGAAGATTGAGAATGCGTCGCGCAAGTTCCTGCTCGACACGGCCAGGAGCGCGAAAGACGCTTCCGCGCTGGTCCGCGAAGCGTGGGCCAAATATCGTTCGCCGGTCGATTACGGGATTACGGGCCTGGATCTCCCCAAGGTCGCCGCACTGATCGAAGCGGGCATGCCCACGCGGCTTTACTACACGTCCTATCGCAACAACGCGTTCGACACGCACGTCTTTCAGAACGACACGCACAAGCGGCTGCTCACCTATGCTTCCGACGCCGTGTCGGCGTTCATTCGGGATCTGGAGAGGATCGGACGCGCCGACGACGTGGTCGTAATGGGGTTCTCGGAATTCGGACGAAGGGTTCCCGAGAACGTCAACCTGGGAACGGACCACGGCACGGCCAACCTGATGTTCGTCGCGGGCAAAAACGTAAAGGGCGGCCAATACGGCGCGATCCCCAGCCTGACCAAGCTCGAACTGGGCGACAATCTGGTCCACACGACGGATTTCCGCAGAGTCTACGCGACCATGATCTCGGGCTGGCTGGGGCTGCACGACACCCACACGCTGTTGAACGGGGATTTCGAGCCGTTCGATATGTTCCAACAGCGGCAGGCGTGATCGAGAGATCCCGTTAGTGGCGCGACGCGGAGAAATCGTTAGGCAGGCTGGTGGCGCACCAAACAACGCGTAGTCTGTCCCCTTTTTCATTATCAAGCGGGGTTCAACTTCGGATGCCGGTTATGCCAGTCGGTCGACTGTTCGTAGGCGTGAGCCAGCGCCAGAACCGTTGATTCGGCGAACGGAGCGCCGCTGATCTGCAAGCCGATCGGCAGGCCTGCGCTGGTGAAACCGCACGGCACCGTGATCGTCGGCAGGCCGAAGACGTCGAAGGCCGCGGTGTTGCGAAAGTTCACAGCGTCGAGCCTGGAACTCTGGGCGATCGGCACGGGCGAGCTGGGCAGCGTGGGCGTGATCAGAAGATCGACCGCAGCGAATACCTTTCTAATTTCTCTGCGCAGCAGTTCGACCTGGTTGCGAGCGCGCACATAGTCCTCCGCTCTGACCCTCGCCGAGAGACCGAGAATTCTGTCGCGCGTCTCCGGCTGATATTTTTCGGGAGTCTCCGCGATCCATTGCGAGTGATAGGCCAGCGCCTCGACGGCGCGCACGTTGCTGTTGGACGATCCGGGGCTGAAGTCGGCCGGCGGAAGTTTGACTTCCACAACAGTCGCCGTGAGCTTACGGAGCGCGTCGAGGGCGGTTTCGACGGCCTTGGCGATCTCCGGCTCCAGACCGTCGAAGTAGGGAGTCCGCGGGATGGCCAACCGCAGTCTCGCGACCGGCATTTTGAGCGCGCGGCCGTAGTCGGGCACGGGCGCATCGAAGGAAGTGAAATCCTGCTCGTCGTAGCCCGCGATGACGCTCAGCATCAGCGCGGCGTCCTCCACGGTCCGGCAGATGGGGCCGACGTGATCGAAGGTCCACGAGAGAGGAATCACTCCGCGATTGCTCACGCGGCCGTAAGTGGGCTTGAATCCCACGATCCCGCAGTAGGAGGCGGGAATGCGGACCGATCCGAGCGTGTCGGTGCCCAGCGAGCCGAAGCAAAGGCCGGCGGAAGTGGCCGCGGCCGAGCCTCCTGACGATCCGCCGGGAATGCGATCGAGCGCCCAAGGGTTGTGCACGGGCTTGAAATAGGTAATCGAGGATGTTCCGCCGTAGGCGAATTCGTGAAGATTGGTTTTGCCGAGGAGAATCGCGCCGGCGTTCTTCAAGCGCCGGACCACCTCGGCGTCTTCGGCTGGAACGCGGTCCTTGAACAGCTCGCTCGCGGCCGTGGTTCGAATCCCTGCCGTATCGATGTTGTCCTTGAGGGCGATGGGAATCCCGTGCAGGGGACCGCGCCACTTCCCGCGGCGCTGTTCTGCCTCGGCCTCGCGCGCGGCTGCGAGAGCCTGTTCCGAAGTAATCGTGATGAAGGCATTCAGCGGCCGGTTGTAACTTTCGATGCGCTTCAAGCAGGCTTGGGTGAGCTCGACCGGCGAGGCGGCTTTGGTGCGAAGCAGCTCCGACGCTTTCTTGAGGGTCAGATCGGCCAGATCCTGCGAATCGCCGCGGGCCGCCTTGGAAGCTAGGCCGGCAGCCGCGATGCTACCGGCCGCGAGGAATTTTCGGCGCGTGGGAGCGGGTGGTTTGGTAGGTGTATCCATATTAGTTGAGAGCCTGTTAGTTACGAGACTATAACATTGCTCGTAGCTCGAAAGGGGCCTGTGGCGCACGCTCTCAGAGTGCCGCCTCGGCACTCATGCCGAGGCCTCCAGGCATTGATTTTCAAATCCCGGAAAAAGTGTCGAGAGGAGTCTCGACACGGCACGCTGAGAGCGTGCGCCACAGATCGTGCGAAACGCGAAAACGAAGGTGATATGCTTGTGGCCATGTCGCTCCACAAACGCTTCGCCAACTTGATCCCGCTCGCCTTAGTTTTAACGGTCGGCGTGCCTTTCGCGCAGGCGCAGAAACGTCCGAAGCCTCCCAAAACCGTTCGCCTCTACGTGTTCGACAATGGCGTCATCAAGGGTCTGGACCCCGCGCTGTTCCATTTCAAGGCGGAAGATCTCGCTACGACGGAGATGGTAGTGTGCTCCTACCTGATCGTGCATCCGAAGGGCACTTTGATGTGGGATTCGGGCGCGATTTCCGATGCCAATCTGAAAGACGATGGCAGTCCCGTGACGGAGGCCAGGTTCACGGCCACGCGAAAGCTGAAGTCCCAGCTCGCTTCGGTTGGATACGCTCCCAAGGACGTTACGTATTTTGGGTTGTCGCATTATCATAACGATCACATCGCGAACGCCAACGATTTCGCGGGCGCGACGTGGCTGGTGCAGCAGCCCGAGCGCGACGCCATGTTCGCGAAAGAGGGCGGCGCCCCCATGCCTCCACGCGTCCGGTACGCCGCGCTTGAAAATGCCAAGACCGAGATCCTGAAGGGCCAGGATTACGACGTCTTCGGCGATGGAACAGTAGTGGTCAAACCCGCATATGGGCACAGTCCGGGTCACCAGGTGCTGTACGTGAAGCTCGCGAAGACGGGTCCCATTCTGCTCGCAGGCGACCTGTATCACTACCAGGAAGAGCGCAACACCGACAAGACTCCGACGTTCGACTTCAACCGCGAGCAATCGCTGGCCAGCCGCGCGGCCGTCGAGGCGTTCATCAAGAAGACCGGCGCGCAACTGTGGATCGAGCACGATCTGGCGAATTTCAACAAGCAGAAGAAGGCTCCGGGGTATTACGAGTAGTCAAGTGGGGCAGCCTCTAAGGCTGCGGCCGGCTCTCAGCCGGCCCTCGATTCTGCGAGCCATGCAGAACCGGACCAGGGGTCCGGCGCAGGCCGGGGGCCTGCCCCACCTGAAGGATCTCCGACGCACCAGTTTAGACGAGCCGTCCGGGATTCTTTTTGTAGCGATTCACGATGGCGTCGGCGCTCATATAGGCGAGCGCCTGAATCGTGAGCGTGGGATTGAACCCGCTCATCGACGGGAAGGTCGAGCTGCCGACGATGAACAGGTTCGGGATGTCCCAACTCTGGCCGTAGCGGTTCACCACGGAAGTCTTCGGATCGTTGCCCATGCGCGTCCCGCCGACGTGGTGCGCGCCCGGAGCGCCCTGGCCCAGCGGTGAACGCCACACGTGCGCGGCTCCCATCGCGTGGCCCAATCCTTCGAGCTTCCCCAGCATGAACTCGGTGCGCGCGAGCTCGTTCGGCCGTCGCCAGTCGTAGGTCAGGCGCGGCGCGGGCAAGCCCCATCGATCGCGGACGTCCGGATCGAGGTCGATCGCTTGATCGGCGTACGGGAGGTTTTCCGTCTGGGCGACGATGGCCGTATAGCGCGCGAAATACTTCGCCAGGAAATCGCGATAAGCCGCGCCCCAGCGCGGGATGCCCGGCGGAGGATTCATGCCCATAGCTGTACCGATCGGGCCGGCTTCCAGTTCCGCCGGAGAGACCGATATCTGCGCGCCACGGATGAAGTTGAGGCCGCCGTGGTCGAAATTATCGGCGTTGAAATCGTCGAGACTATGCTTCTGGGCGCTCGGCCCCATGTACACGTTGACGAACCGGTCGTCGAAGGCGGCGAAGACTCGCGCGGTGATGTGAGCCATGAGATGCTTGCCCAGTTGGCCGCTCGAATTAGCCAGTCCGTCGGGGAATTTTGCCGTCTTCGAGAGCAGCAGGAGGCGCGTGTTGTCGTAAATGAACGGAGTGAGAATGACGAGCTCGGCTTCGATGGTGTTTTCCGATCCGTCCGGGCCGCGATAAGCGACGCCGGTCGCGCGTCCGCTGTTATCGCTGTTCACCCGATAGACCATGGCTCCGGTGACCAGCTTGAAATTGCCGGTGGCATCGGCCTCCGGGAGCTTGGTCACCAGGATGCTGGATTTCGCGCCGACGTGACAGCCGAAGGACTGGCAATAGCCGCAGTAGGTGCAGGCCGGGCGCCCGTTATACGGCTTCGATAGAATCGCGCGCGGTGTCGAGAACGGATGATAGCCCAGCTTGCGACCCGCGGCGTCGAGCAAAACGCCGCACTGATCCGCGATCAAAGCCGGCAGCGGATACTCGCGGCGGCGCGGCGCTTCGAACACGTTGCCGCCGTCGATCTTGCGCCCCTGCAGATTGCCCGCCTTGCCGGAGACGCCGAGCTCGTATTCGGCGCGATCGTAAAAAGGCTCGACATCGGCGTAGGAGAGCGGCCAATCGACCAGCGAAGAATCCTCCGGGATCGCCTTGGCTCCATAGCGCTCGATGGTCTGCGAACGCGGGCGGAAATCGTCCTCGTGAAAGCGCCATGAAACCGCGCCGTAGTGGACAGTGCCGCCGCCCGCCTGAGCGCCGTAATTCAAGACCGGGAGCGGGTGCGCGCTTGCCTTTGCGTTGGGCCGCCAGGTGATGGGCTGGCGCTTCGTGCTGGGACGCAGGTCCTGCCGCTGGAAGTAACGCAATTCGTCGTGCGGACTGAAATCCGCGGTGGAGAGACGCGGGCCGCGCTCGAGCGTAATCACTTTCATGCCCGCTCTGCCGAGCTCGGCTGCGAGAATTCCACCCGCCGCGCCCGCGCCGACGATCACGACATCTGTTTTTTCAGTCGCCACGTTTTTCAGTCCCCATGGTTTTACGCCGGTCCTTTGGCCCGCGCTTGCAGGCCGATCAGGGGCGCACGAGCGAACGCTTTCGTGCTTTGCATGTCGGCGTCGGTGAAGATTGCTTGCGCGCCGGGGAAGCCCACCAGGCGCCAGCCCGCAAAATCCTTGTTGCCGCCGTAAACCGGGTCGGCAAACATGCCTTCGATCGTGTGCGTGCGGACCGTGTTGAAGAATTCCTGCGCGGTGGGCCACGCGAATCCGGTGGCCTTGCCTGTTTCGAGCGCCCCGAGCACCTCGTCCTGTTGGGCGGCCGTGATCCGCAGGAACGTCTCCTTATAAGTCTTCTGGCAGTACGCGTCCAACTGAGCGATTCCGCGCCGGTAGAAATCCTGCAGATCCTCGTAAGCGCCGGCCAGCGCCAGATCGATGTAGTTGAGCACGCCCGCATCGCGCGCGCCAGGTTTGCCGGGTGCACCGGGCATGAGCCGCTCGGTGAACGCGTCGATCGTCGCGGCGTTGTGCGCGTTGAAAAACGCCCTTTGCCCTTCGCCGTTCGACTGAATGTGTGCGGGCGCTGCCGCGTTGGCTACCTCGTGCTGCTCCGGTTTCTGGGCATGAAGGCCGGGCACCAGCCCCGCACCCGCGACGGCTCCGGCGCCAACCGCCGCGCGCTTCAAGAACGCCCGGCGAGCTGCATCACGCTTGGTCACGCTTGCTTCCTCCTTCGGGGCGTCGTAAAAACCCTGGGATCAAGAATAGCAATTCCGTGAATCGCCCGGAAGCGGGAGAGAAGAGTCAATGGTTGTCCCGCCGAATCGCCGTGGCCTCTGCGAATCGCCGGTATCCGCCCGTTAACTTCGGGCGTATGATAGGACCATGTTGACGTGGCGAACAAGCATTCTCCTCCTCGTGGCAGGTCTCGCCTTCGCCCAGAAGGCGCCTGAAAAGCAGCAGCCTAAAGCGGCGGCCGGGACGGCCAAGTACACTCCTCCCCGCACGCCGTGGGGCGATCCGGATTTCCAGGGGATTTGGAACAACTCGACGATCACGGAAATCGAGCGGCCCACGGAGCTGGCGGGAAAACAAGTTCTGACGGCTGCCGACGAGGCCGCGCTGGAACGCAAAGCCGCGGAAAATCGCGTGGATCGTCCGCCGAAGGCCGGCGATCCCGGGACCTACAACCAGGCGTGGTTCGACCGGGGCACCAAGGTTGTGCCCACCAAGCAGACATCGCTGATCATCGATCCGCCGGACGGCAAGATCCCGCCCAGGACGGCCGAAGGCCAGAAGCGAGACGAGGAGAGATTCAAGAAGCTGGGTCCCAGCGCGACGGGGTCTTCCGGCAACGGCCCGTTCGACACCTATGAGGACGTGAGCGTGGTGACGCGCTGCATCATCCGCGGGCTGCCCAATGCCATGATCCCCGGCGCGTACAACAACAACTATCGGATCGTCCAGGCGCCTGGGCAGTTTGTGCTGTTTTCGGAAATGCTGCACGACGCGCGCGTCATTCCCTTGGACGGCCGGCCGCACATCAATAAAAACATCCGGCTGTGGATGGGCGATTCCGTGGGTCATTGGGAGGGCAACACGCTGGTGGTGGACGTGAACAATTTCCCCGACCGGGACGTGACTGGCTTCGGCGTGCCGTACCGCTTTGGCGAGACCTCGCATCTGCACCTGACCGAGCGCTTCACGCGGATCAGCACCGATATCATCAACTATGAAGTCACCGTGGACGATCCATCGACGTTTACCCGAAAGTGGACGGCGCGGATTCCGATGGTGCAGAGCGAGGGCCCGATTCTCGAGTACGCGTGCCACGAAGGAAACTACAGCATGGCGGGCATCCTGAGCGGATCTCGCGCGCAGGAAAGCAAGGCCGCCGCGAAGACCGGGTCGCGGTGAGATTCTGGAGCATACAGATGAAGAAGATCCGAAAATATGACCGCGTTCCAGGAACGTGCGGAAAAAGGGGACAGACAGCTCTGTCCACTCCGATGGTCGAACGTGAAACCAGAGATCTGCGGGAAGGGACAGAGTGGTCTGTCCCTCTTTTTCGTCGAAGATCCGCCGGCGTCTTCACGATTCTAGTGTTCTGCGCTGTCGTCATCCTTCCGCAAGACATCGCGGCGCAGGAGCGCTGGATTCCCACGTGGGGCGCTTCACCGCAGCCGCTGCCAGCGCCGTTCCCAGGTGCCCCGGGAGCGCCTCCGCCACCTCCGCGAACGGACAGGTCCTTCAAGAATCAAACCGTGCGGATGGTCGTGCGTACTTCCATCCCAGGGCGGCGGGTGCGCGTGCAACTTTCGAATGCCTATGGCGCCGGGCCGCTCCGAATCGGAGCCGCGCACATCGCGCTTCACGGCAAGGAATCCGAGATCGTCGCCGGGTCCGATCGGGCCCTGACGTTTAGTGGAAAGCCGGAGGCCGTAATTCCACCTGGAGCGCTGGTGGTGAGCGATCCGGTGGATCTCAACGTGCCGCGTCTGGGAGACCTGGCCGTAAGCGTGTATGTGCCGGACGAAACCGGGTTGCCGACGCTTCACAATGCCGCGTTGCACACGACCTACATCTCCACCGGCGACGTCACGGGCCAGCCTGTCCTTGCCGACGCCGCGACGACGCGCGTCTGGTATTGGATCGAGAGCGTGGATGTTCTGGCTCCGGCCGACGCCGCGCTCATTGTCGCGTTCGGCGACTCGATCACGGATGGGACTACATCCACCCCGGACACCAACAGCAGTTATCCGGCGTTTCTGGCGCAGCGCATCGCCAAGAGCATGCCGGCCGCGAATATCGCGGTTGTGAACCAGGGGATCGCCGGCAACCGGCTCCGCCGCGATACAGTCGGCGCCAACGCGCTGGCGCGGTTCGATCGCGATGTGTTGAGCCAAAGCGGCGTGAAATGGATGATTCTTCTGGAAGGCATCAACGACATCGGCAGAGCCACGGGAACCAATGCGCCACCGGATAGCACGATCAGCGCCGAAGAAGTGATCGCGGCCGACCGGCAGATCATCGAGAGAGCCCACATGCATGGGATCAAAATCATGGGTGCGACGCTCACGCCCTACGAGGGAGCTGCTTACTACAGCGAAGCGGGAGAGGCGATGCGCGTGGCGGTCAACACGTGGATTCGGACGGGCGGGGCGTTCGATGGCGTGGTGGATTTCGAAGCTACAGTGCGCGATCCCGCGCACCCCAAGCAAATCCGGCCGGAATTCAACATCATGGATCACCTGCATCCGAACGATGCGGGATACAAGGCCATGGCGGAAGCGATCGACCTTTCGTTCTTCATGGACAAGCGGCAATTGTCGGCGTCGAAGAAGAAATGATGGCGCGAGGAAACCGCCCATGAAGAACGACAAGAAGTCCGTGGACCGGCGAAAATTCTTAAAGAGCGCGGCCACGGGAGCCGCGGCGGCAGCGATTCCAACGAGTATGCAAGCACAACAGCACGAACACGATCACGACCACCAAGTGGTTCCCTCCGACCCGGCGCTGCGGACCAAGGCGCTGGAATCGCTGCTGGTAGAAAAAGGTCTGGTGGATCCGGCGGCGCTCGACGCGCTGGTGGACGTTTACGAGAACAAGATCGGTCCGCGCAACGGGGCCCGCGTGGTGGCGCGCGCGTGGGTGGATCCGGCATATAAGAAACGGCTGCTCGCCGACGGCGGCGCCGCGATCGCGGAGCTGGGCTATGAGGGAGCGCAAGGCGAGCATATGGTGGTGCTCGAAAACACCCCGAAGGTCCACCATCTTGTCGTATGCACGCTGTGCTCGTGCTACCCGTGGCCGGTCCTCGGTCTGCCGCCGGTGTGGTACAAATCGGCGCCGTACCGGTCGCGCGCGGTGATCGATCCGCGGGGCGTGATGCGCGAGTTTGGACTGGAGATGCCCGAGGACGTGGAAGTACGGGTGTGGGACAGCACGGCGGAGATCCGGTATCTGGTGTTGCCGGAAAGGCCGGCGGGCACCGAAAAGATGACCGAGGAAGAACTCGCGGCCCTGGTCACCCGCGATGCGATGATCGGGGTCGTCAAGGTCGCGGCGCCTCAGGGAGCTCACGCATGAACGGCATCCACGACATGGGCGGCATGCAGGACATGGGTCCCATCCAGCGTGAAAAGGACGAACCCGTATTTCACGAGGCGTGGGAAGGCCGTGTCTATGCGATGAACCGCGCGCTCGGCGCGTGGGGCAAGTGGAGCATCGACGCGAGCCGCCATAGCAGAGAGCTTATTCCCCCGGCCGATTATCTGCGCATGAGTTATTACGAAAAGTGGCTGACCGGGAACATCGAACTGCTGGTGCAACGCGGCTTAGTGACGCGGGAGGAGATCGAAACGGGCAAGCCCGCGCCGGGATCGCAGAAGGCCGCGCCGCGACTTACCGTGGCGGGTGTGGCAGCCTCGGCGTTGGTCCGTGGCAGTTACAAGCGGCCGGAGGTGGACGCGAAGGCTCGTTTCAGAATCGGCCAGCGTGTACGCGCTCGAAACATCAATCCGCTGGGCGCGACGCGCCTGCCTCGCTATGCGAGAGGGAAAGATGGCGTCATCGCGCTTCATCACGGGATTTTCGTATTCCCAGATACCAACGCACATTTTCAGGGCGAGCAGCCGCAGCACCTGTATTCGGTCCGTTTTACGGCGCGCGAGTTGTGGGGCGACGCCGCCTCGGCGCGCGATACCGTGCATCTCGACCTGTGGGATAGCTACCTTGAGCACGCCTGAGCTGCAACCCGATCCCGAACGGCTCGCTTCCCTGCCCTCGCTCCCTCGCGACGAGGGAGGTCCCGTCTTTGCCGAGCCCTGGCAGGCGCAGGCCTTCGCGCTCGCGGTGCGGCTTTCGGCACAGGGCCACTTCACCTGGAAAGAATGGGCGGCCGCGCTTGCCGATGAGCTGAAATCGGCGGCGGGTCGCGGCGAGCCGGACGACGGCTCGCGCTACTACGAACACTGGCTCGCGGCGCTCGAGCGGCTGGTAACGGCGAAGGCTCTGTCGAATCCAAGCGAGATGCTGGCTCGCAAGGAAGCTTGGGCGGACGCTTATCGTCACACGCCGCATGGGAAACCCATCGCGTTGCGAACCGCCTCTAAGGGTGCGGAGCACGGCTAGCAGGTTGTTCCACCGCTCCATGACAGTCGCGGCTCGCTAAGTGGCGTTTTCGTTTCTTGACCGTGCGGCTGCTGGATACGGCTGCGACGGATAAAAGAGATACACTCTGAAGGGGAGGATATCGCAATTAGGTTCGTCCTATTTCTTGCCGGCGCGCTTTCGGCGGTCGCCGTGGTGTTAGTCGTAGCGGGCGTTGTTCTTTTGGGCGCGCGTGGTTTCAGCGCGCGGGAACAGCCGGGCGCACTGGAACGATGGCTGACGCGTTATGCCCGCTCGCTGGCTGTGCCCAAGGATGCGCGCGAGCGCAAGAACCCGGTTCCCGATTCGCCCGAGACGCTCGCGGAGGCGCGCGCCCATTGGGCCGACCACTGCGCCGCTTGTCATGCCAACAACGGAAGCGGCGATATCGAAATGGGCAAGCACATGTATCCGCAGGCCCCCGACATGCGGCAGCCGGAAACTCAACAACTGAGCGACGGCGAGTTGTTTTTCATCATTCAGAACGGCATTCGGCTAACCGGCATGCCCGCGTGGGGCGGCGGCTCCGTTCACGACGAACAGGACTCCTGGAAACTGGTCCGGTTCATCCGCCACCTGCCGCAGCTCACCGCGCAAGAAGAGCGGGAAATGCAGGCGCTGAATCCAAAGAGCCCCGATGAATTAAAAGAAGAGCAGGAAGAAAGAGAATTCTTAAATGGAGGTCCATCGCATGAACATACAGAACATGAACACCACCACTAAGCTCAGAGCTCAGGTCGCGCTTCTCGCGATCCTGGCGCTTGCGCTCCTACCCACCATCGTTTTGGCGCACGGCGGCGAAGAACACGTCATCGGAACCGTGACGAGCATTTCAGACACGTCCGTGACGGTCAAGACAACCGCCGGGAAGGCCATGACGGTAGGCTTCGATGCCAAGACGACGTTTGCTCGCGCGGATCAGCCGATGCCGAAGGCCGATATCAAGGTCGGTGACCGGGTGGTGATCCACGCGGTCGAAGTCAACGAAAAACTCGTTGCTCACACGGTGGAAATTGGGGGAGCGACGAAGCAGGCGGTTAAACATTAATCATCTGGGGCTTGGCCGAGAGAATCGGCGGCGGCCTGGGTCGATCTCCTGGGTCGACCTCCTGGGTTGATCTGGGGTTGAAACGTTAGAGGCTGGCGGAGGCGTCTATATTACGTGACCAGCCGAGCTTTCGTCACGCTTCTGTTGGTCTTGACCGTTACGGAGTACCTCGCCGCGCAGTCCCCCAGTTCCACGGACAACGTTCCATCCGCGCCATCGGAGGCGGCGTCCGGACCTCAGTCCCCGCAATGGAGCCGGCTCAGCATTGAGGACAAACTCCGTTACGACGCGCGCCACTTTGTCGGCTATGAAAATTTCGTTTACGCCGGGATCGGCGCGGCTGTCGACCAATGGCGCGACCGGCCACGCGAATGGGGCCAGGGATGGGGCGCCTACGGCGAGCGGTACGCCTCGCATATCGGACAATATGCGATCCAGCGCAGCATCATGTTCCCGGTGCAGGCGCTCGATCACGAGGACGCGCGCTATTTCCGGTCCACCCGGAAAAGCTACCAGGGGCGTTTTGGAGACGCCCTTCTGCACACCATCTGGCGGCATAGCGACAGCGGGGACATGATGCCCGCCTATAGCGAATTCCTGGGCGATTACGGCGCGGCGGCGATTTCACGCGCCTGGTGGCCGCAGCGCTTTCATCATGGGTCGGCGATATTCGTCGCCGGATCGGACACGATTTTGATCGACGCCGGCATCAATGTCCTTCACGAATTCGCACCGGATGTAAAGCGATGGCTGCACCTGCGGCACTGACGCGGCTACAACAAGCGAGTGCTACCAACGATTTCCTGCGACAAGCCACTGGAGCATTTTCTAAGTTTTCGATAGGCCCAGCTCGTGGGGCGGGGCTTCCGCCCGGCCGCCGCGCTTTCGCGCGGCGTTGAGGAACATAGGGAGTTCCTTGGCCGGGCGAAGCTCGGCCGCCGCCCAGAAGGGCCGCCCACATTACTCAGAAAGCGGTCTACCGGGGCGGCAACAGCGGCTTACGCTCCGGGGGAAGATGCTGATCCAAAGCGTCGAGCAGCAGAGCGTCCAGCGTGTAGTCTCCCATCAAGGTGACCAGCTCGACGGTTCCTTGTTTCCCAAACAGCTCGACTGATTTCGCGAAGATGTCGGAATTCAGTTTGTGCTCGCGGAACAACTGGCGCCCCATGCGGATTATGGTGGTCTCTTTTTCTCCCACACCCGAGACTTCCTTGTTGTACTTGATCACGTCGATGACCGGCTGCGCGACGCCCGCCCGCAGCGCGGCCGGCTCATGCGCGCTCCACACGTACTGCTGGTCCATTTCGCGCGCGGCCACCAGGATCGCCAGCTCGGTAAGCGGTTTGCCCAGAAGATTTCCGTCGCGCCGCAAATACGCGTTCAGTTTGCGCTGAGGCTCGGCGGCCTCCGGGCTGTAGAGCGAGATCGCGCCGGGACCGGTCGCCTGGGCCACCTTTCCCGCACCGCCGGCCGTCAGGTCATAAGCCTTTTTGCCGTTCTCGTCCAGCTGTTCCCGGTGAACCACGGGAAGGCGGTTGAGCGAATCCGGCTGGATATCAGCGGGGAGCGCAGCGGAACCGCCGGGAGCTGCGGTTCCTTTTCCGGATTGGCCGCTGAGAACGGCAACCAGGGCAATCAACAGCACGATCCAAATCACGATTCGCATTTCTCAGCCTCCTGTTTGAAAAGAAAGACAGACCGCTCTGTCCACTCCTGCGATTGCAGATAAGATCAGAAACCGAGGGGGACAGAGTAGTCTGTTCCCTTTTCACATCCGCTGCTGTAGCATAGCACCTAGCGAGCCGGCGATCCGGCGCCGCTCCAGTCGGCCTGCCACTTGGCGTGCATCGCGGCGCGGTCGACTTCCTGGCCGCGCAGATACACCTTGGCGATCTTGCGGGTATTGGCGATATTGTCCAGAGGATTCGCGTCGAGAACGACGAAGTCGGCGCTCTTGCCCGCCGCGACCGTCCCCAGTTGACCGAGCTTCAGAGTCTCGGCGGCGAGGCGCGTCGAGGCGACGATCACCTCCGCCGGCGGCATCCCGGCGCGCGCCAGAGTGTCCACCTCCCAGATGGCGTGCCAGCCGATCACGCGCGAGGGATCGCCCGCCGAATCGCTGCCCAAGACGATGCGGACGCCGGCCGCCCGCAGTTTCGCGAGGTTCCGTACCTGCAGATCCCAGGACGCGCGCGTAGCCGCGAGCACCTCGGGTTTCCGGTTGGAAAACTGCTTCTCCAGGCGCTGGATCTGGCTGGGAGGAATGGTTTCGTGCAAGACCGGATCGTCGAGCCAGGCAGGGCGCCCGCCGTCGGTCGCGCGGCTGGTGACGCCCAGGTTTGGGGTGAAAAAGATGGCGGGGCGCTGTTTCAGCAAGGCGATGAATTCGTCATCGATGTCTTTATCGCGAACCAGGTGTGTGAAGCCGTCGATACCCGCTCGAACCAGGCCTTTAGCGTCTTCCAGATCGAAGACGTGGGCGACGGCGCGGAGATTGTGTTTGTGCGCTTCGTCGACAGCGGCTCCATATAGATCCGGAGTCAGTTTCTTTTGAGTATGATTCCGGTCGTCCACCCAGATCTTGACGAAGTCGGGGTTGTGCGGAGCCAGCTCGCGGACAGCTTGTCTGGCCTGCTCGACGGTGGTTACCACGTACGGCACGTCGTTGCGAGCCGGGTCGTTGGGTCCGGATCCGGGCCAGGCCAATCCGCGGCCTACGGTTCGAAACAGCGCGGCTCCCGGGATTACTTCTTCTCTGAGTTGATAGGGCAGATCCCCGAAATCCGTGCCCATGCTGATGACGGCGGAGAACCCATGGTAGGCGTAGCGATTCAAGTGGTCGATGAGATTCTCGCGGTTGAAGTTCGCCTTGGACATGCTTCCGTCCAACTGCTTCAGAAATCCCAGGTGGCTGTGGACATCGATCAGCGCCGGCATGACGGTTTTTCCGGTCAGATCGACGCGGACGGCGCTCGCGGGAAGCGGAATGTCACCCTTCTTGCCGACCTTGGTGAAGCGGTTGTTCTCGACGAGGAACGCCGAATTCTCGATGGGCGCCTTGCCATCGCCCACGATGAGCCGCGCACCTTCAAACAAAATCGCGGTCCGGGACTGCGCCGCCGCACCGATCGCGCAAGCCACACCTAACAGCAACCACGAAAGCGCCACCTTCGCCGCACGCATATCCGTTCCTTGAGAAACGACTACGGGATCAGGTTCCTGGTCTCGATATGGCACATTCCGTAGGTCAGCGTCTGGCCCGGATCGGGCAGCGCCTGGTGCCATGTGTACGGCGGAATCACGACGAAATCGCCCGGCTTCACGCGGTAGTTGATCGCGCCAGTGAGCGGGCCGCCCGAATGCTGCCCATCGGGGGTCTCATGATCGGTGGCGGGCTTGCCGCCCATCGCCACCTGGCCCGCGCCGCTGACCATCATGTAGATCTGCGTCTTGTTCTCGTGCATTTCGGAACCGGCAAAGTGTTCCATCTCGCCCGTGTTATCCTTCCGGGGCGGGTCGAAGTACTGCCGACGCATCAAGGTAAATCGGTATTCGGGAGTCCACGCCAGGTGGGCCGCACTGCCGGTGTCTCCCTGGGCGTAATTGCCGTGCGCGTCCGCGGGTGGGTACTTCTTCTTGATCTCGTCGATCGGATAATAGAAACCCTTTCCGTTCACGGCCCTGCTGGCCGGCAGCCCTGGCGCCGCCAGAGGAGCTTGTGCCGCTCGCTCCTGAGCCGCAACGCTCACGCGCGGGTGGAACATGTAGCCCGCGAAAAAGCAGACCGCCCCGAACAGGGCGACCGGAATGAATCTCTTCATCTGAAGCCTCCTTGCCACGGCGCGCGGCCGCGGCCAGACGTGCTGGACCAATTTATCACTTCTGGCGCTGGTCGGCACGCTGCGCCCGTTTTCGATGATGAAGCTCTCGGGAAATCGCATCGCCGCCGCGCCGCCGTTCAACAGGAGTCGTTGAGTCTCCAGGATTGCCTTTGCATTTCGAGGTTCGCCTAACACACTTCGCGTGGTTTCGGTGGTTCGCGGGTGGGATTTCGGCAGCGGTTCGGTCGGCTACACTGATGACAACGCGGGACTGCGCGGTTCTTGGACGGCAACCGGCAATGAGTTTGCATCGCTCAGCCGGAATTGTGTTGTGAACTTAGACGCTCTTTCTTCCACGCAGCCCCTGGCCCGGCAGGAGTGCACACAATGCAGCTCGGAATGATCGGTCTCGGACGGATGGGCGCCAACATGGTGCGGCGCCTGCAGAGAGGCGGCCACCAATGCGTCGTTTACGGCCGCCACGCGGAAGACGTAAAAGCGATGGCGGACGAAGGGGCGACGGGGACCATTACACTGGACGATTTCGTGCGGAAGCTGGAGAAGCCGCGCGCGGTGTGGCTGATGGTGCCAGCGGCCGTTGTAGACACGCTGCTCAGCGACCTCACCGGGAGGCTCGAAGCCGGAGACATCGCGATCGACGGCGGGAATTCCTACTACATCGACGATATTCGCCGGGCGCAAGAGTTGGCGCCGAAAGGACTGCACTACGCGGACGTCGGCACGAGTGGCGGCGTATGGGGACTCGACCGCGGTTATTGCCAGATGATCGGCGGCGAAACGGAGATTGTCAAGCGCCTCGATCCCATTTTCAAGACACTCGCTCCCGGCCGCGGCAACCTATCGCGGACGCCCGGCAGGGATACAGTCGGCGGCACGGCAGAGGACGGTTACCTGCATTGCGGGCCATCGGGAGCCGGACATTTTGTAAAAATGGTGCACAACGGGATCGAGTACGGATTGATGGCCGCCTACGCCGAGGGATTGAACATCCTGAAACACGCCAATGCCGGCAAGTCCAGTCGCGAGACGGATGCCGAAACGACGCCGTTGCGCAATCCGGAGCATTATCAGTACGATTTCAACCTGGCGGACGTCACCGAAGTGTGGCGGCGCGGGAGCGTGATTGCATCCTGGCTATTGGACTTGACCGCCAGTTCCCTTCTGGATGAACCCTCGCTCGATCGCTTCTCCGGACGGGTATCGGATTCGGGCGAGGGGCGCTGGACGATCCTCGCCGCCATCGAATCGGGCGCGCCCGCGCCCGTGTTGAGTACCGCGCTCGATCAGCGCCTCACCTCACAAGGCGAGGGTGACTTTGCCGCCAAGATTCTTTCCGCCCTGCGTTTCCAGTTCGGCGGGCATGTGGAGAAGAAAGCCGGAGATTGAGCGGCGGGCGCTCGCTCCACGGCTCGGAGGAAAGACTGACGATGCCAGATAGGAATCCCCAGCAAATATCTCAAACGGCGCCCCCTTGTGTGATGGTCATCTTCGGAGCGAGCGGCGACCTGACCAAGCGTAAGCTCATCCCCGCGCTATGCAACCTGGCTCAGGAAGGCGCGCTCTCCAAGCAATTCGCCATCGTGGGGATCGCCGTCGATCAGATGACCACCGAGGAATTTCGCGACCATTTGAGCCGGGATATCCGCCAATTCCTCTCGCCGTCCCTGGACCCCGCCGTGTGGCAGTGGTTCCTGGATCGCATCTACTACGTCCCGGGAGATTTCGACGATCCGGCCGCGTATCAGCGATTGAAAGACCAGATCGCGGCGGCCGAAACAAAGCACGATACCAAGGGGAATCATTTCCATTACCTGGCCGTCGCCCCGGCGTTCATTTCCAAGATCGTCCACCGGCTGGGCGAGACCGGGCTTACCGAGGAACGCAACGGCCAATGGACGCGCGTGATCGTGGAGAAGCCGTTCGGGCACGATGTGGAATCCGCGATCCAGTTGAACAAGGATCTGAAGCAGATTCTCGACGAGCGGCAGATTTACCGCATCGATCACTATCTGGGCAAGGAAACGGTCCAAAACCTGATGGTTTTCCGGTTCGCCAACAGCATTCTCGAGCCGCTGTGGAACCGTACCTACATCGACCACGTGCAGATCACCGCGGCCGAAACCGTCGGGGTGGAGCATCGCGGCGCGTTTTACGAGACGGCCGGAGCGCTGCGGGATATGGTGCCGAATCATCTGTTTCAATTGCTGACGCTTACGGCGATGGAGCCGCCGATTTCCTTCGAGGCCGATGCCGTGCGCGACAAACAAGCCGAAATTCTGCACGCCGTATTGTCGCCCGCGCCCGAGGAGGTCCTGCAAAACATGGTGCGCGGCCAGCACGGCCCAGGAGAAATCGGCGGCGTGCCGGTACCCGCTTACCGCGGCGAACCCCACGTCTCTCCCGATTCGAATACGGAAACGTACGTCGCGCTCAAACTGCAGATCGACAACTGGCGGTGGGCCGATGTTCCATTTTATCTGCGGACCGGCAAGCGCATGGCAAAGCGCGTCACCGAAATCGCCATCCAGTTTCGCCGCGCGCCTTTCATGCTGTTCCGGCATACGGGGATTACCGATCATCAGATGAACCGCCTGGTGATCCATATTCAGCCGGGGGAAGGAATTTCCCTCCGCTTTGGAGCGAAACTTCCGGGCTCGGCGATGAAGCTCGGGCTAGTGAACATGGACTTCGATTACGCCCGGGATTTTGGTGCGCAGCACAGCACCGGCTACGAACGTTTGCTACACGACTGCATGATGGGCGACGCCACGCTGTTCCAGCGCGCGGACATGGTGGAAGCGGGCTGGAGTGTAATTCAACCCCTGCTGGATGTCTGGAAAGCGCTCCCGGCGCGGGGATTTCCCAACTATGCGGCGGGCACCTGGGGGCCTCGCGAGGCCGAGGAATTGATGCGGCGCGATGGCCGGGCATGGCGGGATGTCGAGGATGAGGAAACCGAGGCGAAGTGCCTCACGGTGGCTTCCGAGCTTCTTCCCACTTCCGATCTTCCGGCCAAGGTGTAACGGAGAACCGGTGCCGGAGCGCGTCATTCGAATGTTGCCGGATGGCTCAGCGATCGCGCGATGCGCAGCCGCAGAACTGATTCGCGTGGCCGCCGGCGCGGTGAGAAATCAGGGGCGCTTTACGCTGGTTCTCGCGGGCGGCTCCACGCCCAAGGCTCTGTATCGCCTGCTGATCGACGATGCGGCTCTACGAGCTGCGCTTCCCTGGGACAAAATGGGAGTGTTCTTTGGCGACGAGCGGCATGTGGGTCCCGAGCATCCCGATAGCAATTACCGGATGGCTCGCGACGCGATGTTGTCCGCGGCGCCCCTCAAACCCGAGCAGATCCTGCGCATCAAGGGTGAGGACCCGGACGCGGAGCACGCCGCGCGGGAATACGAGCTGGAACTTCAGGCTTATTTCCAATTGAAGGATGATGATGTTCCACGCTTCGATCTGGTCCTTCTAGGGATGGGCAACGACGGCCACACGCTCTCGCTTTTTCCAGGGACCGAGGCGCTCCACGAAACCGAACGCATGGTGACGCACAACCGGATTGACAAGCTTTCCTCGGAGCGCATCACTCTGACGGCCCCCACCGTGAACAACGCTGTAGAGGTGATCTTCATGGTCGTTGGAGCCGAGAAAGCTCCCGCCCTCAGGGCCGTTCTCGAGGGGCCGTACGAACCGGAACAGTTTCCGGCGCAATTGATCCGGCCGATGAACGGAAGGCTCCTGTGGCTGGTGGATGCGGCGGCGGGCGCGCTGCTGTCCGATACAAATCCCCGAGGAGTGTCCTCCCACACGGAGAGCGATTCACTATGAATATCAGCCCTCATGCGGGAAAACCCGCCGACCGGTCGATGCTGGTCGACGTACCCAAGCTGATCACCGCTTATTACACACAAGCGCCGGACCCTTCTGTCGCGGCGCAGCGTGTCGCGTTCGGTACCTCCGGCCATCGCGGCTCGGCGTTCGAAAACGCGTTTAACGAAGCGCACATCCTGGCCATCGCTCAAGCGATTTGCTTGTACCGGAAACAACGGAACATCGATGGACCGCTGTTTCTCGGCTGCGATACCCACGCGCTTTCGGTTTCGGCGTTTGCCAGCGCGCTCGAAGTACTGGCGGCGAATCAAGTCGAGGTGATGATCGCCGAGCGAGATGAATATACGCCAACGCCGGCTGTTTCCCATGCGATTCTCACCTACAATCGAGGCCGCGAGACAGGGCTCGCCGACGGAATCGTCATCACGCCTTCTCACAATCCGCCCGAAGATGGCGGCCTTAAATATAATCCTCCGCACGGCGGCGGGGCGGATGGCTCCGTGACGAGCGGAATCGAGGCGAGGGCGAACCTGTTCCTAGAGAATCGCCTCGCGGGAGTGAACCGAGTTCCCTTCGAGACGGCTCTTCGCTCATCTACGACGCACCGGCACGACTATCTCGGCGCCTATGTTGCGGACCTTGGCAATGTGCTCGACATGGACGCGATCCGGAGCGCCGAAATCGGCCTGGGAGTCGATCCTCTGGGTGGCGCCGGAGTTCACTACTGGGGACCTATTGCCGAGCGTTACGGATTGAATCTGACGGTTGTCGACGATGTGGTCGACCCTACGTTCCGTTTTATGACGGTGGATTGGGACGGCCAGATCCGCATGGATCCGTCGTCGCCCTATGCGATGCGGCGGTTGATCGGACTAAAGGATCGTTTCGCGATCGCCTTTGCCTGCGACACCGATCACGACCGGCACGGGATCGTGACTCGCAGCGCCGGATTGCTTCCGCCGAATCACTACCTTTCCGTCGCCGCCTTCTATCTGTTCCAGCACCGGCCGCAGTGGAGCGCAAAAGCTGCTGTGGGCAAGACGCTGGTCAGCAGCCAGATGATCGATCGGGTCGCCGCAAAGCTTGGCCGCAGCCTGTGCGAGGTGCCTGTTGGCTTCAAATGGTTCGTGGACGGGTTGCTGGACGGCTCGTTCGGCTTCGGCGGCGAAGAGAGCGCCGGAGCGTCGTTTCTGCGCCGGGACGGCAGTGTCTGGACCACGGACAAAGACGGCATCATCCCGGCCCTGCTCTCCGCTGAAATCACCGCGAGGATGGGCCGCGATCCAGGCGAAGTATATCAAGAACTAACGCGCGAGCTCGGGGAGCCCAGCTACGCGCGCGTGGACGCGGTAGCCACGCTGGAGCAAAAGGCCATACTGGCGAAACTGTCGGCCGAAGAGATCCGCTCCAAGGAGCTGGCGGGCGAGACGATCCTGTCGATCCTCACGCACGCGCCCGGCAATGGCGCTCCCATCGGAGGCCTGAAGGTGATCTCCAAGAGCGGGTGGTTCGCGGCGCGTCCGTCGGGAACCGAGAATATTTACAAAATTTACGCGGAGAGTTTTCGCGGAGCGGAGCATCTGAGCCGCATCCTGGAGGAGGCCCAGGCTATCGTCGGTGCGGCGATCGCGGCGGCAGAAGGGCCAAGTGAAGGCAATAAACCATGAGTGAAAAGGCACGCTCGCATAGTGCGATCTACGATTTTCTGCCGATTGAAATCGAGGGTTTCGAGTCGCTTGCCGAACTTGCGCTCGACCTGCGGTGGTCGTGGAGCGACTACACCGATGAATTGTGGCCACAACTCGAGCCGTCGCTATGGAACCTGACGCACAACCCGTGGATCGTCTTGCAGAGCGTCTCTCGGGACCGGCTGGAGGGCGCGCTAGCCGAGCCAGCCTTTCGCCGGGAGCTCGATCGCCTGGTCGCAGCCAGGCGGCGCGCGATGGAAGCGCCCGCGTGGTTTCAGCGCCATCATCCGCAATCCCCGCTGAGCTGCGCCGCTTACTTCAGCATGGAATTCATGCTGAGTGAGGCTCTGCCGATCTACTCGGGCGGCCTCGGGAATGTGGCCGGCGATCAGCTCAAGGCGGCCAGCGACCTGGGTGTGCCGGTGGTGGGCGTGGGACTGCTCTATCAGCAAGGTTACTTTCGTCAGGTCATCGATAAGGACGGGGCGCAGCAGGCACTTTTTCCGTACAACGATCCTGGGCAATTGCCCATCACGCCCCTCCGGGAAGCGAATGGGGAGTGGCTGCGGCTGGAAGTCGACCTGCCGGGGTTCACGGTCCGTCTGCGTACCTGGCAGGTGCAGGTTGGCAGAGTAAAGCTGTGCCTTCTGGACAGCAACGACGCGGCCAATCTCCCAGCGCATCGAGGAATCACCAGCGAGCTTTACGGTGGCGGCCTCGAACTGCGCCTGCAGCAGGAACTGATCCTCGGCATCGGAGGATGGCGGCTGCTCGCGGCCCTCGGCGTCCGGCCGCAGGTCTGTCATCTGAACGAAGGACATACGGCCTTTGCGGCGCTGGAGCGGGCCCGAAGTCTCATGCAAGAGACCGGGCAGCCGTTTGACGTCGCCTTGACCGCAACGAGAGCGGGCAATCTTTTTACGACGCACACACCGGTGCTCGCGGGCTTCGATCGTTTCAGCCCCGGTCTGATCGATCAATACCTGGGAGCATACGCGGAAAAGAAACTGCGCATTCCCCTCCACGATTTGCTCGCGCTGGGCCGTCAAAACCCGGACGATCTGCGCGAGGATTTCAACATGGCGTACCTGGCCATTCGTGCGAGCGGAGCGGTCAATGGCGTCAGCCGGCTGCACGGCGAGGTAAGCCGGCGCATTTTCCAATCCCTGTTTCCGCGCTGGCCCCAGGACGAAGTTCCGGTCGGATATGTGACCAACGGAGTCCATGTACCTTCGTGGGATTCGGAGCCGGCTGAAGATGTGTGGACGAAAAGCTGCGGGAAGGACCGTTGGCTGGCAAGCTCGGAGAACCCGCCCGAGAATATTCGCGGCGTTGCCGGAAGCGAGCTGTGGCAGTTGCGCAACTCCGCGCGGGGGCGTCTGGTGGAATACGCCCGAGAACGGCTTTCGCAGCTGCTGATGGCCACCGGCGCGGAGCAACTGGCGATTGACGCCGCCCGCCAGGTTTTGGATCCCAACGTACTGACACTCGGTTTTGCGCGCCGCTTCGCCACTTATAAGCGCCCCAACCTGCTGCTTCACGATCCGCAGCGGCTGCTTCGGCTGTTGACGAATCCCGAGCGCCCCGTGCAGCTCATCATTGCCGGAAAAGCGCACCCCGCGGACCAAGCGGGCCAAGCGATGATTCGTGAATGGATACGGTTCATCCGGCAACCTGAAGCCCGCTCTCACGCGATCTTCGTGAGCGACTACGACATGCTGCTGACCGAACAACTCGTACAAGGCGTGGACGTATGGATTAACACTCCGCGACGTCCCTGGGAGGCCAGCGGGACAAGCGGCATGAAGGTGCTGGTCAACGGCGGCATCAACCTGTCCGAGCTGGACGGCTGGTGGGCGGAAGCTTATACACCCGTCGTCGGTTGGGCGCTGGGGGACGGGCGCGAACATGGCGACGACCCGGCCTGGGATGCCGCGGAAGCCGAAGCGCTCTATGGCATTCTCGAACGAGAAGCGATCCCCGAGTTTTACACGCGCAATGGGGAGGGCGTCCCGACTGCCTGGGTCGAGCGGATGCGGGAAAGTATGGCGCGCTTGACGCCGCAGTTTTCGAGCGACCGCTCGGTGCGCGAATACACAGAAAAGTATTACGTGCCGGCCGCCGCTGCGTTCGTCGCGCGTTCCGGCGACACCGGCGGGATGGGCAGCCTGGTACGCAACTGGCAGCGGACGATGAACCGGAAGTGGGACTCCCTGCGATTCGGCGACGTAAGGGTTGAGACGAGCGGAGGGCAGCACGTGTTTGAGGTTGTGCTCCATCTCGGCGATCTCAATCCCGAGGCGGCGAGGGTCGAGCTCTACGCCGATGGGGTCGAAGGCGGTGCGCCGGACCGCCGGGAAATGACGCGTACCTCGAGTTTAGATGGAACCGCGGGCGGCTACATCTATCGCGCCGCGATTTCCACCGCTCGCCCGTCCGCGGATTACACGGCGCGGGTGATCCCCCATTACTCCGGCGTTGCGATTCCGCTCGAGGCCGCTCAGATCCTTTGGCAGCGGTAACGCGAGCAGCGGAACTCCTTCCGCCGAATCAGACCGTCTTGCGCTTTACTTTGACCGCCGCTTGCGCGGCGGGCGGTTTCCGGGCGACAGGTTTGCGCCGCAGCAGCCGGCTGACGGCGCGCACCAGATGCGAGACCTCGTTGGCGCTCTTCTGCAGCACTACGTCGGCGCCGGTCGAAGCCTCGCTCATGCCCAGCGTTTCGGCGAATCCCGACAGCAGCACGATAGGCAGCGACGGAGCCTGCGCGCGCAGGCGGCCGATCAGCTCCAGCCCGTCCATGCGCGGCATTCTATAGTCGGTCACCACCAAATCGAACCTGTGCGCGGCGAATTGCTCCAGGGCGTCCACGCCGCTGGTCGAGGTCAGCACCTTGTGTCCCAGTTCCTCGAGGATAGTCTTGCGCGCGGCCAGGCCGTTGGCGTTGTCGTCCACCAGCAGAATCCGCGCGCCGGTTGTCGTGAGAGGATGGTTACGAACTGACATGGGTGCGAAACACGGCGAAGATATCAGAGCGATTACAATTGTGTCAACAAATTTGTAACAGCCTCATTCCGAGACACATTCATCGCTTGACTTTTAGGGAACGACAGAACGGCCCGGGCTTGTTGCCTTATTCGACCGCGCGCGGCGCCGTGTAGCCGTTTTTGGCGACGATTTGATACTTGATGGGCTTGCCCTTATCGTCGTTGATGCGCAGCGGTTCGTTGGTCTCCGGGTTGATCAGCTGCACTTTAATGCGGCGCACTTTCCCGTCGCGGGCTTGATTGGAAGGCGTGTAGGTCAGCACGTACTCGCTGCGCATGGTTTGGGCGATGGCGCGGAAGATACTCGGCATCTCTCCGTCGAAGTGCGGGAAGAAACTCATGCCGCCGGTTTCCGAAGCGAACGTGCGAAGCGTGTTGTCCGCCTGCAGGAAATCCATGCGGGCGCCCGGGCCCATGAACCCGTCGGCCATATCGCGCTGCGCTTGTAACAGACCGAGTGTGTAAACCGGCACGCCGGCGTCCTGCAGCGCGCGGCGGGCCTTATCGTAAGTCAGCCTGCTGAACGTGTCGATGCCGGAGGAGATCAGCAGGATGGCCTTGCGGCCCTCGATATCCTGCATGCGCTGGGCCGTATCGACGACCGCGTCGAACATGTTGGCCTCCGAGAATCCGGCGATGCGCAACCGGTTCATGGCGTCGGCGGTCTGCGCGCGGTCGATGGTGAAGTCGGAAAGAATTTCGGTGCGCAGGTCGTAGGCGATGACGGCCAGGTAATCCTCCGGCTTGAGTGTCTGCACGAAACCGTACGCCGCCGCCAGCGTCTGGAACCACCCCCACGAGTAAAACTGCTGGAAGCGATTCGAGAACTCCACCACCATCGCGATGGTCATGGGAGCTTCTCCAGTGGAGAACCCGCTCACCTGTTGCGGCACGCCGTCCTCCAGCACGCGGAAGTAATTCTTCGGGACGTTGGGGATGAAGTGGCCCTTGTTATCGACGACCGCCGTGTCCACGGTCACCGTGATGGCATCGGTGCTGAAGGTGGGGACGTCCGAAGGCAGGTCCCCTTCTTTGGCCTTACCGAACTTCGAGGGGATCTTAGGCTGCTCGGCCTCGGCCGGCGCGGCGGCGCCCGGATTGCCTGGAGCGTTGTTGGACGATGGTCTGCGCGGGCGCGCAACGGTCGTGCTGCTGTCGTTGTTGGGCCCTTGCTGGCCCGGCGACAGCACGGCGATGCCGAGCACGCACACGAATGCAGGAGCGAGAACTCGTATGGCCTTCATGCTCAAATTATGACGCAATCGCAGCCGAAGAAGTTGCGCCCTCTATCCTTTCGGATGGCGCCACCCCAATCCACCTCTCTCATGGCCCCGTTAGCGGTCAGTCTGCTTAAGATTCAGACCCCCGGCGACTCTCGTTTCTCCGCCGGAATCGGCTGGGCCTGAAGATACTTGGCGATGCTGACCATGCCGTTCGCCGCAAACATCGTGCCCACCAGCGTCCACATTTTGGCGCTCTGGGGGTTGAAGTGGTCCGGGTCCGAAGTGCTGACCACCAGACCGCTAACGATTGCCGACGCCCCGCCGCTGATCCCCGCCGATAACAAACCGCGCATCCACGCGGCCACGTCGAGCCTGCCTATCATTGTGAACATTTTCATCCCGCCCTCCCGTTCGGTAAGCGAATTCTTGGGAGAAAATCCGCCTCGACCGCTTCAAAACGCCGCTGGCTGCCTCTCTGGGCGGTCACAACGTGGGTGGTTCTTCATCGCCAGATGGTCAAGTGAAAATCCGTTGGCGACAGCGCCAACTGCACGGCGTCGTACTGCCAGCTCGCCACAGCGAGACCCACGCCCACGACCAGCAGGATTCCGCCCCACACGGGTTTCTTCGATCCGGCTCTTTGTTGTGCGCGGTACAAAAGCCATAGCCCGATCAACACCAGCAGTCCGCCGGCGATCGCCTCGCCGGGCCTCGCATACGAACGGAAAATCTCGAAGATAAAGGACAGGATCAGCGTGGGCCCGACGGTGGACGTCACCAGGTAGACGGCGCCGGTGTCTTCGTCGAGCGCCATGGTACGTGCTCCGCCTTCGGTCTTCACGGTGCTCGCGACGCTGAACTTGTCGGGCGAGTCCTCATGGACCACCGTCAACGTGCCGTCCTGGCCATTGGGGCTGAACGCCATCCCGAGTTTCGGGCTGAAAGTGCTGGCGTCGGGTCCATCGCCGATGGGAACGATGGCGACCAGCTTACCCGAATCGGCGTCGATGACCGCCATGGTCTTGTTTCCACATACAGAAAATATGCGGCGGTGCTCGCGATCCATGGACAGGCCGCTGGGCCCGTCGCAGCCCGGCATTTCCCAGGTCGCTTTGAGCGTGAGAGCACGCGAGTCGATGGCCGCGAGCGAATTCTTGTCTTCAATGTTCACAAACACCTCGCCCTGGCCGTCGGCGACCGCGAACTCCGGGCGTCCCGGCAGCGGGACGGTTCCGGCGGGCTGGCCGCTTGAAGCATCGATGGCAGTGGCATCGTGACTCTGGCCGTTGAAAGTGAACACACGCTTGGAAGCTGGATCGTAGATGATCGCGTCCGGACGTTTTCCAGTGGGCGCCTGGCCGATGGGCTTCAGCGTCTTGAAGTCGAAGATGGTCACCGTGTCGTTATGGCCGTTGCTGGTGAAGCCCTTCCCGAATTCGGGCGCGAGGGCGATACCGTGCACTCCGGGTGTATCGGGTATGTCGCCCACGGTGGCACCGGTGTCTCCGTCCAGCACCATCACGTGAAATGTGCGCGACACGAATACGCGATGTCCCGTAGGGTCGTAGATCAAATAGTCCCAGGCTCCCTTGCCACCGACTTCCACCCTCTTCGAGAGTTGGTAATCGGGCGGAGCGGCCGAAAGCGTCGCGCACAACCATGTCATCGTCAACATCAAGAAGAGCGATCTACTGGGCATGAACATTCGCTTCCTTCCCGGTCCAGAAAAACAAGACGGATGAGGACGATGTTACGCGATTTCGGGAAGGGGAAGAAGGGGCGGACGGCTGTTTCGGGATTCCCCCGCACCGGTTTCTACGCAGTTTCTATGTTCGCCTTGCCCCAAAATGCCCAGAATGGGCCGCCAGCCCGCGAGAAAGCAATCAGTCCAATCATTCCGATCGCCTGCGCGACCCACAAAACACCCGCTCCCTTTTCGTGACTGAAAAGGAGGGACGGCCCCATAAATGTCAAGAGATTCAAGAGACTGGCTACGATCACCCATCCCCGCCCCGGCGCGATCTCCGATTTTTGATGCCAGACAACCCAACTGGCCATTCCGTTGATTATGCCGGGAACCAAAAGGGCCAGTTCAGCCAGCAGGTTGAGCGGAAGCAGCGAGTCGCCTGGGAGCGGCATCCGGTGAGCTAGCACGAAAAAAAACGACCTTGGGGTGAGGCAGGAAGACAAAAGCCGTCATGAGAAAGCCTGCAGAAGACCTAAAAAATAGTTCCAAAAGTATAATCGTAGCAATCTGACCAAAACGCGTCGAATCATTTTCTTCCTCTACAGGAGGCGACCTTACTGGCCGATCTCGACATCGGCGCGCAGCGCCTGCCAGTCCGGCAGATTCACCGGGCGATTGGTTTTCTCGATGGCGCTGATCATTTCCTTGGCTTCGAACGGACCCAGGCTGGGAGCCGCGAAGGAAAAGCGGCACAGCGGCGGCTGCCCGGGGCGGGCGTTGGCCGCGTGCAGGGTCACGTAGACGGTGGCGTCGGAAAGCCGCGCGGGCGAGTGATTCACCACCAGATACTGGACCTCGGCCTTGCGCGAAGGATCTATGACGATGCGGAATCCGGTGACCTCGATGGATTTGGAAAGCGGGTTCGAGCCAGTGGCGTGCGCGGCCGCGGGATTCTTTTTGTCCGCCACATCGGTCGTGTCCGACGCGCTCGCCGCGTCGGGGGAGGACCGTTCGGCGACTGCAGTTGGACGGGCGTCCGCGCCGGAGTGCAGGGAGAAGAGGCTGCTGAAACCGACCCCTAAAACGGTCCCTACGACCAGGACCGTCACCAGCCAACCGGAGGTGAGGCGTTTGCGGAATGCGCGCTCCTCCAGAAAGATCGGCGTCAAGGCGCGATCCTGGAACGACGCGAGCGAGCGCGTCAGCATGGGACCGGGAAGCGTGAAGCGGGGCGCCGTCTGGGTTGTGCGCAAGTCCTCCGGCGGCGGAGCCGGGCGCAAGGGGTGGTTTTCCAGCGGCGAATATTTCACCAACGCGGCCATCTCCGGCGCGAGTAACGGGCGAGGTGAGCGTGGCGCGCGCACACCGACGGATTTCGGGGGGAGGGCCGTAGGCTGCATGGCGGGGGCGGCTTTCATCGGCCGCGCGGCGATGCAGCCCAGCGGGAACGGCGACTCCGCGAGCGCAAGCCCCGCGATCTTGTGCTCGGAGGCCGCTTCCCTCGGCAGCACGATTTCCGTTGTCGAACCAGGCAATGAGACTGCCACAGGCGCGCGGGGCATCAGCCGCACGGGTGGCAACGGAAGCGGCAATCCTGCGGAAAGGGGCGGGTCCAGCGGCTCGTCATCGAGCATCCCCGAGGCGGCCAGCAGAGCGTTGAGCGACTCCGGAGCCGGGGGAATCAGAGAAGGCAGCGCTGGTTCGCGCGCGTCCAATCCCGGTGCGAAATCCGTGTTCTCCCCCGAATTCACGATGGCGTTCGCGGCCGTGCTTGGGGTGGCGATCCGATACGGTGGCGCCATGCGGCTGAGCTTGGCGAGCGCGGGTTGGCGCTCCTCAGGATCAGACGCGGCCGGCTGCGCAGCGGGGGACCCCACGGCGGGAGATTCGACGGCTTTCGACTCGACCGGCTTGCTTTCCAGAGCCTTCGTTTCGACGGCCTTATTTGCAACCCGCTTGCTCTCGATGGCCCTAATCTCGACCGCCCTGCTCTCGACCGCTCTCATGGGGACCGCTTTGGATTCGACGGTCCGGGCTTGATGGGGTTCAGGAGCCAGCTTGGCTTCCTGCGCTTCCAGCGCGTGATTCGGCCGCGTGAACACGCCGAGGAGGTCCGCCACTTTGGCCTCGATGGCTCTGACTTCGGCCGCCTTCGCGTCCAGGATCTCGGGTATCAACGGAGCTTCCGGAGTCGGACGGGAGGATTCTGACGACGCTTCGATGACCGCTCCCTGACCCCGTAACGCGATAGCCCCGTCCGTTGCGGGCGGCTCGTCACTTTCGACCACATTCACGGAAGTGTTGGCGGGCAAGACGTTACGCGCGAAATCACTTTCGGCAGCCGATGCGGACTCCACACCCGCACGATTCCAGTCCAGGGTTCCATTCCGGTCAGCAGCCGGCCCGTCCTCGTGCACGGTGCGCACGGACGCTTCAACATTTAAGGCGCGCGCGGACGCTTCCACATTTAGGGTGCGCGCGGACGCTTCCACGACGCCCGCGAGCACCCCTTCCTCTGGTTCCGCCCCGGCGTCACAGGCCGGACATCCCCGCACAGTGGGAGCGATCTCACGGCCGCACTCCGGGCAGATCCAGTGGAACATGCTCTTAATTTACACGGATATCCATGGGAAACCCTTCAGGCACACACCCTACCATCGGCACCTACCCACCTTAAGTCGGATCGGGAATCAATCTCAGGGAAAATGATGAAGGTCTGAGTTCCCTCCCCCTCCTACACGGGGGGGCGAGTTTCGGGGCTCTGGCGCGTGTATCTCCATCGTATTAGGACATATATGGCCACGAGCGCCACTACCAGCACGGATGCCAGTGTCACGTCGCGATGCACCAGATCCGCGATGCGTTTCCAATCCTCCCCGATGTAGTAGCCCAGGGTTAGGAACGTAGCCACCCAACACAGGCCTCCGGTCCAGGCGTACGCCATAAACGACCCGAACTTCAGACCCGAGGCTCCCGCGACAATCGCGGTGAAATGCCTCACTCCGGCGATGAAATAGCCGAAGACCAGGGCCCAGTGGCCGCGCCGGTCAAACCACACGTGGACCCGCTCCAGCTGGCGGTCGTCGACCCTCAAATAGCGTCCGAACCTGTGCACTGCGGCGAGACCCATAGTCCGGCCGATCCAGTAACTCAAGCTGATGCCGCACCAGCTCCCACCAGCGGCGGCCGTCAGCGCTCCCACGGGGTGGAGCGAACCTCGAGAAATCAGATATCCCGTGAAAACCAACAGGGTCTCATCCGGGATGGGCAAGCCGACGATGCCGAACATCAGTAGCAGGAACAATCCGGCGTAGCCGTAGGTCGCGACCCATTGAAAGACAGCATCCACCGCTTCAAGATAGCGCAGGCGAGACGGGGACTCTCCCGGAAGCGGCTCAGTGGTCGCGGCTAAGACTCGTTTGCGGCGTCACGGCGAGGAACTCCAGGAACTTGCGTTTGGCGGAAGCCTTCGGGCCGGCCGTGGCGTCCTGCCCCAGCAGGGATTCGGCGAATTCCGCGAACCCCTTGCCCAACTCCGAGCCGGGTTCGACCAGTTTACCGTTGGTCAAGGCCCGCGCCACGCCCTGATAGTCGTTGGCGAACGTCTGGACCACCGGCGCGCCGACAATTTCCGCCACCGATTGGGAGGAGAGTAGCTGTCGCTTATGCGCGCGGTTCAAGACCACCGAGACGCGCCCGCTCAGATCGAGTTCGTGCAGAAAGGTCATCTTTTCGCGAGCCAGGTGCAGGGACGGAATCTCCGGCGTACACACGAGCAGAATGCGCTTGGATTCCTGCATCAACTCCACGGAGTAGCGCTCCAGGTTTCCGGATACGTCGAAACACAGCACCTTGTAGTTCCGGCGCATGAAGGCGATCAAGGCGCGCACCTGACTGGCCTCAATGCGAAGGTGGGGATTGACCTTCCCGGCATGCAGCACGTCCAATCCGTCGACCGACGTGACCAGTTGGGGCCACAGGACCTCGTCCAGCTCGTCGCAACGCTCGCAGGCTTCGGGCACCGAGTGCGGATTCGCCAGCTTTAGCAGGAACCGCATCATCCCGGAGTTCAGGTCGAAATCGGAAAGCAGGACGTTCGGCCCTTTCTGACGGGCCATCGCGGCGGCCACGTTGAGCGCAATCGTAGATGCGCCCACGCCTGCCTTGGAGGGAAAGAACGTGAAGATCTGGTTGGTGGTTTCGTAATGAGCCGGGTTGCGGTCCAGCAGATCCTTCAGGTGTGAGAGCGAATCCCATACGGCTTGCCGCTCAAAGGGATCCACCAGGAATTCGCGCACGCCCACGCGCATGCTTTCCCGCAGGATTTGCGAATCCATGGTGTGATGTACCGCCACAATCTGAACGTGGCTGGCTTCGGTCTCGATCAGCTTCACCACTTCCTGGGCCTTCTCCAGGCGTTCGAAGCTCAGGAACAGAACCTCGGCCGCGTGCGCCCTCAGGGCGCGCACCAGATCCGAGGCAGCCGGATACTTATCGACGCTCCGCAGAAGGGTGACGGAGCTGGTCGCCTCGAGCGCGTGAATCAATTTCCCTTCCAGCTCGCGGTTGGGACAAATAACAATACTCCGGAGCACGAATCGTTCCTCCTGCCTTCTGGCACCAGACTACGCGACACAGCAGTCGCCAACAATCCCATTGGGTACGGAATTCTCCAGGCAAATAGAACCTAGGTACCCTAAGCCCACTCTATTTCGCACTCGGGCGTTTCCCTTAGGCACTACCCCACCACTGATCCCCGCCCATGCCTTCCAGTGCGATGCGTCCGCATGTCTCTCATATCGGTCGAAGCGCAGGAAACCCGCGAGTCTCCGCCGTTTGCAAGCAGATTCCGGGCGCGAGGGCCCGGGGCCCGGTGCCTGGACGATGGGCCGTGTCCAGTGTATACTTCCAACTGCGCCGGAACGCAGGCTTTTCCTCCGGTGACAAGCGAGGATCTTGCGAATGGCGACAGAGCGTCTTCCCAACCGCTGGGTGATCGCGGGCGCAGCGGTGATCATGCAAGTTTGCCTGGGGTCCTACTACTCCTGGAGTGTGTTCGTAAAGCCTCTGATGACCTCCGAAGCATGGACGCTCACGCAGGTCTCGGCCGCTTTCACGATCGCCGTGGTGTGCCTTGGAATCGGCAGCGCGATCGGCGGGCGGTGGCAAGTCCGCACCAGCGCGCAGGTGGTGGGCACGACGGCGGGGCTGTTTTACGGGGGCGGATTTCTGATCGCCGCCCTGGCGGTCGCGAATCATTCCCTGTGGCTGCTGTATGCCGGCTACGGGCTGGTCGGCGGATTAGGTATGGGCATGGGCTACATCTGCCCAGTTCCGCCCATCACCAAATGGTTCCCGGATAAGCGCGGGCTGATGACCGGAGCGGCGGTCATGGGCTTCGGGGGTGGCGCGCTGATCATGAGTCCGATCGCCGCGCGGCTGGTGCAATCGCGCGGCGTGCCGGTGACGCTCCTGGGCTTTGGAATTACCTGGGTGATTGTGATTCCGCTGGTAGTTCGTCTGTTCAAAGATCCGCCCCCGGGGTGGGTTCCCGAAGGCTGGCAGCCGGTCACGCGCGTGGCGAAAGCCGCAACCACAAGAGACTACGTGCCGGCCGAAGCGGTCAAGACCTGGCGATTCTGGCTGCTTGGGGCGATGCTGTCGCTGAATTCCGCGGCCGGAATCATGATCCTCAGCCAGGCATCTCCGCTCGCCCAGCAGCAAACCGGGCTGGGAGTCGTGGCGGCCGGAACGGTGGTGGGAATCATTGCGATTTTCAATGCCGGAGGCCGCATGTTCTGGCCCTGGGTCTCGGACACAATTGGGCGGGCGCAGGTATTCTTCCTCCTGTTTGCCATCCAGGTGGGTTTGTTTTTCGCGCTGCCGAGTCTGCACCGGCCGCTCCTGTTCACGATCGGGGTATGCGCGATCGCGCTGTGTTACGGCGGCGGCTACGGCCTGATGCCGTCCATGACCGCCGATTTCTTTGGGCCGAAGTATGTTGGCGGAATCTTTGGTTGGATTCTGCTGGGGTGGGGTTTTGTGGCCGGTCCCGCGCCGCTGTTGATCGCCTACGTGCGCCAGACCACCGGGACCTACGAATACGCGATCTACGCCATTGGGTTCGTCATGCTGTTCTCGTTGATTTTCCCGGTCCTGGCCAGGCGGGAGGCCCTTCGCATCGCCGCCCACGAAGAAGCGCAGCGGGCTGCCGCCAGCGTGCCAAGCGCGGCCTGACAGCCCAAGCTTTTCGTCGAAGTGTCGCCCTTTTAGGAGGTTCAGCCGTGATGAGAACTCTATTCTGCTCCCTGTTGCTCGCGAGTTTGTTACCCGCGGCCAATTACCCCGCCCCCGTGGAAGGGGACTGGACTGTCCGAGACTTCCAGTTCCACTCCGGCGAATCGCTTCCCGAGCTGCGGCTGCATTACACGACCGTGGGCGCTCCCACGGGACGGCCGGTGCTGATCCTGCACGGGACCAACGGCAGCGGAGCCAATTTCCTGAACGACGCCTTCGGCGGGGAGATGTTCGGCCAGGGACAGCCGCTCGATGCCGCTACGCATTACATCATCCTGCCGGATAGCGTCGGCTCCGGAAAATCCTCGAAGCCGTCTGACGGCCTGCGCGCCAAGTTCCCGCACTATAACTACGACGACGCAGTGCGCTTGCAATACCGGCTGGTGACCGAACACCTGGGAATCCGCCACTTGGGCGTGGTGATCGGAAATTCGCAGGGCGGCATGCACGCGTGGATGTGGGGCGTGATGTATCCGGACTTTATGGACGTGTTGGTGCCTCTGGCGTCGTTGCCGATGGACATGTCGGGCCGCAATTGGATGATGCGGCGCATGCTGATCGACGCGATCCGTAACGACCCGGAATATAACGGCGGTAACTACACCGAGCAGCCGCGCGGCTTCCGGCGGGCGCAAGTGTACTTCGGGCTGGCCACCAGCGGCGGCACGCAGGCGATTTACCGGGCGGCCTCGACGCGGGCCAAAGCCGATGAGATTATCGATCGCCAGCTGGCGCAACGATCGAACGGCGACGCCAACGACGTGCTGTACGCTTACGAAGCTTCCCGCGACTACAATCCTTCGCCGTACCTCGAAAAGATCCAGGCGCAGGTGCTGGCGATCAACTCCGCCGACGACGAGCGCAATCCGGCCGAACTCGGCGTCCTGGAACGCGACATCAAGCGCATCAAGAACGGCCGCTACGTGTTGATCCCCACCAGCGAGGAAACCCGCGGCCACGGCACCACGGGCCTGGCCAAACTGTGGAAACGGTACCTGGAAGAGACGCTCGTTTCGGCCCGCTAGTCAGATTAGTCTTCGATCGTGATCTCGGGGCCGGCCTTGGCTTCTTCCTGACAGCGTTGCTCCAGGCGCTCGGCGAGCGCCCTGAAGGGAGCGGCGTGGGGGTCTTGCGCGTCGCGCAGGGAGACGGGCCGCCCGGAATCGCCCCCAATGCGGACGTCGGGATCGAGCGCCAGCTCGCCTAGGAACGCGATCTTCATGGCCTCCGCGGTGCGCTTCCCGCCGCCGTGCCCGAAAACGTCGATACGCTCGCCGGAACCGGGGGCGATCAGATAGCTCATGTTCTCGACCATGCCGAGGATCGGCACGCGCACCTGCTGGAACATGTTGACGGCCTTGCGGGCGTCCTCGAGCGAGACATCGGACGGCGTGGTGACGATAACGGCTCCCGAAAGGGGTGCGGTCTGGATCAAGGACAAAGCCACGTCGCCGGTGCCGGGCGGCAGGTCGATCACCAGGTAATCGAGCTCGCCCCATTCGACGTTGCGGAGGAACTGCTGGATGACGCTGTGCAGCATGGGACCGCGCCACACCAGCGGTTTGTCGCCGGGGTTCAGGAAACCCATGGACATCAACTTGACGCCGTGGCTGACCACCGCGCGAATCCGCTCGGCGACGCCGTGAGGCGTCTCTTGGGTGCCCATCATCAAGGGAACGTTGGGGCCGTAGACATCGGCGTCCAGCAAACCGGTGCGGCGCCCCATTTGAGCCAGCGAAATGGCGAGGTTCACCGCCACGGTCGTCTTTCCGACGCCGCCCTTGCCGGAACCGACGGCGATCAGGTGCTGGACTCCGGGAATCGGCTGTTTAGCCTGGCCTTGCGGCGGCGCTTTTGGGGGACCCATCCAGCCTCGATGGTAACAAGCTTGCACCACGTCAGTTGGTAAGGACGGCGCAGAGTCGAAAAGCTGGAGCGCCTGCGCGCCTCGATTTTCCACGCCGGGCGTATTGGCGGCACTTTTCCCTTGCCTTCGCACTAAAACGCGATATTCTAAATTTTGATTACGCCCGTAAGGAGGCAACGGAATGATTGAGTATCGATTCTCGGCCGACGACGAGCCGGACGACTTCGAAGACAGCGCCGAGATCCGCTTGGATGACGAAATGGGCGAGTACCTCGACGACGAGGACGACGCCATCGTGGAGGTCACGCCGGTAGCGGTGGTCGTCACCGAAGTCGTGGAGGGAACCATCCCGTCCGCGGCCGAGCCGGCTCCCGCGCGCAAGCCCGCCAAGAAGGCCTCAGCACCCGCCGCTAAACCGGCGGCCAAGCCCGCGGCCGCACCTGCGGCCAAAAAGGCGGCGCCCAAGCCGGCCGCAAAGAAAGCCGCTCCCAAGAAGAAGGCAGCGGCAAAAAAGAGAGTAGCCGTGAAGAAGGCCGCCAAGAAAGCGGCCCCCAAGAAGGCCGCGAGGAAAGCCGCACCCAAGAAGAAGGCCGCGAAGAAGGCAGCTCCCAAGAGGCCGGCCAAGAAGGCCGCTCCCAGGAAAAAGGCCGCTAAGAAAAAGGGCGGCAAGAAGCGGTAACCTGCGGAGCTGAAGTCCCGCGAGTGATTCGTGCACGGCTGGTAGGAAGAGTCCGCCGTGCCCGTATTTCCCTGTGATCACACCTGAATGAACCCTGGCGTCCGACCAGGCCGTCAAGAAATGTTCCAGGTCTGCCGATGAGACAGATAGAGCGGCATGTCTTGTTCGGAAGGACGCGCCGGTTACCAAGTGTAACGTGCTCAGTCTGGCTCTATTCACGCGGAACCGTCTGACAGCCCAAGCGATTGAACAACTCGTCGCCGAGTCTGACGCATTCCAGTTGGCCGTGAAACTGGATCCTCGCGCGCCCGTTCCGGAAACACTCAGGCTGCTCCATGTCCGCGATCCCGAGGTGATCCTCGCCGATCTGGCGGATTGGGAACAGATCGAGCCCATCCTGCATTCGGCCAACAAGGCCAAAATCCGGCTGCGCTGGATCTGCTTCGCCCCGGACTGGAACGCCAGCCACCAGGAGGCCTTGGCCGAGGCCGGCATCACCTCGCTGCTGCGCGAACCGTTCGGTCCCGCCGACCTCGAACAGGCGGCTCACACGGCTTTGCATACGGGAGAGACAGAGGTGCATTCGGCGTTATGGGCGTTTCTGCCCTCGAAAGCGGGCGGGGGGTGCTCGACGCTGGTGTTGAACACAGCCGGCGCCCTGCAGAAGCTGTCCCAGCGCGACGTGTTGGTGATCGAAGCGGACGCGCGATCGGGATCGTTCTCCATTCTGATGGATTTCGGACCGCCGCGGCCCATCCACGAAGCGCTGGAAAATGCCGCGGAAATGACGGCGCTCGAGTGGCAGAAATTCCACGTGACGTTGGGAGGCGTGCACATCCTGCCGGCCGATCCCTCGAAATCCGGCCACCGTCCGTCCTGGACCGACTATTACCATCTCTTGTACTTCCTCGAAAACCGTTACAGCCAGATCCTGGTGGATTTGCCGGAGTTGGTCAACGACGCGACCGCTGAAGTGGTGCAAAGATCCGAAGGCGTGTTCGTCGTCTGCACAACCGAAGTGCCCTCGCTGAAAATGGCGGATCATCGCTGCCGGGACCTGCTCGCGCGCGGCGTGCCGCGCGAGCGCATCCGGCTACTGCTGACACGCTGGAAGCGCGACGACGTGCGGGTCAAAGACGTCGAGAAAAACGTCGGCTGGCCGGTGTACGCCACGCTCAGCAACGATTATCGGGCCGTCAGCAGCTCGATTCTCGAAAAGCGTCTGGTTTCGCCCGACAGCGTCTTCGGCAAGGACTGCCGTGCGCTGGCCCAGATGCTTTCCGGCGCGGCCGACGCTCCGCCCGAACGCGGCACGTTGGGACGATGGTCGCGATTGATGGCGAAGTAGAAGATGCTGCGGCGAGCGCCATTCCGAATTCCAGCGGCTACGACAGAAAACCGGTCTTAGAAGTGTCGTCTAACTCCCGCCGGCGGGCTTCGACACCACGCCGCGGCAGCGCTCGTAAAGCTGGAGCAGCGCGTCGACCTGCTCCTCGGGCGTCCTGGGAGATTTGCCCGAAAAACCCGCGCCGGTAGAGGCTTTTCCGAAGCCGGTGGTCATGGCGATGAAACGCATCAGTTCCAGCGCGACCTCTTCTTTGCTGGAACCCCCGGGACCCGGCGGGTGCGGCGTGGCATCTTTTTCGTCCGTCATATAATCTCTAAGGTACTGCATTTCCCGTGGGCGCCGAGTCGCGCCTTCACGGCGTGTTATTGTCGCGTGCCCCTGGTCCGTTCCATGCGGGTTGACCCATTGCATGCCCGTTGACGCGAGCCGCCCGATTCGCAAGATGCGCGGCGGCGCGCAGGCCCATCTGATCGAGGCGGCCGACGGGTATTGCTACGTCGTCAAATTCGCGAATAATCCGCAGCACCGGCGGGTACTGGTGAACGACTGGATCGGCGCGTCGTTTCTCCGCTACTTGGGTCTGGCAACGCCGGAAGCGGCGGTCGTGCGGCTTACGCCTGAATTCATCGCCGCCCATCCCGACCTGCAAATTCAGCTGGGCGCTCGCCATATTCCACCGGAGCCCGGCTGGCACTTCGGCTCGCGCTTTCCCGGCGCGCCGGCGCGCACGGTGGTGTATGATTATCTTCCCGATGTCCTGCTCGATCGAGTCGAGAATCGCGCCGATTTTGCCGGCATGCTGGCCTTCGATCAATGGACCGGAAACGCGGACTCCCGGCAAGCCATTTTTTTCCGCGCCCGTTTGAAGGAATGGCGTTCGGGCGCTGGCGGCACGAGCACAGAACGTGCGAGCAGCAGGGTTTATAAGGAAAACACCACGCGGCAGGGATTCGTGGCCCAGATGATCGATCACGGGTTCCTGTTCGACGGCCCTCACTGGCGCTTCGGCGATTCCCCGCTACGCGGCCTGTATCATCGGCCCCAGGTGTATCGCGGCGTCGCCGGCCTCGCGGATTTCGAACCGTGGCTCGAACGGATCGTCCATTTTCCGGAAGAGGTGATCGACCGGACGGTGAAGCAGATCCCGCCTTCGTGGCTGGAGGGCGACGCGGAAGCGCTCGAGAAACTGCTCGCGCAACTGCTGCAGCGGCGGAAGCGCGTGCCGGACTTGATCGAAGCCTGCCGCGGCGCCCGCGCCGGTATGTTTTCGGATTGGACGTGACGAATCGGGCCCCTCGCCACCGAAGAAGTTGCCGGTTTAACGGCTGAATCGAGCGGCGGACACTGCCCGGCTGTCGTTGGGGCGCAGGAGCAGCCAGCCGCCCACGGTATGATCGACGTGATAGTTCCGCTCGATATAGTCGACCAGCGGCAGGACCGCCAACGGATCCCACGAGAGCCGGTCCGGCTCCCACACCAGCCGGGGAAAGACGCATCCCATGGTGCCTTTGATTCCGTTGAAGGCGCCGTAGTGCGGATCGTCCTTGGCGATTACCACCGCGGGCGGAGCGGCCTTCAGCCGTTCCACATCCAGGGCCTGGTAATGGGGCTCCATCGTGAATCCTCCCGCGAAGTGGGTTGTGAACGTGGGCATGCGGCGACCGGTGGCCACGCTCATTCCGCCTCCGTAAGGGAGTTCGAGGATGGTTTCGTCCGTGGCCGTGTGGGACACGACGTAATCGTAAATGCCGGCGTTCACGGCGCCGTCCCGAACCCAAACGCTGCCAGCCACGGTTTCGAGACGCGTGTATTGACGATCCGACAGAATCGACGGATACGCTCCCACGATCCGGACCACGACATAAAATGCGGCCGCCGCGCCGACGATCATGACCGGCACGCGACTTCCTTCCAGTCGCGCGGTTGCCGGCAGACCGTGCGGGAATTCGAGAAAACGGAGCAACATGTACGGCCCCACCAGCAGGAGGAACGGAACGGAGAGCGCGGGCACTTCAGCGCCGGCCGTCAGGGTGTTGCCGAACAAGCTGCGTATCCCGATCAGAGCGGGGACCGTGAGCAGCAGTACAAGCTTGGTCTCTTCCCGGTTGACGCTTCCGGCTCGAAATCTCCGGATCAGCAGTGCAAGCCAGTACGGCAATACGACCCACAGCACGGGCCGCAGCACGGAGCTGGTGGAGAGGAGCGTCGCTGCGAGGTCCACGGCTTTCTTCAGCGGGCCTTCGCTAGCGCGAAAATAGCTGCCGGCCGCGCTGTTCCATTGGAAGATCAGGTAAACGCACAAGCCCACGAGCGATAAGACGAGCAACGCCGCGTAACGCGCTCCGAGCCGAGCGCGCCACGTGCGCCACTCGAAGAGCGACGCGGCTGCCGCGAAAGCCAGCGCGCACCCGATCGCCGCGCCGGCGCCCAAAACGCCCAGGCCGGTGGGCCACCACGGACAGGGGACGGTAGCGAGGCCGTAACCGCGCATCGCGGCGGCGAAATTGTGGGTTCCCGCGCGGGCCATGATCAGCAGCATCACGGCAGCGGAAGGGACGACGCACAAGCATCCTAACCCGAAATACGCCCGTACCCATTGGCTGGAGGGACGGTCCCGAAAACAAAGTCGACGGTCGCGAATCGCCAGAATCCCTAGAAACCCGGGCACCACCAGCAGGGGTTCCTGCTTGCTGAGCAACGCGACAGCGGAGCCGATCGCCATCACGGAAAGGTTGCCCATGCGAAATCGGCCCTGGTCCACATAACGAAATCCCCCCAGGAGCAACAGCAGAAGACCGAGAGCCGCGACCTGCAAGGAGGGCGTGTAGCCGAGCAAGGAAAACAGACTGAAATAGGTTTGCGCGGTGGCGCAGACCGCGATCAACAAAATGCAGACGAGCGCGTGCAACGCCTTCGGCAAGAGCTCGCGGACAAGGACGAAAGCCGCCAGCACAATGCCGAGCGACAGCACGTCCATGACCAACTGCGCTACGGTGAACCGAGCGCCCAACCACCGGAACGCCCATCCAAAGATCGCGACGCCGAGGGGCGGATACGGATATGAATAGTCGCGGTAAGGCATCTGCCCGGTGGCGAACCGGAAGGCGTTCTGAAGCCACAAGGGAGGGTCCAGCCAGATCAGGGAAAAGAGCTTGGTCCACAAAGCCCAGGCCGCTGCAAACGATGCGGATAAGATGAGCGCGAGTTGAACGGCAGTGGAATTCCAGAGACGTAACAAGATGTTTCTATATTAGGTCAGACGCCTGTTTTGACGCTCCGCAGTTTTAGCGCTCCAGGCAGTCTTAGCTTTGGACGCGCGTCACGCGCTATTGTAGGGAAAGGGCATCCCTCACAAGAATCATGGCCGTTACCGCCACGCAATCCCGCGCCGCCGAGTTCCGGGAGGCGCTTCACAGCCGCATCCTGGTGGCCGATGGGGCCATGGGAACGGCCCTCTATTCCAAGGGTATCTTCCTGAATCGCTGCTACGACGAGCTGAATCTTTCACTGCCCGCCTTGGTTCGCGACGTGCACCAGGATTACGTCCGGGCGGGCGCGGAGATCATTGAAACCAATACGTTTGGCGCTAATCGCAAGCGCCTGGCGGCATTCGGCTTTGCTGAAAAAATGCGCCAGATCAACCATGCCGGCGTGCGCATCGCCCGCGAGGCGGCCCGCGATCTGGCCTTCATCGCCGGCTCGGTCGGTCCGCTGGGAGTGCGTCTGGAACCGCTCGGTCCGACGACCTTCGCCGAAGCGCGAGATCTTTTCCGGGAGCAGTTCGCGGCTCTCGTCGAGGCGGGCGTCGATCTGTTGATCCTCGAAACGTTTCACGATCTCGACGAACTGCGCGAGGCGGTTTTCGCGGCGCGCGAAGCGGCGGGACATGAGATCGCGGTGGTGGCGCAGGTGACCATCGAAGACGACGGCAGCATGCAAGACGGCAGCTCGACGGAAACGTTCACGCGGGCGCTGGACCAGTGGCCGGTGGACGTTATCGGTCTGAACTGTTCGTCGGGCCCGCGTGTGACGCTCGAGACCGTCGAGAACATGCTGGCCTTCACCAACAAGCCGCTCAGCGCCATGCCGAACGCCGGCCTGCCGGTGACGGTCGAGGGACGCAACCTGTACTTGTGCTCCGCCGAATACATGGCGCAGTATGCCCGCCGATTCCTGCAAGAGGGCGTGAAAATCGTGGGCGGCTGCTGCGGGACAACTCCGGAGCACATCAAGGAAATTCGCAGCGAGGTGCGCAGCGTGCAACCGCTCCACCGCGCGGTCACCGTGATCGCCGAAGGCGCGGGCGAGCGATCTAAGTCCCTGGCGAAGATTCCAATGTCCGAGCGCAGCACGCTCGGCGCAAAGCTCACGGCCGGGCGCTTCGTCGCGTTCGTCGAAATCCTGCCGCCGCGCGGTGTGGATGCATCTAAGGAGATCGCCGGAGCGAAACTGTGCCGCGCAGCCGGCATCGACGCGATCAACGTGCCGGACGGCCCACGGGCTAGCGCGCGCCTCAGCGCGCAGGTTACCTGCCAGCTGATCCAGAGGGACGCGGAAATCGAGGCGGTGCTGCATTTCTGCTGCCGCGACCGCAACATCCTGAGCATCCAAAGCGAGCTGCTGGGAGCGCACGCGGCGGGCATCCGCAACCTGATCTGCATCACCGGCGATCCGCCCCGCATGGGCACTTATCCGGACGCGACGGCGGTCTTCGACGTGGATTCCATCGGCCTGATCACCATCGCGAATCAGTTGAACCAGGGACTGGACCTGGGTGGGAACCCCGTGGGCTCGCAAGCGGCGCTCGTGATCGGCACCGGCGCGAACCCTGGCGCCGTCAACCTGGACGACGAGCTTCGGCGCGTGGAGAAGAAGGTGGAAGCCGGCGCCGAATATATCGTGACGCAGCCGGTTTTCGACCTGTGCTTGCTGGAGGAATTTCTGAAGAAGACGGCGCAATTCCAGCTGCCGGTGATCGCGGGCATCTGGCCGCTGACCAGTTTCCGAAACGCCGAGTTCATGGTCAACGAGCTGCGCGTCCCCGTGCCGGACGCCTACATGGAACGGATGCGCGCCGCGGAAAACGCGGAAGCCGCACGGGCCGAAGGCGTCGCCATCGCCCAAGAGATGGTGCGCGCCGTGCGTCCCCTGACGGCCGGCGTACAGCTCAGCGCGCCGTTCGGGCGTTACGAAATGGCCGTGCAAGTGGCCGAGGCGATCGGCTCCCGGGATTAGGGTGTCAGCCTCCATCCAGTTCACGCTACATTGATAACCGAGTGGCCACCGACCTGATCGAGATCGACGCGGACAATCCGGCGATGGGCGCAGTCGACCGCGCCGCGGCCGCCATTCGCAGCGGGGGGGTGGTAGCCATCCCCAGCGACGCGCTCTACATCCTGGTAGCCGATCCGCTAAATCTGCACGCCGTCGGACGCGTGTTCGAGGCCAAGGGACGCGAGCAGCAACGCTCCCTGCCGCTGCTGGTGGGCGACATCGTGATGGCCGAAGAGCTCGGCAACGATCTGCCCGCCAGATTTTATCTGCTGGCGCGGCGCTTCTGGCCGGGTCCCCTGACCATCATCGCGCCGGCATCGTCGCGAGTGCCGCTGAAGGTGACGGGCAATACCGGGCGGCTGGGAATGCGGCAATCGCGTTCCAAGGTAGCGACCGCGTTGATCGAACGCCTGTCGCAGCCGTTGATCGCCACCAGCGCGAATCTTTCGGGCCAGCCCACCTGCGCGCACGGGATCGAGGTGTTTGGAACCATGGACGGACGCATCGACCTGGTGCTCGACGCCGGACGCGCAGGAGGGAGCGGAGCGACCACCGTCGACGTCACTGAGCCTTACTGGAGAGTGATCCGCGAAGGAGCCATCCCGGAGCGGGAGATCGCGGAAGTCCTGAAAGGCACGTAAGCGTCGACGCAACGCATCCGCCCAACGGGTAAGGCCGGTTTTCCCCTCATTCTATGAAGAAGACCGGCCTCGTCTAAAAACTAACAAACCTAATTTTAGCTTGTGCTTAGCTTTCTATTTTAGAAGGTAAACTTGAATCCTAGCTGCATCACGCGTGCGCTTCCCGATCCCAGGATCGGGTTGCCGTTGATGATGTCGGGCGTGCCGCACCCGCAGCCGAAGTGGCCGGTGTTGGAGGCATCGTCGCCGATGTTGGAGCCGACCACCCCGCCGTAGGGATTCGCGAGATTCGGGTGATTGAACACGTTAAAGAACTCCAGGCGGAATTGCGCGTTAAGGCGTTCCTTGAACGCGAAGTTCTTGAAGAGCGAGAGGTCCAGGTTCTTGAAACCCGGGTCGCGGAAGAGGTTCCGCCCCATGGTGCCGAACGTTCCTACCTTGGGTGGAACCATCACCGAGTTGCCTTTTACATAGCAGCCTCCGGTGGCAGCACCACCTGTGAGATTAGCGACGGACACATTCCCCGTCTGGAGCGTTGTGGGATCGGGCGCGACGGCGGCGCACTTGGCAGCCATGGCCTGGGACGCCGACGAGGAAAACTGCGTAGTGAGGCCGCTTACGCCCGACGTGGTCGTGCATGTCACGCCGCTCGTATCGACGCCACCCGCGGGCGTGATGCCAAAACCGCTGCAGTAAGGAATGGACTGGATGCTGGACTGGAAGACCCCCGGGTTCCCGAAGAAATCCCAGCGATCCGTGAATTCAACTGCATTGCTGTAATTGTCGCTGGAATCGAGAACCACCCACGGCTGGCCGGTCGCAAGCGTCAGAATGCCGTTAAGCTTCCAGCCGTCCAGCAATTGCCCAAAGCCCTTCTTGCCGGGGATGGAGTAACTGGACTGCAAAGTAAAGCGGTGGCGGGTGTCGTAATCGCTGTTGCCATACTCTAACCCGGCATTCGTGCTGTTCTGCGGTTGCACGCCGAAACGATTCAGCGAACCGTTATCGAGGCCGTGGCCGTAGGTGTAACCGGCAGTGAAGCTGAGACCGTGAGAAAGCCGCCTGGTAAGCGTGGTCTGCAGGCTGTTGTAAGCGGAATGACCATCGTTCGAGATCTGGTTAATGAACTGCAGGTAGGGGAATTGCGCGCCGAAGGGACGAACGCATGAAACCGTTGCGGGGATGATGCACTGATTGATATCGCGAAGACCCGTAAGCCGCTCGCCCAAATTCCCGACGTAAGCGATGTCTACGGACATATTGGAGCCAATGGTGCGCTGGACGCCGAAATTGTAATTCACCTGGTAAGGGTTCTTCAGGTTCGGGTCCACGGCCGCCATATTGCACGGGCGGTCGGATGTACAGGAAAGCGTAGGTGAGAACACCACGCCATCCCAGTTCATAGCGCCGCTGGGGACCTGCAGGCTGCCGACGTTGATAGTGCCTCCAAAGGTCTGCGGACAAGGGGATCCGGCCTTTATGGCCGTAGTGCAGAAGCCGGTTGGAGCCGTGGTGAGGTTGGTGCCTCCCGGGACGTTGGCCGCGCCGGGATTCGCCACGAAATTGGCGATGGGGAAGGTGGTGTAAATCACGCTGGCCCCGCCCCGGATCACGGTGGTTCCCTTGCCATTCAAATCGTAGGCAAAGCCTAGGCGCGGCGACCAGTCTTTCCCATCGGCATGAAAGACCGTGCTGCCAAGGGCCGGATTGCCTTGCTGAACTATGCCGACCGAGGGCAGGAAGTTGCCAATCTGATTATTGATTTCCTTCATGGGCGTGACGTAGGAGTAGCGCATGCCCATGTTGATGATCAGCTTCGAGGTGATCCGCCAGTCGTCCTGGACGAAGCCGGCCGTGGAAGTCCACCGCAGCGCTACATTGGGATTCCCTACCAGCAGGCCTGCAAATCCCGGCGTACCTGCGAAGAAGTCCTGGAGCGGCGTGGAACCTGGGAAAGCGTTGCCACCCGTGAAAAAGATGTGGCCCCGCTGGTCGTGGGCGTCGGCATCGCCCTCGATATGCGCGAATTCGCCGCCAAACTTCAAGGCGTGCTTCCCGGCCAAATAGGAAACACTGTCCTGGATATCCCAATACGGGTTGGGGGCTGAATCCAGCGGCCGGCCCCCTTGGCTGCCGAGTAACTGGCCAGCCTGCGCGTCAAATCCAAATACGGTGATCGTCGGGAACCCGCCGACGCCAGTGCCCGTGTTGATGGGATAGCCCACACCGTCCGCTTTGACGCTGGCGTCGGCCGGGTCGAAGAAGAAGGTCGCGCGGTTGTACCCGTAGCGGGCTTCATTCACTAGCCGCGAGTTGGGCGTATAAACCCAGTTGCCGGTGATCGTCCAGGTATCCTGAACGACGTTGTCGCCCCAGGCTGCGTTGGTCGCCGCGTGATCTTCGCCGAGAGCATGATAACGGCCCGCCAATACCATGCCGTTGATACGGTTTTTGTCGTTGATGTTATAGTCGATCTTGCTTACGTAGTTGTCGCTGACATTATCGTTCGGGAAGCTGCTGACGAACGCGGTGCTGTTCGGTTGGGCCGGTATGAAGCCGCCGGTGCACACGGCTGAATTGTTACAGCCAAAGATTTTTAGGCTTACGGGACTGACCGGCACGCCAGCGGCCTGCAGTCCGGTGATGGCATCCGCCATGCTATTCCTCGGATCGCCGCCAGGTTGCGGGGCGGTTTCGGGGATCAGAACGGGGAAACCGTTGCCGACCAGGTTACGCATGCCCTCATAGCCGCCAAAGAAGAACAGTTTGTCCTTCTTGATCGCGCCGCCGACCACGGCGCCGAACTGCTCGAATTGCGTGGGCTGCTGGTTACAGGCGGCCAGGTTCGTGCTCAGCGGGCAGGCTCCATTGACAGGGGCCAGATTGAAGTAGCCACGGGCATCCAAAGAATCGGTACGCCCAAACGCGTAGGCCGACCCATGAAACGCGTTCGTTCCGGATCTGACACCGACGTTCACCACCGCGCCGGCCTTCCAGCCGTATTCCGCTTTCGGGTTTTCCTCGACGTTGAATTCCTGGATCGCGTCGACCGGCAGAATCGTCGCCATATCGGTGAAAGGGCTCCCCATGTTGGCGATGGAGCGGGCGTCGAACCAATTGGCATTGAAAACGCCGTCCACCATCCACACCGTCTCGTCCGGACGAACGTTGTTGGTGCTCTGGGTCCAGGGCGAGCCGCCCGGCTGGAGCATGACACCGGGGCGCAGACCCAGCAGCTGCTGATAATTGCGGCCATTCAACGGCAGATCGTTGATTTCGGCGTTGCTGAGCGTTCCCCCGAGCGTGGCACTGGTGGCGTCCACCAGCGGAATCGCTTCCGTGACCGTGACGGTCTGGGTCTGATCGCCGGGCTGCGGCGTCAAGTCAACGCGCAGCTCCTTGCCGACTTCGAGCAAGATGTTCGGACGCTCCAGCCGCTTGAATCCGTTCGCTTCAACACGCACCGTATAGGTTCCTGGAATCAAGGTCGGAGCGTTATACTCCCCGGCGGCATCGGTGGTGAGAACTCTGTTGGTGCCTCTCTCCGTGTCGATAACCGTCACCTTGGCGCCTGGCAGGACGGCGCCGGTCTGGTCTGTGACGGTTCCGAGAATACGCCCAAGATTGGCCTGCGCAAATAGCGAGCCGGCAATCAGTAACACTCCCAAGGCAACACTGAGCAGGTGCGAGGTATTTCCGGCACGAGCCCCCCTGAATACTACTGACCTCATTATTTAGTCCCCCTTTGTAAGATCAATTGGCCACTCCCCGGGAGATCGCCCCCAAGGACTACGCAGATGCGTCTGAATATGTGATTTACCGGGCGCTTCCTCGCGGACGCGAGATGGGCGCTGAGACTACTACCGCCGTAATGCAAACGACGATCCCTCACTTGCTCGTTCGACTCCTAAGCCCCCACCTGGGAACGAAGTTTACCCTAATAGACCCATTTTTGCAAGAGGGTTAGCAGAAAGATTACTAAGTTGTTGAAAAAGGGAGGGAGTGGCCCAAAAAACGCCCCTCAGGGTTACGGCAGCGTGTCCAAACCTCAAAACTGCACGTGCAGAACCGAGAAGAAACCCGGGCCCCAGCAAGCTCCCCCAGTGCAAAAACCAAATCAGCTGAGACAAAAGCCCCGCCGCGTGTGAACAGCCCCACCCATGCTAACATCGCCAATGCGGGTAGAATAGACACGTGAGCCTCGAAAAAACAACCGATTCAGCCGCGCCCGAAACACAGTCCGCACCGTTGACGGAAGCACCGGGTCCGCAAGCGCGGGAGGGCGACCATCCCCGCAGCGCGATTGCGGAGTGGACCATCACCATTCTGCTGCTGCTGTTTCTGACCACCACGCTGGTGCAGGCTTATGTGATCCCGACAGGCTCCATGGAAGACACGCTGCTGATCGGCGATCACTTGTTGGTCGATAAGCTGGCCTTTGCGCCCGCCGGCCCCATGAGCAAGTACGTGTTGCCCTACGCCGAGCCGCGCCGCGGCGATATCATCGTATTCCGCTATCCCGTGGACATCCGCCAGACGTTCGTCAAGCGCCTGATCGGCGCGCCTGGAGACCGCATCCGCATCGTCAACAAACAGGTGTACGTCAACGGCGTCCCCAGCGTGGAGCCATACAAATTTCACAAAACCGAATACATGGCGCCCTATCGCGACAATTTTCCGGGCGAGCCGGACGTTTTGGTGGACCGCGGCGCCATCGACATGCTGCAGAATCACGTGACCAACGGCGAAGTGGTGGTGCCGCCCAACAGCTATTTCGCGATGGGCGATAACCGCGACAATTCGCTCGACAGCCGCTACTGGGGCTTTGTTCCGCGGGAGAACATCATCGGCAAACCGCTGATCATTTATTGGTCCTACGACGCGCCCACCTCCGATTTACAGGATCCCTCCATCGGCGTGGGCCACATACTGGACGTCGGGAGGAATTTCTTCTCGAAGACCCGCTGGCGCCGCAGCTTCATGCTGATCCATCCGTATCGAGGCCAATGAGTAAGCTCCAGCAAGGGACTCGCGATTTCGTCTTCGAATGGACGCTGAACATTCTGATCCTGTTGTTCGGCACGACGACGCTGGTGCAGGCCTTTATCGTCCCGACGCCATCCATGGACACCACCGTCATGGTCGGCGATCACCTGCTGGTGGACAAGCTGTCTTACGCGCCCTCTGGTCCCTTTAGCAAGCACCTGCTGCCATTTACCGAGCCCAAGCGGGGCGATATTATCGTGTTTCGGTATCCCATGGACATCCGCCAGAACTACGTGAAGCGGGTGATGGGCGTACCTGGCGATCGTCTCCATATTCTGAATAAAGTGGTGTACCTCAACGGCAAGCCGCTTGAGGAACCTTACGCGCAGCATATTTTCCAGGACCTGGAGCCGTACCGCGATACGTTTCCGGCCGAGCCCGCTGGTCCAGTGGCGGACCGTGCCGTTAAAATGCTGGCAGAGCATGTGCAAAACGGCGAGTTAGTGGTTCCCGATGGCAGTTATTTCGCGATGGGCGACAATCGCGATAATTCGCTCGACAGCCGCTACTGGGGTTTCGTGCCGCGCGAGAACATCATCGGCAAGCCGCTGTTCATTTTCTGGTCCTACGATGCGCCCACCGAGGATTGGGTGGGGAGCGGCGGCGGCCACTACGTCGATCTGGTGCAGAATTTCTTCTCCAAGACGCGCTGGAATCGAACGCTGAAGCTGATTCGCGGCGTGCCGATCAGCTGACGAGCAAAAATGTCGCATCTTTATGGGCTGATCCTCGCCGGAGGCCGCGGGACGCGTTTCTGGCCGCGCAGCCGCCGCGTGCGCGCGAAACAGGTCCTCAATTTCTTCGGCGAACGCTCCCTGATCCAGCAGACCGTCGACCGATTGAAGCCGCTGCTGCCACCCGAGCGCATTTGGGTGCTGACGAATCGCCACTTGCACGCGGAAATTGTAAAGCAGCTTCCGGAGGTCCCCAGGCGCCAGATCCTGGCCGAGCCAGCGCAGCGAAACACCGCTCCCGCGATTGGTCTTGCCGCGCAAATTCTTTCCACGATAGATCCTGACGCGGTGATGGGCGTGTTCCCGGCCGATCACGTGATCGCGAAACCGCGCGAATATGTGCGCCTGCTGCGCCCGGCTTTCAAAGCGGCAAGCGAAGGCAAGATCGTGGTGATCGGCATTCAGCCGAGATGGGCGGAAACCGGGTACGGATATATCGAATTCTCCGGTCACCGGGATGCGCGCGCCGGCACGCCCGTTGCCGTGGCCAGCTTCCGCGAAAAGCCGGACGTGCAGACCGCCGAAGCGTTCGTCGCAGCGGGCAATTTCTATTGGAACGCCGGAATGTTCTTCTGGAAGGCTTCCGTGCTGCTCGAAAACCTGCGCTGGTTCCAGCCCAAGACCGTCGCACTGCTGGCGAGCCTGCCGCGGTTCGCGAGCCGTCAGTTTGCACCGAAGCTGGAAGCGATCTTCCATCTGTGCGAGAACATCTCGATCGATTACGCGGTGCTCGAGCGGGCCAAGAACGTCGTCGGAATCCCTGCCGGAGACATTGGATGGAGCGACGTCGGAAGCTGGAACGCGGTCTATGAGCTCCATAGGCGCGACGCGAATGGCAACGCGCTAGGCTCTCCTTCCATTGTTGAGGCGAGCACGGGCAATTACGTCGAGGCGGGCAAGAAGACGGTCGCGCTTCTGGGAGTGAAGGATCTGATCGTGGTGGATACGCCCGACGCGCTGCTGATCGCCGATCGCGGCCGCGCCCAGGAGGTCGGGGAGTTGGTTAAGCGGCTCGCAAAAGCCGGCCGGGACGAGCTGCTGTAGCGATGTGGCGCGCTAATACGAGCCGCGGTCGAACGATTCGTTGGCCACACGCTGCAGCCGCCGCATTCCGGGCCACTCCAGGCGCATATCGCGGCACACTTCATCGAGCATCTCCCGCGTGCACACCTTCTGTTCCATGGCGAACGCCGTGAGCAGCAGATTATCGCACAGCGCGTTGATGACCCGCGGGATGCCCTGCGAGCGCAGGTGAACATCCGCCACCATCTCTTCGGAGAAGACGGTCTGGCTCCGCATGCCCACCTTCTCCAGCCGCGTCTGGATGTATTCGGTGGCGTCACGCAGTGTGAACGGCTGCAGCGCGCACCGAAGGACGATGCGCTGCTTCAACTGGCGCAGATTGGGAGCGTCCAGTTTGCGGTCGAATTCGGGCTGCCCGGCCAGAACGATCTGCAGAAGCTTGCCGTTGCGATTTTCCAGGTTCCCCAGCAGGCGGATTTCTTCGAGCACTTCCCATTCCAGGTTGTGCGCCTCGTCGACGATCAGCACAACGGTGCGGCCTTCCTGCGCCTGCTCGACCAGCAACTGGTTCAGCGCGAACAGCACTTCGGTTTTCGAGGTGCGCGGGCAAGGGAGGTTCAGATCGTAGGCGATCATCTCGAAAAACTGATCGCTGGTAATCCGCGAATTGAACAGGAAGGCGAACTCGATGTACTGAGTTTCCAGGTAATCGCGCAGGCATTCGAGCATGGTGGTTTTGCCGGTGCCCACTTCGCCCGTCAGGACGATGAATCCCTTGCGGGCCTGCACGCCATAGACCAAGTTCGCCAGGGCTTCCTCATGCTGCTCGCTGCGATAGAAGAAAGCCGGATCGGGACTCAGACTGAAGGGGGCCTCCGAAAAACCGTAGAAAGCATTGTACATTTGTGTGCTTGACACTACCGGGCTAAGGCCCTCTCTTGTCTATACTTATCGATAGTACCACGCCTACGCATTAGGATTGAATAGTGTTTGCGGCCGGGCAGTACTGATTATTCGTACTAAGGTTTCACACGGCGGAAAGGGTCTCAAAATGGCGGCTTATCTGATTGGAGACGTTGACGTTCGCGATCCCGTGGAATATGCACAGTACACCGCAGCGATTCCGGCGCTGGTTCGCAAGCACGGTGGCGAAGCTCTGGCGCGCGGCGGACGTTGCGAGGTTTTCGAGGGCGAGTGGACGCCACACCGCCTGGTTCTGTTCCGATTCTCGAATATGGACGCTATCCGCGCGTTCCTGGAAGATCCGGAATATCGGCCGTGGAAAGAGCTGCGCCAGAGGATCTCAAAAGGAAACCTGGTTGGCGTCGAAGGGATGTGACGGATGGCGACGACTTGGCTGCACCAACGTGGCGTGCAACAGATGTTGATGGAATCAACGGCGCCATACTGGAAAACCATGGTCGCGGCTTCAGTTCGGTTCGCCCCCGCTCGGGTGGCGGAACAAAGCACGGCGAGGCGCGTATAAAAGAGTGGACGATTGTGGCAAACTGGAGTTGGGGCCGGAACTCGAGAGGCGCTAACAGCATCCAACCAAGTATGAAGTACTGGGGATTCCTGGTCGCGAAGCTCATGGCCGTAGCCGCCGTTTTATGGGGCGTGCGGATCGTGGTGCTGAAGCTCGCTCCCACGCCGGACACGTTCATGTACGTGCGTCCCCGGGACCCCTTCGTTTTCGATCTGGCCTTCACGTTTCTGATGCTGGGCTATTGGCTGTTCGCGACGGGATTGCTATGGGCCGTGGTATGGGATCAGCGCTACCGCTGCCGCACCTGTTTGCGGCGGCTGCGCATGCCGGTGCACACCGGCTCCTGGACGGCGGTGCTGTTCGGCGCGCCGCGCACCGAATACATTTGCACTTACGGACATGGCACACTGAAGGTCGCGGACCTGCAAATCACCGGGCGGCAGACTCCGGACTGGGAACCGCACGAGGACATCTGGAAAGAGCTATTCGCCGAAACCAAGAAATGACCGGACGGGGATATCTGGAAAGACCTGTTCACAGAGACCAAGAAAACATCGGAATGATGCGTGGCCGTTAAATTCCAAATCTCCCGCAAGTCATCGCTTGTCCGCCTGGTCATGAATCCGTGGGGCCGTGCCCTGCTACTGATCCTGACGCTGATTGTAACGGCCTTCGCCGGCACCTTCACGTTTTATTACATCAAATACGCGCACCTGATCGAAGACAAGCTGCGCCGCGGACCGTTCGCCAACACGTCCATGCTGTACGCGGCGCCGCAGCCAGTGATGCTGGGGGACCCGGCCACCGTCGGCGAGCTCACCTCCTATTTACACGACGCCGGCTATTCCGAAGCGAGCACCAACCGGCTAGGCTGGTATCACACGCGTCCGGACGCCATCGAGATCAATCCCGGAGCCGACGCTTACGATCCCGAGGGCGCGGTGGTCAAGATCGAAGGCGGCAAAGTGACGCAAATCATTTCGGTGCGGGATCACTCCGAGCGCACGCTGTACTACCTGGAGCCGCAGCCGATCACCAACTTGTTCGATCAGAAGCGCGAGAAGCGCCGCCTGGTGCACTTCAACGACATCCCCAAAGTCATGGTGGACGCGGTGCTGGCCGCCGAGGACAAGCACTTCTTCCAGCACGCCGGCTTCGACCCCATGGGCATCCTGCGCGCCGCCCTTGTGGATATCAAGGAGCGCCGCGGATCGCAGGGCGCTTCCACGCTGACGCAGCAGCTCGCGCGCACGCTGTGGCTCGGGCCGGAGCGCGGGTGGCGCCGCAAGATCCCCGAAACGCTGATCACGCTGCACCTGGAACAGGAGCTCACCAAGGAGCAGATCTTCGAGGATTACGCCAACGCGATTTACCTGGGCCACCAGGGCAGCTTCAGCATCCACGGATTCGGCGAGGCCGCCGAAGTATATCTGGGCAAGGACCTGACGCAGGTGACGGCCGCCGACGCCGCGCTGCTCGCCGGGTTGATCCAGTCGCCGATCGGGCGCAATCCGTTTCGCTATCCCGACCGGGCCCGCACGCGCCGCAACGTCGTGCTCAAGGCGATGCGCGACAACGGCACCCTGAACGATCAGGAATACCAGGACGCCGCGGCTTCCCCGCTCAAGGTGACGCGCGAAGCCGCCGAATCCACCGACGCGCCGTATTTCGTCGATCTGGTCAACGATACGCTGCAGAATAAATTTTCCTACGATTTCCAGAACAACTCCTACCGCGTGTTCACGACGCTCGATATGAATTTGCAGCGCGACGCGGTGCAGGCGGTGCGGCTGGGCATTCAGGAAACGGATCAGCAGTGGAAGCGCCGCTCGAAAAAATACGGCACCGACGAATTTCCGCTGGCGCAGGTGGCGCTGGTCGCGCTCGACGCGGAAACCGGCGAGGTCAAGGCGCTGGTGGGCGGCCGGAGCTACGGCGTCAGCCAGCTGGATCACGCGCTCGCCAAGCGCCAGCCCGGATCTTCGTTCAAACCGTTCGTCTACGCGACGGCGTTCGCTTCCCCGCTCGAGGACGGCGGCAAGGTGATCACGCCCGCAACCACGGTGGTCGACGAGCCCACCACGTTTTATTTCGAGGACCAGATCTACGAGCCCGCCGACTTCGAGGAAAAATATAGCGGCGCCGTGACGCTGCGCCAGGCGCTGGCGCATTCCATGAACGTTCCCGCCGTCAAGGTGGGGGAGATGGTCGGCTTCGACAAGGTAGCCGAGACGGCGCGCGCCGTCGGCCTGAACCTGGACATCAAACCGACGCCTTCCATCGCTTTGGGAGCCTACGAAGTGATGCCCATCGAAATCGCGGGCGCTTACACGGTCTTCCCGAATCAGGGCATGCTGGTGAAGCCGAGCTTCATCCAGTCCATTCGGGATCAGAACGGCTCGCGCGTGTTTCAATCCTCGATCGAGCGCAAGCCGGCGATCGATCCGCGCGTGGCCTATATCATGACCAACGTCCTGCAGGAAGTGCTGCGTTCCGGAACCGGCGCGGGCGTGCGCGGGCGCGGCTTCCTGCTTCCGGCGGCCGGTAAGACGGGAACGTCGCGCGATGGGTGGTTCGCGGGGTTCACGTCGAAATTGATCTGCGTGGTGTGGGTGGGCTTCGACGATAATCGCGATTTCAAGCTGGAAGGCGCGCGCAGCGCGCTCCCCATCTGGGTGGAGTTCATGAAGCACGCACATCAGCACCGCCAGTACCGCAACGTCCACGGTTTCGAAGCGCCCGAGGGCATCGTCACCGCCGATGTCGATTCCGAGACCGGGCAACTCGCGACGCCCAATTGTCCCAAGGTTCACAGCGAGGTGTTCATCGCCGGAACGCAGCCCGTCGAGGCGTGCAAACTGCATGGCGGCGGACGCACGCAGATCGCCGGATGGGAGCCTTCGGCGCAGCCCTCAACGCGGGAACCCGTGGTCACCGCCGAGGCCGTCAGCACGCCGCCGCGCCCGTCCTCGCGCACGATCTTCATCACACCGGCCACGCCGCCGCAGCCCGTGAAGAAAGAGAGCAAGGGCTTCTGGGGGCACGTAAAGAGCCTGTTTCACAGGTAGGTGCCCGGGAACAAGCCCGTTCTGCACCGCGCGCGTCAACAAGAGGAGCGCGCGCGTAGGCCCTCCCCTCCCTGACGGTCGGGGCTCATCAGCGGTGGTCAGCGAAGTCGCCAGCCTACTTATTGGATTCCGAACACACCGGTCCCAGCCATTTGGCGGAGAACGCGGAGTTCACGTTCATGGTGCGGCCGCCGTTGGAGGCGGTCATTTCCAGGGTTCCCTTGACGGTGCCCGAATCCACGGCCTCCAGCTTGAACGTGCCGCTCTGCTTGCCGCCGCCGATCTCGCAATCCATGTGAATCTCCTGCCGGGTCGACGAAGAGGTCACGATGTTCTGTTTGCAGGATTTCCGTTCCTCGTCGTTACCGAAGGGTTTGCCGAGGTCTTCCTTCTTCACGCATTGCTTATGGACGTTGGTTCGAGGCGTGGCGCGCGCCTTCAGCGCGGCTTCCATCTTGGCGCGCTGCTCGGGCGTCATTTTGTCGAGCAGCGCCTGCGGGACGGGGATTTGGCCGGAGCTATCGCTGGTTACGGTGGCCTCCCATTCGCCGGTCTTGACGTCCAGGGGCGTCGTATCGGCCGCCCAAGCGGTCGCGCAGAAGAGCGCGGCCGCTAGTGAGAAAGAAGTCCGTGCAGTCATAGGTTCCTCCCGATCGCGCCTGCCGGCGGATCACCTTCTTTCTTATTAGAGCATTCATCGCGCGGGCGGGCGATAGGTAGAATGGCCGCGATCCAGGAGCTGTTCGACTATTTACGATCCCGCTTTCGCATATACTTCAAATCGCCCTCCACCCAGGTTCGAGTGAAATGAGTGACCGCGCCCCGGGCATCTTTCACAAACTCAATTCGAGCGTCACGCAAAAAGAAGACGGTCTCCGACACTGGAATCAGCGGGGTTTTGCCTTTACCGTCCGTGTCCATGAATAATGCGCCGCCGGACATGGTGACGTTATAGGTCGCCGGCACCGTGGGGTTTTCCGGGAAAGCAAACTCGTAGGACCCAACGTATTGGGCGAGCACTTCAGCCGCGACCGCCACCGCGGCGGGCTTACTATCGGAAACCGTCCCAACCAAGTGCCGGTGGTCTTTTTCATTCTCAGCACAAACGTATTCCAGGATTTCGGTGTCCGGGACGATCTCGGCTTGGATCGTGATCGTGAATGGCTTGTTGAACGCTTTCGGATCGTCGATGGTCTCCGCAATTTCCATGTGCCCGAAGTCGCGGCGGTGGAAACGTTCGGTGATTCGCAAGGCTTCGGTGTGCGGATGCCCCGCCATGTCGAGCCATGTTCGATCCTTGAAACCCGTGCTCTCGGCGACGAGCGTATCGCCATCCCAGTGTCCAACCGAGTAGCCCATGAAGCTTGGCTCGGGATCTTTGGGAAGCTCGCGGCCGTCGAGAAAGATTTGGCGGTAGCTGAGATCCTCTATGAGGATCGCGACGACACCGGGGGCTTGAATGAACTTTTCCATCTCGGGAGCGTAAAGATTAGCCCTCGGGCCCTGGGGAAGGCATTGGAACTGCGACGGGTCGTCGCGTCCGAAGGTTCCGGCGCGCTGATTGAAAAGAGCGTCCGCCCAAGGCTGGACGTCTTCCGGTTTCAGGTCCGTGGCAATGTTGCCGACGTACGTCCCCGGGTTCATGCCCCACAGCCCGCTGAGGTCCGGTTTGCCGTCCGCCGTTCGCGGCGCTGGCGCGGAAAGGTTCGGCTTGCCATCCGGTGTGCGTGGCATTCCGGGCGTAGGAAGATTCAACCACTGCGCGGACAGGGCCGCACACCAAGCGAAAAGACAGAAGCCGGCTTTCACTTCGGGCGCCTTTCTTCCGGTCGTGCTAAAGATGCAGGAGCCGCATCGCGTTACCTTTCAAGATGCGGTCGCGGTCGGCGGCCGGGAAGTTGAATTGATCGAGAACGGCACTCGGATATTCGATGTCCTTGGCCGCGAAGTTATCGGTGCCGACCACGATGCGGTCGAATCCCACCAAGCCGATCAAAAACCGGAGCGCCTCGGGATAGTAGATCAAATAATCGTAATGGAAGCGGCGCAGGTAATCGCGGAACGGGTGCTCGATCTTGGTTCCGTGGTCGCTCATGTGATAAAGGAAATGCTCCTCGCGTCCCGCCAGATAGGGAAAAGCTCCGCCCGCATGCGGCAAGACGATTTGCAGATTCGGATACTTATCGAGCGTGCCGGTGTAAATGAATTTCGTCGCCAGGAACGTGTGCTCGATGGGTGCGTCGATCCCGGCCGCGAGCGGGGGCGGCCCGGCGGTTCGGCCGCCGCCGAAGGCGTTGACGGCCCCATCCAACTGATGAAAGATGATGGGATAATTCAGCGCCTCGATGCGCGCGAGCACCGGCGCAAAGCCCGGGTCGAATATGTAGTCGTGCTTTTCGAGAGAATCGGGCAGGTGGACGGCGCGGATGCCGGGCTGCCCCGCGACGCGGTTCAGCTCCTTCAAGGCGAGCTCGGGGTCGCGCATCGGCAGCTCGGCGGCGATGACGAAGCGGTCGGGATATTTCTGGTGGACCTGAATACCGGTGTCGTTGATCACCTGCGCGAGATGCGCACCCTCCTGCGCCGAGGTTCTTTGCCAGGGCATGGCGCCCGAGAGAGTGAGGCAATGCATCAGGTCGCCGTGGTCGTCCATCCACTGGCGCCGCTTGTCGAGATCGTAATCGAGCGGATAGGGATTGGCGAGGGGTTGTCCCAGGCTGGCCAGGACCTTGTTGTAAGGTTCCGGAGACCAGTGCGCGTGCATATCGATCGCGGCCGGCTTTATTCCCGCCTTAGCGGGCCGCGCCGCCCACCACGGAATTCCTTTCGACGCAGGAGCCTGCGCCGACGCCTGGCCGGCGTTGAATGCGGCGATGGCAGCCGCCGCGCCGGCGCCCAGCCCGACGAAATCGCGGCGTCCGATCTTGGATTCTCGTACCGGCCGTTCTGAATCTTTCATGGTGATCTCCTCAAAAGGTCAGGCATTCACATTCCTAATTTCCGTGCAACGGGTTTTATCTTACAGCATTGCTCGCGTCATTGGATAGGCGTATGCACCCTCCGCCGATTGGCGCGCCAGAAATACAATACGCCCGCCGCGTTGATGCCGATCACAACGCCGCTCACCCTGGCCGTAAACGAGGCGGCGTCTTTCACGTCGATCACCGGGAAAATCGACAACACCGCGTAGAGCAGCGTCATCGAGAATCCGGAAGCGGCAGCTACTCGAACGCCCCACGGAGGTTTCTCGCCCGGGGCCACCAGCGGAATGGCGAACATCACCAGGTACGCGAGCGCCCAACAAATGCCCCCCGAATTGTTCAATAGCTGGTACGCCTCCTGGGCGCCGGCCCGCAGGTTTCCCAAAATCGTCAAGCCGAAAGTCGTAAGGCCGATGCACACGATGGAGCCGACGGGAGTCTTGAAGCGCGGATGCAGGCGGCTAAGCCACCCGGGCAGCAGGTGGTCCCATCCGGCCACCATCGGCAGCCGGATGGCGGCGTTGTAGTAAATGCTGGATCCTCCGATGATATTGCAGATCATCAGGCCTGCCACCAAGGGCGCCGCGAAGAGCGCCATCGCCGTCGCCTGTGCCCCCCGGCTCACCGCTTGCGTGGGCGGGGAAATCATATCGATGTCGCCGGGTTGGGTAAACGTCAGGACACAGGCCGTGCCGAGAATATAGAACAACGCAATCAGCGGCGCGGCAAGCCAAATCGAGCGGCGGATGGTTCGCGCCACTTGCGGATCGCGCACTTCCCCCGAAAAAATAGCGGCCCCATCGAACCCGCAGAAGGCTCCAAAACTCATCTTGCCCAGCAGGTTCAGATTCAGCAGAGAAACGGCTGGAACAGCCACAGCCACGGGAGCGACGGCCGCTCCTCCACGCAACCAGCGCGGCAGCGCGAAAAACGCCATCCCGCCGAGGACGAGGAGCAGGACAAAGCCGCCGGTGTTATGGAGCCATTTTGCGATTCGCCAGACCTCGCACGGCCATCACCATCAGGCCTCCCATCAACAGCGCGCCGACTGCCATAGTGATCGATTTGTTTTCGGCGATCCAGGCGCCGGATGGTCCTGCAGCGTAGGCCAGATTGTCGGTAAGCTGAGAAATACCCGAGGCCAGGATCAGAACGATGGTGGCCCATAAATTCAAGGCCACCAGGAATCCAATCAGATCGCCGAAACGCAACTTGGCCCATTGATAGAGGCCGCCTTCGAGCGGCATCTCCCGGTTCAAATGGACCACCACAATGCCCGACGGTATGTAAAACAGCAAGACGGCGGGAATCCAGTACATCATGTGGGAAGATCCCACCTTGCCCGCTGTACCGAGCCAGGCCAGCCCCGTGATGTAGAGAATCTGCGACAGGACCAGGTCGCCGAGGCGAAGCTCCTTCTTGAGCTCGGCGCTCTGCAGCTCCACTAGATGTTCGGCTTGGAAAAATTGCCGCTCGGGTTCGCTATCCGGCATGGCTCGGCCGTCTTTCACGATATGGCTTGTGGTAAAAATCGCGCGCTACGGGGTCGCATCTCGCTACCGGGTGGCGCCCAACGTGGGTATGGGTTTGAGGATAGCAGACAGCGGACTTCGCGGAGTTCTCGTCTGTACAGTCGGCTGCCCGTCGACGCGCCGGTGCCCGCATGAATCCGGAGCTCCGCCATTTCCGCGGTTTGCGCGTCACCCGCCAAAGTGCGATGGTGACTCACGCTCACACTGCACATTGGTGGGCGCAATTGTTGAAGCGCCGGTGGCCGAGGCTGCGACTCCCCTCCACTAAACCTCTCGGCCTGGATCGAAAGGCGATGGAGACAAACGCCTGGACGTTTCCCGACGAGCGGCGATTCACCTTGCCGGGACGCTGCCCAAGCTGTTCTTGATGGTCCGCAGCACGATCACCACGATGTTTCCCGCATTTCCGTTAAATTGAATCGAACCGGTCTGCGTCCCGATATCGCCGAACAAGGCCGGCACTGTTGCGGCGTAAAATCCGCCCGTGGCGCTTTGCCCCCATTGGTTGCACCCGCAACCGGCGGCGAGCGACGGCGTCACCGTGGGACTTCCGATCGGGTTGCCGTTGTCATTCCGTAGCGAGACGGTGACGGTTTGCGCCACACTCGCCACGTTCACCACCGAAAACGCGGTCACGTAATCGCCGCCCTGATAGAGCGGCGCGGTCCAGACGGGCTTAGCGAGGTTGATGTCGACCGGATTCACCGTCACCTGCCACTGAAAAGTGCCGCCGTCAAAAAAATAAGTGACTTGGCCCGTGGCTTGGCTGAGCGCGCCCGCGTTGGGAGCGACTACCTGTAATTGCATGGGGCCTTGTCCCAAACCGGGCACCTGCGTGTCCACTCCTCCCGTGCACTTGCCCCGCGTTGCCAGTCCCGTGTAATTGACGCGGGTCGCATCTCCGGAATCGATCTCTGCGTCCGCGTGGATGAGAGCCTGCGCCGTGACGGAATCCCAGAATCCAAGACAACCGCCATCGAAGGAGCTGATCAATCCCGTTGGCCCATTGTTGGGCGATGCGGTTGCCTGTGCACCAGCCCTGACCTCAACGGCGAAGCCGGGCGACGTTCCCGTCACCAGCCCGGCCGTCACTGGTTGAACGGGCATCAAGCCGGTGACCTGACTGGTCCAGCCATTGCCGACGGCGAATTGCGGAAAGATCAGCGTCTTCAGGCACGCGAATCCCACTCCCGATCCGAACAACTGCTGTGCCGTCACGATGGCGTTGTCGGCTGTATTGCAACTTGCCGGTGCGGTGGTGCTCAGGAAACTAAGATCGGCTGGCACCCCTCCAGCGCCCCATGCAGGGATTGCGAATATGGCTGCAACGAAAACGAAAACAACAAGACGTTTCATGGAAGTCCTCCTGAGATTTCTGCATCCTCGGCTGCCGACGTGGCCGAGAGTGCCGCAGCTGCGATCGGAGAGGATTTTCCCTAGGACGGCAGCCACGGTTTCAACAACGTCGCGAAAGCCCAGACTGTAGTCTACCTTCGGTTTTCCCAGATTGAAAACCTATCTTTTGGAGAGGCCAAGAGACCGCTCCCGTGTGCATGGAGATATATGAAATACATGCTACGGATGGTGCTGCTGGGCAATGCTGGAGCCTTGGCCTACATTTGGCTGACCTCGGAAATCCTAGGTGGAGAGAAGCGTTACGAACAAGGGGTCCGCCAGGTCAAAGACCGCCATTCGAATCCAATATCGGTGGAAGACTGAGTCGCCGTCTCGTCGAAGTGACCGCGAGCCATTGCGTTCTTCGAGCCACTTCCACGGGTAGCCCTCTTGGGAGGATGCTGAAAAAGGTCGTCCGCAGCGGCACGCGAACGTCGAGGAAGTTGCCGGTGTTCGCGTCCCCGCCTTGCTCGGCCTTCTCCATCTGCCTGTATACTGCGAGGATCTGGTCCTCAGGGCTCTGCGTCCGGCACGGAAATCGTGCAGATCAAGAAACAAAGAAGGGGCCACATCTGCTCGATTATATCGGTGGGGCTAGAGCCCCGCCTTATTCCCATGGTCAGCGGAGACCTCCCGGCTCCGCCTGAATCAGACACCAAATCCCTGGTGAAGCCGGAATCCACTTGGAGGCGCACTCGGCAAACCGCCGAAGTGGCGGGCCAAACGGTCCGCTCCAAGAGGCCGCGACTGGTTTCGCGAATAGTGCTAAAGTAAGCATCACAGTGTCCTTAAAGAGGCGATGGATGTCAATTCTCTCCCTGTTGCTTGGGGCGGGACTCGTCATTCAAGTGGTCGCGCCAGCAAATGGGCAGGCGGCCGGCCAGACCACAGCGCCAAGCGGCGGGAATGCGGCGGTCCCCGGACGATCGCGCAGCCTGACGGCCGTCGAGCGCGGCGATATTTACATGGCCCGCAAGATGTACCGCGAGGCCATCGAGACCTATATGCAGGCGCCCGCCTCGGCGGCGATTCTCAACAAGATCGGCATCGCCTACCACCAGCTCGCCGACCTCGATAACGCCGGCAAATACTACCAGCGCGCCATCAAATTGGACCCCAAGTTCGTGGACGCGGTCAACAACCTGGGCACCGTCTACTATTCCAAAAAATCCTACCGGCGCGCCATCGCCGAGTTCCGCAAGGTGCTGAACGTGAAGCCCGACGCCGCCTCCACGTGGGCCAATCTGGCGAACGCATATTTCGAGCGCAAGCAATACGACCTTTCGACCGATGCGCTGCAGAAGGCTCTGGAGCTCGATCCCAACGTGCTTGAGAGCCACAGCTCGGTCGGATCGCTGGTGCAGGATCGCAACGTCGCCGATCGCGCCAAGTATCACTATTACCTGGCCAAGTCGCTCGCCAAGAAGGGCCAGAACGCAGACGCGCTCATCTACATCCGCAAGGCGCTGGAGGAAGGCTTCAAGGAACGCCAGAAGTTTCAGGAGGAGCCGGAGTTCGCCGGTCTCCGCGACGATCCCGAGTTCAAACAATTGATGGCCACGGAGCCCAAGGTCCTCTGACGCGCCGCGCCATTGCTTCCGCTCCGCGTGCCGCGCCGCTGATCGCTCTCTTCTTCGTACTGTTCGAGGTTTCCTGCGGCAACGCGCCGCAACCAGGTGCGGGCGTCGCGCGCAAGATCGCGGTGCTGCCGTTTGAAAATCTCACCGGAGACGCGGCTTTCGACTGGGTCCGCAACGCGGGTCCCGCGATGCTCGGCGACGCTTTGACGGGATCGGCGCGCGTAATCGTGGTGGGCGCAGGCACCTTCGCCGATGCGCGCGTGGCCGGCGCTCCACAAGTGCTGCACACCTATTTCACGCGCGAGCGCGGGACCAACTTGAATTCCGAAATGCAGATGAATTTCGAGATTGAAAGCACCGCGTCGCTGCGGATTGAGCCGCTCGCGACAAAGACGGGAACGTTGCTTGCGGCCGTGGACGAAGTGGCGCATCGCTTCGATCCGCAAGCGCGCGGGTTTTCGACGTCGAACCCGGCCGCCGCCGAGGCCTGGGGCCGGGGCGACTTCGAACGGGCCGTCGGGCTCGACCCGGATTTCGGAGCCGGGTGGCTGGCGTGGGCCCGCAGCCTGGCCCAATCTGGTAAATCGGACCAAGCACTGGCAGTGACCGATCGAGGATTAGCGCGCCGGACCCTGCGATCGGAAGCGAGCCGGGCTCAATTGCGCGTGCTGGCCGCGACGATCCGCAAGGATGTAGCGGAGCGCGCCACGGCGCTGACCGATCTGGCGAAACTGGCTCCGGCCGACACCAGCGCGCTCCTCGCCGCGGCGGAGGCTCACAATTTGGCGCGCAATTTTCAAGCCGCGGCGGATTTGTACCGCCAGGCGCTCGCGGCCGATCCGTCCAATGCAAACGCCATGAATTTGCTGGGGTACTCGGAAGGCTACGCGGGAGATTTGGAAGCGGCTCGCAAGACTTTTGAAGAATACGGCAAGCGCCCGGAGAGCCGGCTGAATGCGCACGATTCGCTCGGCGAGGTCTATTTCATGAATGGGCGTTTCCGCGAAGCCGAGCGGGAGTTTCTCGAAGTCGCGGCCCTGGACCCGAACTTCCTCGGCGGCGCTTCGTTCGTGAAGGCGGCTTACGCGCACTGGCTGGCGGGGGATCTCGCCGGCGCGGATGCGATGTTCCGCAAATTTGCCGCGACAATCGCCGCGAAAAACGTCCCCTTGGCGATGTGGCGCGAGGCCACTTGGTTGTATGCCACGGGTCGCCCGGATCAAGCGCTCGCGACGCTTTCCAAAGCGCCCGCCGACGAGCGGATTCGACGCCAGTTGAGCGTGTGGCAAAACCCGGCCCGTCTTCCAAGCGGTTTGGAGAGCTTGCGGACGCTTTACAACGCAACGCCTCCGGCTTTAGACGGCATCGAGCGAACTCTCTACGGGTCCGCCCTGGTCGACGCGGGGAGGACAGGAGAGGCTCGCACACTCCTGAAGCGCTGGCCGGTCCCGGAAAACTCCGCCGAGCCGGAAATCGATACGTTGGTCTTTCCGAAGTACCTGGCGCTGAGAAAAAAGCTTCAGTTGAACGATTAGAAACGGTGAGACACGGCGGGGAACGGCTAAGACAGGTTAAAAACGGGCGGGCTAAAACGTGGAAGGCGAGAGGCTCGCGCCCCCCGCCTTCATGTCGAGTGTTCGGTTGGGATTTAGCTGCCCTGGGAAGCGGCGCTGGTCATCACGGAAGCGACCTTCGAGAAAATCTGGCTGATCGAGGTCGCGACGCCGGGCATAATCGCGCCGGCGGCCACGGCGACAAAACCGGCCATCAGAGCGTACTCGATGAGATCCTGTCCGCGCGTGTCCTTCATCACCTTCAACTTGAGCAAAAAGTTCTTCATTTGATGTGTTCTCCTCTCTCTCCTATTGCGCGACAGTTTCTGCCGCCAAGAGAACTTTACCATCGCGGGGCGCCACCCGAAATTAGGATTTAGGCCTAAAAAGCCATGGAAAGCGTCTCAGGTAGTGAGGATCTCTGAAGCGATCGGAGGGACTAACGTACGGGGGACGACTTCGAGGTTTACTTAGCCGGCTCAAAACGGCGGGATTATACAATACGCCTAAAAACGCGAAAGGCAGGGAGCTTGCGCACCCCGCCTCCGTAAAATCGCGTTGTTCTGGTCGGTTAGCTACCCTGGGAAGCGGCGGACGTCATCACGGACGCTACCTTCGAGAAGATCTGGCTGATCGAGGTCGCGATGCCGGGCATAATCGCGCCGGCGGCCACGGCCACAAAACCCGCCATCAGAGCGTACTCGATGAGATCCTGTCCGCGCGTGTCCTTCATGACCTTCAATTTGAGCAGAAAATTCTTCATTTTGCTTGTTCTCCTCTCTCTCTTATGCGCGACAGTTTCTGCCGCCAAGAGAACTGTAACATCCATCGGGTGATACCTGAAATTAGGATTTCCGCCTATACGCGCCGGGAAAGCCTCTCAGGAATTGCAATCCTCACGGAGCCGTCATACAAACTAAAGTACTGGTGGTAATTAAGAAGATTGCCTAGGGCGGGCTCAAAGACGAGGCTGAAAGACGGCGGCCCAAAAACGCGAAAGGCAGGGAGCCTGCGCTCCCCGCCTCCGTAAAATCGCGTTGTTGGTTTGGTTAGCTACCCTGGGATGCAGCGGACGTCATCACGGACGCGACCTTCGAGAAGATCTGGCTGATCGACGTCGCAACGCCCGGCATAATGGCGCCGGCGGCCACGGCCACGAAACCCGCCATCAAAGCGTATTCGATGAGGTCCTGACCGCGCGTATCCTTCATCACTTTCAACTTCAGCAGAAAGTTTTTCATTGTCCTCTTAATTCTCCTCTCCCTATTTGTGCACGACAGGTCTCTGCCGCTAGGAGAACTGTAGCATCGGGGGTACGGGACGAGAATCAGGCATATGCCTAACGCAGCCTCGTAAAACGACTCAGAATACCTAAATTTTTGAGGCACTTGCGTTAACTTAGCAGGCTGCTGAAAAACGCGCGAGGTAAACCGCTCCCTGTGGTCGCGGCTCGGCAAGACGCTGTAAACACAAAGCGCCCATTGTGAGCCGCGACCACAGGGAGCGGTTATTAGGGGTTTTTCAGCATCCTCTTAGAGGAGTACCGAGTTCCCCCAGAACGGGGGTAATCCGCCAGTGAAAAGAAGTCGATAGCCAGATTTAGGCATGTCCAGAAACATCCAGAGTTTCTTTCTTTTGTTGGTCGTACTCGCGCCTTCCGTGATCTTCGCCTGGCGTGCGGCGGACATGCCGGAGTTCGGGTCCCTGCATGACGACGGCATTTTCTACGTTTCGGCCAAGAGCCTGGCGACGGGGAACGGCTACCGCATCACGAGCCTCCCGGAGAATGCTTATCAAACCAAATTTCCTCCCCTCTATCCTTTTTATTTGTCAATCATTTGGCGACTGAACCCGAGCTTCCCCGAGAACTTGAGGCTGGCGACGCTCGCGTGCTGGCTGTGCCTGGTCGTCTGTCTGGTTGGGGCCTTGATCTTATATAAGAGCTCCGGGCTGACGTCCCCGCGATGTTGGATCGCCATGGCTTTGCTGGCGCTGAGTCCATACATGGCGATTTTCGGAACCCGGATATTTTCAGAGATCCCTTTTACCGCTTTGGTCTTAGCGACGCTGATTCTCGCGCGAAAAGAAGGCGACAAGGCGATTCTAGCGGCCGGAGTGGCCGCATCGGCGGCCTACCTGACGCGAACCGCCGGCATCGCGCTGGTGGCTTCGGTCCTGGTGTGGATCGTAATGCGGCGGGATTTTCGCCGGGCGAAGCTGTTCGCGATCGTCACAGTTCCGGTCGTGATCGCGTGGGCGGCGTGGACCGCGACCAACCATACAAATCAGAATCTTACATTGACTTACTACACGGACTACCTGGGATTCCAGCTCGCCAACGTGGGCTGGGACAACCTGGCGGTGGTGCTGTGGAAGAATTTCGACCAGATCCTGTATGGGATGGGGGCGCTGGTGATGCCCAAGATCTTTGATAATCTGCCTTTCAAGATCCTGACTCAAGTTATCGCGGCAGCGATGATTGCAGGAGTGGTACGCCTGGCGCGGCGCGGCGTGCTTGTCGATTACGCTATTTTTTCAGCCTTTTCCGTGGCAATACTTCTGGTTTGGCATTACCCTGCCACGGAGCGTTTTGTGCTGCCGATGTTTCCCTTGCTCGCGGCCGGTCTGGTCGCCGAGGGGGAGCATCTGTGGACCATGCTGCGCCCCGCGTTTCACCATAGAGACAGGGGCCAGCGGATCGCCGGATTTCTTTTCGGCGCCACAGTGGCTGCGGTCTGCTTGTTTGCGTTGGCTTTGCAAGTGTACGTGACCTTCTTTTTCATGCCAGAAACGGCGGAAGCCAAGCGCATCCAACTAGCCGCCCGCCGCGCCGACTATGAGTGGATGGCCGCCAATCTGCCGCCTTCGGCAACCGTACTTTCCTATGACGATCCGCTTCTGTATCTCTACACGGGCCGCCGTGGAAATTATCTGCCGATGATGCCGCGCTGGTGGTACGCCGAGGATCATCGGAGTATGGTCAATGCCTATAAGGACTTGGAAACGTATTGCCGCGACCGGGGGCTGAGCTACGTCTACTTTGGCGAACAGGATTTGTTCCGCGAGGCTGGCGACGAGGAGCGTCGCGCGGTTCAGGAGCTGCTGGAGTCCAATGGGTCTCTTGCGGTGGTGCACTCCAGCGGTTCGGGAATTCTATATAAGGTTCTACCCAAGGCGCCCTAGGGCCTTCACCTGAGCGACTTCTCTTCCCGATGGCCGTAGGCTCAAAGGATGGCGACGTTCCTGCTTCTTTTGCTGGCGATTACGGTGAAAGACGGCGGTACGCCGTTGCGCTCGGGCTGCTCGGCCGATTCGAACGTGGTGGCGAGCCTGCCCGCGGGTGCGAATCTGAAGCTCCGCTACGCGATGTCCGGAGAGAGCACGCCGTGCTACAAAGTTTCGGCGGAAGTCGACGGCCGCAGCGTGGATGGATATTTGCCGGCGAGCGCGATCGAGGGCCTAGAGACATTCGACAAGGCTCGCAAGAGCGCGGCGTGGACGGAAGTAACGGCGAACGCACCCGCATCATTGGCATCAGGAGCGGCGGCACCAGGAGCGGCGCCGAACAACGCAAAATCCGCGGACGCCGGCATCCGCGTGCAAGGGGGCAGGATGGTTTTCGAGGCCGACCGCCTGATCGACGATGGGCGTCCCGACGAAGCTCTGCGGTTGCTGGAACCCGAGATCCGCGCGCATCCCGATGCGGGCCTGCTGCTGATGGCCGGCGTGGCGGCGTGGAAGAATCAGGACAATCGCCAGGCGCTGGAATACTGGCGCAAATCGCTGGACCTTGCGCCGAATGCCGATCTCGAAAAACTGTACGCCCGCGTGGACCGGGAAATGAAAAACGACAAGAGCAAAGAGACGCTGTACGGCATGCGCGTGGTGCTGCGCTACGACGACGTCACGGTTCCCGCCGATACGGCGCGCCGGATGGTCGCCGCGGTGGATGAAATCTACGCGCGGGTTTCCGCCGAGCTCGGCTGCACGACGAAGGAAAGAATTCCGACCATCGTGCAAAGCCGTGAGGCGTATCTGAAGACAACGGGCGCGGCGGAATGGTCCGGTGGACTCTTCGATGGGCGAATCCACATGCCCGCCTCTGCGGGCCAGCAACTCGACGCGCGGATGCAGAAAGCCCTGGCGCATGAGACCGTGCATGCGTGCCTGGCGATGCTCGGCCCGTGGCCGGCGTGGCTGCACGAAGGCATGGCGCAGAGGCTTTCCGGGGAGACTCAACGCCCGGAGATCCATGCACAATTGAAGCAGCTCGCCAAGAACGGGAAGTTGCCGAAGCTCACGCAACTGAACCAGGGCTGGGCGGGACTGGACGCCGGCAACGCAGCGGTCGCTTACGCGCTGGCTCTGGAAGCGGTCGCGGCGCTGTACGAGAATTACCACTCCGACGGCGTTCGCAATTTGATGCGTAATCCGGAGACGCTTCCCGCGATCACCGCGGATCTCGAAAAGCGGCTGGCGGAGTGACGCGAGGCTGAGCATTTCTTTCAATCCCCGAACAGGTGTCGAGAAAAGTCTCGACACGGCACGCTGATAGCGTGCGCCACAAGAGTGCGCTTCGGTGCGCCGTGGTTGCGAGGCCCTAACCAGCGGCCGGTTCAGTTGTCTCAAGCTCCGACCAGCTGGACGCTGATTCCTTCCGGATCTTTTATATGAAACCCGGCATCCAGATTTTCTTGTGGATTCGCCCCGCGCTCTTTCAGTTGCCGCGTGACCGCTTCCTTGTTGAATCCCTCGACGCCGATGGCGAAGTGATCCACGATCCCGGTGGGACTCTTGTGGTGGAGCGAGACCAGCGTCTTCCCCGCCGCGCCGAGGCGAAAAATCTCGTTGGGCTTATCCTCGCTCACCATCACCAGTCCGAACATCTTCTGATAAAAAGCGATGGCACCCGGCAGATCGGTGACTTGAACGCTGATGTGGTCGATCTTGACGCCCTTAATGCCGGCACCCTGGGCTTCGGCGACCGACGGGGCGACGGTCGCCGCGCCGCTTGCGGTGGTCAGTATTGAGAGCCCTTGAATCAGCTCCCGGCGCGAAAGCGTACCCCGCTCGAAGCGGTTCACCAGATTTGCAATGATCGCGTTATCCGCAGCCATACAACCTCCTGAGTGTGAATTTTTAGAGTCTAACTTAGTCTTTCCCTTTTTTCCAGCAACCGGTTAACGCTTGCCGCCTCCACCCTTGGGCTGACCTCCGCGTGGGACGCCTCCGCGCGACCGAGCCAAGGGCGCATTTCCTCGGTGGCCGTTGCCCGCCGGACGGGCGGACGCGGCGGGAGAGCCGCGACGCTGACCTAATGGCGGAGGAGCATGGAAGCGCTGGGCCACCTCGGCGTTCGCATACGGGACGCCTTGACGGTGTGAAGGGTCATGCGTCCATGTCGAAGTCTGGGGCGAGGTCCGTGCGTTAGCGGCAGGACTGGCATTGGACGCGTTGGAATTTGGGGCGCCGGTGTTGGCTTTACCGGCGCTCGCATTGGCCGCGCTCGCGTTCGCACTCGATGTGCCGGCATTCGCGCTTCCCGTAGTAGCGCCGGCTGGATTCGCAGCACCGGTAGCTCCGGTATTCGTGCTGCCGGCGGGGGCGCTGCCCGGGGCGGTGCTACCGACGTTGGTCTTGCTGGCCAGAGCGCTGCTAGGAGCGGCAGTGCTCGAGCTCGTAGCGCTGGGATTCGCGGCGGCGGGACTCGTAGTCGCTGGGCTTGCGGCGGCAGGACTCGCGGTCGCGGGATTCGCGGTGCCGGTGGTGTTCGAGACGTTGCTGACGCTGGTATTGTTGATGAAGGTGTTGTTGACCACCACGGTATTGTTGACCCATCCCGGACGCCACCCCCAGTAACCCCATCCGCCCCAGCCGGGCCCGTAAAACGCCCCGACGGCGATGGCCGGGCCGAATCCGAACCACACTCCCGGAGCGACGGGCGCGGGTCCCCAGAACCAGCGCGGATAGGGATACCACAGCGGCGGTCCCCAGATCCACGCCGGGTTATAGGACGGCACGAAGATCACGTTGGGGGAGGCAGGCTCGATCTCGATCACGGTCTCGCCGGAGTCGGTGGTCTCCACCACTTTCATCTGGCGGTTGGTCGAAAGTTTTCCGGCATCCTTGGCGGCGCGGCGCATGCGCTGGACGGCTTGCATGACGTCGGCCTGCTGGGCGAGAAACGCGTCGCCGAGATTGGTGGTCCAGACACGATCCTGGTTCAGGCGCCGCAATACGTTGGAAACATCACCAGCGAGCGGACGCTGGGGTCCCAGCTCTGCTGCTGCGCGGCGTCGGTGAGTTCCTTGCCCTTCAGATCGGGATGCTGGTTCATCCACTGGACGGCCAGCGTGATCTCGCGCGGATAGGTGGCGGCGACAAAAATCTGGCTGATGAGAGGATCGGGATACAGCGCGATGGGCGCGACCAGGCCGTCGAGCTGATTGCGCGTCAATTTCTCGCCGGGCGGAGGGAAAGGAGGCGGCGCCGGTTCGGCTGCGGGTTGGCCTGGCGCTGGTTGGGTTGCTGCCGGAGGTTGGGTCGAAGCAGCCGGCGGTTGGGACGGTGCCGATGGCTGCGCTTGCGGCGCCTGTTGCGCGAACAAGGCGGTTGACGCGGAGAACAGAACGAACGCGAGAAAGTTCGCGTGTGCTCGGCGGATCGCCGGAACGGCGAAGGGACCAGCGGTCATGTTCACCTCCTGTGGTTCTGGCGGCGCGGGAATATCATTATTATTATTATTACGCAGGCAAGGCTCAGGCGACCGCCACGGGACGTTTTGTTGAAGGAATGCCGTTCGCTTTCATTCCCGAGGGGCTGGAAAGATTTCGCGCCGGCCCGAAGATCATCGATCGACGGTTTGTTTCGTGTTCGTCGCCTCGAAGCCAGCGGCGATCAAATCCGGAGCGCTGAAAACCAAGCGCGCGGATCTTCCTCCGATCTCCGTCAATTTGCCCTCTTCCAGGCTCTTTCGGACAGCCGAGATCTGAGCCTCGCCAAGGTGGAGAGCTTTCAGAGTTTTCGTGAATGCGTGGGGCCTGAGAGGTTTGGTCGAAAGTGGCGCTCCCCGGTCCACGGGTTGCGCCTCCAATCGATAGGCGCCGCTGCGCTCCGCCCGCACCCTGACCACATAGTCCCGCTCTTCGTAGTCGCCGAAGCGGCTGATGACCACGGCGCCTCCATCGGGAAAGACGGCCTGAATCTGCAGGACGCCCCCCATCGCGTGAATATAGTTCCTCAACGTACTGAGATACATATCCGCGCGCTGCTCAATGCGCGAGATGGAGCTCTGCGGCACGTCGAGCACCTCGGCCATGTCCGACTGGGTAAGCCGCTTGGCATTGCGGAGTTCGTCGAGAGCCATGCGCTGCAACTCGTCGCGCACATGGCGCACGTTATCGGCGCGGCTGGCCGGGTCCATCTTGTCTTGTAGCTCTCTGTAATTCCGTGCCATGAGTCAATTTCCTTTCTTCAGCTCGCGTAAATGGCCGCGGTAGATTGCATCCGCGCGACGCACTTGCCGCTCATACCAGCGATCGTCGCCGGTCTTGTCGCCACCGGTCAGCAACAGCGCGACTCGGCGCGGATCGAACGCATACAACACGCGGTACGGCCTTCCTTCGTGCTGAACCCGCAGCTCGCGCATATGGGCGTGGCGCGACCCCTCGACCCCGGAAGAATGCGGCATCCTGAGTGCGGGACCCAGTTCCTGCAATAAGCTGACGGTATAGTCAACGCTCTTCTGTTCCGCGGCGGTCAGACCGTTCCACCACACGCCGAACTCATCGGCGAACTCGGCCTCCCACGCCACAGTTGATTATGCCATAGAAGACATTATGTCGTCAACGCTATATCAATGCCCGCGCTGGCAGTCTCCCGCCTTCAAGCCAGCGGTCCGCGCCCAAGCCCGCCGTGCACGTTATCCTGAAAGAAAATGCCGTTCGCTTCCATTCCCGAGGCGCTGGAGGAATTTCGCGCCGGGCGGATGCTGGTGGTGGTCGACGACGAGGATCGCGAAAACGAAGGCGATCTCACGATGGCCGCCGAGAGCGTCACGCCCGAGGCGATCAATTTCATGGCGACGCACGGGCGCGGGCTGATCTGCCTGGCGCTTGCGCCGGAGATCTGCGACGCGCTGCATCTGCCGCTGATCTCGGCCAAAAATACGTCGCGCTTCGGCACGGCGTTCTGTGAATCGATCGACGCGGCCGAAGGCGTCTCGACGGGAATCTCCGCAGCCGACCGCGCCCGCACCATTCAGGTCACCATGCGGCGCGACGCGCGGCCTCAAGATCTGGCGCGTCCCGGCCACGTGTTTCCGCTCCGCGCGCGGCAGGGCGGTGTACTGGTGCGCGCGGGGCAGACCGAAGCGGCCGTCGATCTGGCGCGCATGTGCGGATTTGCGCCGGGCGGGGTGATCTGCGAAATCATGAACGACGACGGCTCCATGTCGCGCGTGCCGGAGCTCACCGAGTTCTGCCGCCGTCACGGGCTCAAAATGATTTCCGTGGCTAGCCTGATCCGCCATCGCCTGGCTCACGAGCACCTGGTGGAGCGGCGCGGCGAGGGGTGCCTGGAAACCGAATTCGGCTCCTTCCAGACGATCTCCTATGTAAGCCCGATCAACGGCGAGGCGCACGTGGCGCTGGTGCGCGGCGAAGTGCGCGGAGCGAGGAACGTGCTGGTGCGGATGCACGCGCGCTGTCTGCTGGGCGACGTATTCGGCTCCACGCAATGCGAATGCCGGGAGACGCTGCGCGCTTCGCTCGAACGCATCGCGCGGGAGGGCGCGGGCGTGCTGGTGTATCTGCATCAATCCGGGCTGGGCGCGCGCAGGCATTACACGCCGCCGCTGCATCGTCACGAACAGGCGCCGCCGCAGGAGGAAACCGGGATCGGCGCGCAGATCCTGGCGGACCTGGGGCTCACCACCATCCGGCTGCTCACGAATCATCCGCGCAAGGTGCTCGGTGTGGACGCGTTCGGCATCGAGATTCTGGAACACGTCCCGGTGACACCGGAGGTCGTGAAATCCGCGCCGGATTTCTAGGGGCCGTTAGTGGAATAAACTGCGCGCGACGAACATCACGTTTGCCGGCCGTTCAGCGAGCCGCCGCATGAAATAGGGATACCAGGCGGCGCCGTACGGGACGTAGAGGCGCAGGCGATAACCCAGGCCGACTAGCTTGCGTTGCAGATCGCGGCGGATGCCGTACAGCATCTGAAATTCGAAGCGCTCCGGCCCGATGCCATGCGCGCGGGCGTACGCGACCGCTTCGTCGAGGATGCGCGGATCGTGCGTCGCGATGGCGGGATAGGCGCCTTCGTCGAGCAGTTTCCTCATGAGTTCGACGTAATGCCGGTCCACATCCGCCTTGCTGGGATACGCCACTGTGTGAGGCTCGTCGTAGGCGCCCTTGCACAAGCGCACGGGAATCGCGTGCCGGTTCATACGCTCGACGTCGGCATGGCTGCGATGCAGATAGGCCTGAATCACGCAGCGCACCGGTCCGGCCGCGGAAGCCTTGACGGCGATGTCGAGCGTGCGATCCGTATAGCGGCTGGATTCCATATCGATTTCGACGCGGCTGCCGGTGATTGCGGCTTTCGAGGTGAGGCGGAGGACGTTCTCCAGGCATGCGGCTTCCGAAAGATCGAGACCGAACTGCGTGACCTTGATCGAAACGGTGGCGTTCAGTTTGCGAGCGGCGATGGCGTCGAGCGCGGCCACGTACGCATCGGCGGCCCGCGCGGCCTCGTCAAGGCTGGTGACGTTCTCGCCTAAATGATCGAGCGCGGTCCACACGCGCTGCTGCTGCAGGTTCGCGCACACGGCCAGCTCGTCCTCGAGAGCTTCCCCGGCGATGAACCGCCGGGTCACGACCTTCGCCTTGGGCGACGTTTCCATCCACTTGCGCAGCGTCCGGTTTTCCGACAGCTTGAGGAACAGGTGCCGGGTCCACATTTACCTGGTCCACATTTACTGGGGTCCCGAGACGGAGGTCGAGCGAGGCTCACGCACGACTCCTTCCACGGGCGCAACGATGGGCGGCTCGGCGCCACCGCCCAACCCGAGCTCGGTCAGGCGGCGCAGGGCGGGAACCACGCGCGCGTCCCATGAGCCGGCCGAGCGGTTGTAAGCCTCGAGCGCCCGCGCCAGGTGACGCCCGGCGTCGGCGTAGGCCTCCGCGTATCCCCGCAGGCGATCGTAAAACTCCGAGCCGATTCTTCGAATCGTCTCGGCGTTAGCGGCAAGTTTTTCCTGCCGCCATCCGTAAGCCACGCCCTTCAGCACGCTGATGAGCGTCAGCGGCGTCGCGATCAGCACCTTACGCGCGAGCGCCCGCTCCAGCAATTCCGGATCGCGTTCCAGCGCCGCGCTCAGAAAATGATCCCCGGCCAGGAACAGGATGACCATTTCCGGGGCGGGCTGAAACTGCACCCAATATTCCCGAGCTCCCAACTGGATCGCGTGGCGCGCGAGCTGCTGTGCGTGACGGATCAGCGCCGCGTCGCGGGCGGGGCCGTTGGCCGCCTCCGCTTCGAGATACGCCGCGAGCGGAACCTTCGCGTCGACGGCCAGCGTGCGGCCTCCGGGGAGCCGCACGAGCATGTCCGGGCGCTGGCCTTCAGCACTTTCCTGCTCGAAGAAATCGCAGTAGGGCACCATGCCGGCAAGCTCAGCGACGCGCCGTAGCGTCAGCTCCCCCCAGCGTCCGCGGCCCTGCGGCTGGCGGAGAGCCTGGGAGAGCGCGACGGTCTCCCGGCTGAGCGTTTCCAGATGCCGGTCGATGCCGCCCATCATGTGCTGGCGCTGGGCTTCGAGATCGCGAATCTGCGACTCCAATCTGACGAGTGTTTCGGCGATCGGCGGACCCGGTTCCGGCGGCGCAACGGGGGAAGTCCGCCCGCGAAGCCACAGCGCCCCGATGCCTACGCCGGCCGCGAGCGCCACGACAATTCCCGCTAGAAATGTTTGCACCGGCATGCGCTTCCTCCCCAGTTTGGCATATCGGAAGAAGGCGGAATCGACGCGGGAAAATCCGATGCAATTCCCCCGCTTATTTCGCAGTCGCGGTTCTGTCACTCCTGCCGGATGAAGAAAGACCGGCGGTCGATGGAAGGATCCACGGCCACGTCGAAGAAGCCGACCAGCATCTCCTGGGAGCTCTGCTCGCCCCACACGACCTCGGCAGACGGATCGGGATTCAGCGGATTGTTCGCGGAGTTGTCGTACCAGGCCGTCACGGAAAGCCGGGTCCCCCGCTTCAGCGGCAGAGGCTTCGCGAGGCGATAGGGCAACTGCCAGTGAAAATTGTAATGGCTCACGCGGAGGAGCGGGGCGGGACGGCCGTCGTCGAGAATGCGATCGTACTCAAACGCCTTACCGCGCAGATGCATGTGCGGGAAAAACCCGAGCAGCAGGGCGTCGTTGGGCAGGCTGCCCCACACGCTGAGATGATAGTCGGGGGCGCCGGGAGGAATGTGCAGATCGGTGCGCGCCAGTTGCAAGGAGATGACGCGCTGCACGGGACGGTTTTTAGCGAATGCGACGGCGACGCTCGTGCGATCGGTCACGGCATGCCCGTTGGGCGTGTAATGAATTTCCATCACCAGGTCGGCGCCGTTCGGGATCAGCTTCGCCATGCCGTCCGGAAAGGTCTGCACTCCCGAGCCCGGCGCGAAGACGGCCAGGAGGTCGGAGGTGGTTGGACCGACGGTCCATTGCTCGCCGGCTTCCCGAATGTAAACCACCACGTGATGAATCACGGCGCGCGCCCCCGGCCGCACCTCCACGGCCTGCACCCAGCGATCTCCCGCAAAGCCGGTGGGGATGACGAAGCGCTGGTAGTCGACGGCTCCCTTCGCCGGCACCGCGAACGGAACCGGCATTGGCAGAACCACGTCCGGCGACGCGAGGTTCCACGCAGGGGGCCAGGATTTAGGCGGAGGTCTAGCTTCGGAATCGCCCGCCGTGGGATCGCCCGCGGGAGCGTGGCCGGCCGCCCACGCCGCGAGCGTCTGGATCTCGCCGGTCGTGAGGCTGCGGTCGTTGGAGAACGTCCCACAGCAGGGATCCGCGAACCAGGGAGGCATCTTGCGGGCGATCGCGGCGGCGCGAATGGCCTGCGCCCACGGACGAGTTTCCTTATAAGTGGTCAGCGGCATGGGCGCGATCGCGCCGGGGCGATGGCATTCCTGGCAGCGATTCCGCAGGATGGGGAGCACGTCGGCGTAGAACGTGGGAACGGCGGCGCTACACGTTGTTGTTGCTGCTGCTGCGAGCAACGCTTGCGCGGCGGCCAGAACAGCTACGCGGGACACAACTCGATACTACTATGCGGCGCTAACGATGCCACCGCCGCAAAGACGGACTGAAATGCGGCGCGAGCATTTTCACGGTGATCGTGGTCCGTTGTGGGGCATGGCTTCCGCCTTGCCGCCGGGCTTCTGCCCGGCGATTCGCCAAGAGCGACGGGCAAGCCCCGCAGAAGCGCGGCTGCAGCCCGGAAGGGCTGCCCCACAAGAACGGTCTGCGCTATCTATGAAACTGCTTTAGACAGAACCTACGACTTCGGCGGGCTGGCCGCGCTCCAGAATCGAAAGGACGCGGCGCAGATGCTGCACTCCGATCGGCTTGGTGAGGAAATCATCCATGCCGGCCGCCAGACACCGGTCGCGGTCCACGTTGCTCGCGTGAGCGGTCATCGCGACCACCGGCGTATAAGTTCCGCGCGCCTTGTCCGCGTCGCGGATCTTCCGGGTGGCGGTCAGCCCATCCAACACGGGCATCTGACAATCCATGAAGACCGCGTCGTAGTGTTGCTGCGAAAACATAGCGACCGCCTCGCTACCGTCGCTCGCGATGTCGACGTTAAAACCTTCCCGCTTCAGCAGGGCGCAGGCCACCCGCTGATTTACGACATTATCCTCGGCCACCAGGATGCGCCGGTGTGTCGGGCCGGCAGGCGGAATCGCCGGGAGCACGGCGGCTTCCGGCGCCGCATCGCGGCCCGGAGTACCATCGACGGCCGCCGCCAGAGCCGGACCCGCCTGCGTCCAGCGAATCGGTTTGGCGATCCATCCGGCGAATCCGGCGTGCGCGAAACGGGACGGCGCGTGGCGATGCCCTATCTGCGCGCCGACGAGCAGGCGCGTGCCATGCCGCCCCGCCGCGTAGGCCAGCGCGTCCTGGAGCGGTGAGCCGCCCTCGTTCCACAGCGATTCCTCGAGGACGATCAGATCGTAGACGTTGCCGGCGGCCAGCGCCGCCAGGGCCTCGCCCGAGGTCACCGCCACATCGCGGGTACGCCGCGTCTCCGACAGGTGATCGAGCAGGATCGCGCGGCTGAGCGGCCATGGATCGGCGATCAGGATGCGAACGCCGGCGAGCGCCGGGAATTTCCCGTCCATTTCGGAGACCGGGAGAACCGCCTGGACGCACAAAGTAAACCAGAATGTCGAACCGGCGCCCAATACGCTGGTACATCCGATCTCGCCGCCCATCCGGTGGATCAATTCCTTGCTGATCGCAAGCCCCAGGCCGGTGCCGCCGTAGCGGCGCGTCATGGATGCGTCGGCTTGCGAAAACTTCTTGAACAAGTTCGCCTGGGCCTCGGGAGAAATCCCGATGCCGGTATCCTCCACGCGGACGCGCAGATGGGCCACGCCGCCGGAGGACTCGAGCAGCTCCGCCTGCACCAGCACGTGTCCCCGAGACGTAAATTTGACGGCATTCCCGGCCAGGTTGAAGAGCACCTGGCGGACGCGCGCGGCATCGCCCCAGTACAGGCGCGGCATGTCGGACGGCCACCGCAGGCCCAGCTCGACGTCCTTGTCGGCGGCTTGCGGCGCCAGCAGCTCGACCACTTCCCCGGCGACCGCTTCCATATCGAACGGTTTCGACTCGATCTCCAGCTTGCCGGCCTCGATTTTCGAATAGTCCAGCACGTCGTTCAAGATAGCGAGCAGCGCCTCGCCGGAGCTCATGGCGGTTTGCGCCAGCTCGCGCTGCTCGCCGGTCAGGGCGGTGTGCAGCAGCAGCGCGGTCATGCCGAGCATTCCGTTCATCGGCGTGCGGATTTCGTGGCTCATGTTGGCCAGGAATTCCGACTTGGCGCGGTTGGCGGAATCGGCCTCCGCCACCGCGCGGGCCAGTTCGACGGTGCGCTGCTCGACGATCGCCGCCGCGCGCCGGTTGGTGGTTTGAAGATTGGACACCAGACCCGCCAGGAGCAGCGAAGCCAGCATCGCCCACGCGCCCGCCAGAAACGGGGACACCCGGCTGAGGGCGGAGAATCTGGGTCCGCGGTTCCACCCGATCGTCCAGACGGTTCCGGCCAGCTTCACCGGCGTGAGATGCTCAAAGGCGGGAGGCTTCGCGGAGGCCGCGGCGGACTTCGCGGACGAACTGTACACAAAACCGTCGGCGCTGGCCGGTCCGTCGTAAACGGTCATGGCCACCTCCCCACTCGCCACTGCGGAGGCACGCCCGAAGAATTCGTCGACGGCGAAGGTCGTTCCCACGACGCCGAGCAAGGCGGCACGCCGCTGTTGGACGGTGCGGACCTGGGCCCCCGCGCGATAGATGGGAACATACAGCACCAAACCTGGCCGGATGACTCCGCCCCGATTGAGGAGGACGGGCCGGCTCAGCGATGGCTCGCCCTGGTCTATCGCCGCTCCGATGGCCGCTCGCCGGCGCGGCTCGGTAGAGTGATCGTTACCCAAGGCCTTGGAACCTTGCGTCCACGGCTCGACGGCGATGGTAATCAGGTGGAGTGGCTGAGGACCGGGGTCGCCGTCGGCCGGCGGGTGCACTCGAAATCCCGGAAGACCGCCAGCCTCTTGCCCGCGAGCAAAGGAAGCCAGGCCGGACCCGGATACCGGGACCGCAAGAAACATAGTAGAGTTGCGAAGATAACGCTTCAGCGTGCGCAGCCGGTCGGTGTATGCGCGCCAGATCGAGCGGTCCATCTTCTTCACGCCGGACAGATACGCGGAGGCGCCGAGGAGAACATCTTCGTACGTCTCCAGCTGGCGCTGCAGCCAGTCTTTCGATTCCATTACGGTTGTTGAAAAATGTGCCTCCTCCGAAGCAGCCCGGTTGGCGTCCAAGCGGGCGCACAGACCGGCCGCACCGAGCGAACCCACGATCAGGATGATGGCGGGAAGGGCGGGGCTCTGGCGCACCCAAGGGCGCAGCCGGTGGACAAATTCGAGCGGAACTATCTCGGACGGGTCGGCCAGCCGGCTCATGAGCGACTCATCGACCTATGCCACGCGGGCTTGAGAGTTACTTCGATTTCCGGTCCCGACTCGAAAAAGGGGACAGGCCGCGCTGCCTCCTTGCCCGCACGTGAACTCATAGATTTGCGGGAGGCGACAGAGTCCGGAACGGACGCCCGATTGGGGTCCCGGCGACAAACGACGAGTAGTCTTTCCCCCTTTTCCGATTTAACCGGCTGCCGGTTGACGTGGGGACCAAAAGAGCGCATGCTCAGGTTATGCGGATCGTACTTCCTCTCCTCTTTGCGCTGTCCGCGGTCTCCTACGCGCAGTCGGTCATCTCGGCTCATTCCGGGGTGGTCCAGTACGTCGAAGGCGATGTCAGCATCGACAACCAGCCGATCCATCCCAAGTTCGCGCAGTTTCCGGAAGTGAAACCGGACCAGGTGATCGCGACCGACGAGGGGCGCGTGGAGGTGCTCCTGACGCCCGGCGTGTTCCTGCGGATGGCTGAAAACAGCTCCGTGCGGATGGTTTCCAACTCGCTTGTGAATACGCGCCTGGCCCTGGTTTCCGGGTCGGCTCTGGTGGAGGTCGGCGAGCTGCTTCCCGGCAATACGATTACTTTCGAGGCAGCCGGTACGCAGATCGCGCTGCCGCAAAAAGGCTTGTACCGGATCGATGCCGAACCCGCACAGATGCGGGTCTACGAGGGTCAGGCTCGGGTCAGCACGGAAACGGCCCACACCCTCGCCAAGAAAGGCCATGAGGTCGCGCTCGATTCGCCTACGCTTGCGGCGTCCAATTTCGATGTGAAGGATACGGATTCGTTCTACCGCTGGGCCGCGCGGCGCGCCGAGTACGTGTCGGCGGCCAATGTCACCTCTGCGCGAGTTGCCGCCAACCCCAATTCCAGCAGCTATGCCAACGGCTACTATGGATCTGGCGGCTACTATGGATCGGGCTACGGCGGTTTTGGCACAGGGACTTACGGGGCCTGGGCGTGGAATCCGTGGTTCGGCATGTTCACCTACCTGCCGGCGTACGGCGCCTACTATAGTCCTTTCGGAAGCTATTTCTACAGCCCCCTCGTGGCGTCGACCTTGTACATCCCGCCCGCGAGTACCGTCGGGACGCGTTCGATGCCGGGTTCGGCGACGGTGCCGCGCGGGTTCGGTATGGGGGCCGGTTCGGGGCGCTCCTTCGCGGGACAATCGATGTCCGGCGCCCGGTCCATGGGCGGACACTCGATGGGCGGCGGCCACGCTTCGGCGGGCGGACACGGACGCTAGCACCCGGCCCGATCCTCGTTCTCATCGGCTTGCGACCCCACTCGTAGTTCCAGCTTGCCGTGCTCCAACGTTCCATGCTCCGGCTTTGCATGTTCAACTGACGCGCGCACAATGGCGCCGGGCTCGATGGCGCCGGCCGCCACTAGCGCGGCCAGCGGTTGCGTCAGCGAGCGCAGAATGGTGCGCTTGAGCTCGCGCGCGCCGTATTCGCTGCTGGTTCCTTTCGCCAGTAGGAACTCCCGGGCTCCGGCATCCAGCTCGAGCGTGAAAGCCCGCACGCCCAGCCGCTTCGAGATGTGCCGGTCGAGCGCCTCCAGCTGCAATTCCAGGATCTGGGCCAGCTCGGGCGCCCCCAGCGGCTGGTAGGTGATGACCGCGTCGATGCGATTCACGAACTCCGGCGAAAACTTCCGGCGCACCGCCCCCGCCCCGATCCGGTCGAGTCTTTGCAAGCGGCCAGCGGACGGCGCCGGAGCCAGCGCCTCGAATCCAAAATCCGGACGGAGTTCCTTGCGCAGCTCGCGGGCGCCGACGTTGCTGGTCAGAAAAATCAGCGTCCGCTCGAAGTTCACGGTGGTGTTGTCGCCCAACCGCAGCGCCGCCTTATCCAGCACGCCGAGCAGCAGCCGGGTCATGCTGGGCGCGGCCTTTTCGATTTCGTCGAACAGCACCAGCGACAGGTCGCAATCGTCGCTCGCCGCCGCGGCGAGTTTTTGCTGGGTCAGCACGGGAGGCGTTTCCCGGTGTCCCAGGTAACCGGGGGGCGCGCCGATCAGCTTGGCCACTTCGTGTTCCATCTGAAATTCGCCGCAATCCACGCGCAGCAGGCGCTTATCGCTGCCGTGCAAAACCTCCGCCAGCGCCTCGACCGTGCGCGTCTTGCCCGTGCCCGTGGGACCCAGGAGTAGAAAAACGCCTGCCGGACGGCCCTCCGGAGCGAGACTTGCCTGATGCATCTGCACGTAGGGAACGATCTGCTCCATGGCGTGCGCCTGGCCCACGACGAGAGCCGTTAACCGTTCGAGCAGGCCCCCGCTCTTACCGTCGTCGCGTGCCCCGTCGTGCGTGCCTTCGGCGGTCCCGTGGCTCGTAATGGTCCGATTCGGTATTCGCATAGGGCGCCATGCAGAAGGGTGGTTCGCCCTCCTGCAGCCCGAGTGTAAACCCCGGGCGCCACAAAACCCGGGATTCGGATGTCTAACTTGTTGAGAAATAGGCGACAATCGCGTCGCGAATTCTTGCGCTCGCGCGCCCGTCCCCGTACGGATTGTGAATTCGCGCGCGCCGCGTGTACTCGGCCGGATCGTCGAGGAGCCGGGTGGTTTCGGCCACGATGCGATCCGCATCGGCGCCGACCATCATCGCCGTTCCGGCGTGGACCGCCTCGGGCCGCTCCGTGGTTTCGCGCATGACGAGGACCGGCTTCCCGAGCGAAGGCCCTTCTTCCTGGATGCCTCCGGAATCGGTGAGCAGAATATAGGATCTGCGCATCAGCTCGACAAACGGCACATAAGCGAGCGGTTCGATCAAGTGAACTCCCCGCACACCCGCGAGCCTGCTTTCGACCGCGCCGCGCACATGGGGATTCGGATGCACCGGATAGACGATCTCGACGTCCCCGCGGGCCGCCAGCCGCGCGAGCGCGTCGCAGATTCCGTCGAATCCGCGGCCGAAGCTCTCGCGGCGGTGCGCGGTGACCAGCACCAGCTTCTTGCTATGGTCGAGCGAAGGGAGTCCATTGGCGCGAAGCTTGCCACCCGCGAGCGCATCGCGCACAGCGAGCACAGCGTCGATGCCGGTGTTTCCTGTAACGAAAATCCTTTCTTGGGCGATTCCTTCGCGGCGCAAATTGGCGGCGGCGCATTCCGTCGGCGGGAAGTGCAGCGTGGCCAGCTTCGATGTCAGCACGCGGTTCATCTCCTCCGGAAACGGCTGGCGCATATTGCCGGTGCGCAGCCCGGCTTCGACGTGCCCCACTCGCACGCCGGCATAAAACGCGGCCAGCGCGCCGCACAAGGTGGTGGATGTGTCGCCCTGAACCATTACCAAGTCCGCGCGCTCGCGCGCGAGGACCGGTTCGAGCGCCGCGACGATCCGCGAAGCGGAATCGTACAGACTTTGATCCGGCCGCATCACGTTGAGATCGTAATCGGGCACAATCCCAAACGCGTCGAGCGCCTGGTCGAGCAGGCCGCGATGCTGGCCGGTGACGGCGACGCGCGCGAGCAATGACGGCTCGCGGCGGCCTCCCTGGTCTTCGCGAAACAGTTCGTCTTCACGAAATCTCGCGATCACGGGCGCGAGCTTGATCGCTTCGGGCCGCGTGCCGAACACGAAAAGAATCTTTCTCATGGAAACCCGCGGCGCAGGGCAAGCGCCGACACCGCGGAAGCGGGATTATTTTATGGCGGTAAATTACTTATGGCGGTAAGTGATGCGTCCCTTGGTGAGATCGTAAGGCGACATTTCGAGCGTCACCCGGTCGCCGGCCAGAACCCGGATGCGGTTGCGCCGGAGCTTGCCGGCCAGATGGGCGAGAACCGTGCGTTCCTGGTCCAATTGCACGCTGAACAAACCACTGGGGAATTTTTCGACTACAGTACCGGTCACTTCAATCGCGTCTTCTTTGCTCATTCGCCTCCAGTGAGATTATATAACGCCCACTGGCGCCGCACGGCCATGCGAGGCGCGTTCCCTGGTTACGCTCTCAAAAAGCGAGATCCCACGACCGGCGTCGCGCGTGATGGCGGTGGACCGTGCGGTTCGATATGCTGGCCTATTCCATGGATATTTTTGCGGGACCGGCGGGCTGGATCGAAGTGATTTGCGGGCCCATGTTTTCGGGCAAGAGCGAGGAATTGATGCGCCGGCTGCGACGGGCCCGCATCGCCCGCAAGCGCGTGCAGGTGTTCAAACCCCTACTCGACAATCGCTATTCGGCGAGCGAAATCGTGTCCCACGGCGACCAGCGCATGCCGTCGGAAGCCGTCTCGGGCACCGCCCAAATCCTGGAAAAACTGGACGGCCGCACCCAGGTGATCGGCATCGACGAAGCCAACTTCTTCGGGCCGGAGCTGGAGGAGACCGCGACGCGGCTTGCCGATAGCGGCAGACAGGTGCTCGTGGCCGGACTCGATACCGATTATCTGGGCCGTCCGTTCGCGCCCATGCCGGCTCTGTTGTGCATCGCCGAATCCATCACCAAGACGCTGGCAATATGCATGCGCTGCGGCCAGCCGGCCAAGCACACGCAAAGGCTGGTGGAATCGAGCGATTTGATCGTTGTCGGCGCGGCGGGTATGTATGAAGCGCGGTGCCGCCGGTGCTTCGAGCCGGACATTTCGCGGCAGGAAGTCATGGAGTTCGCGCGCCAGCCGGAGACGGCGAAGCGGCCTTGACGCGGTTGGCTCGACGCGGCGGGGAAACCGGCTGACCTCCTAATCTAAGTGCCAGCCTGCAAAACGGGGCGAGCAGTTTTACTTAAGCTGAAATTAGGTACCGGCGCCGCTGGTGTGCCCGCTAATCCTCCGGGGGCCGAAACCCGATGTAATATAGAGAGCAAAGGAGTGGCTCTGTGTTCTCAATAAAAGGAGATGCATCCGTGAACCCTTCGCCCGCGACACCGCCCCCGCCACCGTCCGGATCCGGCTGGCTCGGAAGGATTTTGTTGGTACTGGTCGTCGCCCTGATCGGGGCGACCGGGTACCTCTATTACCAGATCAATCAAATCCAAGCCGACGTGACGAATACGCGCAACGCGCTGCTCGATGAGCTGGCCAAGTTCCGCGAGACTTCGCAGGTGACTACGCAGACCAGCAAGAAATCCGTCGAAACGCTCAAAACCGAGGTGGACGCCGCGCGGGTGCAGGCGAGCCAGCTCGCCGGCCAGGCTAAAGTCGAAGCCGAGAAGCACGCCGAAGAGCTCGCCGCACGTCTCGAGAAGGAACAACAGGCGGAGGCGCAACGCGTGACCGCGGTCAGCACCGAGGTCGGCCAGGTGAAGGAACAGGCTTCGGCCGCGAACACGCGCATCGGCGAAGTTTCGACCGATGTGACAAACGTGAAAACCGACGTTGCCGCGACGCGTTCGGAATTGGAAAAGACGATCGCGAATCTGAAGGCCACGCAGGGCGATCTGGGCGTGCAGAGCGGCCTGATCGCGACCAACGGCAAGGAGCTGGCCGCGCTGAAGCAGCTCGGCGAGCGCAACTATGTGGAGTTCAAGCTCGGCAAGACCAAGGCTCCGCAGAAGGTCGGCGACGTGGCCGTGTTCCTGAAGAGGACCGATCCCAAGAAAAACCGCTATACCATCGACGTGATCGCCGACGACAAGACCGTGGAGAAGAGAGACAAGACCATCAACGAGCCCGTGCAATTTCTGCTGTCGAAAGCCTCGCAGCCGTATGAGCTGGTGGTGAACGAAGTCCGCAAGGACATGATCGTCGGCTACGTCGCATCTCCCAAGGTCCAGACGCCGCGAAACTAGCGTAGCGCGCTTGAGACAATAGCCGGCGACCTAAGAGCGCGATGTGGCGCACGCACTCATGCGTGCCGTGTCGAGATTCTTATCGACACTTCCATCGGCTGAAAACGCGGGACCAACTTCCCAGGGTTCCGGGGATTCTCTTTCCCTACGCTGCCGTAAGTAGGTCGCCGCGCTGAGGGATTACGCCGCGGATCCGGTGCGTGGGCTCACCCGCGTACTCGCCGAAGTGCTTGGGGCCGATGTACGCGATATAGCCGTCCGGGCGAACTAGTATCCGAGGCCCGGCGGGCGTAACGAGCTCCGTCGCGTGGCGACCTCGCAAATGATCGAAAAGCCTGCTGCCATCGTCGAGCCGGGCATCGGGCATTCGATCGCCGGGACGCAGGCTTCCGAGCGCGACGCCCGAGCACAGGGGGCTGGTCCGGTAATGCAGGGCGAGCTGGTTGGTGGCGTCGCCGCGCTTGATCGAACGCGTTTCGAGCAGGCGTTTACTCAACCCGAGCACCGCCGCGGCGATCGGGAGGCGTTCGGCTTGGTAGGTATCGAGCAGTGAATCGGGTCCCCCGCGGGCGACGTGTGCGAGCTTCCAGCCCAGGTTGTAGGCGTCCTGCACGCCGGTGTTGAGACCCTGGCCTCCGGTCGGTGGATGCACGTGCGCGGCATCCCCCGCTAACAACACGCGCCCGACGCGGTAGCGGTCGACCATGCGCACGGCCGGCTGGTAGATCGAACTCCACGCGACGCGCTCAACGCGATAGCCCGTGACTCTTTGTACCGCGCCCTCGATACCCGCCGCCGCCGTCTTGGCTGTCGAAGTGAATTGAAACAATGGCGTATGCGGCAACGGGCAGAGCGCCATCACGCCGCCTTTAGCGAGGGGCCAGATATGCCAGTCGCGGCGATCGAGCCCTTCGATCTCGACATCCGCCACCAGCATGGGCTTCTCGTCGATCTCCTCGCCTTCCAACCGCACGCCGAGTGCTTTTCGCACCGTACTGTGGCCGCCGTCGCACCCAACCAGGAAGTCCGCTCGCAATATTTCACCGGTTGCGAGTGTCACGTTCACTCCGTCCTCATTCTGCGTGAACGTCGCGAGCGCCTTGCCGAATTCCACCTCGCCGCCGAGCGCGCCGCCGAGCGCGCGCAAACGCTCGCGTAGGATCGCTTCCGTGCGCGCCTGCGGCACCATCCAAATGTTCGGATAAGGCACGCTCTCGGTCGCCTGCTGGGGTGAAGCGAGCGAGCCCGCCCGCAGCGAGAAGGGGCCGAAATGGGTCCGGAACTTCGGGTACAGCCCGCCGGCGGCGAGAATCGCGTCGATGATTCCGAGGTCGTCGAAGACCTCCAGTGTGCGCGGCTGGATGCCCTTGCCGCGCGACCCCTCGAAGGGCTTGGCCGCTGCCTCGATCAGGCGGAAAGAGATCCCGCGGCGCGCGAGATCGACCGCCAGCGTCAATCCCGTGGGTCCCGCTCCGGCAATCAATACGGTGGTTTCGTACATCGTACGATAAGTATAATAGTACAGTGTACGAATGTCAAATCGAAAATCACGGCTGACCCGCGAGAAGATCGCCGCCGCCGCCCTCGCTATCGCCGACCGGGAGGGCTTCGAGTCGGTGTCGATGCGCCGCGTGGCGCACGAGCTCAAAGCCGGAACGATGAGCCTGTATCACTACGTCAAGACCAAAGACGATCTGATCGCGGCGATGGACGACGCACTGATGAGCGAAGCGCTCCTTCCGTCGCTTCCGAAAGGCTGGCGGCGCGCGATGACGGAGATCGCGAAGCGCACCCACGCGGTATTCATCCGCCACCCCTGGGCGCTCGCCTCGATGTTGTCGGCTCCGCCCGGGCTCAATGCGATGCGCCATATGGAGCAATGTCTCGAGGCGCTCGCGGAAACGCCGATGACCCGGAAACAGAAGATCACGCTGCTGGCGACGGTCGACGACTTCGTGTTCGGTCACGCGCTACGCGAAGCGGCCGACGATGCGGCGATCGACATCGAGTTCGCGACGGCCCAACTCGCTACCGGCGCCTTCCCCCAGCTCGCGGAGGTGTTCGCCGGCGGGCGCGTTGAGGCGAACAAGAATCGCTTCGAACAGGGTCTGCAGGCGCTTCTCGAGAGATCCGCACGTAGCCGTGCCCCTTAGATGCGGAAAATAGGGACAGACACTTTTTTCGCCTCGGTAAGTTATTGGTTTGCTCCGTCGCCGTGCGGCGAAAATGGCTGTCTGCCCCATTTTTCCGCAGCGTCCTTAGGCTGCATTAGGAGGATGCTGAAAAACCCCTAATAACCGCTCCCTGTGGTCGCGGCTCACAATGGGCTTGTGTTTACAGCGTCTTGCCGAGCCGCGACCACAGGGAGCGG
>DASYXM010000064.1:0-2590 GCA_035934795.1 Bryobacteraceae bacterium | reverse complement strand
AGCGGACTACGGCGGATTCGACATTGCCTCGGCGATGGCCAAGGAAGCCGCCGCTTCCGGAGGAAATGGCGGGGCGGCCGGAAAACCCGGAGCAAAGGTTGCCGCAGCGAACGTCAAACAAAATTCAAAATCCAATGGAGGTGCGGCGAAGGCTACCCCGCGCGTCCCTTTTGGCCGCGGACCTCAGGGCAAATCATCGCCGGCGGGCAGGACGGGGAGGCGATAACATGGCGCCGGTGACAATGCTGGAAGGGATTCGCCAGGCGATTTTCGAGGAAATGGAACGCGACCCCGCCGTCGTCGCGATCGGCGAGGATATCGGCGTTTACGGCGGCGCGTTCAAAGTCACAGAAGGCCTGCTGGAACGCTTCGGATGGGAGCGCGTGATTGACACGCCCATCAGCGAGACGGCCATCATCGGCGCGGCCGTGGGCATGAGTTATCAGGGCTTGCGGCCCATCGCCGAGCTGCAATTCATTGATTTCATCGCCTGCTGCTTCAACCAGATCACGAATTTCGTCGCAAAATCTCATTACCGCTGGGGAGCGCCGGTGCCGATGGTGATGCGCGGGCCTTCGGGCGGTAACGTGCACGGCGGGCCATTCCATTCCGCGAATCCGGAGATGTATTTCGTGCACACGCCGGGGCTGAAGGTCATTTATCCCTCGACGGCCTACGATGCGAAGGGTTTGCTCAAGTCCGCGATTCGCGACAACAATCCCGTCCTCTTTCTCGAACACAAATTCCTGTACCGCCGGATCAAGGAGGAATTGCCTGCGGACGATTACACCGTGCCGATTGGCAAGGCCATCGTGCGGCGCGAAGGGCGCGACCTGACCATCGTCACCTACGCGGCGATGATGCACGCGTCGCTCGAAGCCGCCGAGACGCTGGCGAAAGAAGGAATCGACGCCGAGGTGGTGGACCTGCGCACACTGTTGCCGCTCGACAAGGAAACGATTCTGCAGTCAGTGAAGAAAACGAACAAGCTGTTGATTGTCCACGAGGACACGCGCACGGGCGGCATCGCCGGAGAAATCGCGGCGGTCGCCTGCGAGGGCGCTTTCGAGGATCTGGACGGGCCGATCCTGCGCGTCACGGCGAAGGATTCGCCTGTGCCCTTTTCGCCGCCGCTCGAGGAACGGTTTCTTCCGAACGTGAACGACATTGTGACCACGGCGCGCGAGCTGGCGCGTTACTGAAGAATTCCAAGGAGAGAGAAATGGCTACTGACGTCATCATGCCCCAGATGGGGGAGAGTATTTTCGAAGGCACGATAACGAAATGGCTGAAAAAACCGGGCGAGAAGATCGAGCGCGATGAGCCGCTCTTCGAGATCTCGACCGATAAGGTGGACGCGGAAATCCCATCGCCCGCTGCCGGCGTGCTGAACGAGATTAAGGTCGCGGAGGGGCAGACTGTGCCAATCCAGACCGTCGTCGCCGTAATTGACGCCGGCGGCGCGGCCGCTGTGGCCACGGCACCCGCTCCTGCTCCCGCGAAGGCCGAAGCGCCAAAGCCTGCTCCGGCCCCAGCTCCCGCGCCCAAGGCTGTTCCGGCTCCTCCGGCTCCGGCTGCTGTGGCGAGGCCTGCACAGATGCAGGCTCCGGCCGCAGTTGCCAGCGCAGCCGCCTCAGCCAGGCCGAATGGCGACAAGATTCGCAGCTCCCCGCTGGTGCGCCGCCTCGCGCGCGAGAACAGCGTGGATTTATCGCTCGTCCCGGGCACGGGCGCGAGCGGACGCGTAAGCAAGCGCGACATCCTTGCGGCGATTCAGTCAGGCAGCGCACGAGGAGGCGCGGCCACGGCTCCGGGTCTCGCCGTTGTTCCGCCACCCGCGGCGACGGGAGCGCAGGCTCATGCGGCATTCGAGACCGCCGTCCCGCGCGAGCGGATGTACTTCGGCAGCTATACCGTCGAGCCGATGACCGTGATGCGGCAGAAAATCGCCGAGCACATGGTGCTGTCAAAACGCGTCTCGCCGCACGTCTATTCGATCGACGAAGCCGACGTCAGCGGAATCGTCAAGCTGCGCAACCAGAAAAAGGACGAATTCGAACGCGCCACGGGCGCGAAGCTGACGTTCATGCCGTTCTTCATCCGCGCCGCCGTGGAGGGACTGCGCGCGTTTCCGACGGTTAATTCCTCGGTGGACGGCACGAACATCGTGTTCCACCGCGAATGCAACATCGGCATCGCCGTGGCGCTCGACTGGGGATTGATCGTCCCGGTGGTGAAGAACGCGGAGGAAAAGAATTTCCTGGGCCTGCAGCGGGCCATCAACGACCTCGCCGAGCGCGCGAGGACGAAACGGCTCAAACCCGAGGAAGTCCAGGAAGGGACCTTTTCCATTACCAATCCGGGAGTGTTTGGCGGTTTGATGGGCCTGCCGGTGATCAGCCAGCCGAACGTGGCCATCCTGGGACTCGGCACGATTGAGAAACGGCCCGTGGTGGTGGACGACGCGATCGCCATCCGCTCCATGGTGTACCTGACGCTCAGCTACGACCACCGCGTGGTGGACGGCGCTATCGCGCACCAGTTCATGGGCAAGATCAAGCACTTCCTCGAAGACTGGTCGGAGAGCGTC
>DASYXM010000051.1:0-77786 GCA_035934795.1 Bryobacteraceae bacterium | reverse complement strand
CCAAAGGTCCCGAACACCTACAACGCATCATCGAAACAACGAAGGCATACCAATCCGCTCATCCCAAGAAGCCGCGGCGTCGACGCGCCCAGCGGAAGAAGACCGATTCTACAAAGAACTAATTGTACGATGTACTAGTGTGGTGAGGCAGAAGTTCGTTGCATGAGAAATTCGCCTCGTTTCGTCACATCCATTACGCGGTCATCCCGAGCGAAGTCGAGGGACGTGCTGCTAAAGTATTGGCAACACGCGAGCAAAAAGCAGATCTCTCACTTGTGTTCGGGATGACGATGCGTGAGGATCGGATCACTCGGGGCATCGATTATGCTGCGAACTTCCGGCTCACAACACTAGAGCATTTTCGCAGTTATCGTGGTCCGTTGTGGGGCATGGCTTCCGCCTTGCCGCCGGGCTTCTGCCCGGCGATTCGCCAACAGCAACGGGCAAGCCGCGCAGAAGCGCGGCTGCAGCCCGGAAGGGCTAACCCACAAGAACGGTCTACGTTATCTATGAAAATGCTCTAGCGGGCACTTCTGTTGAAACGGCCGTGCCGGGCTGTCATGCCTGGGCCGCTCCCACGACCTCGGAAGAGCTTCAAGCCAGCCCGGCGATCGCTTCTTCCAGCCGCTCCAGACCCCCGGCAAAGAAGTGATCCGTCGCCTCCACCAGGATCAATTGCTTCGGCTCCGGCAGCTTTTCAAACGTCGCGCGCAGATCCGGGACGGCGCCGTACTCGTCGTTCGTGCTTTGAATAAAAACGCGCGGAATCCCGCAGCCTTCCAGGTAGGACCGATCTCGATACTCCGTCGGAAAGCCCACGGCGACGATCCTGCCGGGTTTTTCAATGCGTCCGTCAACGCGTTTGCCGGTGGGTTTCGAAATGTGCCGCTCGCCGCACCCTAGCCGCAGCGCGATCCTCGCTCCGAACGAAAATCCCGCGAGCGTATAGGGAAGCTCCGGATACCGTGAGCGCAAGTACGCAAGCGCGGCGCGCGCGTCGTCGAGCTCGCCTTCGCCTCGCGCGTAGGAGCCCTCGCTCAGATTGACGCCGCGGTAGTTGAATCGCAGGACCACGTGCCCGGTGCGCCGCAGCCCACGCGCGATCCGGTAAACCACTTTGTTGTGCATGGTCCCGCCATGTTGCGGATGCGGATGGCATACCAGCGCGGCGGCCCTTGGAGCGCCTTCCTCCGGCTCCTCGATCAGCGCCTCCAGCCTCCCCGCCGGACCCGCTAGAAACAGACTTTCAAGCTTCCTCGGCACCGAATTTCTCATCCCGTCCCGCGACGCGTGACCCCTGACCCCTAGTTACTCCGGTAGTTCGTGAACTGCATGTCGATGCCGAAATCGTGCGCGCGCAGCAGGGCCATCACCTCCTGCAGCGTATCGCGGTCCTTACCCGCCACGCGTACGAAGTCGCCCTGGATCGAAGCCTGGACTTTCTTCTTGGTGTCCTTGATCGCCTTGACGATCTCGCGGGCCTTTTCCGTCGAAATCCCCTGCTGCAGCGTCACTTCCTGACGCACCGTGGACCCCGCGGCCGGAAGGATCGTGCCGTACGACAGGCCCTTCAGCGGGACTTTGCGCTTCACCAGCTTGCTCTGGAGGATATCGGTGACCGCGCGCAGGGAAAACTCATCCCGGCTGAGCAGGATCAGCTTGCTCTCCTTCTCGTTCAGCTCGATCGAGGACTTGGAATCCTTCAGATCGTAGCGCTGCTGAATCTCCTTGAGCGCCTGCTGCAGGGCGTTCGAAACCTCGGGCAATTCGATCTTGGATACGACGTCGAAAGTATTGTCTGGCATTCTTACTTATTATTCCGCAGCGCGGTGAAGACCTTTTCGGTAATCTCGCGCACCACTCCTGGCAGCGCCGCTTCCAACTGGCGCGCCACCTCCGCGGCGACTCGTTCGCGATCCTCCAATGGAACGCGAGCCATCCGCGCCTCCTGGACCTGTTGCCGCACTGCTTCGAGAAAGGCCGTCGCCTCGAACGGCTTGCGGATCACCGCGTCGGAGCCGGCGCGCCGAGCCTCTTCCTCGTCCAGCGTCTCGAGCAACCCTCCCGTCAGGATCACCCGCACGTGACGCCGGCGCGTCTTGGCCTCGCGGCACACATCGAACCCGCTGCGCCCCGCGAGAAACGCGTCGGCGATTACCAGATCCAGGTCCAAGGCCGCGTCCATCGTCGAGAGCCGCTCGAACGCCGCCTCGCCGTCGGCGACGCACTCCACCGCGTAGCCCTCGTCGTGGAGAATCCGTTCTCCCATGCGGCGCGCGTGCGGACTATTGTCCGCGAGCAGAATCGCGCCCATTCGCAGACTACTTTTTCTGATTGCCGGTCTTGGGAGAGGCTTGCGGATTTACGTCCACGTTGGCGCGCGCGTCCGGTTGCGTATCGAGCGCCGAAGTCCCGGTCAGTGGGGCCACCGTCACGTCGCCCGTGAACCCCGCGTTCTCGGCCGGAACCGGCACGGTCGCCGGAACATCCCGCTTGGGAGGATCCATGGTGGGCTGGCCGCTGCGCGCCGCCATGCTCACATCCGGGCCGTTCTTTAGCAACCCCAAGCCCTTTTGCTTGAGGCTCGGCGTCACCCGGTTCGCCGCCTCGTACTTCATGCGCGCTACCGCCGCCGGATCGGCTTCCGGCACCGCCAGCTCCATTTCTTGCAGCTTTTTCTTGGCGAGCTCCGCGTACGTGCTCAACGGGTAATCGCGGACGATCTTCGCATACGCGTCCCCCGCCTTCTGCCGGAACCGGGGGCCCATGTGCTCGTAGGAGTCGCCTTCCTCCCACAGCGCCTCGGCCGCCCTGCTGTACAGCGGATACTGGCCCACCGTTCCGCCCAGCCGGTTCGCCGCCGCCGCGAACGCGCCCTTGTGATGGTAGAAATCGCCGGCCGCCATTTCGGCCTCCGCCAGCACTTCCTGGATCTCGCGGAGCCGCTGCTCGGCCCCGCGCGCGAACTTCGAGTTCGGAAATTGCACGATCAGCTGGCGGCATTCCTGTTCTGCGTGCAGCGCGTTGCTCGGATCGCGATCCGCCTTGTCCATCTCCCGGTAGTGGATCTCGCAGATCTTGGATTGCGACTCGGCGGCTTCCTCCATGGTCGGGTAAAACAGGATGAAGTCCTTGTATTCCGCCTCGGCCTGCGCCATGCCTTCCGCGCCGCCCTGACGGAACCAGCTGTCGGCGATCGCCAGTTTCGCCTTGGCCAGGTATTCGCTGGAATCGTAGGTATTGATCAGCGTGTTCAGCGTCAGCCGCGCGATCTCATACCGGCCGTGCTCGATATCGTGAATCGCCTTGTCGAACAGCTTCTTGTCGGGTTGCTCGGTGTCCTTTGTAATAGGGTTCTCGTAAGCCTTGCGACGGAATCCGCACGAGCTTGCGCCCAGGGCGATCAGGATCGCGATTGCGGCCGCACTCCTCATCCGCGTGCGAAAAAGGGGACAGACTTCTCTGTCCCGTTCGACAGATACTCCCACATGGGCCCCGGATGGAGAGTGGACAGAGTTGTCTGTCACCTTCTTCTGGCGGTGTCTAGAAGTCCAAATCATAATGGTAATTCCTTTGACTATACCCGAACTGCGAGCGCGGCGTCGGCCTCCCGCCGCAGCGCCTGAAACGCGCCGGCTGGATCTCGCTCGCCGTATACCGAAGCTCCCGCCACCACCCACTCCACTCCCGCCCGCACGATCTCGCCGATATTCTCCCGCGTCACGCCCCCGTCGATCTCGATCGGAAATTTCAGGCCCCGGTCGCGCCGCATTCCCGCCAGTTTCCGCACCTTGTCGAGCGCGTACGGAATGAACTTCTGCCCGCCGAACCCCGGGTTGACGCTCATCACCAGCACTTGATCCACCACCCCTAAAACGTCTTCCAGGAATGCCACCGGCGTCGAGGGATTGATCACCACTCCGGCCTTCGCGCCCTCGCCCTGGATCATGCGCAACGTCCGGTCCAGGTGCGGGCAGGTTTCCTGATGAACCAGTACGTGGTCCGCCCCGGCGTCGATGAAAAGCGGCGCGTACCGGTCCGGATCGGTTATCATCAGGTGCACGTCCAGGACAAGTCGCGTGATCTTGCGGAGCGAGGCCACCACCGGCGGCCCGATCGTGATATTGGGGACGAAGTGGCCGTCCATCACGTCCACGTGCAGCATCCGGCAGCCGGCGGCCTCGACCGCGGCCACCTGGTCGGCCAGATGCGCAAAATCGGCGGAAAGGATGGAGGGAAGGATTTCGACCATAAACCGCTTAATGTAATGTTATCACGGTGTTATCACCGCCGCGAAGAAGCCGTCCCCGGCCTCCTGTCCGGGCAGCCGCAGCATGGTACTTTCGACGCAACACCCCTCTACTACGTTTTCATTTTCTTCAGGTTCCAGCGAGCAGGTGGCATACACGAGCTTACCCCCTGGCGCCACACACTCCATAGCGTTGGCCAGAATCTTGCTCTGGCGGTCGCGAAACATCGCGAGGTCGCTCTCGGCCAGCCGCCATTTGATCTCGGGATTCCGCCCCAGCGTGCCCGTCCCGGAACAGGGCGCGTCCACCAGGACGCGATCGAAGCGCTTCGAGAAAGGCAGCGGCAGCGTTGCGTCGGCGGCGACGCGGGCGCAGCCCGCATTCCAAAAAGGTCCGGCTTCGGCAGGCACGTCCAACAGACGCTTCAGGGAGCGGTCGCAGGCGACCACTTTGGCTCCCTCTGCCAGCGCCTGCGCGCTCTTGTTGCCCGGCGCTGCGCATACGTCCAGCACGGTCATCCCGGGCTCGATCCCGAGTAATGGAACAATCGAGCGCGCTCCCGCATCCTGGATGCGGCCCGTTTCCGGATTCACGCTGATTTCGGGAGGGTCGAGGGCCGCGCGCGCGATTCCCTCGGCTTGCGCCACTCCGTAGCGCCGCTCCCAGCGTTCCAGCATCCACGGTTCGATGTTGAGCTCGGTAGCTCGATCCGGCCACTCCACCGGCTCGCGATCCACCTTGCGCAGAACCGCGTTGACGAACCCCGCGGCCGAGTGTTTGCGCGCCAGCTTCACGAGTTCCACGCTATCGCCGACGACGGCGTGCGCCGGGACGCGATCCAGATAGCGCAGTTGAAAGACTCCCATGCGCAGCGCGATTCTAACCGCGTCATCCAGCTTCAGCGCGGGCTTTCCGGAGAACTGGCCGATCAGGAAATCGATCTCGCGCTCGCGCCGCAGGCAGCCGAAGACGATGGTTTCCGCGAGCGCGGCGTCGCGCGGCGCGAGTTTCGCCGTGCCCGCGCGCAACAAATCCGATGCGTATCCGCCCCGGCGGACCTGATCGAGAATTCGAAAGGAAATCGCTCGGGCGGGAGATAAGGCGCTCACGCGGTTGTGACCAGTCCCGTGCCCGCCCGATCAGGCTCTTTTCGGAATGCTCAATCGCAAACAGGAAATGCGGCCTGGGAAAAACACGCGCAGACCCCGTCAGGTGGTTACGCGACCAGCATAGCAACATCGCGCTCCGGCGGCGCCGGGGGCTTAGGCTTATGCGGCGGTCTTAGCTTCCTTGCGAGGCTGCCTCGGAGAAGTAAAGGTTGACCTTCGAAAAGATGATGCTCACATCTGGCATCAACGTGGTGGGGAAGATCGCGCCCGCAGCCACGGCGACGAAGCCGCCTATCAGTGCGTACTCGATCAAGTCCTGCCCCCCGCGGTTTCCCATCAACCGCAGCGTCGCTGCTCTCCAATATGGCATCATATAGGCGGGCCTCCCCTCCGAATCCAACTTCGCTTGCGACTCCATCTTGCTGGAATAGCACAGAAACCACAAGGGTTATATTACAGTAGCCCCACTTCCAAAACCCCCTATGTAGCCGTGCTAACCAGTTTTATTACCATCCGGCGTAAGGCTTCTCCTCTACGGATTTGATTGCGCGGGATAGTGAATCACAGTGAAATTCCGTAGTACCACCGTCTCGGCGGTCCCAGCGGCCATTTTTCCCTGGAACGAAACCGTCAAGTTGACGCTGGAATTCTCAGTCGCGTTGCCCACACCGGCCGCGAATGCGAGCGCGCCGCCCCAGCTCTGCGTGTCGAAGGATTGCGCCCCAACGTAGATCCCGAAGGCCAGCAGTCCGGACACCGCCGTCTCCGAGGCTGCCGCCCCGCGCGACAGCGCCGTTGTTGCCCCCCAGTGGATCTCCGGCGTGAACCCGACGGTGTTTCCCGTATGGGCGTATTGGAAGCGCACCTCGATGCGGTCGCCGGTCCCTACCAGGCCCGCCGGCAGCGTGCAACTCGCCAATTGCACCAGCGTGGTCGAACTGGTGGACGTGCCCGTGCCGCTGCACACCACCTGGGGCGAGGTCAGCGAGCTCAGCGGATCGTTGGGATTGGCGTAGCGGTAGCTCGCCACCACCACGTCGCCCGGCTGCGGCGTGGAACGCAGGAAAAAGTGAATCGAGTTGGCCGCGAGCGTGTAGTCGACGCCCTGCGCCATCAGCAGGCCGTTGCGGTACAGGTCCAGGCTGCCGGCGGGCGACGGCGCGAAGCGCAGGGTGAATGCCACGTTGCTGCCGTCCTCCACACCCGCCGGAGTTTCGCCATCGGAAAAGAGCGAACCGAACCCTCCGCCGCCGCCGCCGCAGGGTCCCGCGGTGCCATCCACGCGCACGCAATCGCCCAGGTTCCCCACTGCGCCCTCGATCTGCCCCGCCTGGTTGATCACCGCCGCGCGCCCGATGGCGAACCCGACGCCCTGCTGCGGGCGCACGCCGAGCGCGTTGGTCAAGCCCACCACGTCGCCGATCTGAATGGGCGAAGACGTGATCGGCGGCGGCCCCACCACCGAACCTGTCCCGATGCGCACGTCGCGTACCCGCAGCACCAGCGCGCTCGGCGGCACGGCCCACGTTTCGCTGAACTGGATTCTGCCCTGGCTGTTGTAGGTGACGCTGTACTGCGCCCCCGGCGTGGCCGTCGTGGTCGGCACCAGTTTCACGCTCAGCACGCCGTTGACGATGGGCAGCGTCACGATGGCCGTCGCAATGTTGGACGTGTCGGCCGCCATGAAGCTGTTCCACCGGATGAACATCGTCCCGCTGAAGCGCGTCCCGTCGGCGCGGTACAGCACGTCCTGGATGGTGGTGAGCGCGGGCTGGGCGGTTACCGCAGCCGCCGCCATTGCCAACACCATCGCCAATCGCTTGAACCTGACCATGCACTAGCCTCCCGTCGCCCGCAGTGTAGAACGCCAGGTCTGGGAAGCCGAGCAAATCGATTCGCTAAATCCAACAAACGGCGGGAAATTGTGTTTTTTGGGATCGCGTCACCCGCATCTGGAGGAGGGGGCGACAACACGCGTCCAAGCCACGCTCGTCATTCCGAGCGGCAGCGAGGAATCTGCTTTTTCCAGTTCTTACGGGTCCTTTAAAAGCAGATCCCTCGCTGCCGCTCGGGATGACGTGTGATGGGCGACGCACTCTATTTCACGCCGCGGATTACGTCGACGCCCATATACGGCCGCAGCGCTTCGGGAATCACCACGCTGCCGTCGGCCTTCTGGTAATTTTCGATGATCGCGAGCCACGTGCGCCCCACCGCCAGGCCGCTGCCGTTCAGAGTGTGCACGTATTCGGCCTTGCCCTTGGAAGATTTCATGCGAATCGACGCCCGCCGCGCCTGAAACGCCTCGAAATTCGAGCACGAGGAGATTTCCTTGTACTCGTTCAATCCCGGCAACCACACCTCGATGTCGTAGGTTTTGGCGGAGCTCGCGCCCAGATCCCCCGTGCACAGGACCACGGTGCGATATGCCAGTCCCAGCCGCTGCAGAATATCTTCGGCGTCCCTGGTCAGCGATTCGAGTTCGTCGTAGCTCGATTCCGGCCGCGCGAACTTCACCAGCTCGACTTTCTGGAACTGGTGCTGCCGGATGATGCCGCGCACGTCGCGCCCGTAGGACCCCGCCTCAGACCGGAAGCACGGCGTATAGGCGCAATATTTCACCGGCAGCGCGTCCAGATCCAGCGTCTCGTCGCGATGCAGGTTCGTCACCGGCACCTCGGCCGTCGGCACCAGGTAATAGTCGGTGCCTTCGAGATGAAACAAATCCGCTTCGAACTTGGGCAATTGCCCGGTGCCGTAGAAGCTGTCTTTGTTGGCGATAAACGGCGGCAGGACTTCGGTGTAGCCGTGCTCCCGGGTGTGCACGTCCAACATGAAGCTGATCAGCGCCCGTTCGAGCTTGGCGCCCAGGCCCAGGTAGACCGCAAAGCGCGCGCCGGTGATCTTCGCGGCGCGATCGAAATCCAGAATGCCGAGCTGCGGCCCTAAATCCCAATGCGCCTTGGGAGTGAACGAAAAAGCCGGAGGGATCCCCCAGCGGCGGACCTCGACGTTGGCGTCGGAGCTCCTGCCGGTGGGAACCGATTCATGCGGCGTGTTCGGAACGCCCGCAAGCAACAGCTTGTACTGTTCGTCGAGCTCGTTCGCGCGCGCCTCCAGCGCCGCCGTGCGTTCGCCGATCTCGCGGACTTTTTGCTGGCGTTCGGTGGTATCCTGCCCGGCCTTTTTCAGCTTGCCGATCTCCTGGGATTCGGCGTTGCGCTGGGCCTTCAACTGCTCGGATTCGGTGAGCGCGGTGCGCCGTTCGATGTCCAGCTTGCGAAACGTTTCGACATCGAGCGTGAATCCGCGATCCGCCAGCCGCGCGGCGATCGCGTCCAAATTGTTGCGAAAAGACCCGAGATCGTACATGCTCTTCCTGGCACCGGCCCCGGCTGCAACTTGCTGCTAGCAGCTGCGGAAAAATGGGACAGACAGCCATTTTCGCCGTGCGGCCAGTGTAGCAAACCAATAACTTCCGGGGCGAAAAAGGTGTCTGTCCCTACTTTCCGCCCTGGCCCCGAAAAAGGGGACAGACCGCTCTGTCCACACGCACTTACGCGCGTGAAGTCGGAGATTTACGAGAGGGGACAGAGTAGTCTGTCCCCTTTTTCCTAAAAGCAGATCCCTCGACTTGCGCTCGGGATGACTCCATCAGGGAACGGCCACTCTATCGTTTCTCAATCGGCACCCAGGGCTGGCCCGGTGCGGCGCCCTTATAATCGGCGCGGGGGCGGATCAGGCGATTGTTGCGGTACTGCTCCAGCACGTGGGCCGTCCAGCCGGACATGCGGCTCACCGCGAAAATGGGCGTGTACAGGTCGATCGGGATGCCCAGCGAATAATACGTGGACGCCGAGTAGAAATCGACGTTGGCGTTCAGCCCCTTGTTTTCCTTGATGTATTTCTCGATCTGCGTGGAGATCTCGTACAGGATCTGGTGGCCGGTGCGCTCGCCAAGGTCCTTGGCCATGCCCTTCAGGCTGGCCGCACGCGGGTCGGTGGTGTGATACACGCGGTGTCCGAAGCCCGGAATCTTGATCTTGTGCTCAAGCTTGTCCTTCACCATGGCCAGCGCCTCGTCGGCGGACTTCACTTCGAGCAGAAGGCGGATCACCTCTTCGTTCGCGCCGCCGTGCAGCGGGCCACGCAGGGCGCCGATGCCGCTGGTGATGGCCGAATAGATGTCCGAGAGCGTCGCGGCCGTCACGCGCGCCGCAAACGTCGAGGCGTTCAGCTCGTGCTCGGCGTGCAGCGTCAGCGCGATGTCAAAGGTGCGCTCCATCACGTCGTCGGGTTTCTTGCCGGTCAGCGTGTACAGGAAATTGCCGGCGAAGCTCAGCTTGGGATCGCCCGGAACCACCTTGTTGCCGTTGCGCAGGCGGTCGAAACTGGTGACGATGGTGGCGGTCTGCGCCATCAATTTGACGGCTTTCTGCTCGTTCGCCTCGATGGAATTGTCGTTGATCAGCGGATCGTAGAGCGCGAGCATGGAAACCGCCGTGCGGAGCACATGCATCGCTCCCGCACCCTTGGGCACCCCGGCGAGAAAAGCCTCCACCGGAACGGGCAATTCGCGATGCTCGACCAGCGCGGCCTTCAGTGCGTCCAACTCGGTTTGCTTCGGCAAGCGGCCGTTCCACAGCAGGAAAATGACTTCCTCGAAGGTTGCGTTTTCAGCCAGCGTCTCGATCCGATAGCCCTGATAGCTGAGAATTCCGGCGTCTCCGTCGATAAAACAGAGCCGTGAATCGGTCGCGACGACGCCCTCTAAACCCGCACCCGTAACAGCCATGCTTCTCCTTCGCCCGATTCGAAAATAGTCCGGTTAAACTCCGCCTCGCTGCGGCACGCAAAACACGATTTGGCACATTCCGCGAGTGGAAACGATTATTCTACCATCCGTGGAACGGGAGCCGCCCGCGCGACGCCCTGTGAGCGAGGGAGCTACGGTACAACCATGCGGCGGTGCAATGCTTAGCGTTCTTCCGCGACCGGCTAGTGCGCGAAGTGGTCCAGCCGCCAGCGATCGTCCAATTGGAAGATCAGCGTCGGCGGCAGGTTCTCCGCGAACTGGCCGCGCCGGATGCCCATGATCGGCAGGTCCCCGCCGAAGCACTCGTGCGGAACCTTCACGCGCACGCGGGCCTGCACGGTCTTAACGCCTTGCCCCGGACCGTCCCTGATGTCGACCACGTGTTCGACGCGCGCCATGAAATCGCCGCGCATCTGCGCATACGGCAGCGGGTAACCGGGTTCGTTCAGGGAGACGTCGTCACTGAAACCCAGATCCCGGGCGGCTTGCCTGAGCGGGGCGACCGAGCGCTCCGATAACACGACCGGCGGATCGAACAAGTTCTTGTCGACTCCGCAATTCACCTGACCCTCCGTCAGGGTCACCTGCTCGCTATCCAGGTGGATGGGGGCCTTTTGGGCGACTACGACCACCTTGGTTTCGTCGAAATCGCTGCCGCATCCGGCGCACATCCCGCACAGCACCGCGAGCGCCGCCCAGCCCAGCCTGGCGGCATGGCGGGCCGGCACGACCACTACGGCTTTCGACTTAGAACCTGACATGAGGCCTTCACGACTTATATCGGCTGGAAAGCGTCCCGACTTCAGCCCGCTACATACCCGCAAAGGCGCCCGATGCCCTCTTTAAATACAACAGGTTCCGTCAGCAGGCTCGCCACCACGTAGGCTTCCGATTCGAAATCGTAGAAGAAGCCCGGCTGGACCAGAACATCGGCATCCCGGAGCAGGCCGAGCGCCCATTCCTCCTCGCTGCGCGTCCGGGGCATCTGGATCACGATGTTCCAGCCTCCTTCCATGTTGAGGACGCGGCAAACGGAACTCGCGCCGGCTTCCAAAATCGCGCGCGCCGTCGCCAGGTTATCCGCTGTCCGCACGCGGATCCGATCCCGCACGGATTCTGTGGCTTCAAGCAGCCGGTCCAGCGCGAGTTGCACCGGCGTCGCCACCGAAAGATAGGTATCCGCTATCCACTCCAATCCGTCGAGCGCGGCTCGACGCCCCGGGCCGCTTGCGACAATCCAGCCGAGCTTCATTTGTGGAAGCCCCGCGGTCTTCGATAGGCCGCTCATGGTAAACACCGGAGCCTCTTCGGCGGCGGCTAAAGTGGCAACTCTTTCCCCGTCGGGGGCTCCCTTCTCGGGAATCAGGGCGAAGTCCGAAAAAACCTCGTCGGAGAGAATCGCGAGGCCGCGCTCCGCTGCCCACTCGGCCAGGCGCGCCCATTCGTCCCGCTTCAGGTAAGAGCCCGTAGGATTGTTGGGGTTGACGATGACAATTGCACGCAGACGCGCGGCATCCGATCCCGCGGCATTTTCGAGCGCCGCGAAATCGATATGCCAGACTCCGTCGTAACGCAGCGGATACTGCCGCACCTCGACCGATTCCATGGCGGCCAGATATTCGAACAGCGGATAGGAAGGGCGGGGAGCCAGTATCGCGTCGCCGGGATCGGTCAGCAGCTTGAATAGGTACGAGTAAGCCTCGCTGGTGCTGGCCGTGAGGATAATCCGCGAGGGATCGACATCCACGCCGCGCCCGGCATAGTAGCGAGAAACGGCTTCGCGAGCGATGAACATCCCACGCGGATCGGGATCGTAGCGCAGCGCCCGAGCGTCGGAGAGCGCGCCGAGGATTTCTTCTTGGGGATACGCGATCCCGGCGTGCGTTGGATTCGACTCGGTGAGGTCTAGCACCGGGGCTTCCGAACGGCGCTTCTCGGCGAGCAGCGCGGTCAATGCATTCGGGCGCGAACCCCAATGGAAACGCGAGGAAAAAGATACGCCGGTGGAGCGCACGCCGAATCATCGTAGCAGAGTGGTGCGATGTGAGCGTTTGTGGCGCGCTCTCTCAGAGGATGCTGAAAAACCCCTAATAACCGCTCCCTGTGGTCGCGGCTCACAGTGGGCGCTTTGTGTTTACAGCGTCTTGCCGCGACCACAGGGAGCGGTTTACCTCGCGCGTTTTTCAGCAGCCTGTCTCAGCGTGCCGCCTCGGCACTCCGCAGGACCCGCAAAACCGAGCGTGCCGAGGCCTGGGCGTTTGTTTTCAATCCTGGAGCCGGTGTCGAGATGAGTCTCGACACGGCACGCTGAGAGAGCGCGCCACATCCGTGCCGCGAGCCTAAAGCGCGGCATTTGGCACGCACTGCGCTCCATTATCGAGCTCAACCGCCCGGGGATTCCACGGCTTCCCGCGAGAAGCCAGCGATTCTCTCGTAGTTCGCGGCAATCCGCCGGAGCTCGTCCTGGCTGATGACGTCGTCGATGTGCCCGAACGGACGGCCGCCCGTGAGCTCGTCCACCTTGATGTTGATGTAATCGGGCGGGAACTGGCGGTTGGTCCGGACGATGCCGGCCGTCACTTCGAGGCGGGCTCTTTCATACGCCATCAGGGCTTCACGCGGGTCGCTCATCCGCGCCAGGAGATCGGCCAAAGTCCGGCTGTCGATGATGGCCTGCGCGGCGCCGTTGGCCCCGCGAGGATACATGGGATGGGCGGCGTCTCCCATCAGCGTGACTCTTCCGAAGGTCCAGCGCTCCAGCGGATCTTTATCCACCATGGGATATTCGAGGATTTGCTGGGCATCCGATATCAGCGCGGCCACGTCCAGCCAGTCGAAGCGCCAGTCTTTGTAAACGTCGAAAAAATCTTCCAACTTACCGGGCTGGTGCCAATCGTTCATGGCCGAGCCCGGCCGCCGCAGCTCCGCGACCCAATTGACGAGCTGGTTGCCCTGGCCGTCGGCGTCGTCAATGATCGGGTACACCACCATTTTGCCGGTGTCGATCGAGCCGATGCGCATGTACGTGCGGCCGTCGAAAATGGGTTTGTGCAGCGTCACGCCGCGCCACATGTTGATCCCGGCGAAGGCGAGCTGATCGTCCGGATAGAATTGCTTCCGGATGACGGAGTTCACGCCGTCGCAGGCCACCGCAATATCCCCTAGGACGCTGGGTAGCTCGCGGCCGGTGGTGGTTTCCTTGAAATGCACGGTGACGCCTTGGGCGTCCTGCTCGACACCCGTGCAGAGATGGTTGGTGTGAACGCTCCCGGCCCCCAGGCGTGCATTCACCGCCTCCAGGAGCACCAGGTGCAGACGGCCGCGATGGATTCCGAACTCGGGGTAGGGATAACCGGCGAACTTTCCGCGAGGCTCCTCATAGATCCACTGCCCGTGGCGATTGAAAAACCTGTGCCAGTGGTTTTCAATGGCGACTTCGCGCAGACGGGGCTCAAGGCCGAGCGCCGCAAGCTCGCGCATGGCGTGAGGGAGCAGCGTGATCCCGACTCCCAGCGCCTGGATCTCCGGCGCGCCCTCGTAAATCGCGCAGGGAATGCCGCGCTGCTTCAGACCCAGGGCGAAAGCCAGACCGGCGATGCCACCGCCGACAATGATGACGTTCATGCGCGAGATTCCTTCACGGTAAATTGCAGGTTAGCGCATGCGAGCATCCCCAAAAGCAGATCCGTCGACTCTCGCTCGGGATAACCCAGCGGAAATGTGATTTTAGGGAGGGGTGCTTGTCAAAATAGGCCGCGATCAAATCGGCGGTTCCTTCGGCTCGGTAAAAGGGGCGTCCTTGCTGCGGGGTTCGGGCGTGACTGCTGCGGGCGCATTGGACTTCGCGCCTTTTTCGGTCAGAAACTTGACCACGCTATCGTAGCCGAGACCCCTGGCCGCGTCGAGGGCGTTGCGGCCGTTGGTGTTGACGGCATTCACATCGATGCCGGCTTCGACCGCGATCTTGGCCGCTTCAAGCATCAGAGCTTCGCGCTTGCTCTTCGCCGTTTGCACCCACGCCACGCCGCCGCCCATACCCGTGGCGGCCATCAGGGCCGTGGTCGACTCCTTGCGATGCGGAAACAACTGGTCGCCGCGTCCATCCACCACTTTTTCGCTGCGGTGCACGAACAGCGGATCGGCGCCGTGCTTCAGAAGCAGCCGCATGATCTCGGGCTCGGTGAACCGCGAGGCCAGCCAGAAAGGAGTGGCCCCGACCAGCTCCGGAGCGAAATTGAAGTCGTGCGAAGCGCGCCGGGTGGGCGTCCAGGTCTGGAGCGGAACGTTCGGATTGGCGCCGTGATCGAGCAGCGCGCTCACCAGCGCCTCGTCGCGGCGCATGATGGCCGCGTGCAGGGCGGTGAAGCCGGCCGCCGCCAGGTTCGGATCGGCGCCTTTCGAAAGCAGGAACGCGACCGCGTCGTCGTTACCGGAATGCGCCGCAAGAGTCGTGGCCGTGACGCCCCAGGCGTCGGCGGCGTTCACCTGGGCGCCGGCGGCGACCAGGAGCTTGGCCGATTCCACATCGTCCTCGCGCGCCGCGAACATCAGCGCGGTGTCGCCGCCATGCGGAATCGCGCGGTTATAGGGGAGATAGCCGTGCGGAGGCACCGCCATGACTTCGTTCCACGCATTCGAGCGGATCTCGACATCGGCGCCGTGCGCGAGCAGCACTTTCACGGCCTCGGGATGCTTTTGCGAAACGGCCCACATCAGCGCCGTCTGGCCGCGCGCGCCGCGCGCGTTAGGATCGCCGCCCTTAGCCAGCAACAGCTCTAACACGTTCGCGTAACCGGAACGCGCTGCCACCATGACCGGAGTTTCGCCGGCCAGCAGCGCCGCATTCGGATTCGCGCCCGCGGCGAGCAACTTCGCGACCATCGGCGCGCTGCCGTTTTGACTCGCAGCCCACAGCGGGGTAGCGCCCAGGTCGTTGGACGCATTGACCTTGGCCCCGGCGTGCAGCAGCAAATCGACACCTTCGAGGTCGTCGCGGTAACTGGCCCAATGCAGCGCCGTCGAGCCGTCGCCTTCGACTGCATTGACGTCCACTTTCTTCGCGAGCAGCGCGCGCAGAGCATCGTGGTCGCTGGATCTCGCGGCTTCGACGATCGGCGGACGGCCGCTCAAGTCGGCGCCCATGAGGACGCCCATTAAGATCGGAGCCATCGCCGCCACCGTTAAACTTTGCCAAGCCGGTTTCATCGCATTTTCATCCCATGCTCCATCTCGCACGCCGGAAAAATCAGGACAGACAGCCTTTTTTCTCCAGGGCTTCCGCGCCGGTTCTAGTTGCGGCTTTCATGAAAAAAGGTGTCTGTCCCATTTTTCCTCTAGACCGTAAGCGGATCGATCGGCAGCTTGCCGTTGCTGCCGCCCAGGTGATCCACCGGCATCCCGAGCTTGTCCATCAAAGTGACCAGCAGATTCGACATCGGCGGCTTCTTGTCGTAGTGGATGTGCCGGCCGCCCTTGAGGGTTCCCGCGCCCCCACCGACCAGCAGCAGAGGCAGGTTGTCGCCGGAGTGATGCATGCTGTTGGAAATCCCCGCGCCATAGAGGATGGTCGTGTGATCCAGCAGCGAGCCGTCGCCATCGGGCGTCGCGCGGAGCTTGGCGAGATACTGCGAGAACAACTGCGTGTGGTAGCGGTTGATCTTGGACATGTGCGCGATCAGATCCGGGTTGTCGTCGTGGTGCGACAGCGGGTGGTGCGCTTCCGGCACGCCGACCTGCGGATAAGGCCGCGCGCTCTGCTCCTTGCCGATCATGAAGGAGATCACGCGCGTCAGGTCGGACTGGAAGGCCAGCAACTGCAGGTCCATCATCAGCGCCAGGTGATCCTCGAAAACGGGAGGCGCGCCCTGGGGCTGGCTGATGGTGGGCAGCTCCAGCGCGCTCTGCTCCTCGGCGCGCTGAATCCGGCGCTCGACGTCGCGCACGGCTTCGGTGTATTGCTCGACCTTGGCCTGATCCTTCGGGCCCAGCTCTTCCTTCAAACTCCCGAGCTTTTCCATCACGGAATCCAGGATGCTCTTGTGCTGGCGCAGCCGCGCCTCGCGCACGGCGCGGTCGGTCGAGCCGCTATCGCCGAACAGCCGCTCGAACACCACGCGCGGGTTCCATTCCATGGGGAGCGGCTGGGTGGCGCTCTTCCAGCACAGCGTGTGCGTGTAAACGCAGCTCAAATTCCCGGTGCAAGCGCCGGCGTTGGCCGGGGCGTCCATGGATAGCTCGAGCGACCCCACCTGCGTCTGGCTGGCGTGATGCCTGGCGAGCAATTGATCCATCGACACGTCGGCGATGATCTCGACCTCGTTCTTCCCGCCGCGCGGCGTGCCGGTCAAAAACGACCCGGAAGCGCCGGCGTGAATGTAATTCCAGCTCGCCTTGATGCCGGAGAGCACCAGCATCTGCTCGCGGTACGCGGCCAGCGGCTCGAGAATCGGGGAGAGCTCGAAGGCGCTGCCTTCGCCCTTCGGCAGCCAATGCTCCATGGCCATTCCATTCGGCACGTAGAACGACTGGAAGCGGTGCACCGGAGCGGCGGCTGCGCGCAGGGAAGTCGGCGGAAGCATGGCTTCCAAAAAAGGCAGCGCAAGCGTCGCGCCGGCCCCTCGCAGCACCGTGCGCCGCGGCATCGATTTTGTCAGGAAAGCCATGCCTATTTTCTCCTTGTCAGTCTGCTGCTGCCTGCGAATCTCGCATCAAAAACGTGGGGCTCTGGACGATGCCCAGAATCAGCGACGACCAGCGGTAATCGTGCGCCGCCGCATCGCGAACAATCGCGCGCACCGCAGGCCGGTCGTAATAATCGGTCCGGCGGCCCAGCGCGTAAGCCATCAATTTATCGGTGAGCGTGCGCGGGAACTGCTGGGGATCGGCCAGCAGCAAAGCCCGCAGCCCGGCAAGCCCGTCGAGTTTTGCGCCGCTCGGCGTCGAGCCACTGGCATCCACCGGCTTACCCGCTTCGTCGATTGTCCGCCAGCCGCCGATCACGTCGAAATTCTCCAGCGCGAATCCCAGCGGATCGATCGCCGAATGGCAACTGTTGCATACGGCGTTCTGGCGATGCCGCGCGAGCTTCTCGCGCATGGTCGTCGGCGCCGTGCCCGGCGGATCGGAGATGTTGGTATCTACACCGGGAGGAGGCGGCGGCACCGGCATCCCAAAAATGTTGTTCAACAGGAATTTCCCGCGCAGCACCGGCGAAGTGCGGTCCGGGTAGGACGTCGTCGAAAGCAGCGCGCCCTGCCCGAGCAATCCGCCGCGCTCATCGTGATTCGGAAACGTCACGCGGCGGAAGCGGCTGCCGTAAATTCCGGGGATTCCGTAATGCCGGGCCAGCCGCTCGTTGACGAACGTATAGTCGGCGTTCAGGAGCGTGGAGACGTTGCGATCCTCGCGGATAGTGCTCCCGACGAACAGCTCGGTCTCCTTCTGGAAGCCCTGGATCAGGCTGAGGTCGTAGTTGGGATAGCGATCGGGATCGACCACCACTTCCGCGACGCGGCGCAGATTCAGCCACTGGGCTGCGAAATTGTTGACCAGCGCATCGACGGCGCGCGGGTCGGCGAGCATCCGGCGCGCTTCCTTATCGAGAGTCGCCGGGTTGGACAATTGTCCGCGCTCGGCGAGCGTGAGCAGGCGATCGTCGGGGATACTGCTCCACAAGAAGAACGACAGGCGCGAGGCCAGCTCCAGATCGCTGAGCTTATAGACGGCCGGCGCGGACGCCGCGGGTTTCGCGGCTGCCGATTTTGCGGCCGCCGATTTAGCCGGGGCCGGGTCGCGATAAATGCGCAGCAAGAAATCAGGATCTGAAAGAATGCGCTCGAGCGCGAACTGGATGCCGTAGTCGAAGCTCTTTCCATCGCGCCGTCCGTCGTCGAAGAACTCGAGCAGCGTTTGCGAATCGGCTTTCGTGATGGGACGCCGATACGCCAGCCGCGCGATCCTCGCAAGGATCTTCGTGGCGCAGGCGCGTTCCACGTCGGGTGAGGCGGCGGAGGGCGGCTGGCAGACGAAAATCGCGCGACGGCTGGGAGTGTCCTTCGCCTCCGCGGATTGGAACGGTCCGCCGATCTGCACCGAGCCGACGTTCGCGTAGCCCATGTAGACCTGGTCATCGGTGATCACGCGGCCGCGTTGCAGCGGTTGCGGCAGGCCTTCAGGCTCCCACAGCTCCCGGACGAACGAAACGCCCACGATGCGGGGGCCGGCCTGCACTGGCACGCGGATTTCGAGCCCGGCGTCGCCGCCGATCTGCATGAATTTTTCCCACGAGTCGTCGCCGGCAAAACCCGGCTCGCCGTCGCCCGCGTAGCTGGACGCCGCGGGCCTGCCTTGCGCGTTGCCGCCCACGGTGAAACGCTTCAGGAGCTTCCCGTCCAGGCGAACGTCAAGCTGTTGCGGCCAGCCCATGCCCTTGATGTAATCCTGATACTGGCGCTGCAGGCGGACCTTGATCAGGTACTCCCCATCGACGGGGAAATTGTAGTGAATCGCCATGCCGCCGCGCGATCCGAGCGGCAGGTCTTCGCTTTCGCGGTCCTCCTGGAGCACGTGCAGCGGGATTTCGAATCGCTCGAGGCCGGGATTCGCCGGAGGCAGGCCGACCGCTTGCCGCGTGATTTGCCGCGCCACTGACATGTAGCGCTCCAGGTGGGCCGTCGAAATCGAGAGCGAATCTGCGAAGTTGTCGAAACTGCCGTCGGCGGTCTCATCGCCGGGCAGCAACGGTTTGACATCCACGTCCAGAGCGAACAGGTCGCGAATTCCGTTGCTGTATTCGGCGCGATTCAGCCGGTGGACGGCCCCAATCCTGCCCGGATTTGGGTGCGCGGCCCAGGCGCGGTCGATTTCGTTTTCGAGAGAGGTCGCGACCGTGCGATACGTAGCGGCGTCGGCGCGCGGCCTTCCCGGAGGAGGCATCGTTCCGGCCCGGAGCTTTTCGATTACGCGCTCCCACAGCTCGGGATGGGCGCTCGCCTGAGCGGGATCTTGACCCTCGAGCACAATTCCAGCCGTGTGAAGTTTCTGATTATGGCAAGTGAAACAATATGTCGAGAAGAACTGCCCGGAATTCGTGGAAGCCGCTGTCGGGGGAACTGGGCTGGTCTGCGCGGGCGGAACAGGTGTCACCCCCGGATGCAGGACCGTTTCGTGCGATCCCCCTTGGGCGCCCCACAGCGCCGTCGCGACTAAGGCGCTCGTTGCCGCGAGCGCGAAAATCAACGCGATTCGCCCGCGCGAGCATAGTCTCGCTAAATGAGACCGGAACGGCCCCCTCTTCGTATGGGAATCTCGGAGCCTCTTCATGAGTTAAACTTCCGCCTTAGTTTACACCACGGGATCGGCGGGCGCACCCGTGTCAAGCGGCTATCGCGCCACAGTGGGACGCTCGCGAATCAGGGTGCGCAGACTTACCTTCCAGGAAACCGGGAGCGAGACCGGGTTATAACAGGTCGTATCGTCGCAAGCTTGGTATTGAAGGGTGCCCGTGATGGTCACCTCTTCCTTGCCCTTCAAGGCTTCCTGGCCGGCGGGGCTGCCATCGAGCACGATCTCCTGCGCCAATCGAAACGGCTTCTGGAATACCGGAACGCGCTCGTTGAGCGGTTTGAAATCGTAGATCTCCGACGCCGGATACCGCATCGGCTGGACCTTAATGTACTGGTTCGAATCGAGCGCAAGCGTGATCACCCGGTATCCGAACTTTTCCGCGCCGGGCGCATAAACGTGCAGATGCGCGTGCGGTTCCACGTCGAGTACCACCGAAAAGTGATTCCCGGGGGCCACGGCTGGATCGCTCGTATAGGTCGTAACATCGAGATGACTGGTCGTAATCTTGGTGCCCGCGACGGACGCCCCGGGCTTATCGTCCAGCTTGACCAGCAGGCTTGAAACCGTGTTCCGTTCGACGTAGAAATCCTCGAAGTAGCGCACCGTCACACGGCCCTGGCGATCCAAAACAAAGGTTCCCGGAAACGCCATGCCGGCCATCTCCTGGCGCACGCCTACTACCGACACATACTTTTGGATTTCAGCCTTGACTTGCGGGTCGTCGCGGTTCGGCCCGAAGGCCTGCTCCACCAGCGGATTGAGCAGTCCATACCTCTTGATAGTGGCGGAACCCTGGTCTGAAAGCAGAGGAAACGCGATGCCGCCCTGCTTGCTGAAGGCGGCCATGATCTCCGGGGAATCGTAGCTGAGCGCGGCGATTCCCAGCCCCCGCGCCTGAATCTCTTTTATGTGCGCCTGCAGCTCGACCAGCTGCGTTTTGCAGTACGGTCACCAATCCGCCGATCGGATGAAAACCAACATGGCGCCCTGGGGACCCATGATGGATTCCAGGTTGCGCGTCGCTCCGTTCTGATCCTTCAAATTGAAATCGGGGACCTGCTGGCCGACTTGCGGGCCGAGCTTCGCTACGTCGATTTTTTCCGGCCGCGCAGGCTGCGCCGAAAGCGGCACCTGCAGGAGAATCGCCGTGAGAATCGCGGCGCCGTCGGCGAGGGACCATGGGCTCATACTGTGAGTCTACGCTCGCGGCCGAATAGGCCGCAAGCCGGACGGCGCGTCCTTTGGTGAAGTGGCGGAAAAGAGTGGGAGTCGAACCCACCGGAAACGTCTAACGCCTCCCGCCGGATTTGAAGTCCGGGCGCCCCACCGGGGTGCGTTTCTCTTCCGCGTCCGCGCTATTGGTGCAATACGCAGTTTAATATATCGGGGCCCGCTTCCTACGCGACAATTAATTCATGCTGAAGCACAGGCGCGCGATCCGGACACGCTGAAATCGGAAACCATCCCCGACGATGTCCGTGGCGGCCTGTCTTGAAAGAAGGGACACGCGCGTGAATTCTGATTTCACGTCGGCACCCAACAGCGGAGAGGGCGGTTACCCCCTTTTTCATTTGGGTGGCATGCGTAGAGCGCCGTCCAGCCGGACGACCTCGCCGTTCAAGTACGGGTTTTCGATCATGTGCCGGACCAGCGCCGCGAATTCCGCCGGTTGGCCCAGCCGCTTGGGGAACGGGACCGAGGCTCCCAGGCTCTTCTGCACGTCTTCCGGCATGGCCGCGAGCATCGGCGTCAGGAAAATTCCCGGCGCGATCGCCAGTACCCGCACGCCGAACTGGGCCAGCTCGCGCGCGGCCGGTAGGGTCAGTGCAGCCACGCCGCCCTTGGACGCCGAGTAGGCCGCCTGGCCGATCTGACCTTCGTAAGCCGCGACGGAGGCCGTCGAGATGATCACGCCGCGTTCTTCGCCAATGGGGTCGAGCTTCGACATCTCGGCGGCAGCAAGGCGCATCATGTTGAAGGTACCGACGAGGTTCACCTGGATCACTTTGGAGAAATCGTGGAGAGGCATGGCGCCCTCGCGCCCGACGATCCTCTTTGCTGGAGCGATTCCTGCGCAGTTCACGAGAATGCGCGCGGGGCCGTGCTTCTCGCGAGCCGCAGCGACGGCCGCCTCCGCGCTCGCGGCGTCTGAGACATCGCACTGGATCGCGAGGCCCCCGATTTCCCTAGTTACCGTGACGGCGTTTTCGAGATTCATATCGACGACGGCGACCTTTGCGCCCGCCCGCGCCAGCACGCGCGCCGTCTCCGCACCGAGCCCGGACGCCCCGCCGGTTACTATCGCCGACTGTCCGTTTAGCTGCAAAGTTCCGCCTTCCTTTCGCTCGCCGGTTGTTCCGCCAGTTTCCAACCTTCCAGTGCATCTTCGTAGACAGCGCGAAACGTTCTTGTGGGGCGGCCCTTCCGGGCTGCAGCCGCGCTGCCGCGCGGCTTGACGTAGCTCCGAGTGAATCGCCGGGCTAAAGCCCAGCGGCAAGGCAGAAGCCATGCCCCACAACGGACTAGGGTACAATCGTTGCACGCCTCGTGCCCATGGCTTGTGGAACGGGCAAGAGGCGCCGCGGGCGCGAGCAGCGGAATTTTACCTGGATTTCAAGAGCAGCCACACGCCTCAGCCCGGTAATAAGCCCATTCATAAACACCGAGGAGATATTTTTATTTCGATGACAAATCTACATGGGACATCTTTGCACCATCCTATCGTGAGCCAGGTTCTCGACCGCCTCCATGCCGCTTCCGACACCGTCGATCCGCCCTTGCTCGCTCACATAGGGAATAAGGCCGACCATGAAGTGGCTGATTTGCTGAATCAGGCTTATATTCCGGTCCCTCGCGAGGTGGGCCGCTTCCTCTATACGCTGGTTCGCGCGGGAAGGCCGGGGACGATCGTCGAATTCGGGACCTCCTTCGGGATCTCGACGATCTATCTGGCAGCGGCGGTGCGAGATCGCGGCGAAGGCCGCGTGATCGCCTCCGAACTCCATCCCGCGAAAGCGCGCCAGGCGCGGGAACATCTTCGGGAGGCCGGCCTGCTGGACTTTGTCGACGTCCGCGAGGGCGACGCCCTGGAGACGCTGAAGAACGTCGCCGCAGGAGTCAGCATGTTGTTTCTGGACGGGTGGAAGATATTGTACCTGCCGGTTTTAAAGATGCTGGAGCCGGCGTTGCTGCCGGGAGCCCTGGTGCTGGCGGACGACCTGGATTTATTTCCTGAGGTGCATAAACCGTATCTCGCCTATGTCCGCGATCCGGCGAACGGATACGTCTCAGTCGAGGTTCCGATCGGCGATCGGATCGAGATCTCGGTTCGTTAGAAAAGGGGACAGACTACTCTGTCCCCTCCCGTAAATTTCTAATTTCATGCACGAGTCCGTGAGTGGACAGAGCGGTCTGTCCCCGTTCTCCAATGCGAATCGAAGAGCCTCCGGGGCTGCTTCTCATCGAGCCGACTCGACCCGCGTATTGCTGCGCCGGAGGATCGCCTGGACCTGAGCGTCGCTCACCTGGCGGAAGTCGGTATACCATTGGCCGACGGAAAAAAACAGTCTGGGCAAAGCGAGACACAGGCACTCGTCCGCTTCTTTTCTCAGCCGGCTGCACGCCTCCGGAGTACCCAGAGGGACCGCGACGATCAGCTTGGCCGGATGGGCGCTACGGATGTGCCGGGCCGCGGCCACCATGGTCGAGCCGGTCGCCAGGCCGTCATCGACCAGAATCACCGTCCGGCCAGCCGGATCGAGTGGCGCGAGACCGCGACGGTACAGCTTCTCGCGACGCTCCATCTCCTCTGTTTCTCTCGCGATGACGGCTTCCACTTGTTCATCGGAAACGCGGAGTTCGCGAATTACTCGGCGGTCGAGAACCCGAGTACTTCCCGCGATCGCGCCCATGGCGAGCTCGGGCTGCCAGGGAACGCCCAGTTTGCGAACCACGATGACGTCGAGCGGAGCGTTCAATGCTCTCGCCACCTCGGCTCCGATGGGGAGACCTCCCCGCGCCAAAGCGATGACGGCCGTGTTCGCTCCGGGCTTCCGCGCCACGAGCTCCGCACCCAGCAGGCGGCCCGCTTCGGCTCGATCCTGAAATGGCAGCTCGACCGGCACAATGCTCCCGATGTGTGGCTTCCTCAAGCAATCCATAGCACGGCGGCGAGCGTCCTCGCCGGGCGGGCCGGCGAGACGCCAAATCTCCCGAAAGGGACGGAACTGTGCGTCAACACTTCTGACAGCTCGGGGCTTTTTTCTCGTTCGCTGGCAGTGTATACTCACCCTAATCGAAAGGATCTTCAAAATGACACCTGCACGCCCGTTCTTTCCCGTGGCAATTCTCACTATTTCCTTAGGGTGCGCTGCCACTGCCGCGGACTGGAAGAATACGTTGGAGGAATCGCTCGCCAGCAATTACGAACTGACGAAGACCGGGCTCGACCGAGTCCGGATCACGAAGGCGGGCACCGTGCTCGTCATCCGGAAGGACAACATCAGTGGCGACCTGGCTTCTGACCTGACGTATCTGAACAACAAAGTCATCGGCGGGACGGTGCAACAGGCGGGTGGAGCAGGCGCGTTTTTGCAGGACAAAAGGACGAGCCGCGTATTCAAGACAGGCGAAAAGGTTTACGTCTCCAAGATCGCGGTCAGGCCCGATGCGGTCGAGTTTTTCCTCGTCTCAGGGGAAACCTACGACGTGAATCTCAGGGGTTCAACACGCCAGACCCGCTACAAGGCCCTGGTCAGTTTTGAATTTGACAACGGCTTCTTAGAGACCGCCGACCTCGCGGCGGTAAAGAAGGTCGTGGACGACGTGATCGCTCCGGAGTCGACGATAAGTGCGGCAAACACCAAGACTGTCGAACTCGGCCAGACGCCGGAGCAAGTCGAGGCCGCCCTTGGCAAGCCGGACACGATCGTGAACCTGGGGGCCAAGAGAACCTACGTCTACAAGACGATGAAGGTAATTTTCCAAGACGGTAAGGTGGCGGACGTCCAATAGAAAATCCCCCACCGAAGCGGAGGCTTTCTTTTTGCTATTGCCCTGATTTAGGTGCGAAGGTGTCCCCCTCGACCCATTTGATATTGGTGTTTGAGTGTACTGTCCCGATTCTCCACGAGCCGACGGGCGCCGAGTTTTTGGCGTTTATACGAGGACGGATCCCAGACGGTCAAATCTTTGCCCTCAGGAGGTCGGAGTGAGAGTTCGGGCTATCGTTAGCGTTTTCTGCGTCGTGTTGAGCGTGGTCCTTGCCGCTTGTAGTTCAAAGCAACTTACGCGGGCGAAAGCTGCGGAAATGATCAAGGCTGCCGCGTTCACTCCCGACAAAATCAAGGACGGAAGGCAATACGATTTCGCCGTAATGCCTCAAACAAACGGGTTCATGCTCGAAGGAGGGGTAACGAATTTACGAAAGCTTGAAAAGGTAGGCTGGATTACGCTGGGTGTTCGGCGGTGTAACGGCATCGGTGGGTGCGCCGTAGATATCGCACTCACCCCCGCGGGCGTGGAAGCCAGTAAGTCATGGGTAATGCAGGGTGTTACGTGGCGAGTTCCAACAATGCAGCGTGAGTTCGTTGAAGTAACGGGAATCACAAACGCGCAACCCACAATCTCAATCGTCGAATACACGTGGAAATGGGTTCCGACCGAAAGTGGGAAGGCTCTTGGAATGACGCCGTCAGAACCACGCCAAGAGCACGCGGGATTCCAACTCTTTGACGACGGATAGCGCGTCGCGCATTAGGTCGGGCGAAGGGGACAGCCTTCCACGAAGAGGCTGGTTGAAGTCAAAGAAAATCGACAACGCCCGCTCGCCGTCATATCTGATTTCGCTACAGCCGGCGAACCACCGCCCTACTTCTCGACCGGGGCGCCCTTGAGGTTCCACTCCGACATGGACCCGTCGTACATTTTCACGTCGTAGCCCAGGTACTTCAGCGTAAAATAGGATTGCGACGCCTGCATGCCGCTGTTGCAATAGGTCACCACCGGGCGGTCTCCCTTGACGCCGGCGGCCTCGTACAGCCTGCGCAGATCGGCTTCGGATTTCAACGTCTGGTTGTCTTTGCTGACCTGGCTATCCATCCAGTTTTGATTGACCGCCGTGGGAATGTGCGATCCTTTTTCTCCGCTGTAATCCGTGGCCGGGCGCGCGTCGATCAGCAGCGGGCCGCTGGACTGAGGCTTCCCGGCGACTTCCTTCACCGCGTCCATCTGTACCACGATTTCAGGCTTGAGCCGGGGCGTCAGGTTCCCTTGCGCGGCATTTCCCTGCCCGACAGGCGGCGCATCCTTCGAGAGCATGCGTCCCTCCGACTTCCATTTATCGAGGCCGCCGTCGAGCAGCGCCGCCCGATCGCCGTGCCCGAGGTAATCCAGGGTGAAGTAGGCGCGGGTCGCCGGAAGCACCGAAGCGTCGCCATAGAGAATTACATGCGAGTTGTCGGAAACGCCCACTCCTTCGAACACTTTCTTGAGCACGGGGACATCGGGCAGTTCATTGGGCACGCCATTGCGAGTGATCGCGATCTCGGGCAGCGCGACGAAACGCGCGCCGGGGATGTGGCCCGCGTCGTAAGCGTTCCGGTTCGCCGATACCTGCAGCACGACGACGTTCGCGTCGTTCAGGTGCTGCGCGAGCCAGTCGGTCGAGACCAGCATGTCCTTTCTTGCGGCCGGTGCTGCGGCCAGGGTGAGAGTCGTGGCCAGAACGGACCCCAATAGTTTCACGGTCATAATGCTCCACCTCCTCAATCGATCTTCAGTCTACGATTCCCTGCGAGGCATCACTCGCCCGCGCGGATGTACGTCCAGCCGGCTTCCTGCTTCCGCACCAGTTCGGCGACGCCCGAATCTACCTCGGTCGAGAACGGGAAAATATCGGCGCTGGTCACTTTCATGATGCGCATGGTGTTCTGGCAGGCGCCCAGAATGACGCCGTCCGAGGCCAACTGTTTCAGCCTCTCTTCGTAGTCTTTATTGGTCTTGAGCAGGGCCGTCAGGCCCTTGCCGTAGAAAACGACCTCGACCTGAATCCCGTCGGCGGCGAAAACTTTGCGGATATTGTTCACGTTGCCGAGCAGCTGATTCCAGGAATCGCCAGCAGGCATGTTCATCTGAAACACCACACGGTGTTTGGCGGGAGCCGCGTTCTGTTGGGCCTGCACCAGAACGGCTGTCGTAAGAATCGCAAATACCGCGATCAGAAAGAGAAGGCGAGTTTTCATAAAGGTCCTCACGTAGAGGATACACCGCGCCAAAAGAGTTTGCACGCGAGAGATTACTCACTCACCGCTCACCGCCCGACGCTATTTGCAAATGACCCGGAAGAATGCAAGGATATTCCATTGCCGCCGTCCGATCCATCTACGCCGCGCTCGTCCGCGCCCGTGCCTGCGCCACTTGTGGAATCGCGCCTGGTGTACGCCCATGGTCTCGCCGCGATCATCATGCTGTTCGTATCGATCTCCTTCGGGATCTTCGCGTCGATCGAGCTGCTGCTGCCCGATTTGAGCGGCGGCCTTCCTTGGTTGAGCTGGGGACGCCTGCGTTACGACCACACCCAGGGCATTCTGTTCGGCTGGCTGGGCAATGCCTTCCTCGCGTTCCTCTACCACGCGGTTCCGGTGCTAAGCGGACGCCGCGTGACCAGCGTTCGCCTGGGCCAATGGCTGTTCGGCCTGTGGAACTTCGTCATCGTGATTCCGGGATGGCTGCTGGTCCTGGCGGGCTTCAGCCAGCCCCTGGAATGGGCGGAGTTCCCGCTGGTGGTAGACGTGTTTGTAGTGCTCGCGCTGCTGCTCGCGTGCATCCAATTCGTGCCGCCGTTTTTCGCGCGCGGCATCGAGGATCTGTACGTCTCCAGCTGGTACGTCATCGGCGGCCTGATCTTCACACTGCTCGCGTATCCGATGGGAAATTTCGTGCCGGAGCTGGTGCCGGGCGCGCGCGGCGCAGCGTTCAGCGGCCTGTGGATTCACGACGCCGTGGGCCTGTTCGTGACCCCGCTGGCCCTCGCGATCATTTATTTCGTCATCCCCGCGGCGTCGCGCCGTCCGATCTATAGCCATTTCCTGTCGATGCTCGGATTCTGGCTGCTGTTTTTCCTGTACCCTCTGAACGGCACGCATCACTACGTCTTTTCGGTTATCCCGATGAGCGCGCAGATCGGCGCGATCACTGCGTCCGCGCTGCTGGGCGTCGACGTGATTCTGGTGGTGACGAACTTGCTGCTTTCGCTGCGCGGCAGCGGATGGTTCCCGCGCGATGTGCCGCTCCGATTCGTCGGCACCGGGACGGTTTACTACGTGATTGTCAGCATTCAGGGATCGATCCAGGCGCAGATGGCGGTCAACCAGGCGGTCCATTTTTCGGATTGGGTGATCGGGCACTCGCATCTGGCGATGCTGGGATTCGCGACCTTCGCCGCCGCCGGCGGCATCGCGCACGCCTGGCAGAGGATTCCCTGGGCGCGCTATAACGCAACCGCGATGACGTGGTCGTATTGGCTCCTGTTTACGGGCGTCGCGATCATGGTGATCGACCTGAGTATCGCCGGAATTGTCGAAGCGCGGCTGTGGCAATCCTCCGCGCCTTGGCTCGATTCGGTTCGCGCGGCGCGGCCATATTGGCTGATCCGGACGCATTCAGCGTTCCCGATCGCGGGCGGCTTTATCGCGTTCCTGCTCGGCTTGACGACGGGAAAGAAAGGCGCCGGATTGGAAGCCGTCGAGACCACTATCGGGCTGGAACCCATTGAGTCAATCGCCCCGCGTCTGGCAACGGCGCGTGCGGAGGCTTCGTGAATCCAAATCAGGCCCCGCGCGTTCTCCGTATGTCCTATATCGTCGCGAGCGTCGCGGGCGTGGCGTTCTTCGTCATGTCCGTCCTGCTGTTGGGCGTGTGGCCGGGCCGCGTTCTGGAAAATCAAACCAGCAAGATGTCACCCGAACATCCGCTCGGCCTTTCGGCGAGCGAGCTTCGCGGCCGGGAAATTTACAGCCATGAAGGCTGCGCGTATTGCCACACCCAGCAGGTGCGATATCTGCAATCGGATATGGCGCGCTTCGGTGCGCCGACCTTGGCTTGGGAGACGCGCTTCGATTATCCGCATTTGTGGGGCACGCGCCGCATCGGACCGGATCTCGCCCGCCAGAGCGGGACGCATCCGGCCGACTGGCAATTCGTGCACCTGTATTCGCCGCGCGCCGTCGTCGCCGATTCCGTCATGCCGGCCTTCTCGTCGCTGTTCGAGGGATCGCCGGAGCGCCCTAAGCAAGCCGCGCGCGATCTGGTGTCGTATCTCGAAACGCTGGGCCGCGATCGCGAGCTCGCCGGTCCCGAGGGTGAGGCGCACGCCCGCGCGGGCTGCGATTGCGCCGATGACGAAATGGCGCAGATGGCGTTTCATTCCGCCGTGCTGAACGCCAATCCTCGGAAGACACGGCGCAAAGGCGACGCGGCGCCGCTCTTGACCGGTGACGATCGGCGCGGGCTGGAACTTTACGCCCGTAATTGCGCGAGCTGTCACGGAATGAAGGGTCGGGGCGATGGCCTCGGCGCGGCGGGTTTACATCCCCCTCCGACGAATCTCGCCGAGCACGAATACGGCCGCGATCGGCTGAGCTTCGCACTCACTAACGGCATCGCTGGCACCGCCATGCCGGCCTGGCGCGATTTTTCGCGCGCGGATCTTTCCGCGCTGGCTGCCGCCGTGCGCGGCTTTCACGAACCGCAGCTAGAGCCGAATATTCCGAAGAACATCCTGGATCTCGGCGCGCGCGTCTATGCTGCGAACTGCGCGCAGTGCCACGGTCCCACGGGCGGCGGCGATGGAACCGCAGTGAGCGAGCTCGACATTGTTCCCGCGAATCTGGGCGGCGGACGTCCCAGCCTGGGCGAAAGCCTGCGCGTTCTGCGCAACGGCATCGATGGGACGCAGATGGCGCCGTGGACCTCCAGACTGAGCGAGGCGGAGTTGTCCGCCGTGGCCTACTATGTTCGCGGATTCTATCGGGAAGAGGAAAGACAATAACCGGAGAGTTAGATAATACCGGAGAGTCACACAATAAATGACAGATCTCATCGTCTTCTCCTCCGTCGTTTTCATCGTCGTGTTCTTCGCGGCTTGGGCGCTTCGTCCCGACTTGCGGGCCTGGATCGAAAAGCCCAAGTACCGGTTTCAGGCCAACGTGAGAAGATACGATCAGGCGCAGAAAGCGGCTGAGCCGGGCGCCAAAAGAAAGTCATAATTTAAAAGGAGGTTGTGATGGCAAGCGAACGCGGCGGAATGACGGCGATTGTGCTGACGTGCTGCGCCCTGGGAGCGATCACCGTCGGCACCACGCTCACGCTTTCGCGCGATCGTCTCCCGTTCAGCGGCGCGGCCCGGTCGAGCGCCCCGGATTTCGCTACCGAAGAGTACGGCCGCCGTCTGATCGCGCAAACGTCCGAGCTTCTCGGTCCCGACGTGGCCGATCCCAACATGCGTATTTCGGGAAGCCGCCTCAATTGCGCGTCCTGCCACCTGGGCACCGGCACCGAGCCAGGCACGCTGACCTTTTTGCAGGCCACCGAGCACTTTCCGCGCTTCTCCGCGCGCGCCGGCGTCAAGACGGATGTCGAGGATCGCGTCAACGAATGCATGACGCGCAGCATGAACGGGCGTGCGCTCCCGCGCACCAGCCCCGAGATGATCGCGATGGCGACGTATATCCGCTCGCTCGGCGGTCTGAATCAAGCCATGGGGGCAGCCCAGCGGAAGGCGCACGAGCCGGCGGCGTTCAAGACTCCCAACCGCGCGGCGAGCCCCGTTGCCGGCAAGAGGGTTTTCGAGGAACATTGCGCCGCCTGCCACGGAGCGAACGGCCTCGGCCTGCGCGCCAGCTCCGATCCCAAGCGCGGCTACGTATTTCCTCCGCTGTGGGGTCCCGATACGTTCAATGACGGCGCCGGAATGCATCGCGTGCTGACGGCCGCGCGCTTCATCAAAGCTCGCATGCCCCTCGGCCAGCCCGATTTGAATGACGATCAGGCCTTCGACGTCGCCGCGTACATTAATTCGCAGCCGCGCCCGGAGATGGCGAATCTGGATCAGGACTACCCGGATCGCTCCGCCAAGCCGGCCGATAACGGCTACGGCCCGTTCGCCGATTCCTTCCCTCTGAATCAGCATCGGTATGGGCCTTTTGGTCCCATCGAAGCGTATTACAAGAAAAAGAAGTCGGCGAAGTAAAGTTCGCAGGCGCGTCTATTTTGAATTCACAGATAAATACGCCGCCGTGAATTGATCCAACTGCGCGTCCAGATCCTTCTGTACGCGTTCGGCGAGCTGCTTGCGAGCCACCAAACCCATGTTTCGGGCTCGGAATGACTGTGGGACGGGTTACCATTCTAGCCTCGGCGGATGATGCTGCGACTTTCTGACTCACTATGCGTAAGCAGCTTGAGCGCTCCGTCGCGGCGTTCTCTGACAGCGCCGTCACTTCCCCGCCGGCGCCTTCCGCCGCACCTCGTCGGAGAAGTTTTCGATAAATGTCACTCGGCTCCGTGCCTGTTGCGAGCCCGCCTGTTCCACCGGCAGGATCACGGCGAAGCGCTTTCCATCCGGCGCGAGGTCGATGTTCCTGCTGCTGTTGACGAGGTTAGCGAGCTGTCGCTCGGACCACGGGCGCGGCTTCTCCGCCACGAACGAATTGCCCTGGACGGTGTAGGCGGCCGCCATCACGCGATTGTCGAGGGTTTCGAAGAAAAGTTGCCGGGCGGTGCGCGACCACATCGGGTAGGTTCCCCCGCCGCTTGAAATCTGCCACTTTCCGCCGCCGGAGCTGGCGTCGGGGAACGCCCGAACGTAGATCTCGTAAGCGCCCGACTCGTTGGACATGTAAGCCAGCCACCGCTCGTCGGGAGAGAAGACGGGGTATCGTTTGTCGAAAGGCGTTTGCAGAAGGGCCTCAGGTTTCCGCGCCCGCAGCGCGACGCCGTCTCCCTCGATCGGCACGCTCCAAAGGTCGTAGCCTAGCGTCCCCAGCTCGAAGTACGCCAGACGTTTTCCGTCGGGCGAGATGGACCAGGGCCATGCGAGACCCTTCGTCCGCAGGAGCGATTGCGGCTTGCCGCCTCCATCGGCGCGCGTCCAGGACATGCCCTCCGGATCCTGGTATACAATGGAGCGGCCGTCGGGAGTCCAGATCGGATCGTGCTCTTTGCCCTCGAATGTCAGCCGCGTCACCGTGTCGCGCTCCAGATCCTGAACCCAGATGTCCTGGTTCCCCCCATCTTGGATCTCCAATGCGAGCCGCCGCCCATCCGGTGAAAAGCTCGGGCGTCCATAGTTGCCCGGTTTTGCGAGGAGCGGCCCGGTTTTTCCGCCTTCCTCCAGCGATTGCAATATGACCAGCCCGGCGTCGGATCCGCCGTTCTCGTATACCAGCGTCCCGCTTGGCGACGCATCCAGCTTGGCCGGCCCGTGAAGCGCGCTGTAGGCAACCTGCTCCAGGATGGGGACGGCGGGGCCGCGAGCCTCCAGCGCAGCGGCGTCGAACGGCACGGCGAACAGCGTTCCCCGATTCACGTAGATCAAGTGGCCGGAACCCTTTGACGCCGGAAGGTAGCGGCCAAAGGTACCGCCCTGGCGGAGCGTCTTCCGGCGGCCGTCCACCAAGGAAACGGCCTGGATCGCGGCGTCGTCGAACCCGCCAATAGGATTGGTGTTCGAGGTGAACAGAACGGTCTTGCCTCCAGGAAGAATCTGCGGCCACCGGTGCGTGGCTTCCCTGCGCGCGAGTTGGGTGAGCGCCACGGCCGCGCCTCCATCGGCGGGAATCCGGAACAAGCCGCCGCTTTGATTGAGCGACGCAACGATGGCGCCGTCTTCGCCCCAACTGCCACCTAAAAAGAATGGAGCATCGCATAGCGTGACGGCTGCACCGCCCACCACAGAAATCTTTTTCAGCTTTCCTCCGGCGGCGAACGCAATCCACTGGCCGTCCGGCGAGAAGAACGGACTTACGGCTCCTCGCGTCCCCGGGAGCTCCGTGCCTTGCGACTGATCGAGCCGCCGGGTGAAGAGGCGGTCTTGAGACAAATAGGCCAGCCGTGCACCATCCGGTGAGAGGATCACATCGGGCCCGAATCCTGCACGTACGGTCCGATCCGGCTCCAGATCGATGTCCATGCGAACGGCCGATTTTTCCTGGGGCCGCGTTGCGCGGTACGCGACGACACCCAGCGCGACGGATACAATCGCCAGTGTCGCGGCCGCAATCATCGCGATCTTTCCGAGCCGCGACAGTGATGGAGCGGCAGACGCAATCGGCACCGCTCCGTTATTGTCGCGGCTCAGTAGCAGTTCCGCGTCGCCTATATCCCGCAGCCGCTTTTTCGGATCTTTCTCCAGGCACCGCTTCAGCAGCGGCACGACTCGCGGCGGCGCGCTGCTCAAATCCGGGTCGTCGCGAATCACCTTCGCCAGGATCTCGCCCACGTCCTCGCCCGTGAATATTGGTTTCCCGGTCAGCAGTTCATACAGCACCACGCCGAAGGCCCAGATGTCGGCGCGCTTATCGACATTCTCTTTGCCGCGCGCCTGCTCCGGCGCCATGTACGACGCCGTGCCCAGGATCATGCCGGCTTGCGTCATGCCCATGGTCAGCGTGCGTGAGTTCTCTCCTGACGCCGACGGCGCCGCCATCACCTTGGCCAAACCGAAATCCAGCACCTTCACCGTGCCGTCGGGCTTGATCTTGATGTTGCCGGGCTTGAGATCGCGATGCGTGATGCCCTTGTCGTGCGCGGCTCCGAGAGCGTCCGCAATCTGGCGCGCGATGCGCAGAGCCTCATCGAGCGGCATCGGCCCTTTGGGCGATTCCCCCTCGATAAATTCCATTACCAGAAAATTGGGCCCGACATCGTAGATCTGGCAGATGTTGGGATGATTCAGCGCAGCGATGGCTTTGGCTTCCACCTCAAAGCGTTCGCTGAACTGCGCGGTGGAGACCTTAATCGCTACGTCCCGCCGAAGGCGGGTGTCATGTGCCCGGTACACCTCGCCCATGCCACCCTTGCCGATGGTCGCCAGGATCTCGTACGGGCCGAGTTTGTAGCCTGGGGAAAGTGGCATGCGCCTGATGCAGCTAAGAGTGTACCGGATCAGAACCGACGACGGCGCGTCCGGACAGGACTGGAATGGTCGCCGGCTTTTCAGCCTGATGCGACGAAACTTGTCGCGGGGAGCAGAGGAGCTGGCTCCTCACTTCCACTCCCAGATCTTGTTGGTCGTATTGCCGGCCGCATCCACCTCGTATTCGAAAACTCCCGGCGCGTTATTCAGCCGCGCGAGCTTCTGCGAAGCAGTCCGGAAATAAAGGATGCCGCGGTAGCTGATGGCGCCGCCCGCACCGAGTTTCCCCAGGCCCGAACCCTTCCAGGTGACCGCCTCGCCCTCAACCGTCATCGCCACCCCCTGGCCTTCGCCGTAAACGGTGCCGTCCGGCCGGGCCGTTGCCGTATAGCTCCCAAAGCCGCTATACGCAACGCCGAACAGGTTGCCACTCTCCTCGAACGACACTTCCGCCGTAAGAGGTTCGCTCGATAGGACCCGTCGCAAGAGTCTTTTACCTTTGGTTTCGCCGATCAGTTCGCCTAGCATGTGTGGATTCTCCGTTTGGCCGGGATTTTCTTGTGCCGTTCCCGGCCGTGCCAGTATACATGAAAGCCGTGGCGGCGGAACTATTGCGTCGCGTCGGACACCAGGCTCAACAGGTACAACGCAATTCCCGCGATCACCAGCGGGCAACCGATTCCCAGGAAAGCGACGAACGCCAGCGGATGCACCACGAGAAACGTCGCGGACTGGATCGCCAGGCCGCCGCCCGTCAGGATACTGGCCCAGCGGATCTTGCGTTCAGTCGTGGGTTCAATGGAGTTCATCGCTCGACGGCGTCTCCTTCCAGAATGTCGCGTCCTTGAGCGTGGCGACGTCGTGCACGATTTCGTGGCAGCGGCTCGAAGTGCAGGATAGCTGGTTGCTCTTGATGCGCGGCAGCTGATCCTGGGTGCGGTTATGCGCCCCGGCTCCCTCGAATGTCCGCGCGCCCAGGTGGCAGTGCAGGCACTCGCGGTTATTGAACGGCGCGTAGAGCTTGATGTCTTCCGGTTTAGGCACCGTGCCGAAATACTGGACCATCAAATGGCGCACGCCGTGGATCTTCGCGTTCACCGTGCCGAACATCGTGTAATCGGTGTGGCAGGCATAGCAGGCGCGATCGCGCGGCACCCGGTTGTTCTGGAAATGCAACGCTGGAACGTAGCTGGGATCGTCGACGTACAGCGATTTGCCATAATCGGACATCACGTGGCAGGAAAGGCAAAACTCCCTGGTCTGCGCCCGGTCCATTTGTTCATTGAACCCGGCCCACACCGCGATGGCCGGCAGGATCAGCAACGCGACCAACGCCAGGATCTTGCCCTCGCGCGAACGCGTCAGATCGGCGCGCACGCCAATGAAGAGCGCGATGGCGGTGGCTGCGGCGACTAATGAGATGATGACGGCGGTGGGCACCGGATACCTGTTTTGGTCGTCCTCGCTCTGGCCAGGCTCCTACTTGGCCAGACCGCGGAAGTACTCGACGATGGCTTTGATCTGGTCTTTGGAAAAGTCCTTGCCGAAGCCGTCCATGTCCTGACCCTTGCCATTGGCTACGACCTTTTCCATGGCCGCTGCGGTAGCCTTCCCGGCCGCCGTCCTGACGTCCACAACCTTGAGCTTCTTGCCCATCGCCGTCTTGCCCATGCCGTCGGGGCCATGGCAGGTGGCGCACTTGTCCAGATACAGGTCCTTGGCGTCCTTCTGGGCCCAGGCGCCGAAGGCGGCCAGGAGGAAGAGTGCGGTTCCGATTACGATGCTTTTCAGCGAAATTGTCATATCTTACTCTACACAGACTTCGTGATCCAGGGGCCGTACTTTTCGGTAGTGGTCCTTGACCACTACCTACTTTTCCTATTTTTAGAACGACCGCGTCCACGCGACGGTCAGGATGTTCGCGCTGAAATTGTCGCCGGCCACGATCTGTTCCGTGTAATAGGTCCGCTGCAGTTCCGCCGTCAAGCGTCCGAAGCGCGGGAAATCGTAATACAGAGAACCGGAAGCGTACGGGAAGCTCATTGGACCATAGAGCGGCAATTCGCCGGCGATCTGGCTGGTGCCGGTGGTGCGGATGAAGTTTCCGCTGAGGTTAACCCCCAGCCGCTTCCACGGCTCGGCCCGCACTCCCCCCGTCCACACGCGGTTGACGGTCTGGTCGGTCAGCGACAGATTGGTGAGTGGACCGGTTCCGCGCACGAAGTTGACGAAATCCGATGCATAGAAGCTGTCGTAACTGAAGCCGGAGTACACCGCCACTTTGGGGTGGATGTCGTAGCTGGCCGTGACGGCGTTGCTTCGAATGGTACTGTGGAAATCGCTCGCCAGCTGGGTGCGGTTGCGCACCACGGTGCTGTTTTCCAGATAGAATTTTTCCACCGGCCGGTAGCGGACGGTGATGCGTCCACCCACGTCGGTATGCGGCGTGATCGCCGTGTAAGTGGTTCCGTTGGTGATCTGGTCGATGTCGCCGCGTAAGGTCAGTTTCTTCGAGGGCTCGTAGTGCGTGCTGAGGACCGGCCACACTGTCTTGACGCGCTTGGTGCGTGTGGGGTCCACCACGCCGCTGTCCAGCGCCTCGATATCGCTCTTCATCAGGCGCACGCCGGCCCTGATCAGCATGCTGGCAGCCGGGGTGAACGCCATATTGAAGTCCAGAGTGCTCACGCCGATGCGCCATTGCTCGAGCGAAGTCCCGGTGGCCTCCGCGGTTGCGTTCACGCTGCTGAAGACGCCCGTACTGTTTACGCTGAAGCGCGAATAGCGGTAGTCGGCCAGGATGTCCCACCACTCTTTCACCTTGTAGGTGAAACCCTGGTCGATCACGTTGTTGGGCTCCGACACGGTGGCGTTCGCGGTCTCCGAAAATGCGTACGGCGCGTCCGTCGTTCCGCCGAAATTGGTGCGCGCGACACCGTTAGCCGACATATCGAGGTGCGCCGGGCCGTTGAACCGGTAGAACAGGTAGCTGCCGCGCGCTTCGAGCGACCGCGTCAGCTTTCCGGTGTAGGAGAATTCACTCACCGGCGTTCTCAAATTTCGAAAATCCGTCCAGGAGGCGCCGTTCAGCGGCTCTTTTCTGGTGGTGCGATCCGCGGCGTTGAGGCTGAGCTCCCCGCCGACGACGTTGGCACCGGTTACCGCGTCGTTAAAGCTCTGGTAGCCCACCCTGTAATGGACCGTCCAGTCGCGATGGGAGTAGTCGATTCCACCTGTGACGCGGTTGGCTTCTTCGTTGACCGGCGCGATCAGCAGGTAGGGATCGGCGCGGGCGAAGGCTCCCCACGTCGACGACGATCCGAAGTAATCCATGGACCGCGTGGTAAAAGTCGCGCCGTCGCGGGTATTGCGGTAATACTCGAAGCTGAAGCGCAGGTTGTTGCTGGCGTGAATCAGCAGGTTGACCGATCCCAGCTTGCGCACCGTGGCCCACTCATGATTGTTCAGCAGACCGGGCGTCCCGCCCGGCAGAAGCGCGGAAGCGTCTTGATTCCAGTAATAGCGGCTCTGGCTAAAAGTGGCGCGCAGGTCGTACAGGCGTGCCTTGCGGACGGTCAGCTGCGTGGTAGTGAATGGATCCCCGCCCATGCCGCTGGCAGTGAGCGAGTAATCGTCGGCGAAGCGGTTACCGTCTCCCGGCGCTTTGCCGAACAGGTCGAAATCGAGCAGCCGGGGGCCGCTGTTCAAGTCGAACATCTGGTTAAAGGACGGCCGGTATCCTTCGACGCTCGTGAAGCGGTATCCAAAGGTGGCCGAGCCTTGATTTTCGAACCCGCCGATCATAACCGGTTTCGCATCGTCTTGCGCGAGGGCCGCTGCGGCGAGGGCTAATACACAAAGGATTAGTCTTCCCATGGCGGCTCTTTTAATGCAGGAAATTCACGTCGAAGTTCGACCCGTGAATGCTGGAATGGCAGCGCGTGCAATCACCGCGCTCCTGGAAGCTCAAACGGCCGTGCGGCACGTTGCGGCCGAACGGGTCCACGTGGCAGGACAGGCACAGGAAACGCTCCTCACGCCGCGCCAGTAGCATGCGGTCCACGCTGCCATGCGGCGTATGACAGGCCGTACAGCCTTCCACCTTCACCGCGGAATGCTCGAACACAAAAGGACCGCGCTTTTCCACGTGGCATTGCGTGCAGGTTTCCCACCCGGTTTGCCGCAATGTCGCGCGATTGGAATTTCCATGCGTTTCATGGCAATCCGTGCAGCGCATCAGTCCTTCCGGTACCCGGTGATGATTGGGCAGCGCGAAAGCGGCGCGAATGTCGCCGTGGCAGCCATAGCACAGGTCGGGCTGCTGCTTTTTCAGCAGGCTGTTGTGCAGCCAGCGATTGTCCCCGGCCACGCGCGGGACCGCGAAGAAATCCTCTTGAGGGACGCGCAAGCCCGTGGCGGCCGTGTTTTCGACCACCAGGTGTGTGGCATGGCACTCGTTGCAGCCCACGCCGTGCTGGATGTGCGTCGAGCGGCCGAATTCCTTCTGGTCGCGGCTGCTTTGATGGCACTGCATGCAGCGCTCGGAGTTGCGCTTGGGATTCTCGCGGAAAGCGAAGATGAGCTTTTTCGCCGCGGCCGTTTTGGCGTCGTCGCCCTGCGCGGCTTGCATGGCATCGGCGTGCGCCATACCGCCGCCGTGACACATTTCGCAGCCGGTTACCGAATCTTTGGCCGCCGGCGCCAGGGTCGCGTGCTTGGTTTTCGAATACTGTTGATATTCCGCCCGATGGCAGGAGCGGCACCGCTCGGAGCCGGCATAGACATCTCCGGACGCGGGCGGTATGGGCCATACACTGACCGATGAGGGCTCCCTGGCGGCCGGAAGCGTTTGCGCCGCCAGGCACCCGCTCAACAAAAAGACCCCCCCGAGAAGCTCAACGGTCCACTTCATTCGCCCTCCGCCCGTGCACGATGGTCTCCATCGAACGGCATCGGCAAGTCCCTCAATTCAAGAGCGGAAATTTACCCGGATGGGGAATATGGCCCACCCTGTTACCGACTCCTGGGCGATCGTGCGCACCGCAGTCCTATCAATCGCACGTATTGGATTTTTAGAATAGAAAGCAGTTGCCGGGCCGGAACGCGCTGTTGGTCGGCTAGCTCGCGAAAAAGGGGGACAGACCGCTCTGTCTACCGCCAATGCGAAGCGCAGCGCTAATCTCTTGCGGCGGGGACAGAGAGGTCTGTCCCCTTTTCTCAAACCGGCTTCGGCATCATCCAGCGCTTGGCAAATTCCACCATCGCCAAATAGGTCGCGGTCGCAATGCCCAAGAATGCGAAATAGGAGCCCGGCAGCGGCACGAACCCCAGCAGCGCGCCCAGCGGCGTGAAAGGCAGCATGACGCCGATCACCACGATGGCGACGGTCGTCACCGCGAGCGGCAGGCTCGGCCGGCTCTGGAACGGATTCCCCGCCGTGCGAATCACGAACAGCACCAGCGTTTGCGTTGCCAGCGATTCCACGAACCACCCGGTGTGAAACTCGGCTTCCGGCGCGTGAAAATAGCGCAGCAGTACGTAGAACGTCAGGAAATCGAAGATCGAGCTGATGGGGCCGATGAAGATCATGAAATTGCGGATCAGCTTGACGTCCCAATGCTGGGGCTTGCGCAGGAAGGATTCGTCTACGTGATCGGTCGGGATGCTGATCTGCGCCAGGTCGTACAGGAAGTTGTTCAACAGAATCTGCGTCGGCAGCATGGGCAGGAACGGCAGGAATACGGACGCGCCCGCCATGCTCAGCATGTTGCCGAAGTTGGAGCTGGTGCCCATCAGCAGGTACTTCATGACGTTGCCGAACGCCTTGCGCCCCTCGACGATGCCCTCGTGCAGCACGCCGAGGCCGGGCTCGAGCAGAATGATGTCGGCCGCCTCGCGCGCCACGTCGGTGGCCGTCGCGACGGAAACTCCTACGTCGGCCGCTCTCAGTGACGGCGCGTCGTTAATGCCGTCGCCCATGAATCCGACGACGTGGCCGGCATGCCTCAGCGCGGCGAGGATGCGGCTCTTGCCGGCCGGGTTAATACGTGTGAAAACCGTGGTCTGGTCGGCGACTTGAGCCAAGGCGTTGTCGCTGGTCTTGGCGAATTCCTCGCTGGTGATCAACCCCTCCGCGCGCGGGCCGATATCCAATCCAACTTCGCCGCACACGTGACGCGCCACCAGTTCGTTATCGCCGGTGATCATTTTGACGGCGACGCCGTCGCGCAGCATCGCCGCCACCGCTTCCCGCGCGTCCGGAAGCGGAGGATCTTCGAATGACAGAAATCCCGCGAGCGTCAAATTGATTTCGTCGGCGGTCGAGTAGGCCGGGCGATCCGGCACTTTTACCGACGCGACGGCCAGCACGCGAAAACCCTTCGCGCTCAGCTGGTCCAGATAGCGCCGCACCTGCGCGCGCGCCGCGTCGTCGAAGGAATAGACGCCATCTCCCTGCTCATATGAATGCGCCAGCGGCAGAATTCCTTCCGGCGCGCCTTTCGTGATCAGCAACCGCTCGCCGTTCTGCGCGACAACGATGGAAGCCCGGCGGCGCTCGAAATCGAAGGGGATCTCGTCGATTTTTTGATAGCTTTCGACACCCGTGACAGGGATGGCGCAGGTGGCTTTATCGAACGGGCTGCGGATGCCGGTCTCGAAAAAGCTGTTGAGATAGCCCAGCAGACGGACGCGCGAGGAATCCTCGCCGGCCAGATCGGCGGCCCCGGTCAGCTCCACGTTTCCGCTGGTCAGCGTGCCGGTTTTATCGCTGCACAGAACGTCGATGCTGCCGAAATTCTGAATCGCCGAAAGATGCTTCACCACCACTTTCTTGCGGGCCATCGCCAGCGCGCCCTTGGACAGCGTCACCGACGTGATCATGGGCAAGAATTCCGGCGTCAACCCCACGGCCAGCGCGACGGCGAACAGCAGCGACTGTAGCGGATCGCGATGCTGCGCGATGCTGATCGAGATCAGAAACAGAACCAGAAATAGAACCGTCCGGGCGATCAGGCCGCTGAAGGATCGCAAGCCCCGGTCGAATGCGGTTTCCGCGGCGCGTCCCTGGAGGCGCGCGGCGATCGCTCCAAAGCTGGTTTGCGTACCGGTCGCGATGACCTCCGCCGCCGCGGTTCCGCTGACCACCGAGCTGCCTAGAAAGATCAGGTCCGGCGCGCCGGGATCGTCCGTCTTGGAGGCATCCGCCGGCGCCATCGGCGCCTTTTCTAGAGCCGCCGCCGTTTTCTCAACGGGAAGAGATTCGCCGGTCAGGGCGGCTTGCTGCACGAACAGATCCTTCGCTTCCACCAGGCGCGCGTCGGCGGGGATCAGATCGCCGGCCGCCAGATGCAGAATATCGCCGGGAACCACCTGCGGGCGGGGGATCTCCCGCCACTGGCCGTCGCGCAGCACGGTGGCCGCCGGCGCCACGCGCTCGCGCAGGCGCTCGATGGTATGTTGCGAGCGGTTGGTCTGGATGAAATCGAGCCCCAGGCCGAGCAGCACCACGACGACGATGATTCCGGCGTCGATCGGCGAGCCCGTGAATCCCGAGATGCCGGCGGCCAGCAGCAGGATCAGCACCAGGGGGTTCAGGAATAGTTGCACGAATGCGAGCAGCGCGGAATGCGCGCGGACGGGTGCGGGATCGTTGGGGCCGAATTGCTCCAGCCGCCGCGCGGCTTCTTCCGAGGTCAGGCCGGGAAAGCCTTGCGGCACGGGGGGAGCGAGTGCGCTAGACATTACTTAACAGTACGTTTTCGGGATTACAACGGCATTATGGCGTCCGGATAATCTCGACCGTGCAAGTGGCGTGCATCGCCACGCCTTCCGACACGCTGCCGATCATGAAGCGCTGGAATCCGCGGCGCCCGTGTGAGCCCACCACGATCAACTCCGCGCTCCATCGTTTGGCTTCGTCGAGGATGGATTTCTTGGGATCTTCGAGCAGAACCGAGAGATACTCCGACGTCCGCAGTCCCGCGTCCGAAAGAATCTCCCGAGCTCGCGTGATGGCGCTTTCCGCCCGCTGCACGGCCTGCACCCGCAGTTCTTCCATCCCTTGCGGATCGACGAAGGGTGGCTCGAACGCCGATTGCAGGAACGTGGGCGCCAGGTCCACCACGCTCATCACGCGGATCTCGGTTCCTTCCTGCCACGGACGTGCGGCGATGGCGCGGGCCGCCGCCGTCGAAAAATCCGATTCGTCCACCGCCAGCAACACCCGCATTCCGGGATGGTGCCCAGGCTCGCGACGCGTGTGGCGCGCCACCTCGACGGAACAATGCGCCATCCGGATGACGGCTTTGGCGACGCTGCCTAGCAGGAACCCCGCAACTCCCGCCGTGCTGTGTGCGCCGACGATCACCAGGTCCGCGCCGATCTCTTTGGCGCGCTCTGGGATCATGGTACGCGGATCTCCCGAAATCACGCGCGGCTCGGCGGCCAGCCCAGCGGCTTTCAGACGCTCCGCGGCGCTATTGATCGTGGCGTGCGTCCGCGCGAGGATCTCCTCCACTACGCTCGGGGCGAACGGGAGCTTTTCCGTATCGGTGACGCCGATCACCTGGATGGATGTCCCGGCGGGCCACGGCCGCATCGCGACTTCGGTCACCGCGACCTGGCTGCCCGCCGATAAGTCAACTGCGAGTAGGATCTTCATGCACTGTCACCTTTTTTCGACACCCTTTTATTCACGATCCACGATCACGCCCATGGGGAGGCTGAGCATCTCATCCCAGCTTTGATCGCCCCAGCGAACTGTTTTCGTGGGGTCGGGATTGGCGGAATTGTTCGCCGAATTGTCCCAATGGGCCGTGATTTCGACCCTGGCGCCCTTCGGCAACTGTAGTGGATCGCGCAGGTAGTAAATCACCTGCCAGTTGAAATCGTAACGTGGGACACTCAGCAGCGTCTCAGTCTGGCCAGACGGATACACCAGGCGAACCGTCATGTCCTTGCCGCGATAGTGCATATGCGGCTGCAGGAACACTAGCTCGACCGGCTCGCCGAAGGTTAGGCGCCCATGGCCCTCGTAGTTGGGATCGCCGGGCGGGATTTCCCACTTCCAGGCGTTGGCGACCGCCGACATGAAGCGCTTCTGCGGAGCTTCCTTGGCGAGTTCCAGGCCGACGCGGGTCTGATCTGGCACTTCGGTTTTCCCGTTCGCCGTGTAGTGCAATTGTAGAACGATGTCGGAGCCGGCTGGGATCAGCTTCGCCGAACGATCCGTGTCGAAGCGCTGCGCCTGCGCCCCGGGCGCATAGGCCGTCAGCAGTTCGTAACTGAAACTCGCGGGATCGGCCAGCGGGTCATTTTTGTCAGGCGCGTTGGCGTCGGGCACCGCCTCCGCCGTGCTGTCTTTCGCTTCCGGCGGCGGAACGTAGGGCACGAACGGCTGGGCGTCCTTCATCCACGTCGATCCCGGAGGGCGCACCACCGCGAGCGCATGATGCACCAGCGCGCGGGCGCCGGGGCGGATCTCGGCTGCGCTGACCCACGTTTCGCGCGTGAAGCCCGTAGGAATCACCACGTACACATAGTTGGTTGCGTTCTTCGCCGGGACCATGTATGGCGCCGGCATCTGAAAAACTTCATCGGCGCGGATGTTCCAGCCCTCGCGCCAGGGCAGGGTAGCGGGCTTATCCTTGGCGTCGCCCTCCGGCGCGCCCGCGTCCACCCACGCGACGATGGTGCGAATATCGGCGTCGCGCAAGCGGCGCTCGTCGCGGAAGTGCCCGAATTGCGGATCGGCGAACCACGGAGGCATCTTGCGGCTCGCGACGGCCGCCTTGATGGCCTTGGCCCACGGCCGCGTGCCGTCGTAATCCAGCAGCGGCATGGGCCCGATCTCGCCGGGACGGTGGCAGGTCTGGCAGTGCCGCTGAAAAAGCGGCAGGACGTCTTTATAAAACGTCGGAGCGGACGATCCTTCGGCCGCAAGCGCGACCGGGAACATCGCAAGCGCGAAGATCCACCTCATCCAACGCCACCGCATCCAAATCAATCTTAGCCCGATCCGGCGGCGCGACGGATCGCATTCGGCGTAAGATGAATTCTTCAGGTAGAAATCGGAAATTCTATCGAGCGAAGCCTCAGGAGAATCACATGGTGACGAACGAAAGCGCCCCGAGCGCGGAGCTTCCCGTTTTCCGGGCCAAGCCCTATACGGGCAAGGAATACATCGAGAGCCTGCGTGACGGCCGCGAAATCTGGATCTACGGCGAGCGTGTCAAGGACGTGACCACGCATCCCGCATTCCGCAATACGGTCCGTATGCTGGCGCGGCTGTACGACGCCCTTCACGACGAGAAGCGCCACAGCACCCTGTGCGCGCCGACCGAAACCGGCAACGGTAGCTACACGCAGAAATTCTTCAAGGCGTCGCGCAACGCCGAGGAGCTGGTGGGCGCGCGCGACGCCATCGCCGAATGGGCGCGCGTCACTTACGGATTCATGGGCCGCAGCCCGGATTACAAAGCCGCCTTCCTCGCCACGCTCGGCGCGAATCCCGATTTTTATCATCCCTTCGACGGCAACGCCCGCCGCTGGTACAAGAAGGTGATCGAGGAGGTCACCTTCGTCAATCATGCGATCGTCAATCCGCCGGTGGACCGCAACAAGCAGCTCGAAGAGGTCCGCGACGTCTACATGCGCGTCGAAAAGGAAACCGACGGCGGCCTGATCGTCAGCGGCGCGAAGGTGGTCGCGACCACTTCCACGCTGACGCATTACAACTTCATCGCCAACAACGGCCTGCTCCCCATCAAGACCAAGGATTTCGCCTTCGTCTGCATCGTGCCGACCGACGCGCCGGGCGTCAAGCTGTTTTGCCGCCCTTCGTATGAATACGCGGCCACCACCGTGGGCAGCCCCTTCGACTATCCTCTATCGAGCCGCCTGGACGAAAACGATTCCATCATCGTCTTCGACAAAGTCTTCGTGCCGTACGAGAACGTGTTCGCCTACGGCGATATCGACAAGGTCAACCACTTCTTTCCGCGTTCCGGTTTTCTGCCGCGCTTCATGTTCCACGGCTGCACGCGCCTGTCGGTCAAGCTGGATTTCATCGCCGGGCTCCTGCTGAAATCGGTGGAAGCGACCGGCGCCAAAGATTTCCGCGGTGTGCAGTCGCAGGTGGGTGAAGTGCTCGCCTGGCGCAATTTGTTTTGGGGCCTGACCGATGCCATGGCGCGCACCACGACGCCCTGGACGCCCGGCTACGTGCTGCCCAATCTGGAATACGGCCTCGCCTACCGCGTGGCCTCGAACATCGCGTTCACGCGGCTGAAGGAAATCATCGAGAACGTGCTGGCGAGCGCCCTGATCTACCTGCCTTCGCACGCCAACGATTTCCGCGTGCCGGAAGTGCGCAAGATGTTGGACCCCTACGTGCGCGGCTCCAACGGCTACACCGCCGAGGAGCGCGTGAAGCTGATGAAGCTGATGTGGGACGCCATCGGCACCGAGTTCGGCAGCCGCCACGGCCTGTATGAGCGCAATTACTTCGGCAATCACGAAAACATCCGCACCGAGGTCGTCATGGTGGCGGAGATGATGGGCAACGCCCAAAAGTACAAGGGCTTCGCCGAAACCTGCATGTCCGAATACGACCTGGACGGCTGGACCGCGCCGGATCTGATCAACCCCGACGACTTCAGCACCGTGATGGGCAAGGTGCCTCGTAGCAAATAGCGCGCCCCGCACACGGGTGTTCAAAGACGGGAGTACCGCCACGCAGTCCTTCGATACACGGCAATTTCGCAACGCGCTCGGCCGCTTCGCGAGCGGCGTCACCATCGTCACCGCGCGCGATTCCGAGCGCACCCACGGCATGACGGCCAACGCCTTCGTCTCCGTATCGCTCGCGCCGCCGCTAATTCTTGTGTCCGTGGACAATCGTGCGGCCATGACCGCCATTCTTCCCTTGACGCGCTACTTCGGCATCAGCGTGCTCGCCGAGGATCAGGAGGCCCTCAGCAATCATTTCGCGGGCCGCCCGGTGGATGGCTTGCACATTCCTTTTATCGACCAGCACGATGTTCCGGTGATCAAGGGCGCGGTGGCGCACTTCGTCGCCCGCGTCGTCGACGTGCATCCGGCCGGCGATCACACGCTCTTCGTCGGCCATGTGGAATATTTCGTAGCCCGCGATGGTCGCCCCCTGCTGTTCCACGCGGGCCGCTACCAGCGTCTGAAAGCGGAGCCTCTCCAGCCCGCGACCTCGCCCGAAGACGAGATGTCGCTGTTCACGATCGGCACCTTCGATCCGCCCGTCGGCTGACGCGACGCCGCCGGCTCTGCGAGACTCCTGTCGACGTGTTTGCTCACCCGCTTCGCCGATGCTAGAATCAAGCGCGAAAGCGGGTGAAAGGCGTCTCATGAAACGAATCACCGCGCGGTTCGTCATAGCCGCGATCCTGGCTGTTCCCGTCCTGGCGCAAACGGCGCAGCGGCCGGCCGACATCTCTCTGGATGAAGCGGGCGCGCGCAACTATCAGAACGAGCTGGCGCACGCCGCTTCCCGCGACGTCGCCAAGCCTACGCCTCGTCTGCCCGACGGGAAAGCCGATTTTGGCGGGAAAGGCGTGTGGGCGGCCGTCTGGGTTCTGGATTGGGCTGACAAACGGTGGGTCGATAAAACGGTCGAGGTCCCTTTCACTCCCTGGGGTCTCGCGAAATTCAACGAGCGCCGCGCGAGCTTGTCCAAAGACGATCCGGAGGCCTACTGCTTGCCCCCCGGCGTGCCTCGCTACGCGGGGACTCCTTACCCGTTTCAGTTCATCCAGCTCCCCGACCGCGTCGTGATCCTCTATGAAGGCGGAGGGCATACTTTCCGCACCATCTTCCTGGATGGTCGCAAGCATACGCCCGCCGATCAGTTGAATCCCACCTGGCTGGGCGAATCGATCGGGCATTGGGAGGGAAATGACACGCTGGTCGTCGACACCGTCGGTTTCAACGGCAAGACGTGGCTCGATTACGTCGGGCATCCGTCGAGCGAGAAGCTGCACGTCATCGAAAAATACCGCCGCCCCGATTTCAATACGCTTTCTTTTGAAGCCACCATCGACGACCCCATTGCCTACACCCGGCCCTGGACGACTAGTTACCGGATTTATTTCCGGCCCGGCTGGGAGCTGCTGGAGTACGTCTGCCTGGAGAACAACAAGGACCTGATCCACTTGAGGACGACGGAACCGAAATAGCGAAAAGGCGACAGACTGCTCTGTCCCGCTTGAAGCGGGTGGTTCCATGTGCGCCAACGGCCGTGGACAGAGTGGTCGGTCCCCTTTTCGGCGAGCGCGCTACGCTCGAATTATGAGCCGGCGCGACGAGTGGCGAGAGGTCCTCGATTCCGAAGTCGAGCGCTGGTCGGCGCGGTCCTGGGAGCGGCTGGTTGCCGACCTGAACGAACTCCAGGCCTATGAGATTGAATTCGACTGGAAAAAATATCAGGTGGAAGTCGAGCTTCTGGAGAATACCGCGAGGTATCTTAACGTTATCGTGGCTGTCGACGACGGCAGCCTCCCGGCATCCATCCGGCCGGAGGCACGCACGTTCATGGTGCGGAAGAACACATCAATTTGAGCCCGGAACGAGCGGCCGAGGCCGATATTAGTCGGCTCTGTTTGCGTTCAATTCGCTCGCCGACTGCGGCCGTGCGGCTGGCTCTCCATAACGACCCGCAGAATCCGGTTAATACGCGTCTGATAGCCTCTGCCGTTAGCCTTCAACCAATCGAGCACATCCGCGCCCAGCCGGATCGTCAATTGCTTCTTGACCGGAGGCCATGCGGCCGTTGCCTTCCTGAAGAACTCGTCTCCCAAAGGAGGGATGTCCGAATAATCGATCGGCGCTTCGTCCAGCCGCCGCGCTTCGGCCGTAGTGAGCTCCCTGGGCTTCTTGGGATCGAGTTTATAGCGCTTGATCATATTGCTTCCCCTCCTAAAGGTACGTAAAGTCCGTGGACTTATTGTCATCCACGTGATTCCATTGTGCCAGTGGGGAAGAGGCGCCACACGCAGATTCAAAAGCACTTCGGCGAACGAGTGCGCGAACTGCGGAAGCAGCGGGGACTTTCTCAGGAGGCCCTGGCGTTTAGATGCGACCTCGACCGGACCTACATCGGCGGCGTAGAGCGCGGCGAAAGAAATATCAGCCTCATCAACATCTACCGGATCGCTGAGGCACTGGGCGTCGGAACAAAGGAACTGTTCAATGGCTAAACGCCGGCCTAAGGCTCCCAGGAAGCCTAAGCTTCCAAAGCTCCCTGAGCTTTTGCACCGCAAAATTTACAAAACCGGCCAGACTCGCGGGGCAGACGACGATGAAATTTATCAAAACCGAGTTTCCCGCGCGAGCACGGTCGTAATCCCTTATCCAGTTTGGACGCAGCACTTCACGCCGACGCAAGCGGAACAAATGTTCGAGAAAGGATACATCGTTTTAGTTTCACCAACGGACTACTTTGGCCACCTTCAGAACGGCACTGAGCTTGCGAAGCGCCGTCTAGAGCTGGGGCGCAATGCTCTCGTTTTTTACGAAACCCGCGTGGACTGGGCAGCAAACAACCCCACGACACTAAGGTGGCAACCCGCAAAGAGCCGACTGAATCCGCTCCGAGGCCAGTACGTGGCCCGCATCTCCGCAACGACCGCAGTTGACCACGGCGCGAAAATTATTCGCGGTTTTGAAACGACCGCGAACAAAGGAGCGGGCATCCGGGTTTATGAATACGGGAGCGAAACCGCAATCGCGCAGTGCCGGCTTCAGCTTGAGGCGTTGTTCTGGCTTTGTAATGATTCTTCTGCCGTCGTGGCCGCTAACGGCATGAAGGAGGCAGATGCCGCGAGGCGAAAAAGCGAGGTGCTGAGATCGTGCGAAACTAGCGGGCTGCTTGACCGCGACCGCCTCACAAAGGCGCGCATCTTGAATCGGCACGGTCGGACGACCTGCCCCCTGTGCCTGATGGAACTATCAGGCCAAGAATTCTTCAACCGTATGGAACAGGCAGCAGGTCGAGAAGTCCTTGATCTGACGATAACCCAAGTTAATCTCTTTCACATCGAAGAGCTGCGGCCAGGCGTCTTCAATCATCGCCCCTACAACCTTGGCTGGGGGCACCACCACTGCAATGTGGTCGTAAAGGATGCCGGCATCGGGAAGACGCTTGAATGGCTTCACAACGTTCTACAACGAAATATCGATGAGGGTCACTTCCCCGCGGCCGAGAAAAGTGGCAATTGAGGAGCCTTGCGGTCAAGCGAGGGCCTTATCGTCAGCGCGCCGATTTTGTCATCCGTAGTCCGATTATACAGATCGTCCAGCTCAAGACGCTCGGCAATTCTTGTAACCCATAGCCGATCTATCTCGATCGAGACGCTGCGGCGTCCTAACTTGATCGCCGCTAGAGCCGTACTACCAGAACCGGCGAAGCAGTCAAGCACGATATCACCCGGGAACGTAGTAGCTTCGATCGCGTGCTCAAGCATCGCGGCGGGTTTCTCTGCGGGGTGTTTCCCTTTGTAAGGGCGCACAGACGGGAACGTCCAAACGTCGGTAAACTCCTTCGCAGCGTCAACTGTGAATGGCCTGACTACATCCTCATATGCCGGCATCGGCTCAATCTTTCCGGTGGAAACAAGAGCCGCGCACAGTTTGGCGTACTGTTCGCGGCTTGGAATGTTACGGCCTGCCTCCCAGTTCGACACCGAACCGCCGTGATTCACGCGGCCATAAGCGCCGATGATCTCTGCCAGGTCGTGCGTTGAGATGCCCGCTTTTTTGCGAGCCTCCTTGAGAAAATGTGCGAACGGTGACCGATGCAAATTGCCTTCGCACGCTGGCTCCGCAAAAATAAGGCGTTCGGTATGGGCATACCACTGCCGAAGCGCCTCCTTCTTCATCTTCTGCTTCCAACCATCGAAACCTGGTTCGTTCGGCTTTGTCCAGACGACCTGGGACAGAATATTGAAATCCTTAGCGAACACTACCTCTAGGCGCGCAGCCATCTCTGACGCGCAGCAGCAAAACAAAGAACCGTTCGGCCTCAGAATGCGCTTCCACTCGACAGCAAACTGGGCCATCCAATCCAGGTAGTGCTTATCTTCCTCGAACGCAGTATCGCCGTAGATATTGTCTTTTTTCGTCGAGTGATAGGGTGGGTCAGTGAGAACCAGCGAGATGCTATGGCTAGGAATGTGAGGTAACAAACCTAAAGAGTCTCCCTCCGCGAGAATCGCGCGGGGAGAACAAACGCGCGTAGATATGCCGAGCGCCGCCGTGATTGCCTTAAAGTCCAGCCCTCTAGAAGACTGCGGCGGGCGCCGCGCCGACCGCCCGTGGGTACTCTCGTTCCCTAGCAAGTACACTCCATCGCCATTGTTATGGTGCTTGACATCATCATACCTCGCCGATTGTTGGGGCCGACATTGCACCGTCGGCCGTTAGGGAGTAGAGCCGCTCTCTTTTGTAGCTCAAATAGGTCTCCTTCCTAATGTTCGTTGGCGCGACGAGCGCCCGTCGGGAAGGTGACGATGTGGGTAATCGCAATGGTAAGTTAGATAGGGAGTTTGATTATGAAACTGTACCGACGGATCGCCCTGAGCGCTCTCATCGTCCTGATGACCCTTCTTGCGGCCACGCCCCTCTGGGCGCAATTCGAGCCGGTCGGCGAATGGGCTCCGCGCTTCCATGAGGATCAGCCCGAGCGCATTCCCGGTCCCGAAATCGGCGATTACCTCGGGCTTCCGATCAACGACGCGGCGCGCCTGCGCGCCGATAGCTGGGACGCCTCCCTGCTGACGTTGCCCGAGCACCAGTGCAAGCCGCATCCCTCCGACTACGGCTCGCGCGGCCCCGCCAACCTGCGCATCTGGAAGGAAATCGAGACCGACACGCAGAAGGTGATCGCCTATCACACGCATATTTCCTGGCAGGCGCCCGAGCGCACTATCTGGATGGACGGCCGCCCGCATCCGCCCGACTACGCCGCGCACACCTGGCAGGGGTTCTCCACCGGCAAGTGGGAAGGCGACGTGCTGACCGTCACCACCACGCACCTGAAGATCGGATGGATCCGCCGCAACGGCATCCCGCGCAGCGACCGGGCCGTGGTGAACGAGCATTTCATCCGGCACGGCGATTTCCTGACGCTCGCCGTGATTATCAACGATCCCGTGTATCTCACCGAGCCTTTCATCCGCACGACCGATTGGCAGTCCGATCCGCGGCAGCAGATCGCCCCGTATCCGTGCGAATCGGTGGTGGAGGTCGAGCGGCCGCTGGGCGCGGTGCCGCATCACCTGCCCGGCACGAACGTGTTCCTGAAGGAGTTCCCGCAGAAATACGGTATTCCCGAACAGGCCGCCCGCGGCGGCGCGGAAACCATGTATCCCGAGTATCGCCTGAAGCTGGCCGCGATAGCCGCGGCGAAATAAGCGCCCAGACGACGTTAGTATGACCAGTCGCTCTGATCGTGTGAGACATTTTGGCCACCGCTCCATAATGGTCGCGGCTCGGAAACGCGGCATGCCGAGCCGTGACTGTAAAGCAGCGGTACTCACGGTCCCGCTGCGACAAGGCACTCGGATGGCGCCCGTCGCTGTCACGCTCGCGGCCGTTGTGCTCCTCGGGACACTCGGCGTCCTGGCCCAGCAGAACCAGAATTTCGATAACGTCGAAGTGCACGTCCTCCCCGTGCAGGGCAACGTCTATATGCTGGTGGGCGCGGGCGGGAACATCACCATGCAGGCCGCGAAAGACGGCGTGCTGCTGGTGGATACGTCGTTTGCGCCGATGGCTCCCAAGATCCTCGCGGCGATCAAGACCGTCACCGCGCGCCCGCTGCGCTACATCGTCAACACGCACGTGCATGCCGATCACACCGGCGGCAACGAGGCGCTGGCGAAAGCCGGGTCCATCATCGCCGGCGGCAACTTCGCCGGCAACGTCACCGATATCGGCGAGACCGCCTCGATCATCGCCCATGAGCGCGTCCAGCAGCGCATGGCGGAGCAGAAACCGGCGCTGCCCTTCGGCATGCTGCCCACCAATACCTACTTCACCGCGAGCAAGGAATTGTTCTTCAACGGCGAAGCCATACAGATTCTGCACATGCCCGCCGCCCACACCGATGGCGACAGCATCGTGTTTTTCCGCCGCTCCGACGTCGTCAGCGCAGGCGATATCTTCACGCCCGGCGGCTATCCCGTCGTCGACATCGAACGCGGCGGCAGCATCAACGGACTGATCGCGGCGCTGAATCGCATCATCGAGATCACCATTCCCGCCGACAAGCAGGAGGGTGGAACCTATGTGATCCCCGGCCACGGCCGCCTGTGCGACGAAGCCGACGTGGTGGAGTATCGCGACATGGCGACCATCGTCCGCGACCGCATCCAGGACCTGATCAAGCGGGGGATGACGCTCGAACAGGTGCGTACCGCGAAACCCACGCGCGATTACGATCCGCTCTACGGCTCGACCACCGGCTTCTGGACCACCGATAAATTCGTCGACGCGGTCTACTCGAGCCTCACGAAAACAAAGACCGGATCTGAGCCGTGACCAAAGGGAGCGGTATCGCGCCGATTACCGCGAATCGTGTTGATGCTGCTGGACGAACGCGAGAATGTCGAAGCGCTTGATCTCGCGGTCCGGGAAGAAGCTGTTGACGGCGTCCTGCTCTTCGGCGAAGACCTCGAAAACGGTGTGCAGACGCGTCAGCGCCAGCAATTCCACGTTGCGCCGGTTCAGATTCATCAGCTTCAGCGCGCCGCCCGCCTTCTTGATCTGCGTATAGGAGATCACCAGGCCGCCCAGGCCCGTCGAATCGATGTATTCGACGTTCGCCAGGTCGAAAATGACGTTGACTTTGCCGGCCGCCACCAGCTCCGTGATCTTTTCGCGGACCGGGTTCGATTCGCCCGCCGTCAAGCGGCCCTTCAGTCCCAGGATGACGATGCCCTCGCGCTCGCGCTCGGTGATTTCCGAACCCATTCATCCAGTGTATCCGAGCGGCGGGCGGCGTCCGGCTGCCCCAGGTGGATGCCGGGTTACTTTTCGAACTTGCTGAAATCCAGGTAATCGCCGGAGCAGGAAATCTCGCCCATCTCCCACTTCGGACGCAGCTCGTAATAGAAGGTCGAGGTCCACGGCTTCGCCAGCGCCTTGGGATCTTCCATCTTGAAATCGATCTGCATGTGATCGAAATCCACGCGGCGGAAGCGCTCGGTGACGTGCAATTCGGTGCTGTGCTGATGGCCCAGGCGGTCGAGCCAGGTCTTGTCGTTCAGGCCGACCGTATCCACGGTGAAGGTCGTGTCGTTCTCCCACCGCCCCACGGACGTGCCCATCCAGGTGAGATCGGGGTCGGTGGGAAGCGGGCGGCCGTCGGTGTAGATGCGGCGGACGGTGTGGTCGTACTCGTAGAGCAGCAGCGTGTATTTCGGCGTGTGGACGAATTCCAGCGGGTAAGGATGAAAGTATACGCGCGGCGTTCCGGGAGGCGCGCAGCGGGTCAGCACCGGATCGTTGGTGGTGTCGAGCGTGTATTTACCGTTGTTGGAGTTCTTCGCTTCCTTATACTTTTCCGCGCCCCACGCGGTCAGCTCCGGCTCTTCCTTGGTGAAAGTCGCGCCGGTGAACGCCCTCATGGACGCCGGGCTGCGCATCATCCACACGCCGCTCATGTCGTGCACGGGCGCCGGCGCACTGGGCTTCGCCGGGGCTTCCTGCTTGCCCTTCTTGGTCGCATCCTGCGCGCTGAGATTTCCCGCCAAAAAGAGCGTGACGAAGACCGGCGCGAGCGCCCACGCGCCCGCGAATCCGCGCCTAACGACTGGAAGATTTCCTGTGCTCATGTTGTGGCCTTTCGATGGCGATGTGTAATACAATCCGCAATCCGCCACGTCACGAAGCGGCCCGGATGCCGCCTTACATTGTTCCATAAATTCAACCGGGGTTCCACAGATCCAGGCCTGAGCCACTATCGGGTTTGGCGATATAGCCGAATTTCGGCGACGGACCCTGCGCAGGGGAGTGCTGCTTAACTCCCGTGATAATCTTCGACCGGCACGCTCTAAAACACTGGCTCGAAAGGTCTTGCAAGGTGCCCAAAACCGAAGCCTGGAGGGTGAAGGAAAACTGAGAACCCCCTTTGACACGTTTTTGGTTTGGTGGCATACTACCGCTGTAGTTGGAGCGCCAAGGTTGAGTGTCGGTTTGCCCGCTCGTCTCTTATGTGCAGTCCTGCCGTGTGACCCCTCTCGTCTTGTCCCCAGATACAGTTAGGAGTTCGGAGTGAAGAAGCTTTTCGTTGGCAACCTCCCCTATTCGGCGAATGAAACGGACGTACAGAACTTCTTTTCCGGCCACGGCGTCACCGTCGATTCGGTGACCGTCATGCGCGACCGTTTCACCGGACAGGCGCGTGGGTTTGCATTCGTGGAGATCAACGACGATGCCGCCGCTGCGCGTGCGGCCGAAGTGTGCCACGGTCAGGAGCTGATGGGCCGGGCTCTGGTGGTGAACGAAGCCCGTCCCATGACGCGCGAGGCCGGCGGCGGGCGTGGCCCGCGCCATTAGGAGCGGGCCCTTCCCGCATCGTGACCCGCATAGCCTACGGGTCCGCGTCAGCCGGAACAATGCGGCTCCTGTGTGTTCCCGCGTAAGATTGAGGAGATGACCGACAAAGGAGTGTGGCTCGCCACTGCCCGCCGCACCATGCAGTGCGAGGCCGAAGCCGTCCTGGCCGCCTCCGAGCGACTCTCCGAGAGCCTGGCCGCGGCCGTCGAGCTGATCGTCGACCGCACCTGCGATGGCCACCCTGGCAAGGTGATCGTCACCGGCATGGGCAAGAGCGGCCACGTCGCGCGCAAAATCGCGGCCACTCTGCAAAGCACCGGCACGCCGTCCGTTTTCCTGCATCCGGTGGAAGCCGGGCACGGCGATCTGGGCATGTGCCAGCGCGGCGACCCGGTCTTGATGATCTCGAAAAGCGGGGCGACCGCGGAGCTGCTGGATCTGATTCCCGCGTTGCGCAGCTTCGAATCGCGGTTCGTCGGCATCCTGGGAAACGTGAGGTCGCCGCTCGCGGAGGAAATGGACATCGTTCTCGACGGCTCTGTGCAGCGCGAGGCCGATCCCGCTGGATTCACGCCCACCAGCAGCACGGCGGTCGCGCTGGCGCTCGGCCATGGGCTGGCCGTCGCGCTGATGGAGGCCCGCGGATTTACTGCTGAACATTTCCAGCGCTATCATCCCGCCGGGCAGCTCGGGCTGAATCTGCGGTTGAAGGTCCGCGACGTGATGCATTCGGCGGCGGAGGTCGCCTGGGTGAAATCCGGCGACTCGCTGAAGCACGTGGTGATCGAGATGTCCGCGCGTCCCCTGGGCGCGGCTTGCGTGGTCTCGCAGGACCGTCATTTGCTGGGGCTGGTCACCGATGGCGATGTCCGCCGGGCGTTGCGCAATCACGATGATATCCGCACGCTCTCCGCCACCGACGTGATGACGGCGCGGCCCGCCGTGATCGGCCCGGAATCGCTGGTCCACGACGCCCTTTCGCTGATGGAGGATCGTCCCTCGCAGATATCCGTGCTCCCGGTGGTCGATCCGGCGACCGGCGTGTGCCTCGGCCTGATCCGCGTCCACGATATTTATCACGGCAAGATGGCGGATCAGAGTCCCTCCGATCCCGACGTTACGGCCTCTTAGGTTCGTGCTAAGGTTCCTTGCTGACTCATGCGCGTCGCCCGCGTGGCCGATTTACTCCTGAGGGAGGAATTTGTCGATGCGCGCTGCCTCATTACTTGCCTTGACGCTCGCCGCGTGCGGATTGTCGCACGCCGCAACGAACAGCGAGGCCACCTACGTGGTCGGAAATCTGAATGGCCTCGAGCCCGGCGCGGAAGGCACGCTGCAACTGGACGGCGACAGGCTCACCTTCCGCAGCGGGAAGCTGACCATCGAGGCGCCCTACGCCCAGGTCACCGGCGCCGAGCTCGGCGCGAAATTGACCCACTCCAACGACGCTCCGCCGTTATACAAGGTTTGGCAGCTGCACAAGCGCTTCGGCGGCGATAAAACGATCTATCAGAACTTCACAGTCACCTTCAAGGACGCGAGCGGAAACGACCAGACCATGACGCTCGAGATGACCGAGCGGGCAGCCGCCGAAACCCAGGAGACGCTCGAAGTCCGGACCGGGCGGAGAGCTCATCAACAGCGGGACGATTGGTGGGGCGACGATCGCTGGCGTACCAACCGCAATCACGAGACCTGGGATAAAACGGCGGCGCTGGGAAGCCGGTAGCCGGCATTTCTCCCAAATATTCGGGCGCAGGTACGTGGCGCATACACTGCTGCGTGCTGCATCGACACTCGTGTCGATGCCTGGCGCTAGGTTTCACGCCAATGGAGGTGTCGAGAGGAGTCTCGACACGGCACGCATGCCCGGCACGGGTCCCTCGGAAGTACGTGCGCCACATCCAGTCCCAGACCAAGCACACCGGGGTAAGACCGTAAGGTAAAATCGGTCAAACTCTATGTCCATCGCCGCCGGGACCCGCTTGGGACCGTATGAAATCCTCGCGCCTATTGGCGCCGGTGGCATGGGCGAGGTATGGAAGGCCAGCGACACGCGCCTGGACCGCATAGTCGCCATCAAAGTCTCCCAGGAAAACTTCTCGGAGCGCTTCGAGCGCGAGGCCCGCGCAATCGCCGCGTTGAATCATCCCAATATCTGCCAGCTCTACGACGTCGGACCTAATTACCTGGTGATGGAGTACGTTGAAGGCGCGCCGCTCGTTTCCAAGGAACGGGGGCCTCTGGGCACTGAGGAAGCGCTGCGGTACGCGGCGCAGATATGTGAGGCGCTGGATCATGCGCATCGCCGGGGGATCACGCATCGCGACCTGAAGCCGGCCAATATTCTGCTGACCAAGCAGGGGATCAAGCTGCTGGATTTCGGGTTGGCCAAGCTGCGGCCCTCGCCCCTGAGGGAAACCGACGCGACGCTGACACAAGCGCTTACCAAGCCGCTCACCCGGGACGGCCAGATTCTGGGCACGCTGCAATACATGTCGCCGGAGCAGTTGCAGGGCAAAGAGGCCGACGCCCGCAGCGACCTGTTCAGCTTCGGCTGCGTGCTGTACGAAATGCTGACCGCCAAACGCGCCTTCGACGGGCAGAGCGCGGCGAGCGTGATCGCGGCGATTCTGGAGCGCCCCGCGCCGTCGGTGAGCTCTGTGGCCCCGGCGGCGCTCGACCGCGTTCTCCAGCGGTGCCTGGCTAAAGATCCCGATCAGCGCTTTCAAAACGCCCTGGATTTGAAAGCCGCCCTCGAATGGTCGATGCAGTCATCGAGCGAATCGGCGGCAGCCCCCGCTCCATCACTGTCGCGGCTCGGTAGGTTCACTGTCGTCGCTGCGGCGGTGCTGGCGGTCGGCTTTGTCATCGCGGGCGTGGGATGGTATCGCGCGACGCGGCCACCGGAACTCAAGCCGCTGGTCCGTCTGGACGTCGATCTCGGTCCCGACGTCTCTCTCGGCGCCGGGCCTAACGTGATCCTTTCCCCCGACGGCTCGCGATTGGTGTTCGTATCGCAGGGAAAGCTCTTTACTCGTAAAATGGATCAGCCCAGGGCGACCGAGCTGGCGGGAACGCAGGGGGCTACCAGCCCATTCTTCTCCCCCGACGGCCAGTGGGTCGCATTCTTCTCACAAAATAAGCTTAGAAAAATTTCAGTAGAGGGCGGCGCGGCCATTGCCCTGTGCGATTCGGGCGCATCCTTCACGGGCGGCAGTTGGGGCGAGGATCGCAACATCGTCGTGGCGCTCTCTCCCGGGGGTCCTTTGTCGCGGATTCCCGCCGCAGGGGGCGCTCCGAGCCCCATAACCGAGCTCGATCGCACGCGCGGGGAAGCCACGCATCGCTGGCCCCAGGTTCTGCCGGGAGCCAAGGCGGTTTTGTTCGCGGCCCATACGACCATCGGCGGCGGATTTGACGAGGCAAACATTGATGTCATGACGCTGGCGGACACGTTGAAGAACACCCGCCGCAAAACGCTGGTGCGCGGCGGTCTCTACCCACGCTACATCCCGAGCGGCTACCTGCTCTACGTCAACCGGGGGACCCTGTTCGCCGTACCCTTTGACCTCGACCGGCTGGAGCTCCGCGGCGCGCCCGTGCCGCTGCTGGAGCAGGTCGCTTACTCTGCCCAGTTCGGTTACGCGCAGCTTGATTTCTCTCGAAACGGTACGCTGATCTACCGCGGTGGTGAAGGCGGTGGGCTGGTGACCATGCAGTGGTTGGACGGCGCCGGCAAAACGCAGCCGCTGCTGGCCAAGCCGGACTCCTATCTGTATCCGAAGCTGTCACCCGATGGCCGGCGGCTGGCCATCTTTACCGCCGAGGGATCGAACGGCAACATTTCGGTGTACGAGCCGCAACGCGACACCATGACGCGCGTAACCTTCGAGGCAGGTGGTGTTTCCTGGCCGCTTTGGACTCCCGACGGACAATACATTGTGTTCTCAGGAACAACCGGCATGTATTGGACTCGCGCGGATGGGGCTGGGAAGGCCCAGCCTTTGACGAAAACCAAGTCTACTGGCCAGTTCTCGGGATCGATGACCGCCGATGGCAAACGCCTCGCTTACGAAGAACTTGGCTCCGGAACTCTTTTTGACCTCTGGACCGTGCCGTTGGAGAGTGACAGTGCTGGACTGCGTGCCGGCAAGCCCGAGCTTTTCCTGCAAACGCCGTTTGACGAGCAGAACCCCTCCTTTTCTCCCGACGGACGGTGGCTGGCGTACGATTCGGACGAGTCGGGCACTCTTCAGACTTACGTGCGCGCCTTCCCCGATAAAGGCGGCAAATGGCAGGTCTCCAGCGGCGGCGGTACGTTTCCAAAGTGGTCGCGCGATGAGCGTGAGCTCTTTTTCCGCAATCTGGACGACCAAATCATGGTCGCGAGCTACTCCGTGACGGGCGATTCGTTCGTGGCCGATAAGCCGAGGTTGTGGTCTGAGAAAAGGCTCGCGAATCAAGGAACCAGCGGCACCTATGATGTCGCGCCGGACGGCAAGCGCATCGCCGCGCTCATGCCGGCTGAGGGACAGGAAGGCCAAAAGGCGCAAAACCATGTCATCTTCCTCGAAAATTTCTTCGACGAACTGCGGCGGAAAGTACCGGCGGGGAAGTAGCCATTGCCGTACAGACTCTCTCGCCATGCGCAAAAGGAGGCCGTTCGCCGGCGGATTCCGTCCGAGTGGCTGGAAGCGGTAGTGGAAACTCCAGAACAAGAAGTCCCCGAGGGCGTCTCGAAAATTGTTCGTCAGTCGCGCTTCAGGGACGAGCGTGGGAAGATGTATTTGGTGAGGGCGATCATCGCAACGGATAAGGAGCCGGCTGTCTTGGTCACGGTGTACCGCACCAGCAAGATCGAGAAATACTGGAGACAGCCATAAGACTTATGAAAGTAAGATACGACGCCGAAGTGGATGTGCTGCGCATCATCCTCAACGACGCCCCGGTCGAGGAGAGCGACGAATCCAAACCTGGCGTGATTCTCGATTACGACCGGCGCGGGAACGTCGTTGGGATGGAGGTGCTCGACGCATCAAAGCGTGTGCAAGACCCGACCTCCGTGGAATACGCCATCGAACGGTAGCACGTGATTTCGTCCTACCGTTCACCGCGGAACAACAGCTCGCGAGCTATAGTGAGGGCGCATGGATCGCAGCCAAATGCTCGTCCTGGCGCTTGCCAACGTGCCGACGATTATCACCGTGCTGATCGGGATTCTGCTGAATAACGGGCGCCTCAACGATTTGAACGCGCGAATGGGTAGTTTTGACGGGCGGCTTGCCGGCTTGGAAGGGCGTCTGGCCACGCTGGACGGGCGTCTGGCCTCTATGGACGCTCGGATAACGGCGCTCGATCACAAGTTCGACACCCGCTTCGATCTGCTGCTAAGCAAGGTTGTCGATCTGGATAATCGCCTGACCCGCATCGAAATGCAGCGCAACTGAAGTCGGCGCGCATGAACCGTCCATGCGCTCCGTGCTATTCTGAAACCGGCTTGGCACGCTCATGCGCAAACGGACCATTCTCGCGATTGGCCTCGTGAGCCTGTCGGCTTGGGGCGTCCTGCGGGCCCAAAAGCCCTTCAAGGAATATCCTGCCATCGAGTACGAAGACTTCCCGCTGCCTCCCGACTGGAACAAATCCGCCGAGTGGACCCGCGCCCGCTTGCGCTATCCCGATATCACCGGCTATCCGAACCGCAGCTTTTACCGGAATTTCGCCGGCTTCTGGACCATGGATTATCCGCGCTCGGACCGGCATTTGCTGGCGGGCGTGCGGCGGCTGACGCGCATCGACACGCGATCGGTGGAGCAGGTGGTGAGCCTCGACGGCACCGAGGAAGTTTTCAACTGGCCGACGCTCTACGGCGTCGAAGTAGGGCACTGGCTGCTGCCGGACGATCAGGCTACGCAGTTGCGCGATTTTCTCAATCGCGGCGGCTTCCTGATGGTGGACGATTTCCATGGCACGGCGCCCTACCGGGGCGTCCGCGAGTGGGACACTTTCACCGACAGCATGAGCCGCGTGTTCCCCGACCGCCAGATTGTGGACATTCCCGACGACGACCCCATATTCCACACCATTTACGATCTGGACGACCGCGTCCAGGTCCCCGGCGCGCAGTATTTCGAGAGTCACATAACTTACGAGGCGGGCGAGACCGGTAAGGTGCCGCACTGGCGCGCCATCCGCGACGATAAGGGCCGCATCATGGTGGCGATCTGCCACAACATGGATCTCGGCGACGCCTGGGAATGGTCCGACGACCCCAAGTACAACGAGAAATGGGCCGGCCTTGCCTACCGCATCGCCATGAATTATTTCATCTACGATTTCACCCACTGAAAAAGGGGACCGACTTCTCTGTCCCGTCCTCTAAAGTTCTGATTTCAGGTGCGACTGCGGGCGTGGACAGAGCGGTCTGTCCCCTTTTTCACGCCCGGTCGGGCATGATCGGAAGAGAGACATTCCCATGACCGTTCGCGAGAGCATTCATCAGCTGGTCGACGCGCTGCCGGAGGACCGCTGGTCGTCTGCTCTGGACTACCTGGAGGAGTTGGGCGACGACGACGAGCTCACTCCAGCGACCAAGGCAGCGGGCGAAGAAGGGCTCGCGGATATTCGCGCCGGGAGAACGATTTCCATCGAGGCATTGAGAAGTAAGCACCAGTTGTGAGATACGCGGTCGCGTTGTGGCGCACGCACTCACGCATGCTGTGTCGAGACTTTTCTCGATACCTGTTCCGGAGCTAAAAAAACGTTTAGGCGGCGGCATGAGTGCCGACGCGGCACGCTGAGAGAGAGGATGCTGAAAAACCCCTAATAACCGCTCCCTGTGGTCGCGGCTCACAATGGGCGCTTTGTGTTTACAACGTCTTGCCGAGCCGCGACCACAGGGAGCGGTTTACCTCGCGCGTTTTCAGCAGCCTGTGAGAGCGTGCGCCACGTGCTATCCTGAAGCCGGCTTGAGGGCGTGGCCCGCGCCAGGCCGCTCCCGGCAGCCAAAGACCACGCCGTCGGCTTGGAAAGCGGCATGCGCGTTCGTTCCTTTTTGCTCTTATTTATCCTCGGTTTAACGGGTTGGGGCGTCCTGCGCGCCCAGCGTCCGTTTAAGGCCTACCGGGGCCAGGAATACGAAGATTATCCGCTGCCCGAGGATTGGAAAAGGGCCGCCGAATTCACGCGCGCGCGCCTGCGCTATCCCTCGTTTCTAGTGGTCCATCCCCCCGTCCGCGACGGATTCGATCGCTGGACCATCGATTACCCTCCTTCGGACCGGCACTTGCTGCAGGGCATTCGCCGCCTGACGCGGATCGATACGCGGTCGGTGGAACAGGTCGTCGATCTGGACTATGAAGAAGACCGGGACGACGTCTACAACTGGCCTTTTATGTACGCGGTGGAGGTGGGCTACTGGAATCTCACCGATCGGCAGGCCGCGCAGTTGCGGGACTTCCTGCTCCGCGGCGGCTTCTTCATGTGCGACGATTTCCACGGCTCGGTGGAGTGGGCCAACTTCACGGCCAGCATGAAACGAGTTTTTCCCGACCGTGAAATCGTGGATCTTGATAACAAGGACCCCATCTTCCACGTCATATATGATTTGGACGACCGTTACCAGGTGCCGGGCCTGCAATACGTGTACACGCACTCCCGGTTCGAGTACGACGGCTTCCAGGCGAAGTGGCGGGGCATCTACGACGACAAAGGCAGACTGATGGTTGTGATCTGTCATAATATGGATCTCGGTGACGCCTGGGAGCATTCCGATAACCCCGTTTATCCGGAACCGTTTGCGGCTTTGGCGTACCGGATCGCGGTGAATTACGTGGTATATGATTTGACGCACTGAGTGGTGTCCGGCCGCGCGAGAACCGCGGTCTCGGAGGAGTGCAGGCGGCAGGTGGAAGCGGCGCATGTTTGAGTTTTTCTTCAAATATCCGGCGGCGGTTTTCTCGCGCGGCACGCTTGTGCTGCTGGGGACCTGGCCGGTCTGGTCGCTGATCGCCGCCATCGTCCTGGCTGCCGCGGGCCTGTGGTTCTGGGTGCATCGCAACGCATCCGGATCCGCGCGCGTCAATTCGCTCCGGTCGGTGGCCGTGTGGCTGCTGCAAACTTTGATGGCGTCCCTGCTGCTGCTGATGCTGTGGCATCCGGCGCTGAGCGTCGCGACGCTGCGCCCGCAGCAGAACATCGTCGCAGTTGTGGTCGACGATTCGGCCAGCATGGCCCAGGCCGACGAGGCCGCAGGAGCCACCCGCCGGGCCGCGGCGACCCAGGTGCTGAACTCAGGACTGCTCAATGCTTTGAAGGATAAATTCCAGGTTCGCCTGTATCGCCTGACGGATCGTCTGGATCGTTTCGAAAAGTTCGAGACGCTCACTTCTTCGGCGCCCGCGACGCACATCGGCGAAGGATTGAAGCAGGTCGTAGCCGATGCCGCGAGCCTCCCTATCGGCGCGGTGATCCTGGCGAGCGACGGCGCGGATAACTCCGGCGGCGTCGATCTCGAAACCGTCGCCGAATTTCGCCGCCAGCGCATTCCCATTCACACCATCGGCTTCGGACGCGAGAAGGCCGCGCACGACGTCGAGATCGGCGACGTTGTGGTTCCGGCGCGCGCGCTGCCGGATTCGCGCCTGGCCGCGCAGGTCAGTTTTCATCAGCAGGGTTTTAAGGGGCAGAAGGCGAAATTGATGCTCCGCGAAGGGAAGAAGATTCTCGCGCAGAAGGAAGTGACCTTCAAGGACGATGGCGCCGAGCAGAGCGAGGCCGTGCCGTTCAACGCCGGGGCGGCCGCCGTTCACGCCATCGAAATCGCGCTCGATCCGCTGCCAGGCGAAGACAACGTCAAGAACAACGCGCTCACCCGCATCGTGAACGTGGACGCACGCAAACCGCGCATCCTATATATGGAAGGCGAGCCGCGCTGGGAGTTCAAGTTCCTGCGGCGCGCCGTGGAAGAAGATTCCACCATCGATCTGGTCACCATTCTGCGCACTACGCAGAACAAGATCTATCGCCAGGGTATCGCCAATCCCGACGAGTTGAAGGATGGATTCCCCACCAAGGTCGAAGAACTGTTCGCCTTCGAAGGGCTGATCATCGGCAGTGTGGACGCTCCCTATCTCACTCCGGGCCAGCAGACGCTGATCAAGGATTTCGTCGACCGGCGCGGCGGCGGAGTGCTGTTTCTGGGCGGCAAGGACGCGCTTGCCGACGGCGGCTGGAAACAATCCGCCGATGTGGATCTGATTCCGACCGTTCTGCCGGATCGTAAAGACACCTTTCTGCGCGCGGGCGCGATGGTGGAGCTGACCGCGGCGGGCCGCGACAGCCTGATCACGCGCATCGAGGAAGATCCGGCCAAGAACACGGAGCGCTGGAAGAAGCTTCCCTACATCATGAATTTTCAGGACCCCGGCCAACCCAAGCCGGGGGCGACGGTGCTGGTCGACGCGCTGCCCATGACCGGCGGCCGGATCCCTTTGCTGATCACGCAGAATTACGGCCGCGGGCGCACCGCGCTGTTCGCGACCGGCGGAAGCTGGCGCTGGCAGATGCTGCAGCCGGTGGCCGACAAAAGCCACGAAATGTTTTACCAGCAGTTGCTGCGCTGGCTGGTGGCAGATACGCCGCGCCGCGTGATCACCTCGACGCCCAAGCAGGTGATTTCCGACGACTCGCACGCGAGCCTGCGCGCTGAAATCCGCGATCGCACGTACCTGCCGGCTTCCGATGCCACTGCGGAAGCGCATGTGCTGGGCCCCGAAGGCCTTGCGGAAACGGTTCAGATGCGCCCCGATCCCATCGAGCAGGGAGTGTACACCGCCGACTACACGACGCCCAAGCCGGGGTCCTATCTGGTTGAAGTGGTCGCGACGCGTGGCACCGAGGAGCTGGGGCGCGACACCATCACGTTCCGCCGCGAGGACGGCGTCGCCGAGAATTTCCATACGGAACAAAATCGCGAATTATTGGAGAAGCTGGCGTCGGAAACCGGAGGCCGCTACTATAAACCGGAGGAAGCGCAGAAGCTCGGCAAGGACATCAGTTACTCCGAGGCCGGCATCACGGTTCGGGAAACGCGGGATCTGTGGGATATGCCCATCGTCTTCCTGGTTCTTTTGATGCTGCGGTCCGGCGAATGGCTGCTGCGCAGGAAGTGGGGTGTCATTTGAAAATCCGCGGCATGCACAGGATCGGATACGCGGCGCTGATGGCGTTGACGCTTGCCGCGTCGGCGCGCGCGGAGACCTTCTACCTCACCATCGCCGGCCTCGGCGGCGAGCAGGAATACGAGCAGCGCTTCACGGGCTGGGCCAAGGAACTTGAAATGATCCTGCGCGGGGAGCCCAACGCGAAACTCGAAACGCTGATGGGCGCGCAGGCCACCCGCGCGAACATCCAGGCCAAGCTCGCCGATTTCGCCAAACAGGCCAAGGCCGACGACAACGTGATTCTGTTCCTGATCGGCCACGGCGGTTTTGACGAGGCCGATTACAAGTTCAACGTGCCTGGGCCGGATGTTTCCGCTACCGATCTCGCGAATTGGCTCGACAAAATTCCGGCGCATCAGCTGATCGTCAACATGACCAGCTGCAGCGGCGGATCGATTCCGGTTCTGCAAAAGTCGAAACGCGTGGTCATCACGGCGACGAAGTCCGGCACCGAGCGTAACGCCACGGTTTTCGCGCGCTTCTGGATCGAGGCGTTGCGCGATCCCGCAGCCGACGCGGATAAAAACGAAGTGATCACCGCGCTCGAAGCTTTCCGCTACGCCGAGGCCAAAACGGCGAAATATTACGAGGAATCGAAACGCCTCGCGACCGAGCATCCTTTGATGGAGGACGCGGGCAAGGGCGAAGGGGTGAAGAATCCGTCGACTGAAAATGGCGAGGGGCTGACCGCGGGACGTTTCTCCGTGCTGCACACCGGGTCGGCCGTGGCGCTGGCGAAGGATCCCGAAAAGCAAAAGCTGCTGAAGGCCAAGGAAGACATCGAGCAGAAGATCGACGATCTGAAATATCGCAAAGCGTCGATGTCGGTGGAGGATTACCGCCAACAACTGGCGAAGCTCCTGGTCGATCTGGCCAAGACCCAGGAGGAGCTCGACAAGTGAAGTCCGCGCTGCTCCCGATCGGTGTGCTCGTCGCGTTATCGCCGCAATTCCTTTCCGCGCAGCAGGCGCCACAACCTTCAGATGTCCAAGCGTGCGCCGCGCTGAAGCATCGGGGCGATCCCGGCGCGCGCGCCTGCTATCAGCGTTTGACCCGCTCGTCCGATCCCGCGCTGCAAGGCGAAGGATTCTGGGCGCTCGGCGATTTCAAGGCCGCCAACGACGCGTTTCGCGCGGCCGTCAAAGCCCGTCCCAAGGACCCCGCCGCGCGCGTGCGCTGGGGCCGCATGTATCTGGACCATTACCAGGCCGCCGACGCGCAGGATCTGTTCAAGGAAGCGCTGGAGATCAAGGACGACTACGCCCCGGCGCTGCTGGGAATGGCGCTGGTCGCCGGAGAAAATTTCGAAGGCCAGGCCATCAAGTTCGCCGAGCAGGCCTTGAAATCCGATCCGAAATTGACCGAGGCCGAGGAGCTGATCGCGCGCGTCGATCTGGAAGACAACAATCCTGAGAAGGCCGCCGAGGCCGCGCACAAAGCGCTCGACATGGATAAGGAATCGCTCGACGCCATGGCGGTGCTGGCCACCATCGATATGCTGGCGGATAAAAAAGATACGCCCTGGATGCCGCGGCTGCTCGCGATCGACGCCAAGTACGGCAACGCCTACGCCATCGCCGCGCACTTCTTCATCATCAATCGCCGTTATGAGGAAGGCATCGCGCTGTATCGCAAGGCGCTGGATCTCGATTCCACGCTGCTGAGCGCGCGCAGCGATATGGGCGTGAACCTGATGCGCCTGGGCAAGGAAGGCGAGGCGCGCCAGCAACTGGAGCAGTGCTATAACGCGGGTTATCAGAGTCCCGAGACGGTGAATTCGCTGCGGCTGCTGGATAGTTACAAGGATTACGTAACCTTCGAGACACCCACCACGGTCCTGCGGCTGGCGAAGAAGGAAGCGGCCCTGTTGCGGCCGTATTTCCAGGCCGAATTCGACCGCGCGCTCGCGACCTACGAAAAGAAATACAAATTCAAGCTGAAGAATCCGGTGCAGTTGGAAGTGTATCCCAACCACGAGGATTTCGCGGTGCGCACCGTCAGCATGCCGGGCCTCGGCGCGCTCGGGGTGACGTTCGGGTACGACGTAGCGATGGATTCGCCCAGCGGCCGCAAGCCCGGCCAATGGCATTGGGCCAGCACGATGTGGCACGAACTGAGCCACGTGTACGTGCTCGAAATGACCAATCATCGCGTGCCGCGCTGGTTCACGGAGGGTCTCGCGGTGTACGAGGAAACCGCGGCGTCGCCCGATTGGGGCGATCGCCTCGATCACGAATCCATCATGGCGATCAAGGAGAAAAAGCTCCTGCCTGTCGCCGACATCGATCGCGGGTTCGTGCATCCCACCTATCCTGCGCAGGTGCTGGTGTCGTACTTCCAGGGCGGCAAGATCTGCACCTTTATCGTGCAGAAGTGGGGCTGGGATAAGATCCTGGCTATGATTCACGACTTCGGCGAAAATCGCTCGACTCCCGACGTGATTGAAAAAGAATTGGGCATGAAGCCCGAGGAATTCGACAAGCAGTTCCTGGCGTGGCTGGACCCCCAGGTCCGCAACACCGTGGATCACATCGAGGAATGGACCAAGCTGATTCGCGCGGTGAACGAAGCGGCCAAGGCCAAGAAATGGGACGAAGTGATTCCGCAGGCCGAACAGGCGCAGGCTTGGTATCCCGATTACGTGGAAGCCGGCAGCCCTTACGAATTGCTCGCCGACGCCTGGAAAGCCAAGGGCGACAAAGCCAAGGAAACCGCGGAGCTGGAACGCTATTCGAAAATCGGCGGGCGCGAGCCGGTGCTGCTGATGCGTCTTTCGGCGCTGCAGATCGATGCGGGACGCAAGAAGGACGCGGCCGCGACGCTCGAGCGCTTGAACCTGATCTATCTCGAAGACGACGCCGCGCACCAGCGCCTCGGCGATCTGGATATGGATCTCAACAACGGCCCCGGAGCCGTCCGCGAATATCAGGCGGTGCTCGCCGGCAAGCCGCTCGATCCCGCGTCCGCGCATTATGGCCTGGCGCGGGCGTACGTCGCGGCGAACCGCCCCAAAGACGCGCGCGAGGAAGTGATCTCCGCCCTGGAAGTGGCGCCGGGCTTCAAGCCGGCGCAGAAACTGCTGCTCGAATTGAACGGGAAAGAATAAAAAACCGAATGTCGACCTCAACACAGAACTTGACGGAATCCGCCGGGCTGCAGGAGCGGATCGCGCGTTTTCAAAAGGCGCAGGAGAATATCGTCGCGCAAATCCGCCGCGTGATCGTCGGCCAGGACGAAGTGATCGACCAGGTGCTGGTCGCGCTGTTCGTCGGCGGCCACTGCCTGATCACGGGGCTCCCGGGCACCGCCAAGACGCTGCTGGTGCGGACGCTGGCGCAGGCTTTGGGCCTGGAGTTCCGCCGTATCCAGTTCACGCCGGACTTGATGCCCTCCGACATCACCGGCACCGACATCATAGAGGAAGATCCGGGCACCGGCCGCCGCACCTGGACCTTCGTGCCGGGTCCCATTTTCGCGAACGTTTTGCTGGCCGATGAAATCAACCGCACGCCTCCCAAGACGCAATCGGCGCTGCTCGAAGCCATGCAGGAGCGCTCCTGCACGGTGCGCGGCAATATGTACACCATCAAGCCGCCATTTTTCGTGCTGGCCACGCAGAATCCCATCGAGCTGGAAGGCACCTATCCGCTCCCCGAAGCCCAGCTCGACCGCTTCATCTTCAATGTGCTGCTGGATTATCTTTCCGCCGAGCAGGAAATGCAGGTGCTGGACCTCACCACTACCACGCATCAGGCGACCGTCGAAGCCGTGACCAGCGCCGACGAAATTCTGGATTTCCAGCAGGTGGTCCGCATGGTTCCCATCGCCGATTCGGTCGCGCGTTACGCCGTCGACCTGGTGCGCGCAACGCGCTCCACGGACGTCACGGCGCCGGATTTCATCAAGAAGTACGTCAACTTCGGCGCGAGCGTCCGCGCCGCGCAATTTTTGGTGCTGGCCGCCAAGGCCCGCGCGCTGATGAAGCGCCGCTACCACGTGATGTACGAGGACATCACGCTGCTGATGCCCCCCATCCTGCGCCATCGCATCCTGCTGAACTTCCAGGCCGAATCCGATCGCCTCACGCAGGACGACATTTTGAAGAAACTTCTGGAGGCGATGCCGGCTCCCAAGGAATAATCGGGACCAACCGCCCGGAAGGGCGTCCGTACCCATAGAGTCTTCATTTGATTCTCAGGTTGTGCGCCTATACTGATCCCGCCGGCTGGCCCAGGCAATCGATACAATGCAGCAACGCTTTCTAGATCCGACCGTGCTTGCCGGGATTGCCGGCCTGGACCTGGTGGCGCAAACGGTGGTCGACGGCTTCATCGCCGGCCTGCACCGCTCGCCGGACTTCGGGTTCAGCCAGGAGTTCGCCGAATACCGCGCCTATAATCCCGGCGACGATCTGCGCCACGTGGACTGGAACGTGTTCGCGCGCACCGAGAAGGCCTTCCTGAAGCGCTACCGCGGCGAGACCAATTGCCAGCTCACCATTCTGCTGGATTGCAGCCGCTCGATGCGCTACACCTCGCATCGCATCGATAAGCTCGAATACGCGCGTTTCCTGACCGCCTCGCTGTGCTACCTCGCGCGGCTGCAGAGGGACGCGGCGGGTCTCGTCGTTTTCGACGACGAGGTGAAAAATTTCGTGCCGCCGTCCACGCGCCAGGGCCAGCTCGCGCGCTTGCTGCACGCGGTGGAAAAGGCCGAGGTCGGCACGCGCACCGATTACGCCAAGCCCTTCGCGCACCTGCGCGAGTTTCTGCACCGCCGCGGGCTCATCGCCTGCATTTCGGATTTCTGGGAGCCGCCCGAAAGCGTCATTAACACCATCGCTCCGCTGCGTTTTCACGGCAACGAAGTGGTGCTGTTCCACGTCCTTGATCCGGAGGAGATCCGTCCCAAGCTGAAACAGCCGGTGCTTTTGGAGGATCTCGAAAGCGGGGAGACCATCGAGGTTTCGCCGGACTACGCATCGCGCGAATATCCGGCGAAGATCGACGCGCACCTGCAGGAATTGCGCTCTAAGGCGCAGGGCAGCGGTCTGGATTATTTCCTGATCGACACCAGCCGTCCCTTGGACGCCGCGCTGCGCGAATATCTGGCGGTCCGGCGCGGGAGGATGTAATGGGATTTTTCGCTCCGTGGTTCCTGGCCGGGCTCGCCGCCGTGGGGCTCCCCATCTGGGTCCACTTGCTGAAACGCCACAAGACCGATCCCAAATTATTTCCGTCGCTGATGTTTTTCGAGCAGCGCGAGCAAAGCTCGGTCCGGCATAGGCGCCTGGAATATCTGCTGCTGTTCGCGCTGCGCATGGCCATGATCGTGCTGCTGGCGCTGCTCTTCGCGAGTCCTTTCATCCGGCGCTCGGCCAGCGCGGTGGATGGCAAAAGAATCACGGTCGTGGCCGTCGACAGGTCCTTCAGCATGCGCGCCGGGAACCGCCTCGCGCAGGCCAAAGACGAGGCCCTGAAGGTCCTGGGCAATTTGAAGCCGGGCGACCAGGCGCAGGTGATCGCGCTCGCCGGCAACGTGCAAGCGCTGACCCAGGTGGTGAACGATCCGGCGCAGTTGCGCGCGGCTGTCGTCGCCATTCAGCCGAGCGATAGCCGGGCTTCGTTCGGGGAGCTGGCGCGCTATCTGCGAACGCTCGCCGACGCCCAGAAAATGCCGCTCGACGTGCACCTGGCGAGCGACCTGCAAAAATCCGCCATGCCTCCCGGATTCGCGGATCTGCGCGTGAACCCCGGCACCACGCTGTACTTTCATCCGGTGGGCGATCCCGCGCCGAACTGGGCCGTCGAAAATGTGGCCGCTCCGCGCCGCGTCTACGATCCCAAACGCGTGCGGATGCAGGCCACCGTCGCGGGCTACGGTACTCCGGCCGCGAAACGCACCGTCACGCTCGCGCTGAACGGGAAGACCCTTCAGACCAAGACCGTCGACGTTCCCGCGAACGGCCGCGGGCAGGTGGAATTTCTGGGACTCGACGCGCCCTATGGATTCAGCCGCGGCGAGATTTCCATCGATTCGGGCGACGCGCTCGCGGGTGACGACCATTATTTCTTCTCGGTGGAGCGCGCCGATCCGCGCAAGGTCCTGTTTGTCGACGATGGACGCCGTCCGCGCGCGGAGCTGTATTTCCGGGCCGCGCTTGAATCTTCCGGGGACTCCGGCTTTCAGATGGAGACCCAGCGTCCCGAGAGCGCGGCCGCCGCGACGCTCTCGACCTACGCCTTCGTCGTGCTCTCCGATCTAGGCAACGTTCCGCAGGCGCTCGATAGCGCGCTGCAGAATTACGTGCGCAACGGCGGCTCCGTGTTCGTCGCGCTGGGGCCTGCCTCGGCCGTGCTTCCTCGCGTTCCGCTCTTGGACGAAGCGATACAGGCCTCCAATTACGCGGGCCGCGAAGGCGATCGTTTCCTGACCGTGACCGACGTGGACGCGGGCCATCCCGCGCTGCGCGCCGTCGACCGTTTCAGCGGCGTGAAGTTTTATCAGACCGTGCGTGTCAATCCGACGAAGTCTCGGGTGCTCGCCAAGATGAACGATCAGACGCCGCTGGTGATGGAGCGCAATATCGGCGAAGGCAAAGTGCTCGCGTTCGCGTCCACGTTCGATAATGTCTCGAACGACCTGCCACTGCACGCCTCGTGGGTTCCGTTTGTGGCTCAGGCCGCGCTCTATCTGGGCGGCGGAGGTGCCGAGCAGCCGGTGAATCTTCCTGTGGACTCCTACGTGGAATTGCGCGCGGCCGACGCCTCGAACAAGAACAATCGGGCTGCGGTGGAAGTGCTCGATCCCGATGGCAAGCGCGTGTTCTCGCTCGAAGAGGCCGTCAAGGCCACCAATTTCGCCCTTGATCGCGAAGGATTCTTCGAAATCAAGACCGCCAGCGGACGCCGCAGCCTGGTAGCCGCGCACGCCGACCGCCGCGAATCGGACCTGGCGCAGATCCCCAAAGAGACGCTGGACCTGTGGAAAGGCACCGGACTTATCGACGCGCAGGGCGCGTCCGGAGCCGCGCCCGGAGAGGAATCGGCGGCCGAAAAGCCGTGGCCTCTCTGGCCTTATTTATTGTTGCTATTGTTAGGAATAGCAGTGGCGGAAGCGGTGGTCGCGGACCGGTACTTGCGGCCTCCGGTGCAGGAAAGAGAATCCGTGAAGAGGGAGGCGGCATGAATACGCGCGACCAACTGAATCAGTACCTCCGGGATCTCGAAAAGCGCCTGCGGTGGCTCGCCGTGTCGAAGGGCGCGGCCATCGCCTGCGGGGTCGCCCTGGGAGCCACGGTCGCGCTGGTGTTGCTGACCAACGCCTTCTCCTTCTCCGCGCCCAGCCTGACCTTCGCCCGCGTGGTGCTGTTCCTGTCGCTCGCCGCCGCCATCGGGTTCGCGCTGGTGATCCCTTTGCTCGCGCTGAATCGCCGCCGCACGGCCGGCCGCGCCGAAACGTCGTTCCCAGAATTTAAAGAACGGCTGCTGACGTATGTCGAAAGCAATCGCACCGATCCCATGCTGGACCTGCTCGCCATGGACACCATGCAGGTGGCCGAGCGCACCGAGCGGGAACGCATCGCTCCGCCGAAATCCGTCTGGGCCCTCGCGACCGGAGCGGGAGCCGCGGGCGCCGTTCTGATATGGCTGATCGCGGCGGGCCCGGGATTCCTGGGCTATGGAGCCTCGCTGCTGTGGGCGGGCACGCCGAAAACCGGCGCGAAGTTTTACGACATCATCGTGCAGCCCGGCAACAAACTGATCCGGCGCAAGTCCGATCAGGTGGTCACTGCGCAGCTCACCGGGTTCGAGGCCGCGCAGGTTCGCCTGCTGGCCAAGTATCAGAGTGCGGCGAAGTGGGAAGAGGCCCGCATGGTTCCGCGCGCGGGCGAATCGCAATACGAATTCCTGTTTGCCGGCGTGCCGGAGCCGGTTGAATATTACGTGGAGGCGTCCGGCGTCCGCTCGAAGACCTACAAGCTGGACGTGGTGGATCTTCCCGGCGTCAAGCACATCAAGGTGACATATCACTTCCCCGCGTGGCTGGGAATCAAGGACGCCGTCGAGGATCCGGGCGGCGACTTACGCGCCGTGCAGGGAACCACCGCCGAGCTGACCGTGGAAACGGATCGCCCGTTGAAAAACGGCGTGCTCGAAATCGACGACGGCACGCACATCAATCTGGAGTCTCAGAGCAACGGCACTTTGACGGCCAAGGTGCCGATTCAGAAGGACGGACTGTTCCATTTCGCGGCGAAGGAACAGGGCGAGAGCGTGCGCCTGAGCGAGGATTATTTCATCGAAGCCCGCCAGGACGACGCGCCCACGGTGAAGATCGTGCATCCCGGCTCGGACGCTAAAGTCAGCCCCATCGAGGAAGTCACCGTCGCCGTTTCCGCCAGCGACGATTTCGCGCTGCAGGGCGTCGAGCTGCACTATGCGGTCAATGGCGGCGCGGAAAAAGTAGTTCCCATTCCGAACTCCAAGAGCGTGAAAGAAGCCGGCGGCAAGACGCTGATCGCGCTGGAAGATTACAAAATGCAGGCCGGCGACGTGGTGGCGATGTACGCGACGGCCAAAGATGCGCGCACGACCTCGCGCACCGACATGATGTTCATCGAGGCGCAGCCCTTCGAGCGCAACTACACGCAGTCCCAGCAAATGGGCGGCGGGGGCGGCGGCGGGGGCGGCATGGGCGGGGATCAGGAGGAGATCTCGCAGCGCCAGAAGGAAATCATCGCGGCGACGTGGAATGAGCTGCGCGGCAACGCCAAGGATAAAGCGGCGGAGAACGCGCGTTTCCTCTCCGAAGTGCAGACCAAACTGAAAGAGCAGGCGCAATCGCTCGCCACGCGCTCGCGCAGCCGTCAGCTCGCTGGAGCGAACCAGGAATTTCAGAATTTCGTGAAAGACCTGGAGGCGGCGGCCGATGAAATGAGTCCCGCGGCCGACAAATTGAAGGGCCAGAAATGGCAGGACGCCCTCGGTCCGGAGCAGCGCGCGCTGCAACACCTGTTGCGCGCCGAAGCGACCTTCCGCGATATTCAAGTAGCCTTCGGCGCCCAGGGCGGCGGCGGTGGAGGGGGCGGCGCGGGGCGCGATCTCGCCAGCATGTTCGATCTCGAGCTCGACACCGAAAAGAATCAGTACGAGACCGGGCAGCGCTCCGGTGGCGGCACGCCTTCCCAGGAGCAGCGGCAAAAGGAAATCGACGACGCGCTGCAGAAACTTTCGCAACTGGCGCGGCGCCAGCAGGAGCTCGCCCAGCAGCAGAATCAGAGCAAGCAGCAGACCTTTGAGCAGCGCTGGCAGCAGGAAATGCTGCGGCGCGAGGCCGAGGAATTGCGCAAGCAGATGGAGCAGCTCCAGCAGCAACAGCAGCGTCAGGCCCAGCAAGGGCAACAGGGCCAGCAGGGGCAGCAAGGACAGCAGGGCCAGCAGGGACAAAGCGGCCAATCGGGTCAGTCTGGACAATCCGGGCAATCCGGAAAATCAGGCCAGGGCCAGCGCGGGAATCAGCAGCAGATGCAGCAGGCCATCGATAGGCTGAGACAGGCGCTCGACGACATGCGCCAAGCCCAGCAAAATTCTCAGCAAAATTCCCAGCAGAACGGGCAGCAGAACGCCGCGACGCAGGCCGATGCGCGCCGCGCCGCCGAACGCCTGGCGGAGGCGCAACGCATGATGAACGGACTGCGCCAGCAGCAGGCGGGCTCGCAGCTTGACGATCTGGCCGAGCGCGCCGATAAGCTCGCCCAGCAGCAGGGCGATTTCGCGAACCGTTTGCAGCAGGCGGTCGGCGATCCGCGCGGCAACCCGTCGGCGCGCAGCACGCGCCCCGATCAGGGCGGTCAGGGAGCGGCGGGCGCCGAGCAAGCTCGCAAGCTGGCCGACGAAAAGGACAAGATGGCGGGCGAGCTCGATCGCCTGCAAAAAGATATGCAGCAGGCCGCCCGCGACCTCGCGGGGACCCAGCCGGCCGCGGCGGGCCGCGTGCGCGACGGCTTGAGCAGCATGCAGCAGACCGAGGTCACCAACCGCGCCAAGGCGTCCGCGGATAACATTCGCAAGGGCCTGGGCAGCTACATGGTGCCCACCGAGAAAGCGGTGGCGGGGGCGCTCGATCAGGTCTCCAAAGACCTGAAGGCCGCGCAGGCCGCGTTGACCGCGCAGTCCGCCCAGGGCGGCAACAAGAGCGATATGGAGCAGGAGCTCGCGCGCCTGGAACGGCTCCGCGGCCAGTTGCAGCAGATGGCCGGACAAAACCAGCAGGGCGGAAATCAGCAAGGCGGCGGCCAACAAGGCGGAAATCAGAACGGCAACGGCAACGGCGGCCAGATCGGCCGGGTGAATCAGGGTGGCGCGCGCGGCCGCAACGGCGGCTTCGGCGGCTTCGGACGCTTCCAGCCGGAGGGTTTCTACGACGTCCCCGACGTGCAGTACCTGGACCCCTCCAACGTCGCCCGCGACGCGCAGCTCCAGTTGAACGATCTGCGCGACCAGTTCCGCGACAATCCCGACGCTCTGCGGGAGCTGAACGATCTGAACCGCGACATCCAGCGCATGCAGACCGGGCAGACGGCTTCCCCCGAGCTCGACCAGCGCATCAGCCGCGAGATTCTGCCCAAGCTCGAAGCCCTGGAAGTGCGGCTGCGCCGTCAGATCGACGAAACCGAGTCCGGCCAGGTGCGCAGCGGCGGCAGCGATCGCGTGGCGCCGGGCTACACGGACGCCGTCGCGGAATACTTCCGCAAGCTCAGCAAGGGACGGTAAGAACAATTTCGGCAAAGCGCGCTTCGTTCGAAAACCTGGGGAACGTCTCGTCTGCGGTATTCTCGCTCATCGGAGTTGGAGGAAGCGGTCGTTGTCCCGGATTCCCTTGTCCCGGATTCCCTTGTGGGGCAGCCCTTCCGGGCTGCAGCCGCGCTTCTGCGCGGCTGGCTGGGCTCCCGGGGAATCGCCGGGCGGAAGCCCGGCGGCAAGGCAGAAGCCATGCCCCACAACGGGCCACCATAACTGTGAAAATGCTCTAAATGGCTTTCGGCGTTACTTCTTCAATCCAGCGTTCCAATTCGTCACCACCGTCAGGGGAGGCGACGCGGCGCCCGAGCTGCCCGTCGTGTCGATCAGGAATCGCTTGCCATCCGCGGTGACGTCATATTGCATCAGGTTGTTAGTTGGGCTATGCACCATGTGCGCGTCGAACAGAGCCACAGGGGTCCCAGCTTCGAAAGAAAGTCTTGTTCCGGCGATCGCTTTCACCGGGACGGCCATCATCTTGCCATCCGCTGCCTCAAAGAACAGCTCTTTGCCATCGCCGCGCCAGCGTGGCTCCTCGCCGCCGGCAATCGAAATCGTCCACTCGCCCTCGCCGGGCGGAAACGGCCGCACGTACACTTCGCGCCGGCCCGAACGGTCCGAAGTGTAGGCCATCCAGTGGCTGTCGGGCGAGAGTTGGCCAAACAACTCGTCGAACTCGGTCCTCAGAAACGGGATGGGCTTCCGTTCCGCCTTTCCGTCAGGAGCCGCGGCGCCCTCGACGGGAAGAACCCACAGATCGTATTTGGTCTTCGGATCGATCTCGACATAGACGATGAACCGGCCGTCCGGTGACCATTGATGCGGGCCATCGGGGCGGTTATTCGGCAGCAGCAACTCGTCCTCCCCGCTTCCACTGGCGTCTTTTCGGTAAAGATTGAAGACTTCGCCTTTTCGATTCGACGAGAACACGATACGGTCGCCTTGGGGAGACCAAACGGGCGCGACGTTTCTCGACGCATTCGTGGTGAAGCGCGTCTCCGTTCCACGGCTCAGATCGCGCACCCACAAATCGGTCTCGGCGCCGCCCGCTACACGCGAGAACACAACCGACTTCTCATCGGGGGAGAGCGCAGGGTCAAGGACATTGCCGGGCGCGCCCACCGGACCGAGGGATTTACCGGATCGATCGTACCAGCCAATTTGGTTTGTCCCTCCGTTAAACCCGCCGGTTTGGTAAAGCAGCACTCCACCCTCTGAGACCGTGACCGGCAGATAAACAATGTTGGTTAAGGAGACGCCCTCGGCCACCGGAAATACATCGCCCGAGACCTGCGCGCTCGTGGCATCGAAGGGCGCAGCCATCAAAGTGTTTTCGCGGACAAACAGGATGTGACCGTTTCGGCCGCCGTGCGCGGGCGACGCGAACACCGCGCTCGACCCATCCGGCAGTACTCGGCGGTCCTCTTTGCCGTCGAGCGAGCCAGCATAGATGCCATTCTGCTCGGCTGCGCCGAGGACTCTGACGTACAAAAAATGGCGGCCGTCGGGAAGAAATACCGGATGCGCCAGAGTGCCCTTGGTCTTGGTCACGTCCACAGGAACGCCGCCCGCCGCCGGAACCCGCTGGATCGAAATCCCGAAGAAGCCCGGTGAGAAAACGATGACATCGTCGCGATTCCATGACCCGCCACGGCCGTTGGCAACGTCGCACAGCGACTGCGCGGGGCCGCCGCTGGCGGCGACTTTCTTCAGCTTGCCCTGCGCGAAAAATCCGATGAAGCGGCTGTCGGGCGACCAGAAAGGATACGTGGCGTCCTCGGTAAACGCCATGGGCTGGGCCTGCAACGCGTCCATGGGTCGCAGCCAGAGCTGCCGTTTTCCGTTGACCGCCGCGGCAATGACGAGAGTCCGGCCATCGGGGGAGATCGCGAAGCTGTGGACCGTGCTGTTCTCCGGTAAAGCGATCGAGGACCGCACCGTTTGCTCCGGCGGCGGCGTTTCGCGAAAGTGGACGAATGCCAGGGCGGCGAGCGCCAATGTGATCACACCCGCAACCGCCCAAGGCACCGCCCTTCCGAGCCGCGACTGTAAAGGAGCGGTACTCGCAATCGGCTCCACCGCTCCATCACTGTCGCGGCTCAATAGTAGATCCATGTCGCCGATATCCCGCAACCGCTTCTTCGGATCCTTCTCCAGACAACGCTTCAGCAGCGGCCGCACCTGCAGCGGTACGTCGTCCAGATTGGGCTGCTCCTTGATCACCGAAGCCAAGGTATCGCCGACGTCTTCGCCCTGAAACAGGCGCTTGCCGGTGATGAGCTCGTACAGCACCACGCCGAAGGCCCAGATGTCGGCGCGCTTGTCAACGTTTTCTTTGCCCCGAGCTTGCTCGGGAGCCATATAAGCCGCGGTTCCCAGGATCATGCCCGCTTGGGTCATGCCCATGGTCAGCGTGGGCGAATTTTCTCCCGAGGCCGACGTCCCCGCATTCACCTTCGCCAGCCCGAAGTCCAGTACCTTGACCGTGCCATCGGGCTTTATCTTGATGTTGCCG
>DASYXM010000050.1:0-279929 GCA_035934795.1 Bryobacteraceae bacterium | reverse complement strand
CCAAAGGTCCCGAACACCTACAACGCATCATCGAAACAACGAAGGCATACCAATCCGCTCATCCCAAGAAGCCGCGGCGTCGACGCGCCCAGCGGAAGAAGACCGATTCTACAAAGAACTAATTGTACGATGTACTAGTGTTGTGAGTCGGAAGTTCGCAGCATAATCGATGCCCCGAGTGATGCGATCCTCCACGCATCGTCATCCCGAACACAAGTGAGAGATCTGCTTTTTGCTCGCGTGTTGCCAATACTTTAGCAGCAGGTCCCTCGACTTCGCTCGGGATGACCGCGCAATGGATGTGACGAAACGAGGCGAATTTCTCATGCAACGAACTTCTGCCTCACCACACCAGTCTCCTGTCCCTGAAGTTCGATGAACAAAACCGGGTGGGGCGGACGCCCTCGTCCGCGCCGGACCCCCTTGGTCCGGCTTCTGAATCGCAACCAAATAGGGCCGACGTGGGCGTCGGCCGCGGCCCAGGGGGACCGCCCTACCCCGCTGACTTATCGCACGAACCACTGGGACAGGAGACTAGAACGTCGTCGTGGGACGCGTTTCGGTTCCCGTCCAGATCGGTGCGGCGATATCGTCATCTTCCCAGGCGGGGGCGGCGATCAGGCGTGGCTTCAGCACCAGCAGGACCTCGTTGCGATCATCCTCGCGCTGTTGATGTCGAAACAAATGCCCGATCCACGGCAGATTCGCCAGCCCCAGAAGGCCGGTTGGATTTTCTGTTTGCGCCGTTGTGAGCAGGCCGGCGACCACCGCCCAATCGCCGTCCTTCAGCCGCACCTTGCCTTGATACTGCTGGCTTGCGATGGCGGGAATGCCGTTGGCGCCGCCCGGCGCCAGCGTCGTGAAAGCGGCTTCGACGTCGAGGGAGACCTCGCTGCCTTGGTGTACCGCCGGGGTCAGCTTGAGCGCCAAACCCAGATCCACGTAATTGATGACGGGCGCAAAACCCGCCACGGCCGCGCCGGAACTGTCGGTGAAATTCGCCGTAGTCACCGGGTAACGGTCTCCCACTTTAAAGGTCGTTGCCTGCCCATCCAAGGACGTGACTTGCGCTTCCAGCAGGGTAGTCGCCGAAGCCCGGCTGAGTGCCGCAAACGCCGCCGAGTTCGCGATGCCAATTCCGAGCCGCGTATTGCTTGCGCTCCTGTATCGCGGAGACGTTGGTTGACGGCGGGGCCGCGGGCGGCTGCAGCTGGGACGCAGTGGCACACACGTGCCGGAGGCGCCCGCGGGTTGCGGAATTCCGGGCGATCCCGCGGGAATCGCGGAAACCGCGGTGGCGAACGGCGAACCGAAATCCACAATCGAGGCGGAAGTGGGCAATTGCAGGCCGTAGCTGAGCGACGAGGTCTTCGAAACCGAGATCAATTCGACGTCCACGGCGATCTGAGCCCGCAGGTGGGAAAGGCTCGCGAACATTTCGCGCGCCGTAAATACTTTCGACGCGGTGTCGCGAAAATACACCACGCGCTTTTGCGCGTCCATGCCGATTCTGCGGATTTCGAGCGTCTGCTGCACCGCTGTCGAGAGCTCCTGAGCCTCCTGCAGCGCCATCCGCTCCGGAATAGGCACGGCGAGCGCCACGACGGGCGTCAATTGGGTGCGATTCTGGGCCGTGTCGCGCGCCACCAGGGCGGTTGTTTCATCGAGAGGCACCAGGAAGGAGTCGCTGGCGGCCTGGAGCGCCCGCAGCGCGTCCCGATAGTCCGCGCCGGTAATCGCAAACGTGAACGCGGCTGGCTCCTGATAACCGGGATCGAACAAGATGTGAAATCCGTAAGCGGCGGCGACCTGCTCGAAGATCTCTCGCGCGCGGCCCTTGATCCGGAAACTGTGTTTATCCGGCGACGCAGCGAGCCTCGGGGGGAGGATGGCGGCGGGCGATTCGAAGGATTCGTCTCCCACCAATCCATCCGCCTCGAGCTTGGCCGCGACTGTTTCGTTGGCCGGATCGGGAGCCACGGCCGTCAATGGCTGCAATGCACCGCTCCGGGCCAAAGCCGCCATGCGGCCGGAATAGGACGGATTCGAGGCATCTTCCTGCGCTGCCTCGGCGTATAAGAAATAGGCCTGCAGACGGTCGCCGGAGCGCTCAGCTCTCAGTCCCTGGCGAAAGGCTCGTTCGGCCACGTCGGAAGCGCAGGAAATCGCCGCCAACCAGCACAGCGAAAACGGGATAGAGAGACACCTCCGCAAAGCAAGGCCCAGCCCTGCCAAATATGACGATCCGGTTGCCGCCCGCGTGCAGAAAAATTTGCCGGAGCTGAAAGAGGGGGACAGACCACTGCCCACGCCGATGCTCGCGCATGAAATCACAGATTTACAGGAGAAGGGACAGAGTTCCGGAACGGACGCCAACAGCGCGAGTCCGGCCCCTTTTTCTAAGGCCGATTAATCGGCAACCCATGTGGTTATTTTCGCGTCTTAAAACAACATATCGGGTTATATTTAAGGGCGAGGCCAAGATCCAAACCATGCATTCTTTGATCAGGAAGGGTGTCCCGCTAGTCCTGTTGTTTACAACGAGACTTGTGGCGCAGAACGGCTCGCGAGTTACCGGTACCGTGGACGAAAACTCGCTGAACGCTCTGCCGCGGACGACGCACAGAGCGATTCAGGCGGCGCCGGATCTGGGACGCGTGGCCCCGGATACGCTATTCGAGCGCATGCAGTTGATGCTTTCGAGCGGTCCCGCCCAGGAGAAAGAGCTCGAGCAGTTGTTGCGGGATCAGCAGGATCCCGCCTCGCCTTCCTATCGCCAGTGGCTAACGCCCGAGCAATTCGGCGAGCGATTCGGCGCATCGCAGCAGGAACTGGACACGGTGACAGGCTGGCTGCGCGGCCACGGTTTTCGCGTGGATCGAATCGCCAACGGGCGACGCAGCATTGAGTTCAGCGGAACGGCCGGCCAGGTGGAGCGGGCGTTTCACACCGAAATTCACCGCTACGGCGTCAACGGCGAAACTCATATCGCGAACTCCACGGATGTTTCCATCCCGGCGGCTCTAGCCGCGGTGGTCACGGGCGTCGTCTCGCTGCACGATTTCCGGGCCCGCGCCCAGCACCATGTGCTCGCCGGTTCGAGCGGGCGCCGGTCGACGTTGGCGGGTACGACGTGGACACGTACGGCACCGGAGTACACCGACCCGATGAGCGGCGAACACACGCTGGTGCCTTACGATTTCGCCACCATTTACGATCTGAATCGGGTGTGGGGCAGCCTGGGGATTGACGGAACCGGGCAGAAGATCGCCATTGTCGCGCGGTCCAACATCGACGTGGCCGACGTAAACGCATTCCGTTCCAGTTACGGTTTGCCCCCGGCGTCCCTTCAAATTGTCGTGAATGGACCCGACCCGGGGATTCTCACGTCTTCCGGCGACGACACGGAGGCCGACCTGGACGTCGAATGGTCCGGCGCGGTGGCCAAGGGCGCCATGGTGGTCCTAGTTGTTTCCAAGGACACCGGCACTTCCGACGGCGTCGATCTATCGAGCCAGTACATCGTCGACAACAACGTCGCTGCGGTGGTCAGCTCCAGCTTCGGAACTTGCGAAGTGGACAACGGTTCGGCGAACACTTTCTACAACAACTTGTGGCAGCAGGCGGTGGCGCAAGGCATGTCGGTGTTCGTGTCGACCGGCGACAGCGGGTCGGCGGGCTGCGACGATCCTAGCGCGGCGTCGCCGGCGACCCTGGGATTTGCCGTGAACGGGCTGGCCTCTACCCAGTACAACGTGGCCGTCGGGGGCAGCGAGTTTAACGAGAACGGGAACGATGCAACCTATTGGTCGCCGACCAATGCGCCGGGGACGTTCGCGTCCGCGCGGCGCTACATCCCCGAAACGGTTTGGAATGAGAGTACGTTTGTCGCCACCAACGATCCGGGCAACGGGCTGTGGGCGGGGGGCGGGGGAGTCAGCATCCTGTACCCGACGCCTTCCTGGCAAAAAGGTCCCGGCGTGCCCGCTTCCGATCCCGGCAGCCCGGACAGCCATCATCGCTACCTGCCGGACGTTTCCTTAACGGCGGCCAGCCACGATGGTTACCGCGTGAAGTCCGAGAATGCGACCTTCCGGGTGAGCGGCACCTCGGCGAGCGCCCCTTCGTTCGCCGGCATCATGGCGTTGATCGATCAGTACACCAACAGCCGTAATGGAAATCCCAACCCGCAGCTTTACGCGCTGGCACAATCGCAGCCGGGCGCATTTCACGACGTCACTTCCGGCAACAACGCGGTGCCGTGTTCGTCCGGATTTCTAGGATGCACCGGGCCGACGATCGCGCTGGGCGTCGCCACCATGGGCGGATATAACGCGGGACCCGGCTTCGATCTGGCAACGGGACTGGGCTCCGTCGATATCTATCAGCTGCTGACAAACTGGCCGGGGGGTGGTGGAGGAGGAGGCGGCGGCGGAGGTGGTGGTGGCTCGGGTGTCCCGCCTCCGCCCGGCGTGATCAGCCTGTCGGGCGCGCACCTGGCGACTGGAGGCGGCTGGGAAACTCTGATTGAGTTGATCAATCCGACGGGAATCAACGCGACCGCTCATCTGCGCATTTACGACGACCACGGGAACGCGCTCGCGATTCCGCTTGCGGCGCCCGGCGCGGGCACCGGCGCCATCGTCGCGGGTCTCGATCCCCAGCTGGCTCCCAAATCCGTGCTGATCCTGCGAAGCGCCGCGCCCGCGTCCGGTCCCGTTCTCCAGGGATCGGCGGAAGTGACTTCGGACACGCGCATCAGCGGGTTCCTGATCTTCCGGTGGACGGTGACCGGGGAAGAAGTGCTGGTGCCGCTGAGCTCCAGCGTCGCTTCTTCCTATGCGCTGCCTTTCGATAACACGGGTGGCCTCGCGACGGGAGTGGCACTGGCCAGCAGTTCGACGCAATCGGCGACGGTGGGCGTAGTGGCACGGGATCGCAACGGCTCGGTGGTGGCGAACGGCTCGATTGCGCTTGCGGCCCTGGGACACCAGTCTTTCGTGGTGTCCACGCAGTTTCCCGCTCTCGCCAATCAGCGCGGCACTCTGGAGTTCACGCCACCGGCGAACGCGCAGGTCAGTTTGGTGGGGATTCGGGCGACGCCATCCGGGGCTTTCACGGGCATCCCCGTATTGGCCAACGGATCGAACGGCAGTGGAGATCTCGCGGATCTCGCGTCCGGCGGCGGTTGGGAAACGCTGATCGAACTGGTGAACTCGTCGGCTGCGGCGGCGCAAGCGCACCTGCGCTTCTTCGACGACACGGGCGCGCAGCTCGCGCTCCCGGTGACGTCGTCCGATCTGGGGCTAAACACCAGCACGGCGTCGGTCGACGCCACGCTCCCTCCCGGAGCGAGTGCGCTTCTCAGCAGTTCAAGCGCGGCCGGCAGCGTTCAACTGAACGGCGCAGCCCAGTTGACCTCCGACCCCGGCGTCACCGGATTCCTGATCTTCCGCTTTACGGTTACGGGTCAGGAGGTGCTGGTGCCCGCGGAATCCGGCTTGGCGAGCGCTTATGTGGTCGCCTTCGATCAGACCAATGGGCTCGCCACGGGAATTTCGCTTTCAAACGGGACTGCGCAAGGGGCAAACCTCTTCGCGACCCTTCGCGACCAGAACGGCGTGACCTTCGCGACCAGCACCATCTCTCTGCCGCCTCAAGGCCACAAGGCGTTCGTGCTCACCGACGCGTTCCCGGCGGCGGCGGGTAAGTATGGGACCATGGAAATCGACCCGCCGCTCGGCGGACAGATCGGCGTCGTGGGCATCCGCGCGACGCCTTCCGGCGCGTTCACCAGCATTCCCGTCCTGACGCCTTGAGGACGAAAGGGGAGCCGTCCGTCTGGCGTACTTTCCGCGACCCGACGGGGTGGTTTGGGCGTCCTAAGCCCTTAGCACAAAACGGCCGTACTTACTGAGTAGCGTTTTCCACGCTCCACGCGTCTTAGAGACGGAGGACTTATGAAGAAATTACTACTTCTTTTGACGGTGCTGGCCGCCGTCCCGACGATGGCCGAGATCGGAATAGGAATTCGCATTGGTCCGCCCCCGCCGCCGCGCGTTGTGCGCGTAGCTCCGCCGCCCCCAAGCGAGGGATACGTCTGGATCGATGGCTATTGGTACGCTGACGGCCGCAGATGGCGATGGCATGACGGATACTGGACGTGGCCACCCTATCCAGGCGCCTACTGGGTCGCGCCGCGCCATGACGGCGAGTTGTTCTTCGAGGGTTACTGGGAGGGTAGCCGCGGCCGCTTTGGGCACGATCATCGCTGGGACCGCGACCGAGACCGCGACCGGGACCGCTGGGATCGTGGCCGTGGCCATGATCGCGACCGCGACGACCACAGACGCTGAACGTCAGACGCGGGCGTCGGCCTCCCACCGCCGCACCGGCTGATCGGCGACCGCAGCCAGCATCTCGCGCACAGTTTTCAGCGTGCATGGATGACGCACGTCGGCGGCTAACTCCGCGAGCGGCTCCAGCACGAAGCGGCGCTCGCCGAGCCCGGGATGAGGGATGGCGAGCCCTTGCGCGTGGACGATCGCGCCGGCGTACAGCAAAATGTCAAGATCGATCACGCGGGGACCCTTCGGAACCAGCCGGCGGCGCCCCATCTCGCGCTCGATGCGCAGCAGCCGCGCCATCAGTTGCCGCGGCAGGCATTCGGTGGCGATCTCGACCACCTGGTTCAAGAACCACGGCTGGTTCGGCCTATCGCGCGGCGCGGTTTCATAGATGGAAGACGCGCGCACGATCGTCAATCCCGCGGCTTCCAGGCGGCGCCGGGCGTCCTGGAGATTCGCGGCGCGATCGCCGAGATTCGAACCGAGCCCGATATAAACCGTTTTCACGCTGGACGCCCCGCCCCGCTTAGCGAGCTGTCACGGCGTCGACGGTGGTCAGCACGCCGCCTTGCGCGGCAAAGGCCCGCGTCATCTCTTCCGCCGCTCGATCGTCGAGGCTGCGTACGGCGTCGGTCACCAGCTCGACGCGCTTGCCGGTCTTGAGCAGGCCCCGCGCCGCGCACTTCACGCAGATCTCGGTGACCACGCCGTAGACCGCGTAGCGCTCGGCTCCCAGGTTCGCGAGTATTCGCGAAAGATTCCGGTTCGTGAAGCAATCGAGCGCCTGTTTTTCGAGCAGGATCTGCTGGACTCTCGATAAATCCGGCGATAGATCCGCCTCGCAGGGTGCGTTTGGAATCACGATTCGTTTCTCCAGCAGTGTGGCAGCCGGCTTCCGCTGCCCAGTCGTCCCGGTCACGCAATGCGGCGGCCAGCTCCGAAATTCGAGATCGTCTTCGGCGTGCGCGTCCACAGTGGAGATCACGACGATGCCGTGTTCCGCCGCGTAGCGGTTCAGGCGCGCGATCGCGTCCACGATCTTCTCCGCGCCCGGCACGTACAAGGCGCCCGCCGGGTACAAAAAATCGATCTGCGTGTCGACATCGAAGAATACGGTTCTCAGGGAGCTACCTCCCGACGCACCTTCCGATCCAGTTTCAAAAGTTCGGGGCTCAGCTCGACGCGCCAGGGATCCTTCGCTTCAAACAAACTGTGGCACGAGGCAGGCAGCCGCGCGAGCGATGCGGCGGCGCATTCCCGCGCCCGAGCGGCCGTGGGCAGCGGTTCAACCAGTTTCCCTCCCAAAATCACCGGACGCTGCAGCGCCTCCGCGTCCGGACAGCCGCAGGAATAGCATTCGGTCGCGAGGCCGATGACATCGCGATCCGGGAGACGGAAAATCTGTTTCGCTCCCGGCAGCGTGTGCTTGTCCTCGCTGAGCTTGGTAGTGTAGCGGCGCTCTCCCTCACATTCGATCTCGACCATCTTATAGACCACGCCGAGCGCTGGAGCGTCGGTCGAGGTGGCCAATTCGGTGCCAACGCCAAAAGCGTCGATGGGCGCGCGAGCGGCCATCAGCTCGTGAATTTTATGCTCGCTCAGGTCGCCGGTGGCGAAGATCTTGGCGCCGGGAAGCCCGGCTTCATCCAGGATCTGCCGCGCGCGGAAAGAAAGCTCCACCAGGTTTCCGCTATCCAGCCGCACGCCCCACAAAGGACGCCCCAGGGCCGCCGCCTGGCGAGTTCCTTCGATCGTGTCGTAGGTGTCCACCAGGTAAATCGTCTCTTCGCCGAGCAATTTCTGCAACTCTTCGAACGCCGCCCGCTCGCTCGGGAAAGACATCACCCAGGAGTGCGCGGCCGTTCCGAACACTGGAATCCCGTAGCGAAAACCGGTTTCGGTATTGCTCGTTCCGATGCATCCGCCGATGTAGGCCGCGCGCGCCCCCAGCACGCCCGCCTCGGGAGAATGCGCCCGCCGCGTGCCGAATTCCACGACGCCCCGTCCGCCGGCGGCTTTCGCGACGCGCGCTGCCTTGGTCGCGATCAGGGACTGAAATCCGATGGTCGCAAGCAGATAGGTTTCCGGAATTTGCGCTTCAATGACGGGCGCCCGCAGCGTCAGGAACGGCTCACCGGGAAACAACGGCGTCCCCTCCGGTACCGCAAACAGGTCGCCGGTGAACCGCAAGTCCGCGAGCATCTCGAAAAAAGCGGCGCTGGTTTTGGCGAATTGCGGCAGCGTCCGAAGATAGCCGATCTCTTCGGCGGTCACCCGAAAATTCAGCAGGTAATCGACCGCCTGCGCGAGTCCCGCCGCCAGGATGAAGTTGCGATGCGGCGGGAGGCGGCGTACGAACATCTCGAAGGTGGCCCGATCGCGCGACTTTCCGGCTTCGAAATAGCCGGCCGCCATGGTGAGCTGGTAGAGATCGGTGAGCAGCGCGCGGTGTGCGTCGGGATCGGGCATGCGAGCTGGTCCTATTGTTTCACGCCCGCACAAAAATGTTTCGGCGCCCTTGTGAGCCGAATGTGGTGTCCCTGCCCGCTATTTCTTCTTCGCCGGCTGGACTTCTTTCACGTCGGCAGCGGTCTGGCGCAGTTGTTTGACGGCGTCGGCGTCTATCTCGTAAAGGCCCTCTTCGCCGCGCCGTTGCGCGATGTAGTTCGCTCCCGCCGAAGCCGGCGCGATGTCCACGATTTCGGTCTTCTTCCCGTCGTTCGATGAAACCGTCACCGTAATGGCCGCTTTCGTGAAACCCGAATCGGCGAACTTCGCCGCCGATAGATCGCGGAGGCGGTCGACAAGCGCCAGCAGGCTGGTGGAATCGATCTCCTTGCCGCCGGCCATCCATTTCATGTTGAGCTTTTCGTACGCGGTCGCCTTGCCGGCGACCTCGATGGTGACCCGATTAGGATCGTTGAAACCGAAATCGAAGATCTTCTTGTTGCGATAATCGTCCAGCGACTTGCCGCCGAGCGCGTCGCCGAGATCCTTGCCGATCTTATATACGCCGTCGAGCGCGCTGGATTTCGCGTAGTAATCGTCCTTGATCTTGCGAACTTCGAGCGACTGCGTGGCCGTCGAATCGATCACCTTGATCGTGCCTGTCAGCGGGGCCGACGCATAGCCGGCGGCGGCTTTTTTCGTATCCGCGTCCGAGACGCCGGTGTCCATTTCGGTGAGCTTCAACTTGGTCACGATATCGTCCACGGTCGAGCCGTCGGCGCGCAGCTTCTTCGGCTTCGCGATGGCCCAGTCGGTGTCGCCTACGCGGGTGAACTCAATCGTCTGCATGCCGGTCTTCGCCTTAGCGGTCACCTCCAGGCCCAAGAGCTTGCCGCCGGTGAAGTTCAACAGATGTTTCTCGCGCAGGTCCTTGGAAGTTTTATCAAACGTGGTCTTATTCGCAGCGGACGTGGTAAACAGCCGTGGATCGCCGTCGAGTTTGGCGTAAACTCCGCTGCCGGTGGGCGTGTTCTCGCCGATCAACAATTTGGAAGTCTTGCCGTCCTTAGTCGAGACGTCCACTTCAAGTTGCGCAGGCGCCAGCCCATAGCTCGCCAGATCGGTTGGGTTGGCGTCCACCATGCGGTCCGAATTCAAATTCGAAAGCGCGGAAGTGATCTGGGCGACCGCGGTCGGATCGGCCGACAGCGGTTTGGGCGAAGTGATGTCCCATTTGCCCTTATCGTTGAAGCGGACCGACGTGGATTCTCCCTCGCGGCGCTTGATATCGATTTGCTTGACCGCGTCCTCCTTGATCGAAAGGATCTTCGGAGGAGCGTCCGCCGCGGGCTTGCCCTCTTTCGCCTTTTCCGTGCGGTTGGACCACAACAACGCGCCGGTCAATCCCGCGAGCACGACTGCGGCAATCAACATGCGAACCGGTTTCATGGTTTTTACGACTCTCCGTGACTGCGAAATTACCGGCGGCGCCACCACACGCCAAAGCCCGCCGCGATGATCACGAGCGGAATGGCGACGACACTGGCATAGAAGACGAGCGCCATCTGTCTGGCTGTCAGGCTGAGGCGGCGATCCTCCGGATCCTTCGGACGGATCGAAATCAAATCCTCGTCCGAGGACATCCAGTTCAGCATGTTCAGGAACAGATCGCGATTTCCGTTGAAGCGCAGGAACGAATTATCGATCCAGCGCGAGGATCCCACCACGATGAAGCGTCCGCTGCCGCCCGTTCCGCCTCCGTTATACGTGCCGGCCGCGCCCAAGGTTAGCGGGCCCTTCTTATCGGTGGAACTCGGGCGAATATCGGCGGACTTCAGATTGAGTGTGGCGAAGCTGTTGTCGCTGGTTTCGAAAAGCTTCTCGACCGTGGTCTTATCGCCGTTCTTAATGGTCAGCGACCGCGCGATCGGGAAGCCCGCCGGGACATCCTTCATCGCGCGGACGATGGCGTGCTGGCTGTAGTTGGCCACCAGCGGGATCTCCGGCCCCATTCCGAAAACCTGCCCGACGCCGCTGGTATCGAGCACCAGATCCTTATCGGCGGTCACACCCCAGGCGGCTAGCACATCGGCGAGCGGCTTATTTTCGTCGATTTCCTGCTTGGCGAAGTTCAGCGGAGGATCCAGCAGAAACACGGCGCGGCCGCCACCTTCCACGAATTTCCTCAAGGCGTCGACCTCGGGTGCAATATAATCGCGCGCAGGACCCGCCACCACCACGATCATGCAATCCTTGGGGATCTCCGGCTTCTCCAGCAGTTTCACGGTCTGCGTCTTGTAGTTATTAGCTTCCACCAGTTGCTTCACCGATGAGTAACCGGTCTGCTGGGCGTCGTCGATGGAATGCTCGCCCGAGCCCAGCGCGAAGCACGCCGTGCGCTCGCCGCCCTTCAGAGCACGCACCATCGCGCCGGTGATCTCTTCCTCCGAAAGGCTCTTGGCTTCCTGATGCTTCGCGCCGATGTCCACGAAAATGGTCCCCAACTGCTTCACGCCGGCCGCGATCGCCTGCGTGCGCTTCTTGTCGGTGTCCTCATAACGGACATCTACCTTCGCCGAAATGTTCTTGTAGCGATCCAGCAGATCGTGCGCCGGCTGGAAGCGGGTGGGCTGATCCCAATAGGTGATTACCACGTCCTGTTTCAGATCCTTCACCACCTTTTCGGTCTGATCGGAGAGAGTGAATTTCTTATTGGCCGTCAGGTCCGCCGATTTGTTATAGCGGTTCGCAAGAAAATTGACGACGCCGATGACGGCCAGTACGATCAGCACGTAGACCGTCGTGTAGGCCGCGAACTTGGTCTGGCGCGTCTTAATCCATGCCGTATTCGCCATGACTTAGGACCTCCACCGCAACGATTCGAGCGACCGAGCGGTCAGAAACAGGCCGATGAAGATCGCCGAAAGATAATAAATGACGTCGCGCGAATCGATCACGCCCTTGGAGAACGAATCGAAGTGTTGCAGGACGGAAATGTAGGACATCACCTTGCCGCCCACGGAATCCTGGAATGACGAGAGCCAATCCAGCACCCACAACATCAGGCACACGCTGAATCCGGCGACGCCCGCCACGATCTGATTCTTGGTACAGGTGGAAATGAACGTGCCGATCGCGAGCAGGCTGCCACCCAGCAGCAACAATCCCAAATAGCCGGCCACCATGGGCCGCAAATCCGGCTGGCCGTAAAGGAACAGCGTCGCCATACTGACCAGCGAGAGCGCCAGCATCGCGGCGTAGAGCGTCAAGGCCGCCAGAAACTTACCCATAATGATCGCGATATCCTTCACCGGCGACGTCACCAGGAGTTCGATGGTCCCACTGCGTTTCTCCTCGGCGAACAGCCGCATGGTGATCATGGGGATCAGGAACAACCCGATCACGCTGATGTTGGAGAGCAGCGGCCGGATCACCGAATCGTTCACGCTCATCGGCTGGCTCTGTCCCATCATGGAGCTTTGCACGCTCATGCGCACGAAATACACGACCGCGACGTAGAAGAAATACCCCGCGATCAGGGCGAAAAACGCCATCACGCCGTAGGCGATCGGCGACCGGAAATAACTGTTCAGTTCCTTGCGCCAAATGGTCAGTGTGTTGGACATTATTTTTCTCCCGCGCCCGCATTTCCTGACGAAACGGCGACGCTTTCTTCCGTCATCGTGGTGGCGTGCGGAGCGTCCACATCGTGCTTGGGCGCGCCGGTCAGCTCCAGGAAGATTTCTTCCAGGCTCAGCCCCACCGCATGCAGCTCGTTCAGATTCCAGCCCGCCTCCACGATCGCGCGAGCCAGTTGCGGCCGCACGTGCTGCCCCTCGTGGCTTTCGACCATGAACGACAGCAAACCTTTGTGGCCGTCCCTGGGTGTCACGCGGCTGACGCCCGTCACCGATTCCAGCCGCCGCGCGACTTGCGCCGCATCGGACCCACCGGCGATTTCCACCGCTACGGTTTCGGATCCGCGCAATCGGCTGGTCAGGTTCGCGACCGAATCCTTGGCCACCAGTTTGCCGCGCGCGATGATGATCACTTGCTCGCAGATCTGTTCCACTTCCGGCAGGATGTGCGTCGAAAGAATGATAGTGTGGTCGCCCGCCAGGCTCTTGATCAGATCCCGTGTTTCAATGATCTGCTGCGGGTCCAGGCCGGAGGTAGGCTCGTCCAGGATCAGAACGTCGGGATTGTGAATGATCGCCTGCGCCAGGCCGACGCGCTGCCGGTAGCCCTTGGATAGCCTCGCGATCAGCTGATTCATGACGTCGCCGATGGCGCACTTCTCCCCCACTTCGCTCACCCGCTGCGCGAGCGACGATGCCGGAATACCCTTCAGCCGCCCGACGAAATCCAGGTATTCGCCGACTTCCATTTCCGGGTACAGCGGCGGCGATTCCGGCAGGTAGCCGATGTGCCTCTTTACCTCCATCGGCTGCTCCAGGACGTCGAACCCGGCCACCCTGGCCGATCCGGCACTCGGCGGCAGGAAGCACGTAAGAACCCGCATGGTGGTGGTTTTGCCGGCGCCGTTGGGCCCCAGGAAACCCACGATCTGCCCTTTTTCGACGTGAAACGAAATGCCGTCGACCGCGACATTGCGGGCGTACCGCTTGGTCAAGTTTTCAACTTTGATCATATAAATAGTTGCCGCACAGACACGGACGGCCTCCCCATCTTAATCACCGAGCCGCCTTTCTTAGGTACGGCAGCCACTCCGAAAATGACGAGCGAGAACCAGATTTGGTTAGCAGCCTCTCCTCCTGTCCAAGACCCCGGCCAAATGCCCAAGCCAACAGGATGGAAAAGGGCCGTTCAATATGATAATGAGCCGGATGGCGGGGTGTCAATCGCGGCTGGCAGGGTGGCTGGGCAGGGTCCGAGGGGGCCACAAATGCGGCTTTGCCGCCCTGCTACACTGAAGCGTTTTCAATCCCTCGTGAACCTTGGGAAATTCTTCGCCGATCATTGGGGCGACCTGGCCAGTGTGGTCGGGCTCGTAATCGTGATTTGGGCGAGCTTGAGCGCTAAAAACGCCGCCGAACAAGCCCGCGGGGCCGCTCGCCAGGTGAAAGACCGGATTGCGACGCTCGATACCCTTGCCGACGTTTCGGCCGCGCTTGCAATCATGGAGGAGATTAAGCGTCTCCAGCGCGCCGGCGCATGGCAGGTCGCCCTGGATCGATATTCGACCTTGCGGCGTCATTTGGTTCGGATTGAGCAAATCAATCCCGCGCTGACAGGTGCACAGCGTCAAAACGTCGCCCGTTCGATCGTCCAACTCCGGACCGTCGAAGCGAAAGTGGAGAGTGGCATTTCGGCTGGCGCCGCGGACCTGAATCTCGCCGATGTGAATCTCGTTGTTTCCCGCGAAATTGACCGGATGGAGCGTGTTATGATCGCAATCAAGCAGGCAGGATCTTAAGATGCCTTTGCAGCCGCAAATCGTGAGACTCGTTGAGAAGCTGACGGAACTTACGCGTCAGAACAAGATGACGTGGGAAACGACAGCCGATGAGGATACGTTCCTGACATCGGCTGGCAAGTTCGTCGTAACAATCGCGTGCGGCAGGGGTACCGGCGAGGACGCCGGCTATCGGATCCGCCTTCTCAACGATGCCGGCCAGGTGGTTGAGGAAGCGGGTGCCCCCCTCAGTGATCGTCGCGAGTCCGGCCAGCTACTGTCACTGAGTCGGAGTGTCGAGCACCAGCAGCTGCGGTCCCTCCACGAATTGGCGAGGCGAAGCGCGCTGCACGCAGACGAGGCGGTGGCGGATTTGCTTACGTCGCTGGAACAGATCCGATAACTTTTGGGACATCTTAGCGGCGAAGCTCCTATTCGTACCGCAGCGACTCCGCCGGGGCCACGCTCGCCGCACTGCGGGCCGGATACAGCGTCGCGATCAGGCTGACGGCCATGGCCGCCGCCGCGATCCACAGCCCGTCTAGGGCCCTCGGCTCAAACGGCACGTAAGCAATCGAATACACCTGCTGATCCAGCCGAACCCAATGATAGCGGTCGGCGAAATAGCATAGCGAATAGCCGGCCGCGAGGCCGATGACCGTGCCGACGGCCCCGATCAGCGCGCCCTCGTACACGAAAATATTGCGGATTTGCCCAGCTTTGGCGCCCATGGACATGAGGATGGCGATGTCGCGATGCTTCTCCATCACCATCATCACCAGCGTGATCAAAATGTTGAGCGCAGCTACCAGTTGAATCAATCCAATGGTGACCACCGTCACCATGCGTTCCATGGAGAGAGCGTTCAGGATCTGGCGATTCTGCTCGCCCCAGGTGGTCGCGGCCAGCTTCGGGCCGATCAGCCTCTCGGCCGTCCCCGCGACGCCAGGCGCCTCATAAATATCGTCGAGCATCAGCTCGATACTGTTCACGACGTCGGCCAAATCGAACGCTTTCTGCGCGGCCGGGAGCGAAGTGAAAGCCCAATTGGCGTCCAGATCGTAGAACCCGGATTCGAAAATCCCCGCGACCCGAAAACGCACGAATCCAGGGCGCGGGCCGAAGGGCGTCAGCTCACCGTTGGGCACCGTAAGCTGCACTTGCTTGCCGTTGACGGCCCCGATATTTTGCGCTAGGCGCGACCCCAGAATAATGCCGGGTAATTCGGCAGAGCTCTCGGGTTTCCGCAATTCGTCGATCGAGCCGGCCTTCAAATGCAGCAGCGCGTCGGCTAGCGGGGCGCCCGGGCGCACGTCCACGCCCTTGATCGCCACGCCCGCTCCCTGCAGCGGACCGCTCAGGTACCCGCTTTCATAAAGTGCCGGCGCTGCGCTTTTCACGTGAGGAAGCTGCGCCAGCAGAGGCGCGAGCTTTTCCCAGTTTTCGATTCCCGTGCCGGGCTCTTTTTCCAAAATCGAAACGTGGGCCGTGGCGCCCAACAGGTTACGCTCGAGCGTGTCCCGAAATCCGTTGTTGATCGCGAGCGCGACCACCAGCGCCATGACGCCCGCGGCAACCCCAATCACCGAAATCGCCGTGATCACGGAGATCACCACCTGCTTGCGCTTGGCGCGCAGGTAGCGGCGGGCGATGAAGAGCTCAAACATAAGGAGACAGGAGTCAGGAGACAGGAGACAGAATAGCTTTCGCGTAAGCAGCCAATATGCGTCCTACTTCATCGAGTTGAGCCATCAACTCTTCACTTACTCCGTAGTTCAAGTCGTTTGCGAGGATCAGATAATATCGGCATTCCTCGAGCGAACCTTCCGCAATGTTGAGCATTCGAACCTTGTCAGCGCGTCCCGCGCGCTTGAATCCTTCCGCGATGTTTGCAGGGATCGAAACCGAGGCTCGTCGCAGTTGCGAAACCAACCCATAGGTTTCGGTTCTGGGGAACGCGCTGGAATAGCGATACACAGCTAGAACGAATTGATGTGCCTTCTGCCACACTACCAGGTCCTTGAATGTCCTCGCTGGCGCCCTCCGAGGGCTCATTCTGTCTCCTGTCTCCTGTCTCCTGTCTCCTGACTTAGCTTCTTCAGCTTTTCTGCGATTCCAATCTCCCCTTCCGGCCGGAGAAGCGGGAACAGAATCACGTCGCGGATCGATTTCGAATTGGTCAAAATCATCGTCAGCCGGTCGATCCCGATCCCTTCGCCGGCCGTGGGCGGCATGCCATAGGAAAGCGCGCGGATGTAATCCTCGTCCATCTGATGCGCTTCTTCGTCGCCCGCGGCTTGCAAGGCGAGCTGCATCTCGAAGCGTTGCCTCTGCTCGTTAGGATCGTTCAACTCGGTATATGCGTTACCGATTTCCATGCCTGCGACGTAAATTTCGAAGCGTTCGACAAAAGCCGGGTCGGAGGCTTTGTGCTTGGATAGCGGCGAAACCTCCACCGGGTAGTCGTAAATGATCACCGGATCCACGAGCGACGGTTCCACGTTCTGCTCGAAGGCCTCCACCAGCGCGTGCCCTCGCAAAGGCACCTCCGAGCCGACCGCTTCCTGCATCGAGATCTTTCGGATGTTGCCAAAATCGAGCGTCTTTTCGTCATAGTCCACTACTGCGGAGCCCGTCGCGTCGATGGCTACTTGCCTCAGTAACTCCGCGGTGAGATCCATCAGCCCGTGATAGTCCGTGTAGGCCTGATAGAACTCGAGCATCGTGAATTCGGGATTGTGGTGCGTTGAAACGCCCTCGTTGCGGAAATTGCGATTGATCTCGTAGACGCGCTCCAGCCCGCCGACCACCAGCCGTTTCAGGTACAGTTCCGGGGCGATCCGCAGATACAGATCCATGTCGAGCGTGTTGTGATGCGTCACGAAGGGCCGCGCCGTCGCGCCTCCGTATAGGGGCTGCATCATGGGCGTTTCCACTTCGATGAATCCGCGTTCTTCCAGCTGCCTGCGGAACGATGCGATCACCCGCGCGCGGGTCGCGAAAATCCGCTGCGATTCCGGATTCGCGATCAGGTCGAGATACCGCTGCCGGTAGCGGATCTCGACGTCTTCGAGGCCGTGCCACTTCTCGGGCATGTTCAGCAGGATCTTGGACAGGAACGTCAGGCTTTCCACGTGCACGCTCAGCTCGCCCGTGCGCGTGCGGAACAGGTAGCCTTCCACGCCGATGATGTCGCCGAGATCCAGCAGGTTGTAGAGCGTGTATTCGCGCTCGCTCACGGCGTCCTTTCGGACGTACACCTGGAGCCGCTCTCCGGATTGCGAAAGATGCATGAAACCGGCCTTGCCCATGCGGCGGACGGTCTGAATTCGCCCGGCGATCTTCACACGGAGTTTCTCCGCGTCCAGCTCTTCGGCGGTCTTGGCGCTGTACGCCGACAGAATTTGCGGGATGGTGTGCGTAAAATCGAACCGCTGCCCGTAGGCGCGGAACCCGAGCGCTTCAATCTCGGCGATGCGGCGGACACGTTGCTCCAGCAAATCGTCTTCGAGGGACAAGGGGACTCCTTTAAGGCAGTATAGAGGGCCGGAAGTTCTCTGACAAAACTGCCGGTTACGGGAAAGGCAGAACCCGCACGCGCATTCGCGGTGGATCGATGGTTATCAGGGCCCCGGCCTCGATGTGCGCTTGTGAGGCTCGAATGGCGCGTGCCACGACGTCGCCAATCGCCGAGGGCAAGACATCCTCCGCCCGCACCTGAATCACACTCGGTTTGGTGAGGTGCTTCGAGTGCAGCATCGCTCCAAAGTCCAGGTCGTGAGTGAAAACAACAAAGCCATTTGAGCTTGCGTATTCCAGGATTTGCCGATCTGGAGCCGATCCCGAGCCGACGGCTGACCAGTGCACGGCTTCAAAACCCACACCCGACAGGAACGGAACCCACGAAGGGCTCAAGTTCATGTCGACCAAAAGTTTCATGCCACAGGGAAGGGAACTTCGATCTCTTCAATACGCCATGCCGCGTAAGCGAGGGCCTGGCGGATGTCCTCATCTTCCAGATACGGATAGGCTTTGAGGATTTCTTCTCGGGAGTGGCCGGCCGCTACCAGACCGACGATCATGCCCGCGGTTACACGCAACCCACGGATGCAAGGCTTCCCGCCCATGACTTCGGGATCTCGCGTAATTCGGTCCAGGATCTTCATGATTCCTGTGTCCAGTCTACCTCTATTCCCGCGCTCTTCCCGCGCCGAAGCCCAACGCTACCGCTTCACGATCACTTCCCGCAAATGATCCCGCGTCAGGAAGAACTTCACCGACCGGAAATCCTGAAACAGTTTTTCCAAACTCCGGTTGTTGAAGATCTGCGCCGGCTTTCTCCTCGCGCGGTGCGCCATCATGACTGTCCGGTGATCCTGAATGCGGTAGGAATAGGTCGCGATTTCCTCGACGCGCTCCTCGGCGTGGAAAATCGCCAGCAGGCTCGCCCCGGGGCGCAGCATCCGTTGCAGCCTCGCCACCACGGCGTGGAGCAGCTGCGGCGTCAGGAATTGCAGGGAGTCCCACACCAGCGCGCCATCGAAGGAATCGTCGTCGAAGTCGAGCGCCGTGTCCATGAACCGCGAAACCAGCAGAGGGTTCGACTGGTTCTCGAAGAAGTCGCCGGATGCGCCGAAACAATAGTCCAGCTGATGCACGAAATCGTCGGAATACAGGCGATGTCCGTAATCGGTGATGAAACTGACGGTGGACTGACTGGCGCCCGCGAAATCCAGGATCGATAAGCCGGGGCGCTCTTCAAGCGAGCTGCAGAACTGGTCGAGGCCGTTACTGTTGCGTGTCGCGATCGCCGCCAACGCTCAGACCAACCTTTACCGCTTGTAGTCGGCCGCCGATGCAGCGGCCGCAGGCGCGCTGTTGGCCCCAGGCGCCCCCGAAACCGCCGTCGATGTTGCGGCGGGCGCCACTGCTTGCGGTTTGGGTGCGGGCGCCGCGGCCGGCTTCGCCTCCGTTCGCACGATGTCGATGTTGCCCTTGAAATAGGCGCCATCTTCGATCTCGATGCGCGCCGTTTTGATATCGCCCACCAGCTTGGCATCCTTGCGGATATGGATCTTGTCGCGCGTCTCCACGTTGCCGTGGAGGGTTCCCAGCACCACGACTTCGCGCGCCTTCACCGTCGCCAGCACCTTGCCGTTCGGCCCGATGGTCAGGCGGTGCTCCTGCAGTTCCACCGTCCCTTCCACCTCGCCGTCGATCGTCAGATCCTCGCGGCCGTATATTTGGCCCTTGACGATCACGGACTTGCCGAGAATGGCCGGCCCTCCGCCTCCCCGAGTCGTATCGTGGTGCGGCTCAACGGCGCGCGCAGGTAATGTGGACATGGGAATTCCTTCCTTGGCGAGTTCGGAGGAGGTCGGTGGAGCCGCGGTCGGCTTGGGAGTTAATTCTTCTTTGCGGCGGTTCCACATGGGACACCTCCCTAATAAACGCTTCCGCCGCACCTGCAAAGGGCGGCGGCGCAACTATACATAATACTACGTGTTCGGGATGCGGGTCCGGCTGACGCCGTTACAGATCTTTTGTGTCGGCGTGACTGTCTTGCTGAGGTCTTCCGGAAGTCTGGGTGCACCCGGGTCGTGGGGCTGTCGGGCGCGGCCGCGCCGAAAGGCCTAAAATGTAGCTGTGACAGCACATCGCCTCGCGGGACGACTCTTCACGCTCGGTTTGTCGATTGGATTGGCCCTGCACGCTGCGCCCGCCATTTTCCCTCTGAAGGATATTCGGGCCGGTCAGCGCGGGATCGGCCGAACGGTTTTCGCCGGAATCCAGGTCGAGGAATTCCAGGTGGAGATCCTCGGTGTGCTCGACAATCTGGGGCCCCGGCAGTCCATCATCCTCGCGCGCTTGAGCGGAGGTCCGCTGGCGAATACAGGTGTCATGCAAGGGATGAGCGGATCGCCGGTCTATATCGATGGAAAACTCGCGGGCGCGGTGGCCCTCAGCTTTCCGCAGTCCAAGGAAGCCATCGCCGGGATCCGCCCGATCGAAGACATGCTGCGCGTCCAGCCTAAACCCAACCCCGCGAGCCTTGCGCTCAACCCTAAAAATGTCCCGCTGCGCCGCAGCCCCCTGATCGCTGGCCCTCTTACGAAAGACGCGCGTCTTGAGGAAATCGCCACGCCCGTCGCTTTTTCGGGATTCACCGCCGCGACCCTCGACCGCTTCGCTCCCCAGCTTCGCACCATGGGACTGGATCCCCGGCAAGGCATCTCCGGGGGCGGATCTCCCTCCGATCGCATGGGCGATCCCAGGAAACTTGAGCCAGGCTCCATGATCAGCGTACAGTTGCTTTCCGGCGACCTCTCCGTGGGCGCCGACGGCACCGTCACCGCCATCGATGGCGATCGCATTTACGCCTTCGGCCACCGTTTCCTGGCCGAGGGACCCACCGAGATGCCCTTCGCTCAGGCCGAAGTTCTGGCGCTGCTGCCCAACCTGGCGAGCTCGTTCAAGATTTCGACCGCCCGCGAATGGATGGGCTCCATCACCGCCGATCGCGACACCGCCATCGCCGGCGTCACCGGCCGCGCGGCCTCGACGATTCCGGCCGAAATTCGCGTCGGCGCGAACACCTACCGCATGCGCATGGTGCAGGATCGCGTGATGACGCCCCTGCTTACCCAAATGGCGCTGTTTTCCGCGATCGACGGCACCGAGCGCAGCATCGGCCCGCAGACGTATTCGATTCGCGGCCAGATCGATTTCGACGGCGGCCCCGTCCGCATCGACGATGCTTACAGCGGCGACCTCGCTGTGGCGGCCATCGCTTCCGGGAGCGTCGGTTCCACCGTCAGCTTTGCACTGCAGAGCGGCTTCGACGCCTTGCGCATCAAGGGCATGAGCTTCGATGTCCGTCCCGTCGAAAAACGCAGCCAGAGCCAGATTCTCGATTTCATCGCCCCGCGTTCGGCCCGCCCCGGAGAGGAAATCGATCTGGTGGTCGTTATGGACGGCGAAAATGGCGTGGAGACTTCGCGTCACGTGCGCTATCGGGTGCCTGTCGGCGCCGAGGCCGGGCAACTTTACTTCACCGTCTCCGATGCCACGGCGACCAATATCGTGGAATTCCAGGCCGCCGTCGGGACGCCGCAGCATTCGCCGGCCCAGGTGCTCAATCTGCTGAATGGCCTGCGATCGAACACCAAAGCTTACGTGCGCGTGTGGCGTTCCGAGCCCTCCTTCACCGTCGAGGGCCGCGATCTCCCCGATCCGCCGCCCTCGCTCGCCATGATCCTCACCCGTGCGCAGGCCGGAAGCACGAATCTGGTGAGCGCCCGCGGCGCGAAGCTCGCCGAGTTGGAGGTTTCCCCCGGTCCCGGCTTGGTGGTCACGGGAACGAAAACCGTTCAAGTCGAGGTGAAGGAATAGCATGCGGATTCTCCGGGTGTTGTCCGTGCATTTCGCCGTAATGTGCACCGCCACCTTGCTGACAGCCGTCGGCGCTTGGGCCGCTACCAGCACCGTTTGGGAATTGAACGGCTATCAGGATTTCCTGCGCGGACGCATCAGCGGACTTTCTCTCACCCGCGACGGCCGCCTGGTGCCCGGTCCTAAGCTCGATTCCGTGTATGCGTCCGACCAGCCGCAGATCTGGGCGATCGCTGAGGCGCCGGATGGATCGCTTTACCTTGGCACAGGCCATCGCGGACGGCTCATGAAGGTTGACTCATCGGGAAACGGATCGGTTGTGTGGACGGCCGATCAGCCCGAGATCTTCGCGGTCGCTGTCGACCGGGCGGGCGTGGTTTACGCGGGCACCTCGCCGGACGGCAAAGTGTACCGCATCGAAAATGGCAAGGCGGCGGAATACTTTTCGCCCGGCGAGCCCTACATCTGGGCGCTGGCCTTCGCGCCGGACGGCGCGCTTTACGTCGGCACGGGCCAGCAGGGCAAGATCTATCGCGTAACATCGTCGGGCAACGCTGGTGCCGGCCGCGGCGAACTGTACTACGAAACCGGCCAATCCCACATCACCGCCCTCGCGTTCGACCGCGAAGGCCGCTTGCTCGCCGGCAGCGAGCCGAATGGCATTCTGTATCGGATCGCCGGCAATCCGGCCAAGGGTTTCGTGTTGTACAACTCAAAGCTCCCCGAGATCCGTTCGATCCTCCCGGCGCCGGATGGATCGATTTACGCAGCGGCCTTGGGCGGCGCTGTGGCGCGGCGCTTGGGAGCCGCCTCGCCTGGAGCCATCACCTCTGGAGCCGCCGTCACCGCTCCCGCGACCAGCATTACCGTCACCGCCGATGCGTCGACTGATATTCAGGCCGCGCTGGTTACGCCGCCGAAACCCGAAGCGCCCAAGCCTTCCGCGACGCCGCCCACGGTCGCCGCTGCGTCCACGACGCCCGAATACGCCGGCGTCGAGCGGTCCGCGCTCTATCGTATTGCGCCCGATAACACGGTCGAAACCTTGTGGACCTCGAAGGACGAAAACATTTACGACGTCGCGGCCGAATCCGCCGGGACGCTGCTCATTCTGACCGACGCCCAGGGCCGAATCTATCGCATTGATCCTCGCCCCGCCGATCTCCGGCGCGCCGATTCGGGCGCGGGAAACGGTCCAGATCCCGCGCTCGTCGCACAGGCCAACGAAAGCGACGCCACGCGGCTGGTCGCAGCTTCCCGAGGTGTGTTCGCCGCCGTGGGCAGCGCCGCGAAGCTTGTGCGGCTCGATACGGTTTCTACGGCCGGCGGCTGGTTCGAATCTCCCGTGCACGATTCCGGAGCGGTCGCTCGCTGGGGACGCATTTTCTGGACGGGCGCGAGCCAGGGCGTGTCGTTCAAGACGCGCACCGGAAACTCCGCGCGTCCCGATGCCACCTGGAGCGATTGGTCCGCGCCCATCACGAGTTCCGCCCCGATTACTAGCCCGAATGCGCGCTTTATTCAATGGCGCGCGGAGTTTACGGGCGCCGCCACCTCTGAGCTGGCGAGCGTCCGCATCGCCTATCTGCCGCAGAATGCGTCGCCTGTCATTCGCAGCATCACCGTCATCTCGGGAAGTTCCTCCCCGGCCAAGGCCGCGTCCGCGCCGGCCTCGTCCTCCGCGCCCTATTCAATCACGGTGACCGACACCGGTGACGCCTCGACACCCGCCGGCACGCAAGCTCAGACGCTGTCGCGTCCCTCCGGCCAGCAGATGCAGGTCACCTGGCAGGGCGACGATCCCGACGGCGACAAACTCTCCTACACGCTGTATTTCCGTGGCGAGGAGGAACGCGAATGGAAGCTGCTGCGCGCCAACTTCAGCGAGAGTACCTTCCCGCTGGACGCCGATTCGCTCGCCGACGGCCGCTATTATTTCCGGGTAGTGGCCTCCGACCGTCCTTCGAACGCCGCCGATCAGGCGCGCGAAGCGGAACTGGTGAGCCCGCCGGTGTTGATCGATAACACCCCGCCCATGGTCACCGCCGGGCCACCCCGCCGCGTGGGAACGTCCATCGAGATCGATGTCGACGCCGAAGATCGCGGCTCCGCCCTGCGCCGTTGCGAATATTCCGTCGACGCCCAGTCGTGGCTACCCGTCGAGGCCGCCGACGGCGTGACGGATTCCCCGCGCGAGCATTTCTCGATCCGCATCGAGAACTTCCCCGCCGGCGAGCACGTGGTCGTCGTCCGCGCTTACGATTCGGCGGGGAACAGTGGATTAGCCAAAGTGCTCGTACGCTAACGCAAGCGGCCAGTGCTCTTGAATTCGCTAGCCGATCGAAATTAGCCTTCTCCGAATGCGTCCCGCGGTTCGAAGGCCCGCGTCACGAGACCGCACGATCCTGCACATCACATCATTGGACTTTTCGCGCAGCGCGAAGAGCAAGTGTCCGACAGGATCGCGCCCGCGATAAATAGCAAAGTACCGCTTCAGCTCTTCTCGGGACTGCGCGAGCCCGTTGTCGGCGTACTTGCCTACAACCGGACTAAAGCCTAGGTAGAGAAGCGCCGGACCGTGAAGAGTCGTTTTCATATAGTTGCCGATCAGCAAATCGTCAAAGACGCGATGCTTCACCGCGAGCATCAGCGAGTGCCTCGGCACTTCGAACGTGATGCCGGCCCTGTTGTTCTTGTCGAGATCGATGGTGGTGTCTTCCCCTCCCACGCGAAAACGAATGAACCCGAAGGAATCGCGCAGTTTTTCCTTGGCCAGGATATAGCGTTTCAATTTCCGTTTGTCGTCGGCGTCAAGTTGGTGGCTCCAGTCGTCTCCAAAATCCGAGGCGGGGCGGACTAAACCGCTGGTCTCGGCGGAGCGGAGCGGCGTCACCTCGCCTGTTTCGCAATTGACGCGCACGAAAGGATCTAGAATTTCAGGCCCCGCTGCGGAGGCGCCTTCGCGATAAGAGTTCAGAGGCAGCGTGAATTCGTTCGCCCACACGCTGTCATCGCGCTGATAGCGGTGGAACGAACTGAACGGAATCACGCGGGAAACGTGGAAACGAGAGGCGTCGGCCTGCAGCGCCGCGCCCACCGGAGCCCTTCGGGCAATGTAGGGCGGCACCTCTCGTTTCCCATCCTCGCTGAAAAAATTCATCATATCGGCGTCGCTGGCCGGATACAGCCGCAACAAGTAGGATCTCCTGAACGTCCGCGCGATGGAGCGGCAGATTCGTCCCCACCCGTGGTCTTGGGCGTCATTGAGATCGAGCAGCAGGGTTCCATTGACATCGATGAGGAGAATGGAATCCTGATTCCTATCCGCCAACATAAACACCCGAATGCGGGGGGAAAGCGAAACCCACCGCGCCGACGGCACGATGCGAACCCGAAAGCCCTGAGTTTCCAAATCGGCCTTCATGCGCCCTCCCACGTGATCCGCCAAAAGAATCTCACAGTGGGTGAGCTCCAGGAGAGAGTCGAAATTCGTGTGATCGGGATGCGCGTGCGAAAGCCACACGTAGCGGCACGCTTTCACATGGGCGATCTGTTCTTCCGGGATCGGGTGACTTAGGCCCCAGCTTCCAAAGTACGCATCCCCGTTGAGCCACGGGTCAGTCGCCAATATCGGTGAGCCGTCATGCACGATGACGGTCGCATTTCCGATGGTCTCGAAACCAAGCATGGGCAGTTTATGGGGCGGAAAACGCGTCCTAGTGCGGATTTCCTTTTCAGTCTTTTTAAGTGTACAACCGGTGTGGTCAGGCAAACTTGCCGCCGCGTCACGGCCGCTTTTTCGCAAATTGAATTGAAGTTTTGCAATTAGCGTGCCACAAGTTGTGCGATACTACCAAGACTATGCCTTCAGCGCCGGGATCGCCGCGAATGGCGCGGACAGCACGCGAATCGCGGGTCGGGGAAGGGCCGGGAATGGAAGAGCGGCCATTTGTCCGCACTTATCTGCCGCCGCGTCATAAATCCAGGAAGTGAATTTACATCAAAGCTGGATGTGACGAATGAGTTCATGGATTCCGACCGCTGCGGCGATAGCCGAGATCCTGTTCTTGCTCCTAACCGTGGCGGCAGTCGCTATACTGCTGCATCGTTCGGTAATGGACACCCGAAGGAAACAGCTGTTGGCCGGCGCCATGTTTGCTTCCGTCGCGATCAAAATCGGTCTGGCCTCCCTGGGCCACAATTACGACGTCGACACCTGGCGGTTGCTCAGCAATCTCGTGGAACGGGGACTGAGCGTTTACGCAAATACGGACCGCAATAACTGGGGTCCCGTTTGGGCCTGGCTTGTCTCCGGGTTTGGCCGGCTGGCCGGTCCCGCCGCAGGAGAGGTTTTTCACATGTGGGCCGCTGGTTTCCTGGCGGCGGTGGATGTACTCATGGCGCTGGCGATCGCAGAAGCATATTCATGGGTCGCCGCCATGGTCTTTATCCTCTCTCCGATTGGGCTGATTATCTCCGGACTGCACTCGCAATTCGACAATCTGGCCGTGCTGCTGGCGCTGTTCGCATGGCTTTCGATTCGCTCCGGTAAACCCAGGATCGCGATGCTATTGGCTTCGTCGGTGGAGCTAGGTGTTTCGCTCACCGTCAAACATGTTTTTTTCTTATTTCCTGTCTGGCTTTTGTTTTGGAAGCCGCTCGGGGAACTGCGCCGCCGGATTCTTTGCATGGGCATTGCCTACGGGCTTTTCGCGGGTTCGTTCTTGCCATGGTGGGGCGACCCCGCGTCGCGCGCGGGAATCGTCGGTAGTGTATTCGGCTATAGCAGCGTTTATGGACAATCCTGGCTGGGTTACGCAATTGAAGTGTTTATGCCCGTCACGTCCTTCGACGCGTTTCTGAAGTGGATTCCGGTCTTCGGCGGCCTCAAGGCTCTTTGGATGGCGCTGATGATGGGTGGGGGGATTGCCTTGGCGATAAAAGGCAACCGGGATCTGTTTATTTTCTACGTGATGTTGTTATATGCTTCCTCGCCGTCCTTGGCGGGTCAGTACGCCGCGATTCCCATGGTGGCCGCCGGCGTGTTCTGCGCAGCCTGGGAAAGTTGGGCTTTCCTCGCGGCCGGGAGCTTCGGTAACCTGTTCACCAGCAGCCACGCAAGTATTCTTCTGCATCGCAAGCTCCCCGAATTGGTGATCTCTGGCCACGTATACTTTGTCACCGCGGTGTTCGATGAATACGTCCAGCCATTTTTTCTGATTGCGAGTCAGTTTTGTATCGCCGTTCTGCTCGTGAGACAGTGGCGAAACACAGCGCATCCCACAACGCAGTCACTCGGAATGGAGATCGGGCAAGCGGCGGCTCTGATTGCCGTGGGAGGATTTCCACTGGTATTGGCGAAGAAGGTGATTGTATATTTTGCTCGCCTCTTAATGTCGTGATTGGGCGAATCGCGGGCGCCCCGGCTCCCTGCACCGGGCCACAGCCGTGTCACGAGCCACTCTGGCGAAAGTCGAATTGGAAGATCTGTAATTCGTAAAATCCCGATCCAAACCGGGCGAGCCGATGGAAACGCGGGTCTTCAAAAGGATTCAGCGTGGACCCGGGGCGGTCACGTTCGAGATCGGGGCGAAATACGGAGATGTCCGCGGGCGAAATGCATATGAAGCCGGCCTTACCCTCCACGTCCCCTCGATTCAGCCACCAGATCTTAAAGTCACGGCGCCTCGCGACAAACTCCGGCACCCGCACGCCCTCGTCTTCCATCCAGCGGTAAAATCCATCGCCGCTCAGCGCGTAATAGGATTCGAGACGATAGCCGCCGGCGGGAATGTGCTGCGTTATCCAGCGGTCCATGGCGACAATTTGATCCGTCCGCTCGCGCGCGATCACCAAATAATGATCTGCGTCCGGGAGGCGTATCGCGGCCAAGAGGATCATCGCGACCGAAGCCGCGGCGGTGAGGCCCACGGCGAAGGCGGTGCGACGCAGGCGCGCCGTCACGAAGACCGCGATCCAGCTGGCCGGCGCCACCGGCACGAAACACAGAAAGGGCAGCCAGGGAATCACATGATGCTGCCACATTTTCATGGTGAGCGGATGCGCGAAGAAGAAAATCGCGGATCCCATCAGCAGGGCCAGAGGAATCGGCTGCCGTTTCCACAGAATGAAAACCGCACCGGCAAAAAACGCGATCCGGGCAATCCCCGGCAACGCGGCCGAAAAGTAAAAGCTCATCACGGTCCACCAGCGCTGCGCCAGGTTCAGCCGGATCAGATTTGGATCCGTCCAGTCGGCGTAGAACTGGATGCTTTTTAGCTGATATTCGCCGCGCCACAGAAATTCGGGATGCAAGACGACGAATCCCGTCGTGAATCCGAGCGCCAGCAGAACCAGGGCCGGATGGATGAGCAGCCGGGCCCGCGGCAGCTTTTTCCGGCACCGATAGAGCAAGAGAGCTATGCCGGCGCCGCTACCTAACAGGATCCACAGCCTCGCGATGGCGAGCTTCGCTTCCGGGTATTGACCGGTTCCGGCGCGAGTCGTCAGCATCATCGTGTCGGTGAGCCAGTTTCCGTCTTCCAAAAGGTGCGCTTTAAACAGCACCGTTGCGAGCGCGCCGGCGACCGCGAGCGCGCATCCAACGCCGGCCGCGCGATAGGCAAGGCGATAGCGGATGATTTCCGCCTCATCGGAGGGAGTGACGCGATCCCGCAAGAAGCAGAGCGCGGCCAACACGGGGAATCCGGCGAGGGCGAAGTCATAGCGCGCGGCCGCCGCGGCTCCGGCCAGAAGCCCGGCGATACCATAGCCCCGCGGCGTCGAACGCCATCTGGAATACAGCGCGATCCAGATTGCACCCAGGGACAACACGCCGCCGAGCGACTCCGTCCGGGCAAAGGAGCTGTAGGCGACGTGCACCGGGAGCGTCGCGAAAGCCAAGGCCGCCGCCATCGCCGCGATCGCGCCGGAACAGCGGCGGACGATGTCAAACAGAAGCGCCACCGAAGCGACGTACAGGCCGAGGGTCATGGCCCGCATCAGCGTGAGCACACCTTGCATGTGCGCGAACGCAAAGTCGCCCGGGCTGGCGCCCGCCGTGAATCCCATCATCCGATCGAGCGTCCACCATAGAGCCGTCACGAGGCTGGTCAGGGCGATGTAGGGGGTTCCGGGAATGTCAAAGAATGTCTGGCTCGCCTCCAGCCGAAGTTGCCGGATCGCCTCGTAGTACAGCACGATCTCGTCGGTGTTGATCCACCAGGGGAGGAATAGCGCCGGCCATACACGATGGACGATCCACACCACGACGCCGGCGACGAAAACGCCCCCGGTGATCGAGACCGCCCGGCTTCGCCACAGCGGATCGGCTTCCCCAGTGTCAGTTGTGAACATCGCGTGAGTTCCGTTTCCAACGCGGTACGCCGCGCGCCCGCCGAAGGCGCGAGTCGATCGAAGCGGGCATCGAAACGCCTACAAATTGTTCGAGAACATCATCCCCCGGAACATCAGCGCGAAGGCGACCACCGTCACCGCGACCGCCACTCCCGCGGCGACCTTCCACACGCTTTCGATCGAGCCGACCAGCCGCGGCGTTCCGGCCAGGTACGCGAGGACAAATCCTCCGATCAGGCCACCGATGTGCGCGGCGTTATCCACCGCGAATAAGGGGAGCAATCCCATCAGCAGCCCGTACATGGCCCAACGCATATAGAGACTCCGTACTGCGGCCCCGTAAGCGGAGCGATCCTTCACGCCCAGCGCGATCATCGCGCCAATCAACCCGAAAATGCCCGCCGAGGAGCCGATCGAAAGCGTTGGTGACCAGAGGAAGCTCCCATAAAATCCGGTGACAGTTGTAAAAACATAGATGACCAGGTACCGGCTGGTACCGTAATTTTCCTCCGCTTGCGCGCCCAGGTCGAACAGGACCCAGGAGTTCATCAGGATGTGCAAGACGCCGCCGTGGAGGAAACCGGCCGTAACCAGCCGCCACCAGTCGCCGGCGCGGATGCGGGGCCCGTACTTGGCTCCGAAATCGAGCAGCGTATAAGGGTCCAGATCGGTGACACTGCCGCGCCCGCTCGACTGCATGGAATGAATCGCCATGGCGGCGTACAATCCGGTGTTGATCAGCAGAATCACGACCGTCGTAAACCGCGCGTGCGGGATCAGTCCGCCCAGAACGTCCGCCGGGGCGCGGCGTTCGATGGCCCGGGGGCCCACTTTAAAATCGCAGTACGGGCACACCTTGTCGCTGGTCGTAATAAAAGCCCGGCAGTTGGGGCACATCCGGCGGTTATCCACGGACTCATTGTATCGGGCGTGGGACCCTGGGCGTCTCCCGCAAGTCCGGGCGCGTCCTAGAAGTCTGTTGACCATAATCCGTCGCTAAGAAAGAGTTCGGCCAGGGGGCCGAACGCGGGCGAGGACGTCCGCCCTACAAAACGCGGGTAGGGCGGATCGCCTGATCCGCGGCCGACGCCCTCGTCGGCCACCCCACGGGTGACGCGGCGTCCAGGATCTCCGACAGCCCCGTGAGGCTCCCGCGCCGATTATGAATCCTTACCGACGGATTACGGGCTGACAGACCGCGCAATACCAGTCTGCGAAGTATCGAGAAATGGTCTAGAATCGGTACACATGCTCAAGGGCGAGCAACAGCACCGGGAGGAAATCGTCCGCACGGGGCGGATGATGTACCAGCACGGCTGGATCGCCGCGAGCGACGGCAATCTCAGCGTGCGGCTGGACGCACACCACATTCTCGCGACCCCCACCGGCGTCTGCAAGGGCTCGATGCAACCCCAGGATCTGCTGATCTGCGACCTGGAAGGCAACAAGCTCCACGGCGAGCGCGAGCGCACCACGGAAATGCCCATGCACGTGGCCGTCTACCGGGAGCGTCCCGACATCGGCGCGGTGGTCCACGCGCATCCTCCCATCGCCACCGGATTCGCGGTCGCGGGCAAGGCTCTAAACCTAGCGGTCCTGCCAGAGTTGATCGTAGCGTTCGGTTCCGTTCCGGTCACCGAATACGGCCTGCCGGGCACGCCGGCGCTGGTCGAAGGGATGCTGCCGTTCATCCCCAAGTACAACGCGCTGCTGCTGGGGAATCATGGGGCCGTGGCGTACGCCGAGGACCTCGTGCATGCGTTTGCGCGCATGGAATCGCTGGAGCATCTGGCGCGCATCATGCTGGTGGCGGAAGTGCTCGGCGGACCGAAGGTGCTGCCGCGCGCTGAAATCCACAAATTGTTCGACTCCCGCTCGCGCTACGGCGTGCGCGTGCCCAATCAGTTCGAACCCGGCAATCCCGTGGCTGCCGAAGACTTGCCGGAGGGCAACGAGAGGTTCGAAGTTACTCGCCAGCAGCTGATCGCCTTGATCGATGATGCGCTGCGCGTCCGCGGCGTCGTCTAGGAGGACGCTGAAAAACCCCTAATAACCGCTCCCTGTGGTCGCGGCTCACAGTGGGCGCTTTGTGTTTACAGCGTCTTGCCGAGCCGCGACCACATGGAGCGGTTTACCTCGCGCGTTTTTCAGCAGCCTGCTAGAGCGTAGATGGCGCGAACTGTTTAGCCCTGGCGACTCGCGCCACCAACTACCTCTCCGGTGGCTTGGTTTTCTTGAACACCCTGTTCAGCACCGCGATGGCGCGGTCGACGTCCTGCTCGGTGAAAATGTAGGGCGGCAACGCGCGCAGCGTGAACTCGTGGGTGCAGTTGATCAGCAGGCCCTCGGCGAGGGCGTCCAGCACCACGGGCTTGCAGGGGAATTCCAGATCGAAGCCGATCATCAGCCCGGCGCCGCGGACCTCTTTGATGAACGAGTAACGCCGGGACAACTCCGTCAGCTGCATGCGGAAGTAGCTGCCGACGTTGGTGATGTGCGGCAGCAAGCCTTCCATAATGTCGAAGAACTCCAGCGCCACGCGGCACGCCAGCGGATTGCCGCCGAAGGTGGTCCCGTGCGAGCCGGCCGGGAGCGTCGCCGCGGTTTTTTCGTTCGCGGCCAGGCAGGCGATAGGAATGCCGCATCCCATGGGTTTCGCCGTCACGGTGATGTCGGGCATCACCGCTGGATCGAACTGCTGGTAGGCGAAGTAGGTTCCTGTGCGCCCCACGCCGCACTGGATTTCGTCGAAAATTAGCAGCGCTTTGTAGCGGTCGGCCAGCGCGCGCGCCTGGCGCACGTATTCGCCGGTGAGCGGAAAGATGCCGCCTTCGCCCTGGACCAGCTCCAGCACGATGGCCGCCGTCCGGTCGCTCACCATTTGTTCGAGCGCCGTGCAATCGTTGCGTTTCACGAAGTGGACGCCCGGAATCAGGGGCTCGAAATCGCGGCGGTAGCTCTCCTGGCCGGTGATCGACAGCGCACCGAGAGTGCGTCCGTGGAAAGAATTGTCCAGCGCGACGAGCTCGAACTTGTCGGGCGAAATCTTGCGGCCGTGAACTTTCGCCATCTTGAGCGCGGCCTCGATCGCCTCGGTTCCGGAATTGCAGAAGAACGCGCGATCCAGTCCGCTGAGGCGGCAGAATCGCTCGGCCAGCGGCCCGGCGTATTCGTGATAGTACAGATTTGACGTGTGGATCAGCCGCCCGGCCTGCTCCCGGATCACCTTGGTGATGCGAGGATGCCCGTAGCCCAGGGAATTGACGCCGATGCCCGCGATCAAATCGAGATAGCGCTTGCCGGACGTATCGTAGACGTACACGCCCTTGCCGCGCTGCAAAACCACCGGGAGACGCGCGTAGTTTTGCAGCAGGTACTGCTTTTCCAGATCGACGGAGGTCGCTACGGTCGCGGTTTCCATCTCTCCATTCTATCGGGATTGCGATATTTGAAGCGTGCCCGCGGCGTTCCGCATCTAGTTTGAACCGCACCTCCGGCGCTCCGCTTTGAACCGCGCCTCCGGCGTTCCGCTTTGAACCGCGCCTCCGGCGTTCCGCTCTGAACCGCGCCCCCGGCGCTCCACTCTGCAGGGCGCCTCTGGCGCCCTGCAGCTTTTCTGAAGCGCGACTCAGGCGCGCCGCATCTAATGGAGAGCCTCGCGTAGCCGCATGATATGATGGCGGTTCCGCACACAATCATGCCCGACGCGAACATTGCCTCGCTGATCGACCACACTTTGCTGCGGCCCGACGCGACGCCGGCCGATATCGGGCGGCTGTGCGCGGAAGCTCGCAAGTACGGGTTTGCGGCGGTGTGCGTGAATCCGTGCTGGGTGAAGCTGGCCGCGGCCGAACTGGACGGCAGCAGAGTGAACGTTTGTACCGTGGTGGGATTTCCGCTCGGGGCGAACGCCACGGAAACCAAGGTATTCGAGACCAGGCTCGCCCTGGAACGGGGCGCGCGCGAAATCGACACGGTGATCAACATCGGCGAGCTCAAAGGAAAGAACGAAGACGCGGTCAGCGCCGATCTTCGCGCCGTGGTCGAGACCGCGCATGCCAAGGGCGCGATCGTCAAAGCGATCCTGGAAACGTCCCTGCTTCACGATACTGAAAAGATCGCCGCGTGTCGCATCGCCGAGCTCGCCGGAGCGGCTTTCGTGAAAACTTCCACAGGCTTCGGGCCGGGCGGCGCGACCGTCGAGGATGTCGCCTTGCTTCGTCGCGCGGTGGGCCCGCGGATGGGCGTGAAGGCCTCCGGCGGTATCCGTACGCTGGCGGACCTCGAAAAAATGGTCGCCGCGGGAGCCTCGCGGATCGGCGCGAGCGCGAGCGTCCGGATTATGCAAGAAGCGACGGCGCAGGCCAAAGCTGGGGCGCCCGCGTAGCAGCGCGCATGGCCTCTCCCCGCCGAGCTCCCATCAGTTTTCGCGAGCGCGCCGAGCTGCTCGATTTCCTACTGGAGGTGTCCCGCATCACCGCCGAGACGCTGGATCTCGACAAGCTCCTGGCGAGCGTCGCGTCCATCGTCAAGCAGGTGGTCCCCTACGATCTGCTGGCCATTCTGCTGTACGTCGAGAAAACCCACGGGCTGCGTATCCGCTATTCGATCGGGCATCGCGAGGAGGTGGTTCGCACTCTCGAGGTCGGGCTGGGCGAAGGGATTGTGGGTGCGGCCGCACAGAGCCGCGAGCCGGTGGTGGTCGACGATGTGCGGCACGATCCGCGGTACCTGAACGCGCTCGACGCCGTCCGCAGCGAGATCGCGGTGCCCATGATTTCGCGCCAGAAACTGGTCGGCGTGATCGACCTGCAATCCACCCGCGAGCGCGCCTACTCCGAGCACGACCGCGCGATTATCCGCCTGATCGCCGCGCGGGTGGCCGCATCGATCGAAAACGCCCGCTTGTACCGCCGCGTGGACCGCCAGAACCGGACGCTGCAGACGCTGGCCCAGCTTTCGCAGCGCTTCAGTCTGATTTTGGACTTGGACGAGCTCTTCGGCAAGATCGCCGAATCCGTCCGCACGCTCGCGAACTACGACGCGTTCAGTGTCTACCTGGTGGACGCCGAGCGCACTGTGCTGCGCAACCGCTTCAGCGTCCGTTACGACCAGCGCGTAAAACTGGACAACATTCCGCTGGGCAAGGGCATCACCGGCGCCGCGGCCGAAGCGCGTGCGGCCGTGCGCGTCCGCAACACGGCGGAAGATCCGCGCTACATCGCCTCGCATGCCGACATCCTTTCGGAAATCGCGGTGCCGCTGATGGTGCAGGATCGCGTGGTCGGCGTGCTGGATCTGGAGAGCGACCGGCTGGGATTCTTTACCGAGGATCATCAGCAGGCGCTGACGCTGCTCGCGCCGCAGATCGCGAGCTCCGTCGAAAATGCCCGGCTGTACGAAGAATTGGCCCAGCGCGAGCAGCGTATGGACCAGGATCTGAAGGCCGCCCGCAAGTTGCAGCGCATCCTGCTGCCGCGGTACGTGGAAATCCACGGCCTGGAGGCGGCCATCCGGTCGCGCCCGGCGCGGGAGATCTCAGGAGACGTCTGCGAATTCTACGAACATGGCGACGAATACGCGGTGATCGCGTTCGGAGATGTCAGCGGCAAAGGCGCGGCTGCGGCGCTTTACGGCGCGTTGATCAGCGGCCTGCTGCGCACGCTGGCCCCTCGGCGCCGAAGTCCGGCGCTGCTGATGCAGTCTCTCAACGAAGCGCTGCTGGAGCGCCGCGTCGACGCGCAGTACGCCACCCTTACCGTTCTGCTGTGGGAGCCGCGCGTTCGGCGGCTTACGATCGTGAACGCGGGCGGCGAAGCTCCGCTGGTGTATCGCCGGGGAGAGCTGATCGCGCTGAGCGGCACCGGCGTCCCGATCGGGCTGCTGGAAGGCCGCGACTATGACGAAGAGGTGTTCCAGGCGGAGCCCGGCGACGCGATCCTGCTGTATTCCGACGGGATCGTGGATCAGCTCGACGAGGGAGAGCACCACTTCACCCACACACGTATCCGGCATTTCTTCGAGACACACGGGAGCGAGACTCCGCGCGCGGCCGTGGACGAGCTGATCGCGGAACTGGATGCGTTCCGCGGCGCGGTGCCTCTGACCGACGATCAGACCGCGGTGGTCATGAAGGTTCTGTAGAGTATGCCGGCGTTCAATTACAAGGAACATGCGCTCCACTGCGAAGGAGTGGCCCTAGCCGAGATCGCGGCCCGTGCCGGAACCCCTTGCTACGTATATTCGGCCGCAACGATTCGCGAAAATTATCGCGCCTACGACCGGGCCTTCGGCGAGCGGCCGCACACCGTGTGCTACGCCGTCAAGGCGAATGGGAATCTTGCGGTGCTGCGCCTGCTGGCGTCGGAAGGTGCGGGCTTCGATATCGTTTCGGGCGGCGAATTGTTCCGCGTGCTGAAAGCCGGCGGCGATCCTAACAGGATCGTTTTTTCGGGCGTGGGCAAGACCGCCGCCGAGGTCGACGAAGCGTTGGTCGCGGGCATCTTCCGCTTCAATTGCGAATCGGAGCCGGAACTGGCCCTGATCGACGCGCTGGCGCACCGCCGCGGAAAGAAAGCCCGGGTGGCGCTGCGCGTCAATCCCGACGTGGAAGCGGACACGCATCACTACATTTCCACGGGCAAGCTGGCGCACAAGTTCGGCGTCGATATAGCGGATGCCGAGGGCGTCTACGAGCGCGCCCGCGAGCTCCCGAACCTGCTGCTCGAAGGCGTGAGCTGCCACATCGGCTCGCAACTGATGGACACGGATCCGGTCATGGAGGCCGTGGATCGCGTGCTCGAGCTCATCGGGCGCCTGCGCGCCAAAGGCTTCGACATCCGGCATGGCGATTTCGGCGGCGGCCTGGGCGTCGCGTACAAACCGGGCGAGGTGGCGCCCGCGATTTCCGAGTTTGTGAAGAAGCTGATGGCGCGCGTGGTGGCGCATGATGCAGGGCGGGACTTGCGCGTGCTGGTCGAACCGGGGCGCTCCATTGCGGGGAACGCAGGCGTTTTGTTGACGAAGGTGCTGTATCGCAAGACCACCGGCGGCAAGCAGTTCGTGATCGTCGATGCGGCCATGAACGACCTGATTCGTCCCGCGCTGTACCAGGCGCATCACGAGATTCTGCCCGCACGGTCGCGCGAAGGTGCCACGATGCGTGCGGATGTCGTCGGACCGGTGTGCGAAACCGGCGATTTTCTGGCTCGGGATCGCGACCTTCCGGAAGTTCTCCCGGGCGACGTGCTGGCCGTGTGCACGGCGGGTGCCTACGGATTCGCGCAATCCTCGAACTACAACGCGCGGCGGCGTCCCGCGGAAGTGATGGTCGACGATAAGGTGTGGACGGTGGTCCGCGAGCGCGAAATGTACGAGGATCTGATCCGCGGCGAAGCGTGAGCTGGCATTCCTTCGCGGCAGTGGGGAGTGCGTGGCATACTAAAAGATAGAAGACAAGTATACATGTACCTTTCCGAAGAATTCCGTTTGAAGGTCGGGCTGGCCGAGATGCTGAAGGGCGGCGTCATCATGGACGTCACCAACGTGGAGCAGGCCAAGATCGCCGAGAAGGCGGGCGCGGCGGCGGTGATGGCGCTCGAGCGCGTGCCGGCCGATATCCGCAAGGAAGGCGGAGTGGCGCGCATGGCCTCCATTCGCATCATCCGCGAAATCATGGCCGAGGTTTCGATCCCGGTGATGGCGAAGGCGCGCATCGGGCACTTCATGGAAGCGCGCGTGCTGGAAGCGCTGGGCGTGGATTACGTGGACGAGAGCGAAGTCCTGACGCCCGCCGACGAAGAGCACCACATCGACAAAAAAACATTTAAGGTGCCGTTTGTGTGCGGCGCGCGCAACCTGGGCGAAGCGCTGCGCAGGATCGCCGAAGGCGCCGCGATGATCCGCACCAAGGGCGAGGCCGGCTCCGGCAACATCGTCGAGGCCGTGCGCCACATACGGACGATCGTCAAGGAAATGAAGCAGCTCACCGTGCGGGGCAAAGAGGAGCTGGTACACGAGGCCAAGAACCTGGGCGCGCCGCTGGAGCTGGTGGAATGGGTGGCGGCTAACGGCAAGCTGCCGGTTCCGAATTTTTCCGCGGGGGGTATCGCGACACCCGCCGACGCGGCCCTGGTGATGCAGCTGGGAGCCGAGGCGGTGTTCGTGGGCAGCGGCATTTTCAAATCCGAAGACCCGGAAAAACGGGCCAAGGCCGTCGTGAAGGCGGCCACGTATTTCAACGATCCGGCGAAGCTTCTGGAAGCGAGCGAGGAGCTCGGCGAGCCGATGCGCGGGCTCGACGTCGCGAAGCTCCCCGAGAGCGAGCTGCTGCAAACGCGCGGCTGGTAGGTAATAAAAGGGGACAGACTACTCTGTCCCCTCCAGGTTGTCATCCCGGGCGAAGTCGAGGGATCTACTGTTGCGAACGCCGGCTTAAGAGCAGATCCCTCGACTTCGCTCGGGATGAGGCGTGACGTTTCAATTTGAGGTGCTGGATAGCTGGTAAGATCCGCTTGAACACTGTCGGTATCCTGGCCCTCCAGGGCGATTTCGAAGCCCATTGCAAAGCGGTCGAGCGCGCTGGTGCCCGGAGTCTGGAAGTCCGCACGGCCGCGGAACTGACTCCGTGCGACGCGCTTATTATCCCCGGCGGCGAAAGCACCACCATGATGAAGCTGCTCGACGAGGAGCGGATGACCGGAGCGATCCGCAATTTCGGCGCCGTCAAGCCGATTTATGGAAGCTGCGCGGGGGCGATCCTGCTGGCGAGCGAAGTGACGCGTCCCGCCCAAGCGAGCCTGGGGCTGATGGATATTTCGGTGGAGCGCAACGCCTACGGGCGGCAGATCGATAGCCGCATCGCCAGAGTGTCGTTGCCACGCGGAGAGGACCGCGGCGAAGAAGGCGTAGAAGGCGACGCCGAGATGGAAGTCGTGTTCATTCGTGCGCCCATCATCCGACGTGTCGGGTCCGAGGCGCGCGTGCTCGCGACCTACGCTGGCGATCCGGTGTGGGTGGAGCAAGGAAGGCATATGGTTACGACGTTCCATCCCGAGCTCTCCGCGGACCGGCGCGTGCACCGGCGGCTTCTGGAAAAAGTCTCCTCTGGAAAAGGTCTCTTCTAAAAGATCTCTAAGATCTCCAGGATGAAAGGCTCAAAGGCCGCCCCCTCCTGCCGATAAGGCCTACGGGAATGACACGATGGTACCGGCTCTGGTGCCGCTGATCGGGATATTGCGGGCGCACGAGGCGTGGCTGGCGAAGTCTCCCGGCGGCCGTCAGGCCGATTTAAGCGGCATCACTCTCAACGACAACGATCTGCACGGCGCGGTGCTGAGGCGGGCTATTCTTTCGGGTGCCACGCTGCTCGACGCTAACTTTTCGGGAGCTGAACTAGCGGGAGCGAAGCTCGACCGGGGCGATTTCGAGCGCGCCAATTTCGCGGGAGCCGACCTGACGGGGGCGGATCTAACGGGCGCCAACTTCGCCGGAGCCTGGATGACCAACGTCTGCCTGTCGGAAGCAGTCGTCCGCGATGCTTGCTTCCGGCGGGCACGCCTCGAGCGCGCACACATGCAGGACGTCGCGGTTTCCGGCTCCAACTTTCGCGAGGCTGTGGCCCTCGGCGCCAGCTTCCATCAATCCCGTCTGTTCGACGCCGATTGGACGGCGAGCGAGTTAAGCCAGGCGCAGTTCTTTCACGCGAGGCTGCAATTGTGCCGTTTTGCCGGCGCCACCGCCAACGGGGCGAACTTCGCCGGATCGAGAGTGGATCAGTGCGACTTCACGCGCGCGCAGCTAGACGGATCGCGCTTTGTGCGCGTCGAAATGACGCAGTGCTCGTTTTACGACGCCCGTCTTTCCCAAACTGATTTTCGCGACGCTCGCATTCGCGGCTGCGATTTCAGCCGGGCGCTGCTTGAAGGCGCCCGCTTCGGAGGCGCCCGAATGTCCACTGCCGATTTCCGGGGCGCAAACCTGCGGGGAGCCCGGGAGCTGACGCCCGAACAACTGGCCCAATCGCGCACCGACCAGGCGACCATTCTTCCCAACGGCAGCCATGGCCCTTACCTGCGCTTCTCGGGCGCCGAACGGTTGCGCTGAAACGCTTACTTCTGCGGGTAGATCTTTTTGACCCCCGCGGGCAGGCGCAATTCGAAAGCGGCGTCCGGCAGCGCGGGGTTCAGCTGGATTTCCGAGTAGTCCACCAGCTCGTAATTTTTCGACGGCTCGGTGACCTTCTCGCGCACGGGATTGCCGTCGCTTTCCGGAATCCACAGCTCGATCTTGGCGATGAGTCTCTTCATCTCGGCGGATAGGGGGGTCAAGTCCACGCGCGTGCACATTTTGCCCGAGATCGTTTCCACGCCGCCCAATTTCGCATCGTAGGATTTCATCAGCCCGGCCGACGTCGTGCCGAATCCCAGTAACAGAAACTGGTCGATGTTGGAGACGTATTTGCTGGCGTCGTATATTTCGACGCTGTTGGCCTTGGGGTAATAAATCTGAATATCCTTTCCGTTGACGAATACCGTGCGCGGATCCGGCGGCTGGAATTCGACGACCCCGACGGTCCCGCCCTTGGCGCGTCTCAGCCGCATAAGCCCTTCCATGGAGTTGGACTCGCCGAGCACGGCGGTGAATTGCACGCGGTGCATTTTCGCGGTAAGGGAATGGAAATCGCGCGCGGAGCGATCCATGCGCGCGAGCACGTCGGCCAGGGGTTCGGCGCGGGCGCCCAGCGAACAGAGCGCGAAGATCGCGAGGAGAGTCTTTACGGTCACGCCGGCCTATTGCCTTGGGAAAGCGAGGTAGCCTTTCAGCTCATTTTCAGCGTCGTCGTAGATCGGCTCGACCGAGACGATTTCCGTATGGGTTTTGAAGTGCGCGTTCACCAGCGCCGTGGCGCGCGCGGGCATAGCGGTCTCCGGTGTTCCGTACAGCTGTTGCGCCTCGATCCAATAACCGCCGCGCACCATGGCGACGCTCGCGGCCTTGGGCTGGTCGCGGAAGATCTCGTGCGGCGTCAGGAAAATGAACGCGAGAATCAGAGCGACGATGACGTCATACTGCCAGGAGGCGCGGGCGTAATCCCAAAGGACGAACCGCTTCAGGGCGCTCATCGATTTCAGTTTAACAACTCTTCGAGATCAGTTTCGTTGGGCGGGATCGTCTCGCCGGCGGATGAACTCCCCGATAGCGCTAATCAGAAGATCGAAACGTTCGTCGAAGGACTTCTGACGCTCGGCCATTTCCTTTTGGCGCTCGGCGGTTTCCCTCTGGCGGTCAGCGGTTTCCCTCTGCTGTTCGGCCATTTCCTTCTGCCGCTCAATGCGCTCCGCGCGCTCCTTCACCAGAGTTTGTGCCAGATCCGCGACAGTATCGTCGAGTTTATCCAAATTACCCTGCTGTAGTTCGGCAAGTCGAATTAGGGCGTGGATCTGTTCGTCGTGCCGCGCCTGAGCGGCCCGCAACGCATCTATCTTCGCCTGAAAGTCGTCCGAGGGAACCATACTCCAAGGCTATCATTCGGGCAGCGTGCCAGAGTGCATACTGTCAGCTCTTCAGCCAGCGATCAACGGATTCGGCGGCCTTGCGGCCCTCGGCGATGGCCCACACGACCAATGACTGTCCGCGCCGCGCGTCGCCCGCCGTGAAAACGCCCGGGACCGACGTGTGGTAATCCCGCTCATTCGCCTCGACATTGCCGCGAGCGTCCAGCTTTACGCCGAGCTGTTCGACGATGCCCGGTTTCACCGGTCCCGTGAAGCCCATCGCGAGCAGGACCAGGTTCACGTCCATGGCGAACTCGGTGCTGGGAATCGGCTCGAATTTCGGCGGCGGACCCACCTGCACGCCGTGCAACTGCTTCACGTTGCCGTTCGCATCGCCGGTAAACTTCGTGGTGGCGACGGCCCAATCCCGCACGCCGCCTTCCTCATGCGAGCTTTCCTCGCGCAGCATCAACGGCCACAGCGGCCACGGCGTCGAGGACGATCGCTGTTCGGGGGGAACCGGCATGATTTCGAACTGATGCACGGAAACCGGCTTCTGCCGGTGCGTGGTGCCCAGGCAATCCGCGCCCGTATCGCCGCCGCCGATGATGACGACGCGCTTGCCGGTAGCGAGAATCTGATCCGGCACGCGATCTCCCGCGACCACTTTGTTCTGCTGCGGCAGGAAATCCATCGCGAAATGGATGCCCTTCAGATCCCGGCCTGGGACGTTCAAGTCGCGCGGATCCTCTGCGCCGATGGCGAGCAGGATGGCGTTGAAATCGCGGCGCAGGCCGGCGCCCGTAATGCTCTCGCCGATATGAACGCCGGTCACGAACTCGACACCCTCGTCGGCCATCTGGGTCATGCGCCGGTCGATCAGATGCTTCTCCATCTTGAAATCCGGAATGCCGTAGCGCAGCAGGCCGCCGATGCGGTCGCTCTTCTCGAACAGCGTAACGGAATGCCCGGCGCGCGCCAGCTGCTGGGCGGCGGCCATGCCGGCCGGACCGCTGCCAACGATCGCCACGCGTTTGCCGGTGCGTTTCGCCGGCGGCTGGGGCTTGATCCAACCTTGATCGAACGCCTGATCGACGATGGTGCGCTCGATCACTTTAATGCTCACCGGCGGCTCGTTGATGCCGAGGACGCAGGCGGCTTCGCAGGGCGCGGGGCAGATGCGCCCGGTGAACTCCGGGAAATTATTGGTCGCATGCAGGACGCGCACGGCGTCGCGCCAGCGGTCGCGGTACACCAGGTCGTTCCAATCGGGGATCAGGTTGTTGAGCGGGCAGCCCGTATGGCAGAAAGGCACGCCGCAATCCATGCAGCGCGCGCCCTGGGTGCGGACCTTCTCGATCGGGAAGTCCTGGTAGACCTCGAAATAATCGTTGACGCGTTCGGCGACGGGGCGGCGCTCCGGCACCTCGCGGGTGTACTCCAGGAAGCCAGTGACTTTACCCACGGATCACCTTAACCACGAGCGACCGCCTTGAAGCGGGGCACTCCCAGCACGCGCTTATATTCGTGCGGAAATACTTTCACGAACTTTTCGAGCATGCGGTCCCACTGCTCCAGAATCCAGTTGGCGCGCGGGCTGCCGGTTTCCTCGGCATGGCGGGCGATCCAGTAGCGCAGGGTTTCCTTGTCCTTTTCGTCCTCGACGGGCTCCAGGTCGACGCCCGCCAGATTGCAGCGCGTCTCACAGAACTCGCCGGTTTCGTCGAGCACGTAGGCGATGCCGCCGGACATGCCGGCCGCGAAATTCTTGCCGGATTCCGCCAGCACGATCACCAGGCCGTTGGTCATGTATTCGCAGCCGTGATCGCCAACGCCCTCTACGACCGCGGTCGCCCCGGAATTGCGGACCGCAAAGCGCTCGCCTGCCCGCCCGTTGAAGAAGGCCTCGCCCGAGGTGGCTCCGTAGAGCACCACGTTGCCGATCAGGATATTCTTCTCGGGCAGGAACGTGGACCTGCGCGGCGGATACACGATCAGCCGCCCGCCGGAGAGTCCTTTGCCGACGTAATCGTTGGCATCGCCTTCGAGCTGGAGAGTGACGCCGCGCGCGAGAAAGGCCCCGAAGCTCTGGCCAGCCGATCCGGTGAACGAGAAGCGAATCGTATCCGGTTTCAGGCCCGGGGACCCGTGCTTGCGTGCGATTTCGCCGGAGAGCATGGCGCCGGTGGTGCGATCCACGTTGCGGATGGGCAACTTGAATTCTACGGGCGTACCGTTGTCGATGGCGTCGCGCGCATAATCGATCAATTTATAATCGAGCGCCGCTTCGATGCCATGATCCTGGGCGATGGTACAGCGGCGGCTGACGCGGGAGGGAACCTCCGGAAGATACAGCAGCTGCGAAAAATCCAGGCCCCGCGCTTTCCAGTGATCCACGGCCGGCCGCATTTCGATTTTGTCGGCGCGGCCGATCATATCGTCCATCTTGCGGAAGCCGAGCCTGGCCATGTTCTGGCGCACCTGCTCGGCGATGAAGAAGAAGAAATTCACCACGTGTTCGGGCTTGCCTTCGAACTTCTTGCGCAGCAGCGGGTCCTGCGTCGCGATGCCCACCGGGCAGGTGTTGAGGTGGCATTTGCGCATCATGATGCAGCCCATCGCGACCAGGGGAGACGTGGAGAAACCGAACTCCTCGGCGCCCAGCAGCGCGGCGATGGTCACGTCGCGGCCGGTTTGGAGCTTCCCGTCGGTTTGCACGCGGATGCGGCTGCGCAGGTCGTTTAGCACCAGAACCTGCTGCGTTTCGGCGAGTCCCAGCTCCCACGGGATGCCCGCGTGTTTGATCGACGTGAGCGGCGACGCGCCGGTGCCGCCGTCATGACCGCTGATCAGCACCACGTCGGCGTGGGCTTTCGAAACGCCTGCGGCGACGGTGCCGACGCCGACCTCAGCTACCAGTTTCACCGAAATGCGCGCCTGGGGATTGGCGTTCTTCAGGTCGAAAATCAACTGCGCCAGATCCTCGATCGAATAGATGTCGTGGTGCGGCGGGGGCGAAATCAAACCCACGCCCGGAATGGAATGCCGGACGCGCGCGATGACCTCGTCCACCTTGTGGCCGGGGAGCTGGCCGCCTTCGCCGGGCTTGGCTCCCTGCGCGATCTTGATCTGCAGGTCGTCGGCGTTCACCAGGTAGTTGGTGGTCACGCCGAAGCGTCCCGAGGCCACCTGCTTGATGGCGCTGCGCCGCCAGTCGCCGTTGGCGTCGCGCTGAAACCGCTCTTCGTCCTCGCCGCCTTCGCCGGTGTTGGAGCGGCCGCCGATGCGGTTCATGGCGATAGCCAGCGTCTCGTGCGCCTCCTTGCTGATCGATCCGAACGACATGGCGCCGGTGGCGAAGCGCTTGACGATCTCGCCGGCCGGTTCCACCTGATCGAGGGGCACGGGCTTTTTCGCGGGCTTCAGCTGCATCAGGCCGCGCAGCGTGCACAACTCGTGGTTCTGACGGTCGACGAGATCCGCGTATTCCTGGAAGGTTTCGAAGCGGCCTTCCCGCACCGCGCGCTGCATGGTGCTAACGGTCAGCGGATTGATCAGATGATATTCGCCGTTCACGCGGTACTGGTAAGCGCCGCCGACGTCGAGCTCGGTTTCGGATTCGCCGATCGGGCGGAACGCGTGCTCGTGTTTCATCCGCGCTTCGCGCGCCAGAACGGCGAGATCCACGCCCTCGATGCGCGACGAAGTCCCGGTGAAGTACTTGTCGATGAGCTTCCGGCTCAGGCCGATGGCCTCGAAAATCTGCGCGCCGCGATAGCTCTGCAGCGTCGAAATGCCCATCTTCGAGAAGACCTTCAGCAGGCCCTTGTTGACGGCCTTCTTGTAATTCTTCAGGGCGGCTTCGAAGCCGGTCTCGCCCAGGCGTCCTTTCTGCGTCATGTCTTCCAGCGTTTCGATGGCCAGATACGGATTCACGGCGCTCGCGCCATAGCCGATCAACAGAGCGAAATGCATCACTTCACGGGGTTCGCCGGATTCGATGATCAGAGCTACTTGCGTGCGCGTGCGCTCCCGCACCAGGTGATTGTGCACGGCCGTCAGCGCGAGCAGCGCGGGGATGGGCGCGTATTCTTTGTCGACGCCCCGATCGCTGAGGATCAGGATTCGGTAGCCGTCCCGAATCGCGAGGTCGGCGCGATGGCACACGGCTTGGAGCGCGCTTTCGAGCTCCTGCTCGCCGCCCGAAACGCGAAACAGCGTTTGCACGGTGGTCGCCAGGAAATCGCCCCAGCTCACGCGCCGCAGTTTTTCGAGGTCGAAATTCGTCAGGATGGGATGCGGCAGCTTCAGCGTGTGGCAGTGCAGCGGCGTTTCTTCGAGAATATTGCGCTCGCTTCCGATGTAGCTGGTGAGCGACATCACCAGCTCCTCGCGAATCGGATCGATGGCCGGATTGGTCACCTGCGCGAACAGTTGCTTGAAGTAATTGAACAGCGATTGCGGACGGTCGGAAAGACACGCGAGCGGCGTGTCGGTACCCATGGAGCCCACGGGCTCCTCGCCATTCGAGGCCATCGGAGCCATCAGGATGCGCAGGTCTTCCTCGCTATAACCGAAGGCGCGCTGGCGGGCCAGAATGGTTTGCGGGTCGAACCCGTACACGCGCGAGGGTTTGGGCAGCGCATCGAGCGTGATCTGGTTCTGCTTCAGCCATTCGCCGTAGGGCTGGCGCGTGGCCAGCATGTGCTTGATCTCTTCGTCGGGAACGATGCGGTGTTCCTCGAGATTCACCAGCAGCATCTTGCCCGGTTTCAGGCGTCCCTTGTATTCGATCTCCTCGGGCGGAATCGGCAGCACGCCGGTTTCCGAGGCCATCACCAGCAGGCCGTCCTTGGTGACCAGGTAGCGCCCGGGCCGCAAGCCGTTGCGGTCGAGCGTCGCGCCGAGCCATTTGCCGTCGGTGAAGGCCACGGCCGCGGGTCCGTCCCACGGCTCCATCAACGACGCGTGATATTCGTAGAACGCGCGCTTCTCGGCCGACATGGTGCTGTCGGCGTCCCAGGCCTCGGGAATCAGCATCGCCATCACATGCGGCAGGTCGCGGCCTGCGAGCGTCAGCATCTCCACCGCGTTATCCAGCATCGCAGTGTCGCTGCCCGTTTCGTCGATCACCGGGAAGATTTTTGAAATATCGTCGCCGAAAAAGTCCGATTTCAGGACGCTCTCGCGGGCGTGCATCCAGTTGGCGTTGCCGCGGATGGTGTTGATCTCGCCGTTGTGGGAGATCATGCGGTAGGGATGCGCCAGTTTCCACGTGGGAAACGTGTTGGTGGAGAAGCGCTGGTGCACCATGCACAGCGAGCTCGCGGTCAGCGGATCGGCCAGCTCCTGGTAAAAATCGGCGATCTGCGGAGCGAGCAGCAGTCCCTTGTAAACAATGATGCGCGAGGAGAGCGACGGGACGTAGAAGAAATCTTTCTCGTGGAAATCGCTCGCGGCGATTTCCGCCTCGGCGCGCCGGCGCACTACGTAGAGCTTGCGCTCGAGTTCGTCTTGCGTCATGGGCCGGCCCATGGCGTTCTCACCCGCGCGCACGAACACCTGTTCGATGTAGGGCTGGGTGGCGCGGGCCTGCCGCCCGATCGCATCGACGCGTAACGGTGTATCGCGCCAGCCTAGAATGGCGAGGCCTTCTTCCTGTGCGATGCGCTCGAAAATCCCTTCGCACCGCAAGCGCTGTTTCTGCTCCACCGGGAGGAACACCATGCCGACGGCGTAGCGGCCCGGGTCGGGCAGAGAGAATCCCAGCGTCGAGCATTCGGCCGCAAAGAATTCGTGCGGGATCTCGATCAGCACGCCCGCGCCGTCGCCCGTTTCGGGGTCGCAACCGCAGGCGCCCCGGTGCGTCAGGTTGATCAGGACGTCGAGGCCCTTGCGGATGATATCATGCGATTTTTCCCCGTTCAGGTTGACCACAAATCCAACGCCGCAAGCGTCGTGCTCGTAGCGCGGGTGATACAGTCCCTGGGCCGAGGCGCGATACATGCTTCAGATTACCCCACGTCATAGTATCACGTCAACAGAAAATATCGCCATTGTATTATTAGATACCCTGATGTTACAATCGAAGCGTTGAACTACGAAACCCTGAAGCTTTTCAAGGATATCGCCCAGTCGCGAAGCTTTAGCCGCGGCGCCGCTATGAACGAGGTCAGCCAAAGTGCCGCGAGCCAACACGTCCAGGATCTTGAGAAGTGGCTGGGGACTCAATTACTTGACCGCGCAACCAGACCCCTGGTGGTGACTCCCGCGGGCCAGCTCTATGCCGATTTTTGCCGCGATGTTTTGCGCCGGAAGGAGGAATTCGAGGCCGCGCTCGAACGCCTGACGCAGCAGGTAGAGGGAACGGTACGCGTAGCATCGATTTATTCAATCGGCCTCAGCGAAATGGCCCAATTGGAGGAAGAGTTTTCCAAGCGCCAGCCGCAGGCGCAACTGAGCGTGGAATACCTGCGTCCCGAGAAGGTTTATTCAGCGGTTCTGGCCGACGACGCCGACCTCGGCCTCGTGAGCTACGCGGAGCCGAGCCGCGAAATCACGGTGATTCCTTGGCGCGAAGAAGAAATGCTGGTGGCGACGGCGCCCGAGCACCCGCTCGCCCGGCGGCACCAGTTGACCGCGCAGGATCTGAACGGCGTCGAATTTGTCGGATTCGACGAGGATCTGCCGATCCGGCGCGAAGTCGACCGGTTCCTGCGGGACAAAGGGATTGAAGTGACGCGCACGCTGCATTTCGACAATCTCCAGATGATCAAGGAGGCCGTGGCTCACGGCGCGGGCGTCAGCATTTTACCGGCGCGCATCATGCTGGACGACGTGATGCAGGGGCGCCTGGTCGCCATCCCGATCGCGGCATCCAAGCTGTTTCGGCCGCTCGGCATCATTCACCGAAAGCGCAAGCGCTTTCATCCGGTGGCCCAGGCGTTTCTGGAATTGCTGCAGGAACAGCCGAGCCCCGATTTCAGTGTCGTCTAGGGCGGGGTAAACTGAAGTTGTGCCGGACACGGACATTCAGATCGTTTCCAACGAGGCCGGGGAACCGACGGCTGTGATCGTCCCGATCGAACTGTGGCGGGAAATCGCTTCAGAGCGGGAAACCGCATACCTGCTCAAATCGGAGACGATGAAGCGGCGCCTGCCGGAGGCCGCGCAACGCCGGGAAGGGTTCTCTCTCGAGGCCGTCGTTGAGAAGCTTGGAATTTGATCTCTCCGCATTCGAGGACTTGGCGTGGTGGATTGAGCAAGACCGCGCTCAAGCGCTACGGGTTGTCCGCCTGGTTCGCGAGGTCCAGCGTGAACCATTTTCGGGCCTGGGCAAGCCGGAGCCACTAAAGCACGAACTTTCCGGGTGCTGGTCGAGGCGAATCAACCAGGAGCACCGGTTGGTTTACCAGGTTCTGCCGGATAAGATTAGAATTCTTTCTTGACGCTACCACTATTGATATTGAGGGGTCGCGTCTCTGCTGGCTGCTACTCGATCAATCCCAGCCCGCGTAGTTCCGCCTGCGGCTGCGGCGGATCGTAGTGCGAGACGATTCCCTTCACGCGGCCGCGATCGACGGAAACTCCATAGGGAGGGTAATTGAAGACGAACAGCTTGCGCATCTCGGCGGTATCGAGCGACGTGCGCGCGCTGAATTTCGTGTCATGCAGGAAGGATTCCGCCCACTGCGGCTGGTTGGTCGGCAGCGCGATGACGGTCACGTCGGTCTTCCATTTATACGTCGCCATGTTGCGCGCGGCTTCCTCGCAATGGCTGCACTGCGGATCGTAGAACCAAATGAACACACGGCCCTCGCGGAGATTGTAAGGCTTGCCATCCACTGTGATGGAGGCCGGAACCTGAATGCCGCTCTGGTGCGCGGTGTTGTAACCGAAGCTCGCGCCGGAAAAGACGACCAGGCCCGCGAGCACCATCGCTGGGGCACGCAAACTGGCCGGCTTGCGGGAAAACAGCGCCGCCAGGATTCCAGCCGCGAGCATCGCGCCGTCTTCCCAGAAGAAGGCGGGACCCACCGCGCGCTTCACCCATGGGAAGCAGCTGCAATCGCGGCCCACCAATGAGTAATACCGCGCGCCGATGTAGATCATGAACGCGAGCAGGAGCCCGGAGGCGAGCAACGCTCCCCAGCGCCGGTAACGGGGGATCAGCACCAATACGCCCGCCAGCGTTTCGACCACGCCCAGCGTCAGCACCAACGGCATGCTGAACTGGGCGGGGATCAGCAATTGCTCGAACAGTTGCTGCACCTGGAACGGGGCCACGATCTTGAAGATACCCGCGGTCAGAAACAGCACGGCGACGATTAGGGCCGCGAGGTGGCCGACGACGCTTTTCCAGGCCGGCAGATCGAACGCGGATTCATGCAGGGCGGCGGTATTGGAAGCGCTCATGCTGCTCATTTTATCCTGAATCTCCCCATGCGTGGCAGAATAAGTCCTGTGCCTCTCCGCCAAGTTAGTTCGACGCCCGGAGCTCGGAAAGGTCGCTGTTAGTGTCCGATAATATTGTTAACAGCCCCTCCCCGTGCCCTTTCCGCTGCCTGCGGGTGCCCGCGTCGAGCGCGAACCTGGGCCCCGGCTTCGACGCCCTGGGCCTGGCGCTGGGGATCTATCTGGAGTGCCGGTTTCGCAAGGCCGACCGGTTATCGATCCGAGCGGAGGGCAGGGACGCCGCATCCATTTCGACGGGCGAGGACAACTTGATCTGGCAGACGGCGCTAAAAGTGGCCGCCGATGTCGGCCTTCCCCTGCCGCCGCTCGAACTCGAGATTCAAAATGACATTCCCCTAGGCAAAGGACTTGGTTCGAGTGCGGCGGCGCTGACGGCGGGCGTGGTGATCGCCGATGAGGCGCTCGGCCTGCGCTGGCCGCCGCAACGCGTGCTGGATGAGGCCGCGCGCATCGAGGGACATCCGGATAACGTGGCGGCTTGCGTTCTGGGATCGATGGTAGCGAGCACCCTCGATTCGGCCGGCCTGGCTCACGCCGTTCGGCTGGAGTTGCATCCGCGCTACGCGGTGGCGGTGGTGGTCCCCGATTTTATTCTGCCGACCGTGGATGCGCGCCGCGTCCTTCCCGATTGGTATTCGCGCGCCGACACGATCTTCAACGTCCAACGCAGCGCGCTGCTGATCACCGCGCTCGCCACCGGGGCGACCAGCGCGTTTCCAACGGCGCTTGAGGATCGCCTGCATCAGCCCTACCGCGCGCCGCTGGTTCCGGGGCTGGACGAGATCACCAGGCTGCGGGCCCCGGGATTGCTGGGGTGCGCGCTGAGCGGCGCGGGGCCGTCGATTCTGGTCTTTTACGAGCGCGGCCAGGAGCAGGTGTGCGAGTTGGTGTGCCAGGCGTTCGAGGCGCGCGGTCATGCGTCCGAAATCATGTGGACGGAGCTCGCCGCCGATGGCTACGAGCTGACTTAGAAATGGCCACGAGCTGGCCTAGAATTAAGTAATGAACCATCGCAGCGGCCGAGGGCCGTTCATCGCAATCGCCCTGTTTTGCGCGCTGGGGTGCACGCAGGCGCAGTGGCTGAACTATAAGGATCCGAACATCCCTCGCACGCGCGACGGCAAACCGGACCTCGCCGCCCGCGCCCCCCGTACGCGCGAAGGCAAGCCCGACCTCTCCGGCGTCTGGCACGTGCAGCCTACCGGCCGCGCGGAGATGAAGCGCCTGTTCGGCGACGACGCGGACAAGATCGAGGTGCCCGGCATGGAAATCGACACGGTTTCGAAGTACGGCATCAATATCCTGGTGGACTTCAAGCCGGAAGACTCCCCGATGCGCCCGGAAACGGCGGCGATTTTTAAACGAAACCTCGCCGATTCACTCCCTTCGAAGTCCTGCCTGCCGATCGGGCTTCCGATGGACACCATGCTCTCCGAGGTCACCAAGATCGTCCAAACCCCCCGCCTGCTCGTCATCATGCTCGAAAGCGACAGCGCCGTTCGCCAGATTCATACCGACGGCCGCAAACTCCCGCCGGACCCTTCGCCCTCCTGGTTCGGCTACTCGGTGGGGAAGTGGGAGGGTGACGCGCTTGCCGTCGACACCGTGGGCTTCAACGACAAATCCTGGCTCGACGCCCTGGGCCATCCGCACAGCGAATCCTTGCGCCTGAGGGAGCGCTACCGCCGCCGCGACTTCGGCCACATGGACGTCGAAACCACCGTCGACGATCCGAAGATGTACACGCGCCCGTTCACCGTCAAAGCGACCCATGAGCTGCAGGCCGATTCCGACATCCTCGAATACATCTGCGCGGAGAACGAAAAAGATAACAGCCACATAAAGTAAAAATCTTTGCACACCCCACCCATCGCCGCGCGCTTCTCTGGCATCTAAACTGGATCATGCCCAACAACCGCTTGGCTGGCGAGAAGAGTCCCTACCTGCTGCAGCACGCTCACAACCCGGTGGATTGGTATCCCTGGGGCGAAGAAGCTTTCAGCAAGGCCAAGGCGGAGGACAAGCCCATCTTTCTTTCCGTCGGCTATGCGACGTGCCACTGGTGCCATGTGATGGAGCGCGAATCGTTCGAAAACGCGGGCGTTGCACGCATCCTGAACGAGAATTTCGTGTCGATAAAGGTAGACCGCGAAGAGCGCCCCGACGTCGATCGCGTGTACATGCTGTTCGTGCAGGCCTCGACGGGCCAGGGCGGTTGGCCGATGTCGGTGTTTTTGACGCCGGATCGCAAGCCGTTCTTTGGAGGGACCTATTTTCCGCCCGACGCCCGCTTTGGCCGCCCTGGATTCGCAGCGATCTTAGAGAGGCTCGCCCAAACGTGGACCGCAGACCGCGAGCGCGTGGAGCAATCCGGCGCGCAGGTGCTCGAACAGCTCGGCGAGTATACGCGCTTCGATTCCGGCGGCCGGCTTCCCGGTCCCGAAGCGCTGGAGAGGGCCTTTTGGGCGTTTCGCAGGAGTTTCGATCCCGCCCACGCGGGATTTGGCCGCGCCCCGAAATTCCCGCGCCCGAGCGTTTTCAATTTTTTGCTGCGCTACCAGGCCGCGGCGAATAACGACGAAGCCCTGGAGATGGTTACGGCCACCTTGCGGGCCATGGCTAAGGGCGGCATGCACGATCAGTTAGGCGGCGGCTTCCATCGTTACTCGGTCGACGAGCGCTGGTTCGTCCCGCATTTCGAAAAGATGCTGTACGACCAGGCGCAGCTCGCGATTTCCTACGTGGAGGCGTTCCAGATCACCCGCGACGGCGATTTCGCGGCGGTCGCACGCGATATCTTCACCTACGTCCTGCGCGATTTGACCGACGCCGCAGGGGGCTTCGACTGCGCCGAGGACGCCGATAGCGCCACGGACCCCTCCGATCCCCACGACAAAAGCGAAGGAGCCTTCTACATCTGGAGCCGGGAGGAGTTGACGGAGGCGCTCGGCGAGGCTGATTCCGCGGTCTTCGCCTATCGCTACGGGGTTCGCGACGGCGGCAACGTGGAGGAAGACCCGCAAGGCGAATTCATCGGGCGCAATATCTTGTTCGAGGAGCAGACGCTTGAGGAAACCGCCGCACACGCCGGCGTTTCCCGGGATGACGTACGAACCGCCCTCGAAGAGGCGCGGAGCAAGCTGCTTGCGATCCGTGCGAAGCGCCCTCGCCCGTTGCTCGACGATAAGATTCTCGCCTCCTGGAACGGGCTCATGATCTCAGCGTTCGCCAAGGGGGCCCAGGCGCTGAATGAGCCTCGGTATGCGGCGGCGGCCAGATCGGCCGCGGATTTTCTCAAGCGGAATTTGTGGGACGAGTCCCGCCGCGTGCTCCTGCGGCGTTATCGCCAGGGCGCGGCCGCGATCGACGCTTTTCTCGACGACTACGCTTTCTGCGGTCTGGGGCTGCTGGATTTGTACGAGACGACATTCGAGGCCGCGGACTTCGAATGGGCCATTGAAATCGCCGAACGCGCGCTGGCCCTGTTTCAAGACGCCGAGCACGGTGGATTTTTCGCGACACATGACGCTTCGGCTTCCGCAGTTTCTGCGGAAGCCTGTCAATCGGGGGCGCCCGATCTCGTATTGCGGCTGAAAGACGACTACGACGGCGCCGAGCCTTCCGGAAATTCCGCGATGGCGCTGTTCCTCGCGCGCCTGGCACGTATGACTGGCCGGGAGGATTTTCGAGTCGCGGCGGAGCGTACCTTAAAAGCCTTCGCTTCGAGGATCGAGGAAGGGGCGGTCGGCGTGCCGCAGATGCTGGTGGCGCTGCAGTTCGTCCTGGCGCCGCCGCGCGAAATCATACTGGCCGGGCCACTTGACGATGAAATGCTCGCGGCGATCCGCCGGCGCTTTTTGCCGCAGACTGTGATCATGCGAACAGAGCAGACTGGCCGGGATCTTCCCGCGATGCACGGCCAGCCCACCGCGTATGTCTGCGAAAATTTTGCGTGCAAGCTTCCCGTTACTGACGGCGCGAATTTAGCCGGATTGTTAAGATGACCTGCTAAAATGACCGTCATGGAAAGACCCGGAGCAACCACTCTTAGAGGCAATCCCCTGACCCTCGTCGGACCAGAACTGAAGGTCGGCGACAGGGCCCCCGACTTTGAGGCCGTCGACAACGGACTGAAGGCCGTGACACTCGCCACCACTGGGAACGGCGTCCGCATCTTCAGCGTCGTGCCCTCGCTCGATACGCCGGTCTGCGATGCTCAGACCAAGCGGTTCAACGACGAAGCCGGCAAGCTGCCGGATTTAGCAATCTACAGTTTCAGTATGGATCTCCCGTTCGCCCAGAAGCGCTGGTGCGGCGCTTTCGGTGTGGATCACGTGAAGATGGTCTCCGATCACCGCTCCGGCTCCTTTGGGGAGCATTATGGAACGCTGATCAAAGAGCTGCGAATTCATAGCCGGGCTATCTTCGTGGTGGATAAGGACAATTTGATCCGGCACGCCGAGTACGTCAAAGAGGTCGGAGAGCATCCCGACTACGAGGCAGCTCTAACGGTGGCAAAGCGTTTGGCGGCCTGACCACAATCTTGCGGTATAACTACTGTATATTGTGATACTTATCTACATCCCACGTGTTGTACTAGTGGATAGGGGTACAAGGGGCGCAAAATTATTGCTTGCAGGGCCTTACGCCGTATGTTAGGCTAACCATGTAGCATCAGTAGAAGTTGCCCGGTGTCTCAGGACGCTGGAGAATCGTCCGAATGTTTCGGAGGTGGTGAAAGATGACGGCCACAGTAAAGAATTTGGCGATGCTCGCCGTGATGGTTGGGGCAGCTTCGTTGGCTTCGGCGAATTCGTTCACGATTGGCATTAACCCGACGGCAAGCTACGGTACGCCAGTCTTTGGAGTGGCCAGTGCGCCAACCATACTTTCGTTGAGTACCCTTGCGGCGGACCTCGGTGTTGGCTCGCTTACGCCCGGTACCTCGATCACTTTCAACGCCGTGGGAAGTATCTGTTTCAACCCGACCGTTCAAAATTGCAGTTCCGGCAGCAATACGAACGAGGTCCCGGTTGGATCTATTCCCAACCCGATCATCGGCGGATTCCTCACCGCGGGTGGTCTCGGGGCTGGATTTATCTCCACGGCTAGCACTACTCCGTGCAACACCGGTGCTGGTCCCGGGTCGTGCGGGAGCGGTACAGGCGACTGGACCGCCGATTTCGCCAATGACTTCATTGTCACGGCGGCAGGCACTGGGACGATCATAATTCCGGCTGGCGCCACTTCCATCGTGTTCGTGTTCCGTGACGATTTGTACAGCGACAATAGCGACCACAGCGAAACCTTCGGTGTCCAGGCAACGGTCACCCCGGCCGTTCCAGAGCCCGCGACTTACGGCATGATGATTGCCGGCTTGAGCGCGCTGGTAGGCTTTGGGCGCTATCGCCGCCGCTAGGTATCTCGTTTCCGATTTCACGAGGGCCAGGGATTTGGTTCCCTGGCCCTCGGTGTTTTTGGACGTGCGGAAGGGGATCGGATCTCCGCGCGGCATTAGTCCCTAGCGCCGCCTGTGTGCTCGGACCCGCTCCATCAAGCTGCTGTACAAGTCATCGAGCATGCCGACGGCGTCCGGTATCCAGCGCGAGGCGCTAGACGGACTGGTCACTCCGTAAGTGCGCTTGAGTCTTTCATACAAGCTTTGGCGGCGGTAACGTGCATTCTTATCCCGATTCGCGCGGCGCCAAAGCTCGTTCCAGAGATGAACCGCGTGGGTTTCTTCCGGGAATCTGTGCCGCACTCGCGGGGACAGAACGGTTTCCCAATCCGGGGGATCGATGGGGCAAAACGCACTCGGGGGTTGAACAAATTTCGTGAGGCCATAGTGTTCCACGCACTCCGCCAGGAGGATGGGTCCTGGCTGCCCCCACTTCAGTTCGCGTTTGTCGAAGGCCTGACACGCTTGCCAGGCATGTGCGATTACCGGTGATGCCGGCGGGGCCTTGATCAAGCAGGTGGCGGTGTGTTGCCGCCCGTCCGCGGTCTCGCTCGCGAACACATATTCGGAGGAGAAGCGAAGCGGCTTGAGACAAATCACGTCCGTATCCGCCCACCATCCGCCCCGCTCCAAAAGAAGTTTATAGCGAAAATAATCCGAGAACCCTGCATAACTCTCGTGGCCGCTATACTGGAACACGCTCTCGGCCGGCAATATCTCATTCGCATCCCGTAGACTGGTTCCCTCGGGGATGCCTTCTGGAGACCGATAAACGTACAAATGAAAGGGGTGTCCCTGGCACAAGAAAGATTTGATCCCCAGTTGTTCCATCGCGGAGAGACGATCTCCGATCCACAGACTTTGAACGGGCAATAGCATGGATTCTTCGTAGCTGTGTTTGAACTTGGAGTTGTCGATACCCGTTACGTCGAAGTATATCGCGACCGATTCGCAGGAGGGTCTGGTCTCGCGTGCCTCCGTGCAGGAGCGGCTTTTCGTCAGCGGGCCGGCGGCCTTGCATCGACACCCGTTGGCGGACGCCTCATTTCAGCGTAGAGGGCCACAAAACGGTCGAGGTACGCATCCATGGAAAGCGACCGCACGGCGACTTCCCGGCCCCGGCGTCCCATGGATTCGCAGCGCGCGCGATCGCCCAACATCGTCACAAGCGCCTCGGCAAGCTGATCCGGCCGGTTGGGCTCCACCAGCACGCCGCTCTCGCCATCGGCCACCAGTTCCGGAAGTCCTCCCACTCGACTCGCGATCACCGCCGTGCCCCGCATCAAGGATTCCACGGCGACCAGCGTAAAATTCTCGACGCAAACCGACGGCACCACAGTCAACCACGCGTTGCACGCGGCCTCCTCGATCCGCGCGTAGGGAATGTGGCCGAGGAACTCCACTCCGCCCGGCGTAGGACACCCTGGGCCGGGTCGCTGTTCTTGTGCCTGCTTCTCTAGGAGGGGGCGGTCCGGGCCGTCTCCCGCGATGATCAGCCGCGCCGAAGGAATCCGGCGCGAGACGGTAAACCATGCTTTGAGAAGCACGTCGATTCCCTTTTCCTTGACCAGCCTGCCACAGAAGAACGCGGTCGGAGGATCGCTCAGGGCGGGGCGAGCCGGTCGAATTGCGACGCCGTTGGGGATGATCGTGGGGCTGGGAAGGCCCGCGGATTCGAGCGCCGAGCCCGCGAATTCGCTCGGGGTGACGAATCTGTGAAAAACCCCGCTCCAGCGGCGCCACAAATGCATCTGCGTCATCGCGAGCGTCCAGTCCGGAAGCGATAGGCAGCCGGACTGGTGGCAGGTCCATCCGGCGGGTTGCGTGCAAATAGAACGACTCGGCAGCAGCTTTGTTCCGGTAGGGCAGATGGGCCGCAGCCAGTGGACGTGATACAAGCTGGGAGTGTCCCGCAACAGCGGTAAAATCAGCGGCGAGAGCTCTAGGAGGAACATACTTACGTGAACCACGTCCGGTTGGAACTCGTGCAGAACCCGGCGAAGCGTGAACCATGCGGACGGATTCGCGGTTTCAAGGAGCATTTGTCCGCGTCCCGTTGTGCCAAAGCACACGTAATCGGCGAGAATTGGCAGGTCCGAAGGTGTCGCGGAGCTTGATAGCAGCATGGCCTGATGCCCACGGGCGCGCAAGCCGTCCCGCAAGGCGAGGGTCGCGATTTCGGCTCCTCCGTGGGCGCTACCGAAGTCGCAGAGGTAAAGGATCTTCATGACAGCAAGCCCTGGCATGGCAGGCACCGGAAAAACCAGCGACCGGGCCGCCCTCTATGGACCGGCTTAACCTTGTGGAGCGTCTTGAAATGGACGCGCCATAGGATGGTCATTCTTACAGGATACGCCGCCGTTTGCGCAATAATGAGCTGATACGCATGACGCTGGATTCCCTGCATCGGGAGAATGCGAACCTTCGGCAACGGCTTGATCGTCTCCTGGCTCACGCGACGCCGCCCGGCGGGGGAATCCACGTCCTGGTCACGGTCAACGAAATCAACGACCGGCATGGGACCGGCCCCTTGGTCGAGCGGGTGCTGGCAGGCGCGCACCGGGTGCTCTCCATTCGCGCCCGCAGCGATTACGGATTTCAAGAGTTCGGCGAATGGAGCACGATCCTCTCTCACAAGGGTAAGGCCGCGCGGCAGGTGCGCGAGGATGTCCGGCAGTTACTCGCCGGCCGCCGCGTGGAGCGGGTCCTATGCGTGCCATATCAGGCGGATGAGCTGCTGACCGCGATCGCTATCCACGATTTGTGCCAGGCACCGGTGTGCATCTGGATCATGGACGATCAGAACATTGCCACTCGTTCGATCCCGGACGAATTGATGCGCGAGGCGTTGCACAAATCCTCGCTGCGTCTGGCGACGCATCCCGAGCTCGCGCGCGCTTACGAGCGGAAGTTCGGCCTGCCGTTTCACATCTTGCCGGCCGTAGTGCCGGACCGGCTGGTGGCGGGCGGGCAACTGGCCACGGCCGTCGATCCTCCGCGGCCAGTGCTCATCGGCAGCATTTGGGAACAGGTGTGGTTCGATCGGTTGTGTGACGCTATGGAGGGAAGCGGTTTTAACGTCGACTGGTTCGGGAATTACCGGTCGCTATGGGTTCGTTTCAGCGAGCAAGCCTTGGCGCGCGCGGGAATCCGGCGGCGTGGCGTGATCCCCGAGGAGCAACTGGCCGACGAGCTCAGACGATCTTCGTTCGTCATTGTCCCCGTAAGCCCGCTGGATGGAGCGGATTCGAACCCCGGCATTGCGAGGCTGAGCTTGCCTGGGCGCATCTTGTTTACGGCAGCGTCCTCCAGCACGCCCGCGCTGGTCGTCGGCAGCGAGATGAGCTGTGCGGCAAGATTCGTCAAACACTTTGGAGTTGGCGAGGTAATTCCATATGATCGCGAGAGTTTCTGTTCCGCAGCAGCGCGCTTGATCCAGCCTGGGACGCAGGCCGCGCTTCGGGGCGCGGCAGCCCGGCTCGGACCCGCTCTTTCCGATCGCGGTGTCTCGCGCTGGCTGTTCAAGTCAACGGTGCGGGGCGCCCCGGTGGACCGGCGCTTCGAAGACCTGTTCGCGGATTATCCATTGTCGAACGATCCGGTGAATGGTTTGGCGACCGGCGAGCCAAATGGCCGGCCAGCGAGCGCTGCGGGAAACCGTTAGTATGGCCTTGCTCGACGGTATCAAGAAGATCTTGAAGATGTGCGGGCACGCGTTCACCATCACGGTTCATGACCGGCTGGAGACCATGGAACAGCGCCAGGCCGAGACCGACAATGTCCTGCTGCGGGCCTCCGTGCGGCTGGCTGAGCAGGTGCGGCGGAGCGGCCGCTACGAGGTGGTGCCCTCGGAGGACCCGCACAATTTCGACCCGGCGCTCGCGCTGGCCAAGTATCTGTACTCGGTCTCTCCGTCGCCCGTCGCCGCCCAGACCGGCTGCGATGGTGCAACCTGGACCCGCGAGCTTGCCGCGATGGGATACACGGCGCGAACCGCAGACCCGCGGGCGGGCGAGGAGCAGCCAGCGATGGTCCGCGTCTGCGGCGCAATCGAGCTGGGCGAATCGCGGCCGGCAGTGGTGGTGGCCGATTTGGAGGCCGCCACGCAGGATCGGGTGAGGGCGATGCGGGGGCTGGGCTACCGCTGGCACATCGTTGTGGAGCGTCCCACGGCGGGCGAAACCGGGCGATTCTACGCGAATTACGCGATCATATTGCCGGCGTGGAGCGGTAATACGATCTTTTTTCGCGATCACCCCACGTTCCTGTACGCGCTGCAATGGTGCGAGGGGGTGCTCCGCCAAGTGTATTTCGGCCCCGCCGGGGAATCCGATTGAAAACAGCCAGCGCGTCCGTCGGCAGGCTCTTAGTAGAATAGAGATTCCGGATGCCTCCCTATCTGCTGCGGCTCGCTTTTATTTCCGAGTTCTTCGTGGTGCTGATCGCGGTGCTGTCGGGTTGGAGCGAAATCGGCGGGCAGAGCCATCTCGACCTGATGCCGTGGTACGACAAGCTGGTTCTGAGCGTGTCGCTCTCGCTGGTCGTGGTACTGGGAACGGTCGCGGCGGTGTATCACGAGAAGGCCTGGAATTTCAAGAGCGTTACGTGCCTGATCGCGGCGTTGCTGATCGCCTGCGCGATGGCCGCTGTGACGTATTATTATCATCTGCACGAAGACGACTGCGACGAGGATGCCGGCACCGGCAGCCAGGCGGTGCTGTGCCATCGGTCCGCGAGGAACCCGGCGGTATGAGCGAAACCAAATTCGGTTCGTGGGTGGTTCCCGAAGGTCGGGCCGCCGTTGAGTACTCGCTGGTGGTCGTCGAAGAAATCCGCCAGGCCGTTTCCGAGGGATTCCAGCGCTTCGCGCGCGGCGGCATCGAAGTGGGCGGCGTTCTATATGGAACTTACGACGGCAAGACCGCGCGCATTCTCGCCGTCCGCGAAATCGTATGCGAGCACGCCCGCGGGCCCTCGTTCATTCTTTCCGATAAGGATCGCGCGGCGCTCACCGAACAACTGGTGCGCGAGCGCGCCGATCCGCGCCTGGAGGGCTTCATGGCGCTGGGCTGGTTTGTTTCGCACACCCGCAGCGAGATCGTGCTGTCGCCGTCCGATCAGGAAACGTTCGAAGCGTTTTTCCCGGAGCTGTGGCAGCTCACCCTGGTGGTTCGGCCAGGCCGGATCGGCGCCATGCAGGCCGGCTTTTTCGTGCGCGAAGCCGATGGCACTCTAAAAACCGAGCGCAGCTACCAGGATTTCGACTTTCCCGACCGCATCGCCATGCCCGTGGACCGGCCGCCGCGTGAGCGTCCCTCCAGCGGCGACCAGCACGGAGCGTCCCAGCAGAATGCGGCGTCCGTGACGCAACCGGAATCCGCGGGAGCCGCTCCCGAAGGGCGCGAGCTTCCCTTATTCGGCTCGCTTCCCGGAATGCAATCCCCCGCCGCCCCGGAATACGCGCCGTATCCCTATCGAAAGAAGCGCTGGCCGTGGGTGATGGCCGCCGCGACCATCCTCGCGGCGGCGGTGGTGGCCGCTGGGGCGATTGGGGTTGGCCTGCGATTTTTCGCCGTGCGGCCGGCGGCCGAGCCGATTTCGCTGGCCGTCTATGAACGCGACGCGCAGTTGCGTATCGAATGGAATCACGAAGCGGCGCCGGTGCGCTGGGCCGCGAGAGGCACGCTCGAGATCGTGGATGGCCCCAATACGCGCAACGTTCCCCTGACGCCCACGGATCTGGCGCGCGGCAGCTTCACATATGCACGTGCCAGCGGCGACGTACAAGTTCGCCTCGAGGTGCAGGATGCGACTGGCGGCAAAACGCAGGAAGCGTCGCGCTTCCTCGGGACGCCCCCCCGCGCCGCCGACGCCAACGAGTTGGATACTACGCAACTGGAGCGTGACGCGCTGAAGGATGAGGTGACCCGTCTGCGCAATCAGAATGCCGCCGAGGCCGAGCGCATCCAGCAACTGGAGCGCACCCTCACCATCCTTCGCGCGCGGCTCGGAATCCTGGAGCCCGCCAAGCAGTAGGGGATTGGCCCCCGCGACTGCAACCTCCGAAAGCGCCGCTTTCATTGGAAATCATTCTCATTTCGCGTCGTTGTTATTTCCCATCGGGCGTGCGCGACAATTCGGCGCGGTACAATCGATTCGATATCCCATGCCTCTGGCTGCCGGAACTCGATTGGGTCCGTATGAGATCGTCGAGCCCATCGGGGCGGGCGGCATGGGTGAGGTGTACCGGGCGCGCGATACAAAACTGAAGCGCGACGTAGCGATCAAAGTTCTGCCGGACGCGTTTGCTCGCGATCCAGAGCGCATGGCGCGCTTCCAGCGCGAAGCCGAACTGCTGGCGTCGCTCAACCATCCCAACATCGCGGCAATCTATGGGGTGGAAGATCGTGCGCTGGTGATGGAACTGGTCGAAGGGGAATCGCCGAAGGGACCTTTGCCTTTCGACGACGCGTGGAAGATCGCATCGCAGATAGTCACCGCGCTCGAATACGCCCATGATAAGGGGATCGTCCATCGCGACTTGAAGCCGGCCAACATCAAGATCACTCCGGAAGGTGTCGTCAAGCTGCTCGATTTTGGCTTGGCGAAAGCGTTCACGAATCGCGGCGAGGCGCGGACTTCCGCTGACCCGGAGAACTCGCCGACGTTGACCATGGGGGCCACGGAAGTCGGAATGATTCTCGGCACCGCTGCCTACATGCCTCCCGAGCAGGCCAAGGGCAAGCAAGTGGACAAGCGCGCCGATATCTGGAGCTTCGGCGTAGTGCTGTACGAACTGCTGACCGGCGAGCGGTTATTCAAAGGCGACGACGCCACAGATACGCTCGCCCAGGTGCTCACCAAGGAGCCGGATCTGGGCAAAGTGCCGCGACAAGCCCGGCGTCTGATCGAAGAATGTTTGCAGAAGGACCCCAAGCGGCGCCTGCGCGACATGGGCGATGCGCCACGATTGGTGGAGAGTGGGGCAGGCTCCCAGCCTGCGGCGGCCTCTCAGGCCGCCAGCCGAAGGCCTGTAGTGTGGGTCACTGCAGCGGCGTTGCTCGGGGCCGGATTCGCCGTTGCGGGTGTGGGTTGGTGGCGCGCGTCACATCCCGGCGAACTGCCGCTGAAGCCGCTGGTGCGCCTGGATGTCGATCTCGGGCCGGACGTAGCGCTGGGCTCTGCCCTCGGAGCCGATGTGATTCTTTCGCCTGACGGCACACGCTTGGTGTACGTGTCCCAGGGAAAGCTTTTTACTCGTAGAATGGATCAGCTCAAGGCGACCGAGCTGGCGGGAACGGAAGGGGCCAATAGCCCCTTTTTTTCGCCGGACGGGCAGTGGGTCGGATTCGATGCGGGACGAGAACTCAAGAAGGTCTCGGTCGAGGGTGGGTCGGCGATCGCCCTGTGCGGCGCTCAGTTGCTCGCGGGCGCCAGTTGGGGTGACGACGGCGACATCATTGCGGCGCTCGCCCTTGCCGGAGGTCTGTCACGAATTCCATCGGCCGGAGGCGCTCCTGTACCGGTGACCGAAATGGCCCAGGGTGAAGTCAGCCACCGTTGGCCGCAGATTCTGCCGGGCGGCAAAGCGGTGCTGTTTACCACCAACAACTCGACGGGCGGGTGGGATGGCGGCAACATCGAAGTCATGACCTTCGTCGATCGGCGCCGGAAAACCCTCCAGCGCGGAGGCACCTACGGCCGCTACATACCCATATCAAGAGGAGCCGGTTATCTCAGTTACGTAAACGGCGGAACTCTGTTCGCGGTGCCCTTCGATTTGGACACGCTGACCGTGCGCGGCACGCCCTCGCCGGTGCTGCAGGAAGTCGCCTACTCCCCTGGAAACGGATTCGCGCAGTTGGATTTCTCACGAGGCGGAACGCTGGTGTACCGGAGCGGTGAAGCGGGAGGCGGCAAATTGCTCACCGTGCAATGGCTGGACAGCTCGGGCAAGACCCAACCCCTGCTGGCAAAACCCGATCGCTATACGTTGCCCCGCCTCTCCCCGGACGGCCAGCGGCTTGCGCTGACCATTAACTCGGACATCTGGATCTATGAATGGCAGCGAGATACCATGACCCGCCTGACATTCAGTGGCGGATCGGGCGTAAGGTGGAGTCCCGACGGCCGGTACATTGTCTACGAAGGGCCTGGGGGCATGTTCTGGAACCGCTCCGACGGAGCGGGTCAGCCTCAACGGTTGACCCAGAGCAAGGATCGGCAGGTGCCGCAGTCCTTCGCCCCCGACGGCAAGCGGCTGGCATTTTTTCAATTTGTCCCGGGAGGGACGCAGATCCGGACAATACCGCTCGAGAACGACGGCTCGGGGCTGCGGGCCGGCCAACCAGAGCTTTTCCTGCAAACGCCATCCCAGACGGCGTCTGTCGATCGGCACCCCGCCTTCTCTCCGGACGGGCGCTGGCTGGCGTTTTCCTCGAACGAATCCGGGCGCGACCAGGTATACGTGCGGGCGTTCCCCGACAAAGGCGGTAAGTGGCAGATTTCCAATGACGGCGGTCTTTACCCCGAGTGGCTGCCCAACCGGCGCGAGCTGTTCTTCCGCGCCAATGACAACCGCATCATGATCGTGACGTACACCGTGAAGGGGGATTCGTTCGTTGCCGACAAGCCGCGGCTATGGTCGCAGAAGCAACTGGCGGACCCCGGCGTCCCCGGAGAAACTTTTGCGCCGGCCCCGGGCGGCAAACGCGTTGCTGCACTGATGACCGCCGAGGGCCCGGGGCAACCGCAAGCGCAGAATCACGTGATATTTCTCGAAAACTTCTTCGACGAGCTGCGGCGGCGCGTTCCGCTCGGCGCTCACTGAATGCCGCCGGAGGTACTACTTCTTAGGCTCCAGGCCCTTGGCCTTGAGAACTGACGCCGCCTGAGGTCCCGCCAGAAACGCGATCAGCGCCTTGGCTGCCTCGGGGCTCTTGGTGGCGCTGCTGGCCGCCGCGGAAAAGCGGACGTCGGACTGATACTCTCCGGGAAGCGGCCCGAGAATTTCCAGACCGTGGACCGGCACGATCTCGCTGAACAAAGTGAGCACCATCTCCACCTGGCCGCTCGCGACGCTTTCGGCCGCCGCCCCGCTCCCGTTGGCCAGCACGATCTTCGGCTTGATTTCCGCGGCGATGCCCAGGCGCTCGAACATTTTTTCGAGATCGCCGCGGCTGGCGCCGTCGCGAGGATACGTGATCGAGTGCGCCGCGCGCAGCGTCTTCTTCAGAGCGTCCACCGTCCGGATGTCCGGCCTGGCCGCGCCCGCACGGATCCCGATCCCCAGTATGGAACGGCCCAGCTCGGTGCGCGAAGCAGCGGTGAGTTTGCCTTCCTTGATGAGGCTATCGATGGCCCCGGTCGTGATCACGGTCGCGTCGAACGCCTCGCCGCCCTGGATCTTTTTCTTGAGGGCCGCGGTGGAGCTGAACTCCGGCGCCAGGGGATGGCCGATGGTGCGCTCGGCCAGCGGTTGCAATTCCTCCATAGCGGCCTTCATGCCGTTGGATACGAGCACGTGCACCGGCGCATTTTCGGCGGCGGTTGCCTGGATCGTCAGAAATCCGCACCACACGGTTGCTGCTACCGCGAGCACTGCGGCGATAAAGCGTCTTGTCATAGGAGTCACCTGCCCGACCAACTATCCTCTCATTTCCACGTCACGTCTGGTTGGGTCCGCCGTACGCCGGTGATGCGCTAAATCTGTGTGCCTCTTGGTGGCGACCTCGCTATTGCGGGCCGCCAGTGGATCGCGACGAAAGCCCCGAGAGTTGAAGCTGCCGTCCATATGATAAGATCGGTCCCGTGGGCACGAAGTTTAAACTCGACCGAGAGACAAAACTTCGCGCCGTCACCAACGGAATAATCGTGGTCTTGACCGGCCTATATCCTGCTGCGTTTTGGAAGCGAATGATTGGGATGCTGGTTGCCTTCGCAATCGCGACGTGGATTTTCCAACTTCGCGCGACGCGTCGGGAACGCTCGGGCGGGCCGGGGACGCAGATTTAGCCTACCCGCACACCCGTTTGCTTGACTTCGCTCTCGCCGGGAACTAACGTAAACAATTCGGGAGGAAATGAAAATGCCCCAGACAAGCTTTGGCCGCACAAAAATGACGCGCCGGGATGCCGTAGGCCGCCTGGCCGGGGCGGGCCTCGGGTTCGCCGCGATTTTGAAAGGCCAGAATCAGGTTCCCACATGGAAGACCGAGATGCGCCAGCTCGCGCCCAACGTCTACGCCTACATCCAGGGCGGAGGGCCGGGCCAGATGGCCCAGGGCGTCTCCAACGGAGGGATCGTGGTCGGCGACAACAGCATTCTGGTGATCGACTCGCTCGGCGCCCCCGTCCATACCAAGAATTACATTGCGGCGATCCGCCAGGTGGCTCCCAACAAGCCCATGAGCCGCATCGTGATCTCGCACCATCACGGCGATCACATCATGGGGCTGCCCTTTTTCCCCCAGCCCGTCGAGATCGTGTGCCACGAATATTGCCGCAAGGAAATGCTGGCGATGACGTTCCCGGCCCCCACCTGGGAAAAGCGCGCGGGCTGGGCCGAGGGCGGCGAGCCGCGCAAGATCGTCCCGCCCACTACGACCATCGATGACCGGACGACTTATTACTATGGCAACACCGAAGTGCAGCTCATCACTATGGCTCCGTCGCACACCTATGGAGACATCGCGGTCTATTTGCCGCAGTACAAGATTCTGTTCGCGGCCGACATCGGATTCTTCTACGTCGCGCCGTTCTGCCACAACGCTCATCCGACCAAGTGGATGGACCACGTAGACAACATCCTCGGCATGGACGTGCAGACCATCATCCCGGGGCATGGGCCGATCGGCGGCAAGAAGGACCTCGCGGAGATGAGCGAATACATCGCCGTGTTCAAGGCCGAGGCGCGCAAGCGCTTCGACGCCGGCATGAGCGTGGGGAAGGCCGCGGCCGATATCAAGCTCGGCCGGTTCGACGCCTGGGTCGGCGCGCAGGACCGCCTGGTGATGAATACCGTCCGGTTCTATCACGAGTTCGACGGGACTTTGAAGCCGGAAATGGACGCCGAAGGCATGCGCGTCGCGGCGATCGAGTTCAACGCGGTAAGGGGAATCAAGAATTAGAAAGACACAAGTTGTCGCGCTTGTTGAGGCGAGGCTGAGGGATGCGCTCACGGCGTTCCAGCGACGCCGAAAATCAAACGATCCTGTTAACCAGTTCGCTGCAGGGCTTGGTTCGCCAGGAGGTATCACGAAATGATGCCTTGGCCCGAACGCATCGTCGTCGATCCGGAGATCCTGGCTGGCAAGCCGGTGATCCGCGGGACTCGCCTGGCCGTCGAGTTCATCCTCGAACTGCTGGCCGCGGGCCAATCCGAAAGCGAAATCCTGGCGAACTATCCAGGCCTGGCCCGAGAGGACATCCTCGCGTGCCTCTCATACGCAAGCTAACTCCCACGCAAGCATTGTCACTAAGGATGGCATTGAGATGATTCCTACAGGAAGAACGTAGTCCTGACGTTGCTACTCTCGTTGCCGATATGATGCCGCCACCCAAAAACTTCGCGCTTCCTCTATTTCCGCGCATCTGATATCGTAGAAAGTTGGGTCCGGGCGAGTTCGGATCACGTCTGGAGTAAGGACCCGTAAGTTCTTTCAACCGAAGAGGTTCGTCATGTCAGGCCACTCGAAATGGGCGACGATCAAGCACAAGAAGGGCGCCCTGGACGCCAAGCGCGGGAAGGTGTTTACGCGCGTCATCAAGGAAATAACGATTGCCGCGCGCAACGGCGGCGACCCCGATTCGAATCCGCGCCTGCGCACCGCCATTTTGGCCGCCAAGGCCGTCAGCATGCCCGCCGATAACATCAAGCGTGCGATTATGCGCGGAACGGGCGAGCTGGAAGGCGGCCAGATCGACGAAATCATGTTCGAAGGCTATGGACCCGGCGGGGCCGCGGTGCTGGTGGCCGTCGCCACCGATAACCGCAACCGCACGGTGAGCGAAATCCGGCACATGTTCTCGAAGCAGGGGGGCAACCTGGGCGAGCAGGGCAGCGTCGCGTGGATGTTCGAACGCAAGAGCCACGTCGTGATCGACGCGGAAAAGGCTCCCGGCGAGGACGACCTGATGACGCTTGTGCTCGACGCCGGCGCCGAGGATCTGCGCAGGGAAGGCGATAGTTGGGAAGTAATCGCGGCTCCGGAAAATCACGTGACCGTGCTGGAGGCCATTCAGAAAGCCGGGATTCCCACGGAATCGGCTGAAATCGGAATGCTTCCCAAGAACCTGATGAAACTGGAAGGCAAGAACGCCGCGGGAATGCTGAGGCTGAGCGAAGCGCTGGAAGAGCACGAGGACGTACAGAACGTGTATTCGAACTTCGATATCGACGAGAAGGAACTCGAGGCCTTGGCGTAATCGGAAGCCCTGGCGTAACAAGATGAGGGTTTTAGGCGTCGATTGCGGAACCGAGCGCACCGGATGGGGCGTCATCGAAAGCGATGGCCGCCGGCACCGGGTGGTGGCGCATGGCGTGATTTCTTTGCGCTCGAAGGATCCGCTTCCCGGGCGGCTCGCCGCAATCTCTATCGCTCTGCGCGAGCTTCTAGTAACGCACACGCCGGAATGCGCGGCTGTCGAGGAAGTGTTCTACTCGCAAAACGTGAAAACTGCGCTGAAACTGGCTCATGTGCGCGGGGTCGCGCTTGCGGTTCTCGCGGAGGCGGGTCTAGCGGTGGGCGAATACTCGCCGCTTTCGGTGAAGACCAGCGTAGTGGGCTATGGCCGCGCGGAAAAGCACCAGGTTCAGTTGATGGTGCGCACGCTCACGGGGCTTGCCGAAACGATCGAATCCGAGGACGCGGCCGATGCGCTGGCGGTGGCGATCTGTCACGCGACGACATTGAAACGTCCCTGGATGGATCATCCTGGGACCGATGGATTGAAACGTCCCTGGATGGATCGCCCTGGAACAGATGGGCGAAGACCCGACATCATCGGGAAGAACGCGGCCGCGAGGGTCGCCGGATGAGAATGCCGATGCTGTTGCTGGCCGCGGCCGTGCTGGCGCAGGCCGCCCCCGCCTCATTAGATGTTCCGCGCGTTATCTATACCAGGTCCTTCCCCGGATCCGTGCCGCCGTATTTTGCGATCACCATCTTTCAGGACGGTGCCGCGGTCTATAACGAGAGCCAAGATCCCGACAATGGCGAGAAAATCAGTCTGGAGGCCTCGGCCGCGAGGCAGGCGTTCGAGCTTGCGGACCGGCTGGATCACTTCAGGCATCCTCTGGAATCCGGTCTGAAGCTCGCCAACCTGGGAGAGAAGACGTTGCGCTGGGAACAGGGCGAGGAAAACAGCGAATCGAAATTCAATTACTCGACGAGCGAGGATGCCAAGGCGCTGGTCGACCTGTGCGAGCGCGTCGAGCAGAGCGCTCGGATGCTGCTGGACTTGCGCCGCGCGCTGAAACACGATCGCCTGGGAGTGAACGATGCGGTCGTGCGCATTCAATCGGCGTGGGACGGCAAGCAGCTTCTGTTGAGGGACGATTTCCTGCCGCTGCTCGATCAGGTGGCGAAAAATGACGTCTACATTCACATGGCCAGGGAGCGGGCGGCGCGCATCGCCGACGCGATCCGCGCGGCCCATTGATAGTGGAGAATAGGGAAGGACGGCACCGGGAAAGCCGCACGATCGTAAACGCCCGATGGCTTGTAACAAGATGACGCATCCATATTGGCGATGGCTGGCCTGCGCGTCTCTCTCCGGCGCGTTGACGGCGCAGGTGCCCACGGTGGTGAATCCCTCCTCCGACGAAGACGCGGAGCGCCAGCAGATCAGCAAATTGATCGTCGAAGCGAACCACAGCCCCCTGGACATCATCGCCGGGCTCGAAAAACATTTGCGTGCGCACGCCGATACGGCGTTGCGGTCGGAAATCGAGCAGCTTCTGGCGAAGGAATCCGTCGAAGCCAAGGACAACCGTAGGACCATCCTCTACGGCGTTCCTACGCTTGCCAAGACGCCGAATGACGCGCAACTGCTGGACCGGGTGACATTCAGCCTGCTGACGGTGGGCGGCAAGGAGAACGCCCAAAAAGCCCTGGAATTCGCCAGGAAGTTCGAAGATTATATCGTTCATGTCCCCGTACCGACAGGCGCCGACGCCGTGCGCAATCAGGAGGATCACGACCGGGCGCTGGAGCGGGCGCTGCTGTTTCAGTCGCGGGCCTTCACTCTTTTGGGCGCGGCCGGCGATGCCCGTATCAAGGCGGAACTGGCGTTCAGAGCGTTTCCCGAGGCGAGCTCGGCGCGCGAGTGGGCCGAGGCTCTGGATCGTGACGGACACCACGAGGACGCCGTGAAGCAGATGGCCGCCGCGTTTGCGATTCCCGATAGCGCCGCGACGCAGGAAGACCGGGCCCTCGACCGGCGCGCGCTCGGCGAGATGTACCGCAAGCTCCATAACGGCTCCGACGCAGGCCTCGGCGACGTGGTCCTGGAAGCGTACGACCGGACGAACGCCATTCTCGAGAAGCGGCACAAAGAGTTGATCGCGCTGGACCCTAACTACGGCATCACCGATCCGTCCAAGTTTGTCCTCGACGGACTGGACGGCAATCGCCTGCCGCTCGCCAGCTTGAAGGGGAAGGTATTGATTCTGGATTTCTGGGCCACCTGGTGCGGACCGTGCCGCGCGCAGCATCCGCTCTACGAACAGGTCCGCAAGCGATTCGAGGATCGCGACGATGTGCTGTTCCTTTCCATCGACGCCGACGACGAGCGCAACCTGGTTTCGCCGTTCCTCGAGACGCAGCAGTGGAGCCGGGCGGTGTATTTCGAAACTGGTCTCGGACGCCTGTTGCAGGTGGCGAACATCCCGACCACCATCATTCTCGACAAGGACGGGCAGCTCGCGCGCCGCATGAACGGCTTCCTGCCGGACCGTTTTGTGGATCAACTGACCGAGCACATCCGCGACATTCTGGCGGGTCCAGTGAGCACTCAAGCGTCAGGCGGACAAGTCTCGGGCGGACCCACTCAGTAGGCCGCACCGGGCGCGCAGCGTATTTCAGCTTTGTACGCGATGACAGATGAGTTTCGAGCGTATCGTTTGGTTCGTCCTCGACAGCGTCGGCATCGGCGAAATGCCCGACGCCGCGGCGTACGGGGACGCCGGCAGCGACACCCTCGGCAACCTCGCGCGCGTGCGGGCTCTTCAAGGTTCAAATCTGCACTTGCCGAACCTATGCCGCTGGGGATTGGGCAACATCGAGCCGCTCATTGGTCTCGCGCCCGCGGCCGAACCCATCGCGGCGTATGGGCGTTGCGCGCTCGCCTCGCCCGGCAAGGACACGACCACGGGCCACTGGGAAATGGCCGGCATCCATCTCGACAAGCCGTTCCCCCTGTTTCCGCACGGATTCCCGCCCGAGGTCATGAACGAGTTCGAGCGCCGCGTGGGGCGCCACACGCTCGGAAACGAAGCGGCATCGGGCACCGAGATCATCCAGGAGCTTGGCGAGGAGCATCTGCGGACCGGCTCGCCGATCGTTTACACCTCGGCCGATTCCGTTTTTCAGATCGCAGCGCATGAGGACGTGGTCCCTCTATTCGAGCTTTACAAGATGTGCGAAACCGCACGCGACATCCTGCGCGGTCCATATGAAGTGGGGCGCGTGATCGCACGGCCGTTCACGGGATCGCCGGACGCCTTCACACGAACCACAAATCGCCACGATTACGCCGTTCCGCCTCCCAAAGGAATGCTGCTGGATAAATTGCAAGCCGCGGGCGTGGAAGTTTCGAGTATCGGCAAGATTTTCGACATCTTCTTGGGACGGGGCATCGGCGGTCACGAGAAAACCACTAGTAACGCCGACGGCATGGCCAAGACCCTGGCGATGATGAGCGATCAAGAAGGCGGCGTGATCTTCGTCAACCTGGTCGATTTCGACCAGCTTTATGGGCATCGCAACGACGTGGAAGGCTACGCCAAGGCACTCGAGGAAGTGGACCTGTGGCTTCCTCTGCTGGAACAGACGATGACGCCGGATGATTTAGCGATCCTGACCGCCGACCACGGTTGCGACCCGACGACTCCATCAACGGATCACAGCCGCGAGTATGTTCCGCTGCTCGCCTACGGGCCGTCCGCGCGGCACGGAGTGAATCTGGGAACGCGTAGCACGCTATCGGATATCGGCCAGACCGTCGCGGAAAACTTCGGAACCAGGATCGTCAAGGGGACCAGCTTCCTGCGGGAGATCGGGGGGTAGCGCGAATTTCACGGGGAAAGCCGCGCTACGGCTTTCCGGCTTCGCACTTACCCGTGCACACGGTTTCCGAAATCTGAACCGGCGCGCCGAGATGCGCTTGATCCGCCAGCGTTGGACGCTGTACGCTGACGGTTTCCGTGACGCTGCCGCCCGCCCCGGGCGTGCGCACGATGGTCTGGTGCTCCTTGAGCTTCTGGCCGCCCTGTTCGTCGCGCGGAACGCCGTCTGATGCCGAAGCGTAGATGTCCCGCTCGATTACTTGCTTGCCATCCTTCGATGCCACCGTCGTACTGGTTTCCTGATTCAGGAGCGCCATGCGGCCGGTATAATCGGCCTCGTAGTTCTGGATCGTAGCCTGGGTCTTGTCGCCCGATTTTTGAGAATCCGTCTGCGTGCGCCGCTTCTCGACGAAATCGCCGCTGGTCGATTTCAGATAGACCGTCTGCTCCTCGTGCGTGCGGTTGGGCTCTTCGGTCTTCACGATCTTGCGCTGCTCGACGGTTTCAAATCCGCCGCCAATCGCAGGGCGTGCGATGGTGACGTCCGATGTCGCTCTCGCGGGGCCCTGGGGGCGAGTGTCAATCTTCCTGCGTTCGGCTTCCTGCATCGGGCCGTTTAGGTCGCTGCGGTAGACTGTGGCTTGGGTCGACGAACCCCCGTCGGCGGTTTTGCGTTCCGTCGTCAGCACGCGTTCCGTGGAAACAAGTTGCCCATTCTCGTCGAATTTCCGGTCGAACGTTTCGGTGACTTTTTCGCCCGGCGTCTGGCTGATGACGCGGGTCTCGGTCTGCTCCTTGGGGACCAGCTTCCCATTGACGGACTGGCTGATCTCCGTTTTCTCCCCCGCCTTGGACGACGCCAACGAGTTCGCTTCGACGCGGCGTCCGTTGATGTCGACGGTATAGGTGGTGGCGACCGATTGCGCCAAGAGCGCGGCCGGAACCAGCGTCAGCAGGCAGTACTTCACACTCTCAGGCTAAGCGGAACGCCGCGCCGCTGCAATAGTGCGAAGACCTTAGATGAGTTTCGCGAATTTCCTCAAGAAGGCGCTCTTGGTCGTTTCGAAAGCGGACATCCTCTCACAACATCGTCACGTTACAATGGTTGGCTGTGAAGACGTTTTACATCGAAACGTTCGGTTGTCAGATGAATGCCCATGACTCCGAAAAAGTCATCGGCACGCTTCTGAACCAGGGCTACAACCAGGTTGCGACGCCCGAGGAAGCCGAGCTGGTCTTCTACAACACCTGCAGCATTCGCGACAAGGCCGAGCAGAAAGTCTTTCACCGCCTGGACCAGTTCAAGAAATCCCAAGGGAAGGGTAAGAAATTTGTCGTGCTGGGGTGTGTGGCGCAGCAGGAAGGCGAGAAGATTTTCGAGAAGGCGCCGCATGTCAGCATGGTGTGCGGGTCGGCCAGCTACAACCAACTTCCGCAAATGCTGGTGCAACTCGAGGCCGGCAACCGGCGCGTCACCGGATTGAGCCTCGATACCGACGAGACCTTCGACACGCCGCTCACCCGCCGCGACAATCCGCACCGCGCTTATATCACGATCATCGAAGGCTGCGACAAATCCTGCGCCTATTGCGTGGTGCCTTTCACGCGCGGGCCGGAGCGCAGCCGCACGAGCGCGTCGGTGATCGCGGAAGCCCGGCAACTGGCCGATATGGGATACTCCGAAATCCAGTTGCTGGGGCAGAACGTGAACAGCTACCGCGATCCTTCCGCCGAGGGCTGGGATTTCGCGCAACTTCTCGATGCAGTGGGCCGGGTGCCCGGTATACGCCGCGTGCGCTTCACCACGTCGCACCCGCGCGATTTCGTAAAGCCGATCGTCGACGCTATCGACGCGAATCCGGTGCTGTGCAATCACGTGCATCTCCCGGCGCAATCGGGATCGACGCGCGTCCTCGATGCGATGCAGCGCCTCTACACGCGCGAAGAATATCTGCGGAGAATCGCCTGGATGAAGGCAGCTCAGCGCCCGATCGCCATCACCACCGACATCATCGTCGGCTTTCCGGGCGAGACCGAAGCGGATTTCCAGGCGACTCTCGACCTGCTTGATCTCGTCGGCTACGATTCCATCTTCAGCTTCAAGTATTCCCGGCGCCCCAATACGGCGGCGCTCAACCTGGACGACCAGATTCCAGAAGAGGAGAAGAGCCGCCGGCTGATGATTGTCCAGGAACGCCAGCGGCAGATTCAGATCGCACGCAACGCCGCCTACGTCGGCTCCGTCGAGGAGTGCATGGTGGAGGGATTCAACCAGGCCACCGGCCAATGGATCGGAAGGACCTCCCAGCACAAGACGCTGAACTTCCTGCTCACGGGCGCGGGCGACTTGACCGGCCAATACGTGCCGGTTCGGGTGACGCGCTCCGGGCCTAACTCTCTGGCGGGAGAATGTGTACAGTGAAAGGCGAAGGGAGCGCGCGATGGAAGTCGAAATGAAGATCCGGGGCTTGATGGTGGACCCGGTCACCAACATGCCGATCGTCGTGCTCAAGGACGTCAATGGCAACGCCATTCTGCCCATCTGGGTGGGCGTCTACGAAGCCAACGCCATCGCCCTGGAAATCGAAAAGGTCGCCACGCCGCGCCCCATGACTCACGATCTGATCCGCAATCTGCTTTTCGGCCTCGAAACGGGCGTCAAAAAAGTGGTGGTGAGCGAGCTCAAGGAAGACACGTTTTTCGCCGTGATTTGGCTGGAGCGCAACGGCGAGATGATTTCCTTGGATTCGCGTCCCAGCGACGCCCTGGCCATCGCCCTGCGGCTGGATTGCCCCATTTACGTGGAAGAAACGGTGCTGAAGACCTCGAAAACGGTCGCGGCCATCTCTGAAGCCGGGAGCAACGAAGAACTCCGCAGGTGGCTCGAAAATCTCAACGATGAGGACTTGGGCCGCTACAAGATGTGATGCGGGCAGGCCCCCAACCTGTTGACGCCCGCTCTGGCCAAGCTATTAGCGCGACTGCCTCCGCTATTGCTTTTTCTTGGTCGCGCCCGCGCCCGGAGCAGGTCCACCCTTTTTGCCCGCGCCCCGAACCGGTGCGGGTCCTTTGCCCGTCCAGCCCTCGACGTCGGCCGGGTCCACTTCGAACGTAATCATGTAAGGATCCTTGCTGAACTCCTTGGCGACGCCGTTGAAGGAGATTTCCCCGCCCGGATCCATCATTCCCGGCAGCGGTTCCGTCAGCACGACCTTGACATCGGCGGCCTCACCAGCGATGGCAATCGTCAATTCCTTGGGCTTGGTGGCGGGAGTGGTCGAAACGAGCTTGCCCTTGAACTTCGTGACGCCGTTGTGGTCGCCCGGCAAACCGGCGTCTTTCATCGCATCCCAGTAAGTCGCCGAACCGTCGCCGGTCAGCCCTTCCTTGATTTCGTTCCAGAACGCCAGCATGGGATTCTCTTTGGCAGCCGCGTCGCGCTTGGCCTGATCTTCCTTGGCGATCTCGACGGTGCTCTTGATTCCCGCCCATCCGTCCGGGGGCAGGGCCGCGCCCTTGGCCTGCGTCTTCAGTTGATCCAGGCCCTGCGGTGAGCCGTGGAACGGCACGTACGCCTTCTGCGTCAGGAACGCGTCAATTTGCTTGCGCGTCGCTGCGTCCAGCGCCCCGGGGCCGTCGTAGCTGGCGGCGCGCGCATATTCGAACAGAGCCATAGGCATTTTGTCGGGGTGCTCTTTCTGCTGCGCCAGCAGGTTGCTCGCCAGCATGTAGACGGCTTGTGTGTTGGTGGGATCCATCTTCACCGTATTCACCAGCTCCGTTTCGGCCTTCGGGGCGTCCTTGGCCATCACGGCTCCGCGCGCGATGGTGAATTGCGAGAACTTCTGCATGGTCGGTTTGGCGCCGTTCCATTGCTCATCGGTGGCGCCCTGGGGTTTCCTATCGGCGGCGTAGATCTTGTCGAGGTTCGCCTGGATATAACGGGCGGTCTTCTCGACGGTGTCCAAGTCGGCCTTGTTCTGCGCCGAGAGCTGCGCGTTGGCCTGCGTTGGCAGGAGTGTGAGCCCGTATCCGACGATCTCCGTCAGCGACGTCAGATCGTTGGGGTCCGCCTTGAGAATCTCAGTCGCCGTGTCGAACGCCTCGCGATGCTTCATCAGCTGCTGGTAAGTGACCAGGTAGATTTTGAGCCGGACATCGGCATACTCGCTCTGCGCGTACTGCATCTTCCACTTGTCCAGGTTTTGCAGGCGCGCCGCCGGCGTAACGTCGGGCTTGGTGATCTCGGCGTACAGATCGTACTCGGCGCGATCCTTCCATTCCGGTTTCTTAGGCTGCGCAGGAGCGTTCGCCGGTGCCTGCGCATTGGCCGTCAGCACCAGCGTCACCAACATGATGGTTGAAATGAAAGTCTTCTTTAGCACCACGAACCTCCGCTAGCGACTCTAGTATGCTCACCCTTCTCGATCATGGATTCGCACTCTGCGAAGTATATCCGAATCAAAGTCATAGCCGCAAGAGCCAAAATCCAGAATTCCGGGCGTCCGTTCCATTCGTTCCAGGCTACACCTAATGGATACCTGTCCGCCACCAGTCTATAACGCCTGTTCGCCCATTACACCGGTACGATAGACGCCGCGATGGGCCGTCCGGTTCCCGGACGTGCGCGTTTGCAGCCCGCTTACAGGTTATCCTGTCCCTTACATGCGCTGGCTCGATCTGGCCGTGATCCTCGCTTATCTGGCAGGCATTACCTGGTTCGGCGCCCGGTTCCGAAAGTCCCAGCATTCCCTCCGCGACTATTTCCTGGGTGGCCGAAGCATTCCCTGGTGGGCTATCGCCCTATCCATCGTCTCCGCCGAAACCAGCACGCTGACGGTCATTGGCACGCCGGTGCTCGCCTTCCAGGGAGATTTCGGGTTTTTGCAACTGGTCCTCGGGTATCTGCTGGCGCGGGTGGTGATCGCCACGCTTTTCCTGCCGGCATACTTTCGTGGGGAGATGTATACGGCCTACGAATTGATCCGGGGGCGCTTCGGAGAACGCCTGCGCCGTCTGACCGCGGCCGCGTTCCTGATCCTGCGAGCCCTGGCCGAAGGGGTGCGCGTGTTCGCGATCTCCATCGTGGTTTCCGTGGTTCTCGGCTCGGGCGAAACCGCGTCCATTCTGGTGATCCTGTGCTTGACCCTGTTTTACACCTACGAAGGTGGCCTCTCCGCGGTGATCTGGACCGACGTCGTACAGATGTTTCTCTACGTTTTCGGCGCCGCGCTGAGCCTTTTTCTTGTGCTGCGAGATATTCCCGGGGGATGGACGCACGTCACCGCGGTGGCCGCCCCGCTCGGCAAGCTGCGCGTGTTCGATTTCCGCCTGGCTCCGCCCGCGATCTTCTTTGCCCGGACCTATAGTTTCTGGGCCGGCATCGTTGGAGGATGTTTCCTGACGACGGCGAGCCATGGTACCGAGCAACTGATGGTACAGCGCCTGCTCGCAGCGCGTAACCGCACGCAAAGCCAGGTGGCGCTGCTGACGAGCTGGATCGTGATCTTCTTCCAGTTCACTTTATTTCTTGCGATCGGCGTGTGCCTGTTCGTGTTCTATCGCGAGCGGGGATTGCCGCCGCCCGCCGTGAGCGACCGCCTGTATCCTCTCTATATCTGGCGGAATCTTCCTCCCGGAGCGGCAGGGCTCGTGATGGCCGCGATCCTGGCGGCTTCGATGTCCAATCTCAGTGCGGCGTTGAACTCGCTCGCTTCGACCACCGTGCTCGACTTGATCCGTCCCCTGTGGGGGCATCGAAGGACGGATGTGAGCGATGCCGTGTGGCTCCGCATGTCGCGTCTTGCGACCATCGCGTGGGGCGCGGTGCTGGCGGGCATTGCTCTGCTTGCGCGCAATTGGGGCAGCGTGCTGCAAGCGGGCCTTTCCATCGCCTCGATCGTTTACGGATCGCTGCTGGGCGTTTTTTTGCTCGGTCTGCTGACCAAACGGGTACGCGAGATGGATGCCGTCGTCGGAATGGCCACGGGCCTCGCAGCGATGTTGTACGTGCGCCTGGCGACGTCCATCGCGTTCACCTGGTACGTCGTGATCGGCTCCGCCGCCACATTCTTTGTCGGGCTGGCTATTTCCGCGTTTCGTGAGGACGCAGCGTGACCGCTCCCGGAAACCCCGACCGCGAATCGCACGGCCGCCTGCGCCGCACGTTGGGACTGTGGCCCGCCATCACCATCGTGATCGGCACCATCATCGGCAGCGGAATTTTTCTGGTTCCGTCGGACATGGTGAAGGCCGTGGGATCGCCCGCCATGGTGTTTGCCGTGTGGATTTTCGGCGGAGTCCTGACGCTTTTCGGCGCGCTGAGCTATGCGGAGCTGGCGGCGGCGATGCCCGTGTCCGGCGGCGAATTCGTCTACCTTAGCCGCGCCTATGGCCCGATTTTTGGATTTTTCTACGGCTGGACGCAGACGGTGGTGGGAAAGTGCGCCTCCATCGCCGCCCTCGGGGCGGCCATGGTGATTTATCTCGGCGATTTTTTTCCGGGACTGGAGCACGTGTGGTTTCGCGCCGCCGTTCCAATCGGACCGGGGGGAGCGCCCTTTGAGATCCGCTATGGCCAACTCGTGGCCATGGGCTTTATTGTCACGCTTACCGCAGTGAACTACGTGGGCACAAGGATCGGCGGCGGCGTGCAAGTCATGGGCACGGTTTTGAAGGTGGGGCTGATCGCGGCGCTCGTTATCACGGGCCTGGCGGGGCGTGCGGGAGCGGCGTCGAATTTTTCTCTCGCCACGCATGCCGATCCAGGCGGGACGTCCGGATTTTTCGCGGCGCTCGTCGCGGCCTTATGGGCCTATGACGGCTGGAATAACGGCTCCATGGTGGGCGCGGAAATCCAGCGTCCCGGCAAAAATCTGCCGCGCGCGCTCATCGGCGGGACGCTGGTCGTGATCGCCACCTACTTATTAACGAATCTCGCGTATTTTTATGTTCTCAGCGGCCCCGAGGTGGGCTCCAGCGCTCGGGTTGCGACAGATATGATGCGAAAGGTCTTGGGACCCTCCGGCGGCTCGGTCGTCACCGTGGCGGCGGTGATTTCCATCTTCGCGGCGCTGAATGGCGTCATCCTGTCCGGAGCGCGAGTTCCGTTCGCCATGGCCAGCAACGGGTATTTCTTTGCCTGGGCGGGCCGCATTCATCCGAGGTTTGGAACGCCGGCCGGAGGCTTGCTCTTTCTGGGGATGTTCTCGTCCCTGTTGCTGCTCAGCGGCCGTTTTCAAGAGCTCGCCAGAATGGTGATTTTCGGCGAATGGATTTTTTACGCGATGACCGCTTTCGCCGTCATTGCGCTGCGCCGAAGTGCGCCCGACCTTCCACGCCCCTACCGCGTTCACGGGTACCCCCTGGTACCCTTGGCATTTGTACTGGTAGCGGCCGGGCTGCTGTGGTCCACTTTGCTGACATATCCCCGGGAATCCGGTCTTGGGTTGGGCTTGATTGCCGCCGGTTTACCCTTCTATTCTTACTGGAAGAAGGCTCAGCGCAGCCGGACCGGGTCCGCCAAGCCGGATGGAGCCTGGGGGAGCACTTGACAAGTCTTGTTCCGATATCGGAACAAACTGCTTGAAAACGCTTCTTATTGGTTGTAAACTCGATAGGGCAGCAGGGCGTAGACTTATGAGTTTCGTTCTGGAATCGGAACGGGGCCGGTGAAGCCAATTTCGCTTTCATAAGTACAATAATCAGGATGGAGAGCCTATGGACGTTTTGAAAATGCTGGCGGATTTACGTCAGGAACGCGAACAGATTGAAGAAGCGATCGTCACCTTGGAGCGGCTGGCTCAAGGGCGGGGACGCCGGCGGGGCCGTCCGCCGGCATGGATGTCGGCTTTGAAACGGCGGGGCCGGCCGCCGGGCAGTAAGAACAAGTCGAAGGACAGCGCGGCCGCCGCCTAGACCCGTGTCACGGATCGCGTAGACTGGTGCGGCAACTCGGGACCTTGATAACACCGTTCCGGACCGCACCAAACTGGTCCCGGCGAAATCAAGAAATGCTTTAGCCGGCTGCTTGCCAGTCTGTGCGCCCTCTCGCCGCCCATCGTCTCGACCGGTGGAGCGACGCGGGTTGTCGTCTGCGAACACATTTCTGAAAACACCCGAATGCGAAGGCCTCGCCGACCCTTCGGAGTCGCCAAGCGGTCCGTGCACCAACCTGTGGTGTTTATTCAGGGGTTTGCGCTAAAGTGTCGTATCTTACAAGAGGCGGGTGGGCCTTGATACCGCGCGAGTAATGGCCTTTGCATGACCACTTCTCCTTTAATTATTGCGCTCGATGTCGCCTCTGACACGGAGGCGCGCGAAATCGTGCTCGCCTTGGGAGATTCGACCCGTTTTTATAAAGTTGGCCTGGAGCTTTACGCTGCCGCCGGCATGGAATTCGTGCGCGAGCTCCAATCCGAGGGCTGCCGCGTATTTTTGGATTTGAAGCTCTACGATATCGGCGAGACCGTCAAGCGCGCTGTCGCGCAAGTAGCCCGCTCGGGTGTCGATTTCCTCACCGTCCACGGGAGCAAAGCCGTGATGGAGGCGGCTGTTGCGGGTAAAGGAGGCGCGGGCCAGGGAGGTGTCGGCAAAGAAGGCGCGACACTTAATTTGCTGGCCGTCACCGTGCTCACCAGCTTCGACGAAAGCGATCTCCGGCAGCTCGGATATCCTTGCTCGGTCATGGATCTCGTGGAACTGCGCGTGCGGAACGCGATGGCGGCCGGAATCGACGGTATCGTGTGCTCACCCGCGGAAGTGAAAGCTGTGCGGGCTATGACGGGGCCCGCGGCCAAGCTCGTGACGCCCGGAGTTCGCTCGGCGGGCGCTGCCAGCGGCGACCAAAAACGCGTTGCCACGCCGGCCGAGGCGATCGCTGGGGGAGCCGATTACCTCGTGATTGGACGGCAGGTGACGCGCGCGGCGGATCCCCGCTCCGAAGTACGGCGAATTCTGGAGGAAATCAACGCTGGCGCCTAGGACGCCGGTCGCGGCGGCCTTCCGCCGGCGCAGGTGCTGTTGAGGGATAAAAAGCCAGCAGGAACCCGTCCATGTCTCCTGGAGGTGTCGCTTTCGGGGGCGGCCCGGCAGGGAAGATGTCGGAGGTCGTCCAGCCCGTTGCGTACACGATTCCGCTCGCGTCGACGTCCACGCCGGAAACCAGCTGGCTCCCTTGGCCCGTGACGTAGCTGGAGTAGATCAGGCCGTTGATGCCTTTCGTGGGATCGAGGATCGCGACAAATCCGTTGAGGCCGCCGCCCGCTGAAGCTGAATTCAGGGCGTTCTCGGTTCCCGCCGGCAGATCCGCCGAAAGCGAATAGCCGCCCAGGACATAGACGCCATTGCTATCGCGTGCCGTGCTGGAGGCAATCTCGGCGACCGAGCCTCCGAAGTACGTGGAATAGATAAGACCGGCGCCCGGCTGGGCGGCCGGGTCAATGATCGCCAGGAACGCCGCCGCGAGGCCTTTTAGCGCCGCCTGGAAGGCATTCTGCGTCGTCGGGAAGTTGCTGGATATCGTGTACCCGGCCACTCCGACGTGCCCGGAAGGCTCCACGACGATGCTCGCGATCTCGTCATGGTCAAAACCGCCGAGGTAGGTTCCGTAAATGAGTTGTCCGGCTTCCAGGTTCACTTTGACCAGAAAGCCGTCGCCCTGCAGAGCGTTAGACGACTGAACGGCGTTCGAAGTGACCGGAAAATCCGGCGATCCAGTGACGCCCGCCACGTACACCAAGCCGGCCGCGTCCACCGCGATGGCGTTGCCCGCGTCGTCGCCCGCTCCGCCGAGATACGTGCTCGCGATCAGCCCGGCCGATCCGCTCTTGGAGGGATCGATCTCGGTAATAAAAGTCTTGGTGCCTCCGACGAGCGCCGACCGGATCGGGTGACCGGCGACCGGGAAATTCGCCGAAACCGTCATTCCGGTAACGTAAATGTGGCCGTTGGCCAGCGCAAGCGCCCGTGGCTCGTCCACGCCCGTTCCGCCCAGATATGTCGTGTAGCCAACCTGCGCGTGAAACGTATCGAAACCCGCGATGAAGGCGTCGGTCAGGCCGCCATTTGTGGCTTGGTAGGCGCCGGCGCTGACGGGAAGATTCGTCGAAGTCGTCGTGCCAGTAATGTAAACATTCCCGAAATCGTCGGCGGCGATGCCCTTCACCGTCTCGTCGGCCGATCCGCCGAAGTAGGAGAAGAACCTGACGAAATTCCCGGCCCGCTTCAGGGGATCGATCTGCACCACCCACGCGTCTTGGCCGCCCGAATTGGTCAGATAGGAATGGTACGTCGATGTGATCGTGAAATCCGTAGAGACGGTGTTGCCGGTCACGTACACGTAACCATTCGTGTCGTGAGTAACCGCGACCGCCGAGTCCGACGCCGTGCCGTAGAGATACATCGTATACACAATCGTCGGATCGATCACCAACGCGGCGGTGTGATCGTAGGCGCCGAGTGCCAGGCCGACCGTGCCGTCCGCGGCGATCCGATAGCCGCCCACGACGCGCTTGCGCCGGCCGTCCGCCGTTACTTGATAAACCTTCGGAGCGCGTTGAATCATGCTGTCATCGCCCGGGTCATCGTTTGATCGACGGCCTGGGGCATCGCCCGTGCCGAAGACTAGGTCGCCCGCCTCATTCAGGCGCGGCGGGCCGGAGCCGTCGAATTTCAGCCGGATGCGCGCGGGATCGGCTCCCGGGGCAACCTCGAAATCGTATTCCAGCCGCGTTCCCGCGCCGTAAAAAACGATGTCGATGCCCGGATAGATGCCCGATCGGCGCAGACGCCCGTAAACAGGAACGTTGCCGCGATAGGCCGCCGTGAAGTAACTGGTGGGAGCGGCGAAAGCTTCCGCAGGCCGGTACGCAGCCTTGGAATCGGAGCCATCGAAGCGCATCCGGAACGTCCGATGGCGCGTACGGATCAGCGCGCCGTCCGCCGTGAACGCGTACGCGGCTTCCGGACCCCTGGCCGTCCATAGCACCGGCTCGGAAGCTTGGACTTGGCCGCGGTTGGGCTCAAACCGCAATGGAAGGCGCGACAGGTATTCCGCCGGCGCAACGCCAGAAGAAGCGGCGGGCATGACCGCGGGTAGCGCTACCATGAAAAAAAAAGAACCGGCGAGCCGCATGAAAGAGTTTGGACGCGGTCCCGCGCACACCCGGTTACAGCTTTTCGCTTCTGGCAAGGATTCCAACCCCTATCTGCATGTTACGGCGCGGGCATAGGGAGCCTGCGCCCGCCGCCCGCACCCTTTGCCGGCCTCAGTTCAAATAATACGTCCGATACAGCGTGTCCCGCTGCTTGGGAACGAAGCCGGCGTCGCGAATCATCCGCCGGAGTTCCTCTTCCGTAGCCCGGTTATGCGTGCCCGCGGCGCTCACCACATTTTCCTCGATCATGATGCTGCCGACGTCGTTGCCGCCGAAGCGCAGCCCTATTTGGCACGTTTTCAGTCCGGGCGTAACCCACGACGACTGGATATTTTCGATGTTTTCGAAGTACAGCCGCGAGAGCGCCAGCATCTTCAGATATTCCACCGCGGTGGCTTCCTCCTTCACGAAGCGTCCCAGCGAGGTGTACTCGCGCTGGAATGCCCATGGGATGAAGGCCGTGAACCCGCCGGTATCTTCCTGGATCCGGCGCACGATGTCGAAATGGTTCATACGCTGGTCGATGCTCTCGCCCGTTCCGTACATCATGGTCGCGGTGCTGCGCAGGCCCACTTGGTGGCAGGTGCGATGCACGTCGATCCATTCCTGGGTCGTGCATTTCAAACGGCTGATGCGCTGGCGCACGTCGTCGTCCAGGACTTCCGCGCCGCCGCCGGGCAGGGAATCGAGCCCGGCGTCCCTGAGGCGCGCGAGCGTGTCATGTAAGCTCAGGCCGCTCACCTTGGCGATGTTGGTGATCTCCGGCGCGGAAAAGCAATGGCACCAGATATCGAAACGCTGTTTGATCGACCGCAGCAGATCCTCGTACCACTCGATCTTCAAATCCGGATGCAGACCGCCTTGCATAAGGATTCCGGTACCGCCGAGGGCGATGGTTTCCTCGATCTTCGCGAAGATCGTTTCCTTGGAATGGAGGTAACCTTCGGGATGGCCCATGGGACGGTAGAAGGCGCAAAAACTGCAATATTCGGTGCAGAAATTCGTGTAGTTGATATTGCGATCGATGATGTAGCTGACCACGCCTTCCGGATGCAGCTTGCGGCGCACCGCGTCGGCCGCCATGCCGAGACCGATCAGGTCGTTGCTTTGGAACAGTTCAATCGCCTCCGCGCGGGCCATCATGCGGGAATGCCTCCCGCGACGGTAATGCGATCCAACGCCGCCGCACGCTTCAGATACTCTGCGAGGCCCTCTTCGTGCCGCGGGCCGAATTCGAAGACGATGTGCCGGGTCAGGTAGCGGCGCACCAGCGGCTCGGCCAGCTTTCTGGACGCCGCCTCCCGCGGAATGATTTCTTCAATGTGACTGAGCCCGTAGCGGCAGGAATCAGCGAGCGCTTGTCCATAAGGCTTGCGGACCACTTCTTTCCTGCCGGCCCACACGGCGAAAACCATTGGCAATCCTGTCAGCGCAGTCCACTCCGCGCCCAGATCCAGCGTCTCGAACGGCAGCGTCGCCGGGTCGATGTGCAGCGCCGCGTCGCCGATCAGCAGAGCGGCGTCGGCAGACCCCAACATCGAAGCGAGCTCCGGAGCTTGCGACGTCAAGCGTGGCTCGGCTCCGAATTTCTCCGCCAGGATGATGCGGGCTAACATCACCGACGTACGCGATCCGGAATCCGTGGTGAGCCTCTTGATCTCGCGGTAGGGAACCTTCGAGACCAGCAGAATGCTGCGCACTGGGCCGACGGATGAAATCCCAAGGCCCGGAAAATAATCGAGTTTCTGACGCGCCATCTCGATCACCGGCACGATGCCAAGGTCCGCTTCGCCCGACGCCAGCTCTTCCGCGCAACGCGACGGCAGGGCAAAGCGGAGGTTGAAAACCGGCTGCAAGGCGGCGTCCTGAAGCAAACCCCACACCAGCGGGACGGTGTTCAAATAACTGACGGCGCAGACGGACGGCGTACGGGCTGAATTCGAAGGGAACAAGTTCTTAGTCTATCATTTCAACGGGATCGGAAGCCTCTGCGGTCCGGCGGAGGGGAGACAGGACGGGTCGTGCCCAGGTACTTCACTGCAGCCTTCAGTTATACTCTGTAGTTGATCTCGAAGCACCGATGAAGCCTTTCATTCAAATACAAATACGCGAGTTGGCGGCAATCGCCGCCGCTCTGGTTGTAGCGCCGTTCGCGGCGGTTGCTCAAACCGACGAGATTCAGGTGTACGATGGCGCGATTGCCGATCGTGGTGTTGTCAATCTCACCTGGCACAACAACTTTACTCCGGATGGTCTCAAGGCGCCTGCCTTCCCCGGCAGCCTCGTCAATAACCATAATCTCAACGGCGTCACCGAATGGGCGTACGGCGTGACCGACTGGTTCGAAGCGGGGCTGTATCTGCCGCTCTATAGTATTTCCGACGACCGCGGCCCGTCGATCAACGGCGGCAAGATACGCCTTCTTTTCACCGCGCCGAAGGCTGACGAACGCAAGTTCTTTTACGCCGCGAATTTCGAATTCAGTTACAACTCCAGACATTGGGATGCGCGGACGTATACGTCGGAGATCCGGCCGATCATCGGCTGGCATTTGCATCCGGTCGATATCATCGTCAATCCCATTCTCGACAACTCTTATTTCGGCGGTATCAAGAGCCTCGATTTCGCGCCGGCGGAGCGAGTGGCCTACAATTTCAAATCCGACTGGGCCGTGGCCATCGAAGAGTACGCTGATTATGGACGACTGCGCCAGATCGAGTCGGCGAACAACCAGTACCACATGGTGTATGGCGTGGTCGATCGCAAGACCAAGTTCGCGGACATCGAGTTCGGCGTGGGAGTTGGCTTAACCGGCGCGACGGACAAAATTACTTTGAAGCTGATGCTCGCGCGCGATCTCTATACTCCCAAAAGAGGGTCGGACCAATCTAACGTAGGAAGTGGCAGAAGGAACACACCGGCGGCGTTACGATAAACGGGTAGAGTAACCTTTGTTGGCTAACGTTGCGCGAGGAGGCAGCGTGAAACTTTCCAGAAGACGCTCTCTGCAGGCACTGACTGCGGCGGTCGCCATGCCCTCGCTCGCCAGTGAACAAGCTCCCCGCTTTCGCTTGATCGCTCTCGACGTGGGAGGGACCATTCTCCAGGACCGGGGAGACGTGGTGGATGCACTACGAAGCGCGATGGCGCGGCGCGACATCGTCGTCAGCGCGGCTGAAATCGGACCCTGGAGGGGAGCGTCGAAACGCGCGGTCATCCGGCACTTCGTCGACCTGCGATCGAAGCAGAGCGAGGTGGCCCGGCAGACGCTGGCGCGCGAGATTTATAAGGATTTCGTGGCCCAGGTCAACGAGGCGTATAAATCCGTGCCGCCCATCCAGGGAGCGGAGGAAACCATTCGAAAGCTTCGCGAAAACAACTATCTGGTTGCTACGACGACCGGCTTCGACCGCGAAATCGTCATGCCGATTTTTCGCCGTCTCGGTTGGGAAAAATACTTCGCGGCGATGGTCGCAAGCGACGACGTCTTGCAGGGAAGGCCCGCTCCTTACATGCTTTTTCACGCCATGGAAATGGCCCAGGTAAACAGCGTCGCCGAAGTGATGGCCGTCGGAGACACGCCGCTCGACCTCCAGGCAGCCAGCAATGGTGGCTTGCGCGGGATGGTTGGAGTGCTTTCGGGTGCGGGTACCGAAGAGCAGCTTCGCCGTGAGCCCCATACGCAGATCCTCGGCAGCGTCGCCGAGCTGCCAGCCCTACTCGGCCTGAAGCATTGAGAACGTAATCCGTCGCTAAGAAAGAGTTCGGCCAGGAGGCCGAACGCGGGCGAGGACGCCCGCCCTACAGGAGGCCAGGTAGGGCGGATCTCCTGATCCGCGGCCGACGTCCTCGTCGGCCACATCCTGGGTGGCGCTCCTCCAAGGTTCCGAACTGCTCCGTAAGGCTTCCGCATCAAGGACAAATTCTTACGGACGGATTACGGTGAGAATGATTTGCGCGCGCCGGCCCACGACCGGCGTTCTCTTGCGGTACAATCGCGCGTAGCGTTAGAGGAGGATCTATGTTCAGGAAAGTGCTCACCGTCATGGCCGCCGCCGTGGCGATTCCGTGTCTGGTTTTCGCGCAAGGCCGCGGAAAATTGCCCGACAAACCTCTTCCCGATGGGAACGGCAAAGCCACCATCGAGGCGGCCTGCGCCGGCTGCCACCCCATCAACATGATCACCAACACTGGGCATACCGGCGAGGAATGGCAGCTCCTATTGGAACGCATGATCTCGGTGGGCGCCCCCGTGCCGCCGGATCAAGTTTCGACCGTGGAAGAGTACCTCACCAAGAATTTCCCCGAAGGCAACGTTCCGCGCGCGGTGATCATCCCCGGCGATGCCAAGGTTTCCTTTAAGGAATGGACCGCGCCGACGCGCGGGTCCCGCCCGCACGATCCTCTTTCGACGCCCGACGGCATGATCTGGTACTCGGGCCAGTATGCCGGCCTGGTGGCGCGCATCAACCCTAAGACCGACGAGATCAAGGAATTCCATCCGCCCATCGCGAACTCCGGTCCGCATGGCATCATCGCCGATAAGGATGGCAAGATCTGGTTCACCGCCAATTTCAAAGGCTACATCGGAAAACTCGACCCCACGAGCGGCGAATTCTCCGAATACAAGCTGCCGGCGGCGGTGCGCGATCCGCACACGCCCATCTTCGACCGGAACGGCATCATGTGGTTCACGGCGCAAGGCGCGAATTACGTGGGGCGCCTGGATCCCAAGACCGGCGATGTCAAGGTGGTGCAGTCGCCCACGAAGAACTCCAATCCCTACGGCATGGTGATCGATTCGAAGAACACCCCGTATTACTGCGAATTCGCGGCCCCCAAGATCGCCGCGATCAATCCGGACACCATGGAGATTAAAGAATTCACGTTGCCCAATCCGGATTCACGTCCACGCCGCATCGCGATTACACCCGACGACTTCATTTTCTACGGGGATTATTCGCGCGGCTACCTGGGACGCCTCAACACCAAGACCGGCGAAGTGAAGGAATGGCCGTCGCCGGGAGGCCCGCGGTCGCAGCCTTACGGCATCACGTATCTCAACGGGGCCATCTGGTACAGCGAAGCGGCCGTGAAGCCCAACACCATGGTGCGCTTCGATCTGAAAACCGAAAAATTCCAGACCTGGGCGATCCCCTCCGGCGGCGGCGTGGTCCGCAACATGATGACCACCCGCGACGGTAACATCGTGATCACCGAGAGCGGCGTGAACAAAATCGCCCTGGTGCAAATCGCGAAGTAAAGCGTATAGCTTTTAGTCAAGCAAAGTTCGGAGCCCCGGCCCGTTGATGATGGCCGGTGCTTTCCTTCTTAGCGACGAAGCGCGATTCCCCGCCCGCTTGCGTGCGTCCCTCCTTGCCGCACTCTCACGGCCAGCTCGTTGAGCAAGTGTGGCCGGATGCGTTGCCGCCGCGCCCCTGCGATTGCGGTAAGGCGATTTTACGGAAACTTTACAATTCCTCGATTTAATCCATCCTCCGCTCTGCGATAACGGAAGAAAAGGTACCCATTCAGGGAAGGAGAAATAGGAGAAAAATGTTTCGATTCTTTAGTGTGTCTTTCAAACCGGCGTGCCGCTGCGCCCGCATCGCGCTGATGTCCGCGGTGCTGGTGTCTCTGGCCGGCGCTCAAACACCGGCGCCCGCCACGGACGAATACAACCCCAGCGAGCCTGGTGCCGCGGCCGGCGTCAAGCCGAGCTATCCTGGCCTGCCGCGGAGCGGAGACGGCGTGGAAACCGAGATCGGACCGGTGAAGGCCCGCTTCTACGGGACCATCCTGTTCAATTCGTCTATATCGAGCGCCAGCGCGATTGGCCAGGAAGTTCCGTTGTGGGCGGCGCCCAACGGCGGTTCAATCGCTTATCCCGACGGGTCCGTCGGGCGCGCCGGCAACAACCACGACCTGGTGTTCACCATGCGGCAGAGCATTTTGGGTTTCACGCTAAACCCAGCCAAACCTACCGGCGGATGGACTCCCGCGGCGCTGGTGGAGATCGACTTCTTCGGCTCGCGCACCGCCGACACGTTTTCCCCGGAAAACCGGGTATTCAACCAGCCGCGCGTGCGCCTGGCTTACTTTCAACTGGAACATAAGTCTGTGAAAATCGTGGTCGGCCAGGACAAGATGATCCTGGCGCCGCTCGACCCGGTTTCGCTCTCGCATGTCGGGGTCCCGCTGGGGGCCACCGCGGGCGATCTGTGGGGCTGGTTTCCGCAGGCGCGTGTGGACTGGACCAGCAAGGTCGGGAGCACGGGAGTGCTGGTGCAGGCGGGAGTCTTGCGGCCTCAGTTCGGGGATACAAAACTGGAGCCTCAACCGGCGCCGGGCAGCGTCATCGACCTGGGCTCGTCCGGTCTTGGAGAACGCTCCTCGCAGCCTTTCTATCAGGCGCGCGTGGCAGTCTCGCCGAAGATCGGTGGTTCTACGGCGACGTTTGGAGTCTCCGGTCATTTCGGACAAGAAGTCATCGGTGCCAACCGTAATCTTGACTCCTGGGCGACAGCCATTGATATGCGGCTTCCGTTGAACCCTCACTTTATTCTGCGCGGAGAGGGTTACGCGGGGAGCAACTTGATTCCGTTCCAGGGCGGCATCTTTCAGGGCGCCGCGGTATTTGCGGCCGGCGGTCAGCCCGTCCGCATTCGGGGCATCGGTGACGCCGGCGGCTGGGCGGAGCTGATCGTCCCCATGAACTCCGGCCAAAGGAACACAGGCAGGGATACGCTTTATTTCGGCGCCGGGACGGACGATCCGAAGAATTCCGATCTCCTGCCGGGTACTCCGCGAGCCAAGAACTCCTTTCTGTGGGCCAGTTATTTCCGCAAGCTCACCAAAGAAGTAACGCTTGCTGCTGAGTGGAGCTATTGGGACTTCAAGACGCTGAGCTTCGTCAACAACAATCCCGCGCTTGAGACGAAGGGATCCATTGGCACCGCCCACGTGGTGAACATTTCGCTCGCCTATCAGTTTTAGGGCAGGGCGGAGGATGGCGCGGCGATCGGGCGGCGCCTCGGCCCTAATATGCTCGCCAGCTTACGATGCTGAACGGATCGAGCGTCTTGGCTTCGCCCTCGGTCGCGAGGCAGGCGTGGAACCACTGCCGTACAAACGCGCGCTATGCCCGCGCTCATTCCGCGCGCGGCCGCAGTCCGCCCTACTCGCCGGGCGCAGGTTGCCAGTCAGGAAACCTTCAATAGCACCGCCGTAATGTTATCCGGCCCCCCGCGCTCCTTCGCGAGTGTAATCAGCCGCTGACATTTTTCCTTGAGCGTGCCGGATTCCGCCAAAGTGGTTGTAAGATCTCCTTCCGGTACAACGCCATGCAGTCCGTCGCTGCACATTAGGACCAGCATTCCGGTCCGCGGCTCGATGCGGTAGGAGTGCACGCGGAGCTGGTCGGACACGCCGATCGCCATGGTCAGAACATGGCGCATCGGATGAGTCTTGAGCGTGGTCTCATCCAGGCCCAGGCGCCGCCCCACTTCATTGACCCAGGTCTGGTCTTCCGTGACCGGCAAAAGTTCACCGTCGGTGAACGTGTACACGCGGCTATCGCCGACGCTCGCCACGAACAGCTCGTTGCCGTTTTCGAGCGCGGCCACCAGCGTGGTCCCCATACCATCCAGGTCGGGATCGTTTTCCGCCGCCGTCGCCACACGCTGATTGGCTTCCGCGAACGCGGATTGCAGCGCCGCGGGCGCGCGCGGCGGAGGCGTGACCTCGATCACCTGGCGCACGGTTTCCACGGCCATGCGCGAGGCGTGCTCGCCCGCCTGGGCTCCGCCCATGCCGTCGGCCACGACGTACAAGCCCAGGGAGGGCGCCACCAGGTAGTAGTCTTCGTTGTTGCTGCGGACACACCCTGGGTCCGACACGCCGTAAGACTCGATCATGAATCCTCGATTATAGCTAGGTCGGCGCTCTAAAGGGCCCGTCGAGGCCCCTTCTTCAACGATGACGAACGGGTCCACACGTACTCCTCCATTCGTTAATGCGTGATCCTTAAAAGAATCGGCTCACTCGGGAAGGGAAATTACAGGCGGCCTGGCGCGAGCACCGCCTTCAACTGCCAGTAGGCGCGCTCCTCGTAGTCCGTCTTTAAGCGTTCGAGCGCCTCCAGGCGCGAGTCTCCGGCGCGCGGGCCCTGCCGCTTCAAGCACATGCCGAGCAAAAACGTCGCACTCTGATCGTCGGGCTGGCGCTCCAGCACCGCTCGAAAACGCTCGGCGGCGGCTGCGAAATCGCCCTTTTTCCACAGCGCGTAACCGACGTTGAAGTGGTAGACGGGGTCGCTCGCGTCGCCGTCCAGCGCCTTGCGGAAGGAATCCAGCGCCTGCGGGACGTCTCTGCGGCTCTGGGCGGCTCCCAGATCATTCCATACTTCGCTGAGAGGAACCACGTCGGCGACCGTTTGGAACGCCTTCTGCGCACCCGCGAAATCGCCGGACTGGAACAGGGCCAGACCCAGCAGAAAACTCGCCTCCCGGTAATGCTGATCTCCGGGCATGATCTTCTCCAGCCATTCAGCGGCCTGGCGGTACTCCTTGCGCGCGTAATGGATCTGGCCGAGCTCGTAATTGGGATGCGCGTAGCGCGGATCGAGGCGCGTGGCCTGCAGGAAAAACTTTTCCTTCCGATCCGGAGGAGCGATCAGCCCGCGCACGTAATTCTCTTCGGCGTCGAGCCGGACCTGCGGCCTAAGCGTTCGATAGTCCGATTCGGGCGGGGCCAGATGCGGGGCCACCAGCACGAGCGTCCGCCAGATCAAGTGGGCCTCCAACGTCGCCAGATCGTCCAGGCTCCCGGTCTCGACAAACTCGGGACCCTCCCGCATGCGCCGCCGGTCGTAGGTCCGTCCCGAAATCGTCAGGGACCCGGCTCGGGCTCCGCCGCCGGCGTTCGCTTTCCATTCGAAGCTCCCATAAACCACATGTTCGGCGTCCAGGGCTTCGCCGATCTTCATGGCCGAGGCGGCCGTCAAAAGCGATCGCGGATGCAGACTCAACCGCCGATATGCCGCGTTAGTTTCCTCCCGTCCCATGGTCAGTATGCCGCGCGCGCCCATGGAGTCGCGCAACGTTTCCGCGATGCTCTCGCCGATCCAATCGAGATTGGAGATCGCGGCGGGCGCTGAGCCCGGATCTTGAACTGCCGTGGCATCGGCAGCCGGGGACGCTGCGGGGGACAGTAGAGCGGGTACCGTTCGGTTCGCGAAAGGCAGGACCGCGATGGTCTGGCCCGAGGCGGTGCCCACGAAAGCCAGGCCCCCGGCAAGCAGTGATGTCACGAGAGCCGCTCGCCAAACCATTTCAATTCAGTTTAGCTGCTTGGCAGCGCGGCCAGACGAACAGTCTCGGCCGCGTCGGCTTGAACCCAACTCGAGTCCCCGAACCCCGCGAGCCACCGCATCTCCGGGTCGCGACGGAACCAGGTGAGCTGGCGTTTCGCGTACTGGCGGGTTTCCCATTGTGTGGATTCAATCGCCTCTTCGAGCGACAGTCTTTCACGGATGAAAGCGAGGGCCTGCCTGTAGCCCAGCGCGTCGAACGGCTTCTCGTCGCCGGTGGCTCCCTTGGCGAGCAGCTCCCGAACCTCCTCGATCAAGCCCCCGTGTAACAAGCCTTCGCCGAACATGGCCTCGACCCGCGCGTCGAGTCTGGCGTTCAATGCCGTCCGATCGGGATTCAGACCGATCTTGACCGGCGCGTAATCCTCCAGCGGGGCGGCGGTTTCCCTCAGAGGTAATGGGGCTCCCGTCGTCAGCCGGATTTCCAGCGCGCGCGTCAGTTTTTGAGAGTCGTTCTTGTGGATTCGCGCGGCGGCGTCCGGATCCAGGCGCGTGAGCAGGCGGTGCAGGGCGCCGGGTTTGTGCCCTTCCCTCGCGGATAAGCGCCCGCGGAGGGATTGGTCGCGCTCGGGAAGGACAGGGAGCCCCTCGAGCAGCGCTTTCAAGTAAAACCCGGTTCCCCCGGCCAGGATCGGAAGGCGTCCGCGCCCCGAAATTTCACGCAACACGGCGCGCCCCGCCCGAGCGTACTCACCTGCGGAGTAACCGTTTGCCGGCTCCAGCACGTCGAACAAGTGATGGGGAATTCCGTGGCGTTCGCCGAAAGGTGTCTTGGCGGTTCCGATATCGAATCCGCGATACAACTGCAGCGAGTCGTAGTTCACGATTTCGCCTTGGAATTTTTGCGCGAGCGCGATCGCGAGCGCGCTTTTGCCCGAACCGGTGGGACCGGCCACGACGACCAGGGGCAGTTTGTTGGGCTGAGGCAGTTCTTCGGAGGCCACGCGTGCTTACCATGCTAACGGACCGGGCCCCGACAAAACGCCGCACGCGGCGCGGGTATACTATAGGTGGGCCTGCTGCAAAACTTACGGCGCCGGGGAAGGGAACCATGGCTAAAGCTGTCCTGTTAACGGTGATCGCAAGCGTCTGCTTGTTCGGACAGGCTCAGACGGCGGCCAACGGTGCCGCGGGCGCCAAAGTCGACCACGCCTCGGCTTATTATCACTACGCGTTGGCGCACATGTACGCGGAGCTCGCCGGCACCTACCGGAATCGCACCGACTATGTGAATGATGCGATTGAAAACTACAAGGAGGCCATCAAGGCCGATCCCCAGTCGTCCGCGCTGAGCGAAGAGCTTTCCGACGTCTATATTCAGACGGGCCGCTTAAAGGAAGCACAGTCCGACGCCGACGAGACGCTGAAAAAAAATCCCAACGATTTGACGGCGCACCGGCTGCTGGCGCGCATTTACACGCGCCTGATCGGCGACGCCCAGCGCGTCGACGAGAGCATGCTGAAACGCGCGATCGACGAGTACAAGAAGATCACCGAACTGGCCCCGCGCGACGTGGACGCCTGGCTGATGCTGGGGCGCCTGGAAAAGGCCTCCGACGATTCGGTGGAGGCCGAGAAGGCTTACCAGAAGGCCCTCGCCATCGACCCCGCGAACGAAGACGGGCTGACCGGTCTGGCGCTGGTTTATAGCGATCTCGGCGATAACGTTCGCGCTGCCCAATTGCTGAAAACGCTGGCCGACAGCAATCCTTCGCCGCGAGCGCTGCAAGCCCTGGCTGGGGCATACGAGCAGATGCGCGAGTTCAAGATGGCCGCGCAGGCTCTGCGGCAGGAACTGGCCCTGAATCCTCCGAACGAGAAGGACGTGATGCGGGCTTTGGCGCAGGATCTGACGCTGGCCATGCAGTACGACGAGGCGCTGGCCGTGTACAACCAATTGGTGGCCGACGATCCGACCGACGCGAACTCCTTCCTGCGGATGTCGCAGATTTACCGCGAGCGGCGCGACTTCGCCAAGGCTCGCGAGGCCGGCGACAAGGCCAAGGCGGTCGACCCGAATTCCGTCGAGGTGCGCTACAACGAGGTCAGCATCCTGGAAGCCGAGGATCGCGTTCCGGAAGCGGCCGCGCTGCTGAAGGACATTCTCAGTTCCACCGCCCGGCGCACTTACAACCAGGGCGAGCGCGCCAGCCGCGTAGCGCTGCTGGAACGCCTGGCGTCGTTGTATCGCTCCTACGATCAGACCGATCCGGCCGTCGACGCCTATCGCCAGATGGCGGAAGTCGATAGCTCGCTGGCACCGCGCGCGGCCGCCCAGGTGATCGATACATACCGCTCCGGCAAGGCGTTCGCGAAGGCCCAGCAGGAAGCCGATGCGGCCGGCAAGAAATGGCCCGACGATCGCACGCTACGCGTGGTGCGCGATACGCTGCTCGCCGAAATGGGCAAGGTGGACGAGGCCGCGAACGATCTCAAGAAGATGTTCGACGGCAAGACCGATCGCGCGACCTACGTCTCGCTCGCCGACGTCTACGAAAAGGGCCGGCGGTTCGACGATATGGCCAAGGCGCTGGACTCGGCCGAAAAGCTTTCCCAGTCCGACGACGACAAGATCGGCGTGTGGTTCATGCGCGGGGCGATGTTCGAGCGCATGGATCGCGTCGAGCAGGCCGAAGTGGAATTCCGCAAAGTCCTGAAGGTGGATCCCGATAACGCCGGAGCCATGAATTACATCGGCTATATGCTGGCGGATCGTAACCAGCGGCTGGAAGAGGCGCTGAACTTCATCCTGCAGGCGCTCGAACGCGAGCCTGGTAACGGCGCTTATCTAGACAGCCTGGGTTGGGCGTATTTCAAGCTCGGCCGCTACGAGGAAGCCGAGAAGAGCATGCGCCGCGCCGTCGATAAGACTCCGCGCGATCCCACCGTTCACGATCACATGGCGGAAGTGCTCATGAAGCGCGGCAAGATCGTGGAAGCGGTGGCGGAATGGCAGACCTCGTTGAAGGAATGGGACACCAGTTCGCCCGCCGAGATGCGTCCCGAGGAAGTCGCCGGCGTAAAGAGCAAACTCGAAACCGCTAAGCTACGGTTGTCCCGTGAAGCCGCTCCCGCGGCGAAGAATTGAACGAAACGGCCCGTCCCCTGCCTTCCTGGGGCCGCCGTTACGCGCCATAGACGCCGCTGCTACACTGGACGAAAGATAGCTAAAGGAGTCTGGTCCGCTATGTCTCGTTTTTCGTTCTTGCCGGCCCTGGCCACGGTTGCCATCGGCCTGATGCTTCCCGCGCAAGCACCCGCGCAGGTCAAAGTAGGGATCATCAATATGCAGCGGGCCGTACTCGGAACCGAGGAAATCAAAAAGGCCTCCGCCGACATGCAGGCGAAGTTCAAGCCCCGCCAGGATCAGTTGGACAAGCTGCAGAAAGACATGGCGGATATCCAGGCGAAGCTGCAGAGCCAGCAAGTGCCGGCAGCGGCACAGGTGGATCTTACCGCCGAAGGGCAGCGCAAGCAGCGTGAAGCCCAGCGCATTAGCGAGGATCTCCAGGCGGACGTCGAACGCGAGCGGACCGAAATTCTGCAGCGCGCCAGCCAACGCATGGCGGAAGTGGTCAAGAAACTGGCAGAGGACCAGGGCTTCGACGTGATCGTGGATACCACCACCACGGTATTCTACAAGCCGGCGCTCGAAGTGACTGAAGAAGCCATGGCCGCCTACAACAAGGCTTATCCCGCTAAGTAGGTATGTGGCGCGCGAATTGGAATCGCGCGGCGGCGCCGAAGGAAATACATGGCGGGTTACCTCGATGAATATGGCGTCGCGGATGCGCGGCGGGAACAGAACGTCAAGCGCATCGCGATGGGCCTCGCGATCGCGGTACTGGTTGGCCTCGGCATTTTCTTTTTCTTCCGCAACCGCACCGAAGAGCGCGTAATGGATCGGTTCCTGGCGGCGTTGCGCGACAAGCGCTACCAGGAAGCCTACGCGATGTGGGGCTGCACTCCGCAGACACCGTGCCCTTATTATTCTCCCGAGCGTTTCACCGAGGACTGGGGACCTTCCGGCAACTACAAGAACGCCGGGCGAATGAGGATCGAAAATGTCGACGCGTGCGACACCGGTGTCGTCTTCGATGTCAGCTACCCCGGCTCCGACGATCAGGGTCTGTGGGTAGAGCGCAAGACCAAATTCATTAGTTACGCGCCATGGGCGCGCTGTCCTGGACCGCATCTGCAGATTGTCGAGTTTCTGAAGTCGCGCTTCGGCAGCGGATCGAAGTAGGCTGTCGCGGCTGGGCCGTGCTGCTGTAGCGGCGGCCGTCGCAAAAGCGCTTAGACGCTCGCTCGCCTTCCCGGCACGTCCTTCGCTAAACCAAAAAAGAAAAGAAATGTTCGTCGAGAACGTGGGATGTAACCTCGGTGTTGGGATTGGCGTCTAACAAGAGGTAACGCACGGATGCTGCATCTGGCGGAAACCACTCCGGTTACCCCGTGGTAGCCATTCCAAAATAAGAAACTTGAGGAGTTCACTCTTAATATGAAATTCACCAAACTGATGATCGGTCTTGCTGCGTTTGCACTCGGAATCGTCACCGCCGCGTCCATCTACGACGTTAAGCTATCCAGTTCAATGTCGGTTGGGAGCACCCAACTGAAGGCGGGCAGTTACAAAGTCGAAATGCAGGGGGACAAAGCCGTTTTCAAGATGGGCAAGACCTCGGTCGAGGTTCCCGCGAAGCTCGAAAAGAGCGATGACCAGTCCCCCTACACGTCGGTGGTCACCAGCGGCGACAAACTCGTCGAAATCGATTTAGGCCGCAAAGCCGGCAAGATCGTTTTCAGCCCCGCGGCCGGGACGAACGCCGGCGGAAGTAAGTAAAGAAGCGAGTAGAACCAAACCGGTGGGCAGTGCCAAGCGCTGCCCCTTAATCACGAAAACCTATTTCGCGCTTTTCGCCTCGGCGGCCGCCTTTTCCTCGGCGCGCGCTCCGCTAAGGATGTTGGGGAGCCCGTAGTTGCCTTCGTGGCAGGCGAACTCGTACACTTCGCCATTGGCGGGACCCATCACCAGCTCCGCGGTCCAAGGCTTGGCCCAGGTGTGCGGGTCTTCCACCGTGAACCGATAAACGATCGTATCCGGTCCAGTGCGAGTGAAGCGCTCGACCACGCGCAGGTATTCGCTCGAACCGCGGAACGCCGTCCGGTCGGTGAAATTGGTCGTGTCCACCACCAGCGTGTCGCCTTCCCAGCGGCCGCGCGAATCGCCGCGCCACTGGCGGACCGAGTCGGGAATGTGCGGGCGGCCATCGGTCGGAATCATCCGCGCGTCGTGATACATCTCGTTCAAAATGCCGACGTACCCCGGCGACTGGACGATTTCCATGTTGTTGTTGTACATGGGAGGCAGCATCGGCGGCCCTTCCTGCCCGCCGTAGACGAGGCAGCGTTCCGTCACGCTGCGGTTCTGGACGCTGTCGAACTCGTGACCTTTGGCCTTGGCCGCGCGCGCGGCGTTGCGCTGGATGGCTTCGGGCGTCATCGGAGGAATGCGCCCCTCGGGACCCACAATCAGCGACGTGCGCAGATCCGGTGCGAACCTATTTTGCAGGGCGTCCATGCCGTACTGGCTGAAATCGTAGTGCACTTCCTGCGGGCCGCCGCGGTCGCCGAGGAATCCTTTCTTGCTGACTTCGGCGAATTCCTGCTCGGTATAGAATTCCTTCGTGCCCAGCTCCTTGGGACGCTCCAGCGGCTTGTTGGTGGCGTTGCTCCAGATTCCCTGAAAATCCGGGTGGCCGTCGGAGGTGCGCGGCAGCGTCCAGGCTTTTTCGCGGCCGGACTTGGCGTCTTTTGAAGACGGCTTCGCGGCCGCTTGAGACTGCGCGGAGAGCGGTGCGATCGCTACGCACGCGAACGCCGCGGCGATTACGGTACCCAACAGACGCTGCATCATCATCGGACCTCCCCTTGAGGGCTTGCTGCAAAAGGGGACAGACCGCTCTGTCCACTCCTACGCTCGCACGTGAAATCCAAAACTTCCGCGAGGGGACAGAGTGGTCTGTCCCCTTTTCCACTATCGTCTCACGGACCCGTCTTCTTTTTTAAATGCCCGTACAACAGATCCTCGACGAATTCCGGGCATTTGAAGTCCAGCAGCTGCGCGTTCTTTTCGAGCCTCCGGTACAGCGGCATGGCGATTTTCCAGGGACGCGAAAAAGTCTTAGGATCCTCGATCTGCGCTTCGTACATCAGCGCGTCGGGCGAAGTGGGCGTGTAGCGCTCGGTTACGTGCAGCGCGTCGCTGTGGAAATCTCCCGCGCGATCGAACCACGTCTCCTCCTTCTGGTTCGTCACGTCGATCACCAGCGTATCGCCGTCCCAATGTCCGTTCGACCATCCCATCCAGAAATCGTCGGGGGCCTTGGTCGGCGAGCCCATGTTCACAATGCGCGACGCGCTCGCGTATTCATAGGCGAACATAATGCGCTTGGGGCCCTGCACGATCTGGAACGGAAACGGTAGATAGGTAGCCCGCGGAATCCCCGGCAAGTAGCACTTCACTTCCGGATCGAGCTTCACCCAATTCGCGGCGTTCTCTTTTTTCTTAGCGGCCGCCGCCGGTAAATAGGGGATCTCGCCGCCTTCGACGACGCCCAGTCCCGCCGGAATCGCGGCCGTCGCTCCCAACTCGACCACGGGTCCCGCTTTCGCCGCATGAGCTTGCAAGTCCCAATCGGCCGTGTTTATAGATTGCCAGATACCGCTCAAATTGGGGTGTCCATCGGCCGTCCGAGGAGCTTTATAAGCCGGAGCTTGGGCGCTTGCACAGGCGCAGAGCGCCGTGATCAGGACGGCGAACACGACCACGCGGACTGGGATGTTGTTGGGCAGTGCCATCCGGTCCAGTCCTGGCGCGCTACTTGCCCTTGTACGAAATGCGCCAGACTTTCTTGCCGCCGTCGTCGCTGACCAGCAGGCTGCCGTCGGTCATCTGCATCACGCCGACCGGACGTCCCCACACCTCGGGGCTGTCTGGAGAAATCATCCAGCCGGTCATAAAATCGCGCGCAGGGCCGCTGGGCTTGCCCTTTTCGAAAGGCACGTAGGCGATCTCATAACCTAGGCGCTTGGACCGGTTCCATGATCCGTGCCACGCGAGGAACGCTCCGCCCTGATATTCTTTCGGGAATTGTTTGCCGGTGTAGAACGTGAACCCCAGCATGCTCGCGTGAGCCGGCAAAATCACATCCGGCACGATCGCCTTGGCGACCAGATCGGGACGATCGCCCTTGTGGCGCGGGTCTTCGTGGCTGCCGATGTAAGCGTACGGCCATCCGTAGAAACCGCCTTGCTGGATGTGCGTGAAGTACTCCGGCGCCACATCGTCGCCCAACTCGTCGCGCTCCTCGACACCGGCCCACAGCGTGTCGGTGCCGGGATACCACCCCAGGCTGGTCGGATTGCGCGTCCCCGAGGCGAAAATCTCGTGGCCGCTGCCGTCGGGATTATAGCGGTTGATCGCCGCGCGCATGGAATCCTCGCCCGTATTCACATTCGACTCCGAGCCGATCCCGACGTACATCTTCTCGCCCTTGCGGTCGAACAGAAGGAAGCGCGTATTGTGGCCTTTGCCGAAGCCTTTCAGCGGGACCACTTCCTCGCCGGCGCCCGCCGTCATCGCCTTGGCGTCGTACTTATAGCGCTTGATCGAGGTCGGCTCGCCGACATACAGGTAGTCCTTCCAGAACGCCATTCCGAAAGGCCGGTCGAGACCGGTGATCAGCTTCTTCTTCTCTTTGCCCACGACGACGTAGACCACGCCGTCGGTGCCCGGTGCGGTATCTGCGATCAGCAGCTCTTTCGACGGCCCCAGCAGCATAAACCGCGGACGCTCGAATCCGGAGAGATATTCTTCCACCACGAAGCCCGCGGGCAACTGCAGCTCCGCTCCGGTGGGGCGCGGAACAACTTTCGAGAAATTGCGAGCCGAAGGGGTCGCGTAGGGGGCGGGGAGTTTGACTTCACTCTCGGCCGCGTAAAGGCCGGCGGAACACAGAGCTAGGCAAAGCACAGCGTAGGGCTTCATGGTTGATAGTATACTCCCGAAAACAGCCAGCCCTGGCGTCGAACACTGGGGAGGGGGCTCGCTCTTGGTCCGGTGCTTATTCCTTCGCAACTGCGTTGTACACAACGCCCGCCAGCGCCGCGCCGGCGATGGGCGCGACCCAGAACAGCCAGAGCTGCTCGAGCGCCCAGCCGCCCACAAATACGGCGGGTCCGGTACTGCGAGCCGGGTTCACCGAGAGGTTCGTGACCGGAATTCCGATCAGGTGAATCAGCGTCAGGCCGAGGCCGATCGCGATCGGCGCGAATCCCGCGGGCGCGCGCTTGTCGGTCGCGCCGAGAATGATCAGCAGGAAGAAGAACGTCAGCACCACTTCGGCGACCAGGCACGCCAACAGCGAATAGCCGCCCGGCGAGTGATCCGCATATCCGTTGGACGCAAATCCTCCGGCGGCGCTGAATCCGGCCTTTCCGCTCGCGATGACGAACAGCACACCGGCGCCCGCCACCGCGCCGATCACTTGTGCGACGATGTAGGCGATCAGATCGGACCCGGGGAATCTTCCACCTACCAGCAGCCCCACCGAGACCGCTGGGTTCAGATGGCATCCGGAGATGTGCCCGATCGCGTAAGCCATCGTGAGGACGGTCAAGCCGAACGCGAGCGCGACACCCAAAAATCCGATTCCCAGATTCGGAAACGCCGCCGCCAGGACCGCGCTGCCGCAACCTCCGAACACCAGCCAGAATGTGCCGAAAAACTCAGCCGTGGCGCGCTTCCCCAGTGGCATGCTTCCTCCTTTTGATCGACCTGCAGGGATGAGAGTACCGCAGGGCAACCCTGCGTACAAGCCCGCGCTTCAAATAACCGGAGGTGCCTGCTCGGCTTTCGCGGCATCTGGTATGTTGAACGCATGGGCCCTCTACTTGGAACCGTCGCTCTGCTATGGGTAGCGCAACTGGATCCTCGTCTTACGCCCCAGCCCGCTCCCCAACCCGCCTTGCCGAAAATCGATGAGAAAGCCTGTCCCTTCGAGGGCTGCCAGTTCGGCAAGTGGACCGTGACTGAGCCGGTCCAGCTTTACACCACATGGAAACTGCGCCGAGGGCCGGTCCGCATCTTGAATAAAGGCGAAGTCGTGACGGGCGTCACCGGCGTGTATATCACCTACGAGCCTTCAGAAATCCAAGTTACGGCGCCGATGGCTGAATATGGATTGGTCCCCGGCGACATGGTGTACGGATACATGAACATCGGCGAAGGGTTTTTTAACGCCTGGTTCAAAGGGCAGTGGGTGGAAGAGTTCGACGGAAGCACCATCGAGGCCCCCAATGGAGGCTGCAATCGCAACTGCACCGCGCGGCTGCTGAAAGAGGGCCGCACCGAATGGTGGGTTGGGATCAGAGCCGAAGACGGCGTCACCGGTTGGACCAAGGAGTCCGAAAAATTCGATGGCAAGGACGCCCTGGCGAGTTTGCGCGAACGTGCGGGCGATCGAGCGGTCCTTTCGGTTCACCGATCTGCTAAGCGGCGCTGGGCCGGAGTCGGCTTAGTGCAGGATGACTCCCTTCAGAATGGCGGGCGCAGGGTCCAGACGGTTAACGTATTTTGATCGTCATCCACGGCAGCAAAGCGAACCGTCCCCATGGAAAAGGTGCTGGCTAATCCGAACGCCGCCCCAGGCGCGCCGCTGTCCAGTTGAAAGACCGCCACCAGAGTCCCTTGTTGAGTGAACTCGACCAACTCATTCTGCATGCCCGCGACCGCATTCACCGCATCGCCGTTGGCGGTGATCAGGTTCCCGTTGGGCGCAAGAGTCAATCCTAAAGGGCCGTGCAGGTTAGTTGGGTCAGTGTAAACCATGAACCCAGTGCCCGCGCTGGTGGTTCGATGGGCGGCATTGCCGATACCGAAGATGGCGTTATCAAGAGTGGATGCGACATACAAAACGTCGCGCGCGGAATTGTATGCCAGACCGGTTGGCCCCACCACGATCACGCCGGCCATGAACGCGGTGCTAAATCCAGACCCGACGACGGTCTTGTTGACAATCGTTACGTTGCCGCTGTTGACCGAGAGGTCCAGCCGCACGACGGTGGCGCTCACCGCGTTGCTTACGAATAGCTGCGCGGTGGATCCGTCATCGTCGATGGTGAGATCCCAGGGGCTGTCCAGAAACGTGGGGTCCGTGAAGGTAGTGACCAGATTTCCGTTTCTATCGAAAACTTGGAGTGACCCCTGGCCAACCGTGCCAGCCGGGTAGGTGACGGGAAGATTCCCCACGACGACGAAACCGCGCGACAGCACCCCCAGGGCCGTGCTCAATCCGATCGGGCTCGAGGTGGCGAACAGGGACTGGCGGCCGCTCGGTGAAATGCCGACAATGGTCGTGCCGGTTCCCCCAAGGTTGCTGCTCGAGTTGAAATTCGAAACGAGAACATCGCCGGGAGCGATCCTGCCACCAGTCGGGAAACCGGCAGGAACGAAGGCTACGCCGTAGGGATTTAGGTCGCCGTTGGAGGCAGGTATTGTCGAGGTCGTAACGCTGGGGAGCGATTCCAAAACTGAGTTGTTCCGCAAGAACTGGACTTGGCCCCAAGCCGCACACTGCAGAATGGCCAGGCAGAAACCGCGCCAAAAAGTGCGCCGCGCACACAGATTACGGATGACCATGGATATCTCCTCGCCTAGAGAGATAGCCGCTGGTTCGCCCGAATTTGTAAAAATCTTGAAAAAACTTTGTAAAAAGCGCGTCGAATCGCGCTGGGGTTCCTATCTCCGGCTGGTGGCATCCGCGCTACCCAGTACCCCGGGACCGGGTTGTTCAGGCTCAGGAAATCGGGCTGAACACCTGGCCCAATCATCCGCGTATACTCAATCGAGGAGATTCTCCATGCGACAACTCTGTCTAGCATTCGCTGTAACGCTTGCTCTGCTTGCGCCGGTGGGATTGGCGCAGTCGGGTCCGTATAAGGTTTTGAAGACGGCGAAGGTCGGCGGCGCCGGCGCCTATGACTACGTCTTCGCCGATTCGGAAGGACGCCGTTTGTATATTGCGCGGACGGGTCCGACGTCCCGCATGACGGTCTATAATCTCGATACGCTCGAGCCGGCTGGTGAAATCGCCACCACCAACTCGCATGGAGCCATTGTCGATCCTAAGTCCGGTCACGGCCTCATCAGCAGCAAACCCGTCGTGTTCTTCGATTCGAAAACCCAGAAGCCGATCAAGATGATTGAGGTGGGAGGCAGCCCGGACGGCATGTACTTCGATCCATCCGATGGGCGGGGTTACGTTCTGAGTCACCCCGAGCCCCACGTGACGGCCATCAACATGAAGGACGGCACGGTGATCGGCACCGTCAGCATCGGCGGAATGCCGGAGCAGGCCGTGAGCGACGGCAAGGGCCATCTGTATATCGACGTCGAGGACATGGAGAACGTCGCCGTGCTGGACGCCAAGACGCTCAAGGTAACCGCCCATTACGATGTCACCGGAAAGGGCGGGACGTGCGCCGGCCTCTCCATGGACGTCAAGAATCGCATCCTGTTTGCCAGCTGCCGCAACCCGGCGAACATGGTGATCCTGAACGCCGATACGGGCAAAATTATCACCACGCTGCCGATCGGCATGAACAGCGATGGAGGTTTATTCAACCCCAAGACCATGGAGGCGTTCAGCTCGAATGTCGATGGCACGTTGAATATCGTCAAGGAAAACAGCCCGACCAGCTTCACGATGGAACAGACCCTGCAGACCATGCCGGGCGCCCGTACCAGCGCCCTGGACACCAAGACCGGGCACATTCTGCTGATCGGCGCCGAGTTCGGTCCGCCGACGCCACCCAAAGAGCCGGGTGGGCGTGGCGGCCGGGGTCAGATTATCGCGGATTCGTTTTCCATTCTCATGGTCGGCAAATGAGTAACGAGTAGAGCGGACAAGAGGGCGCGGCAACGGCATCCAAGCGCGCCCATTTCGGCGCCAATTCGGGGACAGGATATCCTTTCGCTTAATTCGACTCTGTCTTTGAAAAGGGATCTGGGGTTGGGCGCAAAGAGTGAAAGCGTAGCCCGTCCCCGTTTTGGCTGTTGTATCGAAGGCAGACTTGCTGAAGAAAGAAGCTAGGGTAAAGCGGGCCAGCGAAAATAAGCGGGCCGCGAAGAAACGGTAGTCAACAATGAGTCACCCTCACCGAAGTCTCATCGCTGTGGGAACCGTTGCAATAATAATGGGAACATATCTACAGATTAGTCCGGACGACGCATTCCCGGCGGTTGTCTGGACGGTTGGAGCCGCTGCACTTGCCGCAGCTTTGTGGTTCGCATGGCGCAACCAAGCCGCTCAGAGACGGATGCTATGGTTAGTTGTAGCGGGCGTCGAACTGCTGGTCTGCGTCTATCTCATCATTAACGTACTCCGGCACGCTGCGTGAGCCGTCAGCTATATTGTTGCCCAGCTAAGACCTTGGCATGATACATTGATGATTCGTCAATCGCATGGCCGTCCAGATTTTTCTTCAAGGGAAGCTATTGGGAATCCAGGAATTCCTGCTTTCCCCCGCGTCCGCCGACCACGACCGGGTGTTCACGGGGCGGTCGCAATGGGCCAGTTTGCTGAGTGAGGTGCTTCCGCGCGCACTGCTCGCCGAACTGGGGCTTTCGAAGGTTCTGCTGGGGACCAGCGGAGGCGGACAGTTCCTGCTGGTTCTCCCCGAGGAATTTCGCGACGCCGCGGGCCAGTTTCTGGAAGCTGCCGCCGAGGACGTCGCGGCCCTAAGCGCCGGAGTCGTGCGATTGCTGTGGAGCGTCACCGAAAATCTCGGCGACTGGAGCGACGTCCGCAAGCGCCTGACCGAAGTGATGGACCGCCTGCGGGGCGCTCCCGCGTCGTCGGGATTTTTCGCGACTCCGATGGATTCCGTGGCCGATGCCGAGGATTATTTCGCCCATCAAATCGGCTGGAAGCTGCGCGACGCGGAAACCGTAAGCTGGTCGCCGGAGGTGCCCGGCCGCGTGCTGCCGGGTACGGGGAAACACACCTGGAGCCTGACCTGGGGAAGCAACGATTCCATTCCCTTCGCCCGCCATGCCGCTCCCAGCGAATCCGGTGCGGAGCCCGCCTCCACGGCCGATCTAGCGGCGCGTTCGATCGGTCTCCCCACCTGGGGTGTACTGCGCGGCGACGTAGACCATTTCGGTATCCGTATCCGCCGCTCGCAAACCATTGAAGAACACATCCAGCTCGCGGTGATGTTCAAACAGTTTTTTGCCGGCGAACTCGAAGTGCTGTGCTCCACGCCGGAGTTTTGGCAGCGCGTTACGGTACTGTACTCGGGCGGCGACGACTTTGCGATCTACGGTTCCTGGGACGCGCTGCTCGCCGTGGCGCGCGAGCTGGAGCGTTTGTTCCGCCGCTTCGCCGAGCAGAATCTGAAGGATTTCGCCGGTCCCGAAGGCAAGACCATCACCATGGCGCTCGCGCTCGCGCCGGCTTTGGACGCTTCGCTCGGCTCGGTGTTTGAGGAAGCGGGCCAGCGCCTGGAAGCGGCCAAGGCGGCCGACAAGGATTGCGTCTGGCTGCTGGGTCGCACGCTCGAATGGAAGCAATTCACAGAAGCGGCCGATCTTAAGGACTTGCTGATGCGGATGGTCGCGGAGTTCGGCTGCTCGCCGCAATATTTGCGGGACCTGTGCGGTATCTATCGGGAAACGCAATCGAAGATGTCCCGCCGCCAGGCCCGCCGGTCGGGCGGGGAACGGCCGTGGCGCTATCATCGCCGCATCCGCCGGATTCTTTCGGCGTCGCGCGCCGCACGGAACCCCGGGGTGCGGCAACGGGGAGAATACGATAAGGCGAGAGCCGCGCTGATCGCGGACTTGATCGGGCGCAGCGCGGTCACTGTGAAGTTGCGGCCCGCGGGCCGTGTGGCGCTAGAATGGGCGAGGCTGGCCGCCGCAGCCTGAGCGCGGAAATCAACGCTGTTTAAAGCGAAGGAATACAGGTATGGACGACGTTCAACCGGAATCGACAGAAACGGAAGTCGCTGCGAGCGAAGCGCCTGCGGCTGTTCAAGAAGCGCCTGCGGCTGTACAAGAAACGCCTGCGGCTATTCAAGAAGCGCCTGCCGCGCCTGAAGAAGCGCCCGCCAGTGACACCGCTGCCGCGCCTGCGCGGGAGGCCGCCGCACCCTCCCAGGCTCTCCGCCGCGAGGGCCAACAGCCCGGGCAACGCCGCGAGCCGCGTCCTCCGCGTCCGGAAGGCCGTTCTGACCAAGCAACCGCTCCGCGCGGCGATGCCAATCGCGAACGGCGTGGACCTGGCGGAGGGCCCGGTGGAGATCGCGGCCCGGGAGGAGACCGAGGTCCTCGCGGTCCCGGCGGCGATCGCGGCCATGATCGGGGAGACCGCCGTGAAGGGCGTCCTGGAGGCGGAGCCGGGCGGCCGTTCGAAGGTTTTGCGGCCGATATCGAGCTCGAAAAGCTGATCTCCGACAGTTTGTATCTCGACAATCAGGCGCACGCAGTAGTGGCGCGCATGCGCGATCTGGATTCGGGCACCCGCAGCCAGTTGCGTCGTCTGTACGGCGCGGTTCGCCGTGCGGTGCGGGCTCCCGAGGGCGAGCGCCAGCACCAGTTCGTGATGCTGCGGGCGCGTTTGGCCTACACCATCGCGCGGCATTCGCTGCGCAGCCTGGATGCGCTAGAGCGGCTGCTGCTCCAGGTGACGCGGAGAAACGACGCGCGCGGATACGAACGGTTCAAGGACCTTTTCGAAGCCATCGTCGCTTACAACGAGTGAGAATGAACACACACGCGAGGCACGAAAAGGGGACAGACTACTCTGCCCCTGTACGCCAGTACCGGATCATGGGGATGTACCCGGCAACGGACAGAGCGGTCTGTCCCTTTTTGTAACGGAGAAATAATGAGCACACATACCGCTCAAACGCAGTTGCAGTTGATCGGCAAGCTGATTCTTTCCGGCGACCTGCATTGCGAAACCGGCCTGCACATCGGCGCCGGCAAGGGATCGCTCGAAATCGGCGGTGCTGATAATCCGGTGGTCAAGGACGCCTTCGGCCTGCCCTACATTCCCGGCAGCTCGCTGCGCGGCCGCATTCGCTCGCTGCTGGAGCACGCCCTGGGGCTCACGTCATCGGCGGAGCTGGTGTATTTATCCAAGCGCCGGGGGCAGGAAGTTCGCATTCACCAGAGCGATCGCCCCGATGACGAGATCGGCCTGCTGTTCGGCCGCAATCCCGGCCGGATGGATCGCGTGGAAGGCGAAGCGCTCGAAATGCGCTCGGCGTCGCCCGCGCGGCTCACCGTCTACGACGCCCCGCTCGATCAGGAGAGCATCACCGCGCAGATGCGCGAGAATCTCGACGACGAAATCACCGAAGTGAAGAGCGAGAACGCCATCGACCGCATCACCTCGCAATCCAATCCCCGGACCCTGGAGCGCGTTCCGGCCGGCGCCCGTTTCCGCGTCCGCATGGTGCTGGACGTTTTGTGCGAGGAAGATAAGGCACTGGCGGCCCGCGTGGTGGAAGGACTGCGGTTGCTCGAAGACGACGCGCTCGGCGGCGGCGGATCGCGCGGCAGCGGGCGCGTTCGCTTCGCGAATCTGAAGCTCGTGTGGCGCGGTCGCGCGTTTTACTCGACGGGAACGCCGGAGGCGGAGCTCGCTTCGGGCGCGGATCTCGCGGCGCTGCAGGCGCTGGCCAACGAAGCCGCCTTCGCGGAGAAACTGGCGAGCTGAACATGCCCAGCGCCGTCTTGGTTCGCCTGCGGCCCACCGGACCGTGGCGCATCGGCCCGGATTCGGGCGATCGCGACCGTGTGGACCGCGTATATCACAGCGACGCACTGTACTCGGCCGTGTGCGGAGCGATGTTTAGGCTGGGCCAAGGCGACGCGTGGCTCGCGGCGACGGCGCGGGCTTTCGAACAGGCACGCGAACCGGCGGTCCGGCTGAGCTCGTGTTTCCCGTTTCAGGGTTCGACGCTGTTTGTCGTTCCGCCGCAGAATATCTGGCCGCCGCCTCCCTCGTCGAAGGTGCGATGGAAAAGCGCGCGCTTCGTTCCGCTCAGCGTGGTCGAGACGCTTTTATCCGCGCAGGCTCTCGACGAGGACAGCTTTGCAATCGACGGACCCAGCGAATGCCTGGTGCCGAGCGCATCGCAGGCCAACCCGTTCCGCGCCTCAGTTCGGTCGCGCGCGGCGGTGGATCGGGCCGGAGAATGCGTCGCGCCGCATTCCTCGGCATGTTTGGAATTTTCTCCCGGCGCGGGGCTGTGGTTCGTGGCGGCATTCGCCGATGACGAAGCTCGCGAACGCTGGCGCGCACCGCTCGAAGGCGCGCTGCGCTTGCTGGCGGATTCCGGATTCGGCGGTGAGCGGTCGCTGGGATGGGGACGGTCGGAGACGCCGGAGTTCGCCGACGGCGCGCTGCCCGATCTGATTCTGAAGCCGCGCGAGGCCGCCGCTGGCGGTTCGGCCTACTGGATGCTGTCGTTGTTTCATCCCGGCGATACCGAGCCGGTGGATTGGCGGCGCGGCCACTATACGCTCGCGACGCGCGGCGGCCGCGTCGAAAGTGAAGCGGGCTGGGGGCAGGAGAAGAAGCCTACGCGCATGGTCGCCGAAGGGTCGGTGCTGCTTTCGGCCTCCGAACCGCGCGGAGCCGCGCTGAACGTTGCGCCCGACGAATTTCCTCATCCCGTCTATCGCGCGGGGTTCGCGTTGTGCGTCGCCATCCCTTGGAACGCCGTCCCCTGGAGACCCGCGCCGTGAGGTATTACGTCACCTGCCTTTCCCCGACGCTGGTGGGCGATGGCCAGAAGCTCGCCCCGATCGACTACATGGTCTGGAAGGACCATGTAAACGTGCTCGATCAGAGGCGCATTTTCCGCCTGCTCTCCAAAGGTCCGCGGCTCGACGGGTATCTTGCGCAGCTGAAGAAAGCCGAGCGGCTGGACTTCGCGTCGTGGGGCGGATTCGCGCAGAATTTCGCGGGCCGCCGCATTCCCTTCGAGCACGCGAGCGCTGTGCCGGTGTGCGAGAAAGCGCGTCCCGAACATCTTTTTATTCCGACGTTTGTCACTTCGACGGGCGGGCCGTATCTTCCCGCCACCGCGCTCAAGGGCGCGCTGCGCACCGGCGCCGTTTTCGATCGCTGGTCGGAGGCGACCATGCGTCACATGGCGGCGCGAATCGAAGACGGACGCCTGCCGCGCGACCTGGCGGTGAAGGCCGAGGATTCGGTGCTCGGCGGACCGGGAGGAAACCGCATGCGAAGGTTCTCCGTCGCCGATTCAGCCAACATCGCCCACACGACCATGAAAGTGTACCTGCTGCGTGTGTCGACGCTGCTTGGTAAGGGCAAGGACGCGCGCGGCGGGGACCGCTTCGAGCTGGGCTGGAAATCCGCGCGCGGCTCGTCCGACGCGCGTCACATCGACGATAGCACCCCGTTTTTCGCGGAAATGGCCGTTCCCGGCACTTCCTTCGAAGGCCAGTGGCAGGAACGCTCGCCGGGCGATCGCGCGGCGCTGTTCGAAGCCGTCAACAGGTACGCCGCCGAACAGATCGAGCGTCACAAGAAATACGCCGCACTCGCGGGCCTGGCGAGGCTCGGGGCGTTTCTGGACGCGCTCGAGGGCCGTCTCGCCGAAATTCGCGGGAAGGGCAACGGCTGCCTGCTCTCCATCGGCTGGGGCGGCGGGATGCTCGGCAAGGCTGGCTTCGCCGATACCGAGGACCAATCCTACCGCCAGATCTTGCGGCAGACGCCGTTCTACAACCGGGCGATCCAGAGCGGCCTGCCGTTCCCGAAAACTCGCCGCGTGATTTTCCAAGGCGGCCAGCCTGCGACGCTGCCGGGCTGGGTCCAGATGGAAGTTGGCTAGCGCGGCGTATGAACTGGAGCCGCCACCACCGGGAGCGGTGGGCGATGTCTGAGACAAAATCTCGAACGTTCCACGCTCTCGGCCCTTCGGAATTCATCGGCATCCGTTGCTGATTTGACGCGCTCTCATGGCTAATTCGAAGCAGGGTGGTGCATTTCAGCCACCGGAGGGCTTCGCACAAAAGCCGTAAGCTCTTGGAACGAAGCGCTTTATCGAATGGTTCCCGGATTGCCCTACAACGGACGCCATGACGCGGATCTGGGCAGTGTCGCTAATCGTCGGGCTTGCAAGCTTGACTGCCTGGGCCCAGAACGCTCCCGGTCCCAACGATGGTGCGCCCGACCCCGGTTCCGCGAGCCATGCCGTAGCGCGTCTCAGCTTGATGAACGGCGGCGTTTCGGTGTCCCACGGGAACTCTGGGGAAATGGTGGGTGCTTCCGTGAATGCCCCGCTGGTGACCACCGACCGCGTGCTGACCGGTGCGAACTCGCGCGCCGAAGTCCAATTCGACGCGGCAAACAGTGTGCGTCTGGCGCCCTCCACGGAAGTCCGCATGGGAGATCTCCAATACAAGCGCTATCAAGTACAGATCGCGCAGGGCCTGGTCACGTTTCGCGTGCTGCGCGACAACGACGGGCAGGTGGAGATCAGCACGCCCAGCGTTTCGGTGCATCCCGTGAGGCAGGGAAGCTATCGCATCTCGGTGAGCCCCGACGGGTTGACCCAGGTTACCGTGCGCGCAGGCGAAGCCGAGATCACATCACCAACGGGTTCGGAACCCTTGCGCGCCGGCCAGATGATGACCTCGCGCGGTCCCGCGTCGGACCCTGAATTCCGCACCAGCGCCGCGCCTCCCTTAGACAACTGGGATCGCTGGAACGCGGATCGCGACCGGATTTTCGAGAATTACAGCACGGTTTCGCGCAACGTCCCTCCAGACGTCTATGGCGCCGAGGACCTCGGCCAGTACGGCCACTGGACCTACGATCCGGCGTACGGCAACGTATGGGTCCCCGATCAGGACCCGGATTGGGCTCCGTATCGCGATGGTCGCTGGTCCTACATCGATTACTATGGCTGGAGCTGGGTCAGCTACGATCCGTGGGGCTGGGCGCCGTATCATTACGGGCGCTGGTATCGCGGAGGCTTCGGCTGGGCCTGGTATCCCGGAGCGTTCGGCCCGACGTACTACTGGAGTCCGGCGCTGGTCGGATTCTTCGGCTGGGGCGCGCCCGGTTTCGGCGCGAGCCTCGGATTCGGCAACGTAGGCTGGTGCCCTCTGGCTCCGTTTGAGGCCTTCCATCCCTGGTGGGGACCCGGTTTCGGCGGCTTCCGCAACAACATCGTCAACAACACCGTGGTCAACAACACGACCATCGTGAACAACATGAACATCACCAACGTGTATCGGAATGCCCGCTTCAACGGCGCCGTGACCAGTATGCGCGCAGGGGATTTTGGACGCTCGGCCGTGGGCCGTTCCAATTTCGTGCGGGCGTCGTCCAGCGATCTAGCACACGCAGGGATCATGCGCGGCGGAATGCCCGTCTCGCCCAATCGGGAAAGCCGCAGCTTTAGCGCCAGTCCCACGGCGGGCGGTAACGTCCAGGGCATGCCGCGCACGAATGAGAATACGCGCTTCTTTTCGGCGCCCTCGCGATCGGCGGGCGCGTCTCCGCAAACGGCCAATCGATCCGCGGCGGGCAGTTCGTTTACTGGTGGTCCGGTTGCGGGTCGATCATTCACCGGCGGCCCGTCGTCACCGTCTACGGGTGGTTCCCCGGCGGGTGGATCACCAGCTGGCCCGGCCGGCGGATGGAGACGCTTCGATCCTTCAACTGCGAGTTCCGGCGGGTTTCAAAGGGTTCAAGGTAGCGTCCCTGGTTCTCAGGGCCAAGCCCAAGGGTTCCAAGGTGCGCGAGCGCTGCAGTCCGGCGGCAATTCCCCCAGCGGGAATTTTCCCGGCGGCGGTTTCCAAAGTGGCGGTCAGGTTCACAATGCAACCACCTTCGAAAGCAATGCGCCGCGTGCATTCCAGGGTAGCCCCGCAAACGGACTTGGCGGCGGATCGCAACCGGTGCGGATCAGCCCGCCCATCGTGAACAATCGCAGCGAGAGTTACGGCGCGCAGCGCGGAAGCGCATCGAGCGGCGGTTTCGGTGGACCGCGCCCCAGCTATGGCGGGGGCGGATTCCGCGGCGCTCCCAGCGGTGGTGGCGGGAATCGTGGAGGCGGCGGAGGCGGTGGACACTCGGGCGGAGGCGGTGGAGGCCACGGCGGCCGGCGTTAGCGCCTGGAAACGTAGAATCTCTCTCTCTAGATCTTGTTCTTCCCTCAAAGGCCCGGTGCGACGAAAGTCTCCCGGGCCTATTTTTTACCGGCCGCGTCGATCGCGAGAGTGTTGCTGGGATGGCGTGTCGCAGTGAGTTCGTACCGCACAACCGCTCCCTTCGGTCACGGCTCGGTCTCCGAGGGGCTTTACCGAGCCGCGCCCGTCAAGGACGGTACGAAAGATCCCGCTACGAGAGAGCGCCTCGCCCGCTTACTGTTGCCTTATCGCCGCCCGGCGCCGATTGCACCGGCTTGACCCGGCAGCGTCATCACCTTGCGGGGATCCAGGCGGGCATCGACAACCACGCCGAAGAAGGGCGCCATCATCTCCTCCCAGGTCTGCGTGCCGCCGTAGACGTCTCGCGCCGGATCGGGATTGGCCGGGTTGTTCGCCGAGTTGTCGAAGTGCGCGTCCACGTGCAGCCGCGTGCCCTTGGCGATCCGAATCGGCGAGGCCGTGTCGTAGCCGATCTGCCACGCGAAATCGTATTTCGGAACGCTCAGCGCGATTTCCGATCTGCCATCGGGATAGGTCAAGCTGTACGTCATATCTTTGCCGCGCAGATGCATGTGCGGCAGAAACCACACCAGCTCGGCGTTGGCGTGGAACACTCCGTCCACTGGAGGACTCCTCCAGTTCGCGTCGCCCGCTGGAATTCGGAAAACCCGGCGATCCGAAATCGCGGGAGGCTGCGGCGAATACGCGATGAAGCGCCGCCGGGGCGGCTCCTTCGCCAGCGTAAAACCGATCCGCGTGACGTCCGTCACCGCTTTGCCGTTCGGCGTGTAATGCATCTGGAGCACCAGGTCGGTGTGCGCGGGAACCAGCTGCGCGGCGTCATAACGGCGATAATCCATGGCGCGAAAGCCGGGGAGATAGACGGCGCTGAGAGCGCCTAAGTCCACCGGAGGATCTGCAACCGCCGGCTTGCCATCCTGAGCGTCGATCGGATGGGGCTGGAAGAAAACGCCGGCGTGATGCAGAACCGCAGGATCGCCGGGAAGAATTTCAAGGGAGGCGACCCACGTATCTTTCGCGAAGCCGCTGGGGACCGTGACGTAGATCCATTCGACGATCCCCTTCGGTGGAACGTGATACGCCGGCAACGAAACGATTACGTCAGGCTGAATCTGCCACCCTCCCTCCGGCCACTGGACCGGCGGCGGCAGGTCCTGCGGATCTCCTTCCAGCGCGCCATTGTCCGCCCAGTTCACGAGCGTATCGATCTCGGTTTGCGTCATCGACGGGTCGTTCGCAAAGCGGCCGTAGCGCGGGTCCGCAAACCAGGGAGGCATCCTGCGGGAGGCGACCGCCGTCCGGATCGCCTTGGCCCAGGGACGAGCGTCCTGGTAGGTGAGGAGCGGCATGGGCGCGGCTTGCCCAGGGCGGTGGCACGTTTGACAGCGCTTCTGCAGGATGGGAGCCACATCCCGATTGAACGCGACCCGCTGGCCGCTGGCCGCCAAAGCGGAAGCGAGAATCAGAAGAAGAGCCCGCATAAAGGCGATTTTTTACAAGAAATTTACGACGCCGCCGTTTGCACGGGAACGCTTCGGTACTACCATTTAATCATGACCACCCCGAACGCCGGTCCCCGCATTGTCGAACGTCGCGATTTCCTGCGCGCCTTGTGCGGCGGCGCAGCGGGTCTCGCCATCGCGCGCCGCGGCTTGGGCCAGACGCCGCCCGATCCCATCCGCGCCGCCCAGCTCACGGATCGCATCGTGCTGCTCTCCGGCGACGGCGGCAACGTCGGGCTGGTCCTGGCCGAGGACGGCGCGATGATGATCGACGGCGGTTTCGCCAATCGCGCCGCGGAGCTGCAGAAGGCGGTCGCCGAGGCGGGCGCGCACCCCGTCAAACTTCTGTTCAATACGCACTGGCACGGCGATCACGTGGGCTCGAACGAACTGCTGGGTAAGGCCGGCGTCAAAATCATGGCGCATCAGAACGCCAAATTCTGGCTCAGCCAGAAAGTGAAGATGGAGATTTTCAACACCACGGTCGAGCCGCTGAAGCCCGAGGGAATCCCCGGGCAGATTTTCACCGACGGCGGCAAGCTGACCTTCGGCAAGGAAAAGATCGAGTACAAATGGTTTCCGAACGCGCACACCGATAACGACGTGTACCTGTACTTTCCCGCGGCCAACGTGCTGCACACGGGCGATCTTTATTTCAGCGGCGCCTATCCCGTGATCGACTATTCCACGGGCGGCTGGATCGGCGGCATGGCCGCGGCCCTCGACAAATTGTTAAAGGTGGGCGACGCGCAGACCAAAATCATTCCGGGGCACGGCCCGCTCTCTTCCAAGCAGGACATGCAAGCCTCGCGCGACATGTTGCACACGGTCTTCGACCGCCTCAGCACGTTTTCGAAAAAAGGCGCGAGCGTCGACGATGTGCTGAAGGCGAACCCGGCCGCCGAGTTCGACGCGAAATGGGGCGGCGGTTTCCTGAATGGAGAACGGTTCCTGAAGATGGCGTACCCCAGCATCGCGAAACACGCGGAGCTGGTGAGCCGGGCCGGCACGCACCGGGTTTCCTGGTAGTCGTTCTCTTTTTTCCGCAGCCTCATGCGCGGTTCGGTAAAACCGACACTCATTAGAGGCTGCTGAAAAACGCGCGAGGTAAACCGCTCCCTGTGGTCGCGGCTCGGCAAGACGCTGTAAACACAAAGCGCCGACTATGGGCCGCGATCACACAGAGCGGTTATTAGGGGTTTTTCATCACCTCTTAGTACACACGGACACACTTATAGTGGGGGCGCCCCCGGCCGTTTTTTACTCTCTCGGCGGAGAGTCCGTCTTTTATCGCGCACGGCGCGCTGTCCGTCTTAACCCGCAGCGGCTTGGGGCCAGTTAAAGTACCGGCGAACTCTCATCGCACGCAGGCCCTCGCAGTTTATCTAGAAAACCGTTCCTGGCCGGTCCGAGCCCTCCGATAAGAGAGCGCATCGAACTCCTCGACTAAAACATAACCGATGAATTCCTGGAATCACCGGAAACGAGAGATCCAAGTCAGTGAGCAGGCGGAAAATAGAGGCGATCGCAAAGTTGTGACCGCACACCGGGCTGTGCCAACCGTCGTGGGTCCCCGCACAAATGACGAATCCGCTTTCTGTCCGGGTGTTGCGGAGGCTTTAAAAGCAGATCCCTCGCCTTCGCTCGGGATGACAGGCGCGTGAGTGAGCCGGTTTTACGGAACCGCGAATGTCAATGAGCGCGCAGAGGCCGGAAACGGAACCGCGAATGTCAAGGAGCGGGCCTCGACCCGCGAGAGCGATCGAGCGGAGTAGAAACTGCGGTCTTCTTCCGCCCTAGCGCGCCGTGCACGGGGACGGCATCCACTTCGATCCGTTCGCTTCCTTCTTGAAATGCGTGCTGGTCAGGAACGGCAGGTTCAGATATTGCGGATCTTCCACGATGGTCGTGATAATCAGCCACGAATCGCCGTTGGGCTCGTTGGTGCGCGTGTAATATTCAGTGAGCAGCGCGTTCTCGCTGTACGGCACGCCGTTCTTGCGAAGGTAGCCGGCCTTCAAACGATTAGTGACCACCTTCAGCGATCCGCCGCGCGCCTGCGCATCCGCGGCAGCTCCTCCGGCCACGTTGTTCTGTGCGCCCGCATTCTGCGGCGGAGGGGGAGCATCCCACGTTGCCGTCGAAAATCCCTGCAGCGTGCCGGGACCCGTAGGAGGCTGGCCCGGCCCGAAGTGAAAGAGACGGGTCTGCGTTCCAGCGTCTGTCTCGATCTTCAGCGTCAAATCGTCCTGCCAGTCGATGTCGATTCTTCCGGGGACGCGCATGAGCGCGGGCGCGCCGTAGGATTTACATTGCTCGCCCGCCGCTTCGTCCTTGGCCGGGTCCCATGCATCGCCGACCTTGCGACCTTCGGCGGTCAGCGGGACGCTGGCGAAATCGCCCTTCTTCGGCGTGACCATGCGGTAGCGCCAGTCCTCGGTGACGATGGACACCCAGTAACCAGTCAGATCGACGGGAGCCGCGGCCTTGCCGGTGGGCGCCGCGCCGCGCCCGCCGCCTTGCGCTGGAGCGTAAACAGGCAGAGTGAGCGTAGCCGCGACGAGAAATCCTGCCTTACATCTCCGCATAGATGGTTTGAAGAGCCTATACTGAACCTAATTCTAGAGCATTTTCAAGATAGCGTAGACAGTTCTTGTGGGGCAGCCCCTCCGGGCTGCAGCCGCGCTTCTGCGCGGCTTGCCCGTTGCTCCTGGCGAATCGCCGGGCAGAAGCCCGGCGGCAAGGCAGAAGCCATGCCCCACAACGGACCACGATCACTTTGAAAAAGCTCTAACGCGGCAACACAACTCCCGGTCGTCGCGGCTCAGTCGAGTGACCAAACTATCCCAACGCCGGGTCCGTCGCGGCGATTTCGGCCCGCACCTCGGCGTCGACCTCCGGGTTGGGCTCGCCATCGGCGGTCGCGATTAGTTCCTTCGGGATAAGCAGAAGCACCGGCAAGATCAGGGCGTAGACCGCGGTCGTCCACGTATGTTATCAGCAAAGCTCGAATCTCCGGGATCTCCTTCCGGGAGGCCGGCCTTAAGAGCTCGCGTGGCTCCGACGATCACGGCGAGGACGTTCTTGGGTCACGAGCTTGCGTTTGCTCGCCGAAAGAAGTACAAGTCTGTTATATGCTGAGAACCGCAGGTTTCTGTTTCACCGTTCTGGCGCTGGCAATGCTTGCCGCCTGCAACTCGGCTCCTCCCGTCCCTGCCGTCGACGCCGCCGCCGAGCAAGCCAAGATCCGCGATCTCGAAGCGAGCTGGGTGAAGGAAGCCGCCGCAAAAGACCTCGACAAGATTGCCGCGCACTATACCGACGACGCGGTCTTCATGGGGCCCGGCGCGCCCGCGGCCAAGGGGAAGGACGCCATCCGCGCGGCATGGAAGGGCATGCTCGGCACCGCGTCGAAGCTGAAGTTTGCCGCGGATCTCGTCGACGTCAGCAAGGCCGGCGACATGGCTTCCACCAAAGGCTCGTACACCATGACGGTGACGAATCCCAAGACCAAGAAAGCCGTCGAAGACAAGGGGAGCTACGTCACCGTATAAGAAACAAGCCGACGGGAGTTGGAAGGCTTCCGAAGACATCGCGGTATCCGAAGCCGCCCTGCCAACACCTGCCAGCCGTCCGCAAAAGGCGCGACGGGCTCCGAAGCGGTAGGGTAACCCGGCCCGGGCGTCGAGAAAAGTCTCGACGCGGCACGCACGCCCGGAACGGGTCCTGCGGAAGTGCGTGCGCCACGATGAGCTCGCTTGGACAGGCCACTAGCGCTGCGGTTTGTGATAGACAATAGACGAATCGGACATGCGAAGCGCAGCGAAGGAGAACCGATGAAACAGAAACGCTCACGAGAAGCACGCGGCAAGAGGATCGCCGGCGTGTCGATTACGCGGCGCGACATGCTGGCCGGGGCGACGTTCACGGGCGCGGCGCTCGCCGGCGGGCTGATCCCCGCGACGGCGATCCAGGCGGCTCCGCAAGCTGCAGCGGCAGCGACGAAACCCGTTACGGCGTTTTCGCCCGAGCAACGGCGCATCCTGGAAGCCTTCGCCGATCGCATCATACCCACCGACGAAAACGGTCCGGGAGCGGTGGAGAGCGGAGCGGCCGAATACATCGACCGTTCGTTCGTGGATTTTCTCGCGGCCGAAAAAGAATCCTTCGCGACGGGGCTCGCGAACCTGGACGCCTTCGCGCGCACTTCGCAGGGCGCGCCGTTCGCCCAGCTATCCACGGAAAAACGCGATGCGGTGCTGACGGCCATCGATAACGATCAGGCTCCCAACCTGAAGGCGTTTTTCGCGCGCGCGCGGCGCCTGACGCTCGAAGGGATGTTCTGCGATCCCTACTGGGGCGGCAACAAGAACTTCGCCGGCTGGGATCTGATCAAATATCCGGGCGTGCGCCTGGCGGTCACGGCCGAGGAGCAGAAGATGAGTAAGCCCGCGGCGACGCTGCATAAATCGGCGTATGCATCGAATGGGGAAGACAACCATGGCCACTAAACTCAAGCCCGTCGATGTAGCCGTGGTTGGGCTGGGCGCGGCCAACGGCGTCGCGGTGCTGCCGCTCGCTCGCGCGGGCCTGAAGATCGCCGCGCTCGAAGCCGGAAGCTGGATGAAGCCCGCCGATTTCCGCCCCGACGAAGTGCACAACAACATCCGCCGCATGGTGGGCACCGGCCGCAAGGGATGGGGCGAGATCCCGACCTTCCGCACCGGCCCCGGCCAGCCCACGCGGCGCTTCACGATTCCGCCGATGATGAACGCGGTCGGGGGGACGTCCATTCATTGGGACGGCAACAGCTGGCGCTTTCATCCGTGGGATTTCAAGGTACGCTCGGAAACCATCCGCCGTTACGGCGCGAGCGCGATCCCGGCCGGCTCGACGGTGGAGGATTGGCCGATCGCTTACGACGACCTGGAGCCGTTCTACGACACCGTCGAATACGAAGTCGGCGTTTCGGGCAAGGCCGGCAACCTGCAAGGCAAGATCGATCCGGCGGGGAATATTTTCGAGGGCCCCCGCAAGCGCGAATATCCGATGCCGCCTCTGCGCGACAGCGATTTCACCGACATGCTGATCGCGGGCGGGCGCAAGCTCGGCTGGCACCCGCATCGGGGACCCGCGGCGATCAATTCGCGGCCTTACGGAGGCCGTTCCGCGTGCGTGTATCACGGCTTCTGCGACACGGGAGGCTGTCACGTCAACGCGAAAAATTCCACCATGGTCAGCACTATTCCCGCGGCCATGAAAACCAAGAACCTGACGATTTTCGAGCGCGCCCACGTGACGCGCATCGTCTCCGACGACAACGGGAAGGTTACGGGCGTCCAGTACATCCGCGACGGGCAGGAATATTTTCAGCCCGCCAAGGCTGTCCTGCTGGGCTCCTACACGTACGAAAATGTGCGGCTCCTGCTGCTTTCGAAATCGAAGGCGTATCCCAACGGTTTGTCCAACAATCACGGGCAGGTGGGCAAGAACTACATCGGACACTGGGCGGTGCGCGAATGCGTCGCACTGTTTCCTCACGATCTGAACGTGTGGCAGGGGGCGTTCGCGCAGAACGTCGTGGTGAACGATTGGGCCGACGATAATTTCGATCATACGGGCCTCGGTTTCATCGGCGGCGCCAGCCTGACGGTGAATCACGAAGTGCATCCCATCGCCTCGGCCGCCGGACCCACGTTCGGGCGCGCGCCGCAGTGGGGCTCGAAGTTCAAATCCTATTTGCGCGAAAACGCCGGGCGCTGGGTGGGCGTCTACGCGCAGTGCAATACGTTCCCGTACGAAAACACGTATCTGGACCTGGATCCCGAGGTGAAGGATCCGCTGGGCAATCCGGTGTGCCGCATCACCAGCGGCCGCAAGGAAAACGAGCCGCGTGCCAGCCTGCATGCGGCCAACAAAGCGGCCGAGTGGTTCCGCGCGGCCGGCGCTATCGACACCATCGTCACGCCTTCGCCCGCCGAAGGACCGCAGCTGAGCGTGCACGGCGTCGGCGGAACGCGCATGGGCGACGATCCGGCGAAGAGCGTCGTCGATAAGTGGGGATTCTCCCACGAAGCCCCCAACCTCGGTATCGTCAGCGGATCGGTGATGGGCACGCACGGCGCCCGCAATCCGACGGAAACGATCCAGGCGCTGGCGTGGCGAACGGCGGATCACCTGGTGAAGAGCTGGAAATCGATCGCCGGGTAAAAAAAATTCAAAATTCGCGTGTTTCGTCTTGTGGCGCGGCTTTTCAAGCTGCGCGCGGTTTTCAACCGCGCAGAGTGCGGGCGCGCCTGCAAGGCCGCTTACAAACCGGCCGCAGGATGAAATCCCGCCCGACAGAAGCTAGGAATCGGCCCCGACGATCAGATGGCTCATGAGCGATGCTTTGTCCCAACCGCCATCGGTGCGGATGCCGTTCAGAAACAAACCGGGGGTTCCGTAGACTCCGTTCTGAACCCCGGCCAGAAAATCGGCGCGGACTCTCAGGTTATAGGTTTCGTTCTTCAACTCCGCGCGGAAGCGGTCGACGTCCAGGCCGAGCTCTTCCGCGTAACGAATCAAATCCTTCGTCCGCAGCGCCTGTTGGCGCTCGAAAAGGAGGGTGTGCATTTCCCAGAATTTACCCTGGGCGCCCGCCGCCTCCGCCGCTTCCGCGGCCTGCTGGGCGTGGGGATGGGCGCCGGAAAGAGGATAGTGCCGGTACACGATCCTCAATCGGGCGGCAACATCGGTTTGCAGATCGCGAAGGATCACGTACAGACGCCCGCACTCCGGGCACTCGTAATCTCCATACTCGACCAGCGTATAGGGAGCATCCTCCGAACCGTGCAGGTGGTCCACGGGACGAATCGGAAGCAAGAGCCGGGAGAGATCGGTGGAATTCATAAAAGGGAAGGCGCCAGCGGACGACGCCGGCGCACAGTTATAGATGTGCGAACCACCGCCCCGGCTTCAATTTCCGCACGCACGCCGGCATTCCTTATTGCCAGCCTCCACCCAGGGCTTTGTAGAGTTGTACCACGCTGTCCAGCTCGTTCAAGCGGATTTGCGAGAGCGTCAGCTCCGCCTGAAACAGATCCCGATCGGAATCGAGAGCGTTGAGAAGCGTGTCCACGCCACCACGGTACCGGACGTAAGCGAGCTGGGTCCGATCCTGCAACGCGCTTACCAGAAGCTCCTCCTGCACCCGGCTTTCTCGAATGCGCTGGTGAGCGATGAGCGCATTTGAAACTTCGGTAAAAGCGGTTTGAATCGCCTTCTCGTATCGGATCAAGGCGCTGTCGCGCACGGCCTGCGAGAGCTGCACGTTCGACTTGAGCCGTCCGGCCGTAAAGATGGGCTGGGTAACTTGCGGGGTGAAGTTCCAGACGGAGCTCGGCCCGCTGAACAAGCTCGACAGTTGCGTTCCCTGCCCGCCCAGGAACCCGCTCAGGCTGATTTGCGGAAAGTAGGCCGCCTTCGCGACGCCGATTTCCGCGTTAGCGGCGATTAAGGCTTGCTCGGCCGCGCGAATATCCGGCCTGCGTTCCAGGAGCGCGGAAGGCAATCCGGGCGGCACCTCCGGCGGCATCTCCTGCTCCGTGAGGCTTCGTCCGCGCAAGACCTCGCCGGGATTCTTTCCCAACAGCAGGCTGATCTGATTTTCGGTCTGCTCGATGGCTTGTTGCAGCGTGGGAATCGTTTCCGCGGCAGTGTACACGAGTTGCTCGCCCTGGCGCAGATCGAGGAGCGTCGCGACGCCTCCGGCCTGGCGGTTTTTGATGAGCTCCAGCGATTGCTGCCGGGTAGCCAGGGTACGCTGGGAAATCTCCAGTTCGTAATCCAGCTCGCGCAGGCTGAAATAGCCGGCCGCCACGTCGCTCACCAGCGTCGTGATCACGGCTTTGCGATTCTCTTCCGCGCCGAGCAGATCGGCGCGAGCGGCCTCGGTGGCGCGGCGCAGCCGGCCCCAGAAATCCAGCTCGAACGAGAGCAGACCAAGAGTGGCTCCCCCGAAAGTGCGATTCTGCGACGGGACAAAAGACGCTGGCAGAGGCGTCGATCCGTTGCGCGAGACGCGAATGGTGGAGATGTCGGCGCTCGCGTCAGCATTCGGAAACTGGTTGGATCGAACGACGCCCAGATTGGCACGCGCTGCTTCGACGCGGGCAGCGGCATCCCGCACATCGTAGTTCTGCTGCAAAGCCTCCCTTTCCAGCTCCTGCAACTTCTCGTCCTTGAAAACCTCGAACCATTTGAGGTCGCCCAAAGAGGCCGCATCGCCAGTGGTCGCGGTGGACGCGCGAAAAGCAGCGGGCGTTTGAACGGTGGGCCGCCGATAGTTGGGACCTACGGTGCAACCGGCGAGTAAGGCCGCGGCTAAAACCGACGCGATGGGTAATTTCCGCATTGTCAATCCCCTTGTGCCGGAGAGGGTACCGGCGGCGTCACGGCGGGCGATGTTCGGGTGGCGCCCGAGACTTTTTCCACAAGATAGAAGATCGCGGGAATAAAAAAGATGCCGATCACGCTAGCGGCGAGCATCCCGCCGATTACGGTCGTTCCCATGATCTGGCGGGCGACCGATCCGGAGCCGGAGGCCGTCCACAGCGGGACGCAGCCGAGAATGAACGCAAACGAAGTCATCAGAATCGGACGCAGCCGGAGACGGGCTCCTTCGAGGGCGGCGTCGATCAGGTTCTTCCCTTTTTCCAATTCGTCCTTGGCGAATTCCACGATCAGAATCGCGTTCTTGGCGGCCAAACCGATCAGCATGACCAGGCCGATTTGCGAATATACGTCGCTTTCGATCTGCACCTGGTAGGGCGGCAGGAACGCTCCCAGCAGCGCGCGGCGCAGCCACAGCACCGCGAAAGCGCCGAAGACGGCGACGGGCGTGCTCAGCAGAACGCTGAACGGCAGCGTCCAACTCTCATACAGAGCCGCGAGGATCAGGAAAACGAACAGCAGCGAGAATCCGAAAATCGCGGCGGGCGGGATGCCCTCCTGGGCTTTCTTTTCCTGAAACGACATCGCCGTGTAGTCGTAGCCCATTTCGCGCGGCATGGTTTGGGCGAAGACTTCTTCGAGCGCCTTCATGGCCTGCGCGGAGCTGTATCCCGGCGCGGCGGCCCCGTTGAGCTGAGCCGACCGATACATGTTGTAGCGCATCGTGAACTCCGGGCCGGGGCGCGACTCAAACGTGGTGAGCGCAGAGAGCGGCACCATCTCTCCCTTCACGTTGCGCACGTAGAACTGCCCGACATTTTCCGCTTTGGTGCGATACTCGCCTTCGGCCTCGATGTAGACCTGCCATTGGCGGCCAAACTGATTGAAGTAGTTCACGAACAGCCCGCCCATGAACGCCTGAATGGTGCGGTAGACGTCGCCGATGGGTACTCCCTGCTTGAGGACCTTGTCTTCATCGACATCGACGAACTGTTGAGGCACGCTCGGGAGAAGCGTCGTGCTCAAGCCGGCGATTTCGGGACGTTTGCGCGCGGCCTCCATGAAGGTGTTGACGTTGGCCGCCAGGAAGGGCACGTCTTTGCCGGCCCGGTCCTCGAGGACAAACGTGAATCCGCCGGAGGTGCCCACGCCCGGAATAGCCGGCGGCGAAAAATCGAAAGCGATTCCCTCCGGCAGCGTACTGAGCGCTCCGTTCAAGCGCTGTTTGATCGCCTGAAACTCCTCGGCGCGCGACGTGCGATCTTTCCAATCCTTCAACGTGACGAAAAAGAAGGCGTTGTAGCTGGTCCGTACGAAGCTCAGCAAGCTGAAGCCGATGATGGTCGTGGTGTGCTCAACACCCGGCGTTTGCGCCAAAATGTTCTCGATCTTTCGCGCGACTTCGTCGGTGCGTTGCAGAGAAGAGGCATTGGGAAGCTGGAGATTGACATAGAGGTAGCCCTGATCCTCGTCGGGCAAGAAGCTGGAGGGTACCTTATTGCTGAAGAACCCGGCCGCTACGCCGAAGATGATCAACATAAAGAGCGCGACCCCGCTCTTCCGGACGAGCGCTCCGGACCAGTGGACATAGCCCTCGGTGGCGTGCCCGAACATGCGGTTAAACCAGTTGAAGGCCTTTCTCAGCAGCCCGCGGCTCTCGGTTTTCGGTTTGAGCAGCAGGGCCGCGAGCGCGGGACTGAGCGTCAGGGCGTTGAACGCGGAAAGGATTACGGAAATGGCGATCGTCACGGCGAATTGCTGGTACAGCCTTCCGGTGATGCCGGGAATGAACGCCGTAGGGACGAAGACCGCCGACAGAACCAGCGCGATGCCGATCACCGGGCCCGAGATCTCCTCCATGGCTTTAAACGCCGCGGCCTTGGGAGCAAGGCCGTTTTCAATATGACGCTCGACGGCCTCGACGACGACGATGGCATCGTCCACCACCAGGCCGATCGCCAGAACCAGTCCAAACAGGGAGAGTGTATTGATCGAAAAGCCCAGCAGCGGGAAGAACGCGAACGTGCCGACTAAGGAGACGGGAACCGCCAGCAACGGAATCAGCGTGGCCCGCCAGCCCTGCAGGAAGATATAGACCACCACGATCACCAACAGGATGGCGATCACCAGCGTCTGGACGATTTCCTTGATTCCCTCGGTAACGGCGCGCGTCGTGTCGAGCGCCACCGCGTAGTCCATACCCTCGGGAAAGCGTTTTTGGGCTTCGGCCATCAGCTTGTATACGCCTTGGGCAGCCTCGACCGCGTTCGAACCGGGTAGTTGATACAGCGCCAGGACCGCGCTTGGTTTGCGGTTGAAACGTCCGACGATCGTGTAATCCTGAGACCCCAGTTCCACGCGCGCCACGTCTTTCACGCGCACGATGCCGCCGTCCGGCGTCTCGCGAACTACGATTTGACCGAAATCTTCCGCCGAGGTCCGCCGCCCCCGCGCCCGCACCGAATAGGTGTACTCCTGGCCCGGCGGAGCCGGCTCGCTGCCGACCTGACCCGCCGGATTCACGGTGTTCTGCGACTGGATCGAGCTGACGATCTCCGGAACGGTGATGCCGAGCTTCGCCAATTGATCGGGCTTGACCCACAGCCGCATCGCGTATTGGCCGGCGCCGAACACCTGAACGCTGGCGATGCCCGGCACGCGGGTGAGCTGATCGTTGAGGTTGATGTAGGCGTAGTTGGCGAGGAACTGGGCATCATAGGTGCCGTTCGGAGAATTCAAGCTGAGCAGCATCAGCGGCGCGGTGAGTGTCTTCTGGACGGTGACGCCGTAGTTGTTGACTTCGGCGGGAAGCTGCGAGGAGGCGAGCGTCGTGCGCAACTGCGAGAGAATCAGATCGGTGTTGGGATCCGTCTTCACGTCGAAATCGACGATCATTCTCATCTCGCCCTTGGCGGTGGCGTTCAGCGAGTACATGTAGTTCATGTTGTCCACACCGCTCATCTGCTGTTCGATGGGCGTGGCAACCGACTGCTCGATGGTTTGCGCATCCGCGCCCGTGTACACGCCGGAGATCTGCACTTCGGGCGGCGCGATGGGCGGGAAGAGGGCGATGGGCAGGCTGGCGACGGCGACCGCGCCGGCGATCACCATGAGGATTGCGATAACCATCGCCACGATGGGACGGCGGATGAAGAACTTGGACATAGGAGTTACTGACCCGCGCCTTCCGCCGGCGCGGCATAGGGCTTCGGAATCACGGTCATGCCGGGCCGCACTTTCTGGACGCCTTCGGCAACCACGTGTTCACCCGGCTTCAATCCGTCGTCGATGATCCACTGAGCGCCCACCCGGTCGCTGGACTTCACGTTGCGGACGGCGATCTTGTTGTCGTTGTCCACGACAGCGACTTGATAGGTCCCCTGCATCTCCGTGACCGCGCGCTGCGGGATCAGCAACGCGTGCTCCTTCGTTCTTAGGGAGGTGCGCACCCGCGCATATTGTCCGGGGCGCAGGAGGTTTTCGGGATTCGGGAACAGACCTGCGACGCGAAGCGAACCGGTGCCCTGGCTGATCTCCCGATCTGCGAAGTAGTAGGTCCCGACGTGCGGATAAATGGTGCCATCCGCCAGGATCAGCTCCAGCCGCAAACCCTTCCTGGCGGCCTCCAGCGCGGAGGGCGTCGAGTAGCGCCGGTGAAAGTCGAGATATTCCTGCTCGCTGGCGGTGAAATAACCCTTGATCGGATCGACGGTCGAAACCGTGGTCACGGGACCGCTCGCGGGGCTGACGAGAGCGCCGACCTGTTGCTGGGCCACACCGGCGAGGCCGTCAATGGGCGACGTGAGCCGCGTAAAGCTAAGGTTGAGTTTTGCGGTTTCCACGGTGGCAGTGACCGCCTGCACCGCGGCGGTGGCGCCCTGGATTTGAGCTCTGGCCGTCTCAATTTGCGCCTTCGCGGACTGCACCTGGGCTTTCGCCGCGACGTTATTCTGCGTGGCGTTGTCCATATCCTGCTGGGTGATCGCCTGCTGCTTTGCCAGCGGCGTGTACCGGTCCACGTCGAGCTGGGTTCTGACCTGATTGGCCTCCGTCACGGCCAGTTGCGCTTCGGCCTGCGTGAGTTGCGCCTTCGCTTGTGCCAACTGCCCGTCGGCCTGCGCGAGCTGACCCTCAGCTTGATCGACGACTGCCTGGAACGGCCGCGGATCGATTTCAAATAGCAACTGCCCCTGCTTCACGAACGAGCCTTCGGTATAGTCCTGTTTCAACAGGTACCCGGACACCTGGGCTTTGATGTCGGCGTTCACGATTCCGTCCAGCGTGCCGATCCACTCGATGTAAATCGGGACATCCTTCTGCTCGACCTGCACTACCTCAACGACGGGCGGACCGGGAGTCGTTGGCGTGTTTGCGCTGGTCGAGCAGCCGACCGAAACAGCGGCGCTGATGACGCTCAGACAAATCGCCATCGATTTCGCGATCCGCGAATTCATATGATCCCGTGTCACGTTGTCCTCCCGCGACGCGGCGACGGGGCCACGCGCCATGCTTTATATGATGCCAAGCGGTACGAATGGTTTCCAGGTTCGCAAACCTTTTCTGGAAACGCCGGACGGCGGGATCTTGCAAACCCAATTGCAGCAGCGGCGTATCAATCGCTTACAGCCATGGCGATTACAGCAACAGCGCATCGATGCGGTGCGCATGTACCGTTTCTTCGCCAGGGGACCGGGCGAAGACGGTAAACCGGCCGTCCTGCGAGGCGACCAGCGCGATCGCGTCGGGCTGGTCATGGACAAACTGCGCCGCCGATAGGTGGCGCGTGCCGCCGAACTGGGCCGGTTCCGCAATCACCGGCGTTCCACCTTCGATAGGCTCCGTGACAAGAACCTGGGCCACAAGCGGGGAATTTTTGCGACGGACAATCTTGGCGCCGAACGCCAGCAACTCATAATCCGCGGCGATGAGCGTAGCGCCGTCAACGGCAGTGAGGCCCGCAATTCTATCGATGGCGCGGCCCAACGCATCTTCCCGCCGGCGGCTGGACTTGCCACCGGCATTTTTTCGCATCAGATCCGCAAGGCCGGAGAACGCGGGCGCGATTGAATAAACGATAGGTTGAAGAATCGACTCGGCCCATGCGTCCGAGCCGGCCGGCACCACCAGCAACGTTCCGCCGCGGCCATGCGCTCGCATCGACACCGCAAGCTGCAACAGAACGTTGACGGCCGAGCCCGCGCCGGACTGCGATTCCAAGCGGAGAAGTGAAGCGAGCGGAGTCGGATAGGCCGGGACGACCGCAGCCTGCCGATCGACGATCTTGATCTCGTCCCCCTGGAGAACGGCGATATTGATGAACTTTCCGGATTCCTCCGAAGGACTCTGTTTCACAACCAGCAAGCCGGGAAGAACAACCTCCAGAGTCAAACACAAGGCCGGAAGGTTGCGCGTGATGCCCCACACGCGCAGTTCATCCTGCCGCGGCCACACGCCGAGATGAAGGCCGGCCCGCTCCACGGCTGCGGCCAGCTTCGTGAGATCCCTGGGCTCAAGTGGAAGCGAAGCGGCGAAGGCGACGGCGTCGTTCACTTGCTCCGGCGCAACGAACGCGAGGGAAATGCGCGGGATGAAGCCTTCCTCGCGGCGCAGACTGGTCCAGAAAGCGGCATCGATCATAGCGGCTAAGGTCGCCGAATCGGGTAGCGTGGCGGCGCGCTCACTGGCGATTTCCGTTGGGACGGAAGAGATCGCCAAGTGGCGATGAATACGATCGGCCGCTAACTGGGCGGCGGCGTAGGTCGGCTGGATCACCGGGCGGCACCGCCATCAAGAAAAGCGGCGAATGCATGGTGAGCCAAAAATTCCGCGTTGAAGCCGTTCATATTCTCCTAGTTTGCGGCTCCCGGCCGGGCATGTACAATTGGATGCTTTCCTGCGGGGAAACGTGGCAGACGCAGCCGTGGATAATGGTATCGACCATGCATCATCTGCTCGACTTTCTGATCCGGCACGGCTACTTCGTGTTATTCGCAGCGGTGCTGGCCGAGTTGGCAGGCTTGCCGATCCCTTCCATTCCCGTCCTCTTGGCGATGGGCGCGCTGATCGGCCTGGGAAACTATTCTTTCGCGACCTCGGCGGGCACGGCGCTGATCGCCGCGCTGATCGCCGATAGCGTCTGGTACCTGGTGGGCCGCCAGAAGGGCGGCTCGGTTCTGAAGCTTCTGTGCCGCATTTCGCTCGAGCCGGACTCCTGCGTCAGCACTACCCGCTACTGGTTCCGGCGGCTGGGCGGGTGGGCCATGATTGTCGCGAAGTTCGTTCCGGGGTTGAGCACCATTGCCGCGCCTATGGCCGGACTTTCCCGCATGCCCTGGTGGAAGTTTCTTGCGTTGGATAGCGCCGGTGTCCTCGTTTGGGCCAGCGCCTACATGAGTGTCGGCATGATTTTCCGCACGCAACTGGAGGAAGCCGCCGCCCTGGTAGCGCGTTTGGGCTCCGGCGTCGCCATGGTACTGGGAGGGCCGCTGGCGCTGTGGATCGCCTGGAAGTATTGGAAGCGGCGACGGTTTATCAAAAGCCTGGTGGTGGCGCGCATCACTCCAGAAGAGCTGCTGAAGCGCATCGAGGAAGTTGTGCTGATCGACTTGCGCGTGGCTGAGGAGGTGGAGGACAAACTTCCCGGCGCAATGTGGTTCGATCGCCGCGAGCTGGAGTGGCAGGCCCGGGACATTCCACTGGACCGCGACGTGGTGATCTACTGTTCTTGACCGAACGAAGCCACCAGCGCCCGTGCGGCGCTGAAACTCAAAAAACTCGGGATCACGCGCGTTCGCCCGCTCGAAGGGGGCTACGACGCGTGGCGCGAGCGCGGGTATCCGTTGACGCCGGCGCGGGAGACGGTTCGGCCGTAACGCCGTAAGTTTCCTCGATTTCTCCCCGCCGCCGCGAGCCGGCCGACAGGGCGCCGTCGGCCGAAGCGACGATCTCCTTGCGTGCGGCCTCCCCATTCCCAATGAAAGGAACGAAAAAGCACAAGCCGGAGCCGCCTGGAATAGGCGACAATGGATGGGCGCACTTATGCCATGCCCAATTTGTGAATCTCTCCATCGCGAGCACAGCCTGCTTTGCGAAGAAGAAGCCCGGCTTACCCTGGTCGAGCGAAGGAAGACGATCGACCGTCGTGCGGCCGGGGAATCGGCTTCGCACCCCGAACGGGAACAAATCCTTTCGGCGCGAACACGCCAAGTGCGAATCGCCTCCAAGCTGGAAAATCATAGAGCGCTCGCGCACTCCGCGTAGCTCCCGCGCCGCGGTTCAGGTCTGGCCGTTCCTAAGACCATTCGCTGCGCCGCGCCGGACCAACGGCCGTGGACCGGCGCGAAGTCATTATCATTTTGCCTGGCAGGCGAAGTTCGCCGACTCGTCCGTGCTGCCGGAGCCCTTGTACACAGCCACCTGCGGATAGGGGCATAACGGACGGGTGCGATCCACTTTGCCGTCGCGGATGCGGGACGCTTCGATGCGCTCGGGCGTTTTGTTCGCCTCCACCCATTGCTCCAGCGCCGTCAGCATATCGAACGTCGATGTCCCGTCGCCCCCGCGGCAGTGCGCCATGCCCGGAACCATGAACAAGCGGTAGGATCCCATCACCTGGCTCGCGCCGCCCAGCGTATCGAGCACGCTCTTGTAATAGTTCACGCTGCTGCGCGGCGAGATCTGCGGATCGCCCCAACCGTGATACTGAATGAGCTTTCCCCCGCGGCTCAGATAGCTTTTGATATTCGCGTCCATCGCGTTCAACTGGCCAGCGGTTTTCAGAGTCGCATCCACACCGCTATCGAAGTTGAACGACTTATAGTCCCACTCGGGATTCTGAAAAACCACGTATTTGAAAAGATCCGCGCCCAGGCCGAAGGGGTTCGGACTCGCCATGGTATTCCATCCCATCTCGCTGCCCGGTTCGTGACCGGGGAAGATTTCCTGCTGGGTGCGCGAGTTGGTTACCGAAGCGTAAATCTTGCGGACCGTCTCCACCTGCGCCGTCGTCAGGCAGGTGGGCGAATCGGCGCCCTTGCACTCCATCACCTGGGGATCGAAATGGCAGCGCGTGGGATCTTCGATCACCCCGTCTTTCACGCCGTCGTTCGCGTCGCAGGCTTCGAGCGCGGCGCGATGAATCGCCGCGAACTTGGCGCTCGGCACGAAGCTCGCGTCGTCTTTATGCGTGGCCTGCGCGATCCACACGGATTGCATCGCGCGGCCGGTCCAGTTTAAGGCGGGCGCGCCCGCGACGATGCCGTCGAAATCGGAGGGATACATCTGCGCTTCCTTCAAACCCTGTCGTCCGCCCTGTGAGCATCCGTCCCAGTAGGACCGCGCGGGGTCCTCGCCATAGAACGCCTTGACGATGGCTTTGCCCTTCACGGCCATCTCATGCACGGCGCGATAGTCGTAATCGATCAATTTTTCGGGGTGCCCCATGGCGAAGGCGGCGCTGCCACCCTCATGCCCGGTATCGGTCATGGCCGTGGCGTAGCCGCGCTTCAAGCCCGCGGCCAGGGCCCCCGCCTGGATGGAGCCGGCCCAGCCGCCGTTGCCATTCGCTTCGAATTTCTTGTTCCAATTGGACGCGGGGAGCCACATCTCCATGCGGATATCGGAATCGGCGGTCGGCCGGATCGTCAATGCCACTCGGCAAAATTCCGGCAAGGCGCCGGCTGGAACCACCGCCGCCGAGGTGACGGCCGTATCCGACAATTTCAGTGAGGCCAGGCTTTCGCAGGTGGCTGCGAAGGCCGTGGGAGCGGTGAGTGCGATCAGCAGACTCGCGACCAGCGATAGTTTCGGCACGGATAAATCTCCTAAATCGCTTGAAATTATATCAGAGCCGATCCGCGCGGTTCCGCACAGGCGGGCACAGCACAGGCGGGCACAGGCGGGATATCTCCCGGGGGGGCCGCGCTCCAGCTTGCTGGAACTTTCCCCCGTAATCGCATCCGTGGTCAGGGCGTTTGACTGCGGGATACGTGTACTTTCAAAATGAATCTCATGGTGCTGTTCATCGGAACGGGCGGCGCTTATGACTGACGCGCCCCCCAGGGCCCCGCTGCCGCTCGATTCGGGCGGCGATCAGATGTTTCCCGCGCTGACGGCGGCGCAGATCGCGCGCGTTGCGGCGCACGGCCGCGCGCGGCGGGTTGAGCCCGGCGAAGTGCTTCAGCGAGCCGGAGAGAGGATCGAGCGGTTCTTCGTCGTGACCGCCGGCCGCGTGGAGGTCGTTCGGCAATCGTCCGCCGGAGAAGACCTCGTGACCGTCCAGGGACCCGGACAGTTCAGCGGTGAAGTGAGCATGCTTTCCGGCCAGCGCGGGCTGGTCACGTTTCGCGCGATAGAAGCCGGGGAGGTGATCGAAGCCGGCCGCGAGCAACTGCTGGCGCTGGTGCAGACCGACAGCGAACTGAGCGACATTCTGATGCGGGCCTTCATTCTCCGGCGGGCGAGTTTAATCGCTTACGGCTTGGGCGACGTCGTGCTGGTGGGCTCGACGCACTCCTCCGGCACCCTGCGCGTCAAGGAATTCCTGACACGCAACGGGTATCCCTACGCGTACATGGACCTCGACAGCGACGCCGGCGTCCAGGACCTCCTGGACCATTTCCATGTCGGCGTGGAAGACGTGCCGGTGGCGATTTGCCGCGGCGAATTCGTTTTGCGCAATCCCAGTAATGGCCAGATCGCCGAATGCCTCGGCTTCAACGAAGCCATCGATCAAACCCACGTCCGCGATGTGGTGATCGTGGGCGCCGGGCCGTCGGGGCTGGCCGCGGCCGTCTACGGTGCATCCGAGGGACTCGATGTCCTGGTGCTCGAAACCAACGCGCCCGGCGGGCAGGCCGGAGCGAGCTCGAAGATCGAAAACTATCTCGGCTTTCCCACCGGCATCTCCGGCCAGGAGCTGGCGGCCCGCGCGTCCACCCAGGCGCAAAAGTTCGGGGCCCAGATGATTATCGCGAAGGACGCCAAGCGTCTCGCGTGCGAGCGGAAACCCTACGCCGTCGAAATCGACGACGGTTCGCGCGTCACCGCGCGGGTGATCGTCATCGCGACCGGAGCCGAGTACCGGAAGCTCCCGGTCGACAACCTGTCGCGGTTTGAGAGTTCCGGAGTGTACTATGGCGCGACGTTCGTCGAAGCGCAGTTGTGCGAGGGCGAAGACGCGATCGTGGTGGGCGGCGGGAACTCGGCGGGACAGGCTGCCGTATTCCTCGCCCGGACAGCCCGCCGTGTCCACGTACTGGTTCGATCCAGTGGATTGGCGGAGAGCATGTCGCGTTATCTGATTCGCCGCATCGAGGAGAGTCCGGCGATTGTCCTGCGCCCGCACACGGAAATCGTCGCCCTCGAAGGCGGCGAGCGTGTGGAGCGCGTGAGGTGGCGGAACACGCAGACGGGAGCCGTCGAGGCGCACGACATCCGCCACGTCTTCGTCATGATGGGGGCCGTTCCCAACACGCGTTGGCTCGACGGCTGCGTCGCGCTCGACGCGGCCGGATTCATCAAGACAGGTCCAAGTCTCTCGCGGGACGATCTGGCCGCCGCGCAGTGGCCGCTCGCTCGCCTGCCGCATCTGCTGGAGACGAGCCTGCCGGGCGTCTTTGCGGTTGGCGACGTGCGCGGAGGAAGCGTCAAGAGGGTAGCGTCGGCCGTCGGCGAGGGCTCGATTGCCGTGTCCTTCGTGCATCAAGTGCTACGCGAGTAGCGGTCCGGCGATCTAGCCGATACGCGGCTCTTCATCTCCGAGGGGACGTGCGCAACCAGGGGTTTACGGCCGTGTCCTCAAGGCGGGACGAAGCGCTCGATTCCGCATTTCCTCGGCATCCGGCAGGAAAAGCTGGAGCAGACCGATAAAATTCTCATTGAAGATGCCGCCGTGATCCGGAACGATAGAGGCCGGCATTTCCATCGCCCAATAGGGCGTATCGTTGTGGCGTCCGGGCTTCTCACAGATCCGGTATCGCTGTTGGTTGGGAAGCTGGAAAGGACCGGCAAACAATTTCCCGCCGTTGCACTGCGCCGCGTCCGCCTCGGCGACGATCAGATGGCTCTGCAGCGCTTCCATGTGCGCGGTGGTGCTTAAGTAGTAAGAACTCTGTGACGCGATTCCAAAAGCATCCGGCGGGTTGTAGGTTCTCCAGCTTCCCTGCCACGCGCGGCTCAAATACGATGGGCCGTGGCCGATCGGAAGAGCGAACCGCGTGGCGGCGTCGCCGAGCGACGAAATCGAGAGGAACAACGGCCGCTCCACGGCGCGCCCCTCCCGGACCGGCGTCGTATATTCTGCGTGGGTCGCGTTCAACAAATCCAGCATCTGCTTGCCTTCGCTCGCCGCCGCGGCCGAGTTCACGAACACGACCAGATCGGCCCAGATGGGGTCAGCGGGGTCTTCAGAGCCGGGCGGTGGCCTCCGCAAAACAAAATCGGTCATGGCCTGGGTGAGGGCGCGTTCCAGAACCAAGCCGCCGAAGGAATGGCCCACCAGGATCACGTGCGCGCCGGGCTTGCCGCGGTGGCTCTCGAGCATGATGCTGGTGAAGGCAGCCGTCATCGCGGCACCGGGAATACGGATGGCTGCTCCCTCGCGATTGAAATAGCTGAGTTGCCGGCGCACCGGCCAATATTTAGAGATCAGATCGCCGCGCCAGCTCAGGTAAATGCCAACCACGGGACTGTCCGCATACAACGGCTCCTTGGTGTTCGGATCCTTCGCCTGCTTCAGAAATTCCAGGACGCCCTCGAACCCCACGACGTTGCCATTCTGCTTACCCAGCAGGTGTTCGTCTTCAGCGTTGTTCTTCCAGCCATGAGTAAATGTCACGACGATCGGGTGGTCGCTCTTTTTTTTCGCGGCGTCGATAAGCTTCAGCGCGGCGGGCAGTTGCCGCGGATCCCAAGGCTCGCCCATTTCGTCAAACTCGACGAATGCCAGGCACGCGCGCAGGGACGGATCGCAGTCGGCGTCCACGTGGTCCGGCGCGTCAGGCTTGGGCTGCTTGTTCGAGGCCGCTTTCTGGGCGGGCGCGGGCGCAGGCGCGACGGCGACGATCGACTGGGGAACCGCGTTATATACCCGGTTTCTCACGTAGCAGGCACACAGGCACGCCATGCTTGCCGCCACAAGCAGCACCGGTTTCACTCGCCACCTCCTGGATTGCCAGCCGCCTTCGCAGGCACGCTGGGCGTCTTGCCGCGTTTGAAGATCGCACCCAGGAGGCGGCCCACCTCGGGCTGAAACTCGTTGTAAAAACTGGCGGCCAGCGCGGTCCCGAGCGAGAAGCTAGCTCGCTGCGCGGCTTGCTGCGGCGTCGCAAGGCGGTCGGGATACCAGGCGTAGCCCACAAAACCGCTGGCGGCCGCACCCGCGAAAAGTGGAACATTCGGCAGCGCGCGTCCATCCCCACTTGGGCTAGAGCGGCGGACCGACAGAAAGTCCATGAAAGCGTGGCCGATACGCGGCTTCACGCCCCTCTTATGATTCGCGATCCGCGGATCGTTGGCGTAGCTCACATGGCGCGGATCGGTGTATAACATCGCGCTAAACGTGTATTCAGTCAGCCCTTTTGCGAAATTCTGCGCGTATCGCGCGCCGATGCGTTCGCCGAGGCCGGTCCAATCCTTCTTCCACTCCGCGGGGTCGTCCATCAGTTGAGCGATGGACCCAAAAAAAGTAGCGCCCAGCAAGGCCTGATCCGTCACCGAGCCAGTCACGAATTGCTCCCAACGCTGGCTGGGAGTAAAGTTACAGTCGATTGAAGCCAGGTTTCCCGCGGGATCGCCCGGGCAAGTCCGCCGCGGGACCGCCAACTGACCTTGCATGGCGGGGATGGCCGGTGCGCTCTGCGGAAATGCCGGGATCCCCAGCAAGCACAGCGCTAACCACAGGCGAACACGTTGGTTCATCTATCTCCCGTCCTCCGAGAGCCATTTCCCCAAGAGATCACTGACCTGCTCCACATTAAAACAAGTATTAAACAAAAGGCAAGAGATTTCTCTCCGTATTTTAATCCGGGTGTGATACACTTTAACCCATCCTATTCTGCAGCGTGTGGCAAGGAGGACGACCATGACCCGGGTTCACGCACGCCTTATCGCGCTTTGCGCGTCGTTGAGTTTGGTTGTTCTGTCCGGCTGCAACGCGTCTCCCGGCGAGCCGGGGAAAGTCCAGGACGAGGCCATGCGGGCGAGCCGCACGGCAGCCTCGTTTCCCGCGGCGGACGAAGATTACTTCAAAGACATGGATGGCAGCGTCCAGCTAACGCCGGAGGAAGTCAAGGGGCGCAATACCTGGATCGTGTGGACCGGCGGCAACGATCGTTTCTGGGACGCGATTTCAGTATCGAGCGCGGGCGCGCTCGATTTTGTGAAGACGCTCTCCTCGTATCCAACGCTAAAGGCGAGCCGCGACAACCGCTGGACGTATCTTGGCTTGGTGAACGAGCCGTGCTTTGAGAAGGCCACCGGTCCAGATCCGAATCGCTTCGGCTTGTGGCTCGACAAACGCGTCCCGGGTCCCGGTTGCCCCCCCGATCCGTTCGAAGACGACAAGAAATATCCTGGCGTGGCCATCGGCGCGCGCGGCAAGACCAAGGGGCTACCGGTCGGGTCTTTCTACGGTTATGGCAGTGGAATCGTTGGATTACGCCTGTTTCCCAATCCCGATTTCGACGATAAGGCTGCCGCGAAATGGGACGCGCAAAAATATTACACCGATCCCAGCTACTACAATTCTCGCGATCTGATCAAGCCGTATCGCGTGGGCATGTCCTGCGCCTTTTGCCATGTGGGACCGAATCCAGTCAAGCCCTTCGACGTAGACGCCAAAACCAAGCAGCCGGTTTGGAAATGGGAAAACTTGAGTTCTAACGTGGGCGCGCAGTATTTCTGGATCGACCGCATTTTCGACTGGGACGGCGATCGGAGCAGTTTCGTCTTCCAGTTCTTCCACGCTTCCTTGCCCGGTTCGCTGGACACCTCGCTCGTCTCAACCGACAACATCGACAATCCCCGCACCATGAACGCAGTGTACCTATTGCGGCCGCGACTGGAGCGTGCGCTGCTCGCGGGCAAGGAAACCCTGGCCGGGGGTGGCCTGAACAATCGCCAGTTCAATGAATTTGTGCAGGCGAGCGACCCGCGTTTAGAATGGCTCACTAAGTTCTATCAGTCGCCGGACACGGTGTGGTCGCCGCGTGTTCTCAAGGACGGCTCCGATTCCGTAGGCGGCCTCGGGGCGCTCAACCGCGTGTATCTCAACATCGGCCTGTTCAGCGAGGAATGGCTGCTGCACTTTAACGCGCTGGTCGGCGGCAAAAAAACCAGTCCCATCGAGATTTCGGTGGCCCGCAAGAATTCCACATACTGGCTCGCCACGGAGCAGCAGACCGTGGACATGGCCTTGTTCTTCTTGAAGAGCACGGACGCGCACAAACTGGCGGACGCGCCCGGCGGAAAGGACAAATACAAGCCCGACCAGAGCAAGTTGGCGGCGGGCAAGAAGATCTTCGCAGACTATTGCGCGCGCTGCCATTCCAGCAAGCTCCCCCCGATCCCCGATAGCGCTTCGGATCCGGGCGCGTGCTCCGGACCCGGCTACCTGACGTGCTGGGGCCGCTACTGGGAATGGACCAAGACTCCCGCGTTCAAGACCGCGATGGAAAGGATCGTCGCGCAGGGCAACTTCCTCAAGGACAATTACCTGGCGTCCGAGTTTCGCGTCCCGGTCACGCTGCTGGAGACCAATGCGTGCAGTCCGCTCGCGACCAACGCAATCCGCGACAACATCTGGGACAACTTTTCTTCCGACACTTATAAGAATCTCCCCGCGGTGGGCAAGATCACCTGGTACGATCCCTACTCGGGCCAAGCGAACAGTTACGACATGCCGGGCGGGGGACGCGGGTTCACGCGCCCAGCGTCGCTGGTCAGCCTGTGGTCCACCGCTCCGTTCCTGTTGAATAACAGCGTGGGCAAGTTCAACGAAATGCCCTCCGTGGACGCGCGGATGGATTCGTTCAACGACTCGATCCAAAAAATGCTGTGGCCCGAAAAACGCGAACGCGATTCCGCGATCGGCTCCAAGCTTCTGTCTCCGGTCAACGGGATGCCGCTGCCGAGCGCGATGGCGCGTACTACCCAGACCAGCTTCCTGCGCGTCGCCCGCGGGTATCTGCCGGACTCGCTGTCGTCCTTGGCCGGCCCGTTCGGCAAGTTCTTCCCGTCGCTGCTTACCAACGGGAATATCGAAATCGGACCGATTCCCAAGGGCACGCCGGTGAATCTGCTGGCGAACCTGGACTTGCTCGGCGAAGCCACGGACTTGGTTGGTAAGGCGGCCCACGATAAAGACGTTCTCGATCTTCTGCTTGCCGTCAAGCGCGATTTGGGCGCGCTTCCCAAGAACGCATCGGATGCGCAGGCCGAAGACGTGTTCAAGAATCTCGAACCGAAGCTGCTCGGGCTAAGCAAGTGTCCGGACTTCATCGTCAACCGCGGGCACTATTTCGGCACCAGCTACTTTGCCGACGAGCAGGACCTCGCCTTAACCGACCAGCAAAAGTTCGCTCTGATCGAGTTTTTGAAAACATTCTAGAGCGCCGGATGAGCGGGCGCCGGGGGCGGCTCGGCGTGTCCGGTGGAAGCGCGTGGAGGAAGAGGAGCATGGCGGATTGCGAGTATGTCGTAGTGGGGTCGGGCGCGGGCGGCGGTACCGTTGCAGCCCGGCTGGCGGAAGCCGGCAAGCAGGTGGTGTTGCTCGAGGCGGGGGGAGATCCGAAGCAACTCGCCGGCGGCGACGCCTACGAGCCTGGTACGAACCGTCTGCCGGACGACTACGATGTACCCGTGTTCCACGCGCTTTCCACCGAAAACGTCGCGATGAAGTGGGATTTCTTCGTCCGCCACTACGCCAGTCTGCCCCAACAGAAGCGCGATACCAAATTCGTCGCCGCCCGGGACGGCGTATTGTACCCGCGCGCCGGAACTCTGGGCGGTTGCACGGCGCACAACGCCCAGATCGTGGTTTATCCTCACAACGCGGACTGGGACTCGATCGCGGCTCTCACGGGAGACAACTCCTGGAGCGCGGAGAACATGCGGACGTATTTCGAGCGGCTCGAGAACTGCATGCACCGGCCCCTGGAGCGGGAGCTGGACCATGTGGGTATAAATCCGTCGCGCCACGGCTGGGCGGGCTGGCTCCAGACGGAGAAGGCCATCCCGGAGTCGGCGCTGGGCGATGAAGATCTGGTCACCTTGATTCAAGATTCCGTGTTCGACGCTTTCGATAAGATCGGCGAGCCTCTGGACCAATTGAAGTGGCTGCTGGAAGGTCAGCTCGATCCCAACGACTGGCGCGTCGTAGAGGAAAACGGAGTCGGCCTTCGCTATCCGCCGCTGAGCACCCGCGGTCACCAGCGCATGGGGTCGCGGGAGCGCGTCCTCGAAGCGCAGCAGAAATTTGGACTGAAAGTCGAATTGGATGCGCTCGCGACGAAGGTTCTTTTTGACGCGGGTGGCACGCGCGCCGTGGGCGTGGAATACCGCAAGGGCCAGCGGCTCTATGGCGCCTTTGCGCCTCCCAGCGGCGCGGCCGGTGACGTACGCCAGATAACCGCGTCGCGCGAAGTGATTTTGGCTGGCGGCGCCTTCAACACGCCGCAGCTCCTGCTACTCTCCGGCATCGGGCCGAAGGCCGACTTGGAAAAAATAGGTATTTCTGTCCGGTTGGATTTGCCCGTCGGGCAGAATCTGCAGGACCGCTACGAGGTCGGCGTTGTCAACCAGATGAGGGAGCAGTGGGAGGTTCTGAACGGCGCCAAGTTCGCCCCAGGGGACCCGCAGTATCGGCAGTGGGCCCAAGGGCGCAAGGGCGTCTACACCACCAACGGGGCCGTGCTCGCGGCGATCAAGCGCTCGAGCACGAAACAGAGCCTTCCGGACCTGTTCTGCTTTGCGTTGCTCGGCCAGTTTTACGGCTATTTTCCCGGCTACTCCAAACTATTTCCGGAGCACCTCGACTACCTGACTTGGTGCATTCTGAAAGCGCACACTGTGAATCGAGGCGGTGAAGTGAAGCTCAAATCCGCCGATCCGTTAGATCCTCCCGCCATCAACTTTCATTACTTCGAGGAAGGCACCGACACGCAAGGCGCCGACCTCGACGCCGTCGTGGACGGGATCAAGTTTGTGCGGACCATGACGCAGCCGCTCAAGGACAGAGGGGTGATCGCGCGGGAGGAGATGCCCGGTGACGCCGTCCACTCCGACGACGATCTGAGAGCCTACGTGCGCGACAACGCCTGGGGCCACCACGCTTCCTGCACCTGTCCGATTGGGACGGTCCTGGGCAGCGACTTTCGGGTCAAAGGCGCCCAAGGGCTGCGTGTCGTGGATGCTTCCGTGTTTCCCAGGATTCCGGGCTTCTTCATTGTCAGCGCGGTCTATATGATCGGAGAGAAGGCGGCGGACGTCATTCTGGCCGCGTGACTATTAGAAGCGGAAATCGAAAAATAAGGATCGCCAGCTCACGGGAATCCAGAAAAAATGGGCTAGAGCATTTTCACAATTTTGAAAGGCCGATTGTGGGGCAGGGCTTCCGCCCTGCTGCCGGGCTTCTGCCCGGCTTAAGGTTGGCCGGCTGGAAAGCCGGCTGCAGCCCGGAAGGGCTGCCCCACGAAAACACAGAAAATGGGCTAGCGGAAGGCCGGATCGGACTCCGCTCCGCGGCGCGGCTTCCACTCGGCCGAATAGTAGTCCCCGCGGTCGCGCGCCCAGGGATCGAAGGAATTGATTACGGACTCCAGCTCCGGGGCGAGCTCGGGGATGGCTCTCAGGAGCACACGCTTCAACGGCAGGACCTCCTGGATGTGGCCGTTGGGCGCGCCTTTCTCCATCACCTTCCCGTCCGGACCGTTGTCATTCACCCACCGGACGCCCAACGACGTGTAAAACTCGGGCCGGAAACTGGACGTGAAGAAGCGGTCGCTGAACAGCCGCCGCGATGCGTTCAAGATAAACACCTGGAACTGCGTCTCGGAAATGGCGAAGCCGTGCGGGCGGGTGGATTCGGCTAGCCAGCCGACCACGGTGTCCACATCTTCGATGTTGTCCACCATACTGCCGTTGGCGCGACCCAGGCAATCGTCGATGGCCGATCCGTCCGGATTGAGCTGAGCGCCGGTAATTCTCTTGGATGCGTCGCACCGGTGCTGGCCGTAGACTTCGCGCAGCCCTCGAGCCATGGCGTCCTGCGCGGTTCGCTCGGCGCTGCCCGGGGCGGCATGCACGTTCGCGAAATCGTCGAAGCCGGTCAACTGCCGCAGGCCGAGCTGGCGGCGAAACTCGTTGAAGCGAGGAACGCCGCGCTCGCGGTCGCGAAGAATATCGAGCGCCGGAACATCCACAAGATCGGTTCCGGCATGCAAGCGCGGCATCGGTAGATTCTGGAGGAAGAGGGGATGATTGTGCAGAGTGAGTGCGCCCACGCGCTGCCGCCCCATGCTGAGGGCCCAGTTCGCGATACCGCCGGAATGCATGTGCAGCGTCGCCGGGCCGCGGAACGTGTTCGCGACCGGAATCTTCTTGCGGATCTGGTTGGGATCCGAACGGAGATCGCGGAACTCGATCAGATCCGGCACCAAGGGATGCAGCCGATAGACCGTCGGGAACTCCTCCGGGAAATTGAACGGTGAACCAAAATGATTGGTGCCGTCGTTGACGCCCGTGAGCGTCGCGAGATTCCACTGCGCCGCGGTGCTCCCTTGTCCGAAAATGCCCGCACCCGAGGCGAATACGGAGTACCATTGGTCCGCCTCGGCGACTCTGTTGGAAGCGCCCAGCTTGGCCGCGATAGTGCGGACCACAGCGGACAACTCGGGCTCCTTGCCGAACAGTCCGCTCCAGTTGGCGTTCATGGCGCGGTACAGGGGTTCGTCGTAAAGCAGCTGCGTGGTCCATTCGATGGTGTGAATCTTGGCGATCTCCGCCGCCACCACCAGACGCGCCACTTCGAACAGTTCATCGGCGGTTACGTCGCGGTAAAGGATAGGACGGTCCGGCCGCCTCGGATTGCGCAATCCGGAATCGGCCCCCGGTGTCAGCGCGGCCTGCTTGCGGAACGCGGTTATGAAGGCGTTGTGTTCCCTCGCGAAGACGTTGTGAAAAAAACTCAGGCCGATGTTCCAGTTGTCCGCGAACGCTGTAGCCTCCTGGCCGGCCCACGCGGGATTGCCTGGGTCCCGGGGGCCGAGCAGGGGCAGGTAACCGATGGTGTCGGGGCCGCTCTCCGGGTTGAGAAGCAACTTGGCGGGGTCTTTCGGATCGCGCTTTACCCGCCTGCGCGAGGTTTCGTCGTAGCCGTACATCTGCGAAGCGTCCCACCATGCGGTCACATTGTTCCGCGTCGTTTTGAATGCGCGGTCGAGATAAGTTTTGCCGGAGGAATCCGTGAAGGTGGAAGGATCGCTTCCTTCGGCGATCAAAGCGCGATCCATCACGTCGCCCGGCCGGCACTCCAGCGTCGCGGCCTCCGCGGCGCTCACGGACTGACACCCGGTCTTCATCAGCTCCGGGGCGTTGTGGCCTTCGTCGAGATGCGAGAACCAGTCATGCGTCATGAACTGGATCCAGAAAGCCGCGAGCACGTTGAACGTGTTTGCCTTTTGATAATCGCAGCCGGCGTCGGCAGAATCGCCGTCGAGACCCAGGCCGTTGCGGCATTTCTCCGGGTGCGCTTGCGCGCGGCTGAAGAGCTTGCGGCTGATCAGTTGCGGATCGGGCTTGAGAAGTTCCAGGCGTCCGGCATGGCGATTTCGGGCAAGATCGGTCTTGCCAAGATCGGGGAAGGTGGCGTCGAGTTCGACCAATCTGCCGAACAGCTGATGCGTGGATCCCATCAGTGGATTGCGCATGTCGTTGCAGATTCCCGTCAGCGTGCGCGCCCGGATAAGATCGCCGCGGCACAACTGATCTCCGTCGCCGCCGACGTCCATAAAGTTGGCATGTGTCTTGGGCAGCCGCATCTCCGGCCAAACTTTCAGGGATGCACCGGGCTGGCCGTCCCGGCCGCGCACATATTGCCGGTAGGTGCCGTTGTTGTCGAACAGATTGAACCGGATGAGCTCGATGCGCTGGTATTCGAGGTCGGTGAGCGCGCCCGTAACGCCGATTCGATTCTGGTCCGCGCGCCCTTGGGACTTCGTGTCCGCCGCGCCCCAATAATTCTGCCAATCCACCCACGGGGTGTTCAAAAAACCGACGGCGTCGCGGCCGCCACGGCATCCGGCCGTGTCCGGTTGCACTTTCCCCAGAAAGCGATGGACGCGATCCATGGCCACCGGAAGGAAGCCTTCGGCCAGCACCTTGGCGCAATCCGTGGGGTACCAAAGAAGCTTCACGCCGGCGCCGATCACGATAGCCAGCACCAGGGCGAACAACCACCATCGCTTGCGACGATTCATCTGCGGCTCCTTGAACGGATCCGTTACGCGTCGGCGCGCAGGGGAGAGCCTTCCGCCCGCTGGATCACGCGAGCGTAAGCGTCCAGGTAATCGAAGGGAGTCTTCCAGTCTTTCGCGTCGAGGTCGTAGCCGATCTGTCCAAAATGGTCGGTATCCCAGGGCGCCTCGACGAGCGCACGCGGCCAGGCGGCCGATTGCAGGCTCACCACGCCGTCGTTTTCCCGTTCCTCGGGAGTTGTGCCCGCAAGCCGGGTGTAGAAATGCGCGGGCAGCAACAGGGTCGATCCATGGCCGGACACGGCCGTCGCGGCGTAGGGATAGTAAGAGACGCCCGCCACCGGCGGATTGTCGGCGTCGAATCGCGCCGCCGCCTTGGTCGTGAGATCGAGAAACCCGCCCGTTCGATTCTTCAGCGCCGGAAACTCCGCGCTCAAAAGGTTGACGACTTTCGTGCCGAGGAACCCCAGCGGGCCAGCCTGCCCGGTGAGCAGATCCGCGAGGGGGCTGCCGCCGTGGGGTGTCGAAATCGTCGACAGCGACACTACCCGGTGCGTCAGATTTTGCAAATTCTTCGCCAGCAGATAGCGCGAATCCAAGCCTCCCATGCTGTGCGCGACGATGTGGATAGCGCCGCCCGGAAACTTGGCCGCCATTACCGCGGCGAGCTTCTGGGCGCGCTCCGTCACGCTTCCGATCGTGTCCACCGAAGCGAACAACGCGTCCGGGTATTTGTTCGGAAGATCCCGGAAGTAGTCGAATCCGGCGAGCCTCTGGGGAACCAAAACTCCACTCGCAAATACAAGGTTCATGGGACTCCTTCCGTTGCACTCCGCGCCGGCTGTCTCGGGACCCTGGCAGCCTCGTGAGTTCCAGGCGCTCGGCTAACCCCTCCGCCACCGATTGAAACGGCGCCGGCACCATCTAAATCAAGAGCCATATCTCTTAATTGACAGATGATTATACACCAACTATGGCTATTCTGACATCTTTTCTTACTAACGAGCCGGGTTCCGGCCCATAAAACCCAATGACTCACATTGCCGGTATTAGGGGACGGCCCCGTACGACGACGGGTTGCGCACCTATTCAGGTAACTCTAAGATTGGTGGTTTACACTCTGCCATCTCATGATCAGGACGCCAATCTGGGTTTTGTCCTTGAGCGCTGTCGCGGCAAATATTCTGAGCGCTCAAGACCCCTCCGGATTCCCCATTACTGGGACGGTGGTGGACCCTCATCAAGCCGGTGTTTTCGGGGCGAAGATCACCCTCAGGCGGGCAGACGGCAGGGAAGTTCAGTCGACGAGCGCGGATTTGAAAGGAGCCTTTCGATTCGAAGGAGTGCCACCGGGAAATTACGACGTGCAGATCGAACAGCCGGGATTTAAGCCATCCGTGTCGCGGGTGCGCGTGGGAAATCAACCTCCGCGACCGATAAGTGTCGCCCTGATCCTTGCCGACGTGCGCCAGGAGGTGACCGTTGGCGCCGAATCCACGCAAGTCAACACAAACACGTCCGATAATCTCGACACCGTCACCATGGACCGCTCCGCCCTTGATAATCTTCCGATTTTCGACCAGGACTTCATCGGCACAATGTCCCGCTTCCTCGACGCGAGTTCCGTGGGGACCAACGGCGTCACCCTCATCGTGGATGGCGTCGAAGCGTCGCGTGCCGGGGTTTCCGCCTCGGCGATCCAGGAGGTAAAACTCAACCAGGACCCCTATTCGGCGGAATATTCCAGACCGGGCCGCAGCCGCATCGAGATCATTACCAAGCCGGGCTCCGCCGAGTACCACGGCACGTTCAACTTTGTCTTCCGCGACTACCATCTGAATGCCCGCGATCCGTTTGCGCTTCTGCGCCCGCCCGAACAGCGCCGGATCTTCGAGGGCTATTTCACGGGTCCCCTGGGCCATGGGAAGAAGACTTCCTTTATGATCTCGGCAAATCGGGAGGAGGAAGACGCGCAGGCCACCGTGTTTGCCCAAGGACTTTTCGGAGCGATTCAAGAGACGGCGCCGTCCCCTCAGCGGAACACGGAGCTTTCCGGCAGCATCAATCGCCAGATTGGCGATCATCACCTCATCTCCATCCGCGGCATCTATACGGACCGTACGATTCAGAACCAGGGCGTCGGCGGCTTCACCCTTCCCGAGGCGGGCGCCAATTTTGAAGATCGCGAAGATGTCGTCTATTTCAACCACAGCGGTTCATTGACCAAGAACTTGTTGAACCAGTTCCGGCTTCTGGTTGCCAGGGAGTACATCACCACCACGAGCGTCAATCCCGATCCAAAGATCGTGGTCCTGGGCGCCTTTACGGGAGGAGGCGCGCAGGCCGACCAGCTGCGGACGGAAAATCACGTCATCTTCAACGAGATGCTGGTCTGGTCGGGATCCAAGCACACCGTCCGCGCTGGGCTCAACGTTTCGGATCTCAGCCGCCGGGGCCTCGACGACAACACCAACACGCTCGGCACGTATACTTTTTCGACGCTCGCAGATTACCAGCAGAGCCATCCGTTTTCGCTGCTCCGGCAGTCCGGGGACACGCACCTCGTATTCGTCGAGGAAGTGCTCGGCGGATTCTTCCAGGACGAGTTCCGCGTGCTTCCTAATCTTCAGATTTCCACGGGTGTGCGCTACGACTGGCAAAACTATTTTCACGACGACAACAATTTTTCCCCGCGCGTGTCCTTGGCCTATGCGCCGGGAAAAGCGAGGAAAACCGTGATCCGCGGCGGCGGCGGGTTCTTTTACGACCGCTCCGGGCCGGGGGTGATTTCCGACCTGCTTCGCTATAACGGCACTCACCTGCTCCAATACCTGATCCCCGACCCGCTCTTCCCCGATCCCTTTGCCGTCGGGCCCACCAACGTCGTCCGACTGGAACCAGGCGTGCAAATCCCTTATACGATCCAATACAGCGCCAGCGTTGAGCGGCAGCTCGGGAAGGCGACCACTATGACCGTCACCTACACGGGCATCCGCGGCGTTCACGTGTTCCGGTCGCGCGATGTGAACGCGCCCCCGCCGCCTCTCTACCTGGCGCGCCCCGATCCCAACCTGGGCGTTTTGCGGCAGGTGGAATCGGCCGGTGACTTGGAGAGCCAGTCTTTGGAGTTCGGCTTGCGGGGCAGCGTGACGCGATTCTTCACCGGCATGGCGCAGTACACGCTCGGCCGCGCCTACAATAACGTGGGTGGAACCCCTGTTGGCGTGAACCGCAATAGCGGCATCAGCGTTTTTCCGGCCAACAATTACGATCTCACCGGCGAATGGGCGCGCGCCGATTTCGACCAGCGCAACCGCTTCAGTCTGTTGGGAACCGTGACGCCCGGAAAATACTTCAAGCTGGGCGTTTCCCTGTCGTTGTACTCGGGTCAACCCTACAACGAAACGACCGGACGCGACGACAACCACGACGGGATGGCCAACGACCGGCCTCCCGGCGTGACGCGCAACAGCTTGCAGGGACCCGGCTACGCGGATCTCGATCTCCGTTGGTCGCGCGACTTCTTCCTGGCTGCCTCGAAGAAAGACAAGGGGCCGACGGCGACGCTGGGCTTCGACGCCTTCAACGTTCTTAACCGGGTGAATTACGTGACCTACATCGGGGATCTCAGTTCTCCATTCTTCGGCAAGCCGATTTCGGCTCAACCGCCGAGGCGGCTCCAGATTTCCTTCCGCTTCAGGTTCTAAAATGGGTTCGTTCGAGTGTCCTGCGGTCATCCTTAGGTAACCCTAATGTGGACAAATACTTACTTCGTGTGAAGAGAAAACTACGAACCAGAAGATCGCATGTTCGAGTCATGCCGGGCGCACCACTAAAACCTCAAGCACATTAGCCACGGACGGCCGCGCTCGAAGCCTATCAGTGCGCTCGCGTTGGAACCATTGCGGACGAATCCCTGGATACGATGACCAGCGAGAAAATCGCAGGCTACGCTCGAAAGAGGCAGGATGCCGGTATGAAGGTCGCCACTAGCTTCGAGTGCGGCTATATCGCTTCACCAGGCGGACAGACTCGTTCGTCGAAGCAAGTGCTCCCAGTTGACGTGCCGGCAACCGAAACGTACTATATCGGTGAAAGAATAGGACACGGATGCGCACGACAATCTTATTTCTGTTGGCTTTCGTTTTCCCCGCCTCAGTTTCTGTTGCACAAAGTCGGAACACGTTGGACATTTATGTAATCGACGTGGAGGGCGGGAATGCCGTGCTTTTTGCTCCGCCCTCAGGGGAATCGGTACTCGTGGACACGGGGAACGGCGGGGATGGGGCGGTCCGGGATGCTGGACGCATTATGGCCGCCGTCAGGGACGCCGGCTTTCAGCAGATCGATCACCTAATCATTACTCACTATCACAACGATCATATCGGCGGCCTTTCCGAGCTGGCGACCCATGTCCCCATCAAAGAATTCATCGACCACGGAGCGAATATTCAACCTGGCGCCAACATCGATCCGGTGCTACAGCGATACGCGGAACTTTACGCCAAGGCGAAACACACAGTGGCCAAACCTGGCGATAAGATCCCGGTTGCCGGGTTAGACTGGCGCATCGTCGCCGCCGCCGGCGAAGTGCTAAAGACGCCCCTGCCCGGCGCTGGCCAGCCGAATCCCTACTGTGCGGGCTTCAAAGCGGTGGATGTCCCAAAGACGGAAGACGACCAGTCGGTGGGAAGTTTCATCACCTTCGGAAAGTTTCGAACCGTGATCCTCGGTGATATCACGTTGAACCGCCAGTTCGATCTGATGTGTCCGAACAACCGCCTCGGCACCGTGGATTTGGATCTCCTGGCCCGCCATGGAAACGTCAATTCGGACCTGCTCCTGTATCCGCTACATCCGCGAGCCGCGATCATGAACAACGGCACTCGGAAGGGCGCGCCACCCGAAGCCATGAAGGTGTTCTTCAGTTCTCCGGGTCTCGCCGATGTCTGGCAGATGCACGTTTCGCTGCTCAGCGGCCAGGAGTACACGGTGCCCGGAATGTTCATTGCTAATCTGCTGGATGAGCCGCAGGTCACCATGCCCGTAGCGCCGCTCGCTCCTCCGCCACAAGGTCAGGCGGCCCCTCCGTCGCCCCAGCACAACGGAATAGCATACTATTTCAAAGTGTCGGCGCGCCAGGACGGCACTTTTACGGTCACGAATACGCGTAACGGCTTCAGCAAGACCTACAGAAGCTCGGCCAAGGCCAATTGAATTTCCGTAGCTTGAGAGGGCGTAGAAATTCCCGTACCCCGCGACGGCCACGAGCACGAATACCAGCCAAGCGAGTCTCTGGCCGCGATCGTCTTTAGAACGTAGGAAAACCATCGGCCCGAGTCTAGCACCTCGTCGGATGGCTTCTAATGGGAAGGAGCCACACGCGCCGTTTGAGGGAGCCGCTGCGGGCAATTAACGAGCAGCCGAGAGCTGCGACCCTCACTGACTCGATGTTCGTCTCCACTCCCGCCTATAGCTCTCGATGCTTCGGTCGCTCCTCGGTTCTTATCAGCGCTACCGCGCTCAGGGAACTCGCGAGCGCCAGCCCCACCGCCACCCACAGTACAGTGCGATAGCCAGCGACAAATGCTTCCCCGATAGCCTGGCGCCCGCGTGCGTCCGCAGTTTCGGCGGCAGCCAGCTTGGCTCGCTGGGCATCAATTTCCGCTCGCACCACCGGTGACAAAGCGAGCCGGTCCAAGCGGCGGTCCAAAGTGCTTTCAAAGACCCCGGAAAGCAATGCTCCGAAAACCGCCACGGCCAGCAAGCCGGCAATGCGCGACACGGCGTTGTTGATCCCCGAGGCGGCGCCCGCGTGGCTCTGCTCCACGGCGTTCATCACGGTCGTGGTCAGCGGGGCGACGCTGATCGCCATGCCGAGGCCCAGCACGAGCACCGCAGGGAAGAACGTGGTCCAGTAGGGGCCGCCAATGCCCGGTCTCGCAAATAGCGCGAATCCAGCGGCCGCAATCAAGGGGCCGATCACCAGAGGAATTTTGGCGCCATATCGATCAAGAAGTCCGCCAGACCAGCGCGAAAGCACGAACATCAACAAAATGAAAGGCAGTAGGGCGCCACCCGCTTCCGTTGCCGAATAGCCTTGTACTTGCATCAAATTCAGCGGGAAAAAGAACAAAACGCCACTCAAGGCGGAATAGAGAAAGAGGGTGAGGAGATTAGCGCCGCTGAAGTTGCTGGAACGGAACAGGCGGAGCGGAACCATCGGCGAGGGCGAGCGCGCTTCCCGGTACAAGAGCAAAACCAGGGCAGTCGCGCCCACCGCGGCCGCCACCGGCGCCGATTCGATCAGAGCGAAAACGATGCCGCCAAAGCCCAGCGCCGCCAACAGGCCGCCCGGCCAGTCGAACCGCTGGCCCTGGGCGCCGGCTGTGCTTTCCGGGACCCTCCACAGAGCTAACGAAAGAACGGCCAACCCCAGCGGAAGATTGATGAAAAACACCCATCTCCACGAACCGTACTCGGTGAACAATCCGCCCAGCACGGGACCGATGGCAGCGGTGATCGACGTGAAACCAGACCACGTCCCGATAGCGCGACCGCGCTCCTTCTGGGAAAAATTAGCGCTGATCAGAGCCAGGCTACCCGGCACGAGCAGCGCCCCGCCGATTCCTTGGAGGCCCCTTGCGACAATGAGCTGGCGGATGCTGGGCGCGAGTCCGCACCAAGCTGAGGCTGCCGAGAAGAGCACGACGCCAGCTACGAAGGTCTTGCGGCGGCCATACCGGTCTCCCAACGAGCCGCCAGTGAGGAGCAGCGACGCCAGGAAAAGCGCGTAAGATTCCACAACCCATTGAACGTCGGCCAGCGTCGCATGCAGCGCTGATTGCAACGCCGGCAGCGCGACGTTCACCACCGTTCCATCAATGAACGCCATGCTCGAACCGAGGATGGTCGCAGCCAGAATCCAGGGGCCGTTCGCTCCAGCAGGGCGCTCGTACGAACCGGAGAGAATCGCAGCTTCGTCGCAAGGAGGTCGGGCGGGAGTGGCCATAGTTCATTTTCCGCCGGGCGTGGACAGCGGGACTCGCTCCGCTGATCCGCAGCAGTCTCCTGAAATCCTACGACGGCTCGTGACGTGGTTGAAGGTAGCTCTTCTCCTTTTCGCAATCCGCTATTTCAATCCATACAGCTTGCGGGCATTCTCGCGGAGTACCATCGCGGCGAGCTCGCCCGCCCTTTCGCGCGACGCCGTGCCTTCGCGAACCATATCCGTCAGGGCGAGGCCCAACGCTTCGCGGCCCGCCTGGGATGCCATCAAAGTGGTTTCGCTCCATCCCAATCCGGCGTCCGGCGCGTAGGGATAGGCGTCGGTGCCGAACATGACTTTTTCCGGCGTAAGCTCCAGCCACGCGCGGATGGTTTGCGCCAGGTCCGACGGCGCGCGAAGAAATTGCTGCATCGAAAAGTCGAGATAGGCGTTGGGCTTTTCGAGCAGCGCGCCGGCCTCCCGCGTGAACGGCCAGCCTCCGTGCACCATGACGAAATTCGTTTTGCGCAGCGAGGGATCGTTATACAGTGCCTGGAGCAGCAGCGGATTGGCTCCCTGGAAATCGAAATAGCTGCCCGAGCCATCGCCGGTGTGAAAGTGGACTGCCATTCCCAGGCTCCCGCATTCGGCGGCAATGGCGCGAAAAATGAAGTCCTGAAGTTTGCGGTACGCCGCCCCGGTGCGTCCGCCGTCGCGCCATGCCGCTTCCGCTTCCGCGCGGCTGGGATTGCCGATTTCGAGCGGCCGTAGATAAGCCATCTCGAATTTCTCTCCGATGGCCCCGCCTTGCTTGTGCCGCCGGATCGTCGCCAGAACCACGCGCGCAAGATAATCTTCAAGCGAGGCGGGGCGTGCGGCGACACCGCTCTCCTGGTAATAGCGCTCCAGAAGCTTGGCTTCCAAAGCGAAGAACGCTGTGCGGTCAGGGTTGATGTCCAGCACGGCCGTCGCGAACGGATACATCAGTGCGTCCGCGTACGCCACCCACAGGAAGCGCTCCGGAGGCAGTCCCGGTCCCATCGAAACGCGATTGGCGATCACGCGGTCGATGCCGGCGCGGTCCAGCGTCTCCGCCGGACTAAGCTTCAATGTGGGCTTCAATCCCGGCTGGCCCGGCGGCCGCAGCCTGACCGGATCGGTTTGCGCTTCCAGCATCTCCACCGGCAGCGCATCGAAATCCCTATCCGCTGGATCGGGCAGTGGCGGGTGCGCGTGATTATCAATCGCCTTGATGGCGGCGATCTGTTGCGCAACTTGCGGATCGACGCCGTGGGAAGAAGTCCTGGTACACGATGCGTGGACTAGGAGAAGGACAATTGCGGCGCAACCTCGAAACAACCCGGGGGCATGGTGGTGCCGGTCGGATTCTTTCGCGTGCAGGTGCGCGCCATCGCCAGCGGAAGTAATGAAGTGTCCCATCCTGGACGCGCCGCCCCCTTTGCAGTCGCGGCTCAGTTTAGTGTATCTCCGCGCACGGATTTTATCGTCTGCGTCGTTGCCCACCTACCGTCAAGACGCTACCCTCGCGCCGCTTCTTCTTTTGGACGCCGCTTTCGCGGCGTGGTCTGGGTTGATATATCCTTAAGAGCGTGCGGAACCTCTGTCTCCTGGCCCTTGTTTCGACCTCCCTGTTCGCTCAGTCACCGCTGACGAAGATCCTTTCGAGCGAGCTCGACCGCAACTTCACGATCCTGAAGCAGAAGGGCGATCCCGCGCCTTACTTTATGGCCTATTCGGTCACCGATACGGAAACCGCAGCGGTCCTGGCGACGGGAGGCTCGATCACCGGGCAACAGCAGCGACGGAGCAGGCTGCTGGACACCACGGTTCGCGTCGGAACACCCAAGTTCGATAACTACCGGCGGATCAACGGCCAGATTCCGCGCTTCACGGTGACCACGCCCATCGCGCTGGAGGATAACGACGCGGCCATCCGGCAATCCGCGTGGCTCGCCACCGATCGCGTCTATCGCAACGCGTCGCAGCGCCTGATTCAGATCAAAGCCGACGAAAAACTGCGCGCGGCCGCGAGCGACGATTCAGACGACTTCTCGCAGGAGGAGCCGCAGGTTTTCTACGCGACCACTCCAGCGCTGAAGTTCAACGCTGCGGAATGGGCGGACCGGCTGCGCAAGCTTTCGGCCGATTTTCGTAAGTATCCGGGAGCGCTGAACTCGGACGTGGCGGTAGAGGCCGAGCGCGTTGCCGAAACCCTGGTCACCACCGAAGGCACGCGCCTCGAACAGGGGCGCCTGTTCAGCCGCATCGTGATCACCACGCGCGGCAAGGCCGCCGACGGCATGGATCTCACCACCATGGAGACCTTCGAGACCGACGATCCGGCCAAGCTCCCCAAGGACGCCGAGATTCTCGCGGCCGTCGAGAAGGCGGGCAAGAGTTTGCAAGACCTGCTGCGGGCGCCTCCGGCGGACCCGTTCGTGGGCCCTGCGATCCTGAGCGGACGCGCTTCCGGCGTTTTTTTTCACGAGATTTTCGGCCACCGCATCGAAGGGCATCGCCAGAAGGACGAATCCGAAGGGCAGACGTTCACGAAAAGCGTCGGAAGCCCCATTCTGCCGCCGTTCCTTTCCGTGGTTTTCGACCCCACCGTGCGCCAGTTCGAAAATACGATGCTGAGCGGCTCGTATCTGTACGACGACGAGGGAGTGAAGGCCCGCCGCGTTCCGGTCGTGGAGGAGGGCGTGCTGAAAACATTTCTAATGTCGCGCTCGCCGATCAAGGGATTCCCGCAATCGAACGGTCATGGGCGGCGCGAGCCGGGAGCCGAAATCGTTTCCCGGCAATCCAACTTGTTCGTCGAATCCTCCAAGCGCGTCGGCGATCCCGAGCTGCGGCGCATGCTGATCGACGAAGTGAAGCGCCAGAACAAGCCCTACGGACTGTTTTTCGATCAGGTCACCGGCGGATACACGACCACGGCGCGGCGCGGCCTGCAGGCCTTCACCGTGATTCCGCTGATGGTCTATCGCGTGTACGTCGACGGGCGTCCGGATGAGCTGATCCGCGGCGTCGATATCGTGGGGACGCCGCTTTCGAGCTTCTCCAGCATTCTGGCGACGTCGGAAAAGCGTGACGTGTTCAACGGAATTTGCGGCGCCGAATCCGGAAGCGTGCCGGTGTCGGCCATTTCGCCCGCGTTGCTGGTATCGAGCATCGAAATTCAGCGCAAGGAGCGATCACTCGATTCCCCTCCCTACCTGGGCCGGCCGGAAGGGCGGCCGTAGAATGGCGGGTGCGAACCGGCGCGGTTTCCTGATCCACGTAAGTCTGTCGGCGGCGTTGGTTTCCTTGCTGGAGTCAATCGGGCTGGAATCGAAAGCCCTCGCGCAGTCGGGTGGCGGCGACGACGATGTGCTGCTGCGCGCCATGCGAGACGAGCTGGAACGCTCCCGTCAGTTGCGCGTGGTGGGCGCGGGTGGCGACGACGTTCCCTATTTCATCAGCTACAGCGTTACCGACCAGGAAGATTTTTCGGTGGCCGCTACGCTCGGCTCGATCACCAGTTCCACGCGCAACCGCTTTCGGGTTCCTTCCGTCGAAGTGCGCGTCGGCAGCTACGATTTCGACAACACCGGTCACGTATTCAGCGGCTATTATTCCGGTTCGCGCTTCGACACCGAGCCGTGGCCGCTCGACGATGACTACCAGACCTTGCGGGAATCCGTGTGGCTCGCGACCGACCATGCCTATAAGGCGGCTGTGGAATCGGTGGCGCGCAAGCGGGCGGCGCTGAACAACATCGCCGAGTCCAGCGAGAAACTGCCGGACTATTCGAAGGCGGACCCGGTCACCAGCATCGCGAAGATCGCGCCCTCCAAGACCGACGAAGCCGTGTGGCGCACGCGTGTCGCGAAGCTCTCCGGTATTTTCAAGGCGTATCCGGAGGTCCTCGCTTCGGGCGTCGAATTTCACGCCAACCAGGGTCCTACTTATTACGTCAATTCCGAGGGCACTGCGGTGCGCTATCCGGACGATGTCGTGTGGATGATCGCGCGGGCTGAGGGGCAGGCCGCCGACGGCGCGCTGATTCGCGAAGGCATCGGGGTACAATCGCTGGAAATGCGGACCTTCCCATCGGAACCCGACCTTACGCTCGCGGTGACGGCGCTCGCCGAACGGATGCGCGTACGGGTGAAAGCGCCGGCCGCGGAATCCTACACCGGGCCGGTCCTGTTCGAGCCGCAGGCGGCGGCGCAATTGTTCGCGCAATTGGTCGGCGACAACCTGCGGGTTCCCAGGAAGCCCATCTCCGACGGCAACCGTCCGGTCAATTTCATTCCCAGCGAATTCGAAAGCCGCATGGGCGCGCGCGTGCTGCCGGAATGGCTGGAGGTGACCGACGATCCCACCCAAACCGCGTGGCAGGGCATGCCGCTGGCCGGGTACTATCCATTTGATATCGAGGGCGTACGCCCGAAAGCGGTGACCGTGATCGAAAAGGGCGTGCTCAAGTCCTTTCTCACCACGCGCCAGCCGGTGAAGGGATTCCCCTCCTCGAACGGTCACGCGCGCATGGGCGGCGCGTATGGCGCGCGCGGGGCCTCCATCAGCAATCTTTTTGTGAAGGCGTCGCAGAGCCAGCCGCTCGACGATCTGAAAAAGAAATTGATCCAGCTGCTGAAGGAGCGCGACAAGCCGTTCGGTATGCTGGTGCGCCGCCTGGATTATCCGTATTCGTCGAGCGGCGCGGATCTGCAGGCGCTGATGGCGTCGTCGTCGCAATCCGGCGGCTCGGCGCGCCCGGTGAGCCCTCCCATCCTGGTGTTCCGCGTGTATCCCGACGGCCGCGAGGAACTGGTGCGCGGCTTGCGGTTCCGCGGCGTCTCGACGCGATCCTTGCGCGATATCATGGCGGCTTCGACCGAGGTGGCGCTGTTCGATTTCGTCAACAACGGAGCGCCGCTGGCGTTTTTAGGGGCGGGCGGTCTGATCGCTCCGGCCGCGGTGGTCGCTCCCGGATTGCTGTTCGAGGAACTGGAGCTCGAAAGGCCGCAGGAGCAGCTGCAGAAACCGCCCGTCGTGCCGCCGCCGAACGCGTAGTTCTGTGACCGTGCGGCTTCTTCCTTGCCGTTGCCACTCTCCAGCTTTCATTTAGGAGCACAGAGGAGTATCCTAATGTTTCAAGCCGATGGAGACGATTGCAAGTACGTGAAAGCCATGTCGGAGACCGATTACCATTCCGTGACAACCACCGTGCAACAGGGCGGAAGTCGCCGCGACGGCGCGAAGCTGGTGAGCGAAAATCGGATTTTGCTGATGGTGTGTTTTGTCGCCGTGGTTCTTCTCGGACCCATGTTCATGGCCGGTTACCTGGTTGGCCGAAAGACGGCCTCGACCGAGCCGCAAATGCAGGTCCCGCTAGAGCCCCCGGTCCCGCCGAGCGCCGCGACCACTCGGAGCGCTCCCACCCGCCCGAAAACTGCCGCCTTGGCGAAACCGGCGCCTGAGGCACTAGCGCCCGAAGGCGCAAGCCCGAATCAACCCGCGCTGCACGGGACCTACTTGCAATTGGCCGCGACCCCGCGCACGCAAGCCGTCGTCGAGCGTCTGCGCAAGAACGGCTTCGATGCGGTGGCCTTGGAAATTCCGGCCAAACCGGGCGTGTATCGCGTGCTGGTTGGCCCCTTGCAGGAAGGCACCGAGGCCCAGATTCGCACTCAACTGGAAAGTAAGGGCCTGCCTGGGAAGGCCGCCATACCGAGAGTGTTTTAGGTCTGCGGGCCGCCGCTCTTCCCTTCCAGAAACTTCGATAGGCTCCCGGCCATATGGACGAACTCCGCCGGCATCATGATCACGGTGGTGCTGTTGTTCTCGGCCCCGACTTCCGACACCATCTGCATGCGCCGCAATTCGAGCGCGGCCGGATTCCCCACCATCAATTGCGCCGCCTCCGCCAGTTTCTTCGACGCCTCCAGTTCCGCCTCGGCTTTGATGATGCGGGCGCGCTTCTCGCGCATCGCTTCGGCTTCCATGGCCATCACGCGCTGCATGTCCTGAGGGATCTCCACGTCTTTCATTTCCAGCAATTCAACCGCCACTCCCCACGGAGTGGTGTTTTCGATGACGTTGTTTCGCAGCAAAGCGTTGATTTTGTCCCGCGCCTTTAGTACTTCATCGAGATCGTGCTGGCCAATCACGTTGCGCAAACTGGTTAGCGCGACCTGTTGGACCGCGGCGCGGAAGTTCTCCACGGTCAGTATGGCCTTTTCCGGATCCTGAACGCGAAACCAGAGTACGGCGTTCACCTTTACCGTCACGCTGTCGCGGGTGATGGTCTCCTGCTGCTCGATCGGATTGGTTACGATGCGCAGGTCGACGCGAACTTGGGTTTCCACACCGAGGGGGACCAGGTAGAACAAGCCGGGACCGCGCAGCCCTACGTAGCGGCCCAATCGGAATACGACGCAGCGCTCGTATTCCCGCGCAATCCTGATCCCCGAGATCAGAATCAGGACCAGCACGGCCAACACGATGGAGTAGTTCATGCCGCAAGCGTACTACAAGCGCTGAGTGGGGCAGTGCGACGCACGCGCGCTGCACGGTCGCGCACAAGGCATCATAGCGAGACGCAGGCCGCACGCGAGTTCAAGCTGCGTCCGCGGCAATAATCCGTTTCCAGCTAACCACCTTGGACGACCTGACTGGTTAACCTCGGCCGGGCGTCAAGTGTGATAGTATCGACTCGCTGATTTCGTAGCTGCCTCGGGACTTTTTGAGGAGAGAACCCATGAAACGCTCCCTGTTGATCGGTTTCGTCTTGGCCGCGATCCTGCTGGCCTGGGTGGTTTCCCGCCTATCGCTCCCTGTCTTCAGCCAAGCTGCGGCAGCGGAGGCTCCTCATATAGGAGAGGGCGGATTGCCGCAATTTGAGAAGGATCCCGCGTGGCCGAAGGTCCCGGCCAAGTGGAAGATGGGATTCGGGTCCGCCGTCGCCGTCGATGCGGAGGATCACGTGTGGGTCCTGAGCCGCCCGCACACTCTAGTGAACCCCCGGTCCACGGCGCCCGACACAAAATCCGCGGCCGCGCCTCCCGTCATGGAGTTCGACAACGCCGGCAACTTCATCCAGGGGTGGGGCGGAGAAAGCGGGCCAGGCTATCAATGGCCGTCGAACGAGCACGCCATCACCGTGGATTACAAGGGCTTCGTGTGGATCATGGGAAACGCCGACGGCGACCGGAACAATCCTGCGCATCTCCCCAACGACAACCAGATTCTCAAATTCACGAAGGCCGGCAAATTCGTGATGGCCATCGGCAAGAGCGGCCAGACGGGCAGCAACGCGACGGAGGTGCTCAGAGGCGGGACGGGCCTGCGTGTGTACCCCAAGACGAACGAGCTGTTCGCCTCCGACGGTTATGGCAACAGCCGCGTCATGGTCTACGACGCGGATACCGGAGCTTTCAAACGCATGTGGGGCGCCTACGGCAACAAACCGCTGGATATGGCGGCGCGTCCGCCGCGCTCGAAGCTCAGCGAGGTTCCGTGGGTGGGGGTCGCGGAGGTGCTTCAGCAGTTCGGATCGCCTGTCCACGACGTGGATATTTCCAACGATGGTCTCGTGTATGTCTCGGATCGTGGAAACAAACGCGTCCAGGTATTCACGCCCGAGGGCAAATTCGTGGCAGAGCAGTTTGTCGGCCTCGACAGCAAGTGGTACCTTCAGGCGCGGTCTACGGCCTTCTCGCCGGATCAAAGGTTTCTATACGTCGGGGGAACCCCGGTCGTCTACATCCTGAATCGTAAAACACTCGAGGTCCTGGGTTCATTCGTCAGTGGCGCGTCGCAGGAGCACCCTCCCGGCCACCAGATCGCCGCCGATCACAAGGGCAACGTCTACGTGGTCCAAGCCGAGCTCACCGGAGCCGATGGATCGAGTGGAGGCGCGGGTGCCTATAAATTCGTGTTCAAGGGCTATTCACCAGCGACCAAATGTTGTCAGGGACCTGGCGTACATGCCATTAATTAGACGGCAAGGCAGACGCTCCTCGAATCCGAGTATATTGATGAAGAGCGATACGGCGAAGACCGGCCTGAATTAGGCAGAGTCGCGAGTCCGTCGAATGCTCAGGCGAAAACGCGAGGGTGAAACAAATGGCAATCATGTCTAAGACTGGCCGGTTCTTGGCGGGAGCAACGGGCCTGGCGATCCCGCTCGCAATCGTGTGCACGATGGGCGCCGCCCTGCGCGCGCAATCGGCTGCGATCACGATCACCCTGGCGGGGCAATCGATGATCCGGTCGGACATCCGCGAGACCGCGCCGGCTGCGGTGCCAGTGATCCAGGGGCTGTTGAACGGCGATGTCGTGTTCACCAACTTCGAAGCCGCGGTCGCCGAAAAAGGCGAGACGGTCCACGAGGGCAGGGGATTTCTCACTCCGCCGGAAGCGCTCGACGCGCTGAAGACTTTCGGTTTTAATTTATTGTCCCTGTCTGGCAACCATGCATTCGATCTGAAGGTGACGGGCGTTCGGAACACGCTCCGGGAGGCGGACAGCCGGCAGATCGTGCATGCCGGAACTGGAAACAACCTGGCCGAAGCCGGGGCGCCGGGTTATCTGCACACTCCGAAGGGCACGATTGCGTTGATCGCAAGCGCGTCTGGCCTGATTGCGCCGGGAGGAAGCGCCACAGCGGAGCGGCCGGGCGTGAACGAGCTTCGCGTCGAAGCCGGCGGCAAGGAAAATGAGGCGACCGCCGATCTGCCCGGCGCGCCCGGAAACACGCCGAATGCGGAGGATTCGCAACGCATCCTGCAAAGCATTCGCGACGCTCGCCAGCGCGCGGACCTCGTGATCGTGTACCAGCATAACCACGTCTTCGGGAATCATTCGTTCGCGACGATTTTCACGGAGGGAATGCAGGAGCGGCTCGCTCCGAACGAGTGGCTCAAAAAGTGGACGCATGCGGAGGTGGATGCCGGTGCGGACATCGTCGTGATGCACGGCGCGCCTCTGCTGCATGGGGTGGAGATTTATCGCGGCAAGCCCATTTTTTACGATCTGGGCAACTTCATCTACAACCTGCCGCCGTGGCTTACTTACATCCACGAACCAATAAATTTTGAGAGCGCGGTGGCATACCTTCAATTCCAAGGGAAAAAACTGCAATCGATCTCGTTCCGGCCGATCGTCTTGAACTACATAGGCGAGGGCCAGCCCGATATGCACAACGAGTACGCCAACAATCAGTTCATCGGCACGCGCGGCTTGCCCTCGCCGGCGAAGGGTGCGCAAGCAGGTTACATTCTTCAGCGCCTGTCCGAGCTGTCAAAGCCCTTTGGCACCCAATTTGAGATAAAGGGTGACATGGCGGAGATCAAGCTAAAGGCCGGAAATTAGCGCTGGGCTATGGGTGCACCTCCGGCCCCAGCGGCGCCCGTTGGATGATCTCGATGCGGGTACCCCAGGGATCGGTGGTGTAGGTGAGCGTGCTGCCGTTGGCGGCCTTGCGAACCGGCTCGTCCAGCTTGATGCCTTCCCCCTGAATCTTCTTCACGAAGGCGGTGTGGTCCTTCACGTCGAAACCGATGTGGTCCAGCACGCGCCCTCTCGTCGGCGCCTGCTTAGCGTCGGCCTTGGCGAACCGCAGCTGTACTCCCGGGAGGTCCACCACCGGGGCGCCGTTACGGGTCCCCGGCTTCCCGCCGAAGGTCTTGGCATACCAGGCCTGGGCGGTGGGGATATCAGCTTCCGGCACGAAGAAGTGGACATGTTCGTTGCGGATCGGCATGGACTGCGCCTTGTCTTCCAGGATTTCCATGCGCACGCCGTCCGGCGTCTCGACATATGCTTGGTCCAGCCGGCCGTTGCCGCCCGGGAGCACCTTTACGCCCGCGGCCTTCCATTGGGCGACCCGCGCCTGGACGTTGTCGACGATGAAGCCGACATGGTTCACCACCGAACCCTGGGTGCCGCCCTCGCCTTTCTCGGTCCCGAGGTTCAAATTGATATACAGCCCGGGGAACATGATCAGCGGGTTTCCGCCGGGCATGAACAACTTGCCGCCCATGGCAAGAAAGAGTTTCTGGTTCGCTTCCACATCCTTCGAGGCGAGGTGCCAGTGACCCATGGTCACCCCGGTCGCGTTGAACGGGGCCGGTTGCGCGGCCGCGGTGCCTGCCGTCAGCGCCGATCCAAGCAATAAAGCTACGAACGTTTTTGTTTTCACGGATGCCTCCTTGTTGAGCCGGACTTGTTTGTTGATCTGGACTTGAAAGTCGCTTGACCAGGCGTGCACGCTCAGCCCGTATTTCAAAATATCACTTCGGCGCCAAAAAAGCGGAGCCGCCGCTGCGCCGGCAAATCGCCGCCTGCCGAAGACTTTGCTCACCTGCTTCGGAGCGGTTTTGCGCCGGGGCTGGAAGTATGACCGCTGTCCAACCGGCGGTCTGTAAAAGGGTGGTGCACTGCATCCCTCGCTCTCCTCTTGCGTTTACGTTAGAGTGATCGGGGGAGTTCGGCGGAAACACCTATCGGGAGGTAATGTTTTGTGATGACGCGAAAGTTAGTGCCGGACGCTCTGCACTTGGCCCGTGCTTGCTGCCTGGTATACATGGCGGCTTTTGTTGTGCCGCTCGCGGCGCAGTGGCTGAGCTATCCAACTCCCGGAGTCCCGCGAACAGCCGACGGCAAGCCCAATCTTTCCGCTCCCATGCCGCGAACGGCAGACGGCAAACCCGATCTTTCCGGAGTGTGGGATGGGGATCACAAGCCGCCCTGCCCGCCTGGGGGCTGCGACGACAACCAGACCGTTCGCGAGTTCCTCGACATCGGTGCGAGCCTCAAGGAAGGCCTGCCCTATCGGCCTGGGATGGCGGAGCTGGCGAGGGCCCGGAGGATGCCGCCCAAAACCAGTGAGCCCATCACCCGGTGCCTGCCGATCGGCATTGCCGAACGGCATACCCATGGTTCGTTCCGCAAGATTGTTCAGACTCCAGGGTTGCTCCTGATCCTCAACGAGTACAACAAGAGCTACCGGCAGATCTTCACCGACGGACGCCCGTTTCCCGAGGATATGCAGCCCGCCTTCGACGGCTACTCGATCGGGAAGTGGGACGGGGATACTCTCGTAGTCCAGAGCACCGGCTTCCGGGACGGGATTTGGCTCGATGCCTTTGGCGACCCGCTGACCGACGCCGCGAAGATCACGGAGCGATTCCGCCGGGTCGACTACGGCCACCTGGAAATCGAGCTCACGGTCGACGATCCCAAGGCCTACACGAGGCCGTGGACCGTCAAGCTGTACCAAATCCTCGCGGCCGATACGGATTTGATCGACTATATTTGTTTGGAAAACGAAAAAGACATACAGCACATGGTGAAATAACAGGTACACCGAAGCTCAACTGCGACGCCCACGGCCAAACGTCCCGGCAGAAGTATATAACGCGCCCGGCCAGCCTTGCCCGGCGCGATCATGTCCGCGGCGGTACTCATCAGAACCGGGATTGAATAACGAGAAAGCCGGGACGCGCTGAGTGAGCGGGGGAGCTCCGACGGCGGCCGTCGCTTGATTTTCACGCAGGGCGCTACGTCTCGACCCACATGCTACTGAATGACGTCGCCCGGATATTCCACTAGATGTACTGGACTTCTTCTTCCAGTTGGATGCCGAAGCGTTCGCGGACCCGCCGGGCGAGCTCACCGATCACCTCGCGCAGCTCGCGCGCGGTGCCGCAACCGGTGTTGTAGATGAGATTAGCGTGGTAATCGGCCACGCGCACCCCACCCAGCGTCATGCTTTTCGCGCCCACCCGTTCCAGAAAATACGCGGAGGGGACTTTCCCTTCGCGGATCACGTGCGGGGGAACCTCGGCCCGCGCGGCGTCCGTTAGCTCGGCGACGAACAGGTTCTTGAAGATGCTTCCGGCGCAGCGCATCGACTGCGGATACTTCTCGTCGCGAATCTTGCGGATTCCGGCGGCCGTCTCGCGCAGTTGCCCCGCGTTCGCCCGGTCGAGCTCCAGCTCGGCCGAGAGAATCATCCACCGCTTGTTTTTCTTAAACGCGCTCTCGCGATAACGGAATTCGCACGTGGCGCAATTCACGGTGAACGTCCGCACCCCGGTATCGGCGCTTTCGAGGACCCGCACCGCGCGGATGCGCTCGTCGATGGAGTGGCCGTAGGCCCCCGCGTTGCCGTAGATCGCGCCTCCCACCCAGCCGGGGATTCCGGTGAGCGTTTCCAATCCGCCCAGGCCCCGGGAAATCGTCCAGTCGACCAGGTCCTGCAAAACGGCGCCCGCGGCGACGCGGACGCGCACGGGTTTTCCGCCCATCCCTCTTTTCTCTTGTGACCCTTTTATTTCTTCCGGCTCGTTTTCGCCTGCGTGTTCACCCGCCTGTTCATCCGCCGGTTCAATAGACGCATTCGTGTAGCGCACCACGCCGCCCGGAAATCCTTCGTCGTTCACGATCAGGTTGCTGCCGCCGCCGATCACTGTGTGAAGAGCGCCCGCCTCGCGCAGAACATGCATCGCCGCGGCGAGCGCGGATTCCGTGGAAGCGTCCAGCAGCAGCCGCGCCGGGCCGCCGATGCTGAAGCGCGTGTAATCGGCGAGCGCGACGTTTTCGAAAACTTGCAGGCCGGAGATAGCCCGGAGGCGGGGCAGCACGCGATCCTACTTGGACGTCTTCGAGAACAGATTCAGCAGGCCGCCGAGCGAAGAACTTTTCTTCGAAGCGCTTTTGGGCGGGCCGCCCAGCCGCTGGGCGAGATGGGCCATGGCCTTGCCCAGAACCGTGTTGGCCAGGATTGGTTTGCCCTCGAGCAGAGCTCTCTGGACGGCCTCATAGTCGCTCGGCAACGTCTCGAAAACGTCCGTGTGGAGGGCAGTGCCGATGACCTCCCGGCTCAAGCCCACATCGCGCAGGTAGCGGTTCACCACCAGCCGGACTTTCCAGCGCCCGATCCGATTGCTATCCAGGTACGATAGCGCGCGCTGTGCGGCTTGCAGGGCCGGCAATTCGTTGGTCGACACCAGCAGCAGATCGTTGACGGCGCGGGCGATGTTCAGATTCCATTCGCCGTACACACCAGCACAATCCACCACCACGACGTCGTATACCTGGCGCGCGTATTCGAACACCGGCGACGGATCCGCCAGCTCGTGCGCATTTTCGGACATCAGGTCCGGTGCAAGCAGTACGTCGACGCCGTTGGCTTCGGTCACCATGGCATTCCACAGGTCGTGATCGAGCTCGCTCGCGCGCTGTAAGGCGTCCAGAAAACTATAACTCGACTTCAGCTTGAGGACGAACGACAACGTGCCCGCGAGCGTGTCCAAATCCGCCAGCAGCACGCGCTCGGCGCCCATCTTCTTCATTTGAAACGCGAGATTCGCCGCAAGCGTCGTCGCTCCGCAAGCGCCTTTGGCTGGCATCACGGCGTAAATCTTGGCCGGATCGCGGGACTGCACTTCGGCGCTGCCCTGGAGGCGCGCCAGCTTGGAAAAGGCGGATTCGACCTGCTCGGCGGTGAACGGATGCATCAGGAACTCGACCGCGCCGGCCCGCAAGCAGCGCAGGATAAGGTCGGGGTCGTTGCCGTCGAGCAGCGCGATCACGTACACGTGCGGGCTCATGCGGGCCATTTCCCCGAGTAGTTCGAGCGCCTGCCCGGGTTCCGACGCTACGTCGAGAAAGACCACGTGTCCGATCCCCGCGGCGATCGCCGTGGGCAAATCCCGCGGCGAAGGGTAGGCCTGCAGCCGATGTACGGGGACGCCCTCGAACTGGGTTTCGAGTATCGCTTCCAATTCGGCGGCGCGTGGCGCGTTGGGACTCATTACAATGAGCCGCCGGGAAGCTGAAGCCTCACGATTGGTCATGTGGACCGAACTCGATGGGAATGCGCGTCAAGACAATAAATCGACTAGACCCGATCATAGCATGAGAGACTCCCGCCCTTCTGCACACTAATAAAGTGATACGCCCGGACGATGAGTTCCCTGGAATGGACTAGCCCGGGCGGTTCTAAGCCACCCGGCGAGAATACTTGCACAAAGAGGTACGCATGACAACCTTAACTCCCAGCTTAGCCATGGCTTCCAGCGCGAGCAGGGTGGCCCCCGCCGTCGTCGACGGGTGGGCTCCCCAGCAGGCCAAGACGGTCGCGGTGTGCGACACCCAGCCGGTCACAGCCGAAGGAATCCGCACTTTGCTTGCCGAAAGCGGCGACATGAGCTTCTTGCAGGCCACCGATTCCCTGGCGCGGGCGGGCGATATCCTACGATCCTCCCTGCCGTCTATTCTTTTGCTCGACAAGGCTTTCGGGATGCAGGTGATCCTGGACTGGCTCGCCAGTTTGCGGTCCAATCCGCTGTTGGACCCGTGTTCCCGTACCGGCATTGTGATCTGGGGAGTCTCCGTCACCGAGGCCGAGGCTCTGCGTTTCCTGCAGGCCGGGGCGCGCGGCATTTTACGTAAGACCGCCGAGGTGCCCATGGTGATGTCCTGCCTTCGAACCGTCGCGGCGGGACGGAGTTGGATGGAGGATTGCGTATTCCGCGAGTCCGGACGGGGCGATCGCTATCCGCGGTCGGAGCTGACTTCGCGGGAGCAGCAGGTGCTGGAACTGGTGGAGCAGGGCTTTAAGAACAAGGACATCGCCCAGGACCTCGGCATTCGGCCCGGAACCGTCAAGATCCATCTCAAGCACATTTTCGAGAAGACCGGCGTGCGCGGCCGCTACGGATTGGCCCTCAACGGCCTGCGCGACCGCGGCGTCGTAGCCATGCCGGCGATTCCATAGCGGCGGCACGAAATCGAAAAACTGCTTCCTTCGCACGAGGATAAACGCTCCTCCGTGCGCGGCGCAATTACCGGAGTGCAGAGCCGTGACGGTCACGGAGCGGTATTAGGGACTCTCTCCGACTGGCCACCTTCACATCGGGAGCCGGTCTGCACGGCCATCCAGCATCTGAAGAAACCGGGCTCTCAAATTCCGCTTGATCCCGTTCAGCGAACGCCCCGTCATCGATTCCCACAGGCCGTCCTCGCGGAAGAACCAGTGCCACAAGCTGATCGCGACGTGCGCGTAAACTAGGAGCAGCAGAAAATCGGAAACGCCCACGTGGAAGCGGATCGTACCGGCGAGCAGGGGATTATCGGTCCTTAACCGGCGCCGCGCTCGGAAAATGTGCGACCCCGGCGCGAGGTAGGCGATCAGAAATCCCGAGGCGAGCACGGCCGCGAGGGAGGCATAGATGGAGATCTGAGGAACCCACGTGAGCGCCTTTTCCCATCCTGGAGCGTCGGTAGGCAGCCGCGAGCCTCCTCGAAACAGATAGACCCACACCGGCCGCACCAGGAATACCAACCCGATGACAGCGCCCAGGATCACGTCCCGGTGCATCGCCGCCGGATTGAAAAGAACCCTGGTCCTCTCGCCGTTTTCGATGAACGCGTATGCCAATAACGCGCCGCCCACCCAGTGGAATGCGCGCGTGGCGAGGCCGTGAGAACCCGCGCTTCGTCCCCGATATCGCAAGCTTTCGAAGGTTTCGCGGTTGAGGCCCATCCTAAGGAGAGATCCGCCTTGACTTCGCGGACAGAGATCATCTTATCGCAAGGTTCAGGTCGCGCGTTTGAATCGCGAGGGTCCGTCTACGCGAATCGGCATCGGAACAACGCAGAGAATGCCGGGCTCCTTCCTACAGTCCTGCGCACCGGCCGGCACTATGTGTGAATGCGCGCAGGGGACGGCCCTAGAACCTCGTCATCTCACCTCAGCGATCAAGCTTAGTACGCGGGAAAGCTCCTGATTTTAAGGAACGGAAAAGTTCGGAGCATCGGCCGCCGCTGTGCAGCTTCTCCGGCGAGGAAACGACATGATCACCGGCCAATTATTTGTTTTAGATGGGGCCGCCGTAGCGGCCCTGTTCAAGTCGATATTCGTACTTTGGCTCTCCATCGCCACTTTTTGGACGCTCAGCGTCACGCTGCGCAAGCTGCATCGGAATCGCGTTCGGCGCGGCTGGCGGCCGTAGCTGTGAGAGGGCGCAGCCTGAAGCATCGAGCAGGTCGACGAGACCAGTAGGGGCGCTCTCGTCCGTCCCCGGCCTCCTGATACGTTTCGTTGTCTGAGAGCCTTCCCATCTCAAAGACACTACTTTTCGTGCGACATTACGAGCGGCGGCTCCCCCATTGGGACTCGGTCGGCCAGCCCGTGTTCGTCACATTTCGCCTGCGTGGCAGCCTGTCTGGGAATCGTGTGTTTCCTCCCGCGAACTTGACATCGGGAGAATCTTTCCGCGCCGTCGACAAACTTTTGGACCAGGCGCGCACCGGTCCGCTCTTCCTCAAGCAGAAGGAACTGGCGCAGATGGTTGTGGCGGCGATTCGCGATGGCGAAATGAGGCTTAGCCGATATGAGCTCCATTCGTATGTCGTAATGCCCAATCACGTCCACCTTCTTGTGACTTCGTTGGTGGCCAATGCGAATTGGCTGGGGCCCTTGAAGGGATTCACCGGTTCGAAAGCTAATGGGATCTTGAAAAGGACTGGGGCCTTTTGGCAGGACGAGAGCTACGATCACCTCATACGCAACGCTGAGGATTTCAGCGGAGTGCGCCGGTACATCGAGAACAATCCAGTGGCCGCGGGCTTGGTGGCGCGGCCGGAGGATTTTCCATGGTCTAGCGCTGCGCTCGGGGTGGGGCAGCGCTTCCGCCCTGCAGCCGCCTTTCCAGGCGGCTAATGATGGACCCGGGCGGAAGCCCGGCTGCAGCCCGGAAGGGCTGCCCCACAACGGTGGGCGTGCTGTTTGAGTGTACTGTCCCGCGTTTTTCCCCTGTAGCGCTGCGCTCGGCGTGGGGCAGGGCTTCCGCCCTGCAGCCGCCTTTCCAGGCGGCTAATGATTGAGCCGGGCGGAAGCCCGGCTGCAGCCCGGAAGGGCTGCCCCACAACGGTGGGCGTGGTGTTTGAGTGTACTGTCCCGCGTTTTTCCGCGTTTTCTTTTCAAACGGTTGATATCAAGATGCTTTGCAAAAAAGGGGGCGGAGCGCTCTGCCTCGTATCTCACTTCTGAAAAAGGGGAAAGATCAGACACCCCTCTTGGGAGGCGGAATCGGGACGTTTCTGTCCCAGCTTATGCTGCACCTGGGAATCGGTCTCTGTTGATCAGGTTCCGAGACGACATCGAAACGACACGCATAACCGCCAGGCGGTCCTCTGGATCTATAAAGCGTTGAAGGTCGGCTTTGATTTCGTCAGCCGAACAGGGTGTCTCGAGGATCCACTGCGAGGGCAGCACGGGGACAGCGCCGAGGTGATAGAGTTGGCGGACTAGTTGGTCGTAACGACGATCTCTGTCCACTTCATAACTGATTGAGATTTTCATCGATTTCTCCAGTTCCACCGGTCATGTCGATTGGACATGCGCCAGTCCGCCATCTCAGGCCCCGATGGTGGGTCAAGCACGAAATCGACTCTCGATCGCGCGCTCTAAAGTGGTCGAGCGGATCGGCACTTCGCCGATCCGTCCGAGGCCGCCACAAGATTTCCAAAGATCTCGCAGTCCTCTTAACTACACCCGCTCGTTCCCCCGCAGTTTTCGCACTTGTAGCAGCTCCCATTGCGGGTCATCAGCCCGCCGCATTCGCTGCACGTCGGGGCGTCGCTGATGGCCGGTGAAAACGGGAGCTTCTGCTGCGGTTCCGGCTCGGTGATCGCGAGCTTGGAGGATTCGCCGGCTTCTCCGGCCGCGTATTCGTCGCCGATGAACTTCGCGCCGAGCCACCGGAAAATATAATCCATGATGGACTTCGCGTAGGGCACTTTTTCGTTGCCCGTCCACCCGCTCGGCTCGAAGCGCACGTGGCTGAATTTATCGACGAAGAATTTCAGTGGCACGCCGTACTGCAGCGCGTAGCTGATGGCCGTGGCGAAGCTGTCCATCAGGCCCGAAATGGTCGAGCCTTCCTTCGCCATGGTGATGAACAGCTCGCCGGGAGAGCCGTCCTCGTAGAGGCCGACCGTGAGATAGCCTTCGTGGCCGCCGATCGAGAACTTGTGTGTGATCGATCGCCGCTCCTCTGGGAGCTTGCGCCGGATCGGCCGGTAGACGATCTTTTCTACGACCTTGGTCTCTTCCGCCGGCGGCGTCATCGCGGAACTTGTGGAGGCTGTTGCCGCTTTAGCGCCCTTCGCCGTGCCTGAGCTGAGCGGTTGCACCCGCTTGGAATTATCGCGGTAGATCGCCACCGCTTTCAACCCCAGCTTCCAGCTTTCGGTGTAGGCGTTCATGATGTCTTCCGGCGTCGATTCTTCGGGCATGTTGATGGTCTTCGAAATCGCGCCGGAGATGAAGGGCTGCGCCGCCGCCATCATGCGCACGTGGCCCATGAAATGGATGGAGCGCGTGCCGTTCTGCGGGCGGAAGCTGCAATCGAACACCGCCAGATGCTCGGGCTTCAGGTACGGGGCGCCTTCGATGGTCCCGCTCGAATCGATGTGATCGACGATGGCGTTCACCTGATCCGGGTTGTAGCCGAGCTTGGTGAGCGCCGCGGGCACCGTGTTGTTCACGATCTTGATGACGCCGCCGCCCACCAGCTTCTTGTATTTCACAAGAGCCAGGTCCGGCTCGATGCCCGTGGTGTCGCAATCCATCATGAAGCCGATGGTGCCCGTGGGCGCGATCACGGTGGTCTGCGCGTTGCGGAACCCGGCCGCTTTTCCGAGCTCGTAGGCTTCCTCCCAGCACTGGCGCGCGTTTTCGTAAACGTGCTGCGGAACGCGGCGGCTATCGATGCGCGAAGTCGAATCGCGATGCATGCGGATCACGTCGAGGAACGGCTCCTCGTTCACGGCGTAACCTTCGCACGGCCCCGTGGACCCTTCGGAGATGCGCGCGCTGGTCAGGTACGCCTGCCCGCACATGATGGCGGTGAGCGCGGCGGCCCAGTCGCGGCCGTGGTCGCTGTCGTAAGGGATGCCCATCCACATCAGCAGCGCGCCCAGGTTCGCGTAACCCAGGCCGAGCGGGCGGAAATCGTGCGAATTCTTGGCGATTTTCTCCGTTGGATACGCCGCGTTATCGACGATGATCTCCTGCGCCAGGATCACGGTGTCCACCGCGTGGCGATACGCCTCCACGTCGAAGCTTCCGTCGGTCTTGACGAACTTCATCAGGTTCAGCGACGCCAGGTTACAAGCCGAATCGTCCAAAAACATGTATTCCGAGCACGGATTCGAGGCGTTGATGCGCGCGGTGTTCTTCGAGGTGTGCCAGCGGTTCACCGTGGTATCGAACTGCATGCCGGGGTCGCCGCACTGCCAGGTCGCTTCGGAGATCTCGCGCAGCAGGTCGCGGGCTTTCAACCGTTTCACGGGCTGCATGGCCAGGCGCGACTTGGTCCACCAGTCGGCGTCGCTCGCCGCCGCTTCCATGAATTCGTCGGTGACGCGGACGCTGTTGTTGGCGTTCTGGAAAAAGATCGACCCGTAGGCGTCGCCGTCGAGCGAGGAATCGTAGCCCGCGTCGATCAGCGTGTGCGCTTTCTTCTCTTCCTTGGCCTTGCACCAGATGAATTTTTCGATGTCCGGATGGTCCGCGTTCAGGATCACCATCTTGGCCGCGCGCCGCGTCTTCCCGCCGCTCTTGATCACGCCCGCAAACGCATCGAAGCCCTTCATGAAGCTCAACGGGCCGGAGGCTTTCCCGCCGCTCGAAAGCAATCCGTCTTCCTCGCGAAGGGTGGACAGGTTGGTTCCCGTGCCGCTGCCCCATTTAAAAAGCATGCCTTCGGTCTTGGCCAGATCGAGGATGGATTCCAGCGTATCGCCCACCGAATTGATGAAGCACGCCGAGCACTGCGGGCGCAGCTCGCCCCGGTCCAGCGGCTTGACCCGGTCGGTAGATTCGTCATAGTGCCAGCCGTAGCCGCGCGGCTCCTTCACGCCGACGTTAAACCATACCGGCGAATTGAAGCACGCCTTCTGCGTCAGCATGATGTGTGCCAGCTCGTTGCGGAAGTTTTCGGCGTCGGCGGGCGTCTTGAAATAGCGCTGGCCCTTGCCCCACCCGGCGATGGTATCGACCACGCGGCCGATCAACTGCCGCACGCTCGTCTCGCGCTCCGGGGTGCCGATCTTGCCGTAGAAATATTTCGAAACCACGATGTTGGTGGCCGTCTGCGACCAGTCCGCGGGCGCTTCCACGTCGCGCTGCTCGAAGATCACCGCGCCTTTATCGTTGCCGATCGAGGCCGTGCGCAGCTCCCAGGTCACATCGTCGTAAGGAGTTTTTCCCTCCCCAAGATGGGCGGTGAAATAACGTTCAAACTCCACCCCGACGCGATCCTCGACGGGAATCGGCCGCCTGACATCTTTAAGCTTCATCGCAATTCCTAGTCCCATGATCTTCTCTCCCTCCGGCAAAAACAATGTGACGAAAACAATACAGCCCGTTTTAGTCGCTGGTGGAAATCATGACCCAAGATGTAGTAGCTGTCAAGAGAAATTAACTATATACAGTATAGTATACATAAATACCCAAATCCAGATGGACAATGTAGGCTTTTCCGTGGTATATTGGGTCGATGGCTTGGGAAATCAGCCACTTACAGGCCCTCGAAGCCGAGAGCATTCATATTATCCGCGAGGTCGCCAGCGAGTTCCAGCGTCCGGTGATGCTGTACTCGATCGGTAAGGATTCTTCCGTAATGCTGAGGCTCGCTCAGAAGGCCTTTTACCCGGCGCCGATTCCGTTCCCCCTGCTGCACGTGGATACGACGTATAAGTTCAAGGAAATGATTGAGTTCCGCGACCGCTACACGGCCGAACTGGGCGTCAAACTGATCGTCCACACCAATAAGAGGGCGATCGCGGACGGCGCGAATCCTCTTAAGCTCGGCACCGAGCGTTGTTGCGGGCTGCTAAAGACTCAGGCACTGCTGGATGCCCTGCGGGCCGGCAATTTCGATGCGGCTTTCGGCGGGGCCCGGCGCGACGAAGAGAAATCCCGCGCCAAGGAACGCATTTATTCGTTCCGCGATTCGCTGGGGCAGTGGGATCCCAAGAATCAGCGGCCGGAGCTGTGGAACATCTTCAACAGCCGCATCGAGCCGGGCGAAAGCATCCGCGTGTTCCCGCTTTCGAACTGGACCGAGATGGACGTGTGGCAGTACATCCACCTGGAAAGGATTCCGGTGGTGCCCATGTACTTCGCGAAAGACCGCGAGGTGCTGGTGCGCGGCCCGTCCCTCATCCTGCCCGAGCAGATGTTCATGCAGCCGCGCGAGGGCGAAAAGATGCAGGTGGTCAAGTGCCGCATGCGGTCGCTCGGCTGCTCGCCGTGCACGGGCGCGGTTCGTTCGGACGCGGATACCATCCCGAAGATCATCGCGGAACTGGTGGCCGTGAAGAAATCCGAGCGCGAGAACCGCGTGATCGATCACGACCGCGAGGGCTCCATGGAAATCAAGAAGCGGGAAGGCTATTTCTGAAATGTCGGCCGCGTTAAATATCTCTCCCGTGGCCGACGAACGCCTCCATGTCAATGGGAGCTTCGACATCGAAGAATTCCTGGCCCAGGAGCAGGCCAAGGACCTGCTGCGGTTCACCACCGCCGGCAGCGTCGACGACGGCAAAAGCACGCTGATCGGGCGGCTGTTGCACGACGCGCGCGGCGCTTATGAGGATCAGTTAAAGCAAGCCATTCGAGGCGGCGAGATCGATTTTTCGCTGCTGACCGACGGCCTCCGTGCCGAGCGCGAGCAGGGCATCACCATCGACGTGGCTTACCGCTATTTCGCCACGCCTAAGCGCAAGTTTATTCTTGCCGATACGCCCGGTCACGAACAATACACGCGCAACATGGCGACCGGGGCCTCCACGGCTGAGCTCGCCATCATCCTGTTGGACGCCTCCCGCGGCATCACCACGCAATCGCTTCGGCACGCCTATATCGCCTCGCTCCTGGGCATTCCGCACTTCGTGATCGCGGTGAACAAGATGGATCTCGTCGATTACGGCGAAGCGGTGTTCCATCGCCTGCGCGCGGAGTTTGCGCCGTTTCTGACGCGCCTGGGAGTCCGCGACGCCTACTTCCTGCCAATCAGCGCCCTGAAGGGCGATAACGTCGTCGACACCAGCCGCAACATGCCGTGGTTCGACGGCCACAGCCTGCTGCATCACCTGGAAACGGTGGACACCAAGCCGTCTTCCGTGGACGCTCCGTTTCGCATGGCGGTGCAGCGCGTCGTGCGTCCGGACATGAGCTTCCGCGGCTACGCGGGGCAGATCCTTTCGGGCATCGTGCGGCCCGGCGATATGGTTTTAGCGCAGCCCTCCGGACGCCGTTCGCGCGTCGAACGCATCGCCACTTGGGACGGCGATCTCCCGTATGCTCACGCTCCCCTTTCAGTGACGCTGACGCTCGCCGACGAGATCGACATCAGCCGCGGCGACATGCTTTCGAGCGGCCCGGAACCGGCGGCTTCGAAAGCCCTTGAGGCCACCATGGTGTGGTTCGACGAAACACCGCTCGATCTCGCGGGGCATTACCTGGTGAAGCATACGTCGCAGATTGTGCCGGTGCGAGTGGAATCGGTGGATTACCGCGTGAACGTGAACACGCTGCACTCGGAACCGGTGACGTCGCTTGCCCTGAACGAGGTCGGTGTGGTGCGCATCGCGGCGGCGCGGCCGCTGTTTTTCGATCCGTATCGCGAGAATCGCGGCACGGGCGCGTTCGTTCTGATCGACCGGCGGACCAACGCGACGGCGGCGGCCGGCATGATAGTCGCGGTGGCGGAGGCGGGCGCGGAAAGCGCGGCTGACCGCCTGGCTCGGCTGGTGCGCGCGGCGATTCCCGCCGGTGCGCGCCTAGATCTTTCCGGGGACGACGAAGCGGCCGCCCGGCAATTGCGCGAGCTATTCAAAGGACTAGTTCGTCATGAGTAAGGTGACCTATGAATGAGCTCGACCAGAGAATTCAAGACGCGGAGAGGTTGATCGCCGCCGAGCTCGCGAAGACAGCCGCGCCCTGCGTCACTTCGAGTTTTCAGACCGAATGCGTCGTTTTGGTGCACATGCTGACGCGGCAGCGGCCGGATATCCCGGTACTGTTCCTCGAAACCGGATATCACTTCCCGGAAACGCTCGCCTATCGCGATCACATCGCACGCGACTGGAAACTGAACCTGATTAACCTCGAAGCGAAGCAGAGCGTCGCCGAACAGGAGTCGCAGTTTGGCATTTTGAATCAGACCAACCCCAACCAGTGCTGCGCGCTGCGCAAAGTCGGTCCGCTATTTGCGGGTCTGGCGAGCTATAACATGTGGTTCACGGCCCTGCGGCGCGAGCAATCGCCAACGCGCGCGAATCTTCAGTTCGTAGAACTGTTCAAGCTGCCGGGCGGCGAGACCCTCGAAAAAGTGAGCCCGCTCGCGATGTGGACCAATCGCGACGTGTGGGCGTATCTGGGCCGGTACGGCATTCCCGCGCTCTCGCTCTACGACCGGGGCTACACCAGCATCGGCTGCCAGCCTTGCACCAACCTGCCCTTCGATCCCGCGAATCCGCGCTCGGGGCGCTGGCAGGGCAAGGACAAATTGGAGTGCGGCATTCACATTCAGGCTCAGTGAAGGCTTGCTTGCATGGCTTACACGCTCGGATTTCTGATCGCGATCGCCATCGGGCTCACCGGGGTGGGCGCGGGAACGCTCACCACGCCGTTGCTGATCCTGGCGCTGGGCGTTCCAGCCCGGATCGCGGTGGGGACCTCGCTGATTTTCGGCGCAGTGGTGAAGGTCATCACGTCGCCGGTTTACATGGCGCGGCGGCAGGTGGATTGGCGCACGCTCACGTACATGCTGGCCGGCGGCGTGCCCGGCGTGCTGATCGGGGTTTTGATTCTGCGCAACGTTAACGGGAGAGCGATCACCGGCGTCATCGGCGCCACCATCGTCGTCGTCGGGATCTTCAACTTGTTCCGTCCTTCGCCGGAGAATCGCCGGGACAAGACCACCTGGCTCGCGCTGATCGCGCTGCCGATCGGAACCGAGGTCGGATTCTCCTCGGCGGGCGCGGGCGCGTTAGGCGCGCTTTCCTTGCTGAGCTTGACGAAATTGCCGGCGGCCGCGGTGGTGGGGACCGACCTGGTGTTCGGCCTGGTGGTTTCGCTGATCGGCGGAGGCGTGAACGCGGCCATGGGGACGCTGGATCGAACCGTGCTGTTCCAATTGCTCGCCGGTGGAGTGCCGGGCGCGATTGCCGGCGCGTACATGGCCGGGCGCTTGCCGTCCAGGCAGCTCCGCATGGGACTTTCCGGGGCCATGGCGCTGCTCGGCGCGAATCTGTTTTACCGCGGCTTCTTCAGCTAGAACGCCGCCATATTCGAAAGGTGCCTTGACCTACCGCAGGCTTTCGGCGATACTGCCGTGTACGGAATGGCAGACTTTTCCGCAGAATGCGAGGAGCGAACTCCATGAACGCGCTGCTCATCCTCACTACGGTGGGCTTTTTGACAGCTACCGCGACGGCCGGCACCATCCCCTTCTTCTTCAGCACGGGCAATCCTGATGGGAAGATCGGTACGCTCTCACGTCCTGCTGCCACAGGCCAACTGGAGACGGAAACGGCCGACGATTTCGTGACCACTCTGCCGACAACCATTAACGGCGCGACCTTTACTGGCTTGCTTCCCTCAGCAGCGGCGTTGAGCAGTGTCAGCGATGTCCAGATCGAGCTTTACCATATTTTCCCCGTGGATTCCACAAATCCGCCGTCCGGGAATGTGCCCACGCGGGTCAATTCGCCCAGCGACTTCGGGTTTGCTGCGTTCGACCAAGTGGCGGGCGATATCGCGGTTACGACTTCCGTGCTGAGCGCCAGCTTCACCGTGGGGAACACGGTGGTGAACGGGATCCACGCGAGCCCCAATCAGTTTACAGGCGGCGAGGGCCCCGGGACAGGGGAGGAAGTTCTATTTACCGTCACGTTCACCACGCCTGTGATGCTTCCGGTTGGGCACTATTTCTTCCGCCCCGAAGTGAAGCTGGCCAGCGGGAATTTTCTGTGGCTCTCGGCACCGAAACCGATCGTCGCGCCGGGCACTCCCTTCGGCGCGGACTTGCAAAGTTGGATCCGCAATTCCAATCTGTCACCCGACTGGCTGCGCATCGGGACGGACATCACCCATCAGGGTCCTTTCAATGCGACGTTTTCCCTCACTGGAACGCAAGATACGGGCCCGGCGAGCACTCCCGTCCCGCCTTCGGCGATTCTCACTCTGGTCGGGCTCGCGGGCCTTGGCTTGTATGGGGCCAGCCGTAAATTTGCTCGCGGGTATTAGGCCATTGCACGCGGGCAACCCTTAGCTATTTCGACTGCGCCAGCTTCAGCCGCGCCGCTTCGGCGCATTCCGAGGTGACCACAAAATACCGCGCCACGGCCTCTTTCCCGATCTCGAAAGGATGCGGCTCGCCGGGCTTGCGCGCGGCCATCATCTTGATTTTCGTCACGGCGTTATCGAATTCCGAATGGTTCGACATCAGGATGGTGGCGTTGAAGGCCGCCGCAGCTGCCGCCATCTTGCGCTGCGACTGGATGTACGTCTCGAAGTTGGGCGTCGTGCTGGGGAAGTTGAAAGCCGTGCCGCCCGAATACGCGACGTTTAGCGGCTTGCCGCGGTCTTTCACCGTGAACAGCATCGACAAAGTGCCCGGCGTATGCCCCGGCGTCGCGACCAGGGTCACCGACGTGTCTCCGAGCGTGATCTTCTGGCCGTCGTCGCCGACGATGTCGCGTTTGGGTTTTCCCAGTGGGTAGCCGTTGACGGACCGCTCGATGGAATCCCAGTCGGGGCCGCCCATGACGATGCGGGAGCCGAAGCGGTCCTGCATCAGCTTCGCTCCGCCCACGTGATCCGCATGCGCGTGGCTGATGATGACGTATTTGACCGTCGCCGGATTGAGGCCGAGCTTCTTCAAGCCGCCGACGATCTCCTCCTCGGAGTTGTACGTGTACAACGTATCGATCAGAATGATCCCCGCGCTCGTCGTCAGCGCCCACGAAGAATGGATCTTCGACCCGACGAAGTAGAGGTTGTCGAAAACCTTCGCCGGTTCGGTGAACCAGGTCTCCCGGGCGGGCGCGGGTCCCGGTGCCACGTCCCGGAGCGTCGCAGGAACGGCTACCGGCGCGACGCACAAACGGGCCAGCGTTCCCGTGAAGTCGAATCCCGCGGCATTTCTGGCTGCTATCAAATGAGCGTCGATAGCATCCTGCGCCGACGCGCTCGCTCCACACCAGCCGAGAAAAATGGCCAGCGCGATGCCCGCGCCGATCGAGTGATTCTTCATGGCCGCACCTCTCTCTGCTGAAAAAGGGGACAGACAGCTCTGTCCACTCGCACCCTCTGCACTGGAAATCAGAGCTTTACGGTAGGGGACAGAGTAGTCCGTCCCCTTTTTCAAAGCTTCCTTGATCTTATAGCAACTGTCCACTGCGGGTAGCATCGCTCTGCCGCCGCGTGATAGTTTGAAGAGTCTGGCGTTTATGGCTTTTCCGGCATATTCGGGCGGTTTCCTGGCGCGATGGCTGCGCCAGCCGCAGGGGACCTGGCTGCGCCGGGCGACGTTCCAAATCCATTTGTGGGCCGGGATGATCCTGGGCCTGTACATCGTTGTGGTGTGCGTAAGCGGCAGCGCGGTGGTTTTCCGTAACGACGTATACAACCTGGTCGACGCCGGCGAAAAAGCCGGCAGCATCGATCCGAAGAGCGCATGGCTGCATCCCACCTACGTCGCGCTGCACTGGATGGGGGAGTTGCACGGCAGGCTGCTGCTCGGCACCAACGGGATGCTGGCGAACGCCGTGGGCGGCTTTCTGACGGCGGGCGTGTGCCTGACGGGCCTGGTGATTTGGTGGCCGGGAATCACGCGCTGGCGGCGCGGCCTGACGGTGCGAGGCAGCGTCGGTTGGAAGCGGCTGAACTTCGACCTGCACAGCGCGGTCGGATTCTGGACCTTCGCACTCCTGCTGATGTGGGGCGCGACCGGCGGCTACTTCGTTTTCCCGGACCCGTTTCGCGCGGTGATCAATTTCTTCACGCCCATCAACCCTCCCGCGACCGCGCAGCAACCGATTCGCATCACGCGCGCTCCCCAGGCGGCGGCCCGAGCCGCGTCTTCGGCCCCGTTAGCTGCTTCGGCATCGCCGGCGTCTTCGGTGGCCACCCCGGCAGCCAGCGCGGCTCCCCCGGCCCAGCAGTCCCCCTTCCCGAGGCGGCGCCGGCCTCTGACCCTGGGCGGAAAAATACTGCGGGGATTCTCCTTCGCCCATTACGGCAATTTCGCCGGATGGCCGGTGAAGGCGCTGTGGGTGCTGCTCGGCCTCGCTCCCGTGGTGTTGTATGGGACCGCCCTGGTCATGTGGTGGAACCGCGTGCTCGCTCCGGCACTGGGGCGCTGGAGGGTATCCACGGCGGCGGCCAGCGAAGCGGTGCCCGAACTGGAATTAGAGCGGGATTGACTCACAAAACGCGCGGTTTAAACCGGCGCGTGATCGGGCATCTACAGGCGAGCCGGTACTGATCCGCTACCTGGAAGAGCCTGCCTGGCGGCGATCGGCTACCTCGCGTCCCCCTTACTGTTAGCGACTTCCAAGGGGTTGGCGCGCTCCGCTCCAGCGTCGTGGATGCACTGTAAATTGAACGTAAACTCTTTGTGAGAATCGAAAAAACGGACCCTTTCGCGTTTATACTTCGGCCATGAGGACACAAGTGAGGGTGCCGGAAACGGGACTGCCCATTTGGTCTCAAGAAGATAAAGGGAGGGTTGCAATGAAGTCGATTTTAGCTTTACTTTCGCTGAGCGTTTTGAGCTACGCGGAAGTCGTCATGCCGGGTGGCGGTGTGATCGCGCATATCGCCGATGGCGGTGGAATCACCATGAACATCACGGTGGTGAACCTGGACGATACGGCGAACACGTGGCAACTGATTATGTACGCCGATTCGGGAGCTCTGCTCCCTATAGCAACGGATGTCGGGACCCTCAACACCTTCGGCGGCACGCTGGCCCCGCATGGGAGCTTCACGATTCACACGCTGGGTGCGGGCGCGACTGCGACACAGGGCTGGGCCTGGCTGATCACGTCGGGAACGATCGGCGGATCGGTGGTATTCAAGGTGAACGCGGCGCCGTGGTCGGGATCGGAAACCATGCTCCCGCTCGATACGTGGAAGAATAATCGCTTTTCGCTCGTTTTCGACCATACCGGAACCAATACGACGGGACTGGCCATGGCCAATCCTTCTTCGACCACCGCCATAGCCGTCACGGTCACCTTCAAGGATCAAAGTGGCGCGGTGATTGTCACCAAGTCTTTTTCCATGCCGCCGTTCACGCATACGACCAGCGTGGCGACGAATGACTTTCCCTTGACGAACGGGAAGACGGGGACTGTCGAGATTTCGACGACTGGCGCTTCCATGGGCGTTCTTGGTCTGCGTTTCGGCCCGACGGCAGTCAGTTCCATTCTCCCGCTGGTTTCGAATAGTTGGGTTCCGGCGACGAATCCGAACCCGAATCCAATGCCGAATCCATATCCGTATTGATCCGCGCGCGTCTTTCTTAGCGACGAGCGCATCCCGGCAAAGGGGGAGACGCGTTTCCCGCCTGCCCTCGCGGGAAAACGTGCACCGAGCCCAATCGCGACGAACTCGCGGATGGGCTCAAATCCTGCAGATCAGCAGTTCCCGCTCGTAGATCATCTCCGGCGGCAGGTGGTCGTGCAGATCGAGGAACAGCTCCTCGTGCCCCAGCACCTCCTGGCGCCAGGCCGCGTTATCGAACTTCTGCAACGCGTCGAACTGGTCTTTCGGGAAGTCCAGGCCTTTCCAAAACATGTCCTCGTAGCGGGGCATCCAGCCGATGGGAGTTTCGCGGCCCAACGCGCGGCCATGCGCACGATCGACGATCCATTTGAGCACGCGCATGTTTTCGCTGTAGCCCGGCCAGATGAACTTGCCTTCGGCGTTCTTGCGGAACCAGTTCACGTGGAAGATGCGCGGCGTTTCGGTCAGGCTGCGCTGCATCTTGATCCAGTGCCGGAAATAATCGCCCATGTGATAGCCGCAGAATGGCAGCATGGCCATGGGATCGCGGCGCACCCTGCCGATCGCGCCCGCCGCCGCCGCCGTGGTCTCCGAACCCATCGTCGCGCCGACGTACACGCCCGCGCTCCAGTTGAACGCCTGGTACACCAGGGGCAGAGTAGTGGGACGGCGTCCGCCAAAAATAAACGCGCTGATCGGCACCCCGTCGGGATTCTCCCAGTCGGGGTCGATGGTGGGGCACTGCGCGGCGGGCGCGGTAAACCGCGAGTTGGGATGGGCGGCCTTCGCTCCGGTTTCCCTGGCGATTTGCGGCGTCCAGCGCTTCCCCTGCCAGTCCAGACATTCGGCTGGCGGCTCCTCCGTCATGCCTTCCCACCACACGCCGCCTTCGGGCGTCAGGGCCACATTGGTGAATATAGTATTGCGCGCGAGCGTGGCCATGGCGTTGGGATTGGTTTTCACCGAAGTTCCCGGGGCGACGCCGAAGAAGCCCGCTTCCGGGTTAATTGCGCGCAGGCGGCCGTTGGCGTCCGGCTTGATCCAGGCGATATCGTCGCCGACGGTCCACACCTTCCAGCCTTCGAATCCGGCGGGCGGAATCAGCATCGCGAAATTCGTTTTTCCGCAGGCGCTGGGGAAAGCCGCGGCCCCGTAGGTTTTCTCGCCGTCCGGGCTCTCCACGCCGACGATCAGCATGTGCTCGGCCATCCAGCCCTCGTCGCGCGCCATGTTGGAGGCGATGCGCAGCGCGAAACACTTCTTACCCAGCAGCGCGTTACCGCCGTAGCCCGATCCGAACGACCAGATCTCGCGGGTCTCCGGAAAATGCACGATGTATTTTTCTTTGTTGCACGGCCACACCGAATCACGCTGGCCGGGCTGGAGCGGCGCGCCGACGCTGTGCACGCACGGCACCACGCGCTTCTGATCTTTGTCGATTTCTTTGAACACCGCCAGGCCGATGCGGGCCATGATCCGCATGCTGACGACGACGTAGGGCGAATCGGTCAACTCCACGCCGATCTGCGACATGGGCGAGCCCACCGGGCCCATGCTGAACGGCAGCACGTACATGGTGCGCCCGCGCATGGAGCCGTTGAACAGCTCCTTCAGCTTCTTGCGCATTTCGTACGGGTTCACCCAATTGTTGGTGGGTCCCGCGGCGTCCTTCGAAAGAGAACAGATAAAAGTGCGGTCTTCCACCCGCGCGACGTCGTTCGCGTCGGAGCGGGCGTAGAAACAGCCCGGCCAAAGCTTTTCATTGAGCTGGATGAGCGTGCCGCTTTCCACCATCTGGGCGCACAACTCGTCGTATTCTTCCTGGGAACCATCCACCCAATGAATCTCGTCGGGCTTGGTGAGCGCCGCAATCTTATTCACCCAGTTCACAAGATGGGTGTTTTGGCTCAGCGGCTTGGCCGACTTCTTCGCGGTAACCTGCATCTCTCTATTTTGCCACGATCGCCGACCTACGATGAAGGCTCGGAAGCAGCTTACTACCCGCATAAGATCGGCCCGAGCGGGAACGAATCGCACCCTTGCGGCGTCTGCTATTCTGCAGTATTGCCCTAAAATTGCCGATTCGGAGAGTAGCGTGAAGGCGGAAACCATAGCCGGCACAGGATTGCGCGGAGCTGCCGTGCTGGCGCTCGGACTAGGCTTGTCGAGTTGCGGTGGAACCACCTCGGTCGCGCAGGTCCAAGCCGCAAGCCTGGACACGGACGTTGTTCCGCATTCCCGCGAGGCGGACGACGTCGCGCACTTCATCGCCGGATTGCCATCGCGCGCGGGCAGCCCTTTCGCCGAAGCCGAGAATAGCGAAGAGTGGAAGGACCATCGCCGCCTGCTCGATCAGAGTTGGAAACGCGCTGAGGCCGGTTTCATCGCCGGGCTCCGTAGCTTCGGCGAGAGCACTGTGCAACAAGGCTCCGGCGCCGCGCGTCCGCTGTTCTATCCCTTCGGCGGTCCCGACGCGTTGACGGCGGTCCTGTGTTTCCCGCAAAGCCCGGCCTATATTCTCGCGGGACTGGAGCCTCCGGGAACGCTACCTACCAGCGCGCAGTTGGATAGGAAGAATCTCCCCTTGTTTCTCGGGGCGATCCGCGAGAGTATGGCCTCCGAGCTGGGACGCAGCTTTTTCGTGACCCGCGAGATGGACCACCGCTTCCGCGGCCAGCTCACCGACGGTCTGATGCTGCCCATCCTGTTTCTGCTGGCCCGCACGGATCACGAAATTTTGGGCCTGCGGCCGGTTCGCGTGGATGAAGAGGGACGCGTCGTCGCGTTGCCCGCCGACGGGGCCGTGGGCGCGAAATTCCGCAACCGCGGCGTCGAAATCGAGTTTCAGGGGAAGGGCGCGCCGCAGCGTCTGTATTATTTTACGGTCAACCTGAACGACAAGCGCCTGGGAGCGAACACCGGCTTTCAAACTTATGTGACGCAGTTGGGAACGGTGAAGACGCTGCTCAAGGCGACCTCCTACATGACCCATCGTCCGGAGTTTTCCGTCATCCGGAACCGCATTCTGGCCCAGAGCGAAGCCATCCTGCAGGACGACTCGGGCATCCCGTACAAGTTTTTCGATCCGGCTGTGTGGCAGGTGCGCCTGTTCGGGGAATACGAACGGCCCTACGGAAGTTTCCGCTGGCTGGAACAACCCACGCTCCGCCAAGCATATCAAGCTCCGGGCGTGGAGCCGCTGCCGTTCCACATCGGCTACGGGTTCAGTCGCATCCCGTCGAATCTCCTGCTGGCCCGCCGGTCGAACACGGCCGCGCGCGCACGAAACTGACTCGCGTTCGACAGCGTAAACCGCGGACTCCGCTTCCGGATCACGAAAGCGGGCGGCAGAGCGACCCAACCTCTAGCGGCGCGCGTGCGAGGCAGCAACGCTCGGAACGCCAACCGCCGCCTTGCCAAAGTTTTTGGCGAGGTACGTGGTGATGACCTCGACCTGGTCGTCGGAGACCTCCGCGCCGTAGGCGATCATGGTGTCCACCACTTCCTTCCATTCCGCCTTGGTGTGCTTCTTGCTGGTGAAATTGTCGGCGTCGTGGCAGGAGGTGCAGATCTTGACGACCACGTCTTTGCCGGGGCCGTCCGGCAAGTCCTGAGCCATCGCCCGGGGCGCGGCGACACCGAATACCACGAGAAACGCGAGAGCGCTGAGAGAGATTGTTCGGGAGGTTTTCACGTGGATATTCTCTCACAACCGGGGAAGGGCGGGAAAGCCGTCTATCCACCGGGTAGTGGGCCCACCCACTCCCTTCCGGTGTCGCGCAGCCGCTCGCTCGCGAACAGCACCAGCGTGATCCACAGGGCGTCGGCGACCAGCAAGTGTGCCAGTTGCAAAACCAGCGGAGCCTTCAACAATATGGTGAGCGACCCCACCACGATCTGCGCGCCCAACAGAACCAGCAGCAGCGCCGACAGCGTCCTCAGCGGACTGCGTCGTGGCGAGTCGGAACGAGACGCGCGAACCTGCGGTGCCGCCAGGAAAGCAAGAAAGACGGCCGCTGCGATCCCCAGCACCGGATGGATCACCCGCAGACGGATCAGGAAACTGGCCGTCGAAGCGAAATCGTCGGCGATCCCTTGGGCGAGCGAGTGCGCGGGGAACAGCGTATCGCCTAGGGCGGTAATCACACCGGCCATGGCGACCAGCACCAGCGTGGTCATGCCGATCGCGAGTCGGCCGCGTGCGGTCGATGCTCTTCCCGCAAGGCGCTCCCCGGCCGGTTTGGTCGACCACCACGCCGTCAGCGCAAGCGAAGCCAGCAGCAAAAACGTGTTCACCAGGTGCGTGGAGAGCGAAAACACGCGGCCCACCGATTCGTTCGAGGCGACGTGCCCCAGCAACACCAGCAGTGCGCCGATCAGGGCCTCGGTCAGCAAGAAGACCAGCGACCACAGGGCCCAGCGGCGCACTGGATGCTTGGCCGGAAACGCCTTCCAGCCCCATGCCGCCAGCGCGGCGGCAGCGACCAGTGCGACGCCGCTCATCGCGCGATGCGTCAATTCGATGACGGTGGCGATTGGGGGGCTGGCGGGAAGAACTTCGCCGTTGCACAACGGCCAATGCCCGCCGCATCCGGCGCCCGATCCGGTGGCGCGGACCAGCGCGCCCCACAGAATCACGGCCAGGTTGTAAATCAGAACCGACCACGCAAAGGCCGGGTAGCCTCGCGCGGGGCGCGCGGCCGATTGCTCGCCATACGCGATGGTTCCCGCGCCGCTGCGCATACCTTCAGAATACCGTGCGTCGACGCTGGACAACGCGCGGGTACTGTCTGAAGTATGCGTTGACTCCAAAAGCTCAAATGATTGCTTTCCGGGCTATCCAGCCGTACCGTTGAAGTATGGCATCTGACCGCGCTTCGCTGGTAGCCCTGCGAGACTTGATCGTGGATACTGATCTGACACTGGAATCCACGCCCGATCTTCCCCAGAACCGAACGGCGCACTGCCGGGAGAATCTCCGCGCGGCGCTGGCCCTGGCCGACGATCTTCTGAAACAGTCGCGCTCGAATGCTGCCTCCGTCCTAGGACACAAGGGCGGCACGTCCACGGCGCGAAAGCTCGGAGCGGAACACTACCGCCGCATGGCAGCTGCACGCAAAACGCGCGGCGGGGGAAGACCGCGCAAGCAAGCCGACTAACAGCGGATGTTCACGTGAGCCAGACCTTCCGTATCGGGTCGCCTTCATAATCGGCCACACCCTTCTTCTCAAGTTCGATCAAGCCAAAACTGACGGCGGAGTGGTTATTGACCCTCTCCATTTTGTTGATAAGTTGGCTGTCCAGCCATTTCCTATCGATAGCAGTAGCTTTGGAGATCGCCCCCCGTTCCTTCAGCAGTCGGAGAATGTGCGGTGTTGCGGCATGGCTCCAGTCACCCTCCTTATCGGAGGTCCTGGAATCGCGTCCAGGAATGGCAGCTTGTGGTGCTCGGGGCGCGGAACCAAGGATTGACGCTTGTTCAGCGTGGAGTTCCTGTATTCTCGCGTCGATCCTCTCTCGTTCCGTGTTCAGGTCGCGCAACTCTGTTTCGATTGGGCCGAGGCGGTCCTGCTTCTTTCTCTGGGTAGAGATCGCCTCAGGGATCTTGCGTTTTTCGTTGTTCTCCTTGGCAAGCAATTCGCGAACCTGAGCGGCCAGCGTTGGAGTGCTGAGGGTTGATCGCTGAAACGACAATATGCGGAAGCTTTCCAACTCGCCTTTCACCAGAGCTTCCGTGACCCCGTAGATGTTGAATGTTTCTCCGTCCGTGAGGATTGCTATGGTTGCCCGGTCACGACCGTGCTTGTGGAAGACGTAGTTTTCAAGTTGCTCTATGTGCCGGTCGAGTCTCGTTCGTGGGGCCTTCGCCTCAACGACAATGCCGGTCGGGAACTGGTCAACCACAACGTCCACATAGCCGCGCCCGGTCCGCCTCTCATAATTGAAATCGGCATCATCGTATCCAATCGCTCGCAGCATGGGCAGCACGACTTTGTTCTTCACGTCCTCTTCGCTCACCAACCCGCTCGCTGGCAAGTCAGCGATGCGCTTGAGGGCGTTATCTACGGTGCTCACGGTTGATTTCGGCTCCTTGCCATGGGGCTGATGATTTTCAGACTGGGCGGGGAATAGTCTATCAGACCAATCTGGCCTTGCGTTATGGTCAGAAGCCGTTAACAGCTAGAATGGTTCCTTACAAAACGAAAAGCCCGGCGCGAGGCCGGGGCTTCTCGATGGGAACTTAAGACACCCTCATCGTAGCCCTCTTCGCCCATCGGCGCAAGAGGGAAATGGAATTTCCGACACTGCCAGAGGACTTCTCGCCGGAGTCAAAGGCGGCGATCAATATGGCTGAGATTAGGGCCAGCGCCGCAGTGACCAATACGGAGGCCGTCTCTGGTAAAAAAGGACCCGATTCCGTTGTGTTCGGCTACGTCATGTCAGTCTTCCGCGTGTTTGCCTCAGAAGCATGTGATATGGGGAAAACTGGGAAGTGGCAAATTGATAAGGTTAGATCCGAGGTGAGTAAGTTTCTGTCTTCACTCGCCGACTTTGCAACGTGGCGCTATAGTTCCAATTTCGACGATCCTTGTCTGATTGTGCGGCCATTTCGGGAGGTTCTTTCGAGCGGCCAGGCCAGAATTGAAGCTACCGATGAATGGAAGAAGTATCAGGAGGATCTACTTGAAGTCGGTCGAGTCCAAGCTGGGCCTCCCTTCAAAGCCGTGGCATGGGATCGTCACGTCTGGCCGGACGAAAAACCGCTCTTTGAGGCTACACCGACAATCGCAGGTTCACAGGCTGAAAAAGGCGAGAAGGGTTCGGCAGACGAATCTGACTCCCTACAAGGTCACAGGAGACAGTTGCTAATGGAATATAAAGCGGCAACTGGCAATCCCGCAAACCAGAAGATCTACAAAGCCAAGAACTCTTGTATCCACAAGCCGGAGTTCTATGATTATCTCAACGGGAAGCTCTCCTCGGCTTCCACAACCTGCATCAATTTCGAGAGATTCTTGCGCGAGAAGAAGCCACCGATTCCCCGAAAAAACAAGGCTTGATTTTCCTCCCATTTCTACCATGGTAGAGGTAGGTTTCTACCATGGTAGAAACGTGATCCTTCCAGTTGACTGTCTTCCATAGAAGTCTTTTATCATCAGGTTGTTATAAGGAAGGAGGTGATGCCGTGCGGCTAACGCTTATGCGGCGACGGCGTAGGACTAGCATCCGGCTCGAAATCGGTGATCTGGTCCTAACCGTCGAGTTCCCAAAGCCCTGACCCGTTGAAGGTCCTGACCTTGACGGCGCGGGGCCTGAGAAGCCTCGCGCCTACAGGTCGATTCTAGCGTTGTAACCCCTTCAAAGTAAAGCAAAAAGATATTACTGGCGTCTGCTATTTTGCTTTGACAAACAACTACCGTAAGTAGTATTATTGAATCATGAAGATAGAAGTAAAAGACCTATCTACAATGACTTGCGAAAAGTGTGATATCGCCTGTCAACGCTTCGGCAAACACCGCAACGGCCTTCAAAGATTCCGTTGCCCTGACTGCAAGCGGACCTTCACGGAGGCGCACAAACCCGCCCTGGCCGGAAGCTATATCCCTCAGGATCGGATCGTACTCGCTCTTCGCCTTCTGATCGAAGGAAACTCCATCCGCTCCACGGAGCGCATCACGAACCTGGACCGTAACACGATCATGAAGCTCTTGGTGCTGGCCGGTGAGAAGTGCGAGAAGCTCCTAGGCCGCATGATCGTCAACGTGCCGGTGAAGGACGTACAGGCCGATGAAATTTGGTCGTTCATCGGGAAGAAGGAAAAGATGTGCGGGCCGGACGACGATCCGAGCCTTGGCGATGCATATTGCTTCGTCGCCATGGAGCGCCACACTAAACTGGTTTTGAACTTCGCTCTCGGAAAGCGCGATCAGGCTACCACGGACATCTTCATCGAAGGCTTGCGACACGCGACGGCGCGTCAGAATTTCCAAATCACCACAGATGGTTTCGGCCCGTACAAGACGGCGATCTCCAACACGCTTGAGGACCGCGTAGACTTCGCCCAACTCATCAAGGTCTACCGCGCCGTGCCGGAGGGCGAACGGCGGTACTCCCCGGCTGAAGTGGTGAGCACGGAGGTGGTCCCAGTCATCGGCCAACCTGATCCGAAGAAAATCTGCACGTCGCACATCGAACGCCAGAACCTTACCATGCGGATGCAGATTCGCAGATTCACCCGGTTAACGAACGGCTTCTCTAAGAAGTTTGAAAACCACTGGGCCGCGCTTGCGCTGTACTTCGCTTTTTATAACTTCTGCCGGATTCACAGTTCAATCCGCGTGACTCCGGCTATGGAAGCGGGCCTCACGGATCGCGTCTGGGAACTCGCCGAACTTCTGGCATGATTTTCGCCTTGTGTTCGTCCAAACATTCTGTTACTGTTTTGTTGTAACCGCTTGAGCGATAATCGGTTGTCTTGCCATGATCCTGACTGACCACCAAATCATTGCTGCGTACAAACAGGGCGAGATTGTCATTGAACCGTTCGATGAGCACCAGGTCCAAGGAGCAACCTACGATTTAAGAATCGGGGAACAGGGCGCTACAACCACATCCAAGAAGGTTGTCAACATCAAACAGGCTGGTTTTATAACCATTCAGCCCGGCGACTTTGCAGTTATCACAGTGGACGAGATTCTGCGGCTGGGTCCGCAGTACGTGGGTCGTTTCGGATTGCGTTCCAAATTTGCCCGCAAGGGATTGATTGCCACAACGGGACCCCAGGTCGATCCCGGTTATCATGGTCGCCTAATCATCGGAATGACAAACCTCTCCCCGAAGCCAGTAACACTCTCGTATGGGGACGATCTACTTTCAATCGAGTTCCATAAGCTTTCCGAGGCGAGTACGAGGCCCTACTCGGGGCCTTATCAGGACAGGCTAACGCTTGGTCCTGAGGAGATCGAGGCGATTACCGAAAACGAAGGCATGGCACTCTCTGAGGTGCTCACTACGCTGAGGTCACTCAGTCAGAACGTTGGCGCGCTTACAGCGGAGATGAAGACTTTCCGTTGGCTCATCCCCCTCATGATTGCCTTCGGGATCGCAGTCGTAGCAATCATTGTTTCGCTTAAGAAGTAATCGACGCTCCAGACCCGCAATGTCACGCCTGGGAACCATCGGACTTGCTTGCGTGATCGACTATCAGCGTAAGCAAGTACCCGGAAGGGGCACCATCGCCTATGCTCCATGTTGCCCTTAGCGACGATCCATCTGCGAATTTCCAAACGCCCGAACTAACTTGTTGTGCCCGCTTTTGAAGATCAGCTAGGCTGAGAATCTTCGGTGTGGATTTCGCGAACTCTGCCGCTTGGCTCATCGCACTCAATCTATCATCTTTCCGGTCAACGCACACTTCAGACAGTACCAACGCGCGGCCTGTCCCTTTCTGCCATCCCATGCGTCCTGAAACGCGCTCGTAACACGGGCGGGCCGGCAAAAGCAGTACGATGGCAGAAAAGGATACCGATGATTCCTCCAGCTCCCGAGGCCGAATCCTTCGACCGCATCCAATGCCAGTGGTGCCAGGGCATGAACGAAAAGGCCGCGCTGGCGTGCCGGGCGTGCGGCGCCCCGCTCGATATCCGCAACCTGGTCAGCGAATCGGGATGGCGCGAAGCGCCTCGCATCCGCGACATGACCGAGATTCATTTCGGCTCAAGTACCTGCCAGGTGGAAGGCGAAATCGTCCCGGTGGCCGAGATCAATCTGGGCGCGGGCGATTCCATCTTTTTCGAGCATCACGTCATGTTGTGGAAGGACGAGCGGGTTCCGCTCGGCGTGATGCAACTTTCCGGCGGATTGCAGCGCGCCTTCGCCGGGATGCCGTTCATCATCAGCCTGGCGACGGGAGCCGGCCGCATTGCCTTCTCGCGCGACGCCACCGGCGAGTTGGTCGTGCTGCCGCTGCATCCGGGAATGGAGCTGGACGTCCGCGAGCACGCGTTTCTGCTCGCGTCCCACCACATCAGCTATTCCTTCGTGCGGGTGAAGGGCCTGGTCAACATCCTGTTCGGCGGGCAGGGCATGTACATGGACCGCTTCGTGACCGGGAGCGTCGCGGGCCTGCTGATCCTGCACGGCTACGGCAACGTCTTCGAGCGGCGGCTGGCCGCGGGCGAAAGCATCATGGTGGAACCGGGGGCGTTCTTGTATAAAGATTCGTCGGTCACCATGGAAGTGCAATTCCAGCGCCTCGGCACGGGCTTGTTCGGCGGCACGAACATGGCGCTGGCGCGCATGACGGGACCGGGCCGCATCGGGATTCAATCCATGTACGTGCACCATCACACCGAATAGGGGTCTCTTATGTTCTGCACCTTCTGTGGAGCTGGAATTCCGGAGTCGGCTAACTTTTGCGTGAACTGCGGAGCGCACGCGCCCGTGATGCCATCGAGCACGGCGGCCCCCGCTGCAGATCCCGCGTCTTCGTACGCCGCGCCTGCGCTCCAGGCCCAGCCGCCGAATCTTCCCCCGCCCGCGGTCCATTCAGCCGCCGTGAAATGCCCGTGGTGCGGCGCCGTCTCGGACGGGTCGCAGAGCAGCTGCCCGCGTTGCGGAGCGGCGCTCGACGTTCCCGAGGACACCTCGGAATCGGGCTGGATCGAAGTTCCCGGCCGCAAGGACATGACCAAGATCCAGCTGGGAAATTCCTCCTGCCAGATCGAAGGCGTGTACGTGCCCGTGGCGGATATGAATCTGGCCGCCGGCGACGGCATTTATTTCACGCATCACGTTCTGTTGTGGAAGGACCCGCAGGTCACGATCTCCGCCATGCCCCTGGCGGGAGCCTGGAAGCGCGTGTTCGCTGGCCTGCCGCTGATTATGACGCAGGCCGCCGGACCCGGACACATCGCCTTCTCCCGGGACGATCCGGGCGAGCTGATGCCCGTTCCGCTGCAGCCGGGTGAAGCTCTCGACGTCCGCGAGCACCTGTTTCTGGTGGCGACCGCGAGCGTCGCCTACGACTGGTTCCCCACCAACGTGTGGCTCAAGACGCAGCAGGGCAACGAGACCGAAACGCACTATCCGGTCGGCATGTTCATGGATCGCTTCACCGCGCCGCAGGCTCCCGGATTGCTGCTGCTGCACGCCGCCGGAAACGTATTCGTGCGCCGGCTCGCCGAAGGTGAAACGATTCTGGTGAAGCCGACGGCGCTGGTATTCAAGGACCCCAGCGTTCAGATGCACCTGCATTTTGAGCGTCCGGGCACCGTGTTCCACGGGTGGGGCAACTGGACGAACCGTTATTTGTGGCTGCGGCTGACAGGACCGGGCCGCGTGGCGATTCAGTCGGTGTTCGAGCGGATCGAAGGCGAGGCCCGCAATCTGTCGTCGTGTTCCTACGCGACCGAGCAGCGCTGGTAGCCGTTTATGGCGCCGTGAGCGGCGCCAGCACGGCAAACGTGACGCGGGGGCCGCTTCTTAACAGGCTCTCGATGGATAGGCAGTCGAGCGGCTTACTGAAGAGAAACCCCTGTCCCATATCGCAGCCCATTTGTTCGAGCTCCTGAAGCTGCTTTTCCGTCTCGATGCCCTCGGCGACCACGGTCATGCCCAGCGCATGGGCCATGTTGACGACGGCCTCGACAATGGCGCGCGCTTCCCGGTCCGTTCCCAACTTCTGTACAAAGCAGCAGTCGATCTTGAGCGAATCGAAGTGCAGGGTGCGCAGGTAGTTCAGCGACGAATAACCGGTCCCGAAATCGTCCAATTTCAGGCCGACGCGGAGCGAGCGCAGCTTCGCAAGGACCTCGCGCGCCGCATCGATCTCCGAGATCAGGGAGCTTTCCGTCAGCTCCAGTTTCAGCGTCTCCGGAGGGATGCCGGTTTCTTCGAGGATCGCCTGGACCCGCTCGACCAGCAGTGGATCGGTCAGTTGTCTCACCGAAAGATTGACGCTCATCGTCAGCGGCGGCTGCCCGGGGAATTGGGCGTGCCAGGCCCCGAGCTGGCGGCAAGCCTGCCCCAGCACCCACACCCCGATTTCCTGAATCAACCCGCTCTCTTCGGCGATGGGGATGAATTCCGCGGGCGAAACGGCTTGACCGTCCGCGCGCCGCCACCGCAGCAAGGCCTCAAATCCGCAGATCCGGCGCCGGGGGAGGTTGATCTTGGGCTGGTACACGATGGATAGCTGATCGTGATCCAGCGCGCCGCGCAACTCGTGCGTGAGCGTCATGCGATGCTGAGCGCGCTCTCGCAAGGCCGTGTTGAAGAATTCGAAGCGATTTCCGCCCAGTTGGCGGGCGCGCTCCATGGCCAACTGGGCGTCTCGCAAGAGGCCTTCGGCGGAAGCCTTTTCGCCGCCCGCCACGGCGATGCCGATGCTGGCGCTCAACGCCACGGGGAAGCCCTTCACCGCGAGCGGCCGGCCCAGGTGCTGGAGGATGGTGGCGGCCACCTCCGCCAGACGGGGAAGGTCCCCACCAGGGCCCGCGACCGCGAATTCGTCGCCCCCGATGCGCGCCAAATTGGCCGCGCCCGCCCAGGAGCCGGCCGCGACGGCACCCTGCACGCGGCGCGAAGCTTCGATCAGCACATCGTCTCCGGCAAGGTCCCCCAAGCTGTTGTTGAGGCGCTGAAAACCGTCCAGATCGAGCATCAGAAGAGAGGCCGCGCCGCGCTCCGCTACCGCGTCCCCCCTCAGCGCGTCCTTGAGGCGATCCAACAGCCCCGCCCGGTTTCCCAGTCCGGTGAGCGAATCGAGCATCTTCAGATCGTGCTCGGTCTTGGACCGCGACAATTGTGTCTCGATCCGCGCGGCGACCACCGGCAAGTCGACCGGTTGTACCAGGTAATCGTTGGCGCCGTATTGCAGGGCGTCCACGACCGCGTGACTCTTCCCGGGGGGGGCCACCATGATGACCGGCAGCTCGCTCTGCGAATAAGTGGCCCGCAGGAGACGGAGCAAGTCCAGTCCGCTCATACCCGGCGTCATCCGTTCGAGCAGAACCAGGTCGTAGCGCTCCCGCCCGATCTTATCCAGCGCCTCCGTTCCGCTGGTGGCGACTTCGACGTGGTAGCCCTCGCGCGCGAGGCTCCGGGAGAGCCCGCCGCGGCTGTTTACCTTGTCGTCGACTACCAGCAGTTTGCTCGAATCCGGCATCAACTCGCATTTCTGTCACGGCCACGTTTACGGAACGCTTCCACCCTCGTTTCGGCCGGATCCCCGATTTCTTGAGGACGCCTCGCGCGACGCCGGCAGGTTACGCGCGCCCCGCCGGGCTGAGGGAGGTAACCGGTGCGGGAGCGACACGTGTCGCATTTTCGTATCGCATTTTCGTTGACCCCATTCCGGTGGCATGATAATCTGAAAATCCCCGAGGTGCCCGTTCGTTCGCGGATGGGTGAAAAGGGAAGCGGGTGAAAATCCCGCGCGGTTGCGCCACTGTGATCAGCGAGCGGGCCGGCGTTCAATGACCACTGTCCCTCAGCGGGATGGGAAGGTTTGCCGGTTTCGCGACGACCTGTCAGTCAGGAGACCTGCCTCGGATGAAAGAGAGGCGCATTACCTCATGTCCCTGCCTGTCAGGTTCACGCTCCTTTATCTATCCGCGCTTGCCGCCGTTCATGCCGGCGACCTGGGCGGCGTCATTCAAGACCCTCAATCGCGCGGCGTTCCGAATGCCGTGATTACGCTGTACCCGCGCGATGGCGGCGCGCCGTCGTCCACCACGTCGGATAGCACCGGGGCCTACCGTCTCGACGCGTTACCCGCGGGCGATTACATCCTGCGCGCCGAAGCGCCCGGGTTTGCTCCGTTCCTCGACGCCGCCGTGCACCTGGGATCGGACGCCGCCGAGAAAAACGTCGCGCTCGAAATCGCGGGTGCGCGGCAGCAGGTGGTCGTGACGGCCAGCGGCACCTCGCAGACGTCCGATGAAGTCTCGAAAGCCGTCACCGTCATCGATCGCGCCGACGCCGAACAGCGCGATGCGTTCAGCCTGACCGGCGTTGTGGATCTGGCGCCCGGAGTGCGCGCCCAGCAACTGGGAGGCCCCGGGGCGCTCGCCACGTTGCACATCCGGGGTATGCGCAATCAGGACACGGCCGTGCTCATCGACGGCTTGCGCCTGCGCGACGCTACCGTCATCCAGGGCGACGCCTCCGCCTTGATTGAGGATGTGCTGTTCACTAACGCCGGCCGTGTGGAGGTGATGAACGGAGCGGGATCTTCGCTCTACGGCACCAACGCGATCGGCGGCGTCGTGAACATCCTCGGTGACGAAGGCGGAGGACGGACGCGCGGCGGCATTCTCGCCGAGGGAGGATCGCTCGGGATGGCGCGGGCGCGCGCCAATATCGCCGGAAGCGCGCTCTCAGACCGCGTCAACTACAGCTTGGGCCTCGCGCATGTCAACGTCACCAGCGGCGTTGGCGGCGACCTTCCTTATCGCGATACCAGCGCGCAGGGCGGCGTGTCTTTCCGCCTTGCACCGTCGGCCACGTTGCGGGCGCGGCTGTTCGCTGCCGACGCGTTCGGCAAAATCAACAGCAACCCGACGCAGATCGCGCCGCTCGCGCCGACGGGAATCGTAAACGCCGTTCCGGGAGTCACTTTTCTACCCGGCCCGGACGATCCGGACAGCACGCGCGCCCAACGCTTCCTCAGCGGCGCCGTGGTCCTCGACGGCCAGCCTGCGCCGCGAGTCGCGTATCGGCTGAGCGCGCAGACGCTCGATTCCGGACGCCGCTATGGCGATGGTCCGGGCGGCACCGGCTTTCAGCCTCCGGACAATGTCCGCACGGTTTACGATAGCCGCATCCAGACGGTGCAGGCGCAGGTAAACGATCGAATCGGCGCGCAATTGCTGACCGCCGGATACGAATTCGAGGACGAAGTGTATGCATTCGATTACGGCGAGCAACTGAATCCGGCGGCGGCGTCCCGAGTGCATGCGAGCGAGCGTAGCAACGCCGTGTTTGGCCAGGATCAGGCGACGTTCTGGAACGGACGGCTCCTGCTTAGCGGCGGGTTCCGGGCGCAATTCTTTCAACTGGATCGCCCGGCGTTCGCGCCTGCCCCGGCATCCCCGTACCAGGACGTCCCGCTCGCCTCGCCGCCCGCCGCTTATACAGGCGACGGGTCCGCGGCCTATTTCCTGCGTTCCACCGGCACGAAGTTCCGCGCGCATGTGGGACGCGGCTATCGCGCCCCGTCTCTCTACGAACGCTTCGGATCGAGCTTCGATCCGGTGTTCGGCTACGCCAACTATGGGGACCCGCGCCTCGGCCCGGAGCATGCTTTCGCGGCCGACGCGGGGGTCGATCAGAGCTTCGCGAAAGGACGCGCGCGCGTCTCCGCGACGTACTTTTACACGCGCCTCGAAGACAATATTGCCTTCAGCTCGTCCCTACCTGGCGATCCGTTTGGCCGCATCTTCGGGGGATATCTCAATTCCAAGGGCGGCCTTTCGCGCGGCGCCGAGCTCAGCGCACGATTCTCGCCGATCCAATCGCTCGACGTCACGGCGGCCTACACTTTTGTGAACGCCGCGGAGCGCACGCCCATCGTCGGCGACGTGCTCCGCACATTCGTGGTTCCGCGCAATCAATTCTCCGCGACCGTCGCCGAGCGCCTGGGCAAACGCACGTTGCTGACCTTCGACACGCTCGATGCGGGGAATTATCTCGAGCCGCTGGCCGGCGATTTCATCACCACGTTCGCTACCCGCGTGTATCGTTTCGACGGATTGCGGCGGGTCAACGCGGGCGCGAGTTACCGGCTGCCGCTCTCCGAATATCGGGCCATCCGTTTTTACGTGCGCGGGGAAAACCTCGGCGGACAGGCCTACTATGAAAGCGGATTCCGGACGCCCGGGCGCACGGCGATTGGCGGCCTCCAGTGGGAGTTTTAGCCAGTGAAAAAGGGGACAGACCGCTCTGCCCACGCGCACGCTTGCTTGTGAGGTCAAAAATTTACGAGAGGGGACAGAGTCCGGAACGGACGCAAACAACGCGTAGTCTGTCCCCTTTTTCCGTCCGTAGGCGTATAATCGATGGTGTCCAAAAGCCGACGTTCCGGCAAGCCCAAGAGGGTAATGCTTATGTGGATCTCGAACAGGTGGGTCACTACAATCGCGGGAATCGCGGGTCAGCTCCTATTGATTTTTCAGGTCAATGCCGCAGACAAGGTGCGGGCGCCAGTGGCACTCGAAGGGTACGTCCGTGACGATAGCGGGAAGCCAGTCGAAGGGGTACTGGTCAGTGTCAGTGAGGGTTCGTACGCGACGCAGGGTGAGACGGACGTGATTCCGCTTATCTTCCCAAGAGCTGTTGGAGCTGTTGTCGTCAATGACCCTGATGTCACCAACACTCACTACTACAATACCCACTTCACTAAGACCGACAGTAACGGACACTACTCGTTTAAGAACCTTTCGCCCCGCCGGTATAGGTTCTCGGCTCGTGGAATGAAAAAAGATGCCGGGGACTTTACGGCGCGAGAAGGTCATCTCATCGAAAATAAGAAGCTCCTAGCGAGATACGCGTTTCCACGCGCGGAGGAAATTGTCATCAACGGTGGGCAGACGACCGTCAAAGACGTTGTTTTACTTCCGTCCAAATTGACTGCCGTGTGCTCTGTTCCCAAGCCTCCGAAGCCGGAAGATTCCCAGTTCATCGACGGATTTGCACTCAAGGCTGAGCACGGGAACACCGAAGCGATGCGGATACTGGCGTATACGTACCAGGGGCAGCGTGGGATCCCTCCCGACCCTTCCCAGGCGGCCTGTTGGTTCCGGAGGGCGGCCGCCAAGGGGGACCCTGAGGCAACTCGCTCATTGAGACAACTTCGCCAAACAATCTATTAGGTTTTATCAGCCGGGAAACGGGGCAGGCTTTCAACGAGGCTCGCCAGGTTCTGCCACAATAGGAACACCTATGATCAAACATGCCGTCGTGCTCGCGTTGGCCGGTTTCCTCGGCGCCGGTTATCTTTTTGCCGCAACAACGGTGAATGTATCCCTGAAGGACTCGAAAGGCCAGGACGTCGGCACGGCCAAAATCAGTGAGGTCCCAAAGGGCGGCGTGACGATTCTGCTCAACGTCAAAGGTCTCCCTCCCGGCGACCATGCCGCCCACATCCACCAAGTCGCCAAGTGCGACGGTCCCGCCTTCACCACCGCCGGCGGCCACTTCAATCCGGAAATGAAGAAGCACGGATTGGATAATCCCGACGGGCCGCACGCCGGCGATATGAACAACTTCACCGTGGGAGCCAAGGGCAAGGCGAAACAGATGCTGGTGAATACGCGCGTCAACCTCGGAGCGGGCGACCATTCCCTGTTCGCCAACGGAGGTACCGCGCTGATGATCCACGAAAAGGCCGACGACTACAAGACGGACCCAACCGGCAGCGCGGGAAATCGCATCGCCTGCGGGACTATTACCAAGTAACAGCCGTTCCTAATGAGCGGCGGTCTCCGATAGGGGGCTAGCGGCCGCCCTCGCAATCGCGCCTTTCACGAAGCCTTGAAGCGGTAGCCCACGCCGCGCACGGTAAGCAGATGACGCGGATGCGCGGGATCGTCTTCGATGTAGCGACGCAGCCGCACCATGAAGTTGTCGATGGCGCGCGTATCCGTGTCGCCCTGCAAGCCCCACACTTCCTCGAGCATCGCTTTCCGCGAAACGGCCTTGCCCTCGCGCTCCACCAGATAACGCAGGAGGTTGGCCTCCATCAGCGTCAGGGGGAAGGCTTCGCCGCGCACACGCAGCTCCAGCAAGTCGAAATGGATGGACTTATCTTCGAAGCGGAACGTGTCCTGCGGTGTGGGCGCGTGGCGCGCGGGCTCCGCCGACAGCCATTTCTTGCGCCGCAACAGCCCATGAATGCGCGCGATCAGGATCGCCAGCTCGAACGGTTTGGGCAGGTAATCGTCGGCGCCGGCCTCGAAGCCATTGAGTACGTCCTCGGGACGGCCGCGCGCGGTCAGCATCAGAACCGGGACGAACTGTCCGGCACGCCGCAGCTCGGCCGCTACTTCGAACCCGTCCTTGCCGGGCAGCATGACGTCGAGCACGACGACATCGAACGCCACGGGGTCGAGCGTTCCGCGCGCGGCGTCGGCCGGTTGCGTCAGCAGTAAATCGAGCGCCGCTTCGCCCGTTTCGACCACCTGCACGCGATAGCCTTCGGCCTCCAGGTTGAAGCGCAGCCCCTCGGCGATGTGCTGCTCATCCTCGACCACCAGGACGCGTTCGTTCATTGCCCGATCGGCAGTTGCAAGACGAAAGTGCTGCCCCGGCCGTTCCCGTCGCTCTCCGCCCACGCCTTTCCGCCGTGCCGCTTGGCCACCGAGCGCACGATGAACAACCCCAGGCCCGTCCCCTTCACGCGCGTCGATAGAGGGCCCGGCACCCGGTAAAAGCGCTTGAAAATCTGACGGAGCTCGTCCTTGGGTATGCCGTGCCCGTTATCCGTGACCCGGACGGCGACGTTGCGGTCGTCCACGGGACCCATTTCGATTTCGACCCTGGGGTCCTTGCCCGCGTATTTTATGGCGTTATCGATCAGGTTGGAAACCGCCGCGCCGACTTCCTCGGCGTCGCAGCGAATCATGGTGGTGGGGCCGTGCCGGAACGTCATCGCGCCGCCTGAGAGATGATACAGCCGCCGCGCGCGCGCCAGGCTTTCTTCCACCAACGCGCCGAAATCGACTGTGGAGAGATGCAGATGGCGCCGCGCATGGCCGATGCGTCCGGTGCGCAGAATCTGCTCGATGGTGCCATGCAGCCGGTCGCTGTCTTCGAGCATGGTCCGGTAGAATTCCTCGCGGCGTTCCTCCTCCACCGGGCGCGCGAGCAGCGTTTCCAGGTACAGCCGGATGGAAGCCACCGGCGTTTTCAGCTCATGCGTGACGGCGTTGATGAACGCGTCGTGCTGCGCGTTTCTGCGGATCTCGCGCACCAGGAAGGTGGTGTTCAGCACGACCCCCCCGATCAGCACCAGCGTCAGCAGGATGCCGAAGAAGAGCAGGATGCCGTGACGCCACCCGAGCAGCACCCAGCCGACGTACAGCAGCAGAATGAAGACGATCAGCCCGGCGCCCAGGGCGATGAAGAACGCGATCGACTTGTGGCGTCCGCCGACTACCATACTTTTGATTATAGGGATTGTGGGAATCAGACGATCATTCGGAAGGCGCTCTTAGGGACGCGATCACTCATCGCCGGGCGGCTCGCGTTGGGCCAGACCGAGTTGTTTCCTGATTAGTTTGCATAGTGAGTCCGGAACCTCGGTGTGGCGCGGTACGGGAGCCGAACGGTGGGTCGCCGGATTGAAGTAGACGTCTTGTCTTCCGCCGCTGCGCCGCAACACACAGCCAGCGCGCTCGATCGAGCGCACGAATTCACAAGGCTTCAGACTGAGATTTCGATCTCTTTCGTCTCGACCCCTGTGGCTTCGGGAGCAGGCTGCTCTTCCAGCATCAAACGATACGCGTCGCGCAAGTTCTCTTCCAACTCCGCGAGTGTGGCTCCTTGGCTGAACACCCCAGGCACCAAAGGGAAGCGGCCGACGTACCAATCGCCGTCTTTCCAGAATTCCATGCGAAAACGCAGGGCTTGCGGCATTCCACGCTCATCATACCCCGGCGCGCGACCCCAGCGCTCAGGGCCTACGCGGCTCTGCGTTGCAACACGGCGCTATCGACCTTAGCTACCCGTACGTGCCGGATCAAGCCCATGGCGCGCAGCGCCTTCATGGTGATCCAGGTGATATCGAATTCCCACCACGCCAGGCCGTGCCGAGCCGAGGTCGGATGCGCGTGGTGATTGTTGTGCCAGCCTTCGCCGAAGGTCAGCATCGCGATGAGGAAGCTGTTTCTGGAGTCGTCGCCCGCGTCGAAGCGCTGGGTGCCGACGATGTGGGTGAAGGAATTGACCAGCCAGGTGCAGTGCAGCCCGAACGTCACGCGCAGGCAGATGCCCCACAGCAGCATGGGCAGCCCGCCGAAGGCGTAAAGAATCGCACCGAGCGCGGCCAGAGGAACCCAATGATAGTCGTTCAGCCAGATGTAAAAGCGATGCCTGGCCAGATCCGGAGCGAACTTGGCCATAAGCGCCGTGTTGTTGTGATTGGTTTCCCCGAATACAATCCAACCCATGTGCGACCAGAACACTCCATGGCGCGGCGAGTGCGGATCGCCCGGCTGATCCGAATTCGCATGATGAATGCGATGCGTGCCGACCCAGAACATGGGCCCGCCTTCGAGCGTCAGCGTCCCACAAACGGCCAGCGCATACTGCATCCAGAGCGGGCACTGGTAGGATTGATGCGTGTGCAGGCGATGATAGCCCAGGCTGATCCCGAAACCGACGGCGATCCAGTGCAGGGCGAGAGCCACCAGAAAAACCTTCCAACTGAAACAAAACAGGGCGGCTATCGCGCCGATGTGAAATAAAACCAAGACCAGCGCGGTGGGCCAGTTGAGCTTTCGGTCAGGAGTGATGGAAATCGTATGTTTGCTCACGTGAGTCTCGCAGACCTAAATTACCAGCTACTTGCGCGAGGAATTGTAAGAGTTGTGTAATTTCAGTGAGATACGTGGATTTCTGAGACGGGCTAAGGGCGATCCCCTACCATGAGCAGCGTTTGGAAGTGAGGCGATTCCTCCTCGCGGTGGACGATAGATGTTTCCACGTGGCGAAATCCTGCATCCACAAGGAAACGTACGACTTCTGCCTCGGTGAACCCAAGCCAGACATCCGCGTACAGGTCCTTGGCCTCCTGATAGCCGTGCCGCAAAAGGTCCAGCACAACAATCCGCCCGCCGGGTCTCAGAATCCGGTGGGCTTCGGTGACGGCCCGTTCCGGATGCTGAGCGTGATGGAGCGCCTGACTGAAGAAGGCCAAATCAACGGTGCCGGTGCGAATAGGGATTTTCTGGATGTCTCCCAAGCGGTACTCCAGATTCGCAACCCCATGCTTGCGAGCCAACTCCTCGCCGTATTCCACCATTTTTTCGGAGTTATCGATGGCGATCACCTTCTTCGCCCGTCGGGCCAGCAACTGCGAAAATGTTCCTTCGCCCGCCCCCAGATCGGCAATCACCATGGGAGGCATGAGCGTCAGCAGCGTCTCGGCCAGACCTTTCCAGGAGCGCCCGGGTACGTAGTGGCGGCCGAACTTGCCGGCCAGCTCGTCGAAGTAGGCGCGAACCTTGTCCTGGCGGCGGCGCATCGCCAAACCAAGCGCCCGTGCGTCGTCCTCGGCCTCCGGGATTTCCGAAGCCGCTTCTTCGAGCACGGCCAGAAGCCTTGCGAACGATTTCGCCTCGGCGCCGCGGCGCGGGCGGAACGCATAATAGATGTTCTTGCCCTCCCGCCGGTCCTCCAACAAGCCGCCTTGCTTCATCTGCGCCAGATGCGTCGAAATGCGGCTCTGCCCCATGCCGAGGATGTCCTGCAATTCGGCCACGGAGAGCTCCTCTTTGGCCACCAGCAGCAGGATCCGGAGGCGGCTGGGATCGGCTAGCAAGCGCAGATATCGCAGCGTTGACGCCATGCGGCTTGTAGACTATCATATCAACATATCCAGATTCGTCGATATCAAGAAAGGCAAGCCGCGCATGAGCACCACGCTTCCCGACATCACCGCCGAATACAAAGTCGCCGACCTGAGCCTGGCGGACTGGGGCCGCAAGGAAATCTCCGTCGCCGAGCAGGAAATGCCCGGCCTGATGGCGATCCGCAAGAAATACGCGGCAACCAAGCCGCTCGAAGGCGTGCGCATCACCGGATCGCTGCACATGACGATTCAGACCGCCGTGCTGATCGAGACGCTGACGGACCTCGGCGCCTCGGTGCGCTGGGCGAGCTGCAATATTTTTTCGACACAGGATCACGCGGCGGCGGCCATCGCGGCGGCGGGAATCCCGGTATTCGCCTGGAAGGGCGAGACGCTGGAGGATTACTGGTGGTGCACCCATCGGGCGCTCAGCCATCCCGGCGGGAAAGGCCCGGAGTTGGTGGTCGACGACGGCGGCGATGCGACGCTGCTGATCCACAGGGGCTACGAGCTCGAAGACGGCAGCGGGTGGGTCAACTCTGCATCGGGGAGCCACGAAGAGAAGGTCATCAAGGATCTGCTGAAGAAGATCCACGCGGAGCATCCGCGCCGCTGGCATGACGTCGCCAAGGAATGGCGCGGCGTTTCGGAGGAAACCACCACCGGCGTGCATCGCCTGTACAAGATGCAGGAGCAGGGCGCATTGCTGGTGCCGGCGATCAACGTCAACGATTCGGTGACCAAATCGAAGTTCGATAACCTCTACGGATGCCGCGAATCGCTCGCCGACGGCATCAAGCGCGCCACCGACGTGATGGTGGCGGGCAAGGTCGCGGTGGTGTGCGGGTACGGCGATGTCGGCAAAGGCTCGTCTCATTCGCTGCGCGGCATGGGCGCGCGCGTGGTGGTGACCGAAATCGATCCCATCAACGCGCTGCAGGCCGCCATGGAAGGCTTCGAGGTCACGACGGTCGAAGATACGCTGGGCCGCGGCGATATTTACGTCACCTGTACGGGCAACCTGGACATCATTACGCTGGAGCACATGCGGCACATGAAGGATCAGGCCATCGTGTGCAACATCGGGCACTTCGATAACGAGATTCAGGTGGACCGGCTGAACACGGCGTCCGGCGTGAAGAAGACCAACATCAAGCCGCAGGTGGATATGTACACGTTCCCCGGCGGCAACAGCATCTTCCTGCTGGCCGAAGGACGCCTGGTGAACCTGGGTTGTGCAACGGGCCATCCGAGCTTCGTGATGAGCAACAGCTTCTCCAACCAGACGCTCGCGCAGATCGACCTATGGAAGAATCGCGACACCTACGCGCCCGGCGTTTATACGCTGTCCAAGAAGCTGGACGAAGAGGTCGCGCGGCTGCACTTGGAAAAGATCGGCGTCAAGCTGACGACGCTAAACCAGAAACAGGCCGATTACCTGGGCGTCCCGTTGGACGGGCCCTACAAACCGGATCATTATCGTTATTGACGCGGGGCAGTTGGTTTACCGGATTGTTATACTCACGGAGGAGTTTGCTGCATGGCTGACCGAATGCGACATATATTCACGTCCGAATCGGTGTCCGAGGGACACCCGGACAAGATGGCGGACCAGATATCCGACGCGGTGCTGGACGCCGTGATGACGGACGATCCTACGGGGCGCGTCGCCTGCGAGGTGCTGGTCACCACGGGGATCTGCGTGGTGGCCGGAGAAATTACGACCACCACTTATGTGGACGTGCCGAAACTGGCGCGCGAGGTGATCGCGCAGATCGGCTTCACCGACGCCCGCATGGGATTCGACGCCAAAACCTGCGGCATCCTGAATACGATTCAATCGCAATCCCCGGACATCGCGATGGGCGTGGACACCGGCGGCGCGGGCGACCAGGGCATGATGTTCGGCTACGCGTGCGACGAGACTCCCGAGCTGATGCCGATGCCCATCATGCTGGCGCACAAGCTCTGCCGCCAGCAGAGCGACGTCCGCCGCGACGGCAAGCTCACCTATCTGCGTCCCGACGCCAAAAGCCAGGTCAGCGTCGAATACGTCGACGGACGGCCGAAGCGCATCGACGCCGTAGTGCTTTCCACCCAGCACGACGCCGATGTAACGAACGAACAACTGCGTGCGGACGTAAAAAAGTATGTCATCGACCCGGTCGTCCCCGGCAACATGGTCGATTCGCAAACCAGGTATCACATTAACCCGACGGGCCGCTTCGTCATCGGCGGACCGCATGGAGACACGGGACTCACCGGGCGCAAGATCATCGTCGATACCTACGGCGGCATGGGGCGTCACGGCGGCGGAGCTTTTTCGGGGAAGGACCCGACGAAGGTGGATCGCTCGGCGTGCTACATGGCGCGCTACGTGGCGAAAAACCTGGTGGCCGCCGGGCTCGCTGAACGCTGCGAAGTGCAGCTCGCTTACGCGATTGGCGTCGCCGAACCGGTATCGGTGATGGTCAACACGTTCGGTACCGGGACCGTTCCTGAAGAGCGCCTGACTGAAGTGGTTCGCGCCACCTTCAACTTGACCCCCAAGGGCATGATCGAAACGCTGAAGCTGCGCCGCCCGATTTATCGCGCGACGGCCGCGTATGGCCACTTCGGCCGCACCGAGCCCGGTTTTACCTGGGAAGCCACTGATAAGGCCAAGGCGCTAAAGGAAGCGGCTCTGGCGACGGCGGCCGCGCGATAACGATAAGCAGCCGACTCACTTCAGTCGCTTGCTTCCCGGCACGCTACGGCCGCGGTTCTGAGGAGTCCGTTGTAGCGTCGAGTAACCCTTCAAGCTCCGGAAGTAACTGCAGGTCTTTTCCCCGGCCTGCTGCCCGCTTTGATTTTATGAGTGACGGAAGGTCGAGCGTCCAGACTTCACAGTCGAAGGCCGGCACTCGTATCGAATGCTCCTTCGCGTCTTCGAAGACCCCAATCCCGCTGACCTCGGCCAGCAAATCGATCGCGCCCAGGTCCGTGTTCAGCGTCAGCACGGTGCTGCTTGCAAGCGTTGCAGCGTCCCAAACGAAGGGGAGCTCTATCGGCAAGGCACGCAATCGCGGATGATAGGGCCGCAGGGAATCGGCGATCCGCCTGCAATTTTCGCGGCTCCGCGAATAGCAGATGTCCAGGTCGTTCGTGATGTAAGAACTTCCGTGAAGCACAGCGGACCAGCCGCCGATGATTACAAACTCCACGCCGGCGTCATGAAGTAAGCGGACCGCCTCAACGACCTTCATTTTCGGGTGCGGCGGGCGGCGCCACGAAGTTCTTCGGCGAAGGTGGAGGCGGCTTGCGCCTTGAGCACGCGTTCGGCCGGGGTGAGGCGTAACTGTTCGATGAGGAGAGTGAGATCCACGCCATGTCGCTGCGCGGCCTCGATTCGACTGCCGGGTCGAGGATTGCGGAGCAGTTGCTCGGCCCGGGCGAGTTCGTCCTTCGTAAGCGCCCGGCACTCTCTCATGACTCCATGATAGCGCCGCCCGATCATCCCGAGGCCGTCATATTGGAGCAATCGCAGTTCTAGTATCGCGTTATTCGACTGCAAGGTTAGAATACGAAGGATGGCATTAGTAGAAGGCTGCAAGCATGCGCTCGACATCAGCGTTCCCGCCGGGGAAGTCGAGCAGGAGACCGCGCGCGCCGTCGCCGCGATTCAAGCGAAGGTGAAATTGCCGGGTTTCCGTCCGGGTAAGGCTCCCGCGGCGCTGGTGAAATCGCGTTTTGCCGGCGACGTGCGGCAGGAAGTGCTCGAAAAACTGGTGCCGCGATTTTTCCAGGCGGCCGCCGAGCAGGATCGCCTCCAGGTGGTCGGTAAACCCAATTTCGTCGACGTGCATTTCCACGCCGGCGAACCGCTGCGCTTCAAGGCGGAGTTCGAAGTCGCTCCCACCGTGGAACTCGGCGAGTATCAGGGCCTGGCGGTCACCTACGCCGAACCCCTCGTCACCGATGCGGACGTCAAGACGCGTCTCGACGAGATTCGCGAGCGCAAGGCCGAGTACATAAACGAGGAGCCCCGTCCTGTCGCGGATGGCGATTACGCCGTGATCTCGCTCGAAAGCATCGCGGGAGTCGACGAAAAAGTCCAGCAGGACGAACTGATGCTGAAAATCGGCGACCCGGCGACGCTGGCCGGCTTCACGGAGAACCTGCGTGGCGTTTCCCCGGAGGAATCTCGCGAATTCGACGTGACCTATCCGGCCGATTACGACCGTCCCGCGCTGGCCGGCCGCACGGTGCGCTTCAAGGCTACCGTCAAGGCGGTTCGCCGCAAGGAGCTGCCCGAGGCCAACGACGATTTCGCGAAGGACCTGGGCGATTACCAGACGCTCGACGAAGTCAAGGACGCCATCCGCAAATCTATCCTCGCCGAGCGCGAGCACCACGCCCGCGAGGAAACCCAACATCAGATCATCGAGAAGCTGGTGGACCTGCATCCGTTCCCGGTTCCGGATTCCTACGTCGACCGGCAAATCGAAATCAGCCTGGAAAATCAGTTGCGGCAGATCGCGGCGCAGGGAGTCGATCCCCGGCAATTGAAGCTCGATTGGCAGAAGATTCGCGAGGCGCAGAAGGACCGCGCCACGCGCGACGTGCGGGCGTCGCTGATTCTGGATAAGATCGCCGAGCGGGAGGGCGTCGGCGCGACCCAGGAGGAGGTCGACCGCGAAGTACAGCGCATCGCACGCAAGCAGCGGGAAGCCGTGGCGCTGGTCCGTCCGAAGCTGCAGAAGGACGGCACGCTCAACCGTATCGCCGGGCAGATCCGCACCGAAAAAACGCTCGGATTCCTGTTCGACAAGGCCCGCAAGGAAGCTCCGCGGCCCGGAGAGAGCCCGGAAGCCAAGGGCGCGGAGAAAAACGACGCGGAGTGAGCGATCGTGGTTTCGACCGACCGCGAATGAGATGTTTGCGGCGTAAAAACAAGATGGAAAGTGCCTAAATCCAGCTTCGGGGGCTTTTGTTATACTGGAATTTCTAGTCTGACCTTGGCGCCTGCGCTTGCGGCGTTGTGCGCGCATACTGAAGAAGGAAACGCGGATGCCGAAACGTACATTTCAGCCCAACAATCGCAAGCGCGCGAAAACGCATGGGTTCCGGGCGCGCATGAAAAGCAAGGATGGACGGGCGGTGCTCGCCCGGCGTCGCGCCCGCGGCCGTCACAAGCTGACGGTTAGCGATGAAAGAGCCGTTCGGAACGCCAATTAAACCCGCCGGCGGGGCCGAGCTTGGATTTCCGCGATGTGCACGGATCCTGCGCCCCGCGGACTTCCGAACTACTTATGACCAAGGCCTCCGCATCCCCGGTCCTCTGTTCGCCGCGTTTTGCAGGACGCGCGTATGTCGGACGGAATCGGAGCGGGGAGAGGCCCCTCCATCGTACGGCGCTCGATTGGGGATTACCGTGCCGCGCGCGATCGGAGGCGCCGTGGTTCGCAATCGCATCAAGCGGCGCTTGCGCGAAGTCTTCCGCCTGCATCGCGCGGAGCTTGGACCGCAATGGGACATCGTGCTCAACCCCCGGCGGGCGGCGCTTACCGCCAGTTTTCCCGAACTTGAGCGGGCTTTCTCCAGGGTGATCGAAAAATGCGGACCTTGACCCTGGCGTTATTGCGTATCTATAAGCGATGGGTGTCTCCGTGCCTGCCCTCGGCCTGCCGCTTTCATCCGACGTGTTCGGAATACATGCTGGAAGCCGTCGAAGAATATGGCGTGGTTCGAGGCGTCTGGATGGGGCTGAAGCGTCTCCTGCGATGCCATCCGTTTCATGAAGGAGGATTCGATCCCGTCCGCAAGGCATAAGCACTGCGTTCCGCTCACGGCGGCGAAATTTCGAATTCACGGATGAAAAAAGAGCTGTCCATGGAGGCCCGCCTCCTGATCGCGTTCCTGCTGATGGGCATCGTGCTGCTGGTGAGCCAGTATTTCATCAAGCCCGCACCGGTCGCGACCACCGCCGGCTCCGGAAAGAGCGCGCAAACCGCCGTGACTTCCGAACAACCGCCGGGTGCTCAAACGCCAGCCTCGCAGACGCCGTCCGCGCCCATTCCGGCTCCCAAGGCTTCCGAGATTGGCGCTCAAGTGCAGGGCTACACCGAACAGTTGCTGGAAGTCGACACGGACTTGTTCCATGTCGTTTTTTCGAATCGCGGGGCCGTGGCCCGGAGCTGGATCTTAAAAAATTATAAGGATCATGCCGGGAAGCCGCTGGAGCTGGTGAATCAGAGAGCGCTCGCGAGAGTTCCGGCGCCGTTCGCCTTGGCCTTCAAAGGCACGGCCCCGGCCACCGATCCGAACACGGCGCTGTTTAAGGCCGATCGCTCCGGCGGCGGACTGACGCTGAATTTCGAGTTTTCCGACGGCCGCGCGCTCACCACGAAGACGTTCCAGTTCGAGCAGAAGAGCTATCTGGTTCGCGTCACCAGCGAAGTGTCGCAGAGCGGCGTGCTGCTGCCGCACGCGATTACCTGGCGCGGAGGATTCGGCGACGCGGCCGTGGTGAATCCAACGACGGTCCAGCACGCCATCTATTACGACTTGCCCAACACCAAGCTGCAGGTGAAGACCGCCAAGGACGCCAAGAGCGGCCCGATCTCCGCTAGCGGGCAATTCTCTTTCGTGGGCATCGAGGACAGTTATTTCGCGGCGGCGTTCCTGCCGGGCAACAAATCGTCGGTGGAGCAGACCACCTTCGGCGACAACGTGCCCGACGCAAAGGGAGCGGACGAACAGCGCGTCGGGGTGGGGGTGGGCGGCGAAGGCTCGAACACGATGGCGCTCTTCGTCGGGCCGAAGGATACGGACCTGCTCCGCAAGGTAGACCCCAAGCTCGAACAGGTGGTGGATTGGGGGTGGTTCTGGTTCCTGGCGCAGCCGCTGTTCACGGCGCTCGCCTGGACCACGGATCACGTGGTTCACAACTACGGGTGGTCCATAGTGCTGGTGACCATCGTGATCAACCTGGTGCTGTTTCCGCTGCGGCTGACCAGCATGAAGTCGTCGCGCAAAATGCAATCGCTGCAGCCGCAGATCAGCGCGATCAACGAGAGGTACAAGAGCCTTCCGATCCGCGATCCTAAACAAAACGAGAAGAACCAGGAGATCATGGATCTCTACAAGAAGAACGACGTCAATCCGGTGGGTGGCTGCCTGCCGATGGTGTTGCAGCTTCCGTTTTTGTGGGCTTTCTACAAAGTGCTCAGCGTTTCGATCGACATGCGGGGCGCTCACTGGCTGTGGGTGACCGATCTTTCGCAGCCCGAATCTCTCGCCATCCACATGCTTCCCGTGCTGTTGGTGGTCACGCAGTTCCTGACGCAGAAGATGACGCCCAGCCCCGGCATGGATCCGTCGCAGCAGAAAATGATGATGTTGATGCCGCTGATATTCGGCTACATGTTCTACTTTGCGTCGTCCGGGCTGGTACTATACTGGTTGACCGGCAACGTCGTAGCCGTCGCGCAGCAGTGGGCGCTGAACCGTTTTTCGCCGCCGCCCCCGCCCCCGGCGAGCAAGCCGGCCTCCAACAAGAAGGGCAGGAACTGAACTTGTCCGGGAAAAAATATACGGTTGCCGAGACCGGACCGCTGATCGAGGATTTCCTCGAGCCCGTGCTGGATGCCGCGGATTTCGATTGCGAATACGTGGTCGCGGAAGGCGAAACGCCGCATCCGGATTTTGAAAATCCCGACGTGATGGTGCGCTTCTCCGGTCCCGATGTCGAATTGCTGCTGGCCAACAAGGCAGAAGTATTGCTGGCCCTGGAGCACCTGACCCAGGAAGCGCTCCGCGTGCCGTCGGAAGACCATTCCAAGATTTGCTTCGACGCCAACGACCGGCGCGCGATGCGCATCGAGGAATTGCGGGTGAGCGCGCTGACCGCGGCCGAACGCGTCCGCAAGACGCGCGCGCCGTTTCACTTCAGCCCGATGAACAGCCGCGAGCGCCGCATTTTGCACCTGGCGCTGCGCAACGAAACGGAAGTGCGCAGCGAGAGCGTGGGCGAAGGCCCCATTCGCCAGGTGGTGATCGTGCCGGCCGATATGAAAACGCTGCCGGAGCCGGTGATCCCTCCACGCCCGCGGCCGGAGGAAGATTCGGTGCGCCCCCGTTTCGGCGGACGGGGCGGAGATCGCGGGGGTGGTGGCCGCGACCGGCGCGGTGGTCCACCACGCGGCGGACGGGGCGGGCATCCAGACGGACGCGGCGGACGGCCTCGTCACTAACGAGCGTTATTATTGACGAAAAAGGGGACAGACTGCTCTGTCCACCGCCACTGGCGCACTGGGGACCAATGTTTTGCAAGCGGGGACAGAGTCGTCTGTCCCCTTTTTCACTCACGACGGCCCATTGTGAACATCCACGACACGATTGCCGCTATCTCGACGCCGCCTGGACGCGGCGGCCTCGGCGTCGTGCGATTGTCGGGCCGCGAGGCGCGCGCGATTGCGGAGAGCATTCTCAGGTTCAAGCCGGGATTTGGGTGGAAGCCCTGGACCGTCGCGCTTGCGGAGCTGGTCGACACTGATAACCACGTCATCGATCATGTCATCGCGACGTTTTTCGCCGCTCCACGTTCGTACACCGCCGACGATGTCGTCGAGATCTCTTGCCACGGATCGCCAGTGGTGCTGCGCCACGCCCTGGAGCGGGCCTGCACCGCGGGCGCGCGCCTGGCCGAACCGGGCGAGTTCACTCTGCGCGCGTTTTTGAACGGCCGTATCGATCTGCCGCGAGCCGAGGCCGTGCGGGATCTCATTGACGCGACGACGCTGTATCAAGCACGCGTCGCCGCGCAGCAGATCGAAGGATCGGTCTCCCGCCGCATCCGGCCCGTGAAGGAGCAATTGCTGGAGCTGATCGCGCTGCTCGAAGCGGGCATCGATTTCGCTGAAGACGACATCAGCGTCGCACCGGCGGAGGAAATCCTGCGACGCCTGGGGCCGATTCAGGAGGCCGTGCGGGCGCTCGCCGCGAGCTTCGCCTACGGCAAGCTGGTGCACGAAGGATTCACGCTGGCGATCGTCGGACGTCCGAACGTCGGCAAGAGCAGCCTGTTCAACCGGCTGCTGGAGCAGGACCGCGCCATCGTGACAGAAATTCCCGGCACCACGCGCGACCTCGTTTCGGAGCACGCCTCGCTCGAAGGCATTCCCGTGAAGTTCGTCGACACGGCGGGGATTCGGGTCGGGCAGGATGTGGTCGAGAAGCTCGGCATCGAACGGAGCTACGGGGCCATGGCGGACGCCGACGTGACGCTGGTGACGATCGACCTCTCGGCCCACCTAGAAACCCAGGATTTCGAGCTCGTCGAGAAAGCCCGCGGCCAGGGTAAGTGCCTGGTGGCCGGCAACAAATCCGATTTGCCGCGGCGCGCCGAACTTCCCGAGGCTTTCGGCGCGGTCTTCGCCGTCTCCGCGCTCACGGGCGAGGGCTTGCCCGAACTGCGGCAGAAGCTGGTCGATACCATCGCTCCCCGCGGACGCCTGGAGCAGGAAGGCGGATTCATCACCAGCCTGCGGCATGAGCAACTTCTGCGCGAATCGGACGAAGCGCTGGAGCAGGCGGGACGTGCCGCCGAACTGAACATCCCGCACGAGATGCTGCTTCTCGATCTCTACGCCGCCCTGCGGCCGATCGATGCGATCACGGGAGCGACGACGGCGGACGATATTCTGAATCGGATTTTTTCCACCTTCTGCATTGGCAAATGAAAATCGATCGTAAAGAACTGCGCGCGATGCTCGGTCTCGCCGCGCCGCTGGTGCTCGCCGAACTGGGCTGGATGGCCATGGGCGTCGAGGACACCATGTTCGTCGGCCGCATCGGCGCCGAGGCCATCGGAGCGATCAGCGTCGGCACGACGATTTTCTACACCATCGCGATTCTGGGCGGCGGCCTTCTCCTCGGCCTGGACACCCTGATTTCGCAGGCCGCTGGCGCCGGCGATTTAAAGGACCGACACCGGTCGCTGGTCAACGGCGTGTGGCTGACGCTCGCGCTGATCCCTCTCGTGATGCTGGCCGTTCAAACCATGCTGCCCGTGCTCGCTATGTTCGGCATGAGCCCCGGCGTGCTGCGGCAAGTGGTTCCCTACATGCGGACGCTCAACTGGAGCACACCGCCGTTGCTCTTGTTCTTCTGTTTGCGCCGCTACCTGCAGTCCATCGGCCACGCGCGGCCGGTGATGGTCACGCTGATCGCGGCGAATCTGCTGAACATCGCCGGGAACTGGATTTTCGTATTCGGCAACCTGGGGGCGCCGCGATTGGGCGCTGTAGGATCCGCGTGGTCCACGTTCATGGCGCGCATTTTCATGCTGGCGATCGTGATCCTCGTGTTGCTGCGAACGGAGTCCGGATTGTTTCGCGTAAGCTGGAATCCCGATCTGCGCCGTGTGGGCGAACTCTTGAAATTGGGCGTGCCCGCCGCGGGACAGATCGGCGCGGAGATGCTGGTGTGGACCACGGCGACCGTGCTTGCGGGAAGACTCGCGGCCACGGGCCTGGCCGGACACCAGATCGCGATGACGACGGTGTCAACCACGTTCATGCTGCCGTTGGGGATCAGCTCGGCGGCCGCCGTTCGCGTCGGAAATGCGATTGGCCGAGGAGATCCACGGGGCGCGGCGCGTTCCGGGTGGACAGCGGTGGGCCTTGGCGCGGCGGTGATGTCGACTTGCGCCATCGTGCTGACGCTGGTGCCGCAATGGATCGCGCGGCTCTTCACGCCGGACGCCGCAATCATCGCCGCGGCGGTTCCCTTACTGCGCCTGGCCGCGCTTTTCCAGTTGTTCGACGGCCTTCAGGTGGTGACCACCGGAGCCCTACGCGGCGCGGGCAATACCGCCACTCCGATGATCTGCCACATCGCCGGCTACGGAATGATCGGTCTGCCGCTTGGCGCGGTGCTGTGCTTCCGCCTGGGATGGGGCGCGATCGGGTTGTGGATCGGGCTCTCCACCGGGCTGATCCTGATCGGCATTGCGCTCGCTTTGTTCTGGCGCGGGGCGGCGCGGAAAATCGCGGCGTCCGCTCACCCGAGCCCCGAGAGCGAGCCGGTTACTCGTCCGGTGGGTTGAATCCGCGGCCTTCCACCGCGTAGCGTTCGAGCAGTGGCGCGGGGGCCCACAGCGCCGATCCATGGCGCTTCTCGAACTCGCGGATGCGGGTGAGCGCGCGTTTCAAGCCGACCGTATCGGCGTAAAACATCGGCCCACCGCGCCACGGCGGGAATCCGTAGCCAGTCATATACACGACGTCGATGTCGACAGCCCGCAATGCCACCCCCTCTTCGAGAACCCGCGCGCCTTCATTGACCATCGCGAGAATGCAGCGATCGACGATTTCATCCTTTGCAATAATCCGCCGCGCGATGCCCGCCTCTTTCGCACACCGTTCGATCAGCGCCGCGACCTCGGGGTCGGGAACCGGCTTGCGGTTCTCGTCGAATTTCGCGAAGCCCGCACCGCTCTTCTGGCCGAGGCGTCCCATGGCGACCAGTTGCTCCAACACAAGTAGCTGCCGGGCCGGTTGCTTTTCGAACCGCCGGGCTTCGATCTCGATCTCCAGCGCGACATCCAGGCCGACCTGATCGTAGACCGCGAGCGGCCCCATCGCCATTCCGAAATCGACCAGGGCATTGTTCACGGCCTCGACCGACGCGCCTTCTTCCAGCAGGAACTGAGCCTCGCGCTCATAAGGCAGCAGGATGCGGTTGCCGATAAAGCCAAACCGGTTCGCCGAGAGCACGCCGACCTTGCCGAGCTTCTTTGCGAGCGTCATCGCCGTCGCCAGCACATCAAAGCCGGTGGCCCTGCCGCGCACGATTTCGACCAGCCGCATGAGATTCGCCGGACTGAAAAAGTGGACGCCCACGACCGACTCCGGCCGCGAGGTCGCCGCCGCGATTTCATCAACGTCGAGCGATGAAGTGTTCGTCGCCAGGATGCATCCGGGTTTCGCGATGCGGTCGAGGTCCGCGAATACCCGCTTCTTGACGGCCAGGTTTTCGAACACGGCCTCGATCACGAGATCGGCTTCCGCGAATCCATCGTAAGTGAGCTGCCCCTGAATGCGTTCGAGGCGCTGCTCCATGGCGGCCTCCGTGATGCGGCCGCTCTTGACGGAGCGGGCATAATTCGCGCGAATCGTGTTCACGCCCCGGTCGAGCGCGTCTTGAGTAGTCTCGCGAATCACGACCGGAAGCCCCGCGTCCGCGAATACCATGGCGATACCGCCGCCCATCGTCCCCGCGCCGACGATTGCGACGCGCTCGATAGTTCGCACCGGCACTGACGGCGGGACGTCCGGAATTTTGCCCACCGCGCGCTCGCCGAAAAACGCGTGGATCAGCGATTTCGATTGGTTCGAAACGCGGCAGCGCTCGAACAGTTCGGCCTCGAATCGTACACCTTCGGCGAACGGAAGCCGCGAGGCCGCCTCCACCGCATCGATGGCCGCGAGCGGCGCGGGCTGGCCGCGCATCTTCCTGCGAGCCTGATCCCTGGCGGTGCTAAAGACCACTGGATCTGGATGCGCGAGCTTATCGCTGCATTCGCGAGTCCGGGGAATTGGCCGGCCAGCCACCTCGCGCGCGAATGCGAGCGCGGCTTCGAGCAGATCGGATTCGCCCATGGATTCGACCACGCGGTCGACAATCCCGGCGGCCAGCGCGTCTTTCGATCCGATAGGCGCGCCGAACGCGCACATGTCCACGGCTTTCGCAAATCCCGCCAGTCGCGGGAGGCGTTGCGTGCCTCCCGCGCCTGGAATGAGTCCGATCTTCACTTCGGGCTGCCCGACTTGCGCCGTCGAGGCCATCAATCGGTAGTGCGCGGCCATGGCGGTTTCCAGTCCGCCGCCGAGCGCGGCGCCGTGGATCGCCGCAATCACGGGCTTGGAACATTCCTCCACGGCTTCGAGAGCGGCGCGAAGCCCCGCGGCGACGCGAGCGCCATCCAGCCTGCCGAATTCCCGAATGTCCGCGCCGGCGATGAAGGTGCGGCCCGCGCCGATCAGGACTGCCGCACGAACCTCAGGGTCAGCTTCAGCCGTACGAATCCGCGCCAGAAGCGCCTCGGAAACGGCGGAACTCATCGCGTTTACGGGAGGATTGTCGATGGTGATGACGGCGACGTCGCCGTAGCGGGCGTAGCGTACAAGTTCAGGCATTGTCTCTAGAATATCGCCGAGGGCTCGGAATAATCGCTGAAGGCTCCCCAGTAATCGCAGCAGTAGCGAAGCGCGCGACTACGCGGAAGGTTGCGCGGATTTCAGAACGCGCGCCATCTTCACCAGCGCGGCTCCGTGCCGTCGGGCGGCGTCGGCGGGGTCGTCGGAGAGCAGCGGAGGAACAATGATCATTCCCGTGCGGGCGACGGCCGCGTAGATCGGCGCCAGGCACTCGTCTTGATTGCTTGCCGCGATGGGCGCGGCGATTCTTCCAACCAGCGATCCGTCCGTGGCGAGCGATTCCACGTAGCGTCGCACTTCGCAGGTATCATCGCCAGGCGCCGCCAGCACCAGCACATCCGCAAGCTTCGGATCGCCGGGGCGCGGCGCGACGTATTCGATCCTCATGCGCTCCAGATTCTCGCTCCAGCGCTCGTCTTTCTCAATAGCGGAAGCCGGAGCGAGATCCGCAATGCGGCGAAACCGGGGCGTCGCCCGCGCTTGCAGCACGCCGAGGCCCACGGCCAGCGCAAGCTTTTCCGTTTCGCAATAGCGCGAATAAAACGCGATGACGACGTTAATTGGCTCCATGGCGGCTGCTCGCGTCACGCCAGATCGAAAATAAGGAACTCGCCGCCCACATCGCCGGTGCCGGCAAACGACAGAGCCTTTTCGTCGCTGACCGCCGCACCGTCGCCTTCTTTAAAGGCGATCCCGTTCACGGTGACGTTCCCCTCGGCGCAATGCACCCACGCATGGCGACCGGGGGGAATCGCGTATTCGACGGTTTCGCCGGGAGTCAGCACCGACGAGAAGATACGCGCGTCCTGGTGGATCTTGGCGGCCGACGGGTGCGCGCCGCTTTCAGGTTCCGCGATCAACCGAAGCTTCCCGTGCTTTTCGGCGGGATCGTAGGCGAACTGCTGGTAGGAAGGCTTCAGATCTTCCTCGTTGGGCACGATCCAGATTTGCAGGAAGTGCGTGGGCTCGGTGGAGGAGCCGTTGAATTCCGAATGAATGACGCCGGTTCCCGCCGACATCACCTGCACCTCGTTGGGACCGATCACCGCGCGATTGCCGGTGCTGTCCTTGTGCGCAACCTGGCCCTCCAGAACATAGGAGAGGATTTCCATGTCGCGATGGCCGTGCGCGCCGAAGCCCTTGCCGGGCGCTACGCGGTCGTCGTTCAACACACGCAGCGCGCGGAAACCCATTTGCTTGGGATCGTAATAATCGGCGAAGGAAAAGGTATGGAAGCTGCTCAGCCAGCCATGATTTCCATGGCCGCGTTCTTCAGCCCGGCGCAGAGTGATCATGCCTTCATGGTACGCCAGGCGCACCGCGAGGCAGGCACTTGACAGTGTACGCCGTCAGTGATTCTGGTCCAGCTTGATCTCGTGGATCCCGTCGTCGAGCCCGTAGATTTTGATGCTTCTCGGCTTGGGCGGCCCCGCGGGCTGTGAGATCGCCGGTGGTTGCGAGACGGTGATCGGTGTCGTTCCACCCGGCGTCGTGATACGAACGGCGGCAGGCGCGGCGGAGGACGCCACCGAGGTTTGCGCGGCGGCCCTCTGCTGCTGCATCAGGCGAATATTTTCCTGCAGTTCTTCTTTCGTCAGGGCGACCTGCACGTGCATGCGTTTTCCGTCCGCCCCCACCTTCACCTTGCGCCAGAAGTCGGCTGCTTTCGCGGCGTCCATCTTAGAGCCGACCGCAATCTGCATCTGCGCCGTGAGCAACTGCGCCAACGACTGCGCGCCCATTTCGGTTTTGGTCGCCAGGCTGATGTCCAGGTTGAATCCCTCGTGGACGGCGAGTCCCAGATCCAGTCCCTCGATTTCGGCGGCGAACGCCGCAGCCGGTCCCGACGCTTTCTGCAAATTGCCGGAGGCGTCGCGCGCGACGATCCATATGTCATTGGATGCCGAAAGCTCTCTCGCCCGCGCGATGAGCGGCCCCTCTGCCGGAGCGCCAGTCGTCTTGCGGTCGATGGCGCGATAGATCGATTTATCGTCGCCCATCAGCACCGTATGTTCGTCGAGGATCGCGATGCTGGTGGGGTCCGCGCCCGTGCCCCGATACACATTGATGCCCTTGTAGCTGGGATGCGGGCCTTTCAGCAAAGGGCGCACATGCTCGTCCGGGAAGGTTCCGAGTAGCGCGAGCAGGAAAGGGGCGCTAGTCTTCTGCGGGGTGGCCAACGCGGCTCCCACGGTTCCGGCTTTCGGGGTTCCAGGTTTCGATGCAGCGGACAGATCCCCAGTGGAGGAAAGGAACACGCTATCGATGTCGTCCAGCAGCTCGATTCCCGGCACATGAAACATCGCCATGGGCGCCTGCATCTGCGAGCGCGTCTCGGCGGGCAAGGAATCGGCCAGCGAGGAGTTCCGCAAGCCGCGGACGTCGACGCCAATCAGAATCTTCGCGTCCGGCTGCGCCAGATCCAGAGCGGTCTGGGCGGCGGACTGGGCCATCAACGCGACGGCGGTGGAACAGAAACAGTAAACCAGGATTTTCAGGCGCATAGTCGGACTCTCCCCTCCATGCTAGAGGGTTTGCACCACGCCCGGAATCGAGTGAACCCCTTAGTTAAGGCCCCCGATGTACTCCATGAACCGCCCACGACACGCCAGTTCCGTGGTCTCGCCGACAGGCCACTAGCGGCTGCCCGCGGGAAGCCTCGCTCGACGACTCTCGCGGCCTGGTTTGAGGCGTTTTCGCTCCCGGCGACTTTACACGAAAAATCCGCGAGGCCCGATGCGCCTACGGGCCCGCAAAGGCCCTTAGAACGGGTTTTAAAAAACTGGACCTAAACTACCTCCCAGGCCTCTAGACGCGCGTAGAACGCGTTTAAACGCGTAGTTTTTTGCAAAGTTCCATCCTGCTGATTTCCCTGGAATTAGCGGCGCGGGGCGCGTGAATTTGACAAATGCCCTGTTCCAAACTCCGAAAATTATTTTCATCGCAGATTGAATGGTTTGGCGATGCGGAGTCGCTTGAATCGGAAAAAGCGGGTGTAGGCGCGCTTGCGCCAGCCATTCCACGTAACGCTGTCTCGCATACAGGAAACCGGTCGCTCTGAAGTTCCGCACGCGTGCGGGGCCGTGAGGCTGCTGCAGGAATAGGCCGGCGCTCACCCGATGAACGCCCTCTGGATGAACCACCAGGTGGCCAGCAGCGCGATCGCGGTGGAGATCGCGGGGCGCAATGCCGTCCAGCCGCGTTTCATCAAGTCGTCGAGCGCGGGGAAGAGCAGCACGACGAAAATGAGCTGCCCCACCTCCACGCCCAGATTGAACGAGAACAGCGATAACGCTAAATTCGTGCGCGGCAACTGCATCTCGCGCAGAACGTTGGAAAATCCGAATCCGTGCACCAGCCCGAACAGGAACGTAATGCGCCAGCGCTCGATGGTGCGCTTGCGGATCAGATTCTCAACCGCGACGTAGACGATGCTGAGCGCGATCATGCTCTCGGTGAATCGCGAAGGCAGGATGACGACGTCGAAGGTCGCGAGCGCGAGCGTGATGCTGTGAGCCAGCGTGAACGATGTGATCGTCTTCACCAGCGACCTCAGCGAGGCCGTCGCGATCAGCAGTCCCAAAAGGAACGATAAGTGATCGTAGCCGGTGGCGATGTGCTGGATGCCGAGCCACAGGAACCGGCCGAACGTCTGCAGATTCGATCCGCTGGTTTGGGTAAAAAACGCCTCCTCGTGCCCGGTCACCAGGATCGCTTCCTGCACGCGCCGGTTCAGGATGAAGGTCACCAGGTGGATGTGACCCTTGCCGAGCACCTCCGTCAGGGTCGAATGCACTTTCAACCCAAGAACGTCCTGCGGGAACGTGTAGGTCATCCCAAGGTCCAGGACGTGCTCGTCGAACAGGCGATACCGGTCGCGCGTCAGCCGCGACGGAGGGCCGGAACTGTCGAGCGAATAGTGCGCCAGGATCGCCGCATATACGCGGTCGAACGCGGCGTTAAATTCTTCGTCGGTGACGCGCTTATCGCCGTTTCGATCGACTCCGGGAAAGTCCAACAGGTTGAAGGTGAACGACGCGCGCACTTCGCGCCCGCTCACTTCCAGGCGAGATTCACTGCGATAGAGATCGTGCGCGGCGAGCGGCGCGGCTAAAAGTGCGGCCAGGGCCAGAGCGAGCGCCATCGGCAAGAACGGCGCGGAGCAGACCCGCCATTTCGAGGCTCGGAGATAACTCCTTGGCACTGGGTTATTCGTTTCCTGAGGAAGGTACGGTCGCCATGGCGCGACAAGTTTCCAGTGTATTGCTTTTGCGGATCGGAGCGAGAGAGTTTACGCAACTAAAACAGGATGATCCGACTCAGCGGCGCGCCCGCGTGAAGCAGGTTACTTCTTGAGCTGTACGACCTCCAGCCGCCCCAGCACGAGTATTACGAGGAAACGTCCGATTCGCCTGCTCGTCTCACACTTGCGGGTGTGTCTTGTATAACATAGTACGTCGTGTATACTAGACAAATGCGGTTTGATGGCCCCGTGGCGGGCAGGCTCTTCTGCTGGTTGGTCGTGGTTCCGGCGGCGATTGCTCCCGTGTGGGCCCAGGTGGGGGCGTCGCTCTCAGGCCTGGTCTCGGACCAGTCGCAGTCCGTGGTTTCAGGAGCCGCCGTGACGGTGAAGAATACCGGTACAGGGGCGGTGCGCGCCGCCACCACGGATAGCGCGGGCCGTTATCAGGTCGTTTTTCTGCCGGTGGGCAGCTACGAGATTCGTGTCGCGAAGAACGGTTTTGCGGAAGCGGTTCGCGCGGGCGTGCGCCTGGTGGTGGGGCAGGATGCGACCGTGGATTTCACCCTTAGCGTGGGGCCGGTCAGCGAGCAACTGACGGTCAACGCGGACGCTCCCGCGGTCAGCCTCGCCGCCACCGACATCTCCGGCCTGGTGGGCGAACAGGAGATGCGGAATCTGCCGCTCAACGGACGCAGCTTCGACGAACTGCTCACGCTGAACCCGGGCGTGGTCAACTTTACGTGGGAAAAGACCGGCGGCATCGGCGTTTCCAATTCCACGGTGGGAAATAATTTTGCGGTGGCGGGGAATCGTCCGCAGCAGAATCTGTTTCTACTGAACGGCGTGGAATTCACGGGCGCCGCGGAAAACAACATGCAGCCGGGAGGCACCAGCCAGCAATTGCTGGGCGTCGACGCAGTGCAGGAATTCAACTTGCTCCGCGATTCCTACGGAGCCGAATACGGCAAGCGGCCCGGCGCCCAGGTCCTGATCGTCACGCGCGGCGGAACGAACCGGCTCCACGGATCGGTGTATGAATTCGTCCGCAACAACGCTTTCGACGCACGCAATTTTTTCGATGGGAATTCCGTCCCAGGTTTTGAGCGGAACCAGTTTGGGGCGGCTCTCGGAGGGCCGCTCCAAAAGGACAAGACGTTCTTCTTCGGCAATTACGAAGGCTTCCGCCAGCATTTGCATCAAACCGGCGTGGACCTGGTCCCCGATGCCAGCGCGCGCAGCGGATTCCTGCCCTGCAAGCTGATCACGCCCGCGCCCAGTCCCTGCCCGGCTTCGGGAATGCAGTTTGTGGGGGTCTCGCCTTTGATCAATCTGTGGCCCGCGCCGAGTCCGGGGGCTTCCGATTTTGGTGGAATTTCAGAGGCTCTCAACAATCCGCTGCAGACGGTTCGCGACGATTTTGGGACGCTTCGGCTCGATCACAACTTTTCGGAGAAAGATTCCCTGAACGGCGTTTACACGATCGACGACAGCGACGACTTCACGCCTACCAGCACGAACGCGTTCAGCACCGCGGTCGAGAGCCTGCGCGAACAAGTGGCCAGTGTCGAGGAGACGCACATATTTTCGCCGACGCTGCTGAACACCGCCCGCGTGGGATATTCACGGGCCAGCTATTTCTTCACTGGCGAGCCGACTCCGGGGACGCCCGCGGCGAGCCTCCCGGGCTTTCTATCGGGACACCCGGTTGGAGCGGCGGTGGTGGGCGGCAGCGCGGCATCGAACCCGACGGCCCAGATCGGCTTGGCGGGGAGCAATAACGGAAGTAACCTCGACATCGCCCGGAACCTGTTTACGTATGAGGATCGCGTTTCCCTGACCAGGGGCCGCCATCAGCTCACTGCTGCTGTTTGGGTTGAAAGGCTGAGATCGAACGAGAACCTCGCGCTTAGTCAATACGGCCAAGCGACCTTCGCCAGCCTGCGGGCCTTCCTGCAGGGAACCGCGAGCAGCCTCCTCTTCGATCCCGCTCCCACTCCGTTGGGCTGGCGTTCGTGGCTGGGTGCGTGGTATGCCGAGGACTCCATTCGCATCGGCCCGAACCTCAAAGTGACCCTCGGTTTCCGCGACGAGTTTACCTCCGGCTGGAATGAAGTCCGCGGGCGCGCGTCCAACTACACATTCCCGAACGGAATCATCTCGACCACGCCGCAGATCGGCTCCTCGGATCTGACGGTGAACAACGCAAAATTCTTGCCGCAACCCCGCATTGGCGTCGCCTGGAGCCCGCCCGGTCTCAAGAAAACCGTGGTGCGGGCCGGCTTCGGCATGTACAACGACCTTCAAGATGCGCTGGGCTACCGCACGGATCAGAACGCGCCCTTCAATTCGACCTATAGCCTTCCGAACGCGTCCGTTGCTACCTTCCCGATCGACCCGTCCGCTCCTGTGCCATCCACGGCCAAGTTGGTTCCGGGAGGAATCCAACCCGATCTCCGAACTCCGACGCTGGTTTCGTGGTCGCTGCGCGTGCAGCAGGAATTGACCGCGAACACCACTTTGACCGTCGGATATATCGGCTCGCGCGGATACCACGAAATCATCGGTGTGGATGCGAATGAGCCTTTTCCAGTGATCTGTCCGGCCTCGCCCTGTCCCGCGACCTATCCAGCGAAATTTCCCACCGGCATCGCCGGCACGCCGGTGCCAGTTGGTACATATTACGTCCCCACTTCGGTCAAGGCGAATCCCGCTATCGCCAATACCTGGACCTACTTTTCACTGGGCGACAGTTCCTATCACGCGTTGCAAGTCGACCTGAATCGCCGGTTCAACAGCGGCCTGGTGGTGCGAGGAGTATATACGTGGTCCAAGACCATCGACGACGGAGATTCCCTGAACTCCACGACCTCGGGAGGAGAGCCCGCGCTGGTTTCAAACCCGTTCAACCTGCGGGCGGATCGTGGACTCGCGAACTTCGATGTCCGCAATGCAGCGGTCGTCAGCGCATCGTACGCTCTGCCGTTCGGAAAAGGAAGGCGATTCCTCAACTGGGGATCAGGGATTGGGAACACTCTGGCCGGCGGCTGGACGATCAACTCCATCGTCACTCTGCAAGGTGGATTTCCGTTCACCCCGCAGTTGAGTTACAACCCATCGAACACCGGGGACACTCGGAATCCAGTGCGCCCATTCGTGAACCCTGCGTTCACCGGTCCCATAATTGTGGGGGCGCCGAACCAATGGTTCAATCCGGCGGCGTTTCTGGCGCCACCGAATAACAGCGGCTTTTACGGAAATCTGGGGCGCGACACGCTCATCGGTCCGGGTCTCGCCACCTGGGATTTGTCTCTCTTGAAGGACATGCGGCTGCGCGAAGGCCTTAATCTTGAGTTCCGCGCCGAGTCTTTCAATGTGCTGAACCGGGCTAATTTCAATAGCCCGAACGCGGTGGTTTTCACGCCTTCGGGAGTTTCGCCCACGGCTGGAATCATCACCAGCACGTCCACCTCGTCGCGGCAGATTCAATTGAGCCTGAAGCTGGTGTGGTAGGGAAATCGCGGCGAAGTCTGCGAAAACGGCGGTGAAGACGCTATCCTGAAGAGGTGAGCGCCACCACCATTCCCGCGACGCCGGTAACGGCGCGGGAGCAAACCGCCTATCCGATCCTCGGCACCATCAGCTTCTGTCATTTCCTCAACGATCTGATCCAGTCGCTGCTGCCGGCGATCTATCCGCTGCTGAAGAACACGTTTCATCTGGATTTCAGCCAGATCGGGCTGATTACTTTCACCACGCAGTTCGTCGCTTCCGTGCTGCAGCCGGTGGTGGGAACTTTCACCGATCGCCGGCCGCAGCCGTATTCGCTGCCCATCGGCATGGGCTTCACGCTGAGCGGATTGCTGCTGCTTTCCGCCGCCTGGAGTTTCCCGACCATCCTGCTCGCAGTGGCGCTGGTGGGCGTCGGGTCGTCGGTGTTTCATCCCGAGTCGGCGCGGGTGGCGCGCATGGCTGCGGGACCGAAGCCGGGATTCGCGCAGGCGATCTTCCAGGTGGGCGGCAACTTCGGAACGGCGTCGGGACCGCTGCTGGCGGCGTTCATCGTCACGCAGCGCGGACAAGGCAGCGTGGCGTGGTTTTCTATTGCCGCGCTGATCGCCATCGTTTTCATGATGCGCATCAGCAAATGGGCCATTCACTATCGCCTGATGAAGGCGAAGTCGCCGGCCGTCCGTGTGGAGCGCGAAGGTCACGGTCTCTCCCCGAAAAAGGTCGCGCTGGCGATCGCGGTGCTGGTGATGCTGATGTTCTCGAAGTTCATCTACCTGGCCAGCCTGACCAGCTACTACACTTTCTTCCTGATCAGTAAATTTCACGTTTCGGTGAAGACCTCGGAGCTGTACCTGTTCGTATTCCTGGGCGCGGTGGCGGCGGGCACGCTTCTCGGCGGGCCGTTCGGCGACCGGGTGGGCCGCAAGTACGTCATCTGGTTTTCGATTCTGGGCGCGCTGCCCTTTACGCTCGCGCTGCCCTACGTCAGCCTGTTCTGGACCGGAGTGTTCAGCGCGCTGATCGGCCTGATACTCGGCTCGGCGTTCCCGGCCATCGTCGTGTTCGCGCAGGAACTTTTGCCGGGCAAAATCGGCATGATCTCGGGCTTGTTCTTCGGACTCGCCTTCGGGACCGGCGGCATCGCAGCGGCGCTGCTCGGCGCGCTGGCCGACCACACCAGCATCAGCTTCGTCTATAGCGTGTGCTCCTTCCTGCCGATGCTCGGGCTGCTGACCGCGTTTTTGCCAAATGTGGCCGAGGCCCGCCGCCAGCAGGCGCGCACCGCGTAGATATAAGATACTGTCGTTCGTGCCCACGCTGTTGCGGTCCGGTCCATATCGCATCTACTTTCATAGTCACGAACCGAATGAACCGGTACACGTGCATGTGGATCGCGACGAGCAATCGGCTAAGTTCTGGCTGCGGCCGGTCGCGCTGGCTCGAAAACCTGGGCTTCAGTCCTTTGGAACTGCGCCGGATTCAGGCCATACTAAAAGAGAACGAGAACTACCTCGTGGAGAAATGGAATGCAAGGTTCGGAAGTTAGACCAGGCGAACGCGTCACGGATGTTCGTTTCACCGAAGATACGCTTGCCGAAGCCACGCCGGAGCAACTCAAGCATTGGGAGCGTAGCGGCGCGGGCTACGGTATCTATTGGCCCGACCTCGACGAGGACTTGAGCACAGAGGGTCTGCTAAGAGGCGCGCCGGCGGCCCGTGAAGCCTCCGGAATCACGACGCGCTGAATGTCCGGCCTCGAAAATCACGCCAGCGTTGTTACAACAAACCGGCCACCGGTCTCCTCCGCGCGGCTTTTCGAATCGACCTCGCCAGGCGCCGCACTCCTTTATCCCAGTCCGGGAACAGATCCACGTATTGGACGCGATCGGCGATCGAGCGCGGCACGGCGCATTCCTCCAGCCTGACCGGCATCAGATAGAGATCGTCCAGCGGCCGGCGAAGCCCGCACTCGAGCGCCCGGCGCAGCTCGCCCTGAAACATCCCGCGCTTCGAGGCCGACCGGCGCGAAAAACACGCCACAAAGACGTCGCAGATTTCGATCGCGTTCTCGATCGCCCGCGGCCAATTCTGCCCCGCGAGCAGCTTCTCTTTGTCGAGCCACGGCGAGCATCCCTCCGCGCGCAGGGCATCGCACAAACGCCGCGCCTTGGCCAGATCTTCGGCGGCGTAAGCGACGAATACCTCGGCGACCGTTTGCGGAGAGAAAACGCAGCCGTGCGGGGACTCGCGAAACGTCCCCAGCCCATCGACCTCCACCGCATGACCGCGGGCGAGCGATTCGCGCACGATTTCGGCGATGCAAATTCGAGCGTCGGTCAGCTTCATCGCGCTTGACTCCCGCACGGAACGGCCGCGGCCCTCCGGCTCGAAGCGGGCGCGGGAGGCTTCGGTGTCAGCCTTCCGATCCCAGGCATCTTCGCGGCGCGCCCCTGCCGCAGGCTCCTGACGATTTTGTGCACCAGGCGGTCGAGTTGGTCTTGTGCTTCCCCGTGTGTAAGCCGGTTGCGCTCGGCCAGCGCGCGGGCCAGTTGTTTGCGTTTCATCCTGCTTCAGAGTAGCGGGACAGCCAGCCAGCCAGCCGGAGTCGAGACGCTATCTATCTGTAAAATAGAGACTTACTCTAGGAATCCAGATAGTGACTGACAAATTAACTGTTTTTAATGCGCGCTTAAGGGTGACTTCATGTCCAACTGGGAAGATGGTTTTCGAAAGACGACCACAGGTCGTCAGAACATTTCAAGGAGAAATACCCGATGAAGAAGCTCATGAGTGTTATGCTCGGCCTGTCCCTGTTTTTGGGCGCTTTTGCCACCGTTTCGTTCGCCCAGGACGACAAGAAGACCGACGAGGGCAAGAAGAAGAAGGGCAAGAAGAAGGGCACCGAAGACAAGAAGGAGTAGTTTCCCCTCCTGCTTGAGGTCGAAAACGAGTTTGCACCGCGCCGGGGCCTGATGGGTCCCGGCGCGGTTTCGTTTTAGCGCCGCTATTGCAGCCTTCCCCATGGTTTCCCCGGTTTTCCAAGGTCAAGATAATGTGGGCAACGTGTCCCCGGTTTTCGGTTTTATGGTCCGCGACCGGATTTCGTCCGGTTCAGACCGGCACCGCGCGGATCGCGGAAGCGGCGCTGGATCGCCGCGATCCCGAAAGCTGGAAGAACCTGGCCGCGCTGGCGATTGACGTCGCGGCCTCCAAGAATTGCGATGAGATCATGGCCTGGGCGTCGCTGACGGAAATGCGTTCGGGACTTGCCGCGGCGGGCTTTCAGAAATACGGCGAGCAGGAACTGATGGCCTGCGGTCTCCCCGCTGGATTGCTAGAGAACGAACTCGACGTTCAGCTCGTGCACGGCGATATGGCTTTCTTCTACTCGGGATCGCCTTGGTATCTGTGCTGACCTGGGGAACTCCGGCTTTCCTCGGCGCGCAGGCTGACCCGTTTTCGTTGTTTTCGTTTGTGTGAGAGCGCTTTATTTCGGCTGGCTTAGATCAAGATGCCGACCGACCAAGGATCGGAGCTCTTCAAACGTTATCGTCTCGTGGACCCCAGCAGATTTGAAGGGCTGTTCGCTACCGGGTGAAGCCGGACTCTCTAGTTCCACGTGGTAGGTATCCTTGGCCTTCCCAAAATTGTCAATGTAGACAAGCATGGAGTGATTCCCCTTTTGCGCCACCCCGACGCCGTGCAAGTTCGCCTCCCAGTGGTCCACGACATCAAAGGCCCTATCACCCCAGAAGTCACAAAGTCTCATTAGCATAGCAATGAGACCTGCGTCTTTGGAGAGTGTGGAGACTTGTGCAGCTACCGTGTCACTCATCTTTCATGCTTCGCCTCATGGAAATCCGGGACAACGACCGCTTACACCGTTCCGCCGAAGGGCGTCAGTCGGCCAATGGTCATTCGTAACCATAGAGGAGAATACCTGGAGGAAGTGGTCGCTGTCCCGGATTTCCCCGGATTTCGTCCCGGATTTCCTGATGATTTCCTTGGACGAAGTGGTCGCTGTCCCGGATTTCCTCTCAAGAGTCCCGTCTGTCACCGGTTTTCGCCTCCGTATCTCACTTTTGAAAAGGAGGAAGATCAGTCAGGCTGACCCGTTTTCCCCCGGCATACCTTTCGGATTGTGATCGGTTTCCTCGCCTTCGTACTCTTGCCCGTAGAACTGAAAATCGAATGAGCACTCCAGGTTTAGGGATGCAAGACCGGACATTTGTTCCGGCCACAGAACTGGTCCACCGCCCCCGTACCTCGACCACCAGATGCAGTTCACGTTCATGTGGACTCCTTCTCGTGCCTGCAATGCCTGCAATGCGGGTGAGTGATTCGTCAACACCCCCAACAGCCAATCTAGATGACGACGAAGGTCCCGTGACTCCACCCCTGATTCCGACGAGAGGAACCAGCCATTGACTCGTCCGATGCGAACTCGCCCAGTGTCTCGGATAGGTTTCGACTCACCCTTGGCCACGCAAGAGGTCGGTTCGATTTCAAGCAGCCGAGTCACTTCCTTGGGATTCATGTCCCCCGAATAGATTCGGAGCACCGCACAGGTCCGCTCGCAATTCCCGTCGGCGTCGTTCAAGGGTGTAGAGTGGGAGCCAAGGCGTCGTCCCGCGTTGTTTATCATGGCAGGTAGTGCTCGATGTTTCCGATGACTTGACCTGTATTCTCATTCACGAAGTCACCATTCGCCTTGAGTACGTTGTGATCGGCGTTACCGACACTCTCCTCATCCTTGGAAATCTTGGAAATCCGGGACAACGACCACTTACACCGTTCCGCCGAAGGGCGTCAGTCGGCATGGTCATCGTAACCATAGAGGAGAATACCTGGAGGAAGTGGTCGCTGTCCCGGATTTCCCCGGATTTCCCGGATTTCCTTTGAAACTTCGGTGACCAAAGACGGGATCATTGGCTTCTGGGAGGGCAACGATGATCTGATGATCTTAGCTGACTGCTGACATCCAAGTCGCTTTGAATTCGCTGGTCCAATCCCGGAGAATTTTGTAATACTGGCCCTCATCGAGCCAGATGTCACGAACGGTCTGAGCATCGATCCCATGGTTTAAGCGCTTGAAAGCCAGCAATCGGACACGAGAGCCGATATCGAACTGGAGGATGTGGCTTCCGTCGTCGAAGGCAGCGTCGCCGTCCGGCGCCCAAAGCAGGTCCTTAGAAGCCAGAAGTTAAGAGAGTGCATTTTGCTCGATTCCCCCCAAGTACTTTGCGTCGTAGTGCTCATCGTACCGACTCTGATTTACAGCGTCGATGATCTCGTTAGCGGGCGCATCACCGAAAGCGAAACTATGTTGACCGCGCTCGGACAACCGTCTCGTGACCTCGTCATATGAATTTGCGAGCATCGTGGCGTCGGCCCTCCGAACGCCATAGCCTAAGCCGCCAAGATGGATTATGAAAAAGCCCAGTCCCATCAAACTGGGTCGTCGATTGTAGTCCAGTACTTCGGACTCTATGGCAAGGACTCTAGGGTCGCCGATGATCATTGGAGTACGTTCCTAATTTCGGTGGGAAATCCGGGACAACGACCACTTACACCGTTTCCGCCGAAGGGCGTCAGTCGGCATGGTCATCGTAACCATAGAGGAGAATACCTGGAGGAAGTGGTCGCTGTCCCGGATTTCCTTTCTCGCACCGAAGAGCGGGGAGGAAGCGGTCGTTGTCCCGGTTTCCCCTCAACCAGCCTCTTCATGGAAGGCTGTCCCTCTCGTCCCTCGTCCATAGCCTTACTGCGCTCATTGCAGGGCGACTGGTCGCACCTCGGAACGGTCTTCGACCTCGTCACGCCCAGTGTTGACAAAGGAGAAGCCAACCCCGCAATGCGTGCCCCTGATTAGGTCCAAGATGTATCCTGGCACGTCGATTCCGCCGTTGTCGCTTGTTGTTACTACCGACGCTAAGACTTCGCATTGCTCAGGTCCAAGCTCAAGCCCTTCGGGCGTCGCATACAAGCGACTGAAATCCATTCGTTCGTTTAGTTCAAGCAAAAGGATGCCGCCTCGCTCTTTGGCTTCAGCTTCAGGCAGTGCGATCCGAATGTCTCTGTTCACTCCTTCAGACAATCCACGGAATCGGAGCCTAAATCGTTCTTTGCGGTAGGACATTCATTTCCCTCCTGCGGCTTTGTATTTCTCCACCAGCTTCTCCAGTTCTCGGTAGCCGTATTCTGTCGAACTGCCTCTAGTCAGCACCGGCAGCGCCGACGAACTTGTAGCCACCCACCGGTTCCCCTGGTTGTCGAATCCGTACGTCTGCGACCACGCTCCGCTATTGGCGGAGCAGGACACCGCAGCCCCAATGGCTTCGTTCGCACAGTTCAGCCGGTTCACGTTGTCGTACCCGTAGCTCTGGGTCCAGGAGCTCGCGCCTCGGGTGATCGCCTGGGTCTGCACGTTGCCGTTGTTGTTCGTGCTGCCATAAGTGTACCCCATTCATTTTTAGCCGCACGCCCCACGTTTGGTCCCCACCCTCCCGCCGTCCCCCCACAGAAATTCCGCATCCCGGTTGAGAATTTCTTACTCGCCCGACGACTAAATTCCTTGCCGTCGTCATGCGCGATCCCGTTCCCACACGCGACTCGCTTGTGCGCGATCAAGCGGCGGGCGATCCTTTAGTCCTGCCGCTGGTGGCGATCACGGCGGGTATTCTTCTCAGCCGTGCAGCGCCGTTCACCGTGGCCGAGGCAGCCTGGGTCGCGGGAGCCTTCTGCGCCTTATGGGCGCTCTCCGTGCGGCGAGGGGGCCGGTGGCTTTCGCGGATGTGCGCGTCGCTCGCGTTGATCTCGACCGGCGCTCTTACGGAAGCGTGGCACCGGCCCGGGAACCCGCCGGAAATCGACGCCGGATCGCGTGAAATCGTATTATTGGACGGCTGCGTCGTCGAGCCGTCGGTTTTTTCGCCCAACCGCGAGCAGTTCACGTTGGAGCTTGCGCCGGGGGCTCGGGCGCGAGTCAGCTTATTCGCAGAGGATCGAGCGCCTGATGACGACGCTGCGCTTCAGCCGGCGCAGACTTTACAAACGCCGCCCAATTTGCAGGCGCTGCACTACGGCCAGCGCGTCGAAATCGAGGCCCGCATCCGGCCGCCGAGAAACTTTCGCAACCCGGGAGCCTTCGATTATGCGGGTTATCTCGCCGTGCAAAAGATCTTCTGGACGGCGACGATGACGCGCGGCACGTCTCCGAAAATCCTGGAGGGGCACTGCGGCTCGCGCACATGGAGCGCGATCTTCGCGCTGCGTGAGGCGGCCCTTGCGCGCCTGGACCGGCTGTATGCGGGCAACGAGTATGCCACCGGAATGATGGAAGCGGTGCTGCTGGGCGAAACCTCGAAGCTCGAAAGAATCTGGACCGAGAACTTCCGGCGCACGGGCACGTTTCACGCGTTGGTGATCTCCGGCGCACACGTCGCGGTGCTCGCGGGAGTGCTGCTTTTTTTCCTCCGCCTGTGCGCCCTGCCGGAGATTCCAGCTCTCGCGTTGACAGCAGCGGCGGCGTGGTTGTACGCCCTGGTCACTGGCTTTTCGCCTCCGGTCGGCCGCGCGGCCGGCGGTTTCACGCTGTACCTGGCGGCCCGCTTCTTTTTCCGGCGGGGACGCGTGATCAATCTGCTGGCAGCGGTGGCGATCGCCTATTTCTTAGCGGCTCCCCTTGAGTTGTTCGACGCCAGCTTCCAGCTTTCGTTTCTTTCCGTGGCCGCGATCGGGGCGGTGGCCGCGCCGGTGCTCAAGGCGACCTCGGGGCCCTATCTATCCGGCCTGCGCGGCATCTCCCGCGTCGGAGGGGACCCTCATCTGGAGCCTCGCGTCGCGCAGCTCCGCGTCGAAATCCGCCTCGTCGCCGAAACCGTCGAATTGTTGACCCGTCTCAACGTCCGGTGGGTCGCCGCAGCTATCGCCGCGCTGTCGCGCGGTTGCCTGTTTACCTGGGAGCTCGCGGTGGTATCGACGGTAATTCAGATTGGGTTGGCGCTACCCATGGCCGAATACTTCCACCGCGTCTCGTTCACCGGGCTGAGCGCCAATCTGATCGTCGTTCCCCTGCTCAGCGCGGTGGTGCCGCTCGGATTTCTGGCGATCTTCACGGGCTCCGGCTGGATCGCGGTATTCGCTGGATGGCTCCTGGGACTCGCGGCCCGCACCGCGGACTGGCATGCCCGGTTGGAACCTTCCTGGCGCATCGCCAGTCCTCCGTGGTGGCTCGTTTGGGGATTTGCGATCGCGCTGATCGCACTGGCACTGCTCGTGAACCGCCGGATTGGGAGATGCGTCGCTGCCACCGCCGTGTTGGGATTTTTTGCGATTCTGCTGTGGCAGCCGTGGCCCCCGGATGTGGTGCGCGGAACGCTGGAAATGACCGCGATAGACGTGGGGCAGGGCGACAGCCTGCTGGTGGCATTCCCGGATGGCAAGATCATGCTGGTGGATGGCGGCGGCGTGCTGTCTTATGGACCGCGAATACGGCGCACCAATCTGGACATCGGCGAAGACGTGGTCTCGCCGTATCTGTGGACCCGGGGCATCCGGCGTCTGGACGTGCTGGTGGTGACGCACGCGCATGAGGATCATTCGGGCGGCGCGGTGGCCGTAATCGAAAACTTCCGGCCGGCGCGGATCTGGGTGGGGGCGAACCCGGCGCCGGCGATCCTGGCGGCCGCGGCACGCCTGCACATTCCGGTCGACGCTCTGCACGCGGCGAGCGCTTTCGATTTCGGCGGCGCGGGGATTAAGCCGCTTTCTCCTCCCGAGGATTACGCCAATCCCCGCCCGGGCAACAACGATTCGCTGGCGTTCCGTATCTCCTACGGCGCCCGTTCCTTCCTTCTTACAGGCGATATGGAGCGCCCCATGGAACAGCGCCTGCTTGCAGGCGCGGGTATGGGTCATGCCGACGTCTTGAAGGTGGGCCACCACGGGTCGAAAACTTCGACCACTCAGGAGTTCCTCGACGCAACCGCGCCCCAGGTGGCGGTGATCTCGGCGGGCTTCGAAAACTCCTTCGGCCATCCTCACCGCGACGTGGTGGGGCGCTTGACGGAGCGCCATTCGGCGATTCTGCGCACCGATCTTGACGGATTGGTTACAGTACGCACCGATGGTACCCACTTATGGTACGACCAGACCGCGTGGTGGGCCACCAAAGCCGCCCCCGGTTTCGAGTGGGCGATCTCACTCTCCCCGTGAACGCAAATTGCCGATTTCCATGCCACATGGGGCCGCCTTGCGTCCGAGGAAACGCCTCCGGGCAGGCATAGGACTAGGCCGTTGACAGCGGCGGGGAGGAATCCTGCTACACTGAAGGGGACCTGAAACTAGCTTCGAGGGTACCCTAGTTGCATTTCCGTTCGTTTACATCCGCAGCCGTTCTCGCATTGTTCCTGTGGCCCGCCGCGGCCGTCTCTTCGGATGCGCCCAATGCGGCCGAGGATCGGAATCCGCCCATTGTTTCCAAGTACGTAGATGCCACGCACACGCAGCAGGAAGCCATGCGTGGGGTGGAGATGGAAGTGGACATCGAAGCGCACCTCCCGCGCCTTGAAAAACACGGCCGGCTGCGCGCCCTGCGCAAGATCTCCCGGCTGGGGGTCATCACCTACAAGGCGCTGGGATTCTCCGGCGACAACACGGTTAAACAGGAAGTCATCACCCGTTATCTCGCTGCGGAAAGCGAGGGCAGGGAGAACGGCACCATCGCCATCACACCGGCCAATTACAAGTTCAAGCTGAAGGGTGAGATTGAAAACAGCGGCCGCCGCGTGGCGGTGCTGCAGATTGCGCCCCGCAAGAAAGCCGTGGGTTTGTTCAAGGGCGAGCTGTGGGTGGATGCCGAAACCGGGATGCCGGTGCGCGAATCCGGCCAGTTCGTAAAGTCCCCATCCGTGTTTCTTAAGAAGATCGCGTTCGTGCGAGACTATGCCATCCAGGATGGCGTAGCAGTTCCGGCGCACATTGCCAGCACGGTGGATACGCGCGTGGTGGGCCGCGCCGAACTGCAGATCAGCTTCAGCAATTTCACACGGCAGGCGGGCGAAGACGACGTCGCCTCGGCCCAGGCCAACCCGTAAGGAGACCCGTTTGCCGAAAAAGACGCTGTTTCTGAACCCCCCGTCCTTCGAGGGATTCGATGGAGGAGCCGGTTCGCGGTGGCCCTCCACACGCGAGATCGAATCGTACTGGTATCCCGTGTGGCTGTGTTATCCAGCGGGAATGCTGGAAGGCAGCCGCGTGCTGGACGCGCCCCCTCACGGAGTTTCGATCGAGCAGACCGCGGCCATCGCCAAGGATTTCGAATTGCTGGTGCTGTACACGTCCTCGCCCGGTTTTCAGGTCGACGTTAAAATCGCCGGAATGCTGAAGGACGCCAATCCAAAGCTGGAGGTCGCTTTTGTAGGCCCTCCCGTGACGATCGAACCGGACCGGGCGCTGAACGCCACCAAGGCCATCGATTTCATCGTGCGCCGGGAGTTCGACTACCAGGTCGCCAACTACGCCAAAGGCGTGCCGCTCGAAGAAATCCCTTCGGTGAGCTATCGCAACAACGGCAAGAACGTCCACAACCCCGAAGGCGGCCAGATCGAAAACCTGGACGAGCTGCCGTGGGTGAGCAAGGTTTACAAGCGCGACCTGGATTTCACGCGCTACAACGTCCCGTTCCTGCTGAATCCGTACGTTTCGTTTTACACCACGCGCGGCTGCCCCGCGATGTGCACCTTCTGCCTGTGGCCGCAAACGCATTCGGGACATCGCTGGAGATTGCGCTCCACCGGCGACGTGGTCAGCGAGTGCCGCTACGTGCTCGAAAACTTTCCGGGGCTCAAGGAAATTTTCTTCGACGACGATACCTTCAACTATCGCAAGCAGCGCACCATGGAATTGTGCGCGGAGCTGGGAAAGCTGAACTTCACGTGGTCCTGCACGTCGCGCGTCACCACGGATTACGACACTTTGAAGGCGATGAAGGACGCGGGCGCGCGCCTGCTGATCGTGGGCTATGAATCGGGCGATCAGCAAATCCTGAAGAACATCAAGAAGGGCGCCACGGTGGACATGGCCATGCGCTTCACCGAGAACTGCCATAAGCTGGGCCTCACGGTCCACGGCGATTTCATCGTCGGCCTGCCGGGCGAAACGCGCGAGACGCTGCGCAACACCATCGACTTCGCCAAGCGCCTGGACGTCGAGACTATTCAGGTTTCCATCGCGCACGCCTATCCGGGCACGGAGTTCTACGATTACGCCAAACAGAACGCGCTGGTCAACGTTTCGATGTCTGACGACCAGGGCCACCAACTCCCCAACGTGATTTATCCGGGCATTCTGGATGAGGGCGAGATGGTGGAGTGGGTGGAGCGCTTCTATGGCGAGTATTACTTCCGTCCCAAGGCCGCCTGGCGCATCGTGCGCAAGGCTATCTTCGACGGTAAGGAACGCAAGCGGCTGTACAAGGAAGCCAAGGAATACCTGGCCCTGCGCGCCAAGCGGAAACAGTACGTCGCGGATAAGAAAGCCGGAACGCTTAGCCAGGCCGAGGAACGCGCCTGATTCCGTAAATCGATGGCGCCGGCCGCGAACTCCACGGAACGGCGGAAGTGGAAGATTCCGCTGTTCGCCGCCTTTGTCATCCTCACGAACTCCTTCGGGAATTTCTTCATCGCGCGCGGTATGCGGCGGCTTCCGTCGTTGGGCTCGCCGCTAGACCTGATCGCCGCGATTTTCACGCCGTGGGTGGGGCTCGGAATCGCGCTGCTGATCCTGTGGCTGGTCAGCCGCATGATGTTCCTCAGTTTCGCGGACTTAAGCTATATGCTGCCGCTCACCTCGCTCGGCTATGCGTTCGCCGCAGTGCTGGGGCGGTTCTTCCTGAACGAGCAGATTACGCCACAGCGCTGGGGCGGAACCGCCCTGATCATGATCGGGACGATGCTGGTGGCTTCCGGCAGTCCCGCTACGACGCTGCATCTGGAAGAGCGCGGGGACGGACGCGGCGACCCACGCTCGGAGCGACGCGGAGTCCAACCCGGAGTGGAAAAATGACGCGCGCGTGGCTGCTCCTGGCCGTCATCGTCGGCTGTACCGTGATGAGCGATCTGCTGACCAGCTTCGAGATGAAGCGGCACGGCGAAATTGAGGATTTCGCCCCGTCCCCGCTTGGCCGCACGCTGCACGCGATGGCGCGCAAAAAGTATCTGATCCTGGCGATCGTCTTCATGGCCATTTCGTTTTTCACTTTTGTCACCCTAGTCCAAACGGCGGACTTGAGCTTCGCCGTTCCTGCCTCCGCGCTGAATATCGTGGTTGAAACGATCCTGGCGCGAACGATCCTGAAAGAACGTGTCGATTCGCGCCGCTGGTGGGGAGTCTGCCTGGTGGCGTTCGGCGTCGGTATGCTGGCTCAGTGATTCCGATTGCGATTGCCGTGATCGCGGCCGCATATCAGATTGTCGCGCTCCTGGCGTGCGTGTTCAGAAGGGGCCAGAGGCCAGGGGCCAGCGGCCAGTCCGGGACGCGGCATTGGCGTTCCGCGAACGCCGCAAACGCGTGGCCGGTGTCGATTTTGAAACCGGTGCATGGAGCCGATCCGGCGCTTCGCGAGGCGATCCGGTCTCACACCGTCTTCCACGGCGAATACGAATTACTGTGCGGCGCCTCCGATCCCGCCGATCCGGCGATTACGCTATTGGCTGAGATGACGCGCGAGTTTCCTGTCGTACGCCTCGTCGAATGCCGGACGAAAATGGCCAACGCCAAGGCCGGTGTACTGTCGGATCTCGCCGCTGCCGCGCGTTTCCCTGTTGTGATCGTCAACGACGCCGATATTCGCGTCGAGCAAGATTACCTGAACCGCGTGACCGCACCGCTCGCGGACCCAGCCGTCGGCGTAGTGACGTGCTTGTACCGGCCCATGGGAGCCACGTTCGCCTCGCGTTTTGAAGGCCTTGGAGTCTCCACCGATTTCGCTCCCTCCGCTTTGGTCGCCCGTCTGGTAGGCGTGGACGAGTTCGCCATGGGGTCGACGCTGGCCTTTCGCCGCGCGGATCTCGACCGTATCGGAGGATTTAGCGCCTTCGGCGATTACCTGGCGGACGATTATCAGCTCGGCCATCGCATCCACGCCCTGGGGCTGAAATGCGTGTTGTCGGATACCGTCGTCGAAACCAGCTTGAGTGGCAGTTGGCTGGACGTGTGGCGTCATCAAGTGCGCTGGGCCCGCACGATCAGAGTCTCGAAACCAGGCGGTTATATCGGTTTGCCCATCACGAATGGCACTCTATGGGCGGTGATCCTCGCCGGGCTGGGCCGGTGGGACCTGGCCGCCGTGGTGCTAGCGATACGTTTGTGGATGGCGTTGCAGGCCGGATGGTTCGTGCTACGCAGCCGCGACGTCCTGAAATTGTGGTGGCTGGTTCCGGCGCGCGACTTTTTCGCCTTCGCGGTGTGGATCACGGGCCTGTTTGGAAATACCGTGGTTTGGCGGGGCAGCAAGCTGAAGCTCGACCGCGAAGGCCGCATTTTGTAACACAATCGTCGCGATCGGCGCCACCGCAGGGCGGATTTTTCGTGATATCCTTGCTCTAGATGTTCACCCTGCCTCCGCGCATGCGGAAGTCCGGCCTCGCAACAGCCCTCGTTTGTTCCCTCGAATGAAGTCCAGCGTACAGATCACTCGCGGCATTGAATCCCTGTTCGGGACCCGCGATGAAAATATGCGCCTGATCGAAACCGGCCTGAACGTGCGCACGCGTCTCCTGAACGATTGCATCGAAATTGAAGGGGAAGAACCGGCTGTGGAGCGGGCGGCATCCATCCTCTCCGATTACGCCGCGCTGACGCGCGAAGGGTTCGCTTTCAACAACGGCGATCTGAACAGCTACCTACGGGTAGTCACCGCGGACCCCGGCTCGAGCCTCCGGCGCCTGGTGGAGAGCGGCAAGCAGCGCAGCTTCGGGAAGAAAGTGATCGCGCCGAAGACCATGACGCAGCGGCGTTACATGGAAGCGATCGAGCGCAACGATCTGGTGTTCGGCATCGGCCCCGCGGGCACCGGCAAGACCTATCTGGCCGTGGCGATGGCGGTTGCGGCGCTACTTTCCAAGCGTGTCAGCCGCATCGTTCTGACCAGGCCGGCCGTGGAAGCCGGCGAGCGGCTCGGGTTTCTGCCCGGGACCATTCAGGAAAAAGTCGACCCGTATCTGCGCCCGCTGTACGACGCGCTCTACGAGATGATCGAGGTCGAGAAGATCGAAAAACTCCTGGAGCGCAATACCATCGAGGTCGCGCCGCTGGCCTTCATGCGCGGACGCACGCTGAACGACAGCTTCATCATCATGGACGAAGCGCAGAACACGTCGCCCGAACAGATGAAGATGATTCTGACGCGCCAGGGCTTCAATTCAAAGATGGTCGTGACGGGCGACGCCACGCAGATCGATCTGCCGCCGGGACAGCGCAGCGGATTGATCGAAGCGATCGACGTGCTGCGGGGCGTGGAAGGCATCAGCTTCCTCCAGTTCGACGACCGTGACGTGGTCCGTCACAATCTGGTGCAGAAGATCGTGAAAGCATACGAGCGATACAACGAGGTGACCGGCGCCGCCCGCCAGCTTTCGCTGAGACTGTCGGAGGGAGCCACGGCCGAACCAGCCGCCGAGCCGGCGGCTACGCAACAAGCTTCCCAACCCGCCGCCTGAGGCCGATTCCGAGGCTGTCCCCATGCCATCCGACGACGACATACCGCTCTCAATTGCCTCTTCCGGTCTGATCGGCAAGACGAGGTTGCACAGATCGGAATTGCGCCGCTTCCTGGGCGAGCTAACGGCCCGGGTGACGCGCGGCCGGGCGATTGCGTGCCTGGTGACGAGCGACGCCGAATTGCGCCGCCTGAACCGGACCTATCGCCGGAACGATTACGCGACCGACGTACTATCGTTTCGATCGGCCGCCGGCAACGGCTTCGCGGGCGACCTCGCCATCTCGATCGACCGCGCGCGCGCGCAGGCCGCCCAACACGGCCATTCGCTCGAAGACGAGCTGCGCATCCTGATGCTGCACGGCGCGCTGCACCTGGCGGGCATGGATCACGAAAAAGACTCGGGCGAAATGGCTCGCGCGGAAGCCCGCTGGCGGCGGCGGCTTGGCCTGCCCCCCACCCTGATTGAAAGAATCCAGAAATGACGCTGGTGTTGGTCCTCGTCGATGTGCTGGTGGCGACGCTGGTCACCTTGGCAACGTGCATCCAGGTGCTGTATCTGGAAGCGCAGCGGCTGCGCGCGCGCGACCTCCCGTCGCTGCAGTTCTTCAAGGAGACGCTGGAATCCGAAATCGGCCTGGAGACGGAAAAGGGCGCGCTGGTCTTTTCGCTGGTGAAGCATCTGGGCCTGGCCATCGTCGGCGTCGTGACGCTGGCGTGGACTTCCGAGAACGCCGGCGGCTGGGACGCGCTGGCCGCGGCGTGCCTGCTGGTAATGCTTTACGCGGTGCTGGGAACCTATTTGATCCCGCAGATCGTGTACACCAAGAGCAGGGGAACGGGGCTGCTCAGGCTGGTTCCGCTGTTTCGTGCGATGGCCCTGGCGATGCGGCCCTTGACCGGCGCGCTGGGATTTCTGCAATCGCTATTCGAGCTCCACGAGAGGACTCGCGCGGATCAGGAACCGACGCCCGAAGAACACATCGACGCGCTGATTACGGCGGGCGAGGAAGAGGGCATTATCGAGAAGGGCGATCGCGAGCTGATCCAGTCCGTGGTGGCCTTCGGCGATAAAACGGTTCGCGAGGTGATGACGCCGCGCCCGCGCATCGTCGCGATTTCGCAGGCCGCCACGCTCGAGGCGCTGCGCCAGCTGGTGATCAACGAACAGTATTCGCGCATTCCCGTCTACGAAGAATCCATCGATCAAATCACCGGCTTCATCCACGTCCGGGACATGTTCGAGATGGACGAAGACGAGCGCGCCAAAAGGACCGTTCGCGAGATCATGCGCCCCATTCGCGCCGTTCCGGAAACCAAACAGGTGAACGATCTGCTGAAGGAAATGCAGGAAGAAGGCGCGCACATGGCCGTGGTGGTGGACGAATACGGCGCCACGGCCGGCATCGTGACTATGGAGGATATGGTCGAGGAGATCGTCGGCGAAATTCACGACGAGCACGAACCGGAGCGCGATTTTCGCCAGGATCCCGACGGCAGTTACGTGGTCTCCGGCAGCTTCGATCTCGGGCGCCTCGGGGATCTGCTCGGTTTCCACCCGGAGCAGGACACCGAATCCACCACTGTTGGCGGTTTGATCACGGAATGGCTGGGCCACGTTCCGGCGGTGGGCGAGCGGACCGAGCGCGAGGGCATCTCGATCCAGGTACTGGCCTCCAATCAGGTGCGCGTGGATCAAGTGCGCGTTTCGAAGACGGCGGCCGAGTGAGAAAAAAGCACCGCTCGGGATTCGTGGCGATTCTCGGACGCCCTAACGCCGGCAAATCCACGCTGCTGAACGCTCTGCTGGGGACCAAGCTTGCCATCATCGCCTCTAAGCCGCAGACGACGCGGACTTCGATCCAGGGCGTGGTAACGCTTCCTGCGGCGCAGATCGTGTTCGTCGATACCCCCGGAATTCACAGGTCCGATACGCTCCTGAACCGCCGCATGATGGACGCGGTGCGGACCGCGGCAGAAGCGCCCGGCGTCGTACTGTTCGTCATCGACGCGCTGGCGCTCCCGGCCGAACAGGACGCGCAGGCGCTCGATCTCGCCAAGAAAGCCGGCGTACCGGTGATCGCGGTGCTCAATAAAATCGACTGGCTGGAGGAAAAGCCGCGGCTTCTGAAGGTGATCGAGCAGTATCGCGAATGGCACGATTTTGCGGCTTACGTTCCGGTCTCGGCGCGCCGCGGAGATGGGCTCGAGGAGCTGCGCGAGGAAATCGTCAAGCATCTTCCGGTAGGCCGGCGGCTGTTTCCGGAGGATCACTTGACGGACCAGCCGGAGCGGTTCCTGGCAGCGGAAATCATTCGCGAAAAAGTGCTGCATCACACCCAGAAGGAAGTGCCGCACGCGGTCGCGGTAGCCATCGAATCGTGGGAGGAAACGCCGAAACTGGTGCGTATCGCAGCGACCATCTACGTCGAAAAGCCCGGCCAGAGAGCCATTCTCATCGGCACGGGTGGAGCGATGTTGAAGAAGATCGGCACGCTGGCGCGCGAGGATTTAGAACGCATGCTGGGCCGCAAGGTATTCCTCCAAACGTTCGTCAAGGTGCGGGCCGGTTGGCGCGAAGATCCGGGCTTCCTCGCCGTTACGGATTGGCGCTCATAATCCAATAAAATCAGTCTCTTGAAACCCCTGCAGCCGCAGGCTCTGCTGCTCGTAATTCTCCTCGCGTTTTTCCTTAAGGAAACTCCTTACAGAGGGCGATGAGGATTACGTGCATCCAGTGATACGGTTTTTCCTGACCCCTTGCATCCTGCTTTTGGGAACTCTCCAAGCGCAAACTTCTCTCCACCTGAAGACCCGCGACGTGGTCACGGATTCAACAGCCCGTGTCGCCGAGATCGGTTCCGCGGCCAAAGGTTCCTCGCATTTTCTAATCCAGTTCGGAAACGCGCGCTCGGCGGGGACAGTGGCCGCGTTAGCCGCCCGTGGCGTCCGCATCCTGGGCGACGTGCCCGGCAACGGCGTGTTCGCGGCCACCAGTACCGTGGTGGACGTTTCCGATCTAGATATTAGCTATGCGGCGCAGCTCGATCCCGCCGATAAAGTCAGTCCTCTAATTGCTGCCGGAGATCCTTCGGCAACGACCGGCTATCTACTTGTCGAGTTCCATGCCGACGTGAACATGAACACGGCACGAGGGCTCATCCTGAACCTGGGACTCCGGCTGCGGGAGAATCCCGATTTAGGTTCGCGGCACCTGATGGTCGAGGCTCCCGTGCAGCAGACGCTTGCGATCGCTAGGGCGCTCGCTGCGCTCGACGAAGTGGCGTACATTTTCCCCGCCTCGGCCGAACTCGGCTCCAACGTTCTGGTGCGCGCCTGCGAGGGAGCGCTCACCACCAACGGACCCGTTTCGCAGTTGATTCCGACGTTCGGCCCCGGCTGGGATGGGCCGGGCTTGGGCGCGGCCACCATCGGTTACGTGTTCAGCCACATGACTGGGCAGCTCGCTCCGATCGCCGCACAGGCGGAGATCCTGCGCGCCATGGCGCAATGGTCCAACGCGGTGCAGGTGAATTGGACGCCGGGAACGGATCCCTTCGCCCGCCAGACCGTCAACATTTTTTTCGCCTCCGGCGCGCACGGCGACGGTTTTCCCTTCGATGGACCCGGCGGCGTGCTGGCGCACACGTTCTATCCCGCCCCGCCGAATCCGGAACCGCTGGCCGGCGATATGCACTTCGACGACGACGAACATTGGGGCATCGGCGCGAACACCGACCTGTACAGCGTTTCGCTTCACGAGCTCGGCCACGCGTTAGGCCTGGGGCACTCCGATAATCCAGCGGCCGTGATGTATCCCTACTACCACTTGGTGACGGGACTTTCGGCGCTGGATATCGCGGCGGTGCAGACGCTCTATGCGGCGCGTACGGCTCCTCCGGTTGCTCCGACTGTTCCGTCGCCTGCTCCTCCGGCACCTGCTCCTCCCGTGACGCCGACGCCCGCTCCGACACCTGCTCCGACGCCAGCGCCTGCTCCCCCGACGCCCGTTCCGGCGCCAAGCCCAACCCCCGCCGGCGCACCGCCTTCGCTTACGATCGTGACGCCCTCCACGACGACTCTGTCGACTTCCTCGGCTATCGTCACCGTTTCGGGGGTAGCCAGCAGCGGCGCGGGTGTTCGGTCGGTGACCTGGTCCACCAATTTTGGAGCTGCCGGCGCCGCGATGGGGACCACGTCGTGGAGCGCGCCGGTTCCTTTGATCACGGGATCGAACGCCATCACCATCGTCGCGACCGACGCGGCCGGGCGGACGGCCTGGCGAAGCCTGGTGGTCAGAAAACAATAACGCCACGCGAAGAGTGACTCCGCCGCTCAACCGGATCGAGCGCCGCCTCGTCTATACTTAAGGTTAGAAGCTGTTGTTGGCGAACTCATGGACGAGCCTGTTCCAGCACCCGCCCCTCCGGTCGAGCCGCCGCGCCGGCCTTCCTACGCGCTGGCCGCGATTTCGTGGGCGCGCGACCTGTTTGTCAGCGTCCTGATAGCGGTGGTCATCATTCTGTTTCTGTACCAGCCGGTGAAAGTGGAAGGCACCAGCATGATGCCGGCCCTGGTGGACCAGGAGCGCATCTTCATCAATAAGTTCGTGTATCGCTTCGGAATCTCAGAGATCAGCCGCGGCGATACGGTCGTGTTTTGGTATCCGGGCGACCCCTCGAAATCCTACATCAAGCGCATCGTCGGAATGCCGGGCGACAAAGTTCAGGTGGTGGAGGGGACGGTCTTCGTCAACGGCCAGGCGCTCGACGAACCCTACGTGCCGTCCGAATACCGCGATCAGGTTTCGACGCCGCTCGCGACCGTGCCGCTTGACGAGTTCTACGTGCTCGGCGATCACCGCAGCTCCTCAAACGATAGCCGCAGTTGGGGCACGGTTCCGCGCAAGTTCATCTATGGGAAGGCCGTATTTGTGTACTGGCCGCTGGATCGCCTGGGCGTAGTCAAATAACAGGAACGATCCCTACCCGGCGCATCCGCCGGGTCCTGACGGAACCAGCCCTACGCGAGGTCGCGCGAAATCGTGTAATCGTACCACTCGACAATCTCTCCGTCCTTGAGAAAAAAGACACCGACGCCGTGCCACATCTTGAGCGGCCCGCTGGTGAAGGAGTCCTTGCGCTCGTTGAACACCATGGGGCCTTTGGCGAAGGTTTCCATCACGTCGAATTTCTGGACGCGTCCGAGAAACGACTGGATGCGGTCCGTGACGGCCTGCCTGCCCTTGTATGGCTCCTGAGTTTCGTTGACGCGATAGGCGCAGTCGGCGGCGAAGAACGCCATGATCCGGTCGAGGTTGTGGGCCGGCCACGCTGCGCAGAAATCGTTCACCACTTGGACGTTGGCCTTCTCGGCTGCCGTCATTTCCGCGGCGTTCGCATGGCCCGGTAAAGCGGCCAGAGCCCCTATTCCGAATCCGGCGGTGGAAAGGGCCGAACGGCGTGTCGGGGTATTGCGGATCGGATCTCTCGTGAGCTTCATGAATCGAGTCCTTTCTCTTTCTGAGTGGCCAACGGTTCTCGCGGTCTCAGAAGTTCGTTGCATAACAAATACGGCCGTCTTGAATCACATCCCCTGCGTGTCACCCCGAGCGAAGTCGAGGGGTCTGCTTTTTGCTCGCGCGTTACCAAAACTTTTAGAAGCAGATCCCTCGACTTCGCTCGGGATGATGCATCAGAATTACGCAAAAGGAACCTCTGAAACACGACGCTAGAGAACTTCTTCGCTCCAGTTTTCGAGGACGGTTTTCACCTTCTGCGTAAATTGATCGCCGAGGGCACCGTCAATGAGCCGATGGTCGAACGTCAGCGCCAGGTAGCACATCGAGCGGATGGCGATGGCGTCATCGACCACCACCGGTTCCTTCTCCACCGAGCCGACGCCCAAAATCGCGACCTGCGGCTGATTGATCACCGGCGTCGCGAAAACGCTGCCGAAACTGCCGAAATTGGTCACCGAGAACGTCCCGGACTGGACCTCGTCGGGACGCAGCTGCCGAGACCTCGCGCGGGAAGCGAGATCCGCGACGGATCTCTGTAACCCGACCACGTTTTTTTCGTCGGCGTTGCGGATCACGGGTACGATCAGGCCGTTTTCGAGCGCCACCGCGATGCCGATATTGATATCGCGGTGATACACGATGTTGGTGCCGTCGACGGAGGCATTCAGCAACGGGAACTGCTGCAGAGCGGCAGTGCTCGCGCGCAGCACGAACGGCAGGAACGTCAGCGAGAATCCATAGCGAGCCTGGAATTCGCCCTTGTGCTTCTCGCGCAGCTTCGCGATGCGCGTCATATCCACCTTGTGCACGGTGGTGACGTGCGCGGAGGTGTGCTTGCTGAACACCATGTGTTCGGCGATCTTCTGCCGCATTACGCTCATAGGCTCGACACGGCCGGCCGGGGCCTGACCACGGAACTGAGCGGGCGGCTCGTAAGGAACCGGTGGAGGCGATGGGACATGCATGGTCTGCGGCACCGTGGCGACCGCTTGAGACGGAGCCGATGGCGCAGGAGGTGCTGCTGGAGGAGGCGGTGCCGGCGCAGAAGGCGTAGGAGGCGGAGGTGCGGCCTGGGTCGGAGTCGTGTACGTCTGAGCCGGGGCCGAGGCAGCGTAGGTTTGAGCCGCGCGGGGAGCTCCGCCGCGCGATGCCAGGAATCCTTCCACGTCCTGTTTCGTTATGCGGCCGCCGGCGCCGGTGCCTCGCACTTGATTCAGATCGACATTGTTCTCGCGCGCCATCTTGCGCACCAGCGGAGAAAGCGGTCCTGGTGCGCCATCGGAGCCATCGACCATGGGAACGGCTTCCACCGTCACGGGCACCGGTTGCGGCCGGGATGCAGCGTCGATGGGCGCCGCGGCTGCTGCAGCTGGAGCGGCATTCACAGGCTGGGCCGCAGGCACGGTGTTTACCGGCGTGACCGAGGCGGAGACCGTGGGGGCAGGAGCCGATCCCACTGCTTCGGCGATGCGTCCGACCACGGTGTTGATCCCGACGGTGGTGCCCTCCTCGACCAGGATTTCGCCCAACGTCCCGGCGGCGGGCGAAGGAATCTCGGTATCGACCTTATCCGTCGAAATCTCGAACAGCGGTTCGTCGCGCTCCACGCGTTCGCCGGCTTTCTTCAGCCAGCGCGTCAGCGTTCCTTCGACGATGCTTTCCCCCATCTGGGGCATGACGACGTCAATCATAGAATCTCCATGTCGCGATCGAACACCCGTCCGAAGGCGCGAGTCAGCGCTGCGGTCACCTCGGCGCGGCCGGCCAAGCAGCCCAGATGGCGCATCGAGGTCACCGGTTTCGTCAGCCCGCAGGGCACTATGTAGCGAAAATAATCCAAATTCGTGTCCACGTTGAGCGCAAAACCGTGGGATGTCACCCAGCGACCTATGTGGACGCCGATGGCCGCGATCTTGCCGGCCGAAGTCCACACCCCGGTGGCGCCCTGGACCCGCTCCGAGGCGATTCCGAATTCACCGAGCGCATCGATCAGGACGCGCTCCAGACCGCGCACGTAGGCGACCACGTCGCGCTTCCATTTTCTCAAATCGACAATCGGGTAGCCCACGATCTGTCCGGGCCCGTGATAGGTCACGTCGCCGCCGCGGTCCGTGCGATGAAACTCGATACCGGCGCGCTCCAGCAAATCCGGATCGGCCAAGAGATTTTCGTCGTGCCCGCCGCGTCCCATGGTGACTACGTGAGGATGCTCGACGAAAAGTAGGTGGTCGGGGATCTCGTCAGCCTTGCGCTTCGCGACCAAATCCTGCTGGAGCGCGAAGGCGTCCGCGTAGCGCATGCGTCCGAGGTCGCGCGCCTGACAGAGATAGGGGCCAGAGGCCAGGGGACCGGGGCCAGCGTGAGACGAAGCGGGGGATTGATTCTGAAGCAACATGTTCGCCGCGAGTTCCGACGCCGGGTAACTACCACGAGGAGCCCGACCGAAATCCAATAGTTGGGCACCGGCGGCGCCAAAACGGATCTCTTCGTCTCGCCCCTGGCCCCTGGCCCCTGTCCCCTGGCTCCTGTTCACATCAAGCATTGATCGCGAGACCATAGACGGCGTTGAACGCCTCGCCCATTGCTTCGTACAGGGTGGGATGCGCGTGGATGGTGTGCGTCAGCGTCTCGACAGTGGCTTCGGCTTCCATCGCCAGCACTCCTTCGCCGATCAGCTCGAAAGCTTCAGGACCGATGATGTGCACGCCCAGAATTTCGCCGTAGGTTTCATCCGCGACGATCTTTACAAACCCGTCGTGTTTGCCCAGGATGCTGGCCTTGCTGTTGGCCAGGAACGGAAACTTGCCGATCTTCACTTTGCGGCCCTGCGCGCGCGCTTGCGCCTCGGTTAGCCCGACGCTGCCGATGCCGGGATCGGTGTAGGTGGCGCCCGGGATGCGGTTCCGATTCACCGGGGTCACAGGTTTACCGGCGATGTGCCCCATCGCGACCATCCCTTGGGCCGTCGCGACATGCGCCAGTTGCGGCGTCCCGGCCACGATATCGCCGATGGCGTAAACTCCCGGCTCGCCGGTGCGTTGAAAGTCGTCCACCTTGACGAATCCGCGATCGAGCTGCACTCGCGTCCCTTCCAGCCCTATTTTTTCGGTGTTCGCCTTGCGCCCCACGGCCACCAGGAGCATCTCCGCTTCCACGGTTTCCTGTTTGCCGTTCGCAAGCGTGACGTTGAAACTCACGCCCGCTTCCGTCTTGCGGATATTTTCGGCTTTGGCGCCGGTTTCCACGCGAATGCCGCTTTTTTTGAAAGCACGCTCAAGCTCTTTGGAGACTTCCTCGTCTTCCACGGGAACGATCCGCGGCAGCATTTCAAACAGGCTGACTTTCGTTCCGAAGCGGTGAAAACAGGACGCAAACTCGACGCCCACGGCGCCCGCGCCCAGGATCGCCAGCGTTTTCGGCACTTCACGCAAATTCAGGATCTCGATATTGGTCAAAATCCGGCGCGCGTCCGGCTCGAGGCCCGGCAGCATCCGCGCTTCCGAACCGGTCGCCAGCACGATGTTCTTCGTCTCGACGATCTGCGTACCGGCGTCCGAGGTGACTTCGATCTTGCCCGGACCGGCGAGGCGCCCGTAGCCGCGGATCCAGTCCACCTTGTTCTTCTTCATCAGGAATTCCACGCCCTTGGCGTGCTTGGATACGATCTTGTTCTTCCGATCGCTCACCAGCCCGAAATCCAGGCGCGGATTCTCGCAATGGATACCGTCCTCTTCCGGATGGAGGAAGCGCTCCCAAACGTCGGCCGCGTGGAGGAAGGCCTTGGTCGGGATGCAGCCCACGTGCAGGCAGGTGCCACCCAGCTTGGCGTCTTTTTCGATGATCGCGGTTTTAAGGCCGTACTGGCCCGCGCGGACGGCAGCCGAGTACCCCCCGGGTCCGCTCCCGAGGACAACCACGTCATAGGTCATTTTCTTCCAGTTTAGCAGGGCCGTCTTCTCATCTTCCCGGAACTAAATCGCTTCGCGAGAAGAAATCCCTACGAGCAGACAGTTATTCGATGCGCCTGCGTCCCCTATGGATGTTTTGCTCAAAGATGTTTGCTTACTAGAGAAGGCCGAAGCGCGTCTCCAACAGGGAAACGTCTCAGGAAGAGGGACATGGCCGCCGACGACCACGAAAACGACAACGATCTGCTCCGGGGGATGCTGGCCGGGGACGAAGAGTCGTTCGCCGCGCTGTACGTCCGGCGGCAAGGCGCCGTATATCGTTTTGCGCTCCACATGACGGGCAGTGCGCCCTTCGCCGAAGACGTCGCCCAGGAAACTTTTCTCGCATTGCTGAACAGTGGCCGTCGATTCGATCCGTCGCGGGGTTCGCTCGTGTCGTTTCTTTACGGGATCGCCAGAAACCTGGTGCTGCGCAGGCTGGGAAAGGATCGGGGCGAGCCGACGGCGCTCGCGGACGAACCCGCCTGCGACGAAGATTTGCTCGACGACTTGACGCGCCGGGAGACCATCGGGCAGGTGCGGCGCGCGGTGATCAGCCTCCCGCACTCTTACCGTGAAGTAGTGGTCCTGTGCGACCTGGAGAACGCAACTTATGAGGAAGCTGCGGCGGCGCTCGATTGCCCGGTTGGCACGGTGCGTTCCCGGCTGAGCCGGGGGCGAGCGATGCTCGCGCAAAAACTTGAGAAGGTCGGCATGGCGAGGAGTATCTCATGCGCAGCGAAGAGCGTTTTATGAGCCAGGAGCGTATCATGAGTGACGAACGGACACTGCAGGCTCTGAGGGCGTTGGCTGAAAATGACCGCGCCTGCGAGGCATCGCCCGGCACCGAAGCGCGGCTGCGGCGGGCATTCCGGCGGAATCGCGCCCAACGCGCGCGGCGCCGTCGAGCGGTGTGGTCGGGAGCGGTCGTGGCGGCAGTTGCGGCGGCCATTCTCGTTGCTGTGATCCAGCCAAGGAGCGGCGGACCCCCTCTTGCGCCGTTGGCCCACCCGTCGGGGACCGAACAAAATAGTGAGCAGGCCGGCGCGGCCGCCGAGACCCGGGCGCTTCATCGGGCGAGCCGCCCGCCATCGAGATCCGGCAACGGTAATGCCGTTCCCCCTCCCGCGAAATCATCTCCGGCGCAACCCGCGAAGCCCCGGTTGGTTCCGCAGGTCCCACGCAGAGCGGTGCTCGCCAAAGCGTCGCCATCCACAGACCGGCCCGAGGCCCCCGCGGAGATGGTTACGGACTTCTTCCCGCTCCTCGACCCTGCGCCGCCTTTCGAGCGCGGAGAAATCCTGCGCGTGAATATCCCGGCCTCGGCGATGCAAGCGGTCGGGTTGCCGGTGCGGGACGAGCGTCTTGGAGATCGTGTCCAGGCGGACGTGCTGGTGGGAGAAGAGGGCTTGCCCCGGGCCATTCGATTTGTTCGAACGGACATGCACTAACAGTGAGATAACAGAGGAGATATTATGATCGGAACAACCAGAGCAGTTCAAACGTTGATTTTAGGAGTGGTCGCGGCCTCCGGCGGGCTTGCGCAGCAGCAGCCTGATGTGGGGCTCGTCGCCGGGGCGAAGTTCAGATTCCTCGCGGGAAATCTCGTCGGCGGAAGCGTCGTCAAGGGAGCCCCGTATTCGGCCGACGCCGTGACCGATATGACCCAGACGCTCGCCGACGGCAACCGCATCGTGCAGCACTCCACCGCGACGCAATACCGCGATAGCGAGGGGCGCGAACGCCGCGAACAAGTGCTCTCCACCCTGGGCCCGTTCACGGCCCAGAGCGACCCGGTACAGGCCATATTCATCTCCGATCCGGTCGCGGGCGTGAACTATTCGCTGAACCTGCAGGATCGCTCCGCCATCAAACTGCCGGTCCCGTCCCTGCCTCCACCGCCTCCCGGCGGCCCCGGCGCCGACGTGCTGTATCGTCAGGTGACCATCGCGGGCGCCGGCTTTTCCGGTGGCGCCGTGTCCGTGGGAACGATCGCGGGAGGGCCGGTTACAGCGATCGCAGGCGGCGCTGGTGGAATTGCCACACCGGACGGGAACGTAATGATCGTCCGGAAGGGGATGGTCGGACCGGAGGGTGCGCAAGTGCCGATCGCGCCGCCCGACTCCGAGCAGCTCGGCTCGAAGACCGTCGAGGGCGTGTTAGCCACCGGGACGCGCACGACCATCACGATCCCGGCCGGGCAGATCGGCAATGACAAGCCGCTCCTGATCACCGACGAACGCTGGTATTCGCCGGAGCTCCAGATCACCGTGCAATCCACCCACAGCGACCCGCGCATGGGCACGACCGCCTACTCGCTCAAGAACATTTCGCGCGGCGAGCCCTCTCCCGCGCTGTTCCAGGTCCCCGCCGACTACACGGTGACCGACGCGCCAGAGCCTTTCATCAAGAAAGTGAAGCCGTAGGCGGCGTCACTACCCGCTTGAAAAGGCGGCTCTGCCGTCAAAGCTCAGAACGAGATTCCGACCAGAAATTCGGCCTGATCCCGCTTGGAAGGCGGGAAGAAAGCGACCCCGGGCGGCGGTTGCCCATCCGAGCCCCAACGGCTGTAGCGGACCTCTGGACCGAACCGCAGCCGCCTAATTTTCACTTCGACACCCGCTCCGATCGTGGCCCCTTTATCCGAAAGCCACGACAAGCCGGAGTAGGTCTTGCGAAAACTCGGCCCCGCCTCGACGTAGGGTTTGACCACCGGCAGGGGCAAACGGTACTTGCCGAGGATCGGAAACTCCCATGTCGTGATGTCTTTGGAAGTATGGATTATAGGCCCCAAGGGAGTCACCTGCGTGTCCGTTGTTAAATTTACGGGGCGGTATAGTGCATCGAACTCGATCGCCAGGCTGAGCGGCAAGTGCACCTCGACCATGGGACCGACAATGTACAGCTTGGAATTCGAGTAGTCGTGGGTAGTCACGTCGACTTCGAGCTGATGGAAATTGGAAAGGCCGTCCGTGAGCGGGAAACCACCTTTCACTCCCACAGAGAAGGGTTGGGCCCAAGCTGTCGAAACGGCAATCAGAAGACTTGCAATGAATTTACCCGTCATGCTTTTTCAGATGCGGCACGTCTACGGATCGTTCCCGCGAACCCGCCAAGGCGTTCGCAAGATATTGAATCGGACGCTTTTATGGGTGGGATACGGATTCGCCCGCGTTAGCCGAGGCGCTGCTCGGCGACCGACCGTTCGGCCAGATCGCCGATGATCGGCAGCCGGTAATGCTCATGCTGCCGCACCTTGACGATCATTACGAGCCAGCCAGCTAGGATCAACAGGTGCAGAACGCCGCCGCCCATGTGCGGCATGGGCTGCCAGAATCCGTACCCGCTCCTCCGCAGGACGGGCGAAACCACCCAATCCACCAGCAGCCACGCGACGAACAGGTACAGTCCCTGGAAGGCGTGGAAGCGGGCTTCGAAATCGCGGCGGAAGCGGTCGGTGGCCAGCACGACGATCGCAGCGATCCAGCCGAACCAGGGGATGTAGCACAGGAGTGAGGCGTTCCTGCTCCAGAAGCTTGTGACATCGGGGGGCTGGAAACCGGCCGCTTGGAAGCCTCCCGCAGAGGGTTGAGCAGCGGCCTGCGCCGCACCGCACGTTACGCAGTAGCGGTCCGCCCGGCCGACCTGAGAACCGCATTGGCAGCAATAAGGCATCGTCCACTCTAAATTACGACATTGGAAGCCGAAAGGTTCCTCAAGATGCCTCGCTCACTCATCGTAGGGGCAGCGCGGTTGTATCCTGGAAGTTGCTACTCTCGTCGTCGACATACTTCATTTTCCTGGTCGCGATCTTCTTTCTCTATTGGCCGCTGGCTCGTTTTCGAGCAGTTGCGCTCGCCGTCGTTCTGTTTGCGAACTATTTCTTTTACGCCAAGTGGGACCTCTATTACCTGGCACTGATACCCCTCGCGTCGAGCTGCGATTACCTCTTCGGCCTGGGATTGCAGTCTTCGAAGAACCCGCTGGTGCGCAAGATTCTGGTGTCGTCGAGCATCGTGATGAACCTCGGCCTGCTGGCGGCGTTCAAGTACATGCCGTTTTTCCTCGAGAACTGGGCGCACGTGACCGGCCACCAGGCGCCCGCGTGGCACTGGACGCTGCCGCTAAGCCTCTCCTTCTACGTTTTTCAGGCACTGACCTATACGATCGATCTTTATCGCGGCGATGCCCAGGGCACGCGTAGTTATCTGGCGCATTTGGCCGCCGTTTCGTTTTTCCCGACCGCGCTCGCGGGACCAATCACACGGGTTTCCTCGCTGGTGGATCAATTCGAGAAGCGCAAGGTTTTGGACCCGGCCGATGGCGGGCGCGCGCTGTTCCTGATCGGCATGGGCCTGATGAAGAAGCTCATGATTGCGGATTATCTGGCGGTGAACCTGGTGAACCGCGTCTTCGATTTTCCGAATCTCTACACGGGCGCTGAAACGCTGATTGCGGTGTACGCGTACGCGCTCGAGATTTATTACGATTTTTCGGGCTACACGGATATCGCACTGGGCTCAGCGATGCTGCTGGGGATCCAGCTTCCGGCGAACTTCAACCGTCCCTACGCAGCCGCAAGCATCGCCGATTTCTGGCGCCGCTGGCACATGTCGCTGTCGAACTGGTTGCGCGATTATCTCTACTTCTCGCTCCCGGGCAAGCGCTCGAAGATCGCGCCTTACATAAACCTGATCGTGACGATGGTGCTCGGAGGATTGTGGCACGGAGCGAGCTGGACGTTCGTGATGTGGGGCGCGCTGCACGGCGTAGGGCTGGCCGTGGTGCGTTTCGTGCAATCGGCTTTCCCGGCCCAAAAAGGCGGGGAGCCTCCCGCGGTATGGCGTTTCGCGCGCATTATTTTGACGTTCCATTTCGTCGCCTTCGCGTGGATTTTCTTCCGCGCGTCGAGCTTTGAAAACGCCGCGCTGATCCTCAGCCGCATCGCGTCGCTCAGCGTATCGTTTGCCAACATTTCCGGGCCGCTGGCGCTGATTCTCGCCGTCGCCGTGATGGCTCATTACCTTCCGAGGCGATGGTACGACCTGAGTCTTTCCCTATACGCGCGGGCGCCGTTTTACGCGCAGGCCGCGGCGCTGGTGCTGTTGGTGACCGGCTTGCAGAACGTGCTCCAGACCGGGGCCGCGCCGTTCATCTATACGAGGTTTTGATGCAGCGCGCGATTCCCTTCAAGACCGCTCTTGTCATCCTGGTGTTTGCGGGATTCATCCTGCTGCCGCAGGTGTTTCCTGCATTCAATTACTACGCTTTCGATCCCCGCAACGCCGGCTCGGTTCTGGATTTTCCGCTGCGCCGAGCGCCGGAGGACGCCGCGGTCAGTCCGCTGGCTTCCGAGGCGTCGCTCAACGATCTTCGCGCCCGGCGGTCGGCCGCGATTGCGCCCAAGAATCTGGCCGACCCCACGCATGCGCTCGATCATTTTTATGAAGCTTTGCAAAAAGGCGGCGTGACGCGCGTGTTGCATTACGGCGACTCGCCCACCACGGCCGACTTGATCACCGCCGATATTCGTGTCCTCTTGCAGAAAGAATTCGGCAACGCAGGAACCGGTTTCGTGCTGATCGCGCGGCCGTGGGCCTGGTACGGCCGCCGCGGCGTGGAGATGCAGGCGTCCAACTGGAAGATCGACATCGGCGGAAATTCTTCGCTCAAGGACGGCTTGAACGGATTGGGCGCGGTGAGTTTTCGCGGCGGGCCGGGAGCGGTAGCCAATTGGAGGCTGAAAGACGCGACGCATCGCACCGTGGAGGTTTATTTTCTCGCCGAGCCCAACGGAGGCGATTTCACGGTGGAAGCCGAGGACCAGATGCTGGGATCATCGAGCGCGGCGGCCGAGAACGCGGCTCCCGGATTTGCGCACTTCGAGATTCCGGAAGGCGCGGCCCACATCACATTGCGCGTGACCCAGGGCTCCGTACGCCTGTATGGCGTGGATTTCCGCCGCGTGGACTCCGGCGTGGTCTATAGCAGCCTGGGCGTCAACGGCGCGAACATCACGCTGCTTTCGCGCGCGCTGAACGAAAAACATTGGACCGAGGAGTTGCGGCATTACGATCCCGATCTGGTGGTGATCAACTACGGCACCAATGAAAGCGGATTCCCGCAATTCGTCGATACGACGTGGGGGCGGGAAATGCGGCTCGCGGTGCGGCGGCTGCGCACTGCCCTGCCAAACGCGTCGATCCTGCTGATGAGTCCCATGGATCGCGGCGAGCGCCAACAGAACGGGGAGATCGACACGCTCGCCTCGATTCCACGGCTGGTCGAAACCGAGGCCAAGGTCGCGCTCGATACCAATGTCGCGTTTTTCAACACGTTCGAGGCAATGGGCGGACAGGGAACCATGGCGCGCTGGTATGCCGCCGAGCCTCGCCTGGTGGGCGCCGATTACATCCACCCCATGCCGGCCGGCGCGAAAATCGTGGGCGAGCTGCTGTTTGCCGCCTTGCGTGAAGGATTCCAGCGACATAAACTGCAGGAGCTGAAAGAGAAGATCGCGGAGTCGAACACGACGACGGAGGCGGGGCGCCCGTGATACACGCCAGGCACATTTTCGGATGGGCCGCGTTGGGAGCGGGAGCGACTGTTGTGATATTCGTTTCCGGCGCCCTTGCGCAAACGGCTACACCGGTTAAACCCGCGGCGGTCCACAACGCCACTGGCAAGGCTGCGACGGCAAAATCTGCGGCGACCAAGAAAATCCCATCGAAAAAGAAGTATCAAGAGAGCGTGAGCGCGCCTTCTCGGCGTGTGCCGAAGGGCCCCCCGGTAAGCCCCGCGACCCGCGCCGAGGCCACCCAGGGCGTCAACGAAAAGGTCGTCACCGGCGCGACCATCCCGGTCGAGAATCCCGCCGCGCTGGTGCCTTTCTTCGAGCAGCTGTACCGGCATCAGAACGGCGAGCTTCCCGGTCCTCTCAAGGTGATGCATTACGGCGATTCGCACACCGCAGCGGATGAGTGGACCGGCGATCTACGCGGACACTTTCAGGAGATGTTCGGCGATGGCGGTAGCGGCTTCGCGTTCGCCGGAAATCCATATCGCGGATATCGGCGCTTCGACCTGCATAGCGGCGCCACCCGGGGCTGGAAGACGGAGGGCGTCGTCGGGCACCTGGGCGACGGCGTCAATGGCTTGGGCGGTATCAGCGTTTCAACGCGCGCTCCGCGCGAGTCCGTGTATCTTGCGGTGGAATGCCAGAAGTTCGAGCTGTACTATTTGCAGCAGCCGGGCGGCGGTTCGGTGCAGATCTTCGATAACGGGATGCCAGTGGATCAGATTTCGACCGACGGCGATCTCGCTCCCGGCTACTATCACTACGAAACGGAAGCCGGCCCGCACCGTTTCGAAGTGGAGACCCTGGAGCACGCCCCGGTGCGGCTGTTCGGATGGGTGACGGAAAAACCCACCGGCGTGACGTATGAATCGCTGGGCATCAACGGCGTGCAGGCTTCCATTATTCTCAACTGGAATGCTGACGTCCTGCGTTCGAACCTGGAGCGCCGCAATCCGGCGTTGATCGTGCTCGCATATGGAACCAACGAAGCCGGCCGCAAGGACTGGACCTTGGAATCCTATCGCGACATGTACGTTCAGTTGATCCGGCGGCTCCGAGAGGACGCCCCGACCGCGACGATTCTGCTGGTGGGCCCCCCGGACCGCTACATCCACTCGCGCAAGGGATGGATGGTGCTGGACAACGTCGACATGATCGTGGAGGCGCAGCGCGAGGCGGCGCTCGCCGAAGGCTGCTCGTTCTGGGATATGCGCGCCAAGATGGGCGGCAAAGGCTCCATGAAGCAGTGGGTACAGGCCGGGATGGGCCAACTGGATTACGTGCATTTCACGGGGCCGGGCTATAAGAGGATCGGCGACGCCGTTTTTCGCGATCTGATGAGCCAGTACGATATTTTCGTCAACGCTCGCGAGGCGCTGGCGAAAGCGGGTTCCAACGAGAGCCGGGGCGCGAGTCACTAAGCGCCGCTGCGGCGGGGCGCGACACCTTGCGTGATGGAGCCGCGCGGGACTAGCCGATGCCTAGCTCGTCGATGCGTTCGAGCGGCGTGCCGCACTTCCGGCAAATCAGCGACGCGCAATCGCCGCACACCAACGGCTCGGCGACCTGCTCCGCGCAACGAGGGCAATAGAATTCAGCGTCCGCTGGCGGGCTGGTCTCGCTCATATTGTTAGACTAGCGTTTAGAGCCCGCTGCAGGATGAGCCGGGCCACCTGCTTGAACTGGAATACCGGTCAGCGCCTTTTCGCGTTGAGGATCATCGCCACGTGGTGCGCGGCCTCCGGCTGCACTGTTGCGTGGTGCGCAGCCTCCCGCTGTGCTGTTATGAGCTGCGCTGTTATGAGCTGCGCGCTGCTCTTGTGCTCTTGCCAGCGGCGTCCGCCGGAGGAACCCTCGCTTGGTGTGGCCTATGCGGGACCCGCGACGCTCAACCTCCGCAAGGATCTTTCCTCGCGATCGCCGGCCATCACGACGGTCCGGCACGGCGAGGAGCTGCAGATTCTGGAAACGCGGCGCCGCTTCGCGCGCGTTCGCGCGGCGGACGGGTCGCAGGGCTGGACGGACGCGAATCTGCTGCTGAGCTCGCAACAAATGGATACCTTGAAGCAGCTCGCCGCCCGGGCAGCGGCACTGCCCTCTCAAGGCTCCGCCAGCGTGTCCGAGCTTTTGAACGTACACACGGAACCGGCCCGGCTTTCGCCGAGCTTCTATCAGATCGCCGAAGGGGCGTCGGTGGAGGTAGTGGGGCACAGCGTCGCGCCGCGCCAGGCTCCGGTTCCTTCGATACCGAACGCGGCCGGCCGGAATCCGGATGCCAAAAAGGTCCGCACCAAGCAGGCGAAAGCCGCGCCGCTGATTCCGCCCCCCGCTCCCGCGGGTCCGCCTTCGAATTGGGTGCAGCTTTCCCGGCCGCGAGCGGCGGATCTCCCCGGTTACGTTCCGCCCGCCCCCGCCGCGCCCCCGGCCACCGACGACTGGTCCCTGGTGCGAACGCGCGACAACAAGGCGGGCTGGGTCCTCTCGCGGATGCTGTTCATGTCTGTCCCCGACGAAATTGCTCAATACGCGGAAGGCCATCGCATCACGGCCTACCTGGCGCTGGGAGACGTCAAGGACGGCGATCAGATCAAGCAGAATTGGTTGTGGACGACCGTCACGCCCGGCAACAAGTGCTGCGAATTCGACAGCTTTCGAGTCTTTGTATGGAGCATCAAGCATCACCGCTATGAGACGGCTTACATCGAGCGTAACGTTTCCGGCTTCTATCCCGTCCAGTTGGCCGCGGTGCCGGGAAGCCAGGAGAAAGGCTTCTCGCTGGTGCTTCAGGACAAGGACGGCAAACTCTACCAGCGGACTTACGCGTTCGCCGGCTATCACGTGCGGATGATCGCGCGTGAGCCCGCTGCCCCCGCCTTGGAACACCCCAGCGAGCCGAAGGTATCGCGGGCACAAGCGGCCGCCGTGCCTGCGAACCATTCCCTGTGGGCGAGCCTCACTGCGCGCGTCCAGCAGTGGTGGCGCCGTGAAGCGCGCTAGAAGCCGGCGGAACCACGCCTGAGCTTCTCCTCGAGTTTCGCTTTGGCCGCCGGCCATTCCGAATCCAGGATGCTGAAGTAGACCGTGTCGCGCAGGCGGCCGCTCCAGGTGACGATATGCTGGCGCAGCGTTCCTTCTTCCTTGGCTCCGATCCGCAGAATAGCCTTGCGGGACCGCTCGTTGAGGGCGTCCGTCTTCAGCTCCACGCGGATGCAGCCCAGAGTTTCAAACGCGTGCCGCAGCAGCAGGTACTTGGATTCCGTATTGACGGCCGTGCGCTGCCATGGCCCGGCGATCCAGGTGGCTCCGATTTCCACGCGCCGGTTCGCGCTGTCGACGTTCATGTAGCGCGTGCTCCCGATGGCGCGCCCCGTCGCTTTTTCGATCGTGGCGAGGGGCAGCGCCGTGCCGGCGGTCTCCGCCGCGAGCGCGTCGCGAATGTATTCGCGCATTTCTTCCGGTGTCGAAACGCGATAGGGAATCAAGCGCCACAATTCCGGGTCCAGACCGACCTTGCGGAAGTCCGCGTAGTGGCGCGACTCCTCAAGCGGCTCCAATCGCACAAAGTTCCCGTCCAACGTGACCGGCTCGATTTTCATGTATCAGAGACACGAATGTCCCGCTCGGAATCGGTTATGTGAGCTATTGTACTGCGGGACTCCCGTCATCCGGGAGCCGCTTTCGTCCACAATAGGTGAAGATATGTCATCCGTGCCGATTCGCGAGGGCGAGCCGCGCTGGCCCGCCATGGTCGCCCTGCTCGGCGCGAGCGGCCTTTTCTACGCGCTGCCCGAAGCGCTGAAGGTAGGGCCCGACTGGATGATCATCCTGCTGGTGGCCATGCTCTCCGCTCCCGGCGTCTTTTTTCGCCGCTACCTGCCTGGTTGGACGCTCCCGATCTGCGGACACGCGGCCGTCGGCACGGTTACACTTGCCATGCTGGGCTCGCTGGGCCTGCTGGTGGCGCGGCTTCCCGGTCATAAAGAGACCCCCGCCCAGTTGCTCCGCGCCGCCGCGGCCCTGTGGATCGCCAACATCCTGGTGTTTGCCGCCTGGTACTGGCGGCTGGACGCGGGAGGCCCCCACCAGCGCGACTTGCGCGAATCCCACACCGACGGTGCGTTTCTATTTCCGCAAATGGTGGTGGACCCCAGTATCCGCGAGCAGATGGGCGAAGGCGACTGGAGCCCTAACTTCGTCGATTATCTGTTCCTGGCCTTCAACACCAGCACGGCGTTTTCCCCCACCGACGTTCCCGTGATCTCGCGCTGGGCCAAAGTGTTGATGATGATCCAGTCTCTGATCTCCCTCACCGCGATCGCGATTCTCGCCGCACGGGCAGTCAATATTTTATAAATGGAGCCCCATGTTCGAGCCGATTCAACTGACTCCCATTGCCGTAGTCCGTAACTCCGTCGGCGAACCGGCTGACGATATCTGGGGGAAACTCGTTTCGAGAATCGATCTCGATTCCGACCGTTTCACGGCCGCGAGCGTAGCCGGTCTCGGCGAATTTTCGCATGTGGAAGTTTTCTTCGCGCTCCACAAAGTCGCCGAGTCCACGATCGAGCTTGCGGCGCGACACCCACGTGGACGCGCCGAGTGGCCGAGCGTCGGCATCTTCGCGCAGCGCGGAAGGAACCGCCCCAATCGCATCGGCGCAACCGTCTGCAGGCTGCAGTCCGTCGAAGGCGTTTCGCTGTGGGTCGAAGGATTGGACGCGATCGACGGAACGCCGATCCTCGACATCAAGCCCTATTTTCGGGAATTCGGTCCCCGCGGAGCGGTCCTCCAGCCGGATTGGGCGACGCAGTTAATGGCCGGCTATTGGGGCAACGCGGAATAGCGGTCCGCTCTTGCTACTTGGAACGACGATGAGCCGGGAGGTGATCGTACTCGCGAACCTGGGCCTCGGGTCGATCAGCCCTTCCCGCGGACAACATCGTCTACCACGGCGATCAGTGCGTTCAACCGGTCGCCGATCTCGTTCACCGTATCGCGTAATTTGGCGTCCTCCTCCTCGATAAGCATGAGGTTCTCCTCAAGCCGTTCTGTCCTCGTGGCGAGACGGCGCTCGCCTTCGAGCGAAAGACCTAGCAGGCTGCTGAAAAACGCGCGAGGTAAACCGCTCCCTGTGGTCGCGGCTCGGCAAGACGGTGTAAACACAAAGCGCCCACTTTGAGCCGCGACCACAGGGAGCGGTTATTAGGGGTTTTTCAGCATCCTCCTAGCAGGTTCATCGTCTCGTCCTGCACAACGGCCAAGCGGCCAACGTTGCCTTCCAGACGGTCGATGCGCTGCTCTAACGTCATGCCTCCATACTGGCGCACCTAGCGATTTCCGTCAATAGACGCATGGAGTTGTTAAAGTAAGACCTGATCATGGTCCTCTCCGACATAGACATCAAGAAATACCTGGAATCCGGCAAAATCAAAATTTCCCCACCCCTGCCTCCGGAGCAGTTCGGCAGCTGCTCGGTCGATTTCCGCCTGGGCAGCGAGTTCAGCATCTTCGAGCACAGCCGCCATCCCTACATCGACCTCCGCAACAGCACGTCTATCCAGGACCTGATGCGTCCCATCAGCGTCCCACAGGGAGAGCCGTTTATTCTGCAGCCGCACGAGTTCGCGCTCGCCATCACGGAAGAAGTGCTGGAATTGGACGACGACGTCCTGGGCCGCCTGGAAGGCCGCTCCAGCCTCGGCCGCATCGGCATCATCGTCCACGGCACGGCGGGATTGTTCGATCCCGGCTGGACCGGCAAGGCTACGCTCGAGCTCAGCAACCTGGGACGGATGCCCGTCGCGCTGTATCCCGGCATGCGCATCTGCTCGATGACGTTCGAGCAGCTCTCCTCACGCGTCGCGGTGCCCTATCGCAAGAAGGCCGGCAACAAGTACGCCGGCCAGGAGCGTCCGCTCGCGAGCAAGTTGGCAAGCGAGACCAGCAAGTAGGCGACAGAGCGATTCTGGGACAGGCGTCCGCCAAATATCTTTAAGGATGGCCGGAGCGGGCTATCTTCCCGACGACCCGAACCCGCCCGCGCCGCGCCTGGAATCCCCCAACTCGTCGCCCTCTTCCCACTCCACCGGTTCGTATTTCGCGATCACCAGTTGCGCGATGCGGTCGCCCTTTTCGACGACGTAATCGGCGCGCCCGAGGTTGAACATCACCACGCGGATCTCTCCGCGATAGCCCGGGTCGATGGTGCCGAAGTTGACTGTGACCGAATGTTTCAGCGCCATGCCGCTGCGTGGACGCACCTGCGCTTCGCAGCCCGGCGGCAGCTCGATCGCAATTCCCGTCGGAACGCCCTGCGCCACGCCTGGGGAAAGCACCACGCGCTCAAGCGCCCGCAGGTCCATGCCCGCGTCTTCATCCGGGCCGTGAGCGTAGTGCGGAATCGCGGCGTCGGGATGGAGTTTCTTGATTCTGATTCGCATGGAGGAAACGCTATGATAACCGTTTAGCCCAGGACGAATGACCACAGCCACAAATCCCCGCGTGCTGGCCGTAGCGCCGATGCCTCCCGAGAAAGTGGCCTACGCTCTGGCGCGCTATTCGCGCTCGCCCGATTCCATCCGCGATTCGGTGGCATGGGTCCGCACCCACGATTCGATGAAGTTCCTGGAGAGTTTCTATTTCCAGTACGGCCACGCCTCCATCGCCGATCTGGGTCACGTGGTGCTGTGTTTCGAAGGGATCTCCGAGCTCGCGGCCACCGAAGCCGAGGATGAGCAGCTGTGGGACGGCCAGGCCCGCTCCTCGCGTTATCAGGATTTCTCGCGCTCCGGGTTTGTCACGCCCCCCGAGCTGAACGAAGGGGACGCGGCGGCGTACACAGGGGCAGGCGAAACGCTTCTGGCGGCCTATCACCAGATTCATCAGCGCATGTGCGAATTTCTCGCCGAACGCCTGCCGCGCCCCACTGATATGAAGCCGGAGGCCTACCAGCGCAACATCGCGGCGCGCGCCTTCGATGTCGCCCGCTACACGTTGTTCTTCGGCATCCCGACCGGCGTCGGCCAGGTCACCAGTATCCGCACGCTGGAGCATCAGATCCGCCGCTTGAAATCCTCCGAGTATGCCGAGGTGCGCGAGCTGGCGAGTGAAATCGCCGAGGCCTGCGCGCGTCCGCCCGTTTGCGTGTGGGACGAAAACGCCGCCGCCGAGCCGGTTGCCCCCACCCTCGCCCGCCACGTCGATCCCGACCAGCACGCTGCGCAGTCTCGCCGCGATCTGGAAATCTGGGCGCGTCAAAATCTGCCTGCGGCTGCGCCCGAAGCCGCCGAAATGGTGGACCTGATCCGGCCCTCCGACACGCACGCGGAGATCGCCGCGACGCTGCTCTATCCGGTGACGAATTATTCGTTCCGCGCTCTTTACGAAATGACCACCGGTTGGAGCGCCGCCCGCCGCAATGAGGTGATCGAGATCGCGCTCCGCTCCCGAACGGGTCATGACGACCTGCTGCGCGGCTTTCGTGGAGGCCCGTATGCCTACGACATCGTCATGGATATCGGTGCGTATCGCGATCTGCATCGCCATCGCCGCTGCCAGCAGTATCGCCAGGCGTACAACGGACGGCTCGGCTTCGATACGCCCCAATCGCTGATCGAAGCGGGTTTGCAAGCCTCTTACGAAGGAATGATGAACGAGACGTTCGCGGCCATGGCCCGGCTCCCCGAGCCCGCGTCGCACTATCTGCTGCCTTTCGGTGCGCGCTCGCGATTTCTGTTCAAGATGGATTTCGCGGAGGCCGAGTACATCGCCAAACTCCGCAGCGGCGTGAAAGGCCACTTCAGCTACCGCCAGGTCGCATGGGAAATGAAGCAGAAGATGGAACGCCTCGAACCCGAGTTAGGCCGCCTGATGGAGGCGACGCCGCCCTGGGTGGAGGACCCGTTGAAGCGGTAGAATCTACGCATGTCCACTGCACAAACGCGCACATCCGTCTCCCTTCGGCCGGCAAAACCCGAGGATGCCCCGGAATGCGGACGCATCTGCTACGAGGCCTTCCGGAAAATCAACTCCGATCACAACTTCCCGCCCGAACTACCGTCTCCGGAGCACGGCATTGGCATCTTGCAGATGATGTTTTCGCACCCGTCGTTCTATTGCGTGGTGGCCGAGGCTGGGGACCGGATCGTCGGGAGTAACTGCCTCGACGAGCGGTCGTCCATTTACGGCATTGGCCCGATCACGATCGATCCCGCCGCGCAGAATGTGGGGATCGGACGGCGCCTCATGCAGGCGGTGATGGATCGCGCCGCCAAGCGGGGTGCGGCTGGCGTCCGCCTGGTGCAAGTGGCCTTTCACAACCGTTCCCTCTCGCTTTATACAAAGCTCGGATTCGATCCGCGCGAGTTGCTCAGCGTGATGAACGGTCCTCCTCTGAAAAAATCCATCGACGGCTGCTCGGTTCGTCCGGTTACCGAAGCCGACGCCGCGGCCTGCAACCAACTGTGCGCGAACGTGCATGGGCACACCCGCGCGGGAGAGTTGTCCGATTCCGCACAGCAAGGGCATGCGGCCGTCGTGGAACGCGATGGACGCATCACCGGCTATACCACGGGACTTGGATACTTCGGCCACGCGGTCGCCGAATCCAACCGGGATCTCGAAGCGTTGATCGGCGCGGCCGAAGCGTTCAGCGGACCGGGCATACTGGTTCCCGCCCGCAATGCCGCCCTGCTCCGCTGGTGTCTTGAAAACGGCCTTCGGATCGTACAGCCCACCACGCTGATGACGATGGGCCTGTACAACGAGCCCGCGGGTGCGTGGCTCCCGTCGATCTTATTCTAGGGAGTACGATCGTCGCGGCGCTGCGATAGAATCGTCTAGACTCATTATGCCGTTATCTGCCGGCACCCGCCTCGGCTCGTACGAGATCCTCGCACCGATCGGCGCGGGCGGCATGGGCGAAGTGTATCGCGCGCGCGACACGAAACTGAAGCGCGATGTAGCGCTCAAGGTGTTGCCCGAAGCGTTCGCCCGCGATCCCGAACGCATGGCCCGGTTTCAGCGCGAGGCCGAGGTTCTCGCATCGCTCAACCACCCGAACATCGCTGCGATTTACGGCGTAGCGGATTCCGAAAACGCCCGCGCTCTGGTGATGGAATTGGTCGAAGGGCCAACCCTCCCCAGTCCATTACCGCTCGACACCGCGCTCAACTACGCCCGGCAGATCGCCGAGGCACTGGAGTACGCCCACGAACGTGGCGTCATTCATCGGGATCTGAAGCCCGCCAACATCAAAGTGACGCCCGAGGGCGTCGTGAAACTTCTCGATTTCGGGCTGGCCAAAGCGATTGAGGATCGGGGTTCGTCGGCTGAAGATCCGTCGCAGTCGCCGACGCTGACGCTCGGCGCGACCAAGTTCGGGGTCATCATGGGCACCGCCGCATATATGTCTCCGGAGCAGGCTGGCGGCAAGCCGGCCGACCGCCGCGCCGATATCTGGTCGTTCGGTACGGTGCTCTATGAGATGTTGAGCGGCAAGCGGGCTTTCCCCGGCGATTCGACCTCGGACACACTGGCGGCGGTGTTGAAGCTCGACCCCGACTGGAGCGCGTTGCCCGCTTCCACACCGGCCGCAAGCCGGAACCTCATTCGCCGATGCCTCATCAAGGACCGCAAGCAGCGCCTGCAAGCGATTGGGGAAGCGCGCATCGTGCTGGAGAATCCGGCTGCCGATGACGACGTAACGGTGGCCGTTCCCTCGCCGTCGCGGTTTCGAAGCGCGCCCCAAAGCGTACTTTGGACCGCGGCGGCGCTGTGTTTGCTGATCGCCGCGTCGCTTGCTTTCGTCACCCTGCGTCGGACGCCGCCGGAGGTGCAAGTCCTCACCACGACGATTCTTCCGCCGGACGGCGCGGCATTCGACTTTGCCTCCAGCCCGAACCCGCCCGTGATCTCGCCGGACGGCCGCAAGCTGGTGTTCGGCGCACAGTCCCCCGACGGCATGACACGATTGTGGGTCCGGCCCTTTAATTCGCGGACGGCGCAGTCGCTGGTGGGAACCGAGTATCCGAGATTTCCTTTTTGGTCGCCCGATAGCAAGTACATCGGATTCTTCGCAAGCGGCAAGCTCAAAACAATCGATGCCGCCGGTGGTCCTCCTTCTACGGTCGCGGACGCTCCCTTCGGACACGGTGGGAGTTGGAGCCCGCAAGGCGTGATTGTTTTCTCGCCGAATGAATCCGGCCCTCTCCAGCGTGTTCCGGCCTCCGGCGGCGCTGCCAGCCCGGCGACCACGCTGGATGCGGCAAGAGAAGCCTCGCACAAATTCCCCTGGTTTCTGCCCGATGGCCGTCATTTCCTTTTTTCGAGCCTGCGGCCCAGAGATGGCGCCCTTGAGGTTGGCGTCCTCGATTCCAAGGAAGTGAAAATGGTCGCCCCGGCCAACTCCAACGCCATTTATGCGGAGGGGCGCCTGCTGTTCCTGCGCGAGAACACGTTAATGGCCCAGCCTTTCGATGCGATCCGTCTCGTCACCACGGGCGACGCCGCTCCCATCGCTGAGCAAGTCGGCCGCGTTTTCACCGATCCGGCCGGGTTTTTCTCGGCTGCCGGGACGGGGCTTTTGGCCTACCAGTCGGACTCTGTCTCCGGCAGCGTAAGGCTAACGTGGTTTGACCGCAGCGGAAAATCAATGGGGACGATAGGCGAGCCAGCTGAATTCACCACCGTGGAGATCTCGCCCGATCAAAAGAGCGTTGCCGCGTCTGTCAACGATTCCGGCAACCGGGATATCTGGATCTACGACGTCGCGCGGGGGCTGCGTTCCCGCTTTACGTTTGACCCGGCGGCCGACGCCGATCCAGTGTGGTCTCCGGACGGGCGCACAATCGTGTTCCGTTCGGACCGCGGCGGAAATTTTGGAATATATCGAAAGTCCGCCGACGGCGCCGGCGCCGAGGAACTGCTGTACGGGGATACCCTCCAAGACAAGCCCACAAGCTGGTCCCTGGACGGGAAGTTTCTGCTGTACACGGCGATCGGGCTTCAGACCACCGACGATATCTGGGTCCTGCCGCTCATGCCGCGGCTGACGGGAGCCGCGGCGAAGCCATTTTCGTTCGTGCAGACGCCTTTCTCGGAGATCTACGCGCGATTTTCGCCGGACGGGCACTACATCGCATACCAGTCCAACGAGTCGCGGCGGTATGAGATTTACGTAGCTCCGTTCCCTGGTCCAGGCGGCAAGCGGCAGATTTCGACCAACGGTGGAACCTTCCCGCGTTGGCGGAGGGACGGAAAGGAAATCTTCTATCTTGCACCCGATAAGCGGCTGATGGCGGCCGAGGTGAATAGCAAGGGCGATACGATCGAAGTCGGGCAGGTCCGGCTGCTGGGCGTCTCTACGGTTCGAGCGGGGACGGGTAGGGGCCAGTTTTTGGGCTATCAGTACGACGTCTCCCCCGACGGCCAGCGCTTTCTGGTGATGGCGGCGCCCGAGCAGAACACCGTGCAGCCGCTAACATTAGTCCAGAACTGGACAGCCGGCTTGAAAAAATGATCCCGCCGAGGAGCGAAAAAGGGGACAGACTACTCTGTCCCCTGCCGCAAATCTCTGATTTCATGCGTGGGCTTGGGAGTGGACAGAGCGGACTGTCCCCTTTTTCGAAAGCGCCAAGGAGGCACTGATGCGTCAAAAACTGACTCTCTTAATCGCCGCCGTTATGATCTTCATCGCGGGCGTCATGGTAGCCACCCGCCTCGAAACGGTCCACGGGCAAGCTCCACTGGGCGCGGGTTTCGCCGCCGTTCCCACCGCGAAGGGCGGTTGGGATCTCACCGGTCCCTACGACGTTGTTCGCGATTGGCCCAAGCCGATGTCGCAGCTGCCGGGCCACGAAAACTGGGGCTGGGGCGCGGTCGAAGGCGTTTTCGCGGAAAGCCCGAACCGCGTGTTCGTCGTCCAGCGCGGCGAGCTGCCGGTCGTAAAGCGTCCGCCGCAGACACCCGTCCCGCAGTTCGGCCCGAGCCTCTCCTTCCCCACCGCGCAGGTGCCCTTCCGTAACGCGTCGCAAGGTCCTGTGGCCGCCCTTCCTGGCGGTGGCGGACCCGGGAGTTTGGCCGAGGATGCCGAGAAGAACTGGCATGGCCGGATGGGCGTCGATGCGCGATGGGAGGACAACATCGTCGTCGTGGACGCCCAGGGGAATATCACGGAACGGTGGACGCAATGGGATTCGATGATCAAACGCGGCCATGCCGTCTATATCAATCCCTACGATCCGGAGAAACGCGTGTGGGTGGTGGACGATTTCAGCCACGCGATCTTTATCTTCTCGAACGACGGTAAGAAGCTCCTGCAGACGCTCGGCACCCCCGGGAAACTCGGCGCCGATGGTACCCATTTCAACCGGCCGACGTTCCTCACTTGGCTTCCCGATAGCACCTTATTCGTCGCCGACGGCTACAACGGCACGCGTGTCGCGAAGTTCGATAAGAACGGCAAATTTCTGCTGGATTGGGGTAGCAAAGGCACGCCGCCCGAGACGCGGCCCGGCTATTTCAACGTGGTCCACGGCATTGCGGCGGACCCCGTCACGCGTCGCGTCTACGTCAGCGATCGCGCGAATCGCCGCCTGCAGGTTTTCGACGAGAACGGCAAGTTTATCGACCAGTGGCCGTTCGCGCAGCCCTCTTCGGTGAATTTCCTGTACATCTCGGCGAGCCGCCAGTTGTGGGCCTTCGACGACACCACGTCCAAAATCGTGCGCTTCGACATGCAGGGCCATTTGCTCTATGCGTGGGGCGCGCTGGGCGATTATCCGGGCGGCCTATTTAACATTCACGGCGCGAGCGTGGATCAGGAAGGCAATCTCTACGTCGCGGAAGTAGCCAACGGGCGCGTGCAGAAATTCCGGCCGCGCTCCGGCGCGAATCCCGAGTTCCTGGTCGGTAAGCCCGTGTATTCGGCCTGGAAATAACGGCGCTCGGTTATTTGATGGAATATTCGGCCGCCATCTCTTCAACAAAGGGCCGGTCCGGCCGCAGCCGTGACGCAAGAACCGCGCCTGCCAACAGCAGCACGATCGACGCGATGAACGGCACCACCCAACTCCCCGTTCGATCCACCAGGTAGCCGAAGCTCGAGGGTGAAATCAGGCCCGCGGCGGCGAACCCGAAGTTCATCATGCCGCTGGCCGTGCCCGCGTAGCGCGGCGCGATGTCCATCGGAACGGACCAGATCGGCCCTACGATCAGCTCCGCGAAAAAGAACGCCAGCGACAGGCACACCGCCGCCACCGTCAGGTTGTGAATCAGCACCACCGGAATCAGAAACACGAACGCGCCGAGGAATCCGGCGACGATCACGCCGCGCCGCGCGATCACCAGGCTCCGGGTTTTATGCAGCAGCCGGTCGCTGATCATGCCGCCCGCCGTATCGCCGATCACGCCGGCCAGCAGTACGCCGCCCGAAAACATCGCCGACGCTTGCAGATTCTGGTGATAATTCTCGAAGAAAAACGCCGGGATCCAGCTCAGGAACAGCCACAGCGTCCAGCCGTAACAGAAATCGACGATCGTCACCGGCAGCATGTGCCGCGCCAGAGGCGCCCACGGAATCGATCGTGCCCTGCCGCCCGCCCGCACCGGCAGCGTCGCCAGTACTGCAGGATTCATCCCGGGATGCTCACGCGGATCGTTGCGGAAATACCAGGCCCACACGACCAGCCATAGCAGGCTCACTCCGCCCAGAATCGCAAATGAACCGCGCCAGGTGGAGAAGACCAGCAGCCCGGCCATCAACGGCGGCGTAACGGCATTGCCGATACGCGCGAACGAATGCACGATTCCTTGCGCGAATCCCCAGTTTCCTTGTGGCGTCCAACTGGCCATCGCGCGCGTCGCGGTGGGGAACCCGGCTCCTTCGCCGAACCCTAGCGCCAGCCGCAGCAGGAATAGCGTCCCAAGCCCGGTCACCGCGCCCGTCAACACCGTCGAGATTCCGACCATCGCGCAACACAGCGCCAGCGTGAGCCGCGCGCCCAGTTTGTCGCCGATCCAGCCGCCAATCAGTTGAAACAGAGCGTAGGGAATCGCAAACGCCGAAAACGCGAGGCCGAGCTGCGTGTTGCTGATGTTGAGATCCGCCTTCATCAGCGGAGCCGCGGTCCCCAGGCTTACGCGGTCGACGAAGTACAGGAAATACATCGCGCATAGCAGCGCGAGCACCACGGCCGGTGCGCCCAACTTGCCTAGTCGCACGAAGATAATCCCGCGCCGCCGGGGGCCGAGCGTCGCATGTTGGTCACGTCTCTTTTCACGCCGCGGGGCGCGTTTCGCCCTTGATCTGCGTCCGATGCAGCACTCGCCGCGCATTCGCGTCGAACGGATCGCGGCGGTGCATGGTGCAGCGATTGTCCCACAGCACGACGTCGCCCACACGCCACTCGTTGTGCCACGCAAATTTCTCTTCCGTCGCGACCGACCATAGTTCGTCGAGCAGCGCCTCAGATTCCGCGAGCGGAAGGCCCTGAATGTAGGCGTTCCGCCTTCGTCCCAGATACAGCGCGCGGCGCTTCGTGTCCGGATGCGTGCACACCAGCGGATGATAAGCGCCCGGTGAATTCATCGGATCGTCCACGGCCGCGACACCCTGCCGGACGTATCCCCCGCTGTTGTAGGTGCCGTCGTGCTTCAGCAACAGCCCTTCGATGCGGCGTTTGAGCGCATCCGGCAGCGCCTCGTAGGCGCGGTACATGCCGCAGAAATAAGTATGGCCTCCCGCCGGAGGAATCTCCAGCGCGTACAGCATGCTCGCCTTGGGTGGATCTTCCAGGTACGACATGTCGGTGTGCCAGCTCGCCTCGCCCGCGCCCAGGCTGCCGATCGGCTCGCCATTCACGACGACGTTCGAGACTACGTAGATCTCCGGATGTCCTTCGACGAAACGGCGTCCCGTTTCCTGCACGGGCGCCCAATCCAGCTCGCCGAAGCGGCGGCTGAACGCAATCAGATTTTCGTCGGTCATTTGCTGGCCCCGGAACAACAGTACCGAGTGCTGGCTCCAGGCCCGCCGGATCGCGGCAAATTCGGCGTCGGTGATCGCACACAGATCGAGCCCGCGAATCTCCGCGCCCAGAGGTTTGCCGCTGGGTAATACCGTGATCGTGGATTCCGCCCGCAACATCCTTCGCTGATCCAATGTATCAAATGGCAGTGAGATGCCGCGCGGCGGCGGGCGACTGGTAGAATCAGCCGGTAGGTGCCTCCCGCGACCAAACCCCTCACCGTCCGCCAGTTCTTCGGCCGCAAGGGAGTGCTTTCGGAATGGCACCCGAACTACGAATATCGGGCCGGCCAGCTCGAAATGGCCGAAGCCGTGGAAGCCGCGCTTCGCGAGAAAAAGCACCTGATCGTAGAGGCCGGCACCGGCACCGGAAAAACGCTCGCCTACTTGGTCCCCGCGATCCTCTCCGGCAAACGCGTGGTGATCTCTACCGGCACGAAGAATCTTCAGGAGCAGCTTTTTTTCAAGGACATTCCGTTTCTGGAGCGGCACCTCGGCTCCTTGCGCGCCTGCTACATGAAGGGCCGCGCCAATTACGCGTGCCGCCAGAAAATCTATGACGCCGAAAAGGAACCGATTCTCGAAGGCCTGGAAGAGATCGCCGATTTCCGCGTGATCCGCGAATGGGAAAAGACCACCGTATCCGGCGACCGCGCGGAGATCAAGACGCTGCCCGAATCGAGCGGTGCGTGGGCGAAAATCGACGCGCGCGGCGAGCTCTGCACCGGCCAGAAGTGCCCGCAGTTCGAGCGATGCTTTATCACGAAGATGCATCAGGTGGCGCAGGAAAGCGACATCGTCATCGTCAATCACCACCTGTTTTTCGCGGATCTGGCCGTGAAGGGCGGCCCTGTGGGTGCCGAGGCCGGCGGTATCATTCCCGATTACAACTCCGTAATCTTCGACGAAGCGCACGATATCGAGGATGTCGCCGGGCAATACTTCGGCGTCACCGTTTCCAGCTACCAGTTCGAAGAGCTCGCGCGCGACGTCGCGGCGCTCTCGCATCGCAAGAACATTGGATCGAAAGAGCTCGACCACACGCTCACCACGGCCGCTGACCGTGCCGCGCAGTTCTTCGCTCTGTTCGGAGCCTCCTTTGGCAAGGGCGAAGGCCGCTCCGCGTTTCGCGGTCAGGAAGCGTTCCTGATGGAGCACGAAGAGCTGTATCGGGACGTTCTGGCGGCCCTCGAAATCATCGCCTTGCATTTGGAACTGCTGCGCGCGGCGCCCGAAGAAGCCATCCCCTTGATCCATCGGGCTCGCGAAATCGCGCGCCGCCTCCGGTTCTGGATGGAATCCGGCGAGCGCACCTATGTTTATTGGATCGAGCGGCGCGGCCGCGGCACGTTCCTGCAAGCCACGCCCATCGATGTTTCCCAGTTGCTCGACGAGAAATTGTTCGACGTGATCGATACCGCGGTGCTGACCTCGGCGACGCTTGCGGTGGCGGGCGAGTTCGAATTTACGAAACAGCGCCTCGGTTTGCGCAGCGCCCGGACGCTGGTGGTCCCCAGCCATTTCGATTACGCGGCGCAGGCTCTGTTGTACGTGCCGCAGGCGCTTCCGGATCCCCGCAGCCCGGCATTTGTGGCCGCCGCTACGCGCGAAATCGTCGGAATCCTGACGCACAGCCGCGGGCGGGCGTTCGTGCTGTTCACCAGTTACCAGCAAATGCGCCTGATTTACGACCGTGTTTCCTTTGAAATCCCCTACCAGACGCTGCTCCAGGGCACCGGCCCGCGCAGCGCCCTGCTCGAGGAATTCCGCGCTACGCCCAATGCCGTCTTGTTCGCCACGTCCTCCTTCTGGCAGGGCGTCGACGTGCCCGGCGAGCAGCTGAGCTGCGTGATCGTCGACAAGCTCCCCTTCGCCGTCCCCAGCGACCCGGTGGTGGAGGCCCGCATCGCGGCTATCCGCAACGATGGCGGCGATCCCTTTTCCAGCTATCAAGTTCCTCAGGCCGCCATCGCGCTGAAGCAGGGCTTCGGCCGTTTGATCCGCAGCCGCGCCGACCGCGGCGTGCTGGCGTTGCTCGACAATCGCATCACCAAAGCCCGCTACGGCCAGATTTTCTTCGACAGCCTTCCTAACTACGCGTTTACGACCGATCTGAAGGACGTGGCGAAATTCTTTGGCGGCATGTATACTTAGTACATACCGATACATATGAAAACTACGCTCAATCTTGACGACCGCCTGATCGAGGAGGCTCGCAAGCTGACCGGCGTCCACGAAAAAACCGCGCTCGTGCACCGCGGGCTGGAGGAACTGATCGCGCGGGAGAGCGCCAGGATGCTGGCCGCCCTGGGGGCGTCCGCTCCCAAGCTGCGCGCGATTCGGCGCCGCCGCCCGGCAGCCGGCGGACGTACGGCCAAGGCTGGAACGAACACTTAACGCGTGTCATGACGCTGGTCGACACATCCGTGTGGGTGGATCATTTCCGCCGTGGCAATTTCCGGCTGCAGCAGATGCTGGAGGAAGGGACGGTGGCGACTCATCCGATGATTATCGGCGAACTCGCCTGTGGGAACCTCTTCCAGCGGCCCGCCACGCTGGGCCTGCTCGGCCGCCTTCCGTCGATCTCGCAGGTTCCCGATCGTTTGGTGTTCCAGGCCATCGAATCCCGGCACCTCTGGGGCCGGGGCATCGGGTGGATCGACGCGCATTTGCTGGCGGCTTCTCTGGTGTCGGGCACGTCTCTGTGGACTTTGGATGCGCGGCTTGCCCGGCTCGTGTGAGTGTGGCTTATCGTCCAGGCTCAATCATCCGCTTTCAAGTGCGAATATTGAAGAGTCATGCTTAGTGTGAAGAGCCATGTTTGAAGTGACCGTCGAGCGCGACTTCGCCTCCGCCCACGCCCTCCGCAACTATAAGGGCGCGTGCGAGAACGTGCACGGGCACAATTGGAAGGTCCAGGTGGTGATCGCGGGGAAAACACTCGATGAAGCCGGGATGTTGATCGACTTTCTCGACGTAAAGCGCATGCTGGATGCGATCGTCGCCCGCCTGGATCACAAGTTCCTGAACGAAGTGCCGCCCTTCGACGTCAAGAATCCATCCGCGGAAAATCTCGCGGAGCATTTTTTCGAGAGACTGGCGGATGGCCTCACGAGCCTCCCTGTGCGCGTCAAGGAAGTGAAGGTGTGGGAGACGGCCATCCAGAGTGCGACTTATCGACCGCAGTAGACATACGCGCTCATGCCGCAAAAACGGTGGGTGGGATGTCGTCGGCCGCTACCGGCCGAAATAGACGGCGTTCTTCTGAGCGAAATCCGCCCATTTTTCCGGCAGATCGTCCAGGGCGAAAATGGCCGAAACCGGGCATACCGGGACGCACGCACCGCAGTCGATGCATTCGACCGGGTCGATGTACAGCAGCTCCTCGGTCGCAAACTGCGCCTCGTCTTTTTTCGGATGGATGCAATCCACGGGGCAGGCGTCGACGCACGCCGCGTCCTTGACGCCAATGCAGGGTTCCGCTATCACGTATGCCATAAAGAGCTCTCGTTTTTCAGCCCGGATTACTAGGCAGGAATATTGCCGAAGCTATAGTAATAGCATAGCGCTTCTGTGGGGACAACGCAGAGACAGTGGGTGGCTCCCAAACCCTAGCGAGTGGAGATCAGGTCCCTCTGAATGGCGAACTTTACCAACCCTGCTACGTCGTGGATGTCGAGCTTGCGCATCAGGCTCGCGCGGTAGGTGTCCACCGTCTTCGGGCTCAACTCCAGACGCGCGGCGATCTCTTTGGCGCGGATTCCGTCAACCAGCAGCGTGAACACCTGGTATTCCCGGGCGCTCAGAGCTTCAATTGGGTCGTCGGGCCCCGCCTTTTGACCTGGAGCGAAAATCTTGTCCAGTTCGAGCGAGGGGGAGACATAAATGCCGCCCGCCAGGATCTGATCGAACGCCTCCAACAACTGATTGGAAGGAGCGGACTTAAGCAGGAAGGCATTGACGCCCGCACGCAGCGCCTCAACCACCGACTTGCGGTCCTTGCGGGTCGACAAAACTACGATCCGCGTGGGAAGATCGGCCTCCTTGACCCGCCGGACAACCTCTAACGTGAACAAATCCGGCAGGTTAAGATCCAGCACAGCGATATCTGGCCGTTTTTCTTCAATGATCCGGAGCGCGACTGCGCCTTCGGAACATTGCCCGATCACTTTGTAGTACGGCTGCGAGTCGCACAGGGCAGCCAGGCCCTCCCTGAGCAGCGCCAGGTCGTCGGCGATGAGGATCGTATGCGTTTTGAGTTCTCTGATCGGGACCATGCGCCTTCCCTTGGAACCGCGGCTTTCCTGAATCTGCAACCAGCGGCTCGAAAGAAGCTCAACTAGTTCGCTCCCTTCACCTTAGAGTGAGCGCCAGAGAGCGTAATTCTCTCGAATTCCCAGGCATACGCGGAATCCCGAAACGGACCACTCCGCCCCAGGCCCGATCTGGCACCCCTAGGCGAAGCTGCGAACGGCTTTCGCTTCGTCGTCGTGCACTTCGAACACCGTATAGAGCTTAGTGATCTGTAGCAGATCCTGCACCCGCTTGGTCAGCTTGAGCAGCTTCACCGATCCCCCCTGATTGGCGACGGTGGTGAAACCGGAAACCAGCTCGCCGATGCCCGAGCTATCGATATATGAGACCTCGGCCAGATTCAGTAACAGCTTCTTGTGCCCGCTGGCCGCCAGATCGCGGATGCTATCGCGGAAAGTGCTGGCGCCTTCCCCCAAAGTGATGCGGCCCACCGCATCCACCACAGTTACGTCGCCCACTTGCCGGGTGGTCAATTTAACGCTCACAGGATATCCTCCCTCTCGCTAACTGGTCTTCGCTTTGTACTTAACCATTTTCACCTCGGTGCCGCGGGGCTCCCGAGGCGAAACCTGAAACTCGTCCATGAAGGCCTGCATCAGCATGACCCCCCGTCCGGAAAACCGCAACAAATTCTCGCTGGCCAGCGGATCCGGCACCGCCGCCGGATCGAAGCCCTCGCCTTCGTCGGCGATCGAAATCACGATCCGGCCGGCGGCCCGCGCTACCTTCAATTGCACCTTCTTCCGGGCGTTATAGCGATTGCCGTGAACCACGGCATTCACCATGCATTCCCGCACCGCAATTCCGATCTTGTGCAGGTCGTCCTCTTCGAAGCCTGCCTCGGTGGCTTCCCGCAAGACGGCCTCCTCGGCGCTGTCCACGCTCTCCAAGCTCGAGTCCAGCGTCAAATCCAGCGTGTGCGCCTGGGCGCCTTCGTGATCCGCCATAGTCTATGACACAACGTACCTGGACACAAGATACGCGAATCGGCCGCAGGCAAGTCGAACCGTTACATTAGAATAGTGACGCGGGTAAAGTCAAGCGCGGCGGATTGTCTGAGGGAGAGCCGTCTCCGCCCGTAATCCGTCGGTAAGGATTCATAATCGGTGCGGAAGCCTCGCGGGGCTGTCGGAGATCCTGGACGCCGCGTCACCCGTGGGGTGGCCGACGAGGGCGTCGGCCGCGGATCAGGCGATCCGCCCTACCGCGTTTGTAGGGCGGGCGTCCTCGCCCGCGTTCGGCCCCCTGGCCGAACTCTTTCTTAGCGACGGATTACGGTCTCCGCTCCCTCACTTTCGCGGCCCGAAATTGGACCCCGCCGAAACACGACGATTGTAAGACCGTACATTCGCGCCACGGGCGGGGAAATGGCCCTGGAGGGCATTTTAAAAAACAGGTAGTTTGGGGTGGGGAAGGCCCCTAGAGTCGCGCTACGCGCGCGCAAACGCGTTGTGATGTTTCAAACCTCAATCCCATTGATTGTGGGGCACTTGGCGGCGCACGCGCATCAAAGCTGGCAAACCGGGAGTGACCTCGATCGAAAAAATATTTCTGCCGCGAAAACAATCGGTTGCGATTCGCACACCCGCGAACCTTCTCCCACGTGTGCATCGGAACCCCTCGCCCAGTCAGCGTGACAGCCGCGAGTTCGAGCGCCGCCCTCGGCCTGGGTGGCCCGGGCGGTTTCAATCCGCTGCTCGGCCGCGCGTAGTTCGGCCTACGCACGCCGGACCTGTAATCGAATTGCGGAGTTACTACAGCGGACAGATCATGCGCTACCTACACCACGCTATTCTAGTGCTTGACAGACCCAACCCGCGGAGATAATATTCGTCGGGAGGCGACCTATGTTAATACGTCTCTTCATGGTGTTGACGATCGTCTCAGTCGGCGCGCTGGCGCAATCTGCGAAACCGTTTCGAACACCCTGGGGCGAACCCGACCTGCAAGGCATCTGGAATGGCGAAACACTGACGCCCTTACAACGGCCGGCGAGGTTCGCGAACAAGCCGGTTCTGGCGCCTGAAGAAGCCGCGAAGGCCGAGGCTGAGGTGGATTCACGCCCGGGTCGCGATAAGCGCGCTAAGGAAGGCACCGAGAAGGACGTGGCTGGGGCGTACAACCAGGCGTTTTTCGACAGATCTCCGCGATCCTTGCATCTCGTGGACCGCCGCACGTCGCTCATCATCGATCCACCCAACGGTCTGCTCCCTCCTCTGACGCCGGAAGCGCAGAAGAGAAGGGCCTCGATCCGCGAGTACGAGCAAGCGCTGCTTCAGGGGACCTCCGGCGGCAGGCCGGGACCGCCCTCTCCGCTATATTTCGAACCGCCACCCTTCTACAACGTCGATCGCCTCAATCGCGCCGACGGTCCGGAAGACCGTTCTCTGCAGGAGCGATGCCTGGCCTGGGAGTTGCCGCACCTGGACACGTTCTATCGCATCGTGCAGTCGCCGCGACAGGTCGGCATCGTAGTGGACGCGTTTCAGGGGCAGGGTTTCGTCCGCACAATTCCTGTCGACGGCAGCAAGCACTTGCCGGCGAGCATCCGCTCTTATAGGGGGGATGCGCGCGGCCACTGGGAGGGCGACACGCTGGTCGTCGACATCACGAACTTCTCGCCCAAGTCGGACTATCTGGGCTCCCGTCAGAACCGGCACGTGGTCGAGCGCTTCAAACGCGTAAGCGAAACTCGGCTGGAGTACATGATAACCGTCGAAGATCCGACCACCTGGACGCGTCCGTGGACGGCAATGGAGCCCTTGGAAAAGGCGTCCGACAAGGAAAACCAGATCTACGAGGCCGATTGTCATGAAGGAAATTACGGCATGATGGATATGCTGGCGAACATGCGGGCAGCCGAAAAACTCTTCAAGGAGGGGAAGGGCCCCAATCCGCGAACCATGGACATCGCGACCGGCGGCGGAGTAGAACCGGCAGATCAGAAGTACAGCTTCGGGCGAGCGGGCAGTGAATAACGGCTTCCCCGCAGCCTGAGAAATAGCGTTGGGGAGCGTTAAGAGGGCGGATGCGATGCGGAGTTTTAGAAGAGAGGCGCTGGTTGCGCTGGTGACAGCCGTCGCGATCGGCGGAATGTGGCTGGCGACAACGCGCCTGGTTCAAAAATCGGGCTCGGTCGTGCTGGCTCAAAATTCGAGCTCCGCGATACCGCGGAGGGCGGACGGGAAACCCGATTTCAGCGGAATCTGGGAGGCGAACAATGGCGCCAACTGGGACTTGTTGACGCATAGCCCGCGCCCCATGGTGGGTCAACCTGGAGTGTATTCCGGCGATCCGGTCCTGGCCGCTCCCGTCGTCGCGCTGGGCGCAGTTGGCTGGGTGCCTCCGGATCTCGGCGTCGTCGAAGGCGAGGAGATCCCTTATCAGCCATGGGCGGCGAAAAGAAAGCAGGAGAACCTCGCCAATTGGCTGGATCGCGATCCTGAGATTGACTGCTTCAAGCCGGGCGTGCCGCGCGCCATGTACATGCCGTATCCGTTTCAGATCATTCAAGGAACGACGAAGGTACTCATGGTCTTCGAATACGCCGGCGCCGAGCGGACGATTCATCTCGACCAAGTGGATCCCTACCCGGCCGATGCCTATATGGGTCACGCGGTGGGGCGCTGGGAAGGTGACACGCTCGTTACCGACGTTTCGGACTTCACATCCCAAACATGGCTGGATCGCTCCGGTGACTTCCACAGCGACGCGCTTCATGTCGTGGAACGGTACACTCCCATCACGCGCGATGCGTTCCGCTACGAAGCGACCATCGAAGACAAGAAGGTGTTCACGCGGCCTTGGAAGATCAGCATGCCTATTTATCGCCGCCTGGAACCGAATGCACAACTGATGGAATTCCAATGCCGCGAGATGGCGGAAGAAACGCTGCTCGGGCATCTGCGCAGGAATCAGCTCGTCAAACAGTGGGAAGGAAGGACTATGCGGGTGGAAGTCAGCCGCAAAGTCCCTCCCGGCAACGGAGTCTACGAGCGCCATTTCAGTGGGAATCCAACTTCGAAAGAATTGGCTGAGCAGCCACCAGCACGACAATAGCAAGCGAGATGAGCGGTGCAGCGAGAGCCGGCATCGCGCGGAGTGTATTGGCTGGGACCCCGCCTTGCGGTTTGCCCAAGTATGTCTGCGCAAACGCCCTCCTCTCCGCGACGATGGCCCATTCGCATTCCCGCGTGCTCGTCATAGGAAGTCGAGGCCGCCATAGCGGGTAGTGCGCCGGCATTGACCTCCGACAGTGGCAATGATCTGGCGGCCCAGGGGCCACTTCGACGACTTTACGTTGCAACTTCAATCGATAACCGCGATCGCATTGATCTCGACAAGGCAGCGCGGGTCCGTCGCAAGGCGCACGACCTGTACCGTTGTGGTGGCGGGTTTGGCACTACCGAAATATTCGGCCCACACGCTGTTGAGCGCATCCTGATCCGACAGATCCGTGACAAAGCGATCCGCCGTAACGATGTCGGCGAGGTTCGCGCCGACGGCGCTCAAGCCACGCTTTAAATTATCAAGCGCTGCGCGTGCTTGCCCTTCCATATCTCGCGGCATGTCATCGAACTCCTGCGGGCGATGCGGATGATGATGATAGACCGGCGCCGCCGTAACACCCGCGAGATAAACGGTCGTGCCGCCTTTGACCTTTATCGCCGGCGCGTAAGGCATCCAGAGATCGGGCGCATCAGGCCAATGCACATGCTCGATGATCTTTCGCATTTTCTTACCTCCCGTGAATTGGAATGACCAATGATATCGCTGCCGGTGACGCGCAAAGAGTATGGTTTCCGGAAATGGTCGAGCGGTTGCGTTCACAATGGCAAAGCCGACGGCGAGCCGTTCTGAGCGACAATGATTGCATCGGGAGGTACCGCCCATGAACTCCATGGTTGATTCCTTGTTTGACCAGTATGACCGCGGTCGGATGACGCGCCGGCATCTTGTCCAAGCGTTGGCAGCACTGGTATTGCCGACGGCTACCCTGGCGCAGGACGGCGCCCGGGCTTCCGGTCCAATCGTGCGCGGCTTGTCCGTCAACCACGTCGCACTCACGGTCAGCGACGTTCCACGTTCCTTCGCGTTTTATGAACGGCTTTTCGGGGTCACCAAAGGCTGGCCGGCTACGGACGCCGGTACGGGTATCCATATGGACTTGCCTGACGGGTACATCAGCATCGATTCGGTGGCCGCACAGAAGGGCGTGATCACACATTTCGCAGTGGCGGTCGAACATATGGATCGGGCCGCTGCCAAACGCCTCGCTGACAAAATCAACAGCGAGTTGCCGGACGCCAAAGCGAGAGATTCGTATCAGGCCAATACCGGCGGCTCGACGGTCAATCTCAGGGATCCCGACGGCGTCTTCGTGCAAATCGCGTCGAAGGACGGGCGCTAATCGTTCGGGATCATTCGCGATGCTCATTCGCGATGCTGGACTCGCCGGCGATTCTGGACTACTCTCTGAGGGAAGGAGAATCACCATGTTCAAGCTCAGTAGTCGCGGTCTTCGGCGGATAGCCTTGGTTTTGGGATTCCTCGTCTTGACGGTTCTGTCGGACTCCGGGGCGAGGATGAACAGGCACGCCGGCCTGGTTGTTCCGCAACTCGGGAACGTGATGGTCCTCTACGGCGCCGCGCCCGTTACCATCGACCGCAATGCGAGAGATTATAAACTTCCCGATCAATTTGCGTGGCAAGAGCGTCCAGGAAGCCCAAGCAAGACGGCGACTCTGTTTGGCGATCCGTCAAAAGCCGGCTTGTACGTGCAAATCACCAAACGGGGTCCCAACGAGTGGAGCCAGCCTCACTCTCATCCCAACGAGCGATTCATCACGGTCCTGGCCGGAACTTTCTTGATCGGCACGGGGGAGAAGTTCGATAAGAACAACACGGTTGCCATTGGACCGGGCGGCGTCATCCACGATATCCCCAATCAGATGCACTACGACGGAACGGGGCCCGAGGGCGCTACCCTCGAATTCATCGCCATGGGTCCAGCCGCGAGGAACTAGTCTCCTGTCCCGGTGGTTCGTGCGATAAGTCAGCGGGGTAGGGCGGTCCCCCTGGGCCGCGGCCGACGCCCACGTCGGCCCTATTGGGCTGCGATTCAGAAGCCGGACCAAGGGGTCCGGCGCGGACGAGGGCGTCCGCCCCACCCGGTTTTGTTCATCGAACTTCAGTGACAGCAGACCAGGCGAGATAGACCGAAAACTCAGTTGCTCTGCTTCGACGCGACACGGATCACGCCTACGCCGTTCTGAATCGAGATGGCGGTGCCGAACGGTTTCGAAAGTGCTTGAAGTCTCTCGAGCACCCGGCGCGCCATCTCTGGTGAAGGTGTCGAGGGAGTGCCGCTCCTCGAGATGGGTCGCGTTCGATCCTGCCCCAGGTCCGCCGGATAGAGGCGGACCTCCATCAGCTTCCCGTCTTCGAAGCGGCTGGTGGTCAAGAGTGTTTCCAAATTGTCTTCCAGCTCGTTCGCCCCGGCGCCTGCCCCCGCCGACGGACTGGTAATTTCCGGCGCCGCCCCGCGATGGTAAAAGAAGCTCGACACGCCGTAGAAAATCGGTTTGCCCTTATAGATCTCCACACCGCGGAGGTTGTGCACCCCATGTCCGACGAAGGCGTCGGCCCCATTGTCGATGGCCTGATGCGCCAACTCGATCAGGAAGTTCGGCGTGCTATGGTCCTGACTGTACGCTTGAAACGCGAAGGAATTCTGATGGCAGTGAATCGCGACGACAAGAAAGTCCGCCAACTGCTTGCCGACCCGGACACTCGTGAGGATGCCTTTGAGATCAGCCGGATCCATCTCGTACGTGAGATCGCCGGGATGCGGACCGACTGTGAATGCGGTTTGAAAGAGCTGCAACCGCCCCGCGGGCTCGTCGGCCGCGACGGGCGCAACGGGAACGTGCACCTCGGGACGGCGGGCATAGATGGCCTCGCGGATCTTCTTCAAAGCCTGCATGTGCTCGGCGGTAACCACGTTGTACGGCGTCACGTGCAGGGGATTAAGACCGGGCATGTTCCCGGTCGCATCGGTGAAACGCGACCGATTGTTCGAACTCGGATCAATCGAATACATGCCGATGGCCGCAACCGTCCCCTTCGGAGTCACCGCAATGCGGGCTTGCCTGGCGTCGGCGAGATTCTTCCCCGATCCGGCGTGGACAATGCCCGCCTGGTCCAGAAGCCGATGGCTTTCGAACATGCCCTCGAGGCCGGCATCGAGCGTGTGATTGTTCGCGTCGGTCATGATCCGGACGCCCATACGCTTCAGCTCATGAACCACACTCTGGGGGCCTCCGGCGAGAGGTCCGCGGAAGGTGGCCTCATCGAGGATCGGTCCCTCCATGTTGGCGTAGGTCATGTCTGCGTCCCGCATCACCTTCGCGAGAGCCTGATAGCCGGCATCCCCCTCTCCGACCGGCCGCCGGATGATGATGTCGCCCACTGCAGCGAAGGTGAACGGCTGGGCGATCTTCATCGCCAGCTCCCGGGACGGATCGTGCCGGACCAGCTGGGCCACGGAGTCGCCCTGCGCCGCTCCTTGTCCCCGGAGCAACGGAGGGGGCGCCGCGATCACGGTGAGGATCAGCACGACGAAGGCAAACGTCGTGATTTTCGACCTGGGCAGTATCTTCATAAGAAACTCCTCGACTTGGAGAGCATTGATTTTTTAGTGGCAGGCGCTCGCCGCTTCACTAGGCTACGAAGAATTTGAAGAAACGATCGAGACACTGCTCGGGCATTTCCTCCTGTATGTAGTGTCCGGTGGCGAGCGGCTCGATGGTCTCCAGATTGCTCGCGAATTTCCTCCAGACCGTTGGATATTCGTCGGTCGGCGGTGCGCCTCTGGTACCCCACAATACGAGGAGCGGAGTCGCGATCTTCTTATCTTTGTCGGCCGCGTCCATCTCGAAATTGACGGTCGCGCCCGCGCGATAATCGCGGCAAACGCCGCTGATCGTCTTCGGCGTGAAGCAGCGTATGAATTCGTCCATTACGATTTTGGGTCGCTGCCGCGGGATGCCGCCGCGGTTGGTGAGAAACCACTCCGGCGTCACGGCATTGATCATGGTCTGGGGGAACGGCTCCGGCTGGGCTAAGAACGCCCAGTGCCAAGTTCCGAGCGCCCACTCCCTGGTCGTATTGGTCCAGACATAATAGGTCGGCAACATGTCCAGGAGGCAGAGCTTCATCACCCGTTCCGGATGATCGAGACACATGCGATGGGAAACGCGCGCGCCGCGGTCGTGGCCGATCAAGAAGAATCGCTGATGGCCGAGTTGTTCCATCACTTCGAGCATGTCTTCGGCCATCACGCGATGGCTGTAATTGCTGAGCCTCGCGCCGGGATCGGGTAGCGAGGAATCGCCGTAGCCGCGCAGATCCGGACACACAACGTGGTAGCGCTGCGCCAGTTTTGCGGCAACCGCGTGCCACAGCACATGATTGTTGGGATAGCCATGAAGCAACAGCAAAGGCGGCCCCGAACCTCCATGACGCACGCGAATGACGGCGCCCTTCGTCCGCATATCGAGATGCTTGAAGCCGGGAAACAGCGCCGCCACCTCCGGACTGCCCCATCGCGTCGGATCGCGCACATAGTCTTGGGGCGAGGCTTCGCTCATGGAAGATGGCTGCTGCTGCGCGAATGCCGGCGTACTGGCGGTCGCTGCGACAGCTCCTGCAGCTACAACCTGAGCCAGCGTGCGGCGGCTAATTCCTTTTCCAATGGGATGCCCGGATGGCGATTGCGAGTCCATGATGTCCTCCGGTTTAGCACGAAGAATTCGACGAATGACCGCATCATATCAATTTTCGGCGATCTTCTCGCGCAATTTGCCGTTCTCCCGACAGCCTGCAGCAAATGGCCGGCCACCGCCAGCTCCCTGTGCTGCGCATATCGAAGTACGGGCCTGGTGTCGTTCAGACTGTCCGGATGGGGCAACCAGGAACGCCAACTCAGTCCCAAAACCGTCGTGAAACTGCCGGATCTCGAACAGTCGAAAACAGCAGTCTCTAACAGTCTGACCTCCCACAGCCCCCAACGCTCGTACGATTATGCCGGTTCGCGACGCCGCCTCCACGCCGCGGCTCCCAAGCGGCGGGTTAATTGGCCGCACCGCTCCTCGGCAGGTGCACGGACATGATGACCAGCCGGCCCTCCACCTGGGTGAAGGAGTGCGCCGTGTTTTCCGGAATCATCACGTAATCGCCCTTGGTAATTCGCCGTGGGGTTCCACCTTCGAGCTTCGATCCGGTGCGGTTTTTGTCATTCGTGCGCCGTTCGTCCTTGAGTTTGCCGCCGATGGTGAGGACTCCCGCTCCATCAACCACGTAAACCATCTCGGCCTCCACGTCGTGGATGTTGGGGTTGGTGTCGATTCCTTGCACCCGATATTCCAGATTTACGCTGTAGGGAGCCGCTTGTAGAAGCGGCTGAATGAAATTCGGCTGATCCGACTTGCGCTCGTTCTTCGCTTTCTCAATCATGCCCTGAACGTCCGCCGCGCTGCTGAAGCTTTTCGCCACGGGCTGCTGTGCGCTCACGATCGCTGCGGCGCACACAAGTGTAATGATCCAAGTGATTCGCACGTTGTTTTCTCCTCTAGATCGATTCCGAAATTCAAAAAAGGGCAGACCACGCTGTCCGCAAGGAATTATACGACACACGAGAGTCTGTTAGGAACCTGCTCCAAGCGAATCATGCGTGTAACGCGGGCCAGTCGTAACGGTTTTCCGAGCGCAGGCCGTCCGGCGTCCCCGATGGACCGGAAG